>NZ_JAFBED010000001.1 GCF_016908565.1 Sutcliffiella tianshenii
CAGATTTGAAGAAAAAAGTCCATGGAAGCTTCGCCAAAAAAATAATAGGGTTGAAATCATTGCCTGCAATTTTACACAATAATCAGGACTTGACTCTTTTTCCATCGATAATCACATTGAAAAGTCCTTTAGACCCCTTCTATTGGCCTTTTCTACCGACAATCCCTTTGAAAAGTCCTTTAGACTCCTTCTATTGGCCCTTTTTCCTCAGACAATCACCTTGAAAAGTCCTTTAACCCCTTCAAAAGCTTGCATAAAAAAAAGCTGCCAAAAAGTGAGTGCTAAATCACTTTCCAACAGCTATCCGGTGATTAATGCTTCAAATCATTAAAATCCGAAATGCACGACTGCACCAGTGTCACGGACTGGCTCATTGCTGCTCCGCCGCCGAAAGCCGCTGTCACACCGCATACTTCCAATATCTCTTGTTCTGTAGCTCCTTGATCAAGGCAACCCTTCGTGTGGTACACGATACAGTATTCGTCCTGAGAATAGACACTCACACCAAGCGCTATGAGCTGCTTCTGCTTTCTGTCCAGCACACCTTCCTTGAAACAGGCTTCCGTGAATTCATTATAGTGATGTGCAAGCTCCGGCATTTTTTCGGTAAAGACACCTAAACCCGCTTTATAGTCATGAAGTGCGCTTTCTGCATAGTTCTTCGGTTCATATTGTTGTTCCATTTGTAACAACTCCCATCCTGATTTTTCACAGTGTTAGTATTTGTTCAGGAAGGAGGAATGTATTCATCGACATGACCATCCGATAAAAAAAGCGCCCGATGAAGGACGCTTTTTCAGCTACCATCACTCCCCAGCAGGAATGACAGTGCCTTGGTATTTTTCTTCGATGAACTTTTTGATGTCTTCGGATTGAAGAACTTCCACCAATGCTTTGATCTGCTCATTGTCTTTGTCTTCAGAACGGACAACTACAAGGTTCACATATGGATTGTCTTCAGGTGACTCAAGTGCAATCGCTTCTTTGGCAGGGTCGATATCGGCACCAAGTGCATAGTTCCCGTTAATCAGAACTGCATCGCCATCACCATTCAAGTATGCTTGAGGAAGGAAAGCAGCTTCGAATTGTGTGTTGAACTGTAAATCTTTCGGGTTCTTCTCAATGTCTTCCACAGTTGCTGCTGTTTTTTCCACACCTTTTTTCAAGGTGATCAATCCTTTTTCCTGAAGCATGGAAAGAATACGGCCGTGATCGGCAACAGAGTTACTCATCAGGATTTCCGCGCCTTTTGGAAGATCTTCCAGGCTATCATGTTTTTTGGAATAAACACCGATTGGCTCGATATGGACACCACCGGCACTTTCAAACTCATAGCCGTTATCTGCGATTTGAGATTTCAGGTATGGCTCATGTTGAAAGAAGTTGGCATCAAGATCCTTATCTTTTAAAGCCTGGTTAGGAATTACATAGTCAGAGAATGTTTTAATTTCAAGTTCGATTCCTTTTTCCTCCAACAAAGGTGCTGCTTCTTCAAGAATTTCAGCGTGAGGTACATTTGAAGCACCTACCACCAACTTACCTTCTTTAATACCTTTACCATCGCCTGAACCGTTCCCGCCGTCCCCATTGGAACCGCAAGCAGCAAGTACTAGAACCAATAATGAAATGACTGCAAAGCTTAATAATTTTTTCATCTGTAAAATCCCCGCTTTCTTATCGTTTGTCTAATTTAGCTGTTATAAAGTCACCAATGAATTGGATAACAAACACAATGATTAAAATGATGATGGTACATACAAAAGTGACATCCCAGTTATTACGCTGGAATCCATCAAGGAATGCCAGGTTCCCCAGCCCGCCGGCTCCGACAAAGCCAGCCATTGCGGTATAGCTTACAATTGCGATGGCTGTCACCGTGATCCCAGAAACAAGTGCTGGCATCGATTCCGGCAACAAAACTTTCCATATGATCTCTGAGGTTTTCGCACCCATCGAACGGGCCGCTTCAATCACACCTTTGTCAATTTCCCTGAGGGCGATTTCCACCATGCGTGCGTAGAAAGGGGCTGCCCCGATAATCAATGCCGGCAAAGCTGCATCCGCTCCGATAATGGTACCCAGTATCGCCCTTGTAAAAGGAATCAACAATACAATCAGGATCACGAATGGAATGGAACGGAATATATTGACGACAGCTGCTACCAATTCATTGATGAATCTGTTTTGCCATATGTTTCCCTTAGCCGTTAAAAATAATAGAAGTCCAAGAATAATACCTAAGAAAAAGGTAATCAGCACCGAGATACTACTCATATAAAGTGTTTCCATCGTTGCATCGTACATCTTATCCCAGTTGACGCGTTCAAACATTCGTCATCACCTCCAACTCCACCTGCTGTTCACGGATGTATGCGAGCGCCTTATCCACTTCTGATTCTTCCCCGTCCAAGTGGACAAACAATGTGCCATATGCCCCGTTTTGGGTTTGAGAGATTTTCCCTTGCAGGATATTGACGTCTATTGCAAACTTGCGTATCAAGTTCGTGATGATCGGCTGTTCGGCAGATGCACCGACAAAAGTGAGTTGAATGACTCTGCCCTGCGGGAACTCGGCCAAGAGATGCTCTATCGTCTCCTGTGTTTCCTCAGGCTCAGTGACCTGTTTTACAAAGCGCTTTGTAATCGGTTGTTGTGGCTTACGGAAAACGTCGAGTACATTTCCTTGCTCCACGATTCTTCCTGCCTCCATGACTGCTACCCGGTGACAGATTTTCCTGATAACATGCATTTCATGCGTAATCAATACGATTGTCAGCTTTAATCTCTTATTGATATCCACCAGCAGCTCCAAAATGGAATCTGTTGTTTGTGGATCAAGTGCCGAGGTCGCTTCATCACAAAGAAGAACCTTTGGGTTATTTGCCAACGCCCTGGCAATACCGACTCTCTGCTTTTGACCTCCACTGAGTTGGGCTGGATAGGAATCCTCCCGTCCTTCCAGACCGACCAGCTTTACAAGCTCCGCTACCCGCTTGTTTCTCTCTTCACGATTAACGCCTGCAATCTCCAGTGGAAAGGCAATATTCTCTTTTACCGTCCTTGACCACAGCAGATTGAAATGCTGGAATATCATGCTGATTTCCTGACGTGCCTCACGCAACTGTCTTCCTCTGACTTTTCCTAAATCACGGCCGGCAACATCCACCACACCGCTTGTTGGAGTTTCCAATCCATTCAGCATACGGATCAATGTGCTTTTCCCTGCACCACTATAACCGATGATGCCAAAGATTTCTCCTTGATTAATCGATAAATCTATATCATCCACAGCAGTGACTTTTCCATTTCTCGTTTGAAATACTTTCTTTACACCCTGTAATGAAATCATACGAACACCTTCCTTCTAGCCTGCTTCTCTTAGCTTACCCACACCTGTCAATAGAAAACAAAAAATCCTTTCCGCAGCAATGAGCAGAAAGGATTAAATATTAAAAGAGTCCTTTCTCTCATCTATCAAAGCACATAATGCTTTGTGTGAATTGGCACCATTTCAACAATTCCTTGTTGACGGTTGCCGGGTTTCATCGGGCACGTCCCTCCACCTCTCTCGATAAGAGATTACAATATTTAGTTAAGTATTTGGGTAAATCAGATTATTTTTTAAGTAACGAGTGTTATCGTATCACGGTGATATTGGTCTGTCAAACAAAAAAATCATAAAATATGCAAAGCTTCTTTTTCCACCGTAAGTGCAATTGGATTATGTGCTACAATCTCCCCATCACACTGGATCACCAAATCTTTTTCAGGAGTTATAAAAATGTCTTTCCCTTTTAGCATCGTGACATTTTTATGAGTGATATGACTGCCTGAAAATGCACGAGGAAAGACCATCAACAGTTCCCATCTATTTACCCCATGCAGGATACAGATGTCCAATAAGCCATCATCAGCTATAGCATCCGGGCAAATTTTGATGCCCCCTCCATAAAAGGGAAGATTGGCAACGGATATCATCCACACTTCCGAAAAACGATGGATCCTTTCATCGATTTTTATTGTCAAAGTGGTAGGTTGATATGTAATAAGAACTTTTATCAGGCTATATATGTAAGATAAACTCCCCAAACTCATTTTATTAAGGAGCTTCTTCATCTTGGATTCATTTGTCACCTTGGCAACCTTCCCATCAAACCCTATCCCGGCAATGGTGATGAAATATTCCTGCCCGACCTTTCCAAGATCCATCGTTTTAACCTTTCCTGTAAGGATTCTATTTAAGGCTCCTTCATGATCCTTTGGTATTTGCAGACTTCTGGCAAAATCATTTCCTGAGCCTGCAGGGATGATCCCCAAAGGGACATTTTTATAGGCAAGCGCATTTGCCACCCCATGGATCGTCCCATCCCCCCCGATTACGACCACGGCTGTACATTCCAAACCAATTTTGCTTTCGACAAGCTTTCTGTCATTCTCGGTGCCATCTGTAAACAAAACCTGATATTCAACCCCTTTGGCTTTCAGGAGCTTTTGAACCTTACTCCAGACATTAGCGCCTTTTCCATTCCCCGAGGTCTTGTTTACGATAAAATAATACATAGGTTACCACTCCGCTCTGCTTCTCTTTATCTGTAAACTACTATTTCGCTAGTATGAAAGCATTATCCTTTTTTTCGGACAGATGAGTGGGACCTACCGTTAAGTGGCGGATTCCTTAGTTAGATTCAGAAGAGAATCCAAAAGCAGAAATTGGCGGAAACTTCCCCGGAAAACTAACTTTTCATCGGTAAGCTTACCAGCCCCGCTAAAGAGTTGACATAGGATTTCTGATGGACCTTCGACTTTTATATCCAAGGAATCATACTTGTCAATCAACTCTATCCTGCCTTTGCTTATGATGAATGCCGAACGCTCATTTTCTGAAATCATACAGCAGGTAAGTGAATAAGTAGGCAAAATTTCAAGAATATGAGTTTTCGTTCTTACTCTATCTAGAAATGGTTCTAACATGCTCCTCATTGTTTCTCCCCCTTTTCATACTAGAGATATTCATGAATAGAAGGGGGGAATCCTGCAATCTTTTTCCAACAAATATCGCACGAATCCACTTTGAGGGTTTCATTTCCCAAGAAATATGTCAGTCTATGATGTCTTAAGTCTGGCTTTTTGATAGGATGCCGTCGATTTTCCTCTGAATGCCAAATAAAAGTAAGTGGAACTTGTCAGATATAGGACAGCAGTAATGCTGAACACGATTGCGTAGCCCCAATATTCCCCGTACATCAATACAATGGTCATCGATACCGGTCCCATACTTGCCCAACCCAGCGAAAACACCATCTGGCTTATTGAATTCGCAAACCCCTTCAGCCTGTCATCCACTTTTTCCATCATCATGGAGGAAATGATCGGGTTGGCCGCGTTCATCAGTGCCTGACGGAATAGGAATCCGAGTGCGGCAAGCCAGAAGCTATGTGTAAATGCAGTGATCATCATAAACGGCAGGGATAAAAGCTGAAGAATAACGACTGCACGTATATCCCCTACCCGTCTCACCAAAGCCGGCCCGATGATCATCGCTACTGCGGTCACCGCCTGACCCAATGACAGTACTAGCCCGATGGATGAATTGGAGGTATCAAAACGATCTGCAAAGTATAAGTTGAGATATGGTATGACAAGCCCCGAACCAAATCCAATGAGAACCTGTGCTGCGGCAAACATGATGATCAACTTTAATTGGCCTTTTGGCATCGAGGTGAAAAGGCCTTTTAAGGAAAAGCTTGCTTTCTCCACTTTCCTTGGAGTTTCAGTTGTTTTTAAGAGCGGGAATATCCCGATGAAGAAAATGATGCTTCCTATCAATAATGTGAGCCTGACGCTCCATACAGGACTTAATCCGAAAAGGTGCAGGAACGAGTCTGTCAGCGTTCCTCCCAAGAGGTTGCCGACTACATTCGCCCCCATCATCACTGCAAAATGGTAGCTGAACAATTTGACCCTCTCGGACTTGGTGGAGATCTCTGCTAGCCACGGAACCCCTGTCACCTGGATGAACGCCATCGCAATCCCTGAAATGAAGGAGCTGATCAGAAGGAGTGACTGCAGTTCAAATATGCTTCGAAAAAGCATGAAGATGCCTGTGAACAGCACTCCATATATCATCATTCTCCGCCTGCCTAGCTTATCGCTCAAAATCCCGGCCGGAATGAGGACAATGGCCGCCGCCAGGGAAGCCATCGCAATCATGCTTCCATTGACTGTCTCGCTGTACCCCAGCTCCCTGATGTAGAAATTATAAACGATCATGAAAATCCCAAGCCCTATCTGGGTCAGGATATTTACCATAAACAACAATTGGATATTACGGTTATATTGTTTAAATGACTGAAGCCATCGTAAGTTTTTCATCATGTTCCCCTTGTTTCATTATTTCGTATCCCTAAATAAATTTACTCCTTTTTCTGAAAAATGGCAAGAGAAAAATTACTTGATTCACCTCGTTTATTTCGTCCAAAATAAAAAAAGACAGGAACATTTATCTGTCCTGCCTGCAACCTTTTTATCTGATTGTCTCATAATGCATTTCTGCAAATTGCTTATAGCGTCTTACATCCAGTAGTTTTAACCTGTTTTCATGATCACCTGGCATGAATAAGGGAATACCGCGACCAATGATGGATGGGGCAATTTGAATGATGAATTCATCCACCATTTTTTCTTTAAGAATCGGGTCCAGCACCTCTCCGCCACCGACTAACCATATTCTCTTACCCTCTTGACTCTTCAGTGTTCGGGTGAATCCTACCACATCTTCGTTGATGAAAGTAACATTCTCATTGGATCCGTTCATCGTCCGGGAAAATACATAACATTCCTTCCCGGAATACGGAAACTCGTCCGGTGATAGAATCTGGATTTGTTCATACGTTTTACGCCCCATCACGATGATATCTATGCTGTCGTAGAATTCCTGATATCCCGTGCTCTCCTCCCCTTCCGTTCCAATCAGCCAATCCAATGAATGATCCTCACGTGCAAGATATCCATCGACACTGATGGCTCCATAAAAAAAGATTTTGCTTTGGTTGCTCATTTATTAATCCTCCTTGAATGCATAGAACTCTGGAAAAAATTCACACCCTTAAAATTCCACGAAAACCCCTCGCACCATAATAGGAGTCTGCCCCGTTATGATAGACGAAAACGTGACCGAAGCGATAATCGCAAAAAAGCGCACCGCCTAGCTTCCTGATATCAGCTGGTGTCTGTACCCAGCTCGAAGTTTTCATATCGAAATTCCCTAGTTTCTGCAACGCCCGATATTCATCTTCCGTCAAAAGTTCGATGCCCATTGATGTTGCCATGTCCATAGCGCTATTTTCAGGTTTATGTTTTTTCCTTGCCTCCAATGCTTCCCTGTCATAACAAACACTTCGGCGTCCTTTAGGACTTTCAGCTGAACAATCACAAAAAATGTATGCATCCGCTTCTTGATCATAGCCCACAACATCCGGTTCGCCGCCTGTCCTTTCCATTTCATTGAGGGACCACAGTTTTTCACTATTGGCATTCAGCTTGGCATGGACCTTTTCCCATTCAAGTCCTTCATGGCGATCCATGTTTTTATCGAACCTTGCTTTTAATACTGTTAGTAATTCCTCAGTTTGTTCTTGTGACAGTTCTTTTTTAGCTTTGAGTTCACCTGTCTTGGTCAATTTACTTCCTCCCCTTACTTGATTGATTGTAAAACTAACTATTTGTTCTATTTCTGCATTTTATCCCAGAAACCTTCTTCAATCGATCATTCTTCCCTAAGCATGTAAAAAGCACTGCAAAATGCAGTGCTTGGGCATTTCTATTATACCTCTTTATATTTTTGAAATAACAAGAAGAGATGCTCGACCGAGTGGAAAGCGTATAATTTTTCTTGTATGACCCCGTTCCTGAAAATCATCAGGCAGGGGACACTTTCTATTTCCCACTGGATTGCAAGCTCCCGGATGTAATTGACGTCTAGCATACCATAATGAAAGTCAGGGAAAAGCTCTTTTGTCACCTCAAGCATCCGCTTTGCCACTTGGCATGTTCCGCACATGGGAGTGTAGAAGTATACCACTGAAACTTGGTCTTTCTCCATCTCATCTATTAGCTGTTCTCTTGTCCAATCCTTCATTTCCTCATCCTCAATGCATATTGCTTATTATAAATAGTGTGTATGAATATCGATATTTGCACTTAGAAGGACAGTCGCAATATGCTGATACGGCGCACTTGCCACTTCCCGATACATCCTATCGATATAGAGATGCTCCGCTTCCGGGAATTCCCGCTTGAAAAGCCTCCGGAGTTTGTCGCCGGAATCGTCGGAGTCCACCAATATATACACTTCCTTGTCATATAGGTCTTCCATCAGTTCGTCTAAACGCGTCACACTTATTGTGCCATTCGTACATATGATATGAACGGGTTCGTTGATAATCTGCTGAATCCTCTTTTTATCCGATTTCCCCTCGACAATGATGATTTTATCGACATCGATCAATTCCATACCCATCACCTGTTCTTAAAAGTGTATAAAGCAGCCATTCTTTATACTATTCATATTCTCCTTACTATGAATGTTCCCCTTTTTATTGAATATAAGTGCAGTTAATAGAAAAAAGGGGCGGAACTTATTAAGGTCCCAACCCCACCGATGGCTAACACCATCCATTTTCGTAGTCGCAATCTACATATTTGGCATCTTTTTCTGACGGGACTTGAACCTGTTGGAAAATACGGCTTCCTTCCTGTTCATACCCGTTCTTCAAGGAATATTGATTCCCTTGTTCCGTTAAGGTCATGCTACCGATGGATTCATTCTCTACATAGAGATTGAAGCCCTGATCGGACATCTTCCCGACAACTCGGTCTGTAATATCTAGTCGTTTTTTATCCAAAGTCATTCCATATCACCCTTTTAGACTGTATTGGCAGCTAAATTTATGGTGCCCGGAATGAGGATTTGTTATTAGTCTTCTTTTGTCATTGCCTCATACTGCTCAGCAGTCATAAGCTGGTCCACTTCGCCTGCATCTGTCGGCTCAACCACGATCATCCATGCTTTCTCGTATGGAGATTCATTTACGAACTCAGGGCTGTCATTCAAGTCTTCGTTCACTTCTACCACTTTCCCACTGATAGGAGTATAAAGCTCAGAAACCGTTTTAACGGATTCTACACTTCCAAATGGCTCATCTGCAGAAATTTCATCTCCAACTTCAGGAAGTTCCACAAATACGATATCTCCAAGCTCGGATTGTGCAAAATCAGTGATACCAACGCGTACTTTTTCGCCTTCTACCTTTACCCATTCATGTTCTTCGGAATAGCGCAATTCTTTAGGTGTGTTCATCATTCTTAACCTCCATAAAAGTGATAGTATTTAGAACTCATACCGCATAACGGTAAGAAATGAGCTTTCTTATTTCCAGGTGTCTTCAAACTGCTTTTCATTGTAGCCAACAGTCACTTTGCTGCCGTCCGTTGTGATCGGGCGTTTGATCAGCATGCCATCTGTTGCCAATGTATCCAGCATTTCAGCTTCAGACATGTTCTTAAGTTTGTCCTTCAAGCCAAGCTCGCGGTATTTCATGCCGCTCGTATTGAAGAATTTTTTCAGTTCCAATCCGCTTTTCTTGTATAGCTCTTCCAGCTCCTGGCGGGAAGGCGGATTTTCGACAATATGTACTTCATTCAGTGCTACATCATGCTGCTCCAGCCACTTTTTTGCATTCCGGCAAGTGCCGCATTTCGGATACCAGTAAAATGTCACATTCATTGCGTGTTGCACCACCTTACATACATGAATTTACTCATATATTGTAGCACAAAGGAGAAGATTACTCCTAATTTTCAACACGCTATTTTGTATTATTCGACCTATTTTGCATAAATCCTTCTTCAAATTATTTAACACAATACACCGCTGTTGATATCCGCACTAGGCTGCAGATTCCTTCATCTAGGATCAAGAGCGCTCGCACTTATTCGTTGGGAGATTAGGTTAGGTACTAGAGCAGATAAATAGACGGAGAAATTCCGCTTAATTTGTAATTACCATTAAAAACGGCAGTCAATAGACGGAGAAATTCCGCCTATTGACTCCAAAAATTCAAAAATGGATGATTTTGTTGTACTTAAGCGGAAAAACTCCCCTTATTTCTCCTGAAACAAGCTACATTTTGCATTTAACCGGAAAACCTCCGCTTATTTTACTTTTGCTGGCTCTGCGATAAGACAAGACATTTTAAATAAAAGATTAGGACGAATCGAATCAGTATTTATATTCATAATAAAGAAACTCGCCAATTCCTACGGCGAGTTTCCCTTTTTTGTATACCAATAATGATGACCAAACGATTTTCATTTCGGCACATATATTTAATTAAGCTCCTCAAAAAGGAACGGTTTAGAATTCCAAGCGCCGAATTCAAAAAATATTATACCGTATATTTCTGTGCATCCAATACGGATGCAGCGATCTCGCGTTTTTTGGCAACCACATTGATTGGTGTGTGGCGTGTGAATTTGCGGAGTGCGGAAAGCATCATGCGCAGTGTGTCTCCGGTTTCTGCTGCAATCAAGGTTTCTTTTGCATCCGCTTCGATCTGATTGAATGCTTCCTGGCAGAATACTTGCGTGTAAAGGATCTTTTGCTTGTTTTTCGCTTCACCGGACTTTGCAATCGCTTTTTCTGTACGAAGGACTGCAGATTCCATGGAGTACACATTGCTGATGATGTCAGCGATGTTGACAAGCAATTCTTGTTCTCTTTCCAACGCCTTGCCATATTTTTGTGCAGCCAAACCTGTCATCAGGATGGCAATCTTCTTCGCGTTCTTTACAAGATATTTTTCCTGCTCCAATACGCCATCGCCAACTTCCTCAGGCATGAGCATCATCAGTTCTTCCTGCAGGCTTTGCGCTTTTTGGATCAGTGGAAGCTCCCCTTTGAGGGCTTTTCGTAAAAAGGTGCCTGGCACCAATAATCGGTTGATTTCGTTTGTACCTTCAAAGATACGGTTGATACGGGAGTCACGGTACATTCTCTCCACTTCATATTCAGCCATGAAACCGTATCCACCATGGATTTGAACCGCTTCGTCCACAACATAATCAAGTGTTTCAGAACCGAATACTTTATTCAGGGAACACTCGATTGCATATTCAGCCACTGCTTTTGCAACTGCATTCGGATCTTTCTCTTCTTCCTTCGTCAGACGGCCCATGCTGTCTTCAAAAAGACCGACTGTACGATAGACGGAGCTTTCCGTTGCATATGTTTTTGTTGCCATGTTTGCAAGCTTCTCCTGGATTAAGGAAAACTTTGCAATCGGCGTTTTGAATTGCTGGCGCTGGTTGGCATATGTTGCCGCCAACTCGATCCCACGCTTGGATCCGCCTACAGTCCCAACTGCCAATTTGTAGCGTCCGATATTCAGAATATTGAATGCGATAACGTGGCCGCGTCCGATTTCACCTAAAAGGTTTTCTTTAGGAACCAAAGCATCTTCCAAAATCAGTGTACGGGTGGAAGAGCCTTTGATACCCATTTTCTTTTCTTCCGGTCCTGTGGAAACTCCACCAAACCCGCGCTCTACGATAAAGGCTGAGAAATGCTCGCCATCCACTTTTGCATAGACAACAAATACATCTGCAAATCCAGCATTCGTGATCCACTGTTTTTCACCGTTCAAAACATAGTGGGTGCCTTCTGCATTTAATTTAGCTGTTGTTTTTGCTCCAAGTGCATCGGATCCAGAACCTGGCTCTGTCAATGCGTATGCAGCCAATAATTCACCGGATGCAAGCTTTGGCAGATACTTTTGCTTTTGGTCTTCATTTCCGAAGAGGACGATCGGCAGGGAACCGATACCTACATGTGCCCCATAGGATAAGGAGAATCCGCCAGCTCTTGAGAATTTTTCCGTGATGAGGGAAGAACTGATCTTATCCAACCCGAATCCGCCGTATTCCTCTTGTACATCCGCTCCCAATAGTCCAAGCTCTCCGGCTTCCTTCAAAAGCTTTACAGAGATATCGAAATTATGGTGTTCGATCTGCTCCAGGTTCGGAACCACTTCATTTACCACAAACTCCTCTGTCGTTTTGGCAATCAGTTTATGCTCATCCGTGAAATCCTCCGGTGTGAACACTTTTTCAGCCGCAATATCATCCAGTAGAAAGCTTCCGCCTTTGACTACATTTTCTAATGTATTTGACATATCATTTTCCTCCTTGAAATGGTTTTTCTATGCTAATAATTCGAATACGCCTGCAGCACCCATACCGCCGCCGATGCACATGCTGACAATCCCGAACTGCTCATTGCGGCGCTTCATTTCGTGAAGCAGGGTCAGTGTCAATTTAGACCCCGTACACCCTAGTGGATGTCCGAGTGCAATGGCTCCACCATTTACATTCACCCTGTCTTCATCAAGCCCAAGCTCGCGCATGACCTGGATCGCCTGGGAAGCAAATGCCTCGTTCAGTTCAAGCAATCCGATATCGGAAAGCTCAAGGCCAGCAAGCTTCAATGCTTTAGGGATCGCAACCACCGGTCCGATACCCATCACTTCCGGTGGTACACCTCCTACTGCAAAGGAGCGGAATTTCGCAATCGGCTTCAGGCCAAGTGCTTCTGCTCTTTCCCTTTCCATCACAAGTACTGATGCCGCTCCATCACTTGTCTGGGAAGAGTTACCCGCTGTGACTGATCCTTTTACATTGAATGCAGGTCTGAGTTTCCCTAACACATCCATTGTCGTTCCTGCTCTCACACCCTCATCCTGACTGAAAGTAAAGTTGGATTCCTGGAGCTTGTGATTGGCACCTACTTTACGTACCGCTACATCAACCGGAACGATCTCGTCGACAAACTTTCCTTCCTGGATCGCTCTTGCCGCCCTCTCATGGCTTCTCACTGCAAATGCATCCTGGTCTTCACGACTCACGCCATATTTGATCGCAACCTGCTCTGCCGTGTGACCCATGCCCATATAGTACTCCGGCGCTGAATCTACGAGTCTTGCGTTCGGACGCACCGTGTGACCGACCATCGGCACCATGCTCATGGATTCCGCTCCTCCTGCCAGGATGCTTTCAGAATGCCCAAGCATGATGCGCTCTGCTGCATAGGCGATCGTTTGTAGTCCTGAAGAGCAGTATCTGTTGATGGTTATGGCCGGGACACTGGAAGGAAGTCCTGCCAAGCCACCGATATTCCTTGCCATGTTCAATCCTTGCTCCGCTTCCGGCATCGCACATCCGAAGATGAGGTCATCGATCGGACCATCGTAATTGCCGGCTCTTCTTAATGTTTCTTTTACCACCAATGCTCCTAGGTCGTCTGGACGTACTGTAGCCAAAGATCCTTTTTTCGCTCTGCCTACTGGTGTTCTAGCACCAGCAACTATCACTGCTTCTTTCAAAGTGCTCCCCTCGCTTTTCTAGTAGTTTAGTATTCTATGAAAAATTAGTTGCGTAATGGTTTTCCTTTTACAAGCATGTGCTGCATCCGCTGCTGGGATTTCGCTTCACCGACAAGGCTCAGGAATGCTTCGCGCTCAAGATCCAACAAGTACTGCTCATCAACTTCCGTGCCGTATGGTACATTTCCGCCAGCGATGACATATGCCAGTTTTTTGGCGATCTTCAAGTCATGCTCGGAGATGAAGCCTGAATACTGCATGTTATGGGCACCAAGCATCAATGTGGCATAGCCTGTTTCCCCGGTCACCGGAACCTTTCTGCGTACTGGAGGTGTGTAGCCTGCTTCAAACAAATGAAGTGCCGCCTGCTTTGCATCGTGTATGAGATGATCGCCGTTAAAGCTGATCTGATCTTTATTATTCAATAGGTGCAGGTCTCTTGCTTCTGCAGCTGATGTGGATACCTTTGCAGTCGCGATCTGCTCGAACACCTTGTTCGCCACTTTTTGCAGGTCATAGTCCAAGCCCTCTGGCATGCTGTTCAAGTGTTTGATATACAGTTCTTTGTTTCCGCCTCCGCCAGGGATGAGTCCGACACCGACTTCCACAAGACCCATATACGTTTCGCTTGATGCCTGCAGCTGGCTAGTAGGGAGGCATATTTCCGTACCGCCGCCGAGTGTCATGCCGAATGGTGCAGCGACTACCGGTTTTGGGCTGTATTTGATTTTCATCATCGCTTGCTGGAAGTGCTTCACAACCATATCGATCTCGAAATAGTTGTCATCCTGTGCTTCCATCAGAATCATCGCAAGGTTGGCACCTACACAGAAGTTCTTGCCCTGATTCCCGATTACAAGCCCTTTATAATTTTTATCCACTTCATCAATCGCGTAATTGACCATTTGGATGATATCAAGGCCGATTGCGTTGTTTGGTGATGTGAATTCGAGTAGTGCAACATCGTCGCCAAGATCAATCAGGCTTGCACCGGAGTTCTTTTTGATGACACCCTTCGTTTCTTTCAATGTTTTTAGGTGAATGACCTTTTTATTCACATCCATTGCTTTGTATGTGCCATTGTCATAGTAGCAAGTGGTCCCATTGTCTTTTTTATAGAAAGTGCGGTGGCCATTTGCCAAAAGCTCATCCACCCACTTTGGAACCGGGATTCCGTCTTCCTTCATTTTCATGACGGACTCTTCGACACCTATTGCGTCCCATGTTTCAAAAGGTCCATGATCCCAGCCGAAGCCCCACTTCATCGCCTGGTCGATTGCCACAATATCATCCGCTATTTCCCCAAGAAGTTCTGCAGAATAGCTCAGGACCGGCGCCAGGATGCTCCAAAGAAGATTGCCTGCACGATCGTCCGCGTATACAAGCGCTTTCATTTTATTGCTGTAGCCTTTTGCCTGCTTGCTCATTTCGAGAGCCGGGGTCTTCAATTTCTTTCTTTGCTCATATTCAAATGTCTCAGCGTTCAGCTCGAGGATCTCTTTTCCCTGCTTCAAGTAGAATCCTTGCCCGGATTTGCTTCCAAGCCAGCCGTTCGCCTGCATTCTTCGCATAAAATCAGGTACTTGGAAAACTTCTTTCTCCGCACCTTCCACCTTGTCGAATACATTGTTCGCAACATGGATGAATGTATCAAGTCCGACAACATCCAATGTGCGGAATGTCGCACTTTTCGGCCTGCCGATTGCCGGGCCAGTCACAGAATCCACTTCACCGACGCTGTAGCCGCCTTCAAGCATCTGCTTCACCGTCACAAGCAGCCCGTATGTCCCGATTCTGTTGGCAATGAAGTTAGGCGTGTCCTTCGCAAGTACAATTCCTTTACCGAGGACATCTTCGCCAAAAGTCTTGATGAAGCTTACGACCTCCGAATCTGTATCCTTTGTCGGGATTACCTCCAACAGCTTCAAATAGCGTGGCGGATTGAAGAAGTGCGTACCAAGGAAATTCTTCCTGAAATCATCCGAGCGTCCTTCTGCCATCGCTTCAATGCTAATACCAGAAGTATTGGAGCTGATGATGCTGCCCTGCTTACGATGGGCATCCACTTTTTCAAACAGTTGCTTTTTTATTTCCAGATTTTCCACGATGACCTCAATTACCCAGTCACATTCTGCGATTTTTGCAATGTCATCTTCGAGATTGCCTGCCTCGATCAGTTGAAGGTTTGATTTGGTTGTCAGTGGTGCAGGTTTTTGTTTTAGTAATTTTTGCAGGGCGGTGCTCGTATATTTATTACGTACCGCTTTATCTGAGAGTGTTAAGCCCTTCTGCTCTTCATCACTCGTAAGTTTGTTAGGAACGATATCTAACAGGATTGTAGGAATACCAACGTTTGCTAAGTGTGCTGCAATTCCGGACCCCATTACACCGGAACCTATGACAGCTGCCTTTTTAATACTATGTTTCATTCTTCCTCCCCCTTGATAGTTGAATTTCACTTCATTTCACTTGTTGAATGAATACTCATTCATTTTTACCGCAAAAAAATATCTCCTTTGCAAGAGTTCCTTTGATTTCAATAATAAAGTATTTATAGAATTTTCGCAATAAATAAATAGGGATTTTCCATTTTATTTTAATCCATCAACTGCATGTGTTTTTTATTGAGGGTAAAAATATGGATGACGGAGGTGATAATGATGGCAAAAATGAAAAAGCAACCCTCTCATGCAGCTAAAAGTGCTGCAAGCGTGAAAGGAAATGCGGGGCCGACGAACGAGATGGATTACCGTGGAAAGAAGACGAGCAACAATCAGCAGTATGGGAAAGCGAATATGGAGGACTGAGTAGATCCTCTTATTTTAAAAGCCTATCCATTTCCCGAATGGATAGGCTTTACTATTTAATAAGCAACTTAAGAACCGGGTATTAACCCGGCCTGCCTCCTCATATATTTCATTTGGAGGTGGGAAAATGAAAAAGCTGAATCCCGAAAAACTTACTGTGGAATTCAGGCCATATGTGACACCTCTCGCGCCGATTTGTCCCAGGGTCTATACGCTCACCCATTCCGATATAACAGCTGAGCTTTTTCTGACTATGGGATCTTGGATTGCGTATGATAAAGTGACAAGCATGAGAGATGAGGTTGTAGGCAGTTGGAGAGTGGAAAACAATTGCTATTACTTCAGTGTGTATGTGTATATCGGGAATTTCGGCCAAAAAGAAACCCATTTGCGTGATGCAATATTCAGGCGTGAACTCCCCTTGGCCCTTGAGGCTATCTTTTATGGGGACCGCCAATTCCTGCTTGCTCACCCACCCTTGGCCCAGGCACCAATATGGATTCATTTTGATTCAGAAGACCCCGCATTCAACAAATGGGAGTACTGGGGTAAGCCGTTGGAATACTCCTTTTAGCGAAAGAATGAAAAAGAGGAAAAGCATCGCTGCTTTCCCTCTTTTTTAATGTTATTTTTTGATCATGCCCTTCAGGACGAATGCCACGTTTGCAGGTCTCTCTGCGAGGCGGCGCATGAAGTAGCCATACCAGTCCGTACCGTATGGAACATAAACGCGCATTTTGTAGCCTTCTTTTACTAGCTCCAGCTGACGCTCCGGACGAATGCCGTATAGCATCTGGAATTCGAATTGGTCATTCGGGATATTGTGCTTTTTCACCAATTCTTTTGTAAACTCGATCATTGCATCATCATGTGTGGCTACAGCGGTATAATTACCGTTCAAAAGATGCATCTCGATGATTTTTTTGAAGTTGTCGTCTACATCCTTCTTTTCAGGGAAAGCAACATTCGGTGACTCCTTGTATGCTCCCTTTACTAGACGTAGATTTGGGTTGTATTGATTCAGATCCTCGATATCTGCAACTGTACGGTAAAGGTAAGACTGGATGACCGTTCCGACATTGTCGAACTCTTCCTTCAGCCTTTTGAAGATTTCAATGGTCTTGCCGCAGCGGGAATAGTCCTCCATATCAATGGTGACAAACACATTGTTTTCCTTCGCTGCAGTCAGGATCCTGCGCATATTATTCATGACAATCTCGTCTGAAATATCAAGGCCCATGCTTGTCATTTTTAATGATAGCTGGGAATCAAGCTTTTCCCTACCGATGGCACGGATCGCTTCGATGCTGTTATCTGCCATCTCATTTGCTTCCTGTTCCGTATCAATGAACTCCCCAAGATAATCAATGGTCACACACAGTTCTTTTTCATTTAATTCCTTGATGCATTGAACCGCCTGATCGATTCTTTCCCCGGCTACAAATCGCCCTGCTCCGAATCGCAAGCCATATTTTCTTGCCATTTTTGTCAGCGCTTTATTCTTTGATAAAAATAAAAACGCATTACGCATAACTTGTTCCATGATGTTGTTCCTCCCATTGCTTCTAGATGTTCTCTCTATATATCAAACTTAGCTACCAGCCTAGTAGTATCGTGATGCAGTAAACGCTTTCATCGCTTGCAAAAATTTAAATTACACCCTCATTTTATCACCTTTTCAAATATTTGAATACAAAATATTTGTCGGGAAATAGTTATTTTTGTCGCTTTTCATTTGAGATATCCTTCTACAAGAAGGTGACAACAACATACATAGAAATACGGTACTTGGGGATGATACAAGTGATATTGAAAAATCAGGAGGTCGTTGTATGCAACAACAACAGCAACAGCAGCCATCAACTGCACAACAGACAGGCTATCATCCGCAGCCCCCAGCCATTGTCACTGTCAAAGACTCATTATATTTTGCAGATATGCTTTCCTGGAATCTGCTTGCGATGAAAAAGGCACATTTCTTTGCAAGTCAATGTCAGGACCAGGAAGTGGTGCAGGCCATAGAGAAAGCCGGCCAAATGCATCAGCGCCATTACCAAAAAGTACTATCCCATGTTCAAGGGCAAAACCAAATGCAACAACAACAAACGCCACTTCAATAAAGGAGGGGAATCTGAATGAACCAGCAGAAGATTCAAAACCCGGAGACCCAAGTTGCAAAAACACCACAAATGAATGACCGTGATTTCATCAATGATATGCTTGCAACTGAAAAATACATGACCGCTTCCTACAGCACAGCTTTGAATGAAGCTAGCAATCAGCAGATCTATACGGATTTACTGGCAATTTTCAATGAGACGCAGAACTGCCAGCGTGAATTGTACAACCTGATGTTCCAGAAGGGCTGGTATGCGTTGGAGCAGGCTGACCAGCAGAAGCTTCAACAAGAATATCAGCAATTCCAGGGCTATACGAACCAGTTTCCTTATGGAAATAACGGGATGATGCAGTAGATGGGGAAAAGCAGCGATGTATGCTGCTTTTTTCTATGGAGATTTTTATATCAACAAACAGAAAAGAACCATCTCCAAAAAAGGAAGACGGTCCTATTTCTTCGCGCTGCCCGCACGATGAGCATCATTCAATTCTTTGATTTCTTTGATCAAGGTCATCATATCCTGTTTGGCATCAGGATATTGCTCGTTCCAATGCTTAACGAGAGGTGGCATGGACTTTGCGATGTAAGTATAGAGTACCCAGGCTTTGACGTTTTCCTTTTGTTCGTCCGTGCACTCCCCTAAAAGAAGCTCCGTATATTTTTCAAGCAATCCATCAAGCTGTTTTTCAAGTTTTTCATTCATAGAAATTCCCTCCTTGTCATGCTTTCTAGACTTTGCATTCGAGTGGACAGGTTGAACATCGCGATCCTGACGCATTTGCCTGATAGTAGAAGCAGCATGTCGATCTCACCCGTATTTCTGCCTGCTGCTTTTCCACGTATATTTTATCACTGTAGAATGAGGCTGCAGGATTTCGGTTCATTCCAAAGAATGATGCCGGTGCTTCCAGAAGTGCCAGAAAATCCTCCTCGGCATATTTGGTTTCACCAATCTTTGGAAGGATCGTTTCATATAGCCAGTACACATAGAGCATGACGTTTTCCCATAGGGTCTGCCTCGAAACCTTCGCATCTTTTGCAATCCGCTCAATCAATGGCATATACAGACCCTTGAACAGAGAATAAAAATGGCGTGTTCTCCAATCATTTCGATCTATAGCTGGGGCCGCCTCCACCTCAAGTACGCTGAAGCGGATTTTCGGCAGCCACGTCCCATTATCCATGGAGGAATCAATCCAGATGTTCCCTGAATCTATTTTAAAGGTTTTATTGTATGCAGACATGCTCATAAGGCAGTTGACCGCAAGAAAACCGAGCCTTTTCATCAGTAAGGATGCAGCTACATCATTTTTATCTGTGCCAAGATCTTCGCGGATCGTTGCCAAATAGGAACATACCGCACCCTCTTCCAATAAAGAGGCAAGCTTCACCGAATTCTGGGATGACGCTGAGCCTACCACCAAACGGCCATTCTCTTCCAAAAACCTTTGTTCAGCGTGGTTTAAGCTTTCAGTTTCTAACCTCATGCCCTTAACCCTTCCAGATTGGGCACGATGCATCGGCCCCTGCCGTGTGGGATACATAATGGTGTACCGAAAAGTGGATCGGTTGTAACCTGGCAGCTCATATCAAAGACATTTTTCACAAGATCACAGTTGATCACTTCCTCCGGTTTCCCCTGTGCATAAATCTGCTTATCACGGATGGCAACGATATGGTGGGCATAGCGGCAAGCCAGATTCAGGTCATGCAGGACCATGATGATTGTGCGGTTTTCTTTTTCATTCAACTCAAATAAAAGATCCAGTATTTCTATCTGATGTGTCATATCGAGATAAGTGGTCGGTTCATCTAGCAGGATGACATCCGTTTCCTGTGCAAGTGTCATCGCAATCCACGCTCTTTGGCGCTGTCCGCCTGACAGGGAATCGACTGTGCGCTCCGCCAATTCTTCCATCCCTGTTGCACGAAGGGAATCCCATACGACTTTTTCATCATGATCGGACCATTGCTTAAGCCAAGACTGGTAAGGGTATCTTCCTTGCTTGACGAGCTGAAGGACGGATAACCCTTCAGGTGCGACCGGACCTTGTGGAAGAATCGCAAGCTGTTTGGCGATTTCCTTTGTCGACTGCTTGGATATAGCTTTTCCTTCCAGTAGCACATTACCTTCAGCAGGCTTTAACAAACGAGCTAATGAACGAAGTAGTGTGGACTTCCCGCAACCATTTCCTCCGATGAAAACGGTAATTTCCCCTTTTGGGATTTTCAGGTCCAATTCCTCGATAATAATGGAATCACCATAGGATAATGTCAGGGACTGAGTTTCTAATGCGTTCATGTTTTTTCCACCTTTCGTTAAGCATTTCTCGTTTTATAAAGCAAATAGATAAAGTATGGTGCGCCAATGGATGCTGTAAATACCCCGGCAGGAATTTCAAGTGGCGAGAACATTGTCCTTCCGATCAAATCCGCCAGCATGACAAGGAATGCACCGATCAAAGCTGAGGTGGGGATCAATACCCCGAAAGAGGATCCCACGAGCCGGCGGGCAATATGAGGTGCCATCAAGCCGACAAATCCGATTCCCCCTGCAAAAGCAACCGCGCCTCCGGTCATTGCGGTACTCAGAAATAAAAGGCCCATCCGGTGTTTATGGACCGCTCCACCGACACCTGTGGCAATTTCATCACCAAGCTCTTGAATATTCAAATGTCGTACTACCATGATGCTTACTATTAAAAGCAGCAAGGTCCATGGAAGAAGTATTTTCACATGATCCCAGTTGGAACCGTAAACAGTCCCGGTGATCCATATATTTGCCTGGCTTGCGCGGTAGATCGGGCCAAGTATCATAAATAATGTCGTAAGCGCCTGCATCAGGGTGGAAATTCCGATCCCGATCAGTACTAGGCGAACCGGAGACAAACCATTTTTCCAAGAGAGGGTATATACCACGATCGCTATTGCCGTTGCACCGATAAAAGCGCTCAGTGGCAGCCATTGAATGCTGACTGTCAATGAATTGTTTTTATCACTGAAAAGTGCCAGAAAAAGGACAACCGCAGTGGATGCGCCCCCTGTAAGGCCTATAATATCAGGAGATGCAAGCGGGTTCCGAATTATGCCTTGTAAAATGGCCCCGGCAACCGCGAGAGATATTCCGACCAACAGGGCGATGATGATTCTCGGCAACCTGAAAGATTGGACGACAAGTGTCTCCATTTCGTCTCCATATCCAAAGAACACCTTGACCACATTCCAAGGGGAGATTTTCATGTCCCCCATCCCCGTGCTGATAACAAACAGTGCAATCACCGATAAGGCTAACCCCACAATGGCAAGCATTGCTTTTTTATCAAGAAAAAATGAAATCGAACTTTTTCCAAGCCTGAATGTTTTATACTTTTTCATTTGCCATGGAACCCCCTTCTAGCTATATAGATGAAGAAAGGAGTACCGATGATGGCAGTCATGACCCCAACAGGAACCTCTTGAGGCATGATGACGTAACGTGCCCCGATATCGGCCACCAACAGTAGGATCGCCCCTAAGATTGTGCAATATGGAGCAAGCCAGCGATGGTCCGTTCCAACAAAATATCTTGCAACATGCGGGATGACGATTCCAATGAACACGATCGGCCCTGCGATTGCGACCGATCCCCCTGCCAAAAGAATGATGACGACAGCAGCAACAAGCTTCACCAGGCCCGTTTTGACACCAAGGCTTGTCGCTACATCGTCCCCCATTGCCAAGAGGTTCATTTTTTTGCCTATGAACAGGGAGGCGATGAACGCTACGGCAATATAAGGGCCGACTGCAGTGACCACATCCAGTTTGCGACCTTGGACAGATCCGGCCAGCCAGAACAGCACCTGATCGAGTGCCGTTTCATTGACCACCAATAGGCCCTGCGTCAGGGATGAGAACATCGCGGCAAAAGCGGCGCCGGCAAGCGTCAGCTTCATAGGGGTCAGGCCCTCGCGCCCGATCGAACCGATAAAATAAACCGCGAAGGCGGCAACGGACGCTCCGAGGAATGCCAGCCATGTGTATGTCTGTAAAGATGTGACTGAAAAAAAGGAAACCGCAACGACAACGAAAAAACTCGCGCCTGCGTTGATTCCGAAAATCCCGGGTGATGCAAGCGGGTTTTTCGTCAAGGCCTGCATCCACAATCCTGAAACAGCGAGGCTTGCCCCGACAATTGCGGCGATGACGGCCCTTGGCAGCCTGACGGATTGAACGATGATATGCTCATTCGATCCATCGAAATTCCTGAATGCATCCAATGCCAGGCCAAGGCTTGTATCTGTATATCCATATATAATGCTTGCAACAAAACAGAGAAATAATAGGATGGAACCTACCAGCAACCCTATTATTTTTTGACTTGTTGTGCGTAATAACATAACGAGTACCTTCTATCTATATACCATTTTTATATCCACTATAAGTTTAGGAGAATACACCCATTGTGTCAATGACTTTGAAAATCATTCTCAAAAATATATTGACAACCATTCTCATTCCCAGTAATATCATACTTGTAAATGAAAATCATTATCACTATTAATGGGGGAAATACATAATGTTTAAGAACAAGAAGATCTTTACCTTATTTTTATTAAGCATCATTACTTCATTGTTACTTGCTGCATGCGGAAATAACAGCGGAAACAATAATGCAAGCAAAGATAACGAAGGTAACGGGGATGCGCCTAAAGAAGAAACTTCCTACACAGTGGAACATGCCATGGGAACAACTGAAATCAAAGGCACACCTGAGAAAGTGGTTATTTTGACAAACGAAGGAACTGAAGCCCTTCTTGCAATGGGAGTCAAGCCTGTCGGAGCGGTTCAATCTTGGTTGGGCGACACTTGGTACGATCATATCAAATCTGATATGGAAGGCGTAGAAGTTGTTGGAACGGAGAGCGCAGTTAACCTTGAAGCGATCGCTGCTCTTAAACCGGATCTAATTATCGGTAACAAACTTCGTCAAGAGGACGTTTACGAGCAACTGAATGCCATTGCTCCTACTGTTTTTGCTGAGACGTTAAAAGGTGACTGGAAAGAAAACTTTGCTCTATACTCTAAAGCATTGAACAAGGAAGAAGAAGGAAAGAAAGTGATGGATGACTTCGATTCACGTGTTGCAAGCATGAAAGAAGAGCTTGGCGACAAATTGGAGCAAGAAGTATCTGTCATCCGTTTCACAGCAGGTAACGTCCGAATCTATCAAAAAGATTCTTTCTCTGGAATCATTTTGGACCAATTAGGTTTTGCACGTCCGGAATCTCAGAATGTAGATAGTTTCATGGTAGAAGCTACAAAGGAAACAATTCCTTTAATGGATGGAGATATCATGTTCCACTTCTCCTATGAAACAGGTGATGGGGAAGCGACTAAGGTGAAGGATGAATGGTTGAAGGATCCTCTTTTCCAAAACCTTGAAGTGGTTAAGGCTGGTAACGTTCACGAAGTAAGTGACGCAGTATGGAACACAGCTGGAGGCGTTCTTGCAGCTAACCTGATGCTTGATGACATCGAAAAAATCATTCTTGAAAAATAAGAAACGATTCAAAAAGGAGACAGCGCTGGCTGCCTCCTTTTTTTCTATCATTTACACAAATTCTTTGATATCGTATACCCTTCCATTCTCCATTCCATCAGACCTAATCAAATCCAGCATCTTTTGCGCGACAAAGCCTGGTGAACGCAGCTCCCCTTTTTCGTGGTAGTTCTTGAAAACCTCTACATTGGTGAAGTCTTCCTTATCAGCTTGCCTGATGGTCCCCTGCATATCCGTATCCATGATTCCTGGTGAGAATGAGATGATGGTTGCGGGATTGGTCGCCGTCCCCTGCTCATGTCCGACAGATTTTGTGAACATATCAACCCCTGCTTTTGTCGTACCGTATGTATTCCAGCCGTAAATAGGACGATTGGCCGCCCCTGAGCTGATGTTGACTATCACTTTTTTACAATCCCAATCTCCCGTCAGCTTTAAAAATTCGTTTGTTATGAGCATAGGTGTGAGGAGGTTTAAGTGGATACTTTTCGTCATAAGTTCCGGGTCAGATTTTCCTGCAGGTTTGATGGGATCAACCATTCCGGCATTGTTGATGAAAAATACACTTTCCGCCTTTTCTTTATTGATGGAACCTATGATACTCTTGACCATGCCAGGGATCTTATTATGATTGCTAAGATCTTCATTAAGAAAACGCAACGATACTCCTGCTTCTTTAGCGTGCCTCACCAACTCTTCGTTCTCGTTTCTTGCGATGAGGATCAACTCGTTGTTTTCCTTTAGAAGAAGCTGCGCAGTTGCTTCCCCCAAGCCTTTGGAGGCACCTGTTATGATAAAAACGTTCAATTTTCATTCCCCCTTATTTTTACCAGTCTATATAATGATGTGGCTATTTGCCAGCCATCCGACCTGCGATTGCCCATTTTAAAAGGAACCAGATTTACCAAGCCGACCCAAGAGCTAAATAGGATAAATAAATGCAATAGTAGAAAGTCATATTCGCTTAGGAGTGGAAGCACCATAAGAATGGAGGCTATATTGAACAATGGACCACCAAGCGAAATGAAAGCAACTTCTACAGGAGACAGCACCCCTTCCCTGCTATTGGTCGAATATCCTCCGAGGAATACAAGATAATGAACTCTGTAACGGATGGAAGCATGAGAAAAATGGAACCACTCCGGCCCGATCCCGAGAACGATTTCCGTTTCCTTGATGCCGAACAGCTTGGCAAAAAGAACATGTCCCATTTCATGAATCAGATGGACGATTGGAACTATAAATAAGAAAAACAGCACAATTTCCCACATCAAATTGATAACCCTCTTTATTAAATGCCTTTAGTTACATTTATTATACATGACTTGATGATGAAGTTTGTGATGGGATGTGAATGAAATAAGAAAAAACCTGACCAGCAACTGCCGGTCAGGCATTTTATCATTTTTAAAGAATATCCAACCAGATCTTCACGGTTGTCGCTAAAATCAGAAGTGCCAATGTCCACTGCAGCACTTTTGTGTTCATCTTCTGCCCAAGCTTTGCGCCGATCGGGGCAGCAATGATACTTGCAACCACCATCACGATTGCCGGTATCAACAACACTTGACCTGTAGTGATTTTCCCCACTGTACTGCCTATGGAGGAAATAAACGTAATGGCAAGAGATGTGGCGATGGTCATCCTTGTAGGGATCTTCAGCACCACAAGCATGATCGGAACGAGAAGGAACGCACCAGCCGCTCCAACAATTCCGGAGCCGATCCCGACAATGAATGCCAGTATTGCGGCAACGGCCTTATTGAATGTCACCTGATCGAATGGAATATCATCTATACCTTTTTTAGGGATAAACATCATAATAACAGCAATCAGAGCTAATATTCCATACACCACGTTAATAGAATCCTCATTCATAAAGCCGGAGCCATACCCACCGATGAAGCTTCCGAGCAGGATGCTGACACCCATATAGATGATCAAATCCTTATTCAGGAAGCCGCCTTTTCGGTATGCCCAAACACCCGAAATGGTTGCAAAGAACACCTGAACCGCACTCACACCTGATACCTCATGGGCCGTCAAAGCGGTCAATCCTAGCAATGGTGGAATATAAAGCAGCATCGGATACTTAATGATCGACCCGCCAATCCCGACCATCCCGGAAACAAATGATCCCACAAACCCAATCGCAAACAACGTCACAATCCACATTAAATCAAACTCCATCATTCATTCCCCTCCTTCTGTTCGAGCTGTACGAGATGATGCATGAAATTCCTGCCGGGGTCTGGCCCCTCACAGGAATTTCATCTCATTGTCATCACTCTGTAATCTTATCCGTGTACGGCACAGCGGTTTGGACCGATTTCCATGTCGCGCTGTTCGTCGTCTGATGGGTTGATTTTACCCATGTTAAGTTCACGGATTTGTTGGTATGCATTCGGCTGTGGAGGAAGGTTTTCGGAAACCAGCTTGCGGAATTCCTCTTCGTCCTCGATGTTCAATCCAGCGTTGTTTGCAAACAGATCGCCTAAGCGAGCTGCCACAAGACCGCCTTCGCCTACTTCTGACATGTTCCCGAAGTGTGCAGGTAGAACCACCAATTCCTCTGAAAGCTCTTTATAGCGTGCATATAATGTTTCACGAAGATCTGCCACCCAGTCCTCCGCTTTCCCTGCAAGATCAGGTCGGCCGATGGATTCCACGAACAGGATGTCCCCACTTAATAGGAAGCGGTCATCCACTACAAAGGATGTACTTCCGATCGTATGGCCCGGTGAGTAGATAGCTTGAACCGTCACTTTGGTAGAACCAACAGTAATTTCTACACCGTCTTCCAGCTTTTCATAAGCAAATGTCACTTCTTCTGCATCTTTCGGAGGCAACCAGTATGTTGCATTTGTTGCTTCACGAAGCAAACGTCCACCAGAAATGTGATCGGCATGTAAGTGAGTATCCGCAACATGCACAAGCTTCAACCCTTTTTCTTCGATGAAAGATACATATTGATCAACCATGCGAGTGGAATCGATGATCATCGCTTCTCCATCAGACTCTACAAGGTAGGATAAGCAGCCTTTTCCGATACGTACGAATTGATACAATGTTCCGCCGTCAGCCAAGTCAGCCACCTTCACCGGCTCCAAGTACTCACTCCAAGCCTTCATTCCGCCTTTTAGATAGGATACATTCTTCACTCCGGCTTCCACGAGCATTTCACCAACAAATACAGAAGAGCCTTCTTTTGCACAAACTACAAGAACATTCTCAGCCGGAATATCTCCTAAGATTTCTTCCACGCCTTCCATAAGATCGAAATAAGGAATATTCTTATGCTTTACAGAAGCGCCTTCGATTTTCCAATCAGCAAATGCATCTTCATTACGTACATCCAAAATAAATAATGGCTCATTGTTTAAGATCTTCTTCGTTACTTCTTTTGCAGTCATTGCGTTTAACATGAGTAAATACCCCCTATGGTATAATTTTAGTTAAAAAAATTTATGCAGTAGGACCTTCCCACTTGGACATCCCAGGAATGACATTAATAACATTAGTAAAGCCTTTTTCTGTCAACTTTTGAGCAGCCAGATCACTGCGGTTTCCTGTACGGCAAATGATAAACGTTTCTTTTGTTTTATCTAAGCTTTCCGCTAACATTTCCAATTCACCAAGTGGCATGGAAACAGCACCAGGAATATGGCCGAATGCATATTCTGCAGGCTCGCGCACATCAATGACTGTTACATCATCGTTTAATTTTGCTTGTAGCTCATCATTGCTTGCTGTATGCGGGTGCTTCTGTTCCTCTTTTTCTTCTTCAGAACGTGCCTTACGGATGTAATGCTTCAGCACATCGCCTTCTTCCATCGTACCTAAATACTGATGGCCCACTTTTTCTGCCCAAGCAGCAATATCCGCCTTGGAGCCTTTATCTGTTGCCAATACTTCCAAAACTTCTCCAGCTTCTATCTGGTCGATTGATTTTTTTGTACATACGATTGGCATTGGACATGCCAATCCTTTTGCATCAAGCGTTAAATTTACTTTCATCTATAAACAGCTCCCTTGCCAGAATTATTTTACTTCGCCTTCCCAATCAAGCATACCGCCAACCATGTTCGTAACATCAAAGCCATGTGCTTCCAAAAACATCGTAGCTTGAGCGCTTCTGCCACCTGAACGGCAAACGATGATATGCGCTTTCGTTTTATCAATATCCTGCGTGCGGAACTCCAATAAGCTTAAAGGGATGTTGGTTGCTACAGGGATCTTGCCTGCAGCTACCTCTTCCGCTTCTCTTACATCTATGATTGAAACTTCCTCACCGGCAGCGAGCTTTTTTTCTAATTCTTTCGTAGAAATTTGCTTCATGACAGTTTCCCCCTTTATTTTTTACCAGGCGTTCATGCCGCCCTTTACATTTGCAACCTTTGTAAAACCAAGCTTTTTCAGCTTTTTGACCGCTGCATTGCTGCGCATGCCGCTTTGACAGATGACCACTACCTCTTTTTCTTTAGATAGCTTACCTGTCTCTGTGTGCAAGGTAGCGAGCGGGAGATTCTTGAACTGCTTAATATGATTTCCCTTGAACTCCATCGGTGTGCGTACATCAATGAATTGCTTGTTCTTATCGTTCAGTTCCTTTTTCAGATCAGCCGTTGTAAGCTGCCTTACTCCGGAAGCTGGTTTCATTTTCAATATAATAAATACTATGATTGCTCCAATCAGAACGTATTGAATGATTTCCATCGAACGTTTCACATCCTATATGAATAAGTTGACATTACCTTCGGATGCATCCGCTAAATATGCTCCTACTCCTGCATACTCAATTCCTTCAAGCATCTCTTCATGCTTCAAGCCTAATAAGTCCACTGTCATCTGGCATCCAACCAATTTCACGTCCAGATCTTTCGCCAATTCAATCAAGTTAGGAAGAGACTCTACATTATGCTTTTTCATGATTCCCTTGATCATTTTTGGACCCATTCCTGCCATATGCATGTTGGACAAACCTAATCTGTTAGCTCCACGTGGCATCATCTTGCCGAACATTTTTTCGATAAAGTTCTTCTTCACAGGCACAAGCTCATCCTTACGCAAGGCATTCAATCCCCAGAAAGTATGGAAAATCGTCACCTCATGATCGTATGCTGCTGCACCAGTTGCAATAATATAAGCGGCCATTGCCTTATCATAATCTCCACTGAATAATACGATGGTTGTTTTCTTTTTTTCGATTGTCATAGGTTAAATTCCTCCTTAGGCTTTCTTGATATAGAATGTGAATACGTCTTGCTCTTCTTTCATGTCCACTAATTCGTTACCTGTAGATTTGGACCATGCAGCCAAGTCTGTTTTAGCACCTTTATCTGTTGCAATCACTTCCAAGATCTCACCAGAGTTCAATTCGTTTAACGCCTTCTTTGTTTTTACTAATGGCATCGGGCAAGCTAATCCTTTAACATCTAATACTTTGTTTGCATTCATTTTTAATTTCCTCCTTGAGTGTTGGTTTAATATTTTCACCCATATACCTAGCGGGGTATATTTCTGATTAAAAAAATATAATTGCTTCGAATACCGCCAGGGGTATTAAAGCTTGTAAAAAAAATATCTTGTGTACATTGTATACCCCATAGGGTATTTTGTAAAGCAAAAAATTTTACCATCTCGTTATACCCTGTTGGGTATTTATCAGGGTAATAATATACCCGTACAGGTATACTATCAAGCATCTATGCTTTTGTCAACATGTTCGTTGTTATCTGCTTTTAATAAGAAGATCTACGGCTTGTTTCACAACTTCACTAGTATCTTCACCGTTGATTACATTCTGGCGGACGCATTGTTCAAGGTTTGTGCTGACAATGACGCCAATCGCACGGTCAATCGCCGTTTTAGCTGCATTCAACTGCGCTACCACATCGCGGCAATCCTCGCCCTGCTCCATCATATGAAGCACCCCGCGAATCTGGCCCTCAGCCCGCTTCAAACGATTCTTCACTTGGGAGTTATACTCCATAATCCTAACACCTCCTATATAACCTGAATGAGGTATGCCCTCACTCGCAGCTTCCATGTCCTTATAATATACCCCCATAGGTATTTTGTCAACACCTGAGATTTGATTCCAGTAAGGAAGCAAAATAGGGAGTGAACTTAAGGAGTGAAAGTAAGAAAAAATAAGGGGCCAGACCCCGGCAGGGATTTTGATTTACACGTCGAACGCTTTTTGTTATTTTGGATGTATGTTAGTTGTTTTATGTATGGAGGCGGATGTATGAAGTATAAACGGAATGAGCCGTTTCGATATGAATTTTGGATGCCGGTGCGCGTTAATTTTTATATCAGCAGGATCAATGGAAAAACGACCGCCTCTTCCGAAGGGGAGGGCAGGGTGCTCGATATCAGTCCGAGCGGTTTAAGGATGCAGACTTCCCTAGACATCCCTTCCAATCAGGATGTTGAGCTGACGATGCATATGACCATAGGCAGCAGGGAAATCGCCCTCATCGGTAACATTGTCTGGCAGAAGAAAGTCTTCCCATCTTTTCAATATGGGGTGGAAATGATTTCAGATGCATTTGAAGACCAGATCATTTATGCGTTAAAGGAATTCCAGAAACAGCACCGATCTAATAATGGTAATGATAAATAAGAAAGAGCGTCTCCTCCATTTCAAATTGGAGAAAAACGCTCTTTTTTTATTTTACCTTAACCACTCCAGGTATCTGTTCCAAAAAACGCTTGGCCATCAAGATTCCCTCTTGCGTCTTTTTCAGATCTCCGCCCCAAATCGGGTCTTCATGCTCGATACTGATTACACCGTCATACCCCACGTCCTGAAGCTCTGAAATGAACCTGTTCCAATCAAGCTCCCCAAGTCCGGGAAGGCGATATCGCCACCAGCTGAAGTCGGTGAGGAATCCGACTCGCTTCAATCGGTCCGCATCTATTTCCGTATCCTTTGCATGCACATGAAAGATTTTGCTTCCGAACACTTTAATAGGAAGATAAGGATCAATAAACTGCCAGATCAGATGGGAAGGGTCATACGCCAGCCCGACATATGGTGAGTCCAACCGTTTAAAAAGCTGGCTCATCAGCTCAGGTGAAATCGCGATATTCCCCATCAACGGACAGTTTTCAAAAGCGATTTTGACATTTTCCCTCTCCGCCAGCTCCACAATCTCTTCGAAAAAAGCTTCTACTCGATCTAAGCTATTCTCAGGCTTGGAACGGATGGCGTCGTAGCTATCATAGCGATCACCTTTGGCACTGTCCGAAATTCCGGTGGAAGTGACAACCGTGGGAATACCGAGTTCCCCCGCCTTTTTTATTCTTGTCATCAGTTCCTTGCGATGCCCGGCAGCAATTTCTGCATCTTCACTTAGGAAATTCCGGCAGTATGTCAAAGCGGCGATATTGATATTCCCATCTGTAACCACCCTCTCCAGGTGGTCAAAAGGAATGTTCGGTCCTATTTCCAGATGTCCGATTCCTTGCTGCAAGGACCATTCTACTATTTTGTTTATATCTGTTATCCCATGATGCACAATCGAATTCGTCAAATAACCGAGTTTCATCTGATCATCACTCTTTTTCTTTTTTTGACTTTCTAAACACCGCTGTTGATTTCCGCACTAGGCTGCGCTTTCCGCGGGGCGGTGCTGGAGCCTCCTCAGGCTTCGCCTTGCGGGGTCTCCAGCCTACCGCTATCTTCCCGCAGGAGTCTTCGCCTATTGCTCCAATCAACAGCTAGACGTAAAGGCGTTTTATGATAGCACCTATTACTTATTTATCGAAACAGTAAAGATGCTCTCCAATAAAGCGATGCTTGCAGCACCTATTATTCCTTGCTGATCTCCTAGAGCGGTGGTGGTGATTTCCACCTTCCTCTTTCTTGCCAAAAAGGAGTCGGCATTGGCCTTTTCCCTGATTTCCAAAAGCAGCGGCCCATCTTCCCGGGCCATGTCACCACCAATGACAATCTTCTGGACGTGAAACATATTAATGAAGGAAGAGAGTACTACCGCAATTTTCCCTCCTGCCGAGCGAAGGGCTTGCACTGCGTCGGCATCACCATTCCGGCATGCCTCCAACACACTGGTAATCGAATCCATGTTAAGCTCATGCACCACAGCTTCCTCTGAGGCATAACGCTCCAAGCAGCCTTTGTTGCCACACCAGCAAGCTTTCCCACCCGGCTGATAGGTCATATGCCCGAATTCACCTGCACCTGTTGTTTCACTGCGATAGAGCTGATCTCTTAGGAAAAGTCCCGAGCCTATCCCTTGTCCGATGTAAACACATAAGAAGTCCGATTGGTTCTTACATGCACCAAACATTTTCTCCGCTAAGGTCATGGCGCGGACATGGTGATCCACATATACAGGAAGATTGAAAGACCTAGAGAGCAGTGCCTCAATATCAACATTCTCCCAGCCAAGATGCTCCGCTTCCAAAATCCTTCCACTTTCATAATCCACCAGGCCGACAGATCCCACGCCGATGCAGGAAACAGGGAGTGCTTTGTTCTCTTGCAAAAAGCTCTCTAATTCCTTCGTCAAAAGCTCCAAAAAGTCGTCCTGACCAATGGTTGCAGGGAGATCAAAGCTTGTGGACTTCAGCACTTTGCCTCTCAGGGTAACAATGCCGAGTTCCACACGGTCACTTCTGATATGTACACCTGCGACCCTTTTTTTCTCTTCATTTAATCCGAGGACAACCGTTTTGCGTCCCGCCCTTTTCAGTTCGCTGACACCATTTCCAAGCTCCACCACATAACCGTACTCCATCAGCTCGTTGACGATATTGGTGATGGTGGCAGGCGTCAGCTTGGTGAAGGCTGCGATTTCCTGTCGGGTTGGCGCCTCGAGCCTCAGAAGTGTTTGGAACACGAGCGTTCTATTCAATTGTTTCGTTCTTAACGTATTCTGACCGATAAATGACATTTTCTAAATCCCCTTTTCCTTGGTAGCTCAGGTGTCAGGTAGGATTGTACGGCAAGGAGGATGCTCCTGCACTCTTACTACTCAGGGGTTTGAAAAGTTAACCTGCCAAGTATGGTTCCTTCTATAATCCTACCTTACATAATCGAAGTTCATGCGCCCCGTCTGCTCTTGTATATTCATAATAATACCATATATGTCCGTCATGGATAATGGCATCCACATAGCGCACAGCCTTCTTCAAGTTCGTTTCAAGGACAGGCCCCTCCACATTTATTTTTGCAAAAGTCTTCAGGTCGGCAGTTACAGCCAGAGCTACCTTTTCCTCGTAATTCTGCTCGACCCCGACACTTCCATCCCAAAGGACAGTGTAGGTACCTTCAAAAGGAATGATTGTGGTCACCCGGGATTGGTATTGATCCCATCCAGCTTCACTTACAGGGAGCACTGTATGCTTCCATTCAAAGTTCAATCCATCGCTGCTTACTGCAAGTCCTGTAGGTGCAACGGCAAGCCCGGTATTATGGACGTCGCCTGTACCATGCATACCGTTTTCCTCCGCTCCCTTCAGTCCTTCGGCATAAACGAAATACATATAATACATTTCCTCGTGCTTCATGATATAAGGATCTTTGACACCCTCCACTCCCTCTCGGTCGGAAGCCGTCAATACTTTCTGGCGTTTTTCCACATCAAAAGATGCAGGCGTCTCAGCTTCCACTACGTCTATTCTCCAGCGGTTGTCAGCCGGATCGACGTAGCTGATATACAGTCTGTATAGATCATCCTTCACCTTAACAAGAGAGGAACGCTCGATCGAACTGGAATTTAATTGCTTTTTATGCAAGCTCCACACATCCGTGAAGTTTTCGCCGTCCTTGCTGCTTGCTATCCTCACTTCAAAGCCACGCTCGTTTTCCCCATGGCCTCGCGGGTTTCTTAAGCGATAGTATAAATAGAAGGTTTCATCCTTTTCATCAAAAAGAACCGTCGGAGCTCCTGCCCAATAGCCTGTTTCGTTTCCAAGAGGTGACACCACTGCCTTCCCTTCCTCGGGATTGAATAGTGGAGCCAATTTTATTTGATTTGTCATTACTTCTATTTTCGTCATTCTTCATTCTCCTCACTGTCATTCTTTTATATTTCTGATATCTTAACTCTTCTGCCCTGCTCGCTCGAAAGGACTGCTGCATCAATGACCCGTGCCATTGCTGCCCCATAAGCGAAGGAAAGCTCGTGTTCTTTTCCAAAGGCTATTGCCTCAAAAAACTCCTTGTACTGTTTTCCACGGGCCAAACCGGAAAATTTGTGCTTTCCCTGAAAATCCACCCGTTCTGCTTCGGCAGCCCACGAACCGTCTTCTGTCCTGTTTCGGAAAAAGACTTCTCCCTGCTGATTCATCGAAACTGCACCTTTTGTTCCCACGATTTCCAGCCCGTCTCCTTCCGGCGGCAAAAGTCGTGAATTATTCAGTGTACAAATAGCACCATTTTGAAGCTTTAAAATGACAGCAGCGAGGTCGTCATTCGTGACAACCCCTTTTCCTTCATCAGCCTTGCGATATGGGATATATGTCGCAAGCTCAGCCTGGACCTCCTGGATTGGCCCACAAGCTTCTTGCAGGAAAAAGTGGATCAAATCCACTTGATGGATGCCAAAATCTGCGACTGCACCAGGTCCCGAAGTCTCCTTGTTCATACGCCATTCCATCCCCACATTGGGGTTTCCGATCCTCCAGCCCCCGAGCTTATGCCGATAGGAAAAGATTTCGCCCAATCTTCCGTCCTCGATGATTTCCTTGATAAGCTGTGCATAAGGATGATAGCGGTATTGCATGCCCATATAATTTACAATCCCTGCATTTTTTGCTTCCTCGGAAAGAATTCTGGATTCGTGATAATCAATCGAGAGCGGCTTTTCGCATAAAACGTGTACCTTCCGTTTCATTGCTTCCCTTGCAATGATTCCATGCGATAGATTGTCGGTGCAGATGGTGATCGCATCCACCTTTTCAAACACTTCCTCCAAGCTAGAACAGATGATGCTCTCTGATAGATTGTTCCTTTCCGTCCACCGTTTGGCATTTTCATACTTGATATCATAGATTGCCGTCAGTTCCCACTCCGCAACTGCCTGAATCCCTTTAAGGTGGTCCGTCGCCACTCCAATTGTTTGGCCTGTCCCAATAATCCCAATCCTTAAACCCATGACCATTCACCTCAATCCTCATGACTTATTAAAATATACATAATTGATTAATTCATTAAATTTATTTTAATTCAAACATCTCATTTACTCAATAATAATTTTATCTTATTTCCCTCTCCACTGGTTATCTATGGTTATTGATGATGAAGATACATTTCAATAAAAACGTTTCAACAACAAATGAAATATGATACTATTACTCTGTAAATACCCAATTAAATACTATGTAATAAAAGGAATTATTTTCTGTACTATTATCAATGTTAAGCGAAACGTTTCAACTTCTTTCTTTTGTAAGCGCTATTATTAGGGTGCCACATTCGGGGTCAGAGTGTGATACGGAAGAAATATATCTTTTTTGAGGGGATGAGAAAAAATGATTGAAATTAAAAACAAGCAGATCATCATCGATGGAAAACCTGTATTGATCATGTGTGGCGAAATTCATTACTATCGTCTGGAGCGCAAGGATTGGCAGGACCGGATTGATAAATTGAAGGAAGCGGGCTGTAATACAGTTGCCACTTATGTTCCTTGGCTTTGCCATGAGCCAGTGGAAGGCCAGTACGATCTGGATGGCCATACACGGCCAGAGCTTGACTTAGGAGCATTCATCGACCTTTGTGAAGAGAATGACCTGTATTTCTTTGTTCGTCCGGGTCCATTCATCATGGCTGAAATGAAAAACGAAGGAATCCCTTACTGGGTCTACGAAAAGCATCCGGAGATCATTCCTGTTGGATGGGACGGCAATGACGCAACCACCCCGACAATCGACTACCTGGCTCCAGGATTCCTGGAGGAGACCAAGAAATGGTACAAGGCTATCATGGGTGTCATCGCACCTCGTCTATACACCAATGATGGGAACATAATCGGTGTGCAGCTCGATAATGAGATCGGCATGCTTTCATGGGTGAGCAACTGTCCGGACTTGACGGAAAACGTCATTGAAGACTTTTCCGGATGGCTCAGGGAAAAATACGATGCAGCGACATTGGAATCCCGCTATCCATTCGACTTATCAAATCATGAAGTCTGCGTATCGAGCTTCCGCTCCCCTTCTGAAGAATATGCGGCCGAGCTGATGCGCGACCTTGGATATTATATGAGAAACCGTTTTGCACGTTATGTTGCAGTCTTGCGTGATTATGCAGAAGAATATGGTGTGAAGGACGTACCTTTCATTGTCAATATCCACGGAACTGGCGGAGGACGCGGCTTGACCTACCCGATCGGAATCAGCCAGCTTTACGAATCCTACACACAGGATGAGGGCTATATTTCAGGGTCAGACATCTATTTCGGCGACTTGGATGTTTCCACCTTCCAGGACCTTTATTTGATCAACGGCTTCATGGATGCTGTCCACAATCCGGATCAGCCCCTCACCTCCGTTGAATTCAACTGCGGGGACGGAAACTTCGGTGAGACGTATGGCGGACGCTATGATGTTTCCGCAGCGGATTTCAAGACGCGTATGTGTGTTGCACAAGGTAACCGCCTGATCAACTACTATCTTTTCACAGGCGGCTATAACTATCAGATTGATGAGGCAAAAGGAGATGGAAACGGGCGTATCGCTGCAACAGGGGAGCGCCACGGTTTTGCAGCCCCTGTCAACCCGGAAGGAAAGCTGAACTACACCTTCCCTAGGATGGCTAGATCCATCAAGACGATGATGGCCGTTTCAGATAAATTGGCAGCAATGGATGAAGATCGCGATGCGGTATCCTTCGCCTTCATTCCTGACTACTATATGACCGAATACCGTTATCCTTCCAGCACAAAAATGAAGAGCATCATCGATAACATCACGATGCACCGCGGTGCTGGGGCATGGGAGATCATGGCGCGTGCCATCCTCCTTGGAAGCTATCGATTCGGCTCAGTTGATATCCAGAATAAAGAGTTGAATCCTGAAGTGACTCCTTCCATCATCGTTCCTTCTGCAAGATACATGGATAGAGAGGTTCAGGAAAAGCTTGTGAAGTATCTAGAGTCCGGTGGCGGAGTCCTATTATATGGCGAGGTACCGACGTTCGATATGGAAGGTAAGCCATTCCAGGCACTTGCTGATGCTCTTGGCGTGGAACCTGGTGAAGTGAAATTCAACCAGCACGGCCATAACATGTCCCTTACAGCAGACGGATGGGCAGCTCCACGTCCGGAGATCCGCACATATTTTACACAGACATTCAAGGTCGATGATGCCGTGCAGCCGATCATGCGGGTAACCGAAACCGAAGAAGTTTGCGGCTTTGATGTGAAGGTTGACAAAGGGCGGGCGATCGTTTTGGCTACGGCATACCGTTGTGACCTGGACCTGTTCAAAAAAGCTTTGGAGCATCTTGGGGCAACAGCCGGTTTGACGCATGACTGCGAATACCATGGTATTTTCTCTACTTCGGTTTCCAATGGGGACGAGCGCTTTATCCACCTGTTGAACCTCGATGGGTTTGATAAGGAGATCCATTTGACATATGATGGCGAGAAGCTGTTGGATGGCCGCACCTTTACCTTACAAAGCAAGGATGGTGTGATGCTTCCTCTGAATGTGGCGTATCATGGAGTAAACATTGCATATTCCACTGCTGAGATTATCGATGTGGCTGCTGATGCGATCGAGTTCAGATTGACACAGAGTGCAGACACGATTTGTCTTGTTACGGATCGTACTGTAGTTGAAAGTGATGATTATACGGTGGAAAAGCGTGGGGATCGCACGTATGTGACGTCGAAAAAGCATGCGAAAGTGGATGACAAGTTAGTTGTGAGATTTGATTGATATTATAGTAAGATAAAACCGGGTCGTGGCTATGGATGCTGCTGCCTGTTTTTTTTGTATATAGCGTTATGTGAAAATTACGGAAGTTTTTCTTCTTCAGTGGAAGCATTCGGGGTATGATGAGCTTTTTGACCAAATCTAACAGGCAAAATGCCCTTCATACAGGTTATGATGAGCTTTTTGAGCAAATCTAACTGGTGAAATGCCCTTCATAAAGGTTATGATGAGCTTTTTGAGCAAATCTAACTGGTGAAAAGCTCTTCATAAAGGTTATGATGAGCTTTTTGAGCGCATTTAACTGGTGAAATGCCCTTCATCACTCCTGCGATTGTCTTTTGATCAGCCTCCACTTACAAAAACCTATCACTTAAAAAATCTCCATGATGAGCTAACTGAACAAAATGATAAAAAGCCTCCAAAAGCCGGATCAAACCGGTTTTCAAAGGCTTTTCATTCGAGATTATTTCATCTCATCTATCACTCTATGCAAATTATTGATGCTCACTCTCAAGCTGTCCAACGGATTCCCCGGACATTCATCCTGTTCCACCGCATACCACTCGATACCGTTTGCTTCACCCCAGCGTAAGATCGGTTCAAAGTCGATGGACCCGGTCCCAACCTCTGCAAAGGACTTCTGCTCGTTCTTCGCCATGTCCTTCAAGTGGATGATCGGCATTCTGTTCGCATAAGGCTCCAAGAAGCTGACAATCTCCTTGCCGCCCTTTTTAACCCAATATACATCCAGTTCCGCCAATAGAAGATTATCTTCTGTAGGCTCCAACAGGTACTCCAGTGCATTCACACCGTCAATCTCCGTTTCGAATTCAAAGTCATGGTTATGGTAGCTGATGCGGTAGCCGTCCGCTTGTACTTTTCTTGCAATCTTGTTGAGCTCCTCTTTCACGAAAATATAGTGCTCAACTGTTCGTTCCTCTTCCCCTAAGTAAGGAAGGATCAGATCCTTTGTTCCGAACATGTCCGCCTGTTCCAGTAGATTCGGAAGATCATGTTGAAGGCTATGCATATCGACATGCATCCCTGCAGCTCCCAGTTCAAGCTCTCTCATCAAAGCTGCGATTTCCTTTGGATCGTGGCCGAACATTCCGGAAATCTGCACTCCTGCATATCCCATTTCCTTCAATTCTTTTAACACGCCTGGAAAATCATCTGTTAATAAGTCACGCACTGTATATAGCTGAGCAGCAATTTTATGCTTCATCCTATTCACGCCTCTCCGATTTTATAATCTTACCTCATGGCCAGTTTCAGCAGATTTGTAGATTGCATCCAAGATCTTGATCATATCGACACCTTGTTCCGGTGTAAAAATCGCTTCCGCTCTGCCCTGAACAACGTCTACAAAATGGTTGATATTGTTGGCATGGTCGCCAGTATGATGGTTCCCGATTTCAGGCTCCACATTCCATAGCTTTTCTTCCACTTCGGTGAATATTTTCAGCTTTCCGTTTTTGAAGCTTGCTCCCGCCTTGGTTCCGCGAAGCTCGTAAAAGTTCACTTCTTCTTCAATGTTGGAAGCCCAACTGAATTCAATCTGCAGGCTTGCTCCATTATCAAAACGGATGAAGCCTGTTGCAAGGTCCTCGACATCAAATGTACCATCGTCCTGCTTTGTTCCGAATTGGCTATGAACGGAATCTGCTAAATCTGTGTCGGCAAATTTTGTGTATGTAGATCCAACAACTGATACAGGTTTAGGATTGCCCATGATCCAGATTGCCAGGTCGATGAAGTGAACGCCAAGATCGATCAGAGGTCCGCCACCGGAAAGTTCCTTTGTCGTGAACCAGCCGCCTTTACCTGGGATTCCTCTTCTGCGGATCCAGCCACAGCGACCTGTGTAGATGTCGCCCATATGGCCCTTCTCCACAAAGCGCTTCATGTAGCCTGATGCTGCACTGAACCGGTTGTTTCTCATGACCATCAAGGTTTTCCCGGATTTTTCAGCAGCCTCTGCCATTCTTTCCGCTTCTTCCGGGCTTACTGCATCAGGCTTTTCGCAAAGAACATGCTTTCCTGCTTCAAGCGCTGCAACAGAATACTCTGAGTGGAAAAGGTTTGGTGTACAAATGTCGACGATATTGATTTCTTCGTGAGACAATACATCCTTGTAGTCTGTGTAAACGTGTGGAATGTTGAATTCTTTTGCTACTGCTTCCGCTTTTTCGCGGTCAATATCACAAACTGCCACGATTTCAACATCTTTGTTGTCTTTCCATGCCGGTGCATGCACGTAACGAAAAATGTTTCCTGCTCCAATTACCCCTAATTTTAATTCAGCCATCTGTTTTTCCTCCCCTATGTACCTTTTATTAATTAAGTAGTTTAATTAATTTTACCTCGACGAAACCTATACTTATAGAAAAACAGCTAACCAAAAGAGGCAACCTCAGGCCCCTTCTGGTCAACTTTGTAGACTTACACCCACCACAATTCTGCTGGTTGTTCTTTGATCAATACTGATTGTAGGTTTGATACCGCGCGTGCGAAGCCTTCTTCGATGGACATGATCGGGTCTTCGTGCTCGATGCTTACCACATAGTCGTATCCGTATGTGCGGAGTGCGCTCATCATGTCAGACCATTCCTGGACGCTATGTCCGCAGCCTACAGAACGGAAGCTCCATGCACGTGTCTGGATTTCTCCATATGGCTGCATGTCTGTCAGTCCGTACATGTTGACATTGTCCTGATCGATGTAAGTGTCTTTTGCATGGAAGTGATGGATCGCTCCAGCTTTTCCAAGGATCTTGATCGCTGCCACCGGATCGATTCCCTGCCACCAGAGATGACTCGGATCAAGGTTTGCACCGATTGCAGGAGAAGTCAGCTCACGCAGCTTCAATAGCGTATGAGGAGTGTGCACTAGGAATCCGCCATGAAGCTCAAGGCCGATTTTGATGTTGCGCTCTTCTGCGTACTTTCCTACTTCCTTCCAGTAAGGAATCAGTTTTGTTTCCCACTGCCATTTAAGTACGTCTCCATACTCGTTCGGCCAAGGTGCTACAGGCCAGTTAGGTGCTTTCGCAGTCTCGCTGTCCCCGGGAACTCCTGAGAAGCAGTTGACCACTTCCACACCTGTGAGTGCTGCAAGATCAATCGTCTTCAATAGTGTGTCATGGGAATCCTTTGCAAAAGCCTCATCCGGTGAAATAGGATTTCCATGACAGCTGAAGGCGCTGATTTGAAGGCCGCGGGAGTGGATTTCCTCCATATACGCATTACGTGCACCTTCATCTTCAAGAAGTGTGTCAAGTGGGCAATGGTTGTTGCCAGGATAGCAGCCTGTTCCGATCTCGACTGCATCAAGTCCTGCACCTTTCACATAGTCCAGCATTTCCGTAAATGATTTATTGGCAAAAAGTACTGTAAATACACCTAGTTTCATTGAGGTTCACCTTCCCTTAGTTCAAGTCGTTTTTAATGTTGACGATTTTCTTCGTTTCGTTTGATTCCAGTGCTCCAAGGATGACCATTAATGAATTCTTACCTTCGTTTCCGTCTACAAGCACTTCCGTGTCTTCGATGATGCTCGCCACAAAGTGGTCGATTACATGAGAACCTGTTTGCCCGCCGCTCTCGTTGCTTTGGATTCTTCCTAGTTCATAACGGACTGTTTCTCCTGTTGCGTACTGGACTACCAAGGAATGAGTCGGGTCGTCCTCAAGGCGCAATACCGCTTTTTCCGCATAGATGATCGTGGAGTTGTCCTCTCTCTTATAGGACCAGCTTGCTGCAAGCGTTCCAACGATGCCGTTTTCCGTTTTCAGGACACATACTGCAGTGTCATCCACATCGGTGTTTTGTTTTGCGGAAGTTTCGATGAAAGCTCCCACTTCCACGATTTCTTCTCCAAGAAGGTAGCGCATAAGGTCTGATTTATGGACACCAAGGTCACCCATCGCACCAATGAACGCTTCCTCTTTACGGAAGAACCAGCTGTCCTTGCCGTCTACGCTCCAGCCCTCAGGTCCAGGGTGGCCGAATGCTGTACGGAAGCTGTAGATTTTTCCGATTTCGCCGCTTTCGATAAGCTGCCTTGCCTTTTGGTGGGAAGGAACAAAGCGCTGGTTGTGCGCGATCATCAGCTTTTTGCCAGCTTCCTTGGCCGCAGCAATCATTTCATCCGCCTCTTCCTTGGAAGTTGCCATCGGCTTTTCGCATAGTACGTTGACGCCCGCTTTGGATGCGTAAATGGAGACAGGTGCATGCAGGTAGTTAGGTGTGCAGACACTCACGATATCCAGTTCCTCGCGGTCGATCATTTCCTTGTAATCCGTATATACTTTTCCTCCACCGTAGTGCTCGGAAGCATGTTCAGCGCGCTCCTGTACGATATCGCATAGTGCTACAAGCTCTACATTCTGGTTTGCATGGTATTCAGGTAAATGGCGGAATTTTGCGATGCTTCCGCAACCTACCACTCCAACTCTCAATTTTTTCATGGATGAAATCCTCCTAAATGATATGTTCTATTTATTTGCTTTTGATTTCTTCTAATGGTTTTGCATTGCCGTAGTAAACAGGTCCGCATTCTGTCGGCTTCGCCCATTTCACTGCATTGCTGATCACTTTTTGCACTTTCTCATGGTAGTACGTCGGGTATGTTTCATGTCCGGGACGGAAATAGAATACCTTTCCTTTTCCACGCTTGTATGTGCAACCGCTGCGGAATACTTCGCCGCCCTCGAACCAGCTGACGAATACTAGCTCGTCCGGATCTGGAATGTCAAAGTGCTCGCCATACATTTCTTCTCTTTCAATATCGATATGTTCCCCGATGCCTTCAGCAATTGGATGACCTGGAGATACAACCCAGATTCTCTCCTTCTCGTCTGCTTCTCTCCATTTCAAATCGCAAGTCGTACCCATCAATGTTTTGAAGATTTTGGAGAAGTGACCGGAGTGTAGGACAATCAATCCCATGCCGTCCAATACTCTATTTTTTACACGAGTCACAATTTCATCACTCACATCGTCATGTGCCATATGTCCCCACCAAACGAGAACATCGGTACTGTTAAGAACTTCCTCAGTCAAGCCATGCTCCGGCTCGTCAAGGGTTGCCGTTCTTACTTCAAAGTTGTCTTCTTTCAGGAAAGAGGCAATGGCACCGTGGATTCCCTCCGGATAGACCTCCCTGACCTTTTCATTCGTTTGCTCATGACGGTTTTCATTCCACACCGTAACTTTTATCATGATAAAATTGCTCCTCTCTTATATGCTACTTGTCTACTTTTTTTGGAAAATATCTAACTATCATTTGGGAATATGAGAACGTTTCCATATACTGCTCCACGAAACGTTTCAACAATTACTTCTCTATTATAAATGGATATAAAAGCGTTTTCAATGTTCTTCTCCGAACTGGATAGGATAATTCCGACTTTTTCTATGAAATGGTGAAAAAAAAGAAGCCTCTTCCTTCTTCATAAAGTATCGGAAGAAAGGGTGGCTCCTAAGTATGTTTGACGGAATTCCTTGAAATCAGTTCGGTTGACAGCTTGTAGTATTGCTCCATTTTTTCTTTGGATAACGCCTGGAAAACGACATGGACGGCCAATGCACCTACTTCATATTTCGGCTGTCTGATGGTCGTGAGTGGAGGACTCACGTATTCGGATAGCTGAATATCGTCATAGCCGATGATGCTAATGTCGTTTGGTACGCTGATCTTATTTTCCTTTAATGCCTGCAGGCCGCCGATCGCCATCTCGTCATTGGCATAGAAGAATGCTTGTGGCAGATCACGTTGGGCAATCAGCATCTTGGTTGCGCGGTAGCCGCCTTCACGGGTAAAATCGCCGAAGACTTTCCATTTGGATTGATATGGAATGCCATGGTGGTTTAATGCTTCCTGATAACCTTCAAAACGCATTGCATTATCGTGGGAATCGATCGGTCCGCTCACAAACGCAATCTCTCGGTGACCTTTTTCGATAAGGTGCTCGGTGGCAAGATACCCGCCATGGAAATTATCGACTTCCACCCCAAAAACAAATGGATGCTCTATCTTACGGTCAAGTACGACAATCGGAAAGCCTTCCCTTGCAGATTCGAGAATGATATCGTCACTGATGTTATGTGCCAGGATGATGGCACCGTCCACGCGCTTTTCCTTCAGGAATTTAACCGCTGTGGATTGAGCGCCCCCGACAGAGCTGCAGGCGATCAGATCATAGCCGTTTCTGATGGTGACCTCTTGAACACCTTTGATCAGCTCGGAATAGAAAGGTCCGGATAAGTCCTTCAGGATCAGCGCGATTGTATTGGTCTTGGTCCGCTTCAAGTCGGAAGCAAAGCCATTTTTCATGTAATTCAGTTCACGTGCGGCCTCCTGCACCTTTTTCATGGTGGCAGGGCTTACCTTGTTAACATTATTCAGTGCATAAGAAGCTGTAGAGACCGCTACTCCAGCTAGCTTTGCAACATCTTTGATGGTTGCCATCTTCTTCACATCTCCAATATATTTTCTGCATCGCCCATTTATCATGGCGGCTGGGGAGCTCAAGTTTAAAACCTCCCCGAACCACCTTTATTTGAAACGTTTCAATACTCTATCTATAGCATAATGTAAACACTTTCAATAATCAATAGATATTGATTTTACTTGTCAAAAAGGTCCTGTCTGTCCTGGGAGAATCCAACAGGAAATGAGGCTGGTCGCTCACAAGCATGCTGGATTTCCATATGCTTTCCAGCCTGAGAGGATTCATGGATGGCATGCATCGTCTCTAGCACTTGCAATGCCAAGTGACCGCTTGCGCGATGTGGACGTCCGCTCCGGATTGCGTGTGCCATGTCCGCTGCACCGACTCCCCGGCTGTTTTCACTGTATCCATATGCCAAAGGAACCTCCGTAAATTGGTTTTTCCCCGCTCTTCTGATGGTGATCGTCCCGCCAAAGTTATTCGGGTCCGGGACACTTAAGGTTCCAAGTGTTCCGTAGATTTCCATACAAGGGAGACTTGTCCCTCCTTTTACATCGAAACTTGTGATGAGTGTTCCGACCGCTCCGCTTTCAAAGTCTAGGATGCCTGTCACATGTGTCGGAGTCTCCACAGGAATTTTGCGGCCATAATCCTCGGCTCTTGTTACCGTTCTTTCCGGGAAAGAGATTTGGACAGAACCTGTCACCCTTTTGATTGGTCCAAGCAGATGGATCATGGCTGTGATATAGTATGGACCCATGTCAAACATCGGGCCGCCGCCTTTTTGATAATAAAAATCAGGGTTAGGATGCCAGCCTTCAGGACCTGCGCCAAGCATGAAGCCTGTTGCTGCAACCGGTTGTCCGATCCAGCCGTCGTCGATCAGCTTGCGGCATGTCTGCAAGGAGCCTCCTAAAAATGTGTCTGGTGCACAGCCGACTCTCAATCCTTTTTTCTCAGCGAGCTCAAGGACTTTCCTGCCTTCTTCGACTTCGATTGTCAAAGGCTTTTCCACGAATACGTGCTTGCCTGCTTCCAATGCATCCATTGTCACCTGCATATGCGCTTTTGGAATGGTCAGGTTGATGATCATTTCTATTTCAGGATCTGCGAGCATTTCCTCTACGGTATACACCTTTTCCACTTGATATTCTGCAGCTTTTTCCCGTGCTCTTTCCTTATCAATATCGGCAACTGCCACAATATCTAAAATCGAGAATTTCTTTGGTGCTTCGAGATAGATGCCGCTTATTGTACCTGTTCCGATGATTCCTACTTTTACTTTTTCCATGGCCTAAAACTCCTTAAATTTTATATCAGAAATGAATGGATTGATAGTTTTATCGATACGTTTCGATATTCCAATTATACTTCACCTTGAAATCGGTTACAATTCTTTTAGCGTAAATCTGCTCTGTCCTTTCTAGATTTCATATAATCAAAAAAAAAGGCTGACTCCGCCATAAAATATGCGGGTCAGCCTTTGAATATTAAATATATACCTCTACAACGTTCTTTCCATCCACCAACACATTCGCAAGCACAGATTTACCTATTGTAAACCCTCCTTCACGATATCTGTTGGATAGCGGAGCCGCTTCGACAGCCTGGCCGTTCACCAATACCTTTTTCTCATCCTGGTTCAGGTGGTAGACGAAGTTTACGTCATGACCATTCACCTTGAATTCGAAGTTCAAACCGTCCAGCTTTTCAGGAAGGACCGGGTCGATGACAAGGTCGCCTCCGTGCTGGCGGATGCCCAGGCAGTTGGAGATAAGCTGGTTCATGTAGATTCCTGGGCCGGAAGAGTAGATTCTCCATCCGCCTTTCACCTTCACCGAACCGTCGCGAAGCTTATCAAAGCCTTCTTGTGCTTCGTAGCGCGTATTGAATTGTCCGTCTGAGGAGCTGAAGTATGCGTTGCTTTGACGGCGTTCCGCATTTGGCACAGCATTCTGGATGCCGATCGGGTTGATGACATTCAAGCCGTTCCATGCTTCATCCGTTTTACCAAGCTTCGCCATCGCTTCCACGAAACGAATATGGGCGTGTACGTATTGCAATCCGATTTCACGGCCGAAGTTTGCTGCCTGCTCGGCACGTTTGAAGTGGGTGCTCACTCCGCCTGCGTAGTTTGCCGGGCGGTTCATCAGTCTTACTCCATCAGGGCAGAACAGTTTTTCCTTGATGACACTGTAGTGTGCTTCCGCTTGCTCTGGTGTCAACAGTTCACTGATCATGCTGCGTGTCATCGGTAATAGGCGGTAGTGAATCCCCGTTTTCGTATCCTGTGGATGTACCATCAATTCAGGCTTTCCTGGCTCTTCCATGTAGACGAAACCTGGAATCACATCATTGCCAAGCATATATTGGTTGAAGTCCTTTTCGATCCCTTCCGCTAAGCCTTTTAGTTCGGCAGCTTCTGTCTGATCCACTTCTTCCAATGCCTTGGATAATGTGTTCAGCACCTGGTAGGTCAAAGAAACGGTCCAGCTGCTCACCATGTACTGTTTCAATTGTGCGTTGGCTGGTTGAAGCGTATCATCCCAGTCTCCATCACCGTAAGAAGAAAGATACGTATCATGAAGGAAGTTGTCCTTGATGAACTGGATTTCTTTCTTCGCATGCTCATAAACAGTTGCAGTATTTTCAGTGAACTGGTAAGCCTTACGGATCGTGTAAGGAACCTGTTCCTGCAAAATGCTATAGTCCTTCGTGATCGTCAGATAGTCACTTAAGACTTTCAACGGCCAGACGATGATATCGCCATGGCTTTCATCATGCTGGATGCGGAAGTATTTATCGAACATGAACCATTGCGGCCAGTTTCCTGTATCCTCATATTGATGGGAGTAGACCTTCTTGATGATTTCCTTCACGCTGTCATATTTCTGTGTAGCCATGAAGTATTCCGTCGGCCCCTGGCACACGTCACGGGTACCCCAAGCTGCCCCGCCATACTGCTCAAGGCCATGTGGTACTGAGTAATGGACAAGCATATTGTGGGTGTACCACCATGCCAATGCATTCACTTTTTCCAGCTCTTCTGTTGCTTCGCCATTCTGGGAAAGCTTAAAGCCGTTCATGACATTTCCGAAAAATTCACGATAACGGTCGATTTCCGTTGAAACCTCACGTTGAACCAATGGCAGCTCTTCTCCGTAAAGCAGTCCTTGAACGGTCATATTCCACTCGGAAGCTGCCCCAAGCTCAAGCACTACAAGGGAAGCTGAATTTGGTGCGACATTTTGAGCAAGCTTGCTCTCGTTCTCCACCGTAAAGTCAGTACCATCGATCGTCAGCTTGTAAGCAAGGTCCGGATACGTATGGATCGAATCAGACCCTTCAGCCGCATGGAAGGATAGTGTCTTTCCATCAACTTGCATGCCGAACTCTCTATCAAGCTCATTATTGTTCATGCTGATCTGATTTGTTACAAGATAGCGGTATTCTTTTCCTTTTTCGGAACGGAAGGTCATATGGACTTCAGGTGAATCTACCACTGTATAGTTCGTGATGACAATCGTATCATCCGCTGTCTTGTAGAACCAGCGTGCATAGTTGAAGCCGATTTCAAATGCGGATGGCATGGTCAACAGCTTATAGCTGCCTTCCACCTCCACATAGATGCGCTGACCGGATGTTTTCATGACGTTCAGGGCATTTCGTGCATTGGTCATCATCTTGTTGAAGCTCGTGTTCCCGACAACAAGCTGGGAGTTGAAAATACCGTACATATACGATGTGGAAGTGATCACGTTATCTGTCATTTTATCGTTGTTACCAGACATGATGATGTGGCCATGCGGGCGTTCCACATACTGTTCCTTCTCTTTGAGCACCACATGCTCATGCGTTTCCGTGAAGAAAGAAAGCAATGTATTTCCTTCCCATTCCTCCTGATGGCGGACAGGGTAAAGTGCGTCCACTTCCTCTTTTGTTAAAGAAGCTCCAGAAAGCGTATCTCCGATTGAAGGGAGTATGCTTACCTTTTCAAAAGACTGCAGTCCAGCTGGCACACTGATCTCCTGCCAAGCCTGTTCCACTTCTTCTGTAAACTCCAATGAGGTTACAGCCTCCGCCTGATTTTCCTTGAACAGACCGTAGAACACAAATCTCTTGCTGCCTGCCAGTGTCACCTTTTCGGATTGTAATCCTGTGTAGGCGAATTCGTATTGATATACTTCGTTTGGAAGAGATGCTTGTGATAAGATCTCTGGCTTGTCCGTTTCTTTATAGGAAAGTCCAAAGAATTGGAAGCCGTCCGTTGAATAGCCAATCGCTTTTGTAAGAGAACCCTGCTGCAGATAAGGGAAGCCTCCCGGCTGCGGCTGGTTCTGGCGGGAGCATACAACATAGCCTTTGCTCTCATCGTTGAACACTTTATGGTCTATATATTGTGATAGATAAGATTCATTGGAACGGATCAAGCCTTTGCTGCCGATTCCTACATCCTGCCCATAAACTAGGTCGACTGCCTGATTTTCACCTTCCAAAGTCACGTCCCAGAACCAGATGCCTTTATCGGATAAGTGGAAAATCACCTTGTAGCTCACATTCTCGATGCTGCCTTCCCATACCACATGGGATGCGGAATAGCTCACCTTGCTTGTAGATTTAACACCTAAAAGAGGGAATGCTTTAATCCCATCCTCCTGATGCAATCGGAGATAGAGATTGTTGAGCGCCCCATCCACCGGGTTGGACATCCACTGGTTGATCATGATTTCCTTATGGGTAGCCTCGAAGATATCGCCGCTGTTTAAAAACGTAAAGCGGTAGTTTCCTGCTTCAATATTGATTTTAGCGTCATTTCTTGTTTTTGTGTGCATGGAAAGTCCTCCTTATAATCCTTCTATTTCTCTAATCTGAATGAAAGAAGCGTGAGCTCCGTGCTGTTCGGTCCGATCATGGCATGGAATTCTCCATTGTCGCTCGTAAATTCCAGGTTGGAATGGAAGTAGCGCAAGGCTTCCTCTGTAATCGTGAAGCTTACTTCCTTCGTTTCACCCGGCTCGAGCCAAACCTTTTTGTAGCCTTTTAATTCCTTTAAAGGACGGACAATCTCACCGGCAATATCGCGGACATAGAATTGGACAATCTCCTCGCCGGCCATTTCGCCAGAGTTTGTCACTTGGATGGACGCAGTGATTTCCTCACTTGGTGTCAATGTTTTACTAGAAAGGTTCATCTCACTGTAAGTAAAGCTCGTGTAGCTTAATCCATAGCCAAATGGAAGAAGCGGCTCATTCGGTATATCCAGGTACTTGGATACGTAGTGATCAGGCGCATCCGGTCTGTTCGGTCTTCCTGTATTGAAGTGGTTGTAATAGACAGGAACTTGTCCCACAGAATAAGGGAAGCTCATCGTTAGCTTTCCGGATGGGTTTGCATCACCGAACAGCAGGTCTGCAACGGCTGCACCGCCCTCTGTTCCCGGATACCAAGCTTCAAGCAATGCATCCACTCTATCGATTACACCGTGAAGATCAAGTGGTCTTCCGTTGAAAAGTACAGTAACGATCGGTTTCTGCAATTCTTTCATTCTGGCGATCAGTTCAAGCTGTGCCTGCGGCAGGCGAATGTCAGCGCGGCACTTGGCCTCTCCGCTCATATCCGCTCTCTCCCCGACAGCAAGTACGATCACATCTGCACCCTCAGCAGCACTAACTGCTTCCTGAATCTGCTCTTCTGTAATCGTTTCAATGTCGGAGCCTTTTGCAAACGTTAAATTGGAGGCATCCATTTTCGTTTTGAAAGCAGCCTGGAGCTGTACCGCATCCTCCTGTCTGCCATGCCAGGACCATGCACCCATGATATCCCCGCTTGACGCAAACGGTCCGATCAATGCTATTTTCTGCTCCTTTTGAAGTGGCAGGACATTTTCATTTTTTAATAGAACACAAGATTTTGTCGCAAGTTCCCTTGATACTTTACGATGCTCCTCTGACAGGATGACTTCCGCCTCCAGCTCTTCTGATGCACCGCGATATGGGTTTTCAAAAAGTCCAAGCTTTTCTTTTAATGTCAGGATGCGAAGTACCGATTCGTTGATCGTTTCCTCGTTTACTTCGCCGCTTTCCACAAGCTCCTTCAAATGCTTCGGATAGCAGGATGTCATCATTTCGATATCAACACCAGCCTCAATCGACTTTTGTGCACATTCTTTTTCGTCTGCTGCCACACCGTGGAAGATCTGCTCCTTCACTGCGCCCCAGTCGGAAATGATGACACCATCAAAGCCCCACTCATCGCGAAGAAGGTCTTTCATCAGCTTTTTGTTTCCTGTAGCAGGAATGCCGTCCACTGTATTGAATGCCGTCATGACCATTTCACAGCCTTCATCCAACGCAGCCTTGTATGCTGGCAGGTAGGATTCACGAAGCTGTCTTTCGGACATGTTGACGGTGTTATAGTCACGGCCGCCTTCCGCAGCACCATAAGCAGCGAAATGCTTGACGCAAGCAGCGACACGGTTAAGGTCGTTTGTCAGGTCCTCACCTTGGAAGCCTCGTACGAACGCCCTTGCAAATTCACTGTTCAGATAAGGATCCTCACCAGTGGATTCCATCACCCGTCCCCAGCGCGGGTCACGGACAAGATCCACCATCGGGGCGAATGTCACATGGATACCTGAAACTGCTGCTTCCTTTGCCGCTATTTCCGCGCTCTTTTCAGCCAGCTCCATGTTCCAGGAACACCCGATTGCGAGTGGTACCGGGAAAATCGTTTTAAATCCGTGAACGATGTCAGCCATGATAAGCAAAGGGATCCCTAATCGATTTTCTGCCAAATGCTCTTTCTGGATGTTCTGTACTTCTTTTGCACCTGATGCCCCCAATACGGAGCCGGTATTTGTTACAACGTCCTCATCTATTCCCATATCGGCCATCGGACCGGTAATTTCGCCTTCTCCGGCAGCACCTTTGTAGAAAAAAGTAGCCAATTGCAACAGCTGTGCTATTTTTTCATCCAGTGTCATTTGTTCTAAAAGAGCTTTTACGTCTTTCCCCATTATGGTTCCCTCCTTGGCTTACATGTACTGAAACGTTTTTATTCATATAAACCTATATTTATTAAGATGAATTGTGTAAATTCCTGTTATTTTGTCGAAACGTTTCTATAAAAAGCTATAAAGTGCCCAATTAGATTGAGCTCTCGGTTTGTTTCATGTATGATTTTACGAAGGTTTTAAACACCGCTGTTGATTTCCGCACTAGGCTGCGCTTTCCGCGGGCGGGTGCGGAGCCTCCTCGGCTTGCGCCTGCGGGGTCTCCCCTACTCCGCTTCTCCCGCAGGACAAGGAAGGCTTCGGCAGCGATACATCGCACGAAGAAAATGCTCGCATTTTCGAGGAGTCTTCGCCTATTGCTCCAATCAACAGCTAGCGGCCTTGAAATCAATAAAAACCTGTGGCAATGATTTTCTTGCAAAAGATTTACGCTATGAAAATGAAAATTCAGTGAAGACGTTATGCGTTACTTGTTGCCCCTGTTGATTGGAGTGCAAGGCATGAGACTCCTGCGGGAGCAGCGTGTCAAGGGAGACCCCGCAGGCGCAATAGCGCCGAGGAGGCTCCCGAGGCCGCCCCGCGGAAAGCGAATGCCTGGAACGGAAATCAACAGGGAGTTCAAAGCATCAAAATCTATTCCCCAGCAATACCAGAACGGTCCACGCCTTCGACGAACCATCGTTGTGTGACCAGGTAGACGAGCAGCATAGGCAGGATCGTCATGACGGTTCCGGCCATTTTGATGCCCTCATTGATCTCAGAGGAATCCCCTTCCTGAGGGAACATCTGCTGGTAGGTGGCAACGAACTTCTGCAGCTCGAGCGGCAAGGTCGTCAAGGCATTTCCGAAATAGATCGAAGCTAGGTACGTCTCATTCCAATACCATACAAAGGAGAAAAGGAATGAAATGATGATTGCCGGTCCGGCCATTGGAAGCGCAATGGTGAAAAAGATGCGCAGAAAGCCTGCTCCATCAAGCTGGGCAGCCTCTTCCAGAGCCTTTGGCAGCATTTTAAAGAATTGATAGAATATCAGAATGAAAATGGCACTGTTTATTCCCTGCCCAAGCAGTGCAGGGAATAGGAACGACTGGATGCTCCCCAATATCCCGAGCTCGTTAAAAAATACATAACGAGGGATGACTGTCACTTGAGGCGGAATGATGAATGTAGATAGGACCAGGACAAACATCGTACGCTTGAATGGAAAGTCAAAGCGGGCAAAGCCATAGCCGATCACGGCACAGACCGCTGTTTGTACAATGGCCGGAATCGCTGTGACATATAAGGTTTCAAGCAAGGTCGGAATGAACTTCAGTACAGAATAGGCCGCTTCATAATTATCAAGATATAATTGTGTCGGCAACCAGTTCACCAAAGGATTCAGGATGTCATCCAGGCTCTTCAAGCTATAGGATGTCATGTACAAGAGCGGATACAGGTAAACGAATCCGATCCCGACCAAAAGGCCGTAGATGAAAAGCTTGTACAGAAATCCGTCATTCCCTTTGACTCCGAAAGTCATTTTCTTCAGCTTCGTTGCATATGGATGGATGCTTTTTTTTCGATTAGTTGATAGCCAGCTTGCCATAGATCTTCCCTCCTCTATGCATATTTTTTCTTCCCTCTGAATGTCAGAAGACCTACTGAAATGGCAAGTGCTGCCGCAATGAGCAGGAAGTAGATCCAAGACAAGGCGGAGGCATAGCCGAAGCCAGTGTCAATCTGGAACATATTTGTCTGGATATGTTCAATGACCGGATTAAGAGAAAAGATGGAAAACATTACAATTGTATAGACGGTATTGACGACGATCATCGGGAAGATGCTTGGCAGGGTAACCTTCCAGAAGCACTCCCAGTTTGACGCGCCATCAATTTTAGCCGCTTCATATACCTGTTGGTCGATTTTTTGCAGTGCAGCCAGGAATATCAGGAACTGTACGCCTGAGAACCAAAGGATGATGATCAGGTTATCCATCAGGTACAGGAGGACGGTACTGAAAAATCCTTCTGAGGAAAGCATCGATTCAAAGATCGCGTATTCCTTGATGGATGGTATGCTCGTCACTCCCTGGGCGATCAGTTCATTGATTACCGGTCCACTCGCAATGATGACTGGCAGGAAAAAGATCGTTCTGAAAAAGTTCCTGAACTTGATCGGCTGGTTGAGCAATAGCGCGATGATCAACGAGAATACGATGATGATCGGCACCGACAGGACCAGCTCCTGTAAGAAAGTCAGAAGCTTTTGGGTAAACACGGCATCCACTGTGAAGGCATATTGAAAGTTGTCGAATTTCACAAATTTCGTCTGGATTCCCTGTGTGGTGATTTTTACTTGCTGAAAGCTTAGAAACAGCGAGTAGAAAAGGGGAACCGCTGTGAAAATCAGGAATCCTAAAATCCATGGTGAGATAAACATTAAGCCTGTTAGTGTATTCTTTGATTTCATGGACATCTGCTTCATGCTTATCTTCCCCCCTCTACTACTTCAAATGATGTTGCTTCCACTTCCACACCTTGTACGCTGAATGGTGCTTCAGTGTAATTGACAATGATGGATACGCCGTTTTCATACACCACTTCGACCACTCCCTTTTTGTGGACAATGCGATCGGTGATGGTCATGTTTTCAACTTCCCCAAGGCTTTCCTTCACTGCCTTGTATTGAGCGATGACTTGTTCCTTCCAGACATCAAACTCGGAAGTGTATAGACCTCTTGATGGAGTTTTCAAAAGCTCCTGGGAGGATTCCGTCGTCAGATAGAAAGATGGATAAGCACCGAATTCAATCATTCTCAGCACTTCCTCTGTCGGGTTATGCGAGAAGTTCGAGAAGCTGGCATAGTATGGCTTGTAACCCTTCAGGACGATTTGCAGGAATGGCACCGTATCTGTCACAAACATATAGCTGGACGAATACATCGGCATATCAAGGTATTTGTCCATGTATCCCCAGGCATAATCGTTCGGCTTATAGAAGGATAATCCTCCCATTTGCTCCTGATATAGCCCGAAGGTTTCTTGATATGTCTCGATCATCTCACTTCTCGTGCTCTTCATCCCTTTGTTGTAATCAGAGAAAAGTGTATAGCCTGTCGTATCTACTGCCAGGTTTGACACACCATGCTCCTTGAAATCTTTTTGATCCTTTTTGGCGATTTCCAATGTCTTCTCCGGACTGAGATAGTAGCTCATTTTGCCGTACTCTCTCTGTGTCATCGGCTGCGCATTTTTCTTTTTCGCGACATCCTTGCTTCCGGAGAAACCTGATGCACCTTCATAGGCTTTTGTAAAATCTGTGTAGAAATAGAAAGGAATATCTTTATCCTTCAATTTTTTCATCGTTTCCTCATAGTCGGCATCGCTACCAAGCTTGCCTTCAAGCGGGAACTTCTCAGGCAGGGTGCCTGTCAGACCGCCTTTTGTATAGCCGCGGTAGACGACATGCATGTTGTCTACTTCATTTTTCTGAAGCTCTTCCACATAACCTGGAATCTCATTCACTTTTGTCATAGGAAGTACCGTATCCCATAGCAGGCCTTTTTTTGTCTCTCCCCCCAGGAATTCAAGGCGGACATCGACTGCATCCTCTTCTTTTTCAAGGCTTTCAGTCTCCACCAAGCGTTCCTGGTAGCGTTTGGCCATTCCTACGTAGTCTGCTTCTTCATCCTCAAGGATCATGACACGTTGCTTGATGTCAAAGGAGTTTTTTTCCTCCTGATAGACATTGAAGCCACCCATGCTTTTACTTGTAGGCTGATAGTAGCTGAAGCGGTACTGATACTGGGAGGTTACCCAGAAAAAGTCGGTGGATGCGCCGGAAGGGTAAGCAAGGATGCTTCCATAGCTTTGCCCCTCTTCAATGGCGGTGATGAATCCATTTTGCTTCACACCATGAACTGCACCATAGACTGGAACTGAAATTTCCTGTGTCGGATAAGTATAGTCATCCTGGGAAGCTATGTTACGGGTGAAGCCTTCATCTGTTCCATAGATGTTTCCAACGAAAGGAGTGTCGGAACGGAACGGGCTTTTTTCAAATCTCATCAAAGCGCCGCTGCCATCAGGGATGAACAGGTAGCCGCTGATGTCGTCCTCATTGGCCGCTCCAAGGAAAGGGTATACCTTCATGGAAACGATCTTGTTGTATTTTCCATCTTTGATCCCTGCATCGGGAACATGGATGACGACATCGTCTTCTTCAAGGCTCACCTTCAGCTGGACATCGATACTGGAATTCTTGAATTCGATATCAGCCTTAAAGCCGTTTTCTTCCATCGTAATTTCAGATTCCGATTCGGACGTCAGGATACTTTCCGTTTTCACGTTTCCTTTGCGGTCCAGGTAATCGATCGTGATGGCCGATTGGACCATTTCTGTCCATGTATTGTTCAGTCGATAGTTTTCAGGCTGATCCAATCCGGAGTTCCAGATATATCCCGTGCTCTTGTTCTGGATCTTGATGGCGAGGGATGCCCTGTTTACGTAAAGAGCAAGCTCTTCGTTTTCCGTAACCTTTTCAAAGCCTTCCAAGGAACCTTCCGGAAGTGGCTTGTTTTCCTTTTCTGTTTGCGTGAATTGATTGGAATCAAATCGCAGGGTCTCTTCCCCAAGCTCCGATTCCACCTCAATCTCTTCCAGCTCGTCCTTGTCTTTGAGGGAATCCGCAATAACATGGACGGGAAGCATGGCAATCAGAAGGAACAGGATAATCTTTTTATACACGGAGAATCACCTCCTGAATGATCGCTGTGACAAAGTCTACTACTTGATCCATTAATACATAAATGATAAAGCACACGAGCACGATGATGATCATGCAGAATATCGTGATCAGGATGTTTCTTACTGTTTCAAAGAATTCATAGGCATGTATCTCTTTTACCATGATGAACAGGATGACGAGCGACCAGCCTATCATGACCTGCATCGAGAAGGTATATAGGAATGCCTCATTCAACGTCAATGCATTGGATAATATCGTGACTGGGATGATGAACATCAGATAAGGAGCCAAGCTATAGATGGTTCCTATGTAGATGTCCCGGAATCTTCCCTCTCCGTCACTGATCGTACTTACGAGATAGTTGGATACGATAAACAACAGGATCGGCAGGAAGAGTGTCACAAGTTCGAATGCAAAATTGATTTGGTCTGCGTTAGACCCTCTGAATATAAAGCCTGTGAAATATTTCATGATGAGATATTCCAGGAATAGAACCAGGTAAAGAATGGTGGCGGAAACCAGGGATACCTTTCTGACACGCTTTACATAATAGAAGCTGTCCACCGGTTTTTTCAGGAAGTTCACAAGGAATAAGAGCTCTGAGACCAAGGTCTTTGCTTTGATCCTCTTCCATCTTTTCCGTGGTTCTTTGAGAATGCCTTTCTTTTTATCCACATACAGGACAGAAGCGCGGATGGCGAATAAGCCGATGATGACTGCAAATACCTTGCTTAAGTGCTCCTGCATCCAGATGTTTCGTATCTCCCAGAAGGAATTGGAGTATCCTTCCTTGCTGTTGACAATCTTGAAAGATTCCAATGCTTCTTCATATTGCTGTTGCTTGTAGTAGGCTTCCCCCATTGCAAAGTGGGCAAGGCCGATGGACGAGTTCAAGCGAAGGACCTCGCTCCAGTACTTTCCACTTTCTACATAGAGCCCTTCTGCATATAAGGAGATCCCGCCATGCATCATTTCCGCGAATGCGGTAGGTTCAAGCATCTGGATGGTTCCTCTTTCACGATCTGTTACAAGAAGCCGGCCAAGATTATCCACGCTTATCCCTGTTGGATCCTTGAACAGGCCAAGACGGTTTGTCCCGTCATCCTTGCCTCCGAAAATGAAAAGAAGATTTCCATAGCTGTCATATTCATAGATGCGGCCATTGTTTTCAAGAACAAAGAAGTTCCCGAGCGGACCTACAGTTATATCCCTCAGATTGGTAGTATCCGAGATGTCAGATGGGAGTATGTTGCTCCCGGCAATATTGAGCTTTCGTATCACTTCAAATTTTGTACCGGCAGTGACGGTGAATACCAGCCCTTTTTCATCGATGGCGATATTGGTCGGCGCCGGTGGTACCTTTAGGAACATCCTTGATTTTTGACCTTCTGTCGTTAGTGCTTCCTGTACGACAGACATGAGGGACGATTGTGTCCGGTTCACCCCGAAGAATCCAAGGAATGTGCCGTCCTGTCCGATCTGGATGATACCATTATTGGAGCCTTCCCCGATGATGTAGAGGTTACCGCGCTTATCCACGGTCACTTTTTGCGGCTTAAATGGTGATCTTGTCCCAAACAAGGGAGAGTCAGGTCTACCATACTCCTGGATCATCTCGCCTTCCTGCGAATAGCGGAATACCTTTTCATTCTTATAATCCGCTACATAGATTTCCTGATTGTGGTCAACATAAACGCCAGTCGGCTGTGCCAATTGGCCTGCTCCGACCTCTAACAGCTTTTTGCCGTTTTCATCGAATTTTGTGACCTTTTTCGTTCCTGAATCCGCTACATACACATTGTTATTTTCATCAATGTAAACATCTTCTGGATTAACAATCTCACTGTTACTCCCAAAGAGACTGACAGGGATATAGGCTGTCTGCGTTTCGATTATATCCCCCTCGGATGAAACCGTCTCCGTTTTGTAAGGAACAGAAAGCGCAGCAGAGGATTGTGCTGGAAAGAGTATCAGTAGCCAAACACATAGTAAGCCGATGAAGATTTGCTTCATTTTCTTTCCTCCCCTTTACTTGATACCTGAATGCGCCATCGTGTTCATTACCTGGCTTTGTAAGATGATGAAGATGATCAAGTTCGGAATAAACATGATCAGTGATGCCGCCGCTGCCATCCCTTGACCGGCTACCGTATTTCCTGTAGTCGCGGATGAGAGGGTGGACATATAAAAGGCGAATGTTTTCAAGTTTTCATTGTTTACGAATAGCTCGGATGTTTCTGTATTGTTCCATACCACCTGAAACGACAGGATTGCGATAGTGGCAATGGCCGGTTTCACGAGCGGAATGATGATCTTGCGGAAAATCTGGAAGTCAGTTGCACCATCCATCTGGGCCGCTTCAATCAGCTCGTTCGGTATCTGATCGATGAACTGCTTTACAAGGAACAGCCCGATCGGCATGGCAATCAGTGGAAAGATGTGTACCACGAAGGTATCGAGCAATCCCACTTTTTCAATCAGCAAATATCTCGGGATGACTACTGCCGCTGATACGAACATCAAGGCCAGTGTATTGATTTCGAAAATCGTCTTCTTCAATTTGAAGCGTTTTTTCGATAATGCATATCCTGCCATCGTACTGATCAAAACAGTCAAGAACACCACAATCAGCGTAATGGCAATACTATTAAAAAGGTAACGGGACATCGGGACACCCGATGCACTCGTATTATTCATCAAGTCGATAAAGTTTTGAAATGTTGGCTTTTCCACGAAAAATCGGGGCGGATAGGCAAAGAGCTCGTCTATCGGCTTAAATGCGTGAGAAAAGACAAACACTATGGGCATTGCCATAAAAACGGCAAGAGGAATGAGAAAAAGATAGAACTTTAACTGACTCCGGTGAAACCGGTCTGGATTTATTTTCGTTCCATGAAATGCCGACACATCGTTCACTCCTTACATATTGAAGATTAGTAGACGTCTTTTAATCCTTCTCCCCGAATAATCGCCAAGCAACCTTCGAGAATATATAGACAACCAACAGCAGGATAACGGAAATGGCAGCTGCATAGCCCATCTCATAACGGATGAACCCATAATCCTCCAAGTGATTGACCATCAATTGACCCGCATATTGCGGCGTCGGGTTGGCGCCTGATAAGGCAACCCCGATCGCCCCGGCCTGGAAGGTACCTACAACAGCCATTACTGCTCCGAATAACATTTGCGGCTTCATCGATGGGATGGTGATATAGATGATTTCTTGGAATCTATTTTTAATTCCATCGATATAACCAGCTTCATAGATTTCTTTATTGATATTCAGGACACCTGACAGCATCGCCAGGAACCCTACTCCCATGCTTCCCCAAAGTGTCACGACAATCATGATCGTCATTAGGTGATCAGGTGATTGCAGCCACTGGATCGGTTCGAACAGAATCCCCATCGTAATGAGAAGACTGTTAAGATAACCTGTCTGGTCCCCACTGAAGATGATGGTCCATACTACCGCCATCGCTATCCCTGCTGTCATGGAAGGGGAATAGATGATAAGCGCCAGGATGGTCCTTGGTACTCTGGAGATCTGAGCCAGCATCCAGGCAAGCAGGAAGGAAAGGATATATCCTCCTGGTCCTACAATGACGGCAAAGGTAAGAGTATTAGGCAGAACCTTCTGCATAAATACCTGATCCTGCGTCAGTACACTTACATAGTTTGCAAGTCCGATGAAAGTCGGCATTTCAATTGCGTTAAAATACGTAAAGGATAGAAAGATCGCAACCACGACCGGGATAATGATAAAGGTAAAGAAAAAGATAAGGTATGGTGCAAGAAAAATAGATGTTCCTGCATGCTTTTGGACTTTATTCATCATTCTCTTCCACCCAGCTTTCCACTTGTTCAATCGTCGGTATATGGTACGGCTTGATGAGCTTGCCATCCTTCATATAACCGAACTCCTCCATTTTCCTGCGCATCTCACGGTCGATGGTGACCACTGCATCATCCACCGCAGATCGTGTATTTTCCCCGTCAAATACAACACGGTTCCATACATTACTTATTTCACGTTCGATCATATACGTGTAAGGTGTTTTAGGAACCTCCATCAGCTGCTCCCATTGCTCCAGTATCACTTCTTTATGCTCTTCCGGCCATGGAAGCTGTGCAAATGCTTCCAAATTGGAGGTATTCCACATATAAGAAGGTCCATACATGATTTGAAGGGTTGTTGCAAAATCGGTCTGGATCTCGGTTGAGGTCCACCATTTCAGCAATTCCCATGCCTGTTCTTTATTTTTACTTCCGTTAAAGATCATGCCAGCCTGGCCTGATCCGGTTGCCCATCTTGAAACGGTGCCATCCTCCTGCATCACGCCAGGATGAGGTGCGATATCCCACCAACCCGAGATTTCAGGTGCAGCAGCAGTCAGTTGGACGTACGTCTGGAAGTTGGAAACCCCGATCGGCAAAGTAGAATATCTGAAATGGTTATAGAAATTCGGCACCTGAAGCGGCGTACTGTAAATCGTATTCAGGTCTGTCATGAACTGAATGCCCTTGATGGTTTCATCACTGTCAATGGATGTCCCCATCCCGTTCTCCACGTACAGATCACCCTGGTTCTGATAGATGAACGGTGCAGTCGCCTGGAACGGTTTGAATGCGACAGCTCCGGCGATAGGTGTGTAATAGTTCAATCCGAAGCGTTGCAGCTCTGGGAGAACCTCCACTACATCATCCCAAGTATCCGGTACTGGTACATCCAGCGCATTCAAGATATCTTTTCGATAGAATTGCACAAAGAAATCCTGTGTTTCCGGCAGTGCATAAACCGAATCATCAATGATCATCGGAAGGAATGCACCCGGTGAGAAGCGGCCGACCGTTTCACCGAAATCATCAAACTGTCTAAGGTCATAGGCAGCTCCACGGATTGCCAATTCATATGGCAGCCATGTACTGATCCCCAGTGCAAGATCGGGCTGGCTGTTCGCTGCATTTGCCAGGATAAGCTTCTGCTCCGATGGCATGATCGAAAATCTCACTTTGATCCCTGTTTCAGGAGTGAATTGCTGATCAGCCATGTTCTGCATCAATTCCACATACTGTCTTGGTCGATTCACCCAGATATCCACGACATCATCTTCCACATCTTCCGTGGCAAGCGTGTTGGATTTGAAGGAATGGAAGAACTTCAAGACAGATTCCTTTGTTTTTGCAAAAAATCCTAATTCTGCTTTTGGTAATTTTTCATCACCATGAATATATATTCGATCCATAAATAATGGCTGTTTTTTCAAGTCCAATATTGCATTTCCAAGAATCTGTGCAACAGAGCTGGAACCCTCAGATAGCTGTGTCAATCTGGAAGGTATTTCATCCGGTGATTCTGCAAGCGAACGAAGCCTTTCGGATGCAATGTTCAAAGACACCACTTCCACCGCTTCCTGACCTTCACTCAGTTGGAGCAAGTACTCACTTTCCTTGTCCAGAGCGTCAGCCCAGTTCAACAGGCGGTCTTCGATATCCGGCAGATACTCGGTGATTCTCCATCCACGTGAACGGTCTTGGCTATTACCTGTTAATTGTTTGATCGATAAGGAAAGCTCTTCAATACCCTGCATGACCTGATCGATTTCAAAAAGTGTACGATTGACGGGTGAAGCATCTACCTTAAGGGTCAGGGTATTGCTCCCTTTTTCCAGATAAAATCTGTATGCTTCTCCATTGTCATCACTCAGCGTTTCATTCTTCCAGTTCTTTTCCTGCTGGAAACCGTAATGTTCCACTTCTTCAAATGGTACTTCCCCATTGATCATGACGGTACGGTAAACCGGGAAGCTTGTCTGTTTTTCCTGTAATACCTTTAAACTTATGTTGTAATATCCTGACTCTTCAACTTCAATATTCCATGTTGCACTTTGCCCGCTTTGCTCCCAGGACTCCCCGCCAATCACATTCAATAGGCGGCTATCTCTTTTATAAGGAACAACCGAAGCGTCCTGTTTATTGACAGGTCTGATGAATGAGCTGTTTTTCTTCGCTGGATGCTCGGCTTCAATAGTCACCATTGCATCATCTACAAGCTCACCCTTGTTTTGTTCTAAGTATTTTTCATAAGAAGGTATCGTTCCCACACTGTCCACATAGACGTTTCCTAGAAGCATTTCCCCTCTGAGGTTGGAAAGTTTGATCGTGTTCTTCCCTGCTTTCAAATGGAACTTCAATGGCCTTGAGTGCAGATAACTGGAATCCTCCGCTTTTACATAATGCCATTCTTCAATCGGAACCTGTTTTGGAATGATTTCATCCCCAAAGCGGTCTTTCTCAAACTTCGTTGATGCACTTTTCCAATCTTTCGGGAAAAGAATGCGGCGACTTTCATAATATGGATAGCTGCCATTCACTTCGATGGAACCTTCTATCGGTACAATCCCTTCTCCTAAAGGAAAATAATCAAAGCCAAGTTCATATAGACCTTCTTCTTCTACATCCACTTCAACGGTGATTGATTTTTGATCTTTCCAGGAGAAAACTTGATCCTCATAACCCTTGCTTTCGTTCAAAGGCACTAAATCACTTTCAGGAACGGATAAAAAATCAGTGGGACTGATAGCACGCTCATATGGAGACGCATTATCGATTCCCACTTCTTTCCACTGTTTCAGGATATAAAGATAGCTAGGTTCAATGACTTGTTCGGCCAATTGTTCAGGAGAATTCTTTTCATCGGCGAAAGCGATATGATTCGGAATCAATAAAAGCAGTAATAGCGGCCAGAACAACATCTTACGTTTCATATCATTTATCCCCCTCAACAGTTATAAGAAAAGCGCAAGCGCATTGGGAGCATGGTTGTTCCGCCCCCACATTTGCTGCGCCTTTCTATGAAAATTTTAATTATTGACCAATCGCTTCTTTACCTTCTTGCAGCTTTTGGTTTGCCAGTTCATTGATTTGAGAGATGTAATCCTCAATCTTGATTTCCCCTCTTACACTTGCATCAATGATACCTGCGATGTTTGCGTTCGGGTTGTCACCGATTGCTACACCAGTTGGAGCTTCCCATCTTGATTGAACATAGCCAGGAACCGTCTTGAATGGTTCGATCACTGCATTGTCCAAGTTGTCATACGCTGTACGAAGACCAGGAATATCCGTGATTTCAAAGTATGCATCCAATACTTCTTCGTCATTGATGACAGGAAGGTTGTTTACTGCTTTTTCGTTCTCTACTGCGATATCAAGGCGCTTCATGTAACCCTCTTTACCAAAGCCCATGAATTTAGCGAATTTGTAAGCTTCTTCTGCATGCTTAGTAGATTTAGAGATTCCCATGAAGTCGTTTACTACAACTGTTCTTCCACCAGGAGTACCGATGAAATCCCATTCAAACTCAAGGTTATCCGTGAAGTTCGTTACAGCCCAAGTTCCATCCCATACAGTTCCAAGACCGCCTGAAGCCCAAACCTCACCAGCGTTTTCCCCGCTGAAGTTTGCTTTTTGCTCATCTGTCAGGTTTTCATAAGAATAACCGTTTGTTACGATATTGCTTGCAAGGTTTACCCCACCGATAAACTCGTTGCTGTCAAGGTTGTAGCCTTCTTCACTGTATGTGTACCAACCAGCAGTCTCACTTACAGAAGTCGGGTACCAGTCAACAATTGCAAATGGATTGTTCATTCCGACAACACCATTGTTTACATTGGAGATGGAGCGAACCGCTTCAGTGAAATCCTCAACGGAAATTCCATACTCAGGAACATCCAGGTTAGCCTGGTTGTAAAGGTCTTTATTTACATAGTAGCCCAAGAAATGCTGTGCACTTGGGATAGCGAATACTTTTCCATCATAAGTAGCAGACTCTTTTACTACATCTGCAATCTTTGCGAAATCTTCATCTTCAGTCGTGAATTCCGTAATATCCAATAACCAGTCGTTTGCTAGTCCAGTTGGAACCTGTGCAAGCATGAATACGTCCGGCATTGTCCCGGCACTAGCCGCTGCAGATAATGCATCGTTCCAGTCACCTGTGATACTCTCATCGATTTTGATCTTTACGTTCGGGTTTGCATCTTCATATTCTTTAATAAGAAGACGCTCGATGTTTTGCTCTTCTTCTGTACCTAATGCCCAGCTAGCGAAAGTAAGTGTCACTTGCTCTTTGTCTGAAGCTTTATCATCTTTTTTCTCATTTGAAGCATCATTGCTGCAACCGACTACTAACATAAAAACAGTTAAAATTGCGATCCAAGGTTTTAACAATTTCATCACTTACACCCCTTATTGTTTTGTTGTATTAGATAAAAACTTTTTTGATAAGTTTAGATCCCAAATGCTATTGCTTGTCCAACAGATTGATAGGTTTCTAGAAGCTGTGGTAACCGGACATTTCCTATAGAAGAAACAACAACCCCTTTCCCAATTTCGAAACGTTTCAATTTCTTTTCAAAAAATAAAGTGAAGAATTACCTCCTTGGCAACGTTATCCACTCCATAACATCTTCCAATTGATACGTTTCACTAAAGTCATTATACTCCACTCTGAAACCGATTACAATTCCATTTTTAAAGAAATTTATCGGATTGTGTGGAAATAGTGGGAATTCTCAGAAACTCCTGCATGAGCAAACGTTTGCCCATTATTCATCTGTCTCAAAAACTAAAAAGAAAGGAAGGAAATCTTATAGAATCGATTCGATTCATGTAAGATTTTCTTCCTTTACTTCCTATATCCAATTTTACTTAATATGCACTGAATTACCAGTTTTTGCACTATCATAGATTGCAAGAATGATTTCCAGGGCGTTCCTTCCATCCTGAAGGGAGATTACAGGATCCCTGTCATCACGGATCGCTTGAATCATATCATCGATGATTGGATAGTGACCTTCCTGCCCAGCTTTGTCAGTTGATGATGCTTTGTCTTCGTGCAGGAAATGCCAGCTTTTTATTTCATCCAGGTATTTTCCTCCGACAATTGCCGTACCACTTGTACCGAAAAGGCTCAATGAGGCTTCAAGGTCCGTCGGATAGATGGCGGTCGATCCCTCGATGACGCCGAGCGCACCACTTTCAAATTCAAGGACCGCGACACCTGTATCCTCCATTTCCATCGTATGCCGCCTAGTCGCTGTAAAACCTGAAACCCTTCTGACCGGCCCCATCATCCATCTTAGCAGATCAATATTATGGATGGACTGATTCATCAGTGCACCACCATCCATCAAGGCCGTGCCCCGCCACGGATCCTGATCATAATAGCTTTGGTCCCTATACCAGCGGACCGAGGTCGTTGCGTGCATCATCCTGCCAAAGCTGCCATTTTCGAGCTTTTCCCTCATCTTCAGTATCGGCCGATTGTACCGTTTCTGGAAGGCTACAGCCGCTTTGACTTTATATTTGTCGGCCGCAGCAATTACCCTGTCCGCATCTTCCATGGTGAGGGCGATCGGCTTTTCGATGATCACATGCTTGCCCGCTTCGAATGCTTGGATGGCCATATCGGCATGCAGTCCGCTTGGGGTGCAGATGCATACAACATCTATGGAGGGATCACTGAGCATCTCCTTATAATCCGTAAAAAACGTCTGGATGGAATGCTGTTTGCGAAACTCCTCGCCTGTTTGCGGATTTTTATCGCACACTGCTGTAAGTCGCGCATCCTTGTGCATGTTTATGGCCCCGGCATATACAGGTGCTATGGCTCCCGCTCCCACAATGGCAAATTGAATCATAGCTGCATCCTCCTAGTCCGCAAGAGTGATTGGTTTTCCTGTTCTTGCGGATTCATAGATTGCAAGAATGATTTCAAGCGGTTTAAGCCCTTCCTCCCCGTTTACGAGCGGTTCACGGTCCTCTTCGATTGCCATCATCATATCTTCTATCTGAATGCGGTGTGCACCGCCGAAGATGGCCGTAGGATCACTCGCACCGGTTCCACTGTCTGTTTGTTCAGTATTGGCCAGGTTTTCCACCTTGCCCCCGCTGTACCATTCACCTTTGCTATCCTGTGTCTTCTGGAAGTGATGTGTCAATCGGTCATTTTCAATAACCGCGGATCCCTTTGTTCCAAATACTTCGAGACGACAGCTAAATCCAGGGAATGCACTGGTCGTGCCAACTATCGTGCCGAGCGCCCCGTTCTTGAAGGTCACCGTCGCGACCGCCACATCCTCGACCTCCATCCGCTCATGTGCAAGGGTGGCTGTTCTGGCAAACACACTTTCAACCGGCCCCATCAAATATTGAAGCAGATCTATCGTATGGATCGATTGATTCATCAGCGCCCCTCCGCCATCAAGCGCCCAAGTGCCACGCCATTCGCCGCTATCATAATACTCCTGTGTACGGTACCAGTTAACCGCACATTCACCAAGGATCATGCTGCCGAAATTGCCCGCTTCCACTTCCTTTTTCACTTGGATGGTGGCAGTGTCGAAACGGTGCTGGGAGATGACCGAAAGCTTGACTCCGGCATCCCTGCAGGCTTTGATCATTTCCTTTGCTTTATGGATGGAGATGTCCATCGGTTTTTCCGTGATGACATGCTTTCCGGCTCTAGCAGCATGTATGGCCATGTCAGCGTGCATGCCGCTTGGGGTAAGGATGTTGACTATGTCTATATCGTCTCTCTGGATCATTTCGTGATAGTCGGTATAGAAGTCGGTGCAGTATTTGTCCGCGAGCGCTTTTGCACGGTCCTCTTCTACGTCTGCAACGGCTACTAATCTGGCATTCGGAATCGCATTAATCTGTTCTGCATGCGTGGCGCTGATGGATCCGCAGCCGATGAGGGCGAAGCGCATTTCTTTGGTTTGGGTATTGGCATGTGGCATGGGTGGTCCTCCTTTTGGTTTGAGTTTGGTTTTAGTTTTGATGCGGTGCTGGGATTTTTCTGTGTGATTTTTATATAAAGAAAAGTAAATGCTGAACAAAAACATTGCATAGAGCGTGTCATTTCTTTATTTTGCACTGTTGTGAGTGTTTTTTGCTTTTCACAACGGTCAATTTACTAGTTTGATGGGTATTTTTTGACTCGATTCTAACAGATTTCATGAACATTCTAACAATTCTTCCGATCATTCTAACAAAATTGCAAAACATTCTAACAAATTCGCCTATCTTTCTAACAATTCGACTTCGATGAACTGTTCACAGGCATCCCCACTTCCTCAAGCAGCTCCTTGAACCGCTCGACAGCCGTGACAAATAAATCCGGGCCACTGAATCCCGAGAACGGACCGGCAGCAGCCAGATGAGGCTCCATGGAAGCGAATCCGACAAAACCCCGCTCAAGCAAAGCCTGATACAATGCCTTCATTTCGCCATCTCCATCACCTGCTGGCACCACATGGCCATCCGCGAACCTTGCATCCTTTACATGCATATATTCCACAAATTCTTTCAACAATGGATATGCCTCCGTGAAAGGCTTCACCCCGCATTGTACGAAGTTCGCCGGATCGAACGCAGCCCGAAGATTTGGAGATTGGCAGCTTGAAAGAATATCAAGACAGCGCTCTGCATTGTCCCCATATATGTCCTTTTCATTTTCATGCAGCAGCACCACATTCTCCTCTTCTGCGACCCGGACAAGTTCTTTCATCCTTCTCAGCACTTCGTCCCGGTAATCACCAGGGTTCTCTCCTTCAGGGATGAAGAAGGAAAAAATACGGATGTACCGCGACCCAAGTACATGAGCGGCTTTCACCACCCGCTGGAAATCTTCCATATGTACTTCAAAATCCTCCAGCACACCTATTTTACCGATCGGGGAACCAATGGAAGAAACCGAAAACCCCTTATAATCCAAAGCTCCCTTGATCGCCAACAGTTCCTCATCAGACAGATGTGCAACATTCTTCCCCCATACACTGCGGAGCTCAAGATGCCGGATGCCCTGTGATTCCAGGACATCGAGCTGCACATCCAGTTCGGGGGAGATTTCATCTGCAAAGCCGGTCAATGTAATCATCCAATCCCTCCTTTAAATGACTTTACTCAAATGCTTGCGGCTTGCGGCATCAAGGGACTCGATATCCTTGATCTCACAGCGCTTGCCTTCCATGTCCGTTATGATCAGTCTATTCACCCCGATCATCTGGATATGCTCATGAATGTTTCTCATCAGGAGCTTGAGATCTCCGCGATCCGTCTTCACCTGGAAAGTCCAAAGGCCAGGCTCCTCTTTGATGGAATCAATCCTGGTCACAGCCGGGATGATATAGCGGAGTTTCAGCTCTGTCACCAATTCTTCCCGGCTTTCTTCATCAAACTCCTCGATACTGCGTATGATCCCGATTTCTTTGTCATCCTTTGTCCAGACAGATAAATATTCATAAGGTTTTGTCATCGGGTAGGTACGTCTGACCGTTATTTCGGGAAACAGCTCCCTGTCCGTTTCCATCCTCAGCATTCCGCCGGCACTTCTTGTAAAGGATGTATCAGCTGGATCGATATAGGTTATTTCAAATAAATCACTCATCCGACCTCTACTCCTTTGATCTGCGACATTTCCTTTTGCGCTTCCACAAGCTTATAGTAGATTCCTTTTTGAGCAAGAAGCTCTTCATGTGTCCCTATTTCTGCGATCTGACCTTTATCGATTACGACAAGCCGGTTGGCATTTCGCAAAGTGGAGAGGCGGTGCGCTATCGCAAAGGTCGTACGGCCCTGCACGAGCCTGCTGACCGCTTCTTGTATCTTGTGCTCGGTTTCTGTATCAACGGATGCCGTTGCCTCATCGAGAATCAGGATCCGTGGGTCATGAAGGATGGCACGTGCGATGGCAATCCGCTGCTTCTGTCCGCCTGACAAGCGGTGGCCGCGTTCGCCGACCTGCGTTTCATAGCCATCTGCCATTTTCACGATGAACTCATGGGCATTCGCGATTTTTGCAGCACGCATGATGTCATCAGGCGTTGCATCCTGATTGGAATACGCGATATTGTCAGAGATGGATCCATCAAAAAGGAACGTCTCCTGCAATACGACCCCAATCTGTTTGTGAAGGTCTTCCTGTCTGATATCCTTCAGGTCGATCCCATCAATTGTGATCGTTCCTTCTGTCGGATCATAAAAACGGCTGATCAGATTGATCAAAGTGGATTTTCCGGCACCAGAATGACCGACAAGACCGATCATCTCCCCAGGCTCCACTATGAGATTCAGGTCCTTGATGACAGGACTGTGCTTCTCATAGCCGAACGTCACATTCGAGATTTCCACCTTTCCTTCCATATCGTTGACCGTCACGGCGCTTTTGCTATCGGGCACTTTCGATGGGGTATCCATGATTTCGAAAATCCTGTTTGCAGATGAAATCGCACGACTGACCCACGTGATCATCTGGTTGTACCATTGCAACGGGCCAAAGAACATCCCCAAGTAAGCCACGAATGCCATCAGGGTCCCAAGGCTCAAGTCATTGCTGACAACAGACATGCCGCCGAAATACCAGACAAGCAGCATCCCCGTTCCTGTGATGAAAGAAAATATCGGGAACACGCCCTGCCACATGCCATCGGTTTTGATCGTCTGCGACATGAGGATGTCATTTCCCTTCATATAACGGGATTGCTCCTGTTTTTCCTGTCCAAAGGCTTTTACCACCCGGATCCCTTGCAGGGTATCCCCCACTACCATGTTCAAACGGTTGATGGCCTGCCATTGCTTGTACCACATCTGATGGACCCTCGGCCAGATCATGACAGAGAAGAGAATGACAATCGGAGTCGGCAATAGGGCAAAAAGGGTCAGCTTCCAATCAAGGCTTAACATCATGACAAGGATTGCGACCAGCATCAGGGCCTGGCCTACCACCCAGAGGACACCGTCGGTCAAGAACTGGCGGGTATCCTCCACATCCCTGTTTACACGACCAATGAACTGCGATGTCTGCCTCCGGTCGAAATAACTTAACGATAGTCTCATCAGCGATTGGTAGACCTCTTTTCGCAAATCTCCCATCACTTTGCTTCCGATCCAGACACCAAGGACTCCCCTGACTATCTGCATCAGGGCAAGGACGATGCTCGTCACACCAAGAAGTGCCACCCAAAGCAGCAGCCCTCCGCCGATATCCTGAGGCTCGAGCACCTCATCGACCAGAATCTTGGTGATATACGGTGGAGCAAGCTCCAAGAGGGTAGCTAAAATCAGCATCACCATGGCAAACAACATTTGCAGGCGATATGGCTTGGTGTACCCAAGCAGTCGCCCGACCACTTTTTTTCTATCCACACAGACAGAGCATGCATTGGTCCCTTCCTGAAGCGGCCGCTCGCAGTTCGGGCACTGGCGCGGCAAGTCATTTTTCGATAATACAGGCAACGGCTTCCCGTTTATCAGATTCTCTATCACTTTTACCGCAACAGTGAACTTACTTGTCAACGGAGCGGAAAAACGTACAACCACCACTCCCCCATCTTCGCTTTCGACTACCAGGGAACCGCCGCCTATATAGGAATCCAGCTTCGCTCCCTTCAACTCTGATATTCCCAACGATTTTAAAACGCTTCCATTCTCTGCGTAGACAAAAATATGATTTTCTGTAACTCCGAGCCAACTGTCTACAAAACTACCATTCTCATTCATGTCCGCTTTTGCAAAATACAATATGTCCCCCGCCGGCATGATAATATCGGGAATCTTTTCTACTAATGACATATATGTCTTACTCCACCTTTACGGTAAATTTTCGAAACCTCGTATTAATTAATTTATTGTTTGAATTTATTTAACATTATAATTTATCTCCCCTCGTTTACAAGGGGATTTAAAAATTAATTAGGATTCCATCTTCTATTATTTGGGAGATGCTATTGAACACCGCTGTTGATTTCCGCACTAGGCTGCGCTTTCCGCGGGGCGGTGCTGGAGCCTCCTCAGGATTCGCCTTGCGGGGTCTCCAGCCTACCGCTTCCTCCCGCAGGAGTCTTCGCCTATTGCTCCAATCAACAGCTAGATTCTTATAAATACAATCCAATCTTTAACAAAGACTTTATTTTTTGTATTGATATTTTAAGGGTTTGTCATCTATAATTAATTAAAACATTTAATTAATTTGATTGAAAGGTAGGTTCCAAAAATGAAGATTTTATATATTGATATTGATTCCCTTCGTCCTGACCATTTAGGATGCTACGGGTACCACCGTGAAACCTCGCCAAATATCGACTCTCTGGCGGAACGAGGCGTCCGCTTCACCAATTATTATGCATCAGACGCTCCATGTGCCCCATCGCGCACGGGACTTTTCAGTTCGAAATACGGTATCCACACAGGTGTTGTCAATCACGGAGGTGTGCAGGCGGATATGCGTCCAATTGGAGCAGACCGTCCATTCAACTATCACCATACCGAACATCAGGCATGGGTGGAAGCACTGAGATTTAAAGGCCATCACACTGCCATGATCAGCCCCTTTCCTGGCCGGCATGCAGCTTGGCATGTTCAACAGGGATTCCTTGAAACGTATGATACCGGCAAGCATGCAGGTGAAACGGCTGGTGATGTTTCCAAGGATGCTCTACGCTGGATCAAAGAGCGAGCAACTGAAAAAGATGACTGGTTCCTTTACCTGAACTTCTGGGACCCTCATACTCCTTATCGGACCCCGGAGGAATATGGGAACCCATTTAAAAATGACCCTGCCCCGGACTGGCTGACAGATGAGATCATTGCCGAACAGCGGGAAAGCTATGGCCCGATGAGTATACGGGATCTCCCACGCGGCAACCAATGGGCTGGCCTTCCGAGTGAAATCACCTGCCGGGAGGACTTCAAGAGCTGGATAGATGGCTACGATACTGCAATCCGCCATGTCGATGATCATGTCGGGAAAATTCTCGATGCACTTAGAGAGCAAGGTATTCTCGATGAAACCATCATCATCATTTCTGCCGATCATGGCGAAAATCAGGGAGAACTCAATGTCTACGGTGACCATCAAACGGCCGACCATATTACAAGCAGGATACCTTGTATCGTTGCCGGACCTGGGATCAAGCAAGGACACGTGGATGAAGACTTCCACTACCAGATTGATTTCGGACCTACCGTTTCCGAATTGGTTGGCGCAAAAGCAAGCGGGAAATGGGATGGCCAGAGCTTCCTTCCTGCACTGACAGATGGCGAATCAGCCGGACGACCATATCTGGTAGTGAGTCAAAACGCATGGAGCTGCCAGCGCTCTGCCCGTTTTGAAAATTGGATCCTGATCCGCACATACCATGACGGCCTGAAGGAATACCCGGAGCTCATGCTGTTCGATATCGAAAACGACCCCCATGAGACGGTGAATCTTGCAGAAGAGAGACCGGAAATTGTTGCAAAAGGGTTGCGACTGCTGGACCAGTGGGTGGCAGAGCAGATGAAATCCTCCGATTCACCGATCGACCCGATGTGGGCTGTCATCCATGAAGGCGGACCATTCCATACCCGCGGTGATGCGCTGGACACCTACCTCGCTAAGCTTCGCAAACAGGAACGACACGAAGCGGCAGAGAGATTGGAAAGTCGTTATCGTCCTGAAAAATTAAAAGGATAATAGATGGGCAGGCTCGAGATTGATGAGCCTGCCTTTTTAACGTTGATGCAAGAATTCGAGAACCGGCTGAATATGCTTGTCCCAATATCCCCATTCATGGGACCCGGGCCCATCCTCAAATGTGCTCTCGATTGATAGTTTTTCCAGGTGGTCCCGGAATCTTAAATTAGCCTGGTAGTTATGATCCTCCGTTCCACAGCAATGGTATAATCTCGGTTTCGGTCCATCAGATTTGGCCAGGTTCTCAGCTACATGAAAAAGGTCATCCTCGCTCCCTTTAATTGGCCGATCTCCAAAGATATGCTGGAAGTCACGCGGAAAAGCAGGAATCCTGTCCACAATATCCAACGACCCTGAAAGGCTCGCACCTGCTGCAAATCTTTCCGGATTACGCATCACCGTTTTCAGCGCACCATACCCTCCCATGGATAGCCCTGCTACAAAATTTTCCTCCCGTTTATCGGAAAGGTTAAAAAAAGACCTTGCTATCTGGGGCAGCTCTTCGCTCACATATGTATAATAATCGTAGCCATTTTCCATGTCGGTATAAAAGCTTCTCCCGGCAGCGGGCATCACTACCGCAAGCCCTAGAGGCGCGACATATCTTTCTATGGAGGTAAACCGGGTCCAAATTGTGTGATCGTCCGACAAGCCATGCAGGAGATATAATGTCGGGTGCTTCTTTTGTTCCGCTTTGGATTCCACTCCGATATGGGAGGTTGTCTGCGGCAATATGACTGTCATCGAGGTCGAGCATTGAAGTGCCTCGGAGAAAAAGTTGCATTGGATAAGTGCCATTTTGAATCACATCCTCATTATTTATATAGAGTTATTGAAACGTTTCGAATATTAATAGTATAAAGGAAGTGTGTATCCGCTTTCAATATTTTTATCGATACGAACAAACGTTCTTTACTTTTTATAGATATTTATTTTATAATTGAGGTGTTGGAATTAAACTTATATTTAAAGGAGTGTTCAAAATGAAGCAAGTAACACCATACTTATCTTTTAATGGAAATGCTAAAGATGCACTTGAGTTTTATAAATCGGTTTTCGAGGGTGAAATTGTTGGGGTCCAAACTTTCGGAGAAGCAGACTTCCCTACTCCCCCTGAAGCGGACAACCTCATCATGCATGCCCGATTCGAAAAAGGCGACTTTGTACTGATGTTTTCCGATGCCTTCCCTGGACACTCCGTTGAAATGGGCAGCCAAATCTCCCTGACAATCGAGCCTGAAAACGAAGAACAGATCCAAACGCTATACAATCGTCTTTCCGATAACGGTACAGTCGTGATGGAGCTTCAAGACACATTCTGGGGCGCACGCTACGGAAAAGTGAAGGATCAATTTGGTATCACATGGGACTTGAACCTGCAAAAATAATAGTTAAAAGAAGCTTCCGATTGTCGGAAAGCTTCTTTTTTGATTAATGCTCGTATATCATCTTTCGGGTCATCCCGCCATCAACTGTCAGATTCTCCCCGGTCACAAAATCATTTTCACTGTCTGTCAGGTACAGGCACGCCCTTGCAATATCCGATGGTTTCCCTACACGGTTGGATAGATGCTGCTCATGATCTACATCCCGTAATTTTTCATAATCCCCTGTTTCAATCCAACCTGGTGAAATAGCATTGACTGTGATGTTATCCGCGCTGAAGGAAGCTGCCATCGCATGGGTGATCGCCACAATGCCGCCTTTTGATGCTGCATACGCCTCAGAGTTCGGTTCCGACATCGCTGCACGGGTGGAGGCAATGTTGACGATCGAACCTCCATTTTCATTCTGCCTCATATGCTTGGCAGCTTCCCGCGAAGCAAGAAACACACTGCGAAGATTTGTCTGGATGACATTATCCCAGTCCTCGATTGTCAGTTCATATGGGGACGTGAATGTTGAAATGCCCGCATTGTTGATCAGGACATCTATTTTCTGAAACTGTTGTACCGTCTTGTTGATGAGGTGGACGATATCCACTTCTTTGCGGACGTCCGTCTGGATGAAGAGGGCTTCTGCGCCTTGTGACTTCAATTCCTTTTCAAGGTCTGCCCCTGCCTTTTTCTCCATATCTGCAAGAACCACCGTTGCCCCTTTTTGGGCGTAATCCTTGGCGATCCCTTTTCCGATCCCGTTTGCTGCACCTGTTATGATGACGACTTGGTTTTGGAAGTTCATGGTTTTATGCCTCCTCTTTTTTTATAAGTTGAGAAAAGTATACAGGGTGGGATGCGGGAATACAAAAGAAGCGCTTCCTACAAACACATATATCACTAAAAAAGAGACGCACTTCAATTTAGAAGTGCGTCTCTTAAAGACTTTTATTCGGCTGATTCTTTTCTTCTGAAATAGAAGAATGATCCAGTTCCAAGACCCAACATTAGCATACCGATAAGTAACAAGTTATAGGTGTTTGTTGCCGTATTTGGCAGTTTTCCACCGTTGTTGCCACCATTGTTGCCTCCGTTGTTGCCTCCGTTACCATTACCATTGCCATTGCCATTGCCATTGCCATTGCCATTGCCATTGCCATCGCCATCGCCATCGCCATCGCCATTGCCATCGCCATCGCCATCGCCATCGCCATCGCCATCGCCATCGCCATCGCCATCGCCGCCACCTGTAGGGGTAGCTTCCACTTTGATTCTTCCTTCCACAACTGGAGAGATTACCTCGAATTGTGCAATGTATGCCATTACTGCTTCGTCCAGCCCTGCATATTCGTTCAAGATTGGATAGTCAGCAAACATGGAATACTCATCTCCACCAGCAGCCATGAAGTCATTGGTTGCCAATGTGTACATTTTCTTCATGTCAAGTGCCACACCGTTAATCGTAACAGAGTGCACTCTTTCTCCTGCAGGTTTGTCCTTGTCAATAGAGAACATAATTCCTGCTACGTGGGGGAATGCACCTTTTGGATTCGGATAGTCACTTACACCGTGCTCAAGTGCTGCCTTGATGTCCGCACCTGAAACTTCTTTCGTCACAATGTAGTTACCGAATGGCAATACTGTGATTACTTCACCTATAGTAATTTCACCGACATCGATGGAATCACGGATACCACCACCATTAGTAATGGCGACATCAGCACCTGTAGCTTCCAGCATTGCGTCAGTAATCAGGTTACCTAGGTTTGTTTCATGGACACGTACCTGCTCGCGCGCACCATCCAGATGAACTGTTGTTTCACCAATCACTTCACTCAGGATTTCTTCCTGTTCTTTATTAATCAAATCAATTACAGCCTGCACGTCCGGATCAGCTTCAATGCCTTCCATGTCCGCTTTCGTGATAAGATCTCTTGTTTTGCTTACAAGCTCTTTCCCCTTGAAGCTTAATTCAACCACACCAAGATTTTCCGTGTATTCACCGGCACTTACAATCAATGTTCCGCTTTCGTTGATGTTATCGACAGTATGACTGTGGCCATCCACGATTACGTCAATGCCAGGAGCACCTTGTGCAACCTTGATGCTTGTTTCTGTACTGGAAGCATCTGTCCCTAAGTGGGAAAGTGCAATGATAACATCCGCACCTTCAGATTCCAGTTCAGCTACCATATCTTTCGCAGCCTCAACCGGATCTGTAAAGGTCAAGCCCTCTACGTTCTTCGGATGCGTTTTGTAATGTGTTTCCGGAGTGGATAATCCGAAAATACCTACTTTGATTCCATCTACTTCCTGCATCATATATGGAGGAAGCAGGTAATCACCAGTTTCATCTACAATGATATTTGCACTTAATACTGGGAAGTCGGCCATTTCAGTCAACTCAAGGAGTCTATCATATCCGTAGTTGAAGTCATGGTTACCAGCAGCCATGGAATCATAGCCCATCGCATTCATGATATCCACAATACTCTTACCTTCTGTCAGTGTAGCAAAAGTCTGACCATGGAAAGTATCCCCTGCATCTAGAAGCAAGGTATTGCTATTATTCTCTCTGTATTGCTTCACTAGTGTGGAAAGCTTTGCAAATCCGATGGAAGAACTGCTTTCCGTTACACGTGAATGAGAGTCGTTCGTATGAAGAATTGTAATATTGGTGATTTTCTCTGTAATTTCCATATCCTCTGCAAAAATGACACGGATTCGGTTACCATCGGCACCAGATGATGCGATACCAGATACAGAAATGTAGTCACCAACTTTAAAGCGTTCCACACCTAATGGAAGATATCCATCAACATGAATTCTTGCATCATTTTTGCCGTCATTGACAATCATGAAGCTTCCTTCATCATTGATTTCTTTAACGGTACCTTTCAGTTCCACCAATTGGCCGTTGAAAGTGCCATCGATAATCTGTTGTGCAGTTACTTCTTTTGCTTCTACCGGTTCTCCAGGACCGACATAAAGGATTTCCATGTCAAAGTTCTCATATTCGAGCTCCAATTCCCCTTCGAATGTCGTGATCCCACCTGTGGCAATCACAACCGTTCCGACCGGAAGATCTCTTCCTTGTGCACCGAATAATGAAATACCGCCAGTTTCATCTTGTATATAGATGGTATCAAAGAATTTGTTTGTAGGTGCTGTTACCACACCTTTAACTGTTACGATGTCGCCGTCTTGTGCATTTGCACGAACATCCGAGATGGACTGAATACGTTCGTGATCAGCTAACCAATCCATCAGAGTCAATGTAAATGACGTGTTACTAACATCGTTTACGATTTCAAAGTCAGAGTAGAAGTGTCGACCAGCTACTACGATTCTTCCTTCACCAACATACTCTTTCGCGATTAATGGAATAGACTCACCATCTGGTCCGGACGTTTGGTCCGCATCATTTTCTCCACCTATTGCTTCATTATATGTGTGGTAACCTTCTTCTACATTATAGTTGTAGGATGTTGCATTTCCTGCCACTAGAATTTCCAATCCTGTTTCAGGGTCATTCGTCAGTGCGCTAAGATTTTCGTCAACCAGTGATGCACCACTGAAATAACGGATGGCATCAAGGTTTTCATTCAAGCCGCTTGTTGTAGCCGGAGCAGTATGCGCATATACAGACCACTTCATTCCACCACTGAACTTATCGGATGTGTTTGGCTCATAGACATTATCAGAGTTGATACGAATTCCTGAGCCCATTTTTTCCAATAGCGGATTCAGCTTTTTGTTATCAAAGTTGAAGTTCGATTTGGAAGCAAGCATCAAGGAACCACCAGCTTGTACCCAATCATTGATGGCTGTCATTTCCGCATCTGTAAATACCTTGTTAGGTGCGTTAATGACAAGAACATCATATCCTGCCAATACTTCAGCTGTGTAAGCCTCTGAATTGTACTTTGCGTGATATCCACTACGGCGCAATAGTTCCATGAAATTGTTCATGGAGCCAGGAACATCTGCGTTGCTGTGTGCAGAGTCAACAAGCACTTTTTGCCCGTTGGATTCTACTACTTTAATAGATTTTGTAATTTCAGTAACTGTTGTAACACCAGGAATTTCTGTCAATACAGCAATAATCTTGTCCTGACCGGATGCAGTCGGAATCCATGTAGTTGTTGCATCAGCACGTTTCCCTGGTCCGATATAAGGAATGTTACCTGTACCTATGTGATTCTCTTCGCTGACAGAACCATGATAAAATTTCACTTCCAGGTTTTCTGCAGAACGTACACCCATGTTACTTATAGTTGCAGTTAATTCTGTTTCAGATCCTGGAACACTTGGATCTGGATTCACTTGAAGAAGTGTCAACTTAACATCACTTTCTCCACCGGAAGTGTAAATTGCGCTTGCTGTTGTCCATTTACTATCTGTATGGATAACCTTTACAACATACCAGTTTGCACCGCTTCCGTCCTGGATGGTAGGAGTCCATGCAAATTCGGTCTTTTCTCCGACCATAACGGAATCAAGAACGTTTCCGCCATTGGAGATGATTTGGATTTCACTGATCGGATTATCTGAATCCTGAACCCAGATGTCAAAATTCAAATCCGTTCCATCTTGTACATCCACTGTGCTACCCATCCAATATCCGTTCGCTTTTACACGAAGCTTTGTGTCACGGGCTTCTGTGGAGTAGACACGGCGTGCTTTCAATGCTTCCATGAAGGACTCATTGGATAAATCTTCTGCTACGACTGCAGTCATGTTATCAGGAACGCCCCAGTTTGCGGAGTGGTTGTCCTGTCCATTGATTGCACCAACGTGCCAGCCGTTGTCCATCGCACGGAAGAAATGCTCTTCAGCACGTGCATAGCTGTAAGGTGGTGCACCGTTACCTACCTCGATCATCGCCATTAAATGGTCGATTTCTGGAACATATGCAAGGTCATTGAAAGAATCACTTGGCCAGTTAGGGTGATTGAATGCAGCAACGGCATTTTCCTCCGTTGTTAACCACTCATAGAAATCACCAAGCTCTACCACCGTTTGTTTTGCTTCCACGTAATCATTGGTGTTGGTTACGTTTATGTGTCCCCAATTTGAGGATGTCATTTCAAATCCACGCATCGCAAGGAATTCACCTGAGTGCTCGGAATTGAAAGCATTCATCTGTTCTTTCGTTGCATGCCATTCAGAGCCGACTTTTTCCACAAATTCTTTACGATCGGAAACATATTCATCCCCATCCAACCAGTTGGAATGGTCCGTAACGATCAAGTAGTCCAGATCATTCTCATATGCCATCTCAAAGGCTTCAGCTGGAGTACCTTTCCCATCGGAATAGCTTGTATGAGCATGCGGTACACCGAAGTAGAAGTTGTAGTCACTGTCATCCTTCGCTTCCTGGATGTAGAAATAAGAAACATAAGAGGTTTTAGCTCCAGCTACGTCTGTTACCTCTACAGAAATGCTATGTTCTCCTAATGCCATGTCAGTTGCTGGGGTATAGCTGAATGTAAATGCAGACTGATTAACTGTCGTTTCAGTCGTTACATCCACACCATCCACCAAAAGCTTGAAGCTTGTCCAGTCAATCTCTGCATCAGCTTCATCGATTTTCCCTGAAATTTCAGGTTTGTATTCGTTGATTGTTACCATTTTTGCAGGTTTTACACCGAAAATAATCGGCAATTTTGCCGTTTCTGGTGCATCCTGCTTCACCAAATCCGCCCCGAAACGAAGCTTCAATTGTGGGTCTTTGAATTTTGCCGCGATACCAACAATACTGTAGTATTCGCCAGCTTTATATGCTGTTTTTGTAAAGTTGTCCGCTCTGCTGTGATATAGCTTTGTTGTATTTTTGGACATATCTTCGATGATGAAGCTGTATTGATCGGATGTAATATCCTTAAGCTGCGCCAATTCCACTTTTACAAGCTCACCTTGATGAGCATCAATCTGATCAAGTGTAATAACGGCTGGAACAGGCAAAGCCTTTGTTCCAAGCTTCGTGATTTTCTCGGCAGCTTCCACGCTGATTTGGATTTCTCCATTGTATACGGAAGTCTTACCTACAACCTTCAGTTCTTCACCCTCCACAAAATCGGAAAGTGATACACCTTTACCGGTTGTATTGATTTGCACCCCGGAAGTTGCATCCTGGATGTACATTGCAGTGCTGGATTCAGCATGCGTCACGACACCTTGGATAGTTACTTCTGTACCAGCAGTTTGAACCTTTGCATCCGCAATCGGGGATACCTCCGGATCAACCGGCCCTTCAGGTACAACTGCAATGTCATCAGGTGTACGAAGTAATACGTGATAAGTGTCCGGTCCAGTCCCTTTTTGTTCCACCACACCTACTACGTTTACAACATCGCCTACTGTAACAGATAAATTTTCCGCTTTGAATCCTGTTCTGCTGTCCAACTTAACTGCAGCAGTATTAGTCCCATTTGATACTGTAATATTTGCGTTATTATAGCTATCAGAAGTAAGCTCAGTAATTGTTACACTCTTCAAATCAACCAGCTGAGCTTCTTTTGCTTCTGCCACTTCCTCGACTGTAACAGTCTTAGAAGCAGGTTCACCAGCTGTAGGATTTATTACTTCTACAGCACTAGGAATAATTTCAAACTTCCCTTTGAATTCATCCGTTGAACCTGTCACTTTTATCTTAGAACCAATGGCAACATCAGCGTATTCATTACTTGTATATACCATTAATCCACCGGTTGCATCTTGCATGTAGAAGGATTCTCCGCCAAATCCACCAGGAGCGGTAGTAACAATCCCTTCAACAATTACATCTTGCTGTCCTTTTCCTCCCAATCTGACATCTGCAATCGTGGATATAGATGGATCTGTTGGGTCAGTTGGATCAGTTGACTCTCCGTTTGGCTGTTCAGCCATAGATGCAGCGTTTTGTGGAGCAGGAGTAGCCTCTACAAAATCCGCGCTGTTATCGTTTGTATCATAGCCGTTTCCTGAACCAGGAGTGTAGCCATCTGCATTGCTTTTACGGGTTAGGCTTTTTCCGGATACATCTACAGCAGGTGTACCTTCACCTACAGTGGATGAACCATCGCCTGTACCATATTCAAGACCGTCTACAGGGTTCCCGTCGGCATCTTTCAACACGATACCGTCAGAATTTCCATTTTGCCAGTCTCCGCCTTCCCTAACCAGATCAGGCACAATGTCTGTGCTGCCAAAGTCTCCTGAATTCAGAGGACTGACCTCCCCGATTAAATAAAAACTGTATGGAGCAATCACAGTGCCATCCGGAATTGTTACCGTATTGGACTGTAACTGGCCAAGTTGGTTATAATGCTCGAGCTTCCACCCTGAAATATCAACAGCATTTGCTGTCGGATTATAAAGCTCTAAAAATTCATTGTTATCTGTCCCATTAGTAGAAGATTTTTCATCATAGAAAAACTCACTGATAACAATATGATCTGCAATATTCGTCTGCGCATTTGCCGGCTTCATCGGAACCATTCCCATGAGCAGGACAAAAATGAATGCTAACGAAAACCATTTCTGATTCTTGCGAACTAGCTGGTACATCTTTTTCCCCCTTAAAATTGTTTGTTTTTACTAGATTCACAGAATGGAAGCGCTTTCTATGTAAAAATCAACTATGCTAAAATCCCCATTTTCCCCCATTTGAAAAAAATAAACCTAGTAAAGTAGTACATTATTAATTTAACAGAAAACATTGCAGAAAAATATCAATTTTCTATAAATTTTTTGTAAAATTATCCGATATTTTGAATTATTTCTAAAAAAGACATGGTATTCTATTAATGGTTAATACAAGTACACAAAAAACTTGGGGGTAAGCGCTTTGAGAAAATTAATAAATATCATTTTAGTGGGACTAATAGTATTCCTGCCATTTTTACAGCCAACGGCTTCTCATGCACATGCGCTAAGTGCAAGCTTCGGGAAGATTGTGCTGGAAGAGAGTCAAATTACCTATACATTTTCCATTGATGATTTGTCGGTTATTGAAAATATCCAGCTTGACCAAAACAATAATGCCACTCTATCGCAGGAGGAAGTAGATAACGGAAAAAGCTCCATCGAGGAATGGATCGGTCAAAATTTGACCATGCAGGTGGATGGCGTGGCACTCCGTCCAAACACAGGTGAAATGATCAGCGAGCAGCGCAACGACAAAAACGTGGTAACCACCACATTGACATATCCGCTTGCTGATGAAAGCAAATCTATCACATTAGTGGACAACTTCTATAAAAATACCAATGACAATACAACATACACACAGCTTTTGACCATTGAACAGGATGGCGACTTCTCGGAGAAAATCATCAAAGGGGACGAACGTACATGGGAAGCGGATCTGACAGTCGAAGGAGCAGCAACAGCCGGTACCAGCTGGTGGGAGTTTTTCGTTTTCGGGATGGAGCATATCCTTACCGGGTATGACCACCTGTTGTTCTTATTTGCACTTCTACTAGCTCGACAAACCTTTAAGGACCATATCAAGGTGGTAACCGCCTTTACGATTGCCCATAGTATCACAATCACGCTTGGCTACCTGGAGATCATTAAATTACCTGGACTGCTCGTAGAATCTGTTATTGCTCTCAGCATCGTCTATGTGGCGGTAGAGAACATCTTTAGAAAAGAAGTAAAAAAACGTTACATCCTAACATTTATGTTCGGACTTGTTCACGGACTTGGTTTTGCGGGATTGCTATCTGAAATGACCATTCCAAAAAATCACCTTGCAGTATCACTGTTGAGCTTCAACCTAGGCATTGAGGTCATCCAAGTGGCATTGGTCGCATTAGTGCTTCCGTTCCTGACAAAGCTTCAAAAGCTGAAACAATATCCAAGCACACTGAAATACGGATCTGCAATTATCATTTTTATCGGTGGATATTGGGTAATTGAGCGAGTGTTTCAACTATAAAAAAAAGGCTGCTACGGCAGCCTCTTTTTTTATCTAATTTGATATGGCTCTATCGAGTCCGCCTTCAAGCGGAACATGCTAATCAAACCCGTTATCGGATCCACTTCTTCTCCAACCTCTAGCGTACCATATGCCCATAGCCCTTCTTCCGTAAACTCCAACTGTTTCCCGTCCGGCGGGAACACGGCAATGGCTTCAATGTATTCCGGGTTATCCGAAGAACAGAACGGACATGCCGCACCTGCCATCGGGACTAAATACACAAAGCCGTATTCCAGTGGAGTGATTTCTGTCATATAGCCCTTGATTCCTACCTTCTTGCCTTCAAGTTCCAACATCTTGTCGGTAATTTTTCCGTCTCCTGTATCCGACTGGGTAAAAAAGTCATCAAATGTGATTTCTGTTAGTGTTCCTTCATTAGATTGTCCCGCTTCTTTTTCCTTGTTTGTATCATCCGCAGCGCCCTGTGAGGAGCATGCTGTCAGCACAACCAGCACTAGAGTAAGTAGCATTTTCTTCCACATATTAAAACTCCCTTTTTCGATTTAGTAGATAAGATGGCAGTATTGGCAACAGTGCGATGCTTGTTGCTCCCACAAATACCAGGCCAGCATAAAGTGCATATTCAACCGGTAATCCCACATCACCAAGCTTCAGCCCGAATTGCGAAAGACTGATCATTTTCAATCCTGCAAAAATGAGGTAAGCAAACACGATGCCAAGAATGGTCCCTGCACCGGATAAAATGAATGTTTCAAGCAGGAGATTGGCCAGAATCTTATTTCTGTTTACCCCAAGCGACCTGAGAATGGATGTTTCCTGTTTTCTTTGATGGATGGAGCTGATGATGGCAAAGACAATAAACAGTCCAGCCAGAACAATGGACACTCCCGTCAGCAAATACGCGAGATTCTTCCCATAGTCAAACGTTTCGAGAAGCTGCCTGAATGTACGAACCGGGAAAATCGCCTGCACCTCATGAATGGAATCCATTTCCTCTTTCAGGCTTGGAATATGGCCAATCTGCTGAGGCTTTAACATTAATGCTGTAATTTCCAGTTCATCTTCTTCATGTTCTTCGTCGTGTTGCTCCTCTTCGTTGTCTGAAGCAGCATCTTCATGCTCCTCGTGCTCTTCTTCATGCACAAGCCACACACTTTCAATAGGTGTAAAAATCCCTTTATCATCAGCGGTCCCGGTCGGCTCCAATGTACCAACCACTTTATAAGTAAAACCACCGTGCTGGTCACCATTTTCACCTAAACCATGATTACCGGTGAAAGTATCACCAACTGAAAGATTCGCTTCTTTCGCGACAAACGAACCTAGCACCACGTCCCCAGGCTCTTCAAACCAAGCCCCATCAGCTAAATGGAACCGTTCGGCCAAACCTTCCCGATACGGAAGAAAGAAATCCTGGGTCGTCCCAACAATCGGCAAACCGTAATAAGAATCTCCCAATGCCAAAGGGACAGCCCTAAGTATTCGGTCATCCTCTTTCATATCTTCATAGATATGATAGGGGATATTGCCGATTGGGGCATCGAGGTACATCACGCTGTTCAAAACAAGCTGTGTTGGACTTCCCTCTGCCCCTACTATCAAATCATAGGTGGCAGACTGCTTTTTGATTCCTTGTTCAATACCTGAAGAAAGCATGATAACAAGGAAAGTGAGGGTAACTGCCAAAGTGAGCGCTACAACCGTGAATGCTGCATTCAGCTTTCTCCCTTTGATGCTGAGAAGAGTATATTGGAGGATGTTCATCGCAATACCTCCTTCAACACACCGGAGTAGGATTTATTGATTTCTTCCATTGTGATCATTCTGGTAAATCCATTGGCTATATGTACATCATGTGTAACCGTGATCAGTGTTGTTCCATTGGTTCTACTGATATCCTGGATCTGATTCATGATATGGATACCTGTTTTGATATCAAGATTGCTTGTAGGCTCGTCTACCAGCAAGATTTGTGGATTATTCAGAAGAGCCCTGGCTATTGCAACTCTCTGCTGCTCTCCTCGAGACAACTGCATTACTCTGTTCTGCAATCTCTTTTCCAGCCCCAGTTCCCTAAGCAGAGAGACGGCCTTTTCCTTGGCATACTTTTTATCCAAACTCGAATTCGCCAGCTGCTGAACAAGAACATTTTCAACCGCTGTCATTGCAGGAAAGAGCTGAAACTCCTGAAACACCATCCCGATATTCCTGCCGCGGAATTCATCGCGCTCTTTTTCCGTTTTACATGTGAGCTCCTCACCCAGCAACTGAATGGTTCCACTTGCAGGCAAAACCAAACCAGATAACAACCTCAATAAAGTGGTTTTTCCTGATCCGCTTGGACCCATAATCGCCAACTGATCCCCTTTACTTACAACCAATGAATCTATATTTAGTATTTCTTCCTTTTGTTTATTCACCCGTACATCATAACGAATATTTCGACAAATTATAGCATCTTGCAACTTTCCGTTCTCCCCCTTTGGTGTTCTATTACTGATTCTACCATTTAATTGTTAAGGGGAAATATAATTTTTGTTGAAAGATAGAATTTTCTTGAAACAGACTTTTTATGGTTTCTCTGTTTAATTGCTGTGGTTTTTTATCCGCACCCTAATTATGAAAAATAAGGACCCATCTTCCATGAAGATGGGTCCTAAAGTCTAGCTGGTTATTCGATTATCTTTTCCAGTGATGCTGCAATAGCTGCACTTACTGCTGATTGCCCACCAAATATAGTTACTTGCTTGACTCCTTGTTCTGTCATATAACTAGAAACTACACCTGGAACGTCATCACCAACCAGTAAGATAGAACTGTTATTTTTCGAAGCTAAAACAGCTCCAGTCAATGCATCAGCAAATCCTTTTCCAGTAGCAACATACATATGCTTACTGGATACCCCGAATGCTTTCGCTACTTCTATATTTGTTTCATAGCGGTCTCTTCCGCGTAAGCGGCTAGCCGAAGGTAGTTGATCTGCAATCTCTTCAGGGATCATCGCATATCCACCAACTACAATGCTTTCTGATGCTCCTAACGCATCGATTGCATCCTTAGTATATCCAGATAAGCTCTCAGCTGACGTTAATAAGATTGGCAAGCCTTCTCTTGCTGCAAAGCTAGCAACAGAAAGTGCATCTGGGAAGTTTTTACCATTTGCTATTACAACTGTATCCGCTCCATTTGGAGCTACTTGCTCAGAGATTAGTGCTGCAGTATGATATCTGTCAGATCCAGCAATTCGAGTTACCTCTAGACCTTCATTTTCTAGTTGGGAGGAGATATCATGACTTACCGCACTGCCTCCACCAAGAATTATCACCCTACCAGCGCTCAATCGAGTAATTTCTTCCATTGTCTCACCTGGTAATTGATCGCTTCTTGTAAGCAATATCGGCGCTCCCAGTTTATGGGCTAAAGGCACCCCAGCTAATGCATCTGCATAGTCATCGCCTCTAGCTAGCACTACAGTATCTGAGGTTGTCCAGCCGTTTCTGCTAGTTTCAACTGCAGTTTGATATCTTGTCGGACCGGAAATACGTTCTAACTGCTCTTGAGAAATAAACAGTTTACCAGCGGCTTCTTGTACAACCTTGTTCCCAGCCACATCTGTTAATTCCACTTCAATAATGGCACCTTGAAGGTCTACATTGGTCGGAACGGTCCATGTTCCTTTGTATACCCCTGGTTCCACTTCTTCCATTTCATTGCTAGAAGAAGACTGAGTAGTGATTTGGGCAGGAAGCTTAATGGAATAGCTTGCAGTTCCGCCTTCAGATTCACTTCTAAAGGATACTTCCACCTTATCTCCTGGTTTTACATATAGATCCGAAGATGGCGTTAATTCTGTAATCACCGGTGAACTTAGGTTTACTGTTACCGTTCGTTCCACCGTTGTCACATTTCCTACTGAATCTAAAGCTTCCACTTTAACCGTATGTGTTCCTTCTTCTAGAACGATCCGAGTAGAGAACGCTCCATTCTCATCCACAGCTACTTCTTCACCATTTACTAGAATTCGACCTAAATTCGCATCTGTTGCAGTACCATTTACATCCACCACTTCTTTACCGGTTACCATGTTATCAACAGGAGAGGTTACTTCAAGCTGCGGTCCTTCAGTATCCACGATAACAGTAACCTTCTTATCAGCAGTAACTTCACCGGCAAAGTTGTTGGCTTTTAGAACAAGCTCATAACTGCCATCTTCCAAATCTTGTATCTCTACGCTGAAAGAGCCGTCCTTTTCTGGTAAAACTGTTGCAAGCACTTCTTCTCCGTGAAGAATCGCGACAGTACTTCGATATTCTCCTGTACCAGTCAAGGTCACTTTTCCATCCGTGGAGATGATTTCTTCTTCATCTGCTACCGGTGCTGCCGGTAATTCTTGCACTCCATCTCTTGCCCATTCGATTGCCTGAAGATATAACTGCTTCCCTTGTTCAGTCCAACCTTGTTTCGGGCTGATCATATTGTTTACAGCGTATGTGGAGAGTAATAGATGCATATGATTCTTACTTTGGAAATCGTAAGCAATCGTTGCGCCTTTATCCTCTTCATCCACAATAAGATTTGCAAGTGTAATACCTTCATAGTTCTCAAATGTTGCATAAGGGCTCTTCTCACTATGAATTTTGATTTTTTCTTCATCTAATCCTGTGAAGATTTCATGGTCCTTTTGTACATCTACATAGACAGCTCCTTCGTTATAACCGTGTTCTGCACGAACAGGACTACCAAATGCTTTTTCCAGTAGTTGTATGGAGCCATCAACACCCCAAGTATCTACAAACACCAAGCTCGTTTCATTCTTGTTACTTTCATCAATAAGTTTTTGTAGCTGCTCTTCCGTTCCGGTATTTGTGTTGACGATAATTACTTCATAGTTATAAACATCGTCTACAATATCCCATTCACGTTTTTGTGCAGCTAGGCCACTCTCTTCAAGGAAGTCCGTGATGGAAGTTTGAATATCTCCCAGTACGGCAATGTTGAAGTCACTTAGCTTAATGTTTAATTCAACATTTTCCCCATCTTCAATCACAATCTCTTGTGTGACTGTTTGATAGCCATTTACTTCAATTTTAATTTCATATTCACCCGCAAGGAGTTCATCGAATTGATAAGCACCCGCTTCGTTCGTCTCAACTGTTTCTTCATAAAGACCGGTCTTCTCTGTCAGGGTAACTTTTGCCCCTTCCAGCCCATTGCCTTCTGTATCTGTTACTTTACCGGTGACACTCATGCGGTCTGTCTTTTCCATTTCAAAGTTCAATTCGACTGCTTGGCCAAGTTCCTCGATTACAGCAGTTCCAGTTTGAGGAACAAACCCTGGGATTTGAACTTTCACTTCATGGCTTCCTACCCCTACGCCTAGACGATATTGTCCTTCTCCATTGGTCTCTGTGCTCAACCCTTGGCTTTCAATGGATACGGTCGCACCTGGAATAGGATTTCCTTCCTTATCTTTGACTGTACCAGTTATTTCGCCAAGACTGGCTGCTATTGCCCAGTCAACCGCGTTTGTGAAGATCCGTGTTGTATCATCTGTCCATAATGTCTCAGGATTCCCGTACGCCCCGGCATGTATGCTGGATAATAAAATGTGAACATTGTTGGCGGTTCTAAACTTATAAGCGACTCCTCCACCAATGGTTCCATTTGTATCATGCGTCAGATCAGCAATGGTTGTCCCGCTATACTCGGAGAAATAGGACCATTGTTGATTTGCGTCACCCCTGTCAAGGATGCGGATGACATCTCCGACTTCATAACCAGCAAATATCGGATGTTCCTGCAGTACAGTGTAATTTACATGTCCCGGTGAGAAGCCTTGGGTGACTGTCACTGGGTCTTGATAAAAGTCACGTAAATCACGGATTGTTCCACTTGAGAATTGGCTTGTGAAAATCATACTTATTCCGAAGCTATCTGCTAAATCTACAAACTCTTTAAATTTAGCTTCAGGCATTCCCGAATAATGTCGATCATTAAAGATTACAAGCGCATATTCACTTAATTCTTCCATTAATTGATCTGTTTCGGTATTAACCCATGGTATGGCTTCGTACCCTTGCTGCTCCAATACGGTTACGAACCTGCCAGCATTAAGGCTTGTTCCGACTACAGCAATCTTTTCGGAAATACTTAATGTGAAGTTTAACGTTTTCTCTTGATCAATTTCCACTTGAACAGGTACTACTTGAGGAGTATATCCGTTAGCAGTGACCCGCACCTGGTACTCTCCAGCTGGAGCTTGTAGTTCATAGTAACCATCCTTATCCGTTGTTGTCTGTAAAGGAGTTCCATCCAACTGGATTTTCGCGCCTTCCAGACCACTGTTCGTATCTTCTGCTTTTACCTGCCCTTTAATGAGGCCAGCATTGTCAGATGTCAGTACGAATGTCTGTTCCTTGCTTTCTCCGCGCACCACATCCACGACAAACGTTTCCGATTCATGTCCGAAAGCATCCACATTCAATGTGTACGTTCCTGTATCGAGCGCCAGGAAGAATGAACCATCCTGTTCCGTTTGGAATGTATATCCTGTTTCCTGTACGGTAACGGTAGAGAAGACACTGCGGTCAAAATTGTTATTCACTTGACCATGTATTTCCCCGACTAACGGCTCTTTATTATCGAGGGCCCAAGTCAGAGCGTTATTTACGATACGCCCACGATTTTCATCCGGATCGCCGTTCTCAGTAAAGCCATACCCGAATGTCATGTTGGATAATAGGACTTCCACACTGTTCATTGTACGTCCACCATAAGCCACGAAACTTCCAAGTTCCCCTTGGCCAGGATGGGATACTGTCGCTACTGTTTTCCCAGTATATCCTTCAAATCCGTGATAATATCTGCTTTCAAATTCGAATTGCCCATTTTCATCCGTTTTGACACCATCCAACAATGGGTGGTCCTCAATAACCTTTACAGTCGATGCCTTCTGTGAGGACGGTGTACTGCCCATATGCTCTATAGCCGGATCTCCCAAATAATCTACAAGGAAACGAATACTTCCTCTTGGACCTCCATTACCAGTCCAAATGACAGGAGTTTCAGTCCGGTCTAATTCTTTTAAGAAGTCTAGGAATACCTGCTTTTCAGGATTTAAGTTATTGTTATAATCCGAATTAGCAAATATCAGATCATAATCAGCGATTTTGTCCAGGTCTGTATAATAGAGATCCTCTACTATATATCCTCTTGGAGTTAAATACTCCTTCAAATCAATAACTGAAGAAATCTGCCCGTCAACAATGACTCCGATTGTTGGAGACGGCTTCATTTTACGCTCAAAAACGGTTGCTTCCTTCGCTTTGATTTCTACATCGAATTCTTGAAGGACATATCCTTCCTTTTTTACAACCAGAGAGTAGGTACCAGGCTCCAAATGCTCGATAGTAAAGGTTCCGCTGACATTTGTAGTCGCTTCTCTCGGTAAACCTTCTACCTCAATGTGGACACCCTGGATTCCTTCTAGTGTGTTTTCATCGAAGAATTTCCCTTCTAAAGAGCCGTTGTTCTCCTGTGAAGCCATTTCTACTGTAAACTGCTCTAAGTTTTCATCCAATGTCACAGACTTTATTTGAGTTTGATAACCGAATGATTCAATTTCCAATTCATAGGTACCGTCTAATGCTGCAATACTGAAGAAGCCTGTTTCAGGGTCTGTCCAAGAACCTAACCCTTCGCCCTTCACTTTGACATTTGCATAAACAGGGTTCCCTTCCTCATCCGTTACATACCCTTCAATTGCATTGTATTCAACGTAAGCTGCCCACAATAAGGCTTTAACGAATATATCCTTTCCATTTTCCGTGTAATGCCTGTTGTCATGAGTAAAGGAAATACCATGCCCACCCATGAGAAGTTCCATACTTGAAGCTGTTCTTGGTTTATATCCAATACCTAATCCATGAACATCTTCATGTGCTTCGTGTTTGATATAAGCTAAAGGATAGCCTGAATAGCCCTCAAAAGAAGCAACATCACTGCGGTTCGGTAAGAGGATGTCAACAAAATCCCCTGGCTTCAAGTCTCCAAAAATAGGATTCTCTTCAATTACTTCGTAACCTGCCGAGCTATTATAATCTCGATGCTGTGTACGTGATTCCGGATCCTTGAATCTGTTCACAAGATGATTCAATCCTGATCCAGACCAATAATTATCACCGAAAATAACACTTACTTCATGCTTGTCTGCTTCTGCAAGGAATCCTTCCAATACTTCCAATGTGACACTGCTTGTGGATTGATCATTAAAGAATACGACATCCAAGTTAGGCAACTCGGATAAAATGTTACTGATAGACGAATAGTTTGTCGCTTCGATTCCATCCTCTGCCAGTAAATCTCTCAGGGATCCAAACGATCCATCCCCAATGATCCCTACTTCAGGTGAAGGGTAAATTTCAATATCCAACTGAATAGGTTCACCTGCAACACTTATCGTTTGTGTATAGGTTACATGGTCTCGCAGCACTATTTTCAGCGTATATGCCGCTTCATTCAAACCTGTTATTTCATAAGCACCATTGATGGAGCTTACTTCTTCTGCAACGAGGTTGTTTTCTTCGTCGTATAAGTTGATTTCAACATATGGTATTGCCTGACCAGTAATTTTATTCGTAACTTGTCCGGAAACTGTACCACTGTTAGATACTCCCATCGTTACATCTTTTATTACCGGCTCTCCATTTTTGAACTCGACTGTCGCTTCCTGCATGGCATATCCGGATCTTCGGAATTCAACCGTATATGTGCCTTCATCATGGAACAATTCAAAAGTACCATCGGTTGATTTTGTGGATACACCAGTTTCCACGACCTCTACGGTTACTTCCAATGGATTTCCTTCTGTATCGACAACAGAACCGGAAATTCCACCAAATTCAGCATCCATCACATAATTGATTCCGTTCAATAAGATTTGCTGTTGGGTAGGCAGCCAACCATTGAATGGAGATACCCATGGAGAAGCTGCATGTGTCGAAAGAAGTAAATGTGCACTGTCTTCTGTAACGCCTTTATACGCTACACCCGACCCTACAAATCCGATTCTCGTGCTTCCGACTGTTGCCAAGTGACGTCCGGAATACTGGTTAAACCAGGCAAAATCTCCGTTAGAGTGAATATCGTAATTGCTGTCTTTCTCCAAACCTGCCATTATTGGATGCTCTTCATCCACACGTAAGCGGATTGTTGCACTTTCGTAATCTGAGTTATATTGTGCCGGATCATTCCTGAACTCCCATAGGTGTCTCAAACTTCCATAACTCATGCCCCAAGTATCGGCAAATACAATGCTGACTCCCTTTTCCTCTGCTGCGGAAACGAGTTCCTCGAATGCTTCTTCTGTAGGTCTTTCTCCAGAAGTAGTATAGGCACCATTCATGTACAGAATCTGATAGCTGCCAATTTCATCGATGACATCCCATCCACGCTCTTCAGCAGGGATGTTATTATTATTAAGGAATCGCACAATTTCTCCATTGTAGTCATCCAAAACGACAACATCCACAGGTGTCATTTCGAATGGTACAGCTGTGTTTTCCCCTCCCTTGACTGTTACTTGAATGACTTGTTCCACATATCCGGCCAAGGAGAATTGCACATCATACGTTCCTTCATATACTTCTGAAAAACTATATTTTCCGTCTTTATCTGAACTAGCTTCAAGTGGTGTGTCATTCACTTTAATGGATACACCCTCAAGAGGAAGTCCAGATCTCTTATCTTTAATGTCACCTGAAAATGATCCAAGTGCTGCCGGGTCAAGCTTAAAGTCTTTTTGAATGTCATAGCCTGTGACAAATGTAACTTTTTCTACAATCTGCTTGAGTCCGTAATAAGCAACTTTTACATCATAGGTACCTGGCTGCATGTTTATCGCATAGTTTCCATTTTCATCTGCTTCAGTTGACTTTCCTGTTCCAACGATGGTTATTTTTGCTGGAACCCCTTCGCCGTCAGCATTAGTAACAGAACCGGATAACAAACCAGGCGCTTCAAAGCTCGATACACCTGTATGATCTGCTACAACTATCTGGCCATCTGTAATTGCTACCCCTGCTGTACTAGTGTTTTTCAGATTATAGGTATGCACCTTTTCTCCTGAAAACACATCGAGCACTTGGAGATTGGAGGATAGATCTGTGACAAATAGATAGCCATTTCCAGAAACAGCTCCACTATTAACCGTCATACTGCCAATATCCGTTTCCCAAACAAGCTCACCGGAAGTTTTGTTAAACGCCTTGATGACTGGTTTTACAGAAGAGCCGATGATGACAAGGTCATCATATACAATTGGAGCACCAGCCTGGGTATCACCTATATCTGCTGCACTCCACAATTTATTACCTGTGGCAGCATCAAAGGCATTTAATGTACCTGATTGATTATTGAAGTTTACACTTACTGCATAAACGACCCCATCCACATAAACCGGACTCGATGCGAACCCTTCTTTTTCCAAAGTTACTTTCCACTGCTCAGAACCATCTGCAAGGGAAAGGGCAGTTAAATCCTTAGATTCATACGTTCCGACATATAACAACCCTTCACCTATGGCACCGCCGAAGAACGATCCATCACCTATAGCTTTTTCCCATACCTTCTCACCAGTTTCCGCATCAAGGGCAACTGTTTTTGCGTCTGCTTCCATGTAAGAAGTGATGTATAGGATCCCATCATGATAAATCGGTGCTTCATAAATTGCAGGAAAATCAACTTTAGCTGTCCATTTTGTCATACCTGATTCTAAATCAATGGCATAAATCTTACTATCCGAACCACCTGCCACATAAACGATGCCGTCGACAACTGTCGGAGTGGAACGGTTTGTATTACCAGTCCTGATGGACCATAATTCTTCCCCGGTGCGCTGGTCCACAACCTCCACATATCCGCGGTCGGTGGTAAATACTACTTTACCTTCCGCAATAACAGGTGAACTGAATAATACTTGTCCACTTGATTCATAAAACCAGGAAGGCACTAATTTCTCTGCATCGACTTCCGCCGAGGTCACCGCGTTCCTTGAGAAATTATTTTTGGAAGTAGCCCAATCATCCAGTGCGGTGATCTTCGTGGAAGCTACCTCAAAATTAACCGTTGTATTTTCATTTACGGTAATTGTTTCTGATTTTTGCTTTATCCCTTGACCGTTCACTACGATCGTATATTCATTCTCCGGGACACTTTCAATCAGAAACTTTCCTTCTGAGTTTGTCCTTACTGTTTCCAGAGGCGTATCCAATACGCGAACATAAGCATAAGGGACAGGTTCACCATCTGTATTTTTGACGGTTCCCTCTACGTTGAATCTTTCTGCCTTTTCCAGTGCCCATGCTTTATCCAGCACCTCGCCTTTTTTCACTTCCACGGTTTCTGTTATCGCATGGAACCCAAAGGAATCGACTTCCACTTCATGCGTGCCTTCGCGAACCTTGAAGCTGAATTGGCCATCCTCTTTTACTTTTATGCGCAAGTCTTCTTCTGGCATGAAGATCTCACCTGCAATCGGATTGCCATCTTTATCTTTCAGGGTCCCTCGGATTTCTCCCGCATACGCTGCTTCTGTCACAGCCTGGTACACGTTGACAATTCCATGGCCAAAATTATCATTTGGGAGCGTACCCATATGACTTTCTGTCCGTGCTGTCCTTTCCAGAAGATCAGCAACTTCATCAATGGTCAAGTCAGGCTGGCTTTGCAAGATAAGTGCAATCGCTCCAGTAACATGAGGAGCTGCCATGGATGTTCCACTTATTGTGTTATAGCCTCCACCTGGCCATGCTGAATATATTTGGTGACCCGGAGCTGTCACCTCAGGCTTAATGTATCGCACTTGTTCTCCATTTTCATTTGGCCAGGAAACTGGACCTCTACTTGAGAATGAAGCAATCTGATCATTTATATCGGATGCCCCGATCGCAAAAGCTTCGGGAAAGCTTCCCGGAGATCCTATCGTTTGAGCGCCTGGCCCTTCATTTCCTGCAGAAAAAAGAGGGAATATTCCAGCTGCGACCCATGCACGTACCCCTTCTAAAAATTCAGTCCGATAAGTATCGGCACTTCCCCAAGAATTATTTACCACATCAGGCGCTTTACTTGGATCACCACCAGGAGCTAAAAACCATTCGAATGCTTGGTGAATGGCGGATGCAGTTGTCCCGCCTGAATCGTTGAAGATCTTGGCAGCTATCCACTCAGCACCCGGGGCGACCCCGATCGGTTCACCTGCTCCACCACCAACTGCAGACCCGGCAACATGCGTTCCATGGCCATGGCCATCTTTCGGGGAAGAGTATTCAGAGCCTGATAAATCAATCCAGGAATATTGATGGTTTCCATCACGGCCACGGTAGTTATGCTGGAGCGCTTCATGCTCTCCCTCAACACCAGTATCCATGATACCAACCACAACACCTTCACCCTGGAGTTTATATTCCCCCCATACTTTTGGAGCAAATATTTTTTCCAATCCCCACTCCGGAAGTCGTGGAGGGGAATCTTCCATTAAAACTTCGGGAACCTGAAACTCTCTATCCAAGGTTATCCGCTTCACGTCTTCTCTTTGGGCAATGGTCTCCAATGCCTCTTTATTCATGGTGGCGGAGAGTCCGTTGATGACCCAGAACGATTGGATATTACTTACCATCTTCTTACTCTCTAAATCTTGCATTTGCTGCAATAGCTTACTTTGAGAAACTTTGGCAACACCTTTTAACTCATCAATGACCGTACCTACGCGATCCGTTTTATTATCAAGCGCAGAAACAGTAGTCGATAATTCCTTCATATCAACAGATTCCTTTAAACGGATAATGACATTGACCGTTCCCTCAGAATCTAGTTCATTGATAATATCTGTTTCTACTTTCCCTTCCATTACAAAATCATCTTCATCATATTCAGGTTCAGAAGATAGGTTAATTCCATCTAACAAGCTTGGAATCCCATTTTTTGAAACTTCACCATTAGTTTCTTCAGTATTATTAAGAACGCTTTTCTCTCTTTCCTTTTCTAATTGCTTTTCTTGTTCGACAGTCAACCTGTTGGATTCATTAGGAATTTCTGCTCCTACGATGTTCGGTAATAATAAACTGGAAATAAGCAGAAAAATCATGAAAAGTGAAATAGATTTCCGTTTTTTCTTCGAGTAATATGTACTCAAGTCTTTCGCACCCCCATTTTTTTCTAAAAGAAGACTAGACTCCTGCATCCCCCTTTCCATCACTCAGCTAAACTAAAACAGTTAATCTCTTATGAGCTCTTAGTTGATTGAAAGGAAGAATGATGACAAATCAGGATGTAGAAACAACTCTTCATTTGTAGAAAAACTTTACATGGTGAATGCTATAAGGAATAACATACTCATCTCAACTTGTTATTTCGACAACAGAAAAGAATATCCTATTAAAAGTTTACTAAATATTTAAATTATTTAATAAATGGTAAATTTGGATTATAAAAGGAAAAAGCGTACTCCATCTTTAGGAGCACGCTTCTACTTTTATCTAACTATATTCCTCAATTCTTCCACTACTTCTTTCGAAACTGCAGCTTCTCCACCAAAGATAGTGAAGCGACTAATTTCATTCTCTTTTATATACTCTTTCGTTAATGAAGGTACATTTTCGTTTACCAGTATCACTCCGCTATCATTCTTTGCCGCCAAGGCTGCACCCGTTAAAGCGTCTGCAAACTGTTTACCAGTCGCCACAAAGAAATGATTTCCCCCAACGTTAAAATGTTCAAATACTTTAATATTTGTTTCATATCGATCGCGGCCTCTCACTCTTATAGCGTTTGGCAACATATTTTTAACTTTATCCGAAACGGCCGCTGTTCCACCAATTACTACTGTATCAGCAACTTTATATTTCTCCATAACCTTCCTTGTCGCAGCAGGCAATTCATCTGTACGCGTTAACAGTATCGGTGTGCCTTCTTTAGCTGCAAAGGAAGCTACGGAGAGAGCGTCCGGGAAGTTATCACCGCTTACCACCACCGCTTTTTTATTGTTTGATTCTAGATGTTCTGCTATTAAAGCAGCAGTATCATACCTGGTTGGCCCTGAAATTCTATCCACCACGATCCCCATTTCCTCTAACTCTTCTGCAATACTTTCGTCGAGAGCTGACATCCCTCCTAAAATTATTACTCGTTCCGCTCTTAAACGTTCTATTTCTTCCTTAGCAGCCGGAACTAAGCTATCGGTTTCCGTTAATAATATAGGTGCTCCAAGCTTATGGGCTAAAGGTATACCAGCTAGTGCATCAGCGTAGAAATCACCTCTGGCCAAAAGGATAACATCCGCCGACTCAAATCCTTCTTTACTAATTTCCACGGCTGTTTCATACCTGGTTTTACCTCTTAGCCTTTCCACTCTCTTATGATTCAGGTGAAGTGAACCTTCAGCTGTAACACTGGTTCTATTCCCGGCAGGATCATCATGTTTTATGAAAAATGCAGCATTGGTGAAGGTTGCATCAACCGGAATCAACCAATTCACCTCATATACATAAGGCTCCACTTCCTCCAAGTCCAGCTCCCCGAGAACATTATTCGTTTCATCTTTAATGACCAAATAGGCAGTTCCGCCTCTTGTGTCACTTGTAATCGAAATCATTACGCTATCTCCTGGATACTTATAAATGTCTTCCGAAGGCCTTGTTACACTTATTACAGGTGCAACTGTATCCAAGTGTACTTCAATTGACCCCACCTCATCATTTCGAGCTAAATCCCTTGCTTCCACAACAATTTCGTTCAATCCTTCATTCAATTGCACTTCATGATTAAAGCTGCCATTTTCATTCACTGTTACCTCTTCACCTTGAATAAACACTTTATCAAGGTAGGTATCGGTTACAGAACCGGTTACAGTAATGTTCTGTTCATTTGTTGACAATCCACTTTTTGGTGAATCAATAGATATGGTTGGCTTTGTCACGTCTTTAATTATTGTTAAAGTGTTAGAATGGGAAGATTCCACCTCACCATTCGTTAACGTCGCGGTAATTTTATTTTCCCCTTCATTAACCGGCACTTCCAATTCAAACGATTGATCAACTGCTTCTGTCGTTCCTACCAAGGCGTCATTATTATAAATATTCACCACTCCATCTTCTTCAACAGAACCAGAAATGGCATACGTATCTTCATTGACAAACACGTTTTCGGAATCTCCATTGATTGTAGGTGCATTTAAAACATAATACAGGTGGGAACGGATCATGAAATTCCCATCTGATAAACCTAACTTCGAAAACACACCGGTGTTATCCATTTGATAAGAACGATCTGCCGAAGGTGAACTTTCATCGACTCCTACTCCCGGGACATTTGGAAAATCACCTGTTTGAAGAACGACTACAAAATAATCCTTGTCAGTCTGATATTCGAATTCGCTTAAATCAACGAAATTCCATTGACCCCTTTCACCAGCGACCGTTTTCGGGGCAATCACCCTTTTTCCTGGATTCCCGTCTTCATTACTTTCATGCACTGCAACGGAGAATTCATTACCTCCGGGCATTGGCCAGTTCGCCTCCCATAAGTAAACGCTGATCCCCGCTAATTCTGCTAATTTCTCTGGTGTCATCCTTGTAGCAAATCCATACCCTGCACTATAGTAAGCCTTCGCATTTTCTGCCGATCCATCATCATAGGAAATAGCGACCCCTGGGAATGGCGTCATTTCCACCGGCACAATGGAACTTTCCCCTCCACTTACTTCCACAGTGAGACTCTTATGCTGGTAATTCGGTAGGGATAAACTTAATGTATAGTTACCTTCCAAAACTTCCTCGAAAGTATAATTTCCATTTTCATCAGTCTCTGCAACAGGTAGCCTGCCATCCTCCATAACTTTCACTTTGACACCTTGTATCGGTTCCTGTGTCCTCACATCTTTTACATTCAGTGAAATTTCCCCTCTAGGTATCTCAGCCAATAGGAAGCTCTTCTCGATTACCTCTTCATCCTGCAGAACAAAATCCTCCTCTTGCTTGTAATAACCATAAGACTCTACCCTTAGCGTGTAGGTTTCTCCATCAGGTGTAGGTCGATGCAGAATATGATAGGACCCATCCTCCAAACTCGTTTTGACGGTTCTTCCGGTTTCTACAACGGTGACATATGCTTCAACCGGCAAACCACTCTGATCAGTAGTGACGGCCCTTTGTTGTTCCGCCTTTTGGGTTGCTTGGAATTCGTCTTTATCTACAGTTATTTTTGTATCGGACAGCACTGTTGCTTCAACAACCGTATTACTTGTGATGGACAGCTCATCAATATACCACCCTGCATGATTGATCTTATCATCAGAAGTGAATAGTAGAGCTACAAACACTTGATTTTCAGAGCCGGCAAAGCTATTTAGATTTACCGCCATTTCTTCCCATGTTCGTTCCCTTCCAGTAAATGTTGCTGCTTCATGCCATACGTCACTTTCAATATCGTTTGTCACCAACACTTTAGCATTGTCATAGGTATACTCAATATCAAACCAATGCTGGAAAGAAAGCGAAGCAGTTTCTGCGTTCCTTAGGTCAACCGGCGGAAACTGCAGTAAGCTATCGGAATGATCAGAGTAGTTGCTTGTCAGTTTAGTCGCAACCAGATTCTCCCCGCTCCTTGGGGTTGTACCAACAGTCGGGGCTCCCCACTCCCAATCACCATAAAGCAACATGCCATCTAAATTGTTTTCGAAATTAAATTCAAACGGTTCTTCCGGATTGATACCGAAGCTGATTTCCACGTCGAATATTTCCGTTTCAGCTTCATTCCCACTGAAATCCACCGCTTTTATCATATATTGAAAGCCTGGATCCTTCACGAATTCCCTCGGTACTTCCACTTGATAATTTCCATTCATGAAGTCTCCGGTCGTTCGAGTATGCTCTACAATTTGCCAATCTGATTGTTCATTTTCTCTTACGTATAATTCTGCCTTGACCACTGAAACATTATCGGTGATTTGTGTATCAAGGACGACATCCAAACCTGTATAACCAAAAGTGAAAGGCTCGTGCGTGATTGACGGAGCTTCCTCATCCACTCCCTGCTTCAAAACCTGCCCCGTAATGCCACCTATTCCGGAAGCAATAGAAGCAACCGCTTCGTACGCATTTACCAAGCCATTTCCGTAACCGTGGTTTGGCGCCGTCGGATACTGGTTGTCTGTAAGCGGAATAGCCGTTTCATTGATGATATCTTCAAGTTGATCTACCGTTAAAGAAGCGTCAACGGAACGTAAAAGCGCAGCAACACCTGAAATATGGGGAGCCGCCATGGAGGTCCCATTCCAACCACCTTCATACCCTGTCGGAACGGAGGATCTAATGTTAACTCCCGGTGCAGCAATATCCGGCTTAAGATCATCTGCATAAGGGCCGGCTCCTACACTCGAGAAGCTTCCTCTTCTATTCTGGCTGTCCGTAGCTGCGACAGCATAGCTTTCCGGATAGTTCCCAGGGGCACTTACTTTATTTGGATACGCATTTCCTGCTGAAAATACTGGCAGGATACCTGCATCTCTCCAGGCCTGGACCATTGGACGATACCATTCATCCAATCCAGCTCCGCCTCCCCATGAATTGTTGACGATATCAGGAGCCAAGCTAGGATCCCCATTCGGGGCCAACATGAACTGTCCCGCGGCCAGCAGCCAAGATGCCTGACCACCTTGTTCCGTAAATGCTTTAGCTGCAATCCACTTGGCACCCGGAGCAACACCTATTTTATTATTGCCGGCAGGATCCTGACCAAGTATAGTCCCCATAACATGACTGCCATGCGGGATGCTAGCAGCATCATAAGGCATGCTTTGATTTGATACAGCATCAAACCAATTTCCTATAGGGTTTGGGTTATTCGGATCCAAAGGATCATACCCACGCCACTTCTCTTTTAGGGCTTCGTGGGACCAATGGGCACCAGTATCGATCATCCCGACGACCACACCACTACCATCAATGCCAAATTCATTCCATACTCTTGGTGCTTCCACTTGGTTAATGTTCCACTCTATACTGCTATCGTCCTCCTGCAGGATACTCTCGCCCATAACTTGCTGAGTACTTCCTTCCGTATGGATTGGAGACATTTCCGGCCAATCGATGTCAATCTTGAAGTCCAATATGATATTTTCAACCTCAGGATGATTTTTCAACTCTTCTAAAATTTCCTGGGTTGCCTTCACGTATACGACATTCATTATGTAAAAGCTTTTCACATCTTTTACATGTTCACTTTTCTCTAGAGATTGAAGTAAGGAATTTTGTGTGATTTCTGCTGTGGATTTTAATGCGTCAACAACTGCATAGCGAGTCTGGAGGTTTTGTTGGAAGGGAGAAACATGTTGTATAGCTTTCATCTGTTCCCTCGCTTGGATTACAACTGCTGTAGTATCTACTTGATCCTTCATTTCAACTAACAATTCGACATATTCATTTTCCTTAAAAACTTCTGTTACCTCTTCACTTACCGTTACTTTGTGATTTCCATCCGTAGACTTTAGAAATATCTCAGCTTCATTCGCACCTCTTGCCCCAACAGTACCAATCATCGTACTAAAAATTAGGAATAAGGATAATAGCGATGCAAACAATGGCTTTCTAATTTCTCTCTTTTGCTTCACTTAACACACTCCTCTATTTTTTCAACATCAATACTACTATTTAGACATTTTTCTAAATTTTCCTTTTATTTTAAATATTTAAAATATAATTAGTAATATATGACTAATTTGAGTCATTTTAAAAAGTTTGAATCAGTTCTTTAGCAACAAAAAAAGGCGTCTAAAATTTAGACGCCAAGCAAAGACTATTAATTATTACTAATTCTTTGCCTTTATTTGTTTCAATACTAACTGTCTTATGGACATAGTATTGAATAGGAGAGCCGCAAGTATATAAACCAATACTCCTGTTATTACTTGAACTATGATCATAACCAATCCAAGTAAATCTCTGATCCACCATAGTGTGGAGACCATCACCAATGTAGATAAAAGTATTTTCATAAAATCTGCAATGGGAAACGGGATTGGATCGATTTGATAATGAACAAGAATCCACGCACTCACTACAGCAATTAGATATGCCACTACTGTTGCAATGGCAGCACCTTCTATCCCCATGAGTGGAATAAGCAAGAAATTCAAGATTACATTTACAACCGCCGCCACAACAACCGGAATTATCTGTAGTGCAGTTTTCTTCTTTAAGTGAAACATAATATCCACACAATATAACTTAAAACCTTTTAACAATGCACCGACCACTATAAATGGAATTAGCTGTAATGCATCCGACCGGAATGCTTCCCCTAACAATAAATCTGCAATGTTAGGTGCTAGCACAATAAATCCACCGGCTGCAGGCATGGCAATGAAGAACAGCAAACTAATATTCTTTTTTACCTGTTCATACGCAGCAGCTTCCCCTTTATCTTCCATCATTCTCATTGCGATAGGAAATGCTGCCAAGTTAATAATCATCATCAACGTAAATACAGATTGCTCCGTCAGATCATACGTTACAGAATAAATTCCAGTGTCACTTGTTGTTAGTAAATATTCAATGATTAGACGATCAGAATTATGTATGATGACACTAAGCAAAAGGGTTAACGTAAGAGGTGTACCATATCGAGCAAATTCTTTAATCATTGATTTATCAAATTCTTTAAAATCCAGCTTAAATTTCCACGTTTTGAATGTAGGAAAAAAGATCGCACACCAGAAACCGAAAATTATCCCCAATAATAATCCATGCTCTCCAAAACCAAAATAAATAAGGGATGTTCCGAAAATAAATCCAAGTAACGCCCGGGTAAAGGCAATAACTCCATATTTCATCGGTTTGAGTTCCGCTCTAGCTAATGAGAGGTTCATGCTATTCCAAGATTGTGACCACGAAAGCAGCAGGACAAAACCCATAAATAAAGGAGATATCTGCTCATTTCCAAAAAACACAAGAGTGAACACAGCTAAAATTGCAGTAATAATCATGATTCCAATAAAAGAAATTTTAATTGTCTCAATCACTTGTGGAGTTTCCCCATACTTCGGGTAAAATCTTAGTAAACTTAATCTCAGCCACTCAAAAACAACAGAATTCATTACTGTTGCTATGGCAAATATCAAAGCATATGCACCATATTGAGCAGGGCTAAGCAAATTTGTATATACCGCAATACTTAAAAACCCAATCAGCGAAGGTACGCCATGGGACAGCAAATACGCAGCTGCATGCTTTGATAACATTATCTGTTCCCCTTTTTATTTCTTACTTAGAACTCAGTCTCTTTGCTAACGTTCGAGTTGTGATGAGTATATTTTTGGGATCCAGCACAATACCCGCCAATGTCCAAGGTACTGATTGAATGGCAAGTCTCCAATTTTTCGCACCAAGCGCATTTAAGAAAAGCTGCGATCTTACACGGTGGTGTACCTTAGGCAGCTTATGAATATCCTCTTTGTATTTACTGTAAAATTTGAGATTCCCCGATAATTTCTTATCAAAACTCTTCGATATATTATCAAGATTATCTACTCGATATAGAGTCAGAGATTCAGGAATGTATTCCACTTTGGCTACTTCAGTTATACGTACATACAACTCTAAATCCTGATAAGAAGAAAAGTCTTCATCCAGCCCGTTGATACTATGTAATAAATCTGTGCGAACGGCTACAGCACTATATGTTCCAATCCAATTGGTATACAAAAGGTCATTACGGATCCAACCAGTCTTCCCATATGCATTTGTTTTGAGTTCTACCTTATTATTAAAATCATAATACGTAAATGCAGAGTAAATTAACCCTGTTTCACCATCAGACTCTTTAATCTTTTTATAAAATAATTCGAGTTTATTCGCTACCCATACATCATCGTCGTCTAGAAAAGCTACCCATTCGCCTGTTGCGGTAAAGATGCCTTCATTTCTAGCTCCTCCGCCACCCTTTTTCCGAGTATTCTTTTTATAGATGATCCGGTCGTCACCAAGTCCCCTTACGACAGCTTCAGTATCATCTGTCGAATGATCATCGATAACAATTATTTCAAAATCATCATATGTTTGTTGAAGAACACTTTCAATTGCTTCTTTCATAATATCTGAACGGTTATAGGTCGGAATAATAACCGAGAAGAAAGGTTTCGCATTCATATTATTAGCTCCTTTTTTCTGATTCCCATAGAAACACATTATACAGGGTATTATTTTGATAATCCAATTTTTCTAAATGATTGACTTAATATAGGATTATTATCATAGCTACGAACATGGAGAATGGAGAATTAGTTTAAGTTTTCTCCAGACTTTAACAATCTATGCTAGATGATGGAGACGGTAGGCGATAAAACACGAAAAAAGACCCCACCGAAAGTGAGGTCTTTGCTATTTTTCATAAATATGGAGACGGTGGGAATCGAACCCACGTCCAGAAACATCGCCACTTAAGCGTCTACGAGTGTAGTCAATATATTAGTATTTCGCTGGACATTCCGCCTATTGACTGGCATCCTGGCAGCTAGCCTGATTGTTCTCTTCCTTTGACCTCAGACGGCGATCTCCGGCGTAGCCCACTTAGAGTGAGTCCCTGATCCTACCACATGGGCGATGGAGGGAGGAACCGCTATAGACTGTTATTAAGCAGCTAAAGCGAAGTTGTTGTTTTCTTTGCCAGTTATTATTGGCGTTGACGTTGATGACGAGGACGATCCCCCCGACTCGCAACTCAAGCTCGAACTATCCCTGTCGAATCCGTAACGTCCCCTCGATATAAAAGTCTGTTGAGATTTTACGTCAACAAACAACGAGGTTCTACGGGAAAGATAATGAGCTAACAAGTTAGCTATTCAATTATCAAAGTGCCGCCGTTTCAGCGACAACCTTATTATAGCATACTCACATAACTTTGCAATTGTAAGTTACTGTAAAATACCCTATACTATTCCTTCTGACGCTCACGGAATGCCCGCTCGATGTCACGTTTTGCTTCTTTCTTCTTCAAGTCTTCACGCTTATCATACTTCTTTTTCCCTTTACCTAAACCGATCAACAGCTTGGCATAGCCATTTTTCAGATAGATTTTTAAAGGGACGAGCGCATATCCCTCTTCCTTCGTCAATCCGATCAACTGGTTGATCTGTTTGCGGTGAAGAAGTAGCTTTCTTGTACGCAAAGGTTCATGGTTGTAGCGGTTCCCTTGCTCGTATGGACTGATATGAAGATTGTGAAGGAACACTTCGCCGTTTTGAACGCGTGCGAATGAGTCTTTCAAGTTGGCGCGTCCTGCACGCAGGGATTTGATTTCTGTACCCTGCAGAACCATGCCGGTTTCATATGTCTGTTCGATAAAATAATCGTGGTTGGCTTTTTTGTTGGTGCTGATAACCTTGCCTTCCCCTTTTGGCATAGCGTTCTCCCCCTTCTTGCGGTAGTGAATATTTTACCAAAAATGCTGGTTATGTACAAGAAGGAAGAGCCGTGTTGCGGGCTCCTCCTTCTTTAAAGCTTATTTCTTTTTCTTTTTGGTACGTTTCTGCTTTGGCGCATTCTCAAAGAACTGCTTCTTATTCTTCTTTTTGTTGTTGCCACCGCCGCTACCGCTTGGCTTCTGCGTGCTCCAGCCGATTTCGAACGTATAGTCTTCGATGTCGTTTTCCTGCTTGCGTTTCTGGCTTCTGCCTTTTGCAGGCTTTTTGCGGTCTCCGCTTTGGATGACCCTTGGCGCGGTCTTTGTATCTGGACGGCGGGTCCCCTTCATTCCGACCACTTCAAAGTCGATGGAACGCTCATCCTTGTTCACGTTCACCACACGGATGGATATCTCATCCCCGATTCGGTACACCTTGCCTGTACGTTCGCCGATCATTGCATAGTGGCGCTCATCATAACGGTAATAGTCATCAGTCAGATAGCTGACATGGACAAGTCCCTCGATCGTATTCGGCAGCTCGACGAACATCCCGAAGTTGGTGACAGAGCTGATGATCCCATCATATTCTTCGCCGATTTTATCAAGCATGTATTCCGATTTCTTCAGATCATCCGTCTCGCGCTCGGCATCAACTGCACGGCGCTCCATGTTGGACGAATGCTCCGCGATTTCCGGCAGCTTGTCGCTCCATTTTTCCTGTGTCTTCTGATCAATTTTCTTTTGAATCAGATACGTACGGATCAGACGGTGGACAATTAAGTCAGGATAACGGCGGATCGGTGACGTGAAGTGGGTGTAGTATTCGGTGGAAAGACCGAAGTGACCCAAGCTTTCCTCATCATATTTCGCCTGTTTCATCGAACGAAGCATGACTGTCGATACAACCATTTCCTCCGGTTTGCCTTGCACCGCTTCGATAACTTCCTGAAGGGCGCGCGGGTGGATTGCATTGCCTTTCCCTTTTACCACATAGCCGAAGTTTGTGATGAATTCAAAGAAACGTTGCAGCTTTTCTTCCTTCGGATCCTCATGGACGCGGTAGATGAACGGTACATTCATCCAATGGAAATGCTCGGCAACCGTTTCATTGGCAACAAGCATGAATTCTTCAATGAGCTTTTCCGCAACAGAACGCTCACGAAGGACAACATCAGTCGGAGTTCCTTCCTCGTCCACCAATACCTTGGACTCTTTGAAATCAAAGTCGATTGCACCGCGCAGCATCCGCTTTTTGCGAAGAACGGCTGCCAGCTCTTCCATCAACTGAAACATTGGAACCAACGGCTCGTAACGTTCAATCAATGCTTCATCCTTGTCGACCAGGATTTTATTCACATCCGAATACGTCATTCGTTCCGTTGTCTTGATCACACTGTGGAAGATTTCGTGTTTGACGACTTCCCCAGCGTTATTCAATTCCATTTCACATGAGATCGTAAAACGGTTCACCTGAGGATTCAATGAGCAGATCCCATTGGATAGACGGTGTGGAATCATCGGGATTACACGGTCCACGAGATACACACTCGTTCCGCGCTCCTGTGCTTCCTTATCGATTGCCGAGCCTTCAGTCACATAATGGGTCACGTCCGCGATATGGACACCCAATTTGTAGTTGCCGTTATCAAGCTTTGTGACGGTTACCGCATCATCCAGGTCCTTCGCATCTGCACCATCAATCGTCACGATCATCTGGTCGCGCAGGTCACGGCGATCACCTATATCTTTTTCGTCAATTTCATCCGGCGTCGCATTCGCCTGATCAAGCGCTTCTTTTGGAAACTCCTGTGGCAGGCCATGCTTATGGATGACAGAAAGTATGTCCACTCCAGGGTCATTTTTATGCCCAAGAATCTGGATGACTTCCCCCTCAGCACTTAATCGCCCTTCCGGATACGTTACAAGCTTCACGACCACCTTATGGCCTTCCACCGCTCCGTTCGTTGCACTTTTCGGGATGAAAATATCATTGGCAATCTTTTTATCATCAGGAATCACAAAGCCAAAATTCTTGCTTTCGGTATATGTACCCACAATCTGTTTGACGCCCCGCTCGACTATACGGATGATGGTGCCTTCCTGACGGGAGCCCCCATCGGCTTTCCGACTGACCCTCACAAGGACAATATCCCCGTGCATCGCATTGTTCAACTCGGTTGGCGGGATGAATACATCGTCCATGCCCGCTTCCTCAGGCATTACAAATGCAAAGCCCTTTGAATGGCCGATTACTTTACCCTTTATCAGATTCATTTTCTCCGGCAATCCATAGCGGTTGCTTCTCGTACGCACTATAAGCCCCTGGTCCTCCATATGGACAAGTGCCTTCACGAAATTCTTGAACTCCTCGGAATCCTTGATCCCAAATGCCTCTTCCAGCTCCTGGGTCGTCAATGGCTTATATGCCTCTTCCTTCATATAGGATAAGAGCTTATCCACATGCTGCTGAATTATTTCTTCCATATATATGTCCCTCCTTTATAAAATGGTCTGTTAAACACCGCTGTTGATTTCCGCATTAGGCTGCGCTTTCCGCGGGGCGGTGCTGGAGCCTCCTCGGGCTTCGCCCTGTGGGGTCTCCAGCCTACCGCTATCTCCCGCAGGAGTCTTCGCCTATTGCTCCAATCAACTGCTAGATTCTACTAAAAAATGCATTCGCACTTTTCTTCCCTACTATTAGTATTACCAATCCAATGATTCCAAAAACTCATATACATCCTCATGCAGCTGATCGCGCTCTTTATCGAGTGTAATCACATGCCCGGACTCCTCGTACCATTTGATTTCCTTGCTATCCGATTCCACTTCATTGTAGATGATGTTGGCGCTGTCGGTGTTGATCATATTATCATGACGTGCCTGGACCACAAATGTCGGAGAGTAGATCATATCTACATTATTCCGCACCTCGGCGATCAATTCCTGCAAGGCCTTCAACGTGCCCATCGGCGTTTTCTCGAATTCCTTCATCTCTTGTTCGATCTGTTCAGGGGATTTCCCTTCGCGTCGTTTCCATTCTTTTGCGTACTCCAGAACACCGCGATACATGATCTCTTCACTCTTGATATACATAGGCGCACACATAGGCACAATACCCTTGACAGGAACAGTGTAACCTAATTTCAGAGAAAATACGCCTCCCAGGGAAAGACCCACGACCGCAATACTTTCATGCCCGCGATCCTTCAGGTATTGATACGCCTCCATGACGTCCTTCCACCAATCTTCCGGGCCAGTATGAACCAATTCTTCCGGTGGCACCCCATGCCCTTTATATTGCGGTGCATGGCATGTATATCCCCGCTTCTCCAGATAACGCCCCATCATCCGGACATCCGCAGAATTCCCTGTGAATCCATGCAACATCAGTACAGCACGCTCGCCACCCTCAAATGTAAACGGCTTCGGCAACTTTATATTCATTTAAAACCTATCCTTTCTATGTATACTATCTATAGTATGCTACTGTAATTAAAAAAACAGATACATTTGGTCTAGAAAGAACATTTTACCATAATCGGGTGTGAATAGCTTTTGAGGGGGATTGTTATACGATTATATGAAATCGGGAGTGCATTCGAACCTTCACATGATTTTTAGAGGGTATGTCAAAAACAAATGTTCAAAATGTTTGTTTTATTCCCATTTTCGACAGAAAAAGTAAATTTAAATTATTTTTCTACTTTAAAAACCACACAGTTTTACTATACAAATTCATTGTTTTTTCCTCCTATTTATTGTAAATCATTGATTTTATTCCTTTAAGAATTTTTTTGAAATAATTATCCCTTTTCGACATCAATCAGCAACATTCCAAAAAAAGTTAATTTATAATAAATTTGGAGTATAGGAAGGACAACGGTCATAATACGAAAGTTGTATATCAAAACAACAGTCAAAGGCAAACTTGTTGAAAAACAAGGACGCAAAGTCAACAGATCTAATGTAGTTGTGTAACTATTATGATGGCTGGGCTGCCTGAAATACCAAAGTATTTTAGGAGGGAAAAGGATGGAGAAGGTAGCGTTTAATTTAACTGAAAATTTAGACAAGGAGTGGGTGGAACTGATCGGCGATGCCCTTGAAATGGGTATTAGTACGGAAGAAATTAGAGATTTTCTACATAATAACACTAACTCTTCATATAAAAACCTCTAATTAGTAGGAATTATTACGTAATTTTGTTCTAAATATCTAACAATCCCTTCGTTATATGCTATAATAATGCATGATAGGAAGGTGAAAGCCATGATTGGTGAACGAATTAAAAAATATAGAGAACAAAGAAAATTATCTATGTCAGAACTAGCAGATCGCGCTGGCGTAGCAAAGTCATACTTAAGTTCCATTGAAAGAAATTTACAATCGAACCCATCAGTTCAATTCTTGGAAAAGGTGTCATCAGTTCTGGGTGTGTCGGTGAATACCCTTCTGCATGATAATGATGAAAAAGAAAACCTTGATCGTGAATGGGCAACATTAGTTAGAGAAGCAATGGATTCCGGAGTAACAAAAGATCAATTCCGTGATTTCCTGGAATTTAATAAATGGAAGATTAATCAGGATAATAAAAAGTAAGTGCCCTTCAAAATGGCACTTACTTTTTTGATGTAAATGTAATAACATTCAATTCCGATGTATTAAACAGCCTGAATTTCATGAAAGGCAGTGTATCACTGCTCCCCAATCCGGTACTGACATATTGCTTGATCCCTTTGTATTCCCAAAGCCCCTTCACCCTATCCTGAGGCGGAAAGAGCCCATTTCTATCGTAATAGGCTTCAGGTATAAAAATCGCACCATAAAAAGGAATTCTAAACTGCCCACCATGATAATGACCAGCTAGAAGCAAGTCAAATTCCCTCATGTTATAGTTTGGATCACTATTAAGCAAATCGATCCTGCGATCTACTACAGGATAATGATTCAGCGCAATCAGGAGATCCGTGTCCCCTTCGTCCAACACCATATTTTTATTAAAATTTCCCAACTGCATTCTAATATATGGAGAGTAATCTCCATCCACATTTGTATCCCTATATGACGCGATCCTTTTCTCACTAATAATGGAGCTCTCGAAATCCACGATCCGGATAACCGATTCTCCAAGGTGAATGGCATAATTACTCTCAAGAAACTGGACGCCTCTCTCCTCCATTCCCATGATAAACTCGTCTTTAACTATTTCGCCTTGTTTTATAAGATAGGGAACCGGATCCGCATTACCAGGGACAAAAAGGGCGTGTTCTTTATTTTCTATTCCTTCAATCAGTTTATAATAAGGGGCATAATTGCTACTTTTCTTGCTGTTTAGCATATCTCCTGTAAAAACAATGGCATCATATTCTAAAGAGTTGATTTTATCGATCAGCCTTTTTTGATTATTTCCGAATTCCTTCTCATGCAGATCTGTTACTTGAAGGACAGTAAAACCATCGATTTCCTTTGCTAAGGAATCTACTACAATTTCTTCATGTACAATTTTAATCCGGTTATTATCAAAAACTATATACACAATCAGAAAAACTATTAATAGTAATATCACTTTCTTCCTATTAACCCTTTTCATAACACCTCTCCAATAAGGTTACTTCTTCCGAAATAATCTCTCTCTACCATAGCCCATCCAATTTACTACCTCCCGAACTGAATGATGCGTTTTATCATAGCTGAGAAATTGATAGTCAATAAAATCCAAGTATTTTTTCATTTTGTTGGGTTGAGTATCCTTTACAACTGGGTGGGCATCCCACCACATAAACATTCTTCTCTTCGGAAGTGAAATGAAATGATCCAAATTTGGAAAATGAAAAGAAACGATTGATAAAGTACGGATTATTCTCTTCATGGTTTGATGTTTTTTTGCGACAGTCAAAAGTTCTTGATAATCCATCTCATTATCTAACACTTCAGCCACCTTGATTATATCCAGAAAATATTTTGGTGAATCCATATTATGTCTCCAACCGTGGAGGCAGATGAAATAAAATGTATGAAATCGCGATAATTCTTTCACATACCGATTCCCCTCTGATGGAAGCGCATGATTCCAGAATCCGTCGATATCTATATTTGAAGTCTTCTTCCAAAGAAGATCCCAGTGCAACTCAACGGTCAAGGGAATGGATGATCCAGGTACAGCTTTACTTAAACTGATGTGAAAGTGGTCACTTATTTCCTTCTGTTCCATGCAGAATCCTAAAGATTTCACAATTTGGACTGCTCCAGTCAAGTCCTGTACTTTTATTAGCAGATCGATATCAGATGTTGCTCTCGCCCCAAGATCTCCATAATATTTTTCCGCAAAGAGAGTTCCTTTTAACGGAATAACCTCAATACGGCTCTCTTCAAAGCACTCCAGGATTCTCGTTTGTTGATTTTTGATATACAAGTTTAAAAATAAACTCTCCTGATAAAGTTGTCTTAATCCTTCCTGGAAGAATATCGGGGTGTCCCCCAGAAAGCCTCTTTCTTTTAATAAGTAATATACCTGAGGGGAGACACCATCTTTTTCTATCACACTTAAAGTGTTTTCGTAGTTTCCCTGGTCAGGCAACGGAAGATTGTTTCCTTCATATATTTTCTTTATAAAAGAAATGCTCAAGTTTCTTCCCTCTTCCTATACTAAATGCAAATCTTTTGATTCCTCTTTAAAAGAGTGATTAAGCTTTTTATACAAACCAGGCTCATCCAACAGCTCCTCATGGCGACCATATTGGACGATTTCACCTTGATCCATTACTAGTATTAAATCTGCATGCTGGATGGTGGATAAACGATGGGCAATCACAAGCGTGGTCCTGCCCTCCATCAGCACATCCAAGGCAGCCTTTACCTGATATTCCGTTTCATTATCAAGTGCAGAGGTAGCTTCATCCAACAAAAGAATCGGCGCTTTTTTCAACACAGCCCTCGCAATGGCAATCCGCTGCTTCTGGCCGCCGGATAATTTAATTCCCCGCTCCCCGATTTCCGTATCATAACCTCTCGTTAAGGATTGGATGAACGAGTCAATATTGGCAATCCGAGCTGCCTCTTCCATTTCCTCTTCTGTCACATCTGGCCTTGCAAGCATCAGGTTTTCCCTGATAGTCCCCTGAAAAAGAAAAGTATCCTGGGATACATGGGCAATTCGACTTCTTAGCTCCGCAATCGTAAACTCTTCAATGCTTCTTCCACCAATAGAGATTTCTCCGGATTGTGGTCTATAAAAGCATTGTAAAAGATTAAACAAAGTGGATTTACCCGCTCCCGATGGTCCAACAATAGCGATCACTTGCCCAGCCGGTATATGCAAATTGAAATGCTCAAACACTTTTTGATTTTCATCATAGCTGAAATGGATATCTTTGAATGTGATAGCTTGCAAACCCCTATCGTCTGGCCTCAAGTAGGTTGGCAGTTCTTCACAATCTGGCTTTTCCTCCAAAACCGTCACAACACGTTCCACTGCAGAAATAGACCTTTGGAAACCGGCCCATTTCCCTGCCAGCTCTGTCAACGGATAGACCAGATGATTCACAAGTGTCACAAAAATCAGCAATGAACCTACCGTCATGACACCCGTTGATACGAAATAGGCACCCACACAAAGGGTAGCTATATATGTTAAAGAACTTACTAACTGTGAGCCGGAATGAAACCAGCCCCTTAGCTTGGCATTCTTCATTTCCAATGAATACAATTCTTGATTTTGTTTCCTATAATTCCTATACAACAGCTTTTCCAATGTAAAGGACCTGACAGTTAAAAAGCCTTGAAAGGATTCATTTAAGAAGCCGTTCATTTTGGCAACTAAATGATGAATCTCCCTGCCATTATTCCGTAGCAATATGCCAAAGAAGGCACCGGAAACAATTGCGGCCGGGGCAACAAGCAAACTGATCATAGACAGCTGCCAATTGATCTGGAATAAAAATATAAAAACGGTCAAATAAATTAATGGAAGATAGATAAAATTGATTATATTACTGCCAACTACACCATCAATACTATTAATATCATTTGTAAAATGGGAAACAAGTTCTCCGGAAGAACGGTTTGATGCAGTAGAAGCCGGAAGCCGTAATACATGTTGAAATACATGATTTTTCAAATCCTTTTTTACTCCATATGTTGCAATCGCTTCAAAATAAATATAAATGAATCCCGTAACTATACTAATTAACGTAATGGAGATTCCTATCGGAACCAACCATCTAATATCATTAAAATTGCTTTGCACTGCTGCATCTGCAATATTTCCGAAAAACCATGCAAATCCGATGGTCAACCCAATATCAACCAAAAGTAGACTAAGCAGAATCATATATGCTTTCTTATTTTTTTTGATAAAAGGGGACAAAAGTACAAATGTTTTTTTGATATCATTCACCGAGAAGTATTGGCTTTTTAGTTCCATTAACCTTTGTTTATAACTTGCGATCATCACATCACTCCAAATCGGGCAGCGGTTTTGTGCTTCAAATATAGTCTGATCACAGTGGAGACAACAGGGACTGACTGAACGAAATGTCCCCAAACTTTCAAAGAAAAATTGTCAAGATGTATATTCTTATCGTTTCTTTTTATATACATCAGCTTTCCTAAAATGTGGGTCTGTTCAATGGGAGGATCAAATCCAAGATTACCATCACCCTTACATATAACACGAGTATTATCCATTTGAATTAATCGATGAGCAACAAAGCTATTGGAAGGGGTGGAAAAAAGGATGACATCCCTTTTTTTCAGCTCGGAAGGATTACAAGAGGAGAATCTGCAAATGTCTCCTTCTTTAATGAGTGGATACATGCTCGTACCGTGCGAGGGAAGATCGATCCACCCTTTTTTAAGCAATACCTCTCTTACAATGGAGACGATCCTTTCATCTTCAGGAAACATTCCTGATAACCCCACAATTCTCAAGCTGCTTGATAAAGTCCTCTATTTCCTCTTTTTGCACGACACCTGAACTATGAAAGTGCCTTTCTACAGAGTCCACGATACTCTCCACTGTCTGAGCTTCACTTAGGATGGACCAACAGAACCCACCAACCTGATTTATTTTCGTTACCGTAAAATTCTCCGTATTTAGAATGATCCACTCATCATCTAATTCGGTGGCTTCACAACCACTACTTTGAATATATTTCCTGCTCAAGAAATCACCTCCCAGAATTTATCGTTCTTTTGAAAATATAAGTGATGAACAGGTGTCAGTTTTACCAATTTTTTTAACAGCGCTATTATTTTTTTCGTATCCTCTGCTTCCCGTGACCAATAAAATACCTTATCCATCAGCTGGAGGAAGGCATCTGATTTTTTTATGGCATGCTTGTGAATATCATGGGATTGGTGGAGCAAATATATCCCCTCGACAGGAGAATATTCCGTAAGATTGGTAGGCTTAATCTCACTTCGGAAGGGAGAATGATAAACTGTCGATACCCCCTTATCAATTTTTACGATGGCAGCTTCATCCGAAAGGATGGTTCTCGGCATAGACAGCATTGCGGAAGTCGATTTACCGGCCCCTGACTGTCCCGCAAAAATAAAGCCCTTACTATCATTGACTACGGCGGATGAGTGTATCAACAACCCCCAATTGTGATAAACAATGAAAGAACTATATAGGTTCATCATGGCATGCTTCAAGGCGAGGTCATCGTGGAAGTAAAGTTTTGCCACCTTATAATCGCTGTCCACGGTTATTTGATAATCTGACCGACGGAAAGTGATTTTTCCATTTTCCCGAAAGTTATCCACCTCATAGTTTATAAACGATGTACCATAACCACTTTCAAGATAGATCAATATATCCGGTTTGACTCGTTTGTTCCCCTTTAGAATCTCATACTCTTCTTTGAACTTAGCTAGAATATGCGTATATGGACTGAGAAGTTTCATGTGGTGCTCGCCAATTTTCACCTGCAATGTTTTCATGGTTAAGCCGCCTTTTTGAAATGATGTCAGAGCCAAATGACAAATTGGCTCTGATTGTTTTACTCAACAATTACCTTTCTTTTGCTGCCCAGGAGGACATCCACCACTGCCTGGAGGAGCACCTCCACCTCCCGGCGGACCTCCATTCCCATCTCCTGGAGCTCCTGGAATTCGGCCTTTTCCTGGATTCCAGCTTTGAGCCGTTTCAAATCTTATTGGTTGATGCAGCAATACTTTTGGGGCTACATACACATCGGTATTCATATATTTATCTCCTCTTTTAATTCTTTATTAAGAACAGACAAGTTGCTAGGTGGCTTCTATTTTCATCCCTTTAGTAACTTGCCTTCATCTGGTTCTTCAGCAATTTACTGAACACACTTTTTCTCTCTTCGGCAAGTTGGCCAAACTCGCCTCGTTGGATAATGAATCCATTCTCCATCACTATAACCTGATCTGCATTCCTTATTGTGGATAATCGATGGGCAATAACAATGATCGTCATTTTCCCCTTCAGCATCTCCAATGCATGCTGGATCTTGGATTCATTTTCTGTATCAAGGGCACTTGTCGCTTCATCGAGGACCAGGATGGAAGGCTTTCTTAATATGGCCCTTGCCAGCACAAGTCGCTGCCTTTCCCCACCGGAGAGTTTAATGCCACGGTCTCCGATCACGGTGTCGAGTCCATCCGGCAATTTCCTTACAAATTCTGCTGCAGATGAAAATTCAAGCGCTTCCCATACTTCATCCACAGATGCGCCCGGTTTTACCAACAATAAGTTTTCTCTGACAGTCGTATTGAATAAAAATGGATCCTGGGGTACATAACTAATTGCTCTTCTTAGGGAAACAAGCCTGTCGCTTGTAAGCGGGATCCCGTCTATAAAGATCTCTCCATACTCGGGTTGATTCAATCCCATCAACAAATCAATTAATGTACTCTTCCCGGCTCCGGATTTACCAACTACCGCTGTCATCTGATTGGCAGGGATATGCAGGTTTATGTTGTTAAGGGCAAATTCAGGTTGGTCCTTCCTGTATCGAAAGAAGACATCTTTACACTCCATGCTTGTATGAACTTCCATCGGTCTAATATCATCAGCAGCTTCAGTAAATTCCCGGGCATTTCTCGACTCATTCTGGATGGCAATCACCGCTTTAAATGCAGGAATAGTGGTAGCCAATTGTTCAAGGGAGCCCTGTATCCCTGCCACCCTTGGCCATAGCCTGGAGAAGATGACAATGATGAGCATCAATTGCGTAACCTGAGCATTAAAGAGCACAACACCAAGGTAAATAAAAACGGCAATCAGAACAGCAGAAGCGATTTTATAATACAATTGGGATTTTGTTTTGAGTCTCGTATATTCAATCTGCTCATTTTGCATCCGTTCGGTGATATCCTGATACCAAACCATTCTCGAGTCTTCCAATGTATTACTCTTAATATCTTTGATTCCATTAATCTGATCTGTGATTCCCGCCAAATAACTTCGGCCCAAGTCATAGTTGCGCTTCCCTAATTCCATCGACCATTTTAAAAACTTTCGATTCAGTAGAACAAGAAAAATCCCACTAATCAGAATAAAACTTGTTATAGTCGGTGAAAGCATCAAAGCTAAACCTATTTGAATGACAGTAAAGATCAAGGAAGAAGCAAACTGCAAAAAGGAGCTGGTGCCTGCACTTGCTCTGGCAACTTCCGTCGTCATAAAATTGATCAAGTCCGACTTACGATTTTTGATGAAGAAATCCCAGTTTGCGTGTAAAAAGGAATCATACGTTTGCACCCGCAAATGCCTAAAAAAACCTTGCTGGATAATTGCATTCCGAATCGTAATCTGCCTGTGGACAATATTGTGGGCAACAACAATCAGCACATAGATTGCCAATATCCCAGGCAACCCTAAGAATGCAGCAACACCTTCTAAATAGTAAAGGACACCTCCTAATGGCGTCCCTGCTGCTTGGAAATTAATGATCCCCGTCATGTTGATCATCGGAATTAAAAGAAGAATCCCGATCCCATCCAGCAAACCGATGATAACCATCGAAATCATATTAATATATAGGATCTTCCCCGCGTAGTGATGGATCTTTGTGAGAAAATAGCGGAACTCCTTCATGTAAATCCTCCTGACATATTAAGGGCCTTATTTTTCAGCTTTCACAATTAAATTCCTCAGTCCCTACACTGAGAGGGGGTAAACATCTAAAAAAGGTTTCATTTATATCTAAAATTTCAAGATGCGGTTTCTCCCACACTTTCATTTGATATGCCTCCTTAAGTTTTCGCCAATTTTTTTAATGCTTCTACCTTCTTCGTATCATTCATCAACTTTTCTACATCAAAGATTACGGCCATTAGGGATGTGCCAGTTCCTTTCATTTCTGCTTTCGATTCTATTGCAAGACCAAACTTCATTTGCATCATCTGAAAAAACCTTTTTTCCATAAGCCCTATATAAAATTTAGGCCGATAGGTTAAAATATGGTCCTCAAACACATGGAAAAAATCAGTGAAATAACCTTTATGCTGAAATTTTTCACTTAAACATAATTTATCAATTTCCCACACTCGATCTTGGTATTGTTTTATTCCCTTTAGTTCTGAAAAGCAGTATTTACCAGGTCCTTCAACTGTACAGTATGGACTTTCAGGATTGTATCGCAAAAACTCTATGGTCCCAATTATCTTTTTCTTATGGAAAAAAGGAAATATTTTATCTTGGAGTAAAAGGAGATTATAACGAATTCCTTGTGGGTCATATGGGTCGTTCATCCAATTATTTTGCTTGCAGATATGCTCCCACATGCTCTCGAAGGCTTGCTGTTGTTGGAAATTTTCAACTCTTTCATACATGTATAACCCGCCTATTCAAAGTATATTAAGTAACCCTTCTCCAAAAGTAAAAGGGTTACAATTTGATATTAACTTTCTCCACTTATAGGTTCGCAGTCATCATCATCATCATCATCATCAGATCCGCCTCCCCCACCTGGATACCAGCCTTTCATGGTTTGGCGAATATCTAAAACATCTAACGTAGGCTTATTCCATTCGCTTTTCAATACATTCACCTCCTTTACATTAACCTTTGAATACCTTAACAGATAGTGGCTTCGTACTTTTCCTCCATGCCCACAAAAATGGCCGTAAGGGAACATACAAAAAATGTAAAAGTTTTGGTAATGGTAATGTTTCAGCATCTTCCGGAAACGGAAACAAACAGCTTAATAAATATAGTGTTTTTTGTTGATACGACATAAGTGAAAACAAGTGTTTACCATGGTAATCCGAGACATCCTCTGGAACTGGATCATTATGTAAATTAACCATAGACTGCAAATAAAAGATGGCCTGCTGGGCAAGCTGGTGTGACCTTTTTTCTAATAAACTATTAACTTCCAAAGGAATTTCAGAGTTTAACAGATTTTTAGATAAAAAGAGGGCCTGACCACCAATTTTCTGAAAGTGGTACTTATTAAAAAGATTTACAACCTGATGCCAGTTTACTTCCTGGCTCAAAAGGCAATGGATATCCACTAGCCATCTAAGCCTTGACCAACCGTGGCGTGCCCCATGTGTAGCAAGAAAGAAGAACAGATCCTCCTTCCCCAGCATATACACCGTTTCATTCAAAAGAGAGCTTTTCTTTTTACGATTCCAAAGATCGTCAAAACCAGGTTCAAAACCTGGGCCAGGATTCAACCGCCAATGCAGCTCACATTTCACCCCTTTTATCCGGTGAAAATATGTGACGTGATGATGCCTCCACGTCCAGTCCCCGAGTATGGACTCGATATAATCATCCTTCTCATAACCTAGTTTTATAAGCAACGCTTCCGCTTCACCCAAGTTTTCTAAAGGAATCAAAACATCCAAATCACAGGATGTTCTTAAAGAAATATCGCCATATAGCTCTTGCGCAAGTACCGGACCTTTTAAAAAAATGGTTTGAATATCGTTTGATAGGAATTGTTGGTTAAGATGGTTCATTTCCGCAGTAAGATGCAGCATCTGAAAAGTATTCTGCTGATAAATTGCCTTCAAATGACGCATAACATAATCGGGTATGCAGGATACATCCATCCTTTTAAGTTGTTGGTGTAGGAGAGGGAAAAGGCGATGATGTTTGGCAAGTTGCAGGAATGTATCCCAGTTAACTTTTACTAGCAGTTGCTTATATTGATCGTGCCAAGCCGTTGTTTTCTCTTCTTTTAATACATGAAGGATGAAAAGGAGCTCATGAGGAACTTTCGCTAAATCCAGATCCATTATTTTCACTTTGCCGCTCCCCTCCCAGTGTTTTGGCGAATTTACCCACTACTGTAAACTGATTCATCACCTCAGCCCCCGTGATGTAAAAAGGACCTGATCTCAACCACGCATGCGCAATGAGCTTGCCGTTTTCGTCCTTGGCCGTACCGAGATACAAGGTACTCTCAATATTCCTCTTTTCAAGCATTTTCATGGCAGCCATCGCCTTCACCAGGCACTGACTTTCCCAAAACGTGTATTTACTCATAATATGGACAGCCTGGGAAACAGCAGCAAGAACCTTCTGATCTCCTAAAGATGGTCGTTCAAAGGTCGTCTCGCTCATATTCACACCCAAAGATGGTGCTACAGTAGAAAATGGGACGCTTTTTAAATAGCGTGCCCAGGCTAAATGGAGATAGGATTCTACCAATAGTCTCCTAGTATACCAGTCAGCATCCAATAACAATTTCAGTTTTCTCATGTTATGGTCCTTTCGCATCGGAAGATTAATTTTGTTTAATAAGTCCTTCCTTATGAAGCATCGCGATGAACTCCATCACCTGCATTTCACAAGTCTTTTCATCCACATCATATTCCTCCTGCAATTGACTAACCATCCCATTAATGCTGTTAGGCTCCTGAAGCAAATCCCAAATAGCGCCCCCAACCTCGCCCAGGTTGTAATACTTTCCGTTAACAATACTAAACATCACTTTTTCTCCATCCATATCACTGATGATGTTTCCTTCCACCTGAGAATATACACAATCAATTGTCATAACCATTCCTTTAGCCATTAACCACTTCACCCTTTCTCTCCATATTTGTCAGAATAAAGTCCGTAATTTTATCTGTTGTAAAATAGGACGTTGGACGCTGAATTCGATAAAAGCTCATCTTGTTTACCATCTTAGCTGAAGTCTGGAAATGCCACTCCATCAATCCGGCCCTTGGAATAAAGAAATTTCGATATGTATGCTGGAACAACAAATGGAATCTTTCCAGTCCAGTAACGGACGAAAACGTAAGAGTTTCATCCTCCGTTTTAATCAACTCAAAAACTCCAGCTAAAGGGAGAGCCGTGTCACAAAACTGTGAAGAAACTGGAATTGCAAACTTTGTTTCACGATCAATAATCGGACGGAAGTTACTCGACTCCATCCCGAATTCATCTATACTCTCCTGCCACAACTTCTGCTGCGGATATGCCGGTGTCACCATTGGGATACCTTGTTCGTTGAAAGAAACGGGAATGACGTCATCACTAATCAATTCATATCCCAGCCTTAACAAAGCCGAAGCTGTCGTAGATTTACCCGCTCCAGAATCACCCACTATTGCATAAGCTTTTCCATTGATGGCAATGGCACTGCCATGTAGAGGAAGAATTCTGCGCTGTATCAGAATCGCCCCCATGCACGTACCAAGTAGGTAGAGTCGGATCTGATCTTCTGCAGCTCCTTCATGCGGGCTGACGAAAATTTCGTTGCCGTTTTGGATGAGGAAGATGGCTACATTCGGTATATTAAACACTGTTAGATTTTCATTTATAAAAAAGTGATTATCAGTTCTATTCAACCTTTTCCACTCATCATTCAAATTCATTTTTTGAATACTGATATCATAAAAAGGCCTACTGGATGAAAAAAAATCTAATGCAGGTAGAGTAATCTCACTCTTAATAAAAAACCCAAAGGCTCTATATTGTTGGAACGGAGTATCTAATTTCATATATATCTCTCCTTAATTACTTATACAAAATGATAATTTCAGGTTCTAAATAAAGAACGATATGGACAAAAAAAGACAAAAAGCAATGTTCTTAATTAAGAACTTATAGTGAATTTACCATTAAAACAATTATATGTCAATTATAACAATAAAAAATGCCCTTATATTTTAGAAATTATAAGGGCCTTAATTCTGTAATTACAAAGTTATTAGCTTTCATGAAGGTGTACTACTTCATCCTCATCAACATAAGTTGCATCAACGTCTCTAATACCCGGTCCATTCATAGTTCTATGAACTTTTAAAACTTCTAATGTAGGCTTTTGCCAAATCTTCATATTTTCACCTCCTTTCATATTAATCTATTAAGAAATCTATACAATATTATACATCGCATTAACATCCGGAAGTTCGGATGAAAGGCATTTTCACTTATTGGATCCTTTACTGTGGAAAACGAGTTTTTGATAATCTCAACGTCCAAATAATTTTTGATTTTCGAATCATTACATAGTATCTTTATTTCACCTAAAAACTCATTCCAGTGTGAAGCCATGCGATGAATCACATCAGCTGCTTGTATCCCTCGAGTTCTTTGATTTAATCTGACTTTATCAGGTAGCATGCCTTTAGTTGAATTTCGTATTAATAACCGGTCTATACCATTTTGCACATATTGTTCTATTGGGGTAGCGAGACAGAATCTAATAATACGGATATCATTTGTTGGATCTCTTCCATTTAAAGAATGTCTTAATGATAGTTTCGTTCCACTTGTAGTAGTAGAATTCCATATAAATAGCTGTTCAAAGTGCTTCTTTCTAATGCTATAAGCATCTTCAAAAATGCCACTAGTTTCTCCAAGTCCAAGTTGATTAATTCTTTGGAAAACATTTGTATGCGATGCGAAGTCTGGGTTAATTATTTGAGGGAATTCATACTGTTTTTTTGTCTGAATAATTGTATTTAGAGTAGGAAAAGCCTTCCTTAAGACAACCTTACTTACATTTTTCTTTGAAACCTGTTTCATTTTACTATAAGAATATAATTCACTATAAAAACGAAACAATTTTAATTTTTTTAACAGCATTGCTTGGTACGCTAAACTTGAACCCCAAGAAATGGTGTAATTTCCCCTTGCTCCATTTAGTAAAATTCCTATCCCATCACTTTTAGCTTTTTCAAAAATCCCCTTAATCCAAAAAGAATTCTCGAAGAACTTATAAGGCATCTCCATAATATCCAGCCAATCATCTATGACTGAATAAGAGCTCTCACCTGCAAAATCAAGATAATTATCATTAATATTTCCTACGTAGTTAACCGTCGGCTTTATAAAGCACCTTTCATCGGCAATTCTGTATTTCGGAGTCCAATCGACAAAATCATTTTCAGGAATATAACTATATGTATGGAGCGGTTTATTAACAGTCTTTAATTCTCTAGCTGCAAATGCAACAACTGAACTCGAATCTAACCCACCACTTAATTGAGAACCAACATTTCTATAAGTTCTGAGTCGATCTTTAACTGCCCTCTTAAATAAGTCCCTAAAGGCTTCTTCATAATCATTGCCAGATTTTAAATTCAGCGATTCATAATCTTCAGTCAAAGTGTAATATTTCGTGAAAAATAAACCTTTTCTACTAACAATAAATGAGTGTGACGGAGGGATTTGTTTAATATTCTGGAATACAGTAAGGGAAGGATCGGTAGATTCAATCATACTTGGAATTGCAAGGAAATCTGATAACCAATTCTCATCAATTTGCTTACTAACAAAAGGTAATGAATTTAATGGACTCATAATCGTACTAAATGCAAAAATTCCCTTTTGAAAACAGTAATATAATGTCCTTGATCCACAGAAGTCTCTGGCCCCAAAAAACTCATTTTTCCCTTCGTCCCATATTACAAATGCAAAATCACCGATCAGATACTTAGGTGATTCTTTCTCCCATTTACAATAAGAAAGTAATATTAGTTCACTATCGGAAATTGCTTCTCTTTTTGACTTACAAACTTGCAGACGTTCGAACAATTCCTCTCTATTATCAATGATAGCATCTGCGGTTATTGCCAATTTCCTCTCCTCATCATAAAGAGGTAATCTTTCCCCTATGGACTCTGGTGTAATCCATTGAGCGAGGCATCCCAAAAAAACATTAGTTTTTGACCATGTATGCATATTATCGTGAGGTAATTTTCTTAGGGGATCCATGAGATAGCTACTCATTTCTAAAGGTAAAGGATTATAATTTATATCGATCATTCCGGTAATGGCACTCATTTGCGACCCCCATCTTTGCATTGCAGCACTGTTCTTATTAGTGAAAAACCATATCGCCAGGTCCTTACTTTTGTTCTTAATAATGAACTTGCTTTCAGATTATCACTCTGATTGATTACTGTCAATAAATTTAGTGAATTATATAAAGAACTTTTTAACAAATTCTAGAATTCATAACAATAAACTAAACACATTGGAAAAAGAAGATTTATCAATAAATTGGTTTTAAACAGAAAAAAAGACGTGCATCCTCTAACAAGGATTAATTACACATCTTAAAAGCCATTAATATACTACCCTATAAATATTTGTTATTGCATTAATATCACAAAGCATTGTGAATTCCCTTTATCTCCCTCTATACTCTTTTAACATATTTTTTAACTTCATATGGTTCATTCGCAATTAGCTTTATATTATTAGAATCCAAAATAAATATCGAAAGGGCAACAATTTCACCTGTGGAATTATTTTTTGCAATAATATAAGGAGCAGGAGTTTGGAGATCATGTGATACTATCGCTTCGTAACCCTCTCCATTTGTTTCAAGCCTTACTACTAGCATGAATGAGGTTGTTGGATCATACGCGTATATTTTTCACCTGTTAGTTCTTGTGTGTTCAGATTAATATTATTTAAAGTCTGATTAGCTATCAGACCCGAGTAAACCATTGCTTCTCTTTGGTTTATACGTAAATTCAACATACGATCTCCAGTATATTCAGTAGAAGTAATCTTTATTTCGTAACTTAAAGTATTTTGCGTAATATAGTTTGACTCAATAATCCCCAATATAGGAGCTGCTGTTTTCATCTCACAACCATCTAACTGAATAAATATTGACATTACACCTGTTGAAAAAGATAAGACGAAATGGTTGAAGGTATAGTGCTCTGAAAGATTATTTCGGCAATTTTTGAACTTGATCGCAGTGGTTATCGTCCTCTGAACTGGTCGTGAATCATAAAATTCACATTCAATGAATTCATATGGAGCTACACTAGGCGTATGTCCTGTATAAAAATCACAATTGTAAAACTTACACTTACGAAAAGTTAGAGACTTACTCATCATTATATACAAATCAAAAACGTACATTATTCAACCAATTCAGGACCATCCGAAAACACATATATTTTACTTAATCCAATATTTTGACCTTTAAACTGGTTAAACCTAATTGAATCGCCCTTTAAACTGTCACTATTACCAAAATATTTACTAAGAATTACAAGGTTCCCTTCACATACCCTCCTGCTAACGTCGAGACCTCCTCCTATAACATGATTACCTTTTACAATGCATTCATAAGATGAATTACCAAGGGAAATACTTCCAAGGCAGATGTCTCTTCTAATAATACTAAAATCACTATTCTAATGTGTTATTTTTAAAAAATTTAAAAGAAGCAGAAAGAAACCAATGATTTCATTGTAGTTGAAAATGATTGTAAATCCTGTGGTAACCCCACAATGGAAGAAATGTTCAAACTTTAGAAAAGTAATATGGTTGACGTTGTTGGACCTGAATAACGTCTTGAAAGAACTTGTGCTAGATTAGGAATTAGATATTTAACTAGATTTAATTTGCGGAGTTTCAGAATATGTTCTTTCTATTTCTTCAAAAACCATGATATCTTTAATTAGATTTCCTATTAATTTTTTCACATTCACACTGTTACTTTCCGTTTTTATTTTTTTAAAATAGTACATTTTAATATATTCTAAGTAAAATAATTTGCGATACAATTCTCTTTTCTGAAAAGCAGGGTGAAATTCTTGGATACTTATCTTATTGTTAAAAGAGATAATAATATTATTTAAATGGCTAATAAACTCCCTATAATTATTTTTTTCATTCCCAAAAAGGTTGTGAAATAAAGAATAAAATAAATCAAAATAAATTGACCTCTCATCTAGTGTATCCCAATCAATAATTTTAATCCCCTTTTCATCAATTAATATATTCCAAGCATGTAAATCTCCATGCGAAAATGAAAGAAATACAAATTCAGCATCTTTCAAAGAAATAATTTCATTAATTCTTCTTTCAAGATAAGTGTTAACAAATTCAAGATCTTTTACTTCGTTTTCTATTTTTATAAACCTACTTAAATTTACATTTTGTTTTATACCATCTAAATAATCTTGTAATAAGATTTTTTTTGAAGGAAAAATGTTGATATTTCTTATTAATAAAGGCAAAATATAATAATAATAATAAGTCGTTACAGGATAAAACCGTTCCGCCTTTTTATAATTATAATACTTTTCGTATATATTTTTTTCGGTATGATTTACTTTAATAATTTTTGGAGAAATTTTATATTTCTCTATAGATTCCAGGTCATTTACTATTTTTTTGAAATCCCCTCCAGTTATCGAATGTTTGTATTGAGTTACAACAGTATCCTTTACCATATTAAAAACTTTCACTCCATTTGTAGTTCTTATCAGTATGTGACCATTAAATTGAGAATTAATGATATCAGTTGGTGTATTAAAGTATTTACAAGAAAAATATTTCTTAATAATATCTGCAACTCTTAATAACATTAATATTTTTGGCGATGCGTTCTTAAAAATTTTAGAGGAAGATGTGACTTCTAGATTAAAAGGTTTCATTTTGAATAGCAAGATCCACACTATTACTAGTATGTTCTTATCTAGAGATATATAAAATCCTTTGATCTTAGCGAATCTCCTAATATTACTATTTTTCAAGGTCTTAACTCCTTCTAAATTACAGAATTAACGAATTTATTATTTGTCGAAACCAATTTGCCATTGTTAATTTTATATACAATTTCACAATTTTTTATAGTACTTAGTCTATGAGCAATAATGATCAAGGTTTTATCACCTTTTAATCCGTCTATAGCCTTCATAATTTCCTTTTCTGTTTCATTGTCTAAGGCTGATGTAGCTTCATCCATAAATAATATTTCTGGGTTATGATACAGTGCACGAGCGATACCTATTCGTTGCCTTTGTCCTCCTGACAGCCTTACTCCTCTTTCTCCAACTGTTGTGTCTAATTTGTCTGGAAGACTTAGTACAAATTCTTTTAATTGTGCTTGCTCTAATGCTCTCCAAACCTCTTTATCATCTATATCTTTATTTCCGACCCCAAAAGCTACATTTCCACGAATTGTATCATCTGAAAGAAAAATTGATTGAGGGATATAACCGATTTTCTTTTGCCATATTGAAATTTGTTTATGCAAGTCTGTTCCATCAACTAGAACTTTACCTTTTTCAGGGTGCAGAAGACCCAAAATTATATCTATAATGGTCGTTTTTCCAGCTCCTGACTCTCCTATAAATGCGACAGACTGCCCGATGGGAATGGTTAATGAAACATCTTTAACAGAGAATTCTTCTTGATTTGGATATCTAAATGAAACATCATCCAACCTAATGGAATCTGAAAATGTTTTTTGATCTATTTTATTTGATAGTAATTTAGTTCCTGCCTCAGATTTCATCAACGGATCTTTGTTCAAGAATAAATCCTCATAGACTACATCTAATGCAGGCTGGCTGTATTTAATCGTTGTAATTAATGCAACTACCCGATTTATAGAAGGCATTATTCTAAAAGCAGCCATGGCGAAAAGCGCCATAGTGGAAACAAGTTGTGTGGTACCCGTTCCTTGCAATATGATTACTAGCATAGTTATTAATACGATTGAAACAAGCAACGTCTCAATAAAAAGTCTTGGAACCACTTCTAACATTTTCATATAACGGCTATTTTTCACTTTAATAAAGCTTTGCTTAGTATAGGAATCAATAAAAAAAGCTTCTTTTCCAGATACTTTGACTTCTTTGCTTGCTCCCAATCCTTGGTTGACCCATTTAATAATTGTCCCGCTGACTTTTTGTTGCTCTTTTCCAAGATGACTAATTTTTTTTCTGAACAATCTGAAAAATACAAGTACACTACCACCTAATAAAATCGAAGCAGTAATTGTTGCAACAGGAGATGTTACAACTAACAATGCCAAGATAAAAATAATCACTAAAGCTTCAGTCAATAATTGAAAACCAGAAAGCACTATCCCTTGAAAAACCTTCGAGACTTCTCCATTGACATTTCTTAATAAAGTAGATGTATTTCTATTTAAGTGAAAGGTATAAGGCTTTGTTAAATATTCATTGAACAACTCTCTTTGTAATTTAACTTGTTGATTTAGTATTACTCTATATTGCATATAGTTAAAAAATAATAAATAAAGATTTTTCATTATAAATATTGTAAGTAGCATTACTACTGAAAAAAGAACAAATGTTGTTGTTGAAGAAAAATTAAATGTACTGTAGATATAGGATAAAATATCTTGATCTTGGATAATACTCGGGTTAGTTACAATTCCAACAAAAGGTACTACCATACCTATTCCAATTGTTTCAAATATAGCCGCTATTATCATCATTAATAACAAAATCATCAACTTTTTCTTTTCGCTTTTATTAAAAAGATCCATTATTTTTCTATATGAACTCCTCATTTTTTCACACCTTTAGTATTTATTTCCTGAAATTATTAAAACATTTATATTTCTCTAAATACATGAATCTTTTAATCCAAGTTAATATTTCGCTTAGATTTTCAATATTTTCAATTTCATTTGGTAATTTTAATTTTATCAATTCTAAATAAAATAGATGTAAGTATATATGAATATTTAAATTAGGATCCGATGAAAATCTCATTCTTGTTAACAAATATGTTATCCTTAACAAGGATAAAATTATTTATTCTATTTTCCTAATTTTATCACCCCTCAAATTACTTTGTTATAATTAAAATCAAAATAATTTATCAATTGTATAAATATGGTTATATTCTGAAGTGTTAATATTTTTTACTAATTCTTTCCTTTCCCAAGAATTATCTATTAGTTTTTTCAATTTTAGATATAAATCCTCTTCATCCATATTAGTGATTATCCCATTAAAGTCATTTACTATTTGTTCATACGCTCCAACAAAATTTGTTGTAACTATTGGCTTTTTTAATACTTTCGCCTCTGCTAAAGTTAAGCAATAACCCTCATGTCGAGAGGGTTGAACATATATGTCACACCTAGCAATATAAGGATATGGGTTTGGAGTAGCACCTAATAAGATAAAATCCTGCAATAAACCATTCTTATTAATCTCCCTTTCATATTCTTTTCTCCGATTACCTTCCCCAATACAATACCACCGAACTTCATAACCTTGTTTTCTTAACTTTGCCAAGACCCTTATTGCCATATCCTGACCTTTTTCCCACGATAACCTTCCTACTGTAACAATCCTAACCCCTCTATATGTTTCATCAAAATTCACCTCATTTCTTGATAGATCACATATTAGTTTTTCGGAAACTATGTTTGGAAAGATATCTGTTTTTTCTTCAATTGATGGAAATTTGTTTATTAAACACTTTCTACTCCCATTAGAAACTGCAAATATCTTATCAAACTTCTTATAAATTCTTTCAAATAAGGCTTTGTTAACCATATGTTTTGAAACGTCAAAGTGAACCCAGGAAATTTTATTCGAAGAATGAACTTTATGAGCAATATAATAATCAATAATTTCAGTGGGGCCTTGATAGGCAATTGCAACGTCGTATTTCTTGTGGTTTTCACTTATATCCTTCATTATTGCTGAGTAATAAAAGTATCTATTATTAAAATGTTTAGATAGTAAATATGCAAAGGTGAATTTAGGAATTTTCAGATAATCCTTTCTAGATACAAAACCCCTAATTGTAAGTTTTGGCGGTTGCATAATTATAGGTTTTATCTTCTTGTACCAACAAGCTTCTTCAATTTTCACCCAATCTGGGAGTGCTTTAAGAAATCCACCTTTTTTCTCTAACAATAATATAGTTACCTCATATTTATCTCTATCAATTACCGATAAAAGAGATAGTAGTGACTTTTCTACCCCACCTATGTTCATACTGGTAAGCATAAATAACAAGCTCTTTTTCACTTATTTCCTCCTTCCGTTCATTCGTCTATTTATAAATAATATAAGACTATCAGAAATAGGACTGCTTAATTAATTTTTTATTACTATTTCTAACTTATTAAGTTCGAGATGATTATTTTTAAATTCCCCTTTTAGATTTCTTTGGAATTTTTCCAGCAAAGCTTCGTCTACTATCAATCTTTTAATGGCTTTAAACAGCTCAAATTCATTTGAATCAACAATTAAACCGTTATGTTCATTACATATTTGATCTGCAGCGCCATTAAAGTTAGTAGCGATTATTGGTTTATTAAAACACCTTGCTTCAGCTAGTGTAATACAGAAGCCTTCATGCCGGGAAGGTTGAACATATATATCACATTGTTTAAAAAATGGATATGGGTTTTCACTTGCCCCTAATAATAGAAAATCATCCTGTAGACCATATTGATGAATTAATTTCTCGTATTCGCTTCTCGCACTCCCTTCACCAATGCAGTACCATTTTAAATTGTAGCCTTCTTTAATCAATTTTGATAAAACTGGTATACATAAATCCTGTCCCTTTTCCTTATTGAGTCTCCCCACAGTTAAAATCCTTAAACCATTAAAGGTATCCTCAAAACCTAATTCTTTGTTTGCTAGCATATTAATTTGTTTGGTCGATAAGATATTATAAAAATAATTAATTTTCCCTTTTAATTTAGGTAATTTGCTTTCAAGTTGAGTTTTTCCAGTTTTCGACACCGAAAAAATATTATCAAACTTCTTATAATATCGATTTACAAACTTAAGGTTAAATCCTATTTTTGTAATATCAAAATGAATCCATTGCACTTTCTTCTTTGCTTTTATCTTTTCAATAACAAAATAGCTTATGAAGTCCATGGGACCTGCATAAGCTATAGCAACATCATATTCAGTTGGGTCGATAGGATATTTTTTGAGTAGATAATTAAATAAAGCACTTCTTTCCCCAGTAATTTTTGAAATTAAGCTTAATACGAATAAAAAGAAAGCATTTAGGAACATCTTATTTTTTACTGCTTCCTTTATTGTTTGTGTAGAAGGATTGTTTAGTGTCCCTTTAATCTTCTTATAACCATTAAAGTGTTGAATATTAACCCACTCTGGAATATGTGCTAAAAATCCTCCGTACTCTTCCAACATTAAAACAGTTATATCATATTGATCTTTTGGCATCTCATTAATCATATTAAGCAGCGCTTTCTCTGTACCACCAATATTCATATTAATGACCATAAATAGGACTTTCTTTTTCATATATTTTCACACTCTTTTCTCATTGGGCTATCCTATAAGTTCGTGAAATTTATCTAATTCACTTAAATTCCCTTTTGGTTCTGCTTTTAGGTATTCTATAATCTCCATTTTAAGATCTTGATCTTGAATAAGTCTCAATATCCCATTGAAAACAGCGCTACTACTCATGTCCACAACCAGACCATTTTTTTCATGTGTCATTTGATTATAAACTGCGTCAAACCGGGTTGTAACAACGGGTATATTCAACATTCGTGCCTCAGCAATGGCTAAACCAAAACCTTCATACTTAGAGGTTTGTACATAGATATCGCTGTTTTTAATAATGGGATAAGGATTCACTCTTGTTCCTAATAATATAAAATGATTGGCTAAATCATTTTCATGAATATATTTTTTAATTTCATCTTCCTCTGGTCCTTTCCCTAGTACATACCACCTAAAATGGACTCCAGCTTCCTTTAACATTCTACAAGTCTCTAAGGCAATTTTATACCCCTTTTGGCTTGCCAATCTACCGATTGTTAATAACTTAAGTCCCTCGAACTCAATGTTTTCATTGTAATGAAGAACCGACATCTCTGAAATAATCCTAGGATCGTTGATATCATAAATTACATTCATTTTGGATTGATATTCAGGAAAAGTTTCTAAAAAGATCTCTCTTGTAGTATCTGATACTGCAACTATTTTGTTATAGCTATCATAATATTGTTTTTGAAAACCTTTTTCTTTCCCGTACAATCTATAACTAACGTTCACCCAAGCAAATTTCTTTTTTGCTTTTACTTTTTCAGCTACATAAAAGGTCGGAACTCCTTGAGCATAACTAATAGCAATGTCATACATTTTTAGATTATATTCAATTACGCTTGATGCACTTTCCCAAAAAACTCTGGCTTTTTGAGGATTTGTAAGTTTATTTAATCGCAATTTCAAAGAATACTTCATTCTAGCTCTTAACATATTTAAATTCTGATTGTTCAATTGAAAAAGTTGTTTGGAGAGAGTTTTCTTACTAAATTGTGTATATGGAAGTGGTGGAAGAAGGTTTACTTCTTTAGGTAAAAGTGTTTCTAAAACTCCTCCGTAACCAAATAATAAGAGATCTACTTGATACTTTTGATAATCGAGTAGCGATAAGAGAGTAACAAGGCTTTTCTCAGCACCAGCACAATCAAGTGAGTCTATAACAAATAACAGTTTTTGTTTCATCTTAATAGATTACCTCATTTCCTTAAGCTTAATTTTCAAAGGGCCGAAAATTAGTGCTAATATTATTGAATGAAACCTAGTTCCGATTATTGTTTCACAAGATTGATATTCTTTTATAAAGTGGTCCTTATTTCCTTCATAATTCACTAATTTTAATTTGTTGATATCTTTTAAAGAATCTAATCTGTTTTATTTTTGTCTATTTTCTAAATTAATCAAGGGAAATTGTCCTCATCCTATATGGTTTTGTAACTTTTATCATCATTTTTCTGGCTGTAATTGTCGCTATAGGGGCTGTTAATACCAATAGCAAAAAATCAATAATAACTAAAACTTCTGTTAACAATTGAAAAGTCGAGAACACTAACCCTTGAAAAACTTAAATACCTCTCCATTTACATTTCTTAATAATGTAGACGTGTTTCTATTCAAGTAGAAGATATAAGCCTATATTAAGTATACTATTAATAATTTACTTTGAAGTTTCACTTGTTGATTAAAGATTACTCTATACTGAATATAATTAAATAAAAGTAAATTTAAGTTTTTAGAATAAAGAAAGTTAATAAAATCAATACTGAAAAAACAATAAATGCTGATGGTGAATGGAAATTCAATTTATTGTAAGCTTATAAGCATACGATAGAATAGCATGATCGAGTATGGTTTCTGGGTCTGTTACAATCCCTACAATTGGAACAATTAGACCTATTCCAACTGTTTCCACCATAGCAGCGAACATCATCATGATTAACAAAATTAAAGATGTTTTCTTCTCTTTTTATTGAAAAGGAGTATTATTTAATTGTAAATTCACCTCTATTTATAACTTTCACAAACCTCAAATTTAAGATAATTATATTCTTCATTTATTTTTGGAATTGCTAGTAAATATATTTTTGCAAGTCTTTTTAACTATTAATAATGTCTTCAAATTTTTTTATATTTTCATAAAAAGAGAAAAATTTTTTTCTATCAATACTTTTTCGTTTTAGCTCTTCTAACAATCGAGGCTTTGATAAGACCTCTTTGAGACCTTTATAAATACCTATATCACTATTATCCACAAGTAAGCCATATGTCCCATTATCTAGTATTTCAGCTGGACCATTGCAGTTAGTAGAAATTACTGGGACCCCTAATATTATTGCTTCTGCTATAGATAATGAAAAACCCTCAGAGTGCGAAGGCGACACATAAATATTACTATTTCTGATATATTTATAAGGATTCTCCTTATAACCTAACATACTTACATTTTTAAGTAATAAAGGACTATTTAGGATAATTGTTTTTAATTTTTTTTTCTCACTACCATCTCCTAATAAAACTAATTTAAATTTGTATCCTTCTTTTAATAGGCTATTGCAGCAAGATAGTAATCTTTCCAGACCTTTTTCTTTGCTTAATCTACTTGAACAGATTATAGTAACATTTGAACTGAAATTATAATCATGTACTTTTTCATTTGACAAATTTATTATTTCCCTGTCATTTATTGGATTATATAGAACGTTACACTTTTCTTTTAGATTATAATGTTGACAAAACAACCTTTTCGAATTTTTAGTCAACAAAAGTATATTATCAAACCTCTTAAAAGTGTTATATTTATACCAATGTTTTATATTATTTATTATGGTTTTTTTTTCTTTTTTTAAATGATCAAACCCCCCATGAAACCACAATATTTTCTTACTTTTATAATTACGAATAGGGTGGCTGAATATTTCTTTTGTTGTAACAACAATGTCATATTTTTCATTCCCTATAATGAATTTTCTCATTAATGTTGGAGGAGCAAACATAAGTAAATAAAACCATATTCGTTGGTAAGATCCTCTTACAGATTTCTTAAATAGATACTTAATTTCTACATGATCAGGAATGCTTTTTATATTTTGTGCTTTGGTTTTATACATAACATATAATGTTATTTTATATTTTGATTTATCTATGCCTTTTAAAGTATTTGTTATTACTTTTTCTACACCACCATTACTCATGACATCTGTAATAAATAATAATCTTTTCAATATTTTCACCCTTATTTCAAATATTTCTTCAAATTAAAATTTCATTAAAAAGTTTCAAAAATTTGAATAATTCATTAGATGAAATCCTTTTTCTTACTATTTTATAAGGTTTTTTTCCATAAATCTTTATTATCCATTTTAGATTTTTTTATATTTAATTCGAACGTACGTTCAGATAATAATGCTTTCTCACAAAATTGTGTATAAGAAAGAGGAGGAAGAAGGTTTACTGCATCAGGTAATAGTGTTTCTAAAACTCCTCCATACCCACATAATAAGAGATCCACCTTATATTTTTGGTAATCTAGAAATGAGAGTAGAGTAACAAGGCTCTTCTCTGCACCAGCACAATCGGGAGAATCGATTACAAATAACATCTTCCTTTTTTACATACCCTACATCCTTACCTTCTCTTTCACCAAAGTAGTAGACACTCCTGGAGTATAAGGAAAATAAACAATATCGACTCCTACTTCAGCAAATTGTCTTTCCACTTGTACAAATAGTGGTTTTCCCTTCCAGTCATCTCCCACAAACATGGCATCGAACTGGAGGTGCTTCCAAGCCATGAATTTATCCCGATCCACTTGTGGAACAACTGCATCTACATATTTAATACCTTCAACTATTTCCATTCTTTCCTGGAACGGGATGACTGGTAGTTTATTTTTGTATTTCATTACTAGTTCATCAGTACTTACTCCAACAATCAAATAGTCGCATTGTTCTTTAGCTTTTTTCAGAATGTTAAGGTGTCCGATATGAAATAAATCAAAAACCCCTGTAGTGTAGCCAATTTTATATTGCTTCATATAATTTTCTCTCCTTTTCTTTAAAACACACTTCATGAATATGTTTTACGAGTTTTTCTGCTGCTTTGCCATTTTCGTATGTGCCGATGTGTGACGAGAACTCCTTCAACTTTTGTTCGTATTTCTTGTTATTGAATTGTTGTATGAGTAAAAGTAACTGATCCATATCAGTAGCATGGTTGAAAGGAAGGTCCTGGATGTCAAAATACAAATTTCGATCATTTGCCATGTATTCATCTAAATCCGGTACATAAAGGAAACATGGCCTCTTCGTAAGAGCAAAATCAAACATCAAAGACGAGTAATCTGTTATTAAAACATCTGAAATGCTCAGTAATTCTTGAATGTCATCATAGGCTGTGACATCAATTACATCCTTACCGTATACTAGGTCTTTTGATTTAGATGACAAATGGGGATGCAATTTCACCAAGAAAACCCATTCCCCACCATACTTATTTTTTATCTGGCTTAGAATTTTGGAGAATTCTAACTTATAAATCTCTAAATTGTTCCCTTTTCTAAATGTCGGAGCATAAAGGATAACCTTGCTCTTTTTTGCGATCTTTAATCCATTCAAGATTCGGGATCTATAATTTACATTGTAATTATTAATTAGCATGTCGTTCCTTGGGGTGCCGTGTTCAAATATTTCTCCTTCATACCAGAAGGCACGTTTGAAGATCGATGTACTATACTTACACCCAGATAAAACCAAATCACACTTTTTAGAATCTCTTTTTGCCATTTGGACGTAATGACTTGGAAGGGAAGCCTCTGCGTCCTTTTCAATCTGTTTTAAACGTAAGGAACTGTGCCATGTTTGTATGTAATATTGATTTTTTCTTTTCACAAATAATTCCGTCGTACGGAAATTCGTGATTATCACTTTAGAGGTACATAATTCATAAAAATACTTCAACGACATCGTTTTAACGACTTTCACGTCCTTCAATTTTATTGAAGGGTTGTTTAGAGCCCAGACAATATCGAACGAATCCTTTGGATAATGTTTTAACATGTGCTCAGAAATATATTTAGGATTGCAACCGTATTGGTTACCATAATAGCTAAAGAAAAAAATCTTATTTTCCTTTACCGGTAGTAAAAAATTGAAAAGATGAATGATTGCTATTGAAAACCACTTTCTCAAAATTTCCATCTATGACATTCTCCTTTATGCATTCAAGCGTTCCAATTTCACCGGTCCAGGGATAACCTTAATTCCCCTGAAAATCTTCAGCATCCCCTGATAAATGAAATTCAAGTATGGATGAATGCAAAATAGATTCAACTGCCTTGCAAGAGGTGGATGCTTACGTACTGCCTTCTTTAACTCCGGATAATTCTTTTTGATGTAGCTTTGAATTTCCCGTTTATAATGTCCACCCTGATCGACTTTGCGATTAAGCAGCATCAGATTATAATGAATGATGCTTGTTTTTAAGATCATTCTATATGATTCATTTTTCAGAACTGAATAATGTTTTTCAATAAAGCCATGCCGCTCCTTCATCCCGCTGAGAATATCCAGACTCTTGATGGTATAGTTACCAACGATACTGTCACTTCTTTGATAGTAGTAAAACAGTGGCTGATGTAACATCACAAAGGTTTTTACACGATGCATCACTTTATGCGCCCAAAATACATCCTCGAATAATACACCTTTTTTGAAAGGGATATCATTGATTAAATTAGTACGATAAAGCTTCCCCCATGCAAAGTTCTTGACCCTTTCATTGACCACTAACTCTCTCATCAAGGCTTTATTCTTCAACACTGTAGGTTGATCTCCCTTGGAATGGTATCTATTATCAAATAACAAGTGATCCTCATATGCATAATAAAAAGCCGATTGAACAACATCAGCTTTAGTAGCAATACTATTGGTGACCAGTTTTTGAATCATGTCTATGTGAAGCCAATCATCGCTATCGACGAAAATGGTGTATTCTCCGGTTACATGCTGCATTCCATAATTCCTGGCATCAGATAAGCCGCCATTTACTTTATGAAGTGCCTTGATCCTGTCATCGGTCTTCTCATAAATATCGATGATCATCCCACAATTATCTGGGGAGCCATCATTCACTAATATGATTTCTAAATTCGAATAAGTTTGATTCACTATACTGTCCAAGCATCTCCTGAGATACTTCTCTACATTATATATAGGAACAATTACGCTTACTTTTGGTAACATATTGTCCGCTCCTTAAACCAATTGATAAAGCTTATCTAGTTCTGAATGATTTTCATAATTTGTTGACAGGCAATTATGAGAAAGTCTGCTTCTAAGCTCCGGATTATGGTACATCATTTCAATTGTCTCCGCTATACCTTCTATGGATAAGTCACAGATGATGCCATCCACTCCATCTTGTACTTGACTGCGTGCTGTGGGATAATTTGTAATCAAAACCGGTTTCCCAATTATTTGAGCTTCACCGACTGTGACAGCCTTCCCTTCATATCTCGATGGTTGCACATATAGATCGGCTTCCTTTATAAAAGGATAGGGGTTTATTTTCTTTCCTAAAAGAATAAAGTGGTCTTCCAACCCATTAGAAGTTATTAGCTTTCTAAGGGCATTTTCATCCCCCCCGTATCCCACAACATACCAAACCAGATCTTCATAGCCTTTAGCTATTAGTTTTTTCATGGCCTTTACCGCCTGATCAATCCCTTTGGCATGCGATAGCCTTGCCACGGTGATTATTTTAAACCGTGAATCACCAAGCAACGGATTATCAACCTTTTCTTTGGATAACTCTCTTACTAATACAGGAGCTGTAATGTTTTCCAAAACGATAACCTTTTTGCTAAGCGCTGGGTACTTTACCAAAAATGCATTTTTGCATTCCTCAGAAACGGCTGCAATATAATGAAATCTGTCCCACAATTCCAGATCCATCTGTATTTCGGTATCTACTGTTGAATAATCAGTATGAATCCAAGCAATCTTCTTCTTAGCATCCACCTTGTAGGCAACAAAATAATGCGGCCATAAATAACTGATGGCAACATCGTATTCTTTGTCGAGCTTCGGTAAAAGAGGTAAGGAGTATTTCCACATATATTGCATTTGTTTGTATCCACTTTCCGCTGATTTATCCAGGGTTGCAATTAGCTTGGAATAAAGTCTGAGTGCCCCAATTCCGATGTTGCCTCTTTTTACTGTTTCCCCTATAGATAATCGGAAGGTTTTATATGCCGGTAGTTCTTGAAGCAACCTTGCTTTTTGGGGGAGAAGATTCATGAAATCCCCCGTATGGCTATATAACATGAGGTCCACTTCATGATTTTCATAGTCAAAGTTATTCAACATACTTAACAGGCTGCGTTCAACCCCGCCCACCTCCATATCGAAGGACGAAATTAAAATCCTTTTCATATTTCCCTCCATTGATTTTTCCCGTTGTAGATTTTCACTAATTTAGAAATACCTTTAGTTAGCGAGTAACCACTTTTTTCAAATGCGCTACTGATCATGGATAGTTCCATTTTATTTTGATTGGTTATTTCGATTATTTTCTCTGCCCATAAATCAGGATCATCTTTTAAGGAAAGTCTTGTGAATAATCCCAACTTCAAATCTGCTTCTGGCTGGATGGCTTCCGACACGATACAAGGCAACCCGCTAGCCTGTGCCTCAAGTAGGACGAGACCTAGACCTTCATATTTGGATGGGAATACGAAAACATCCATAGTTTGAAGCATTGTATCTACATCTTCTCTTAGTCCAACAAACTTGATGTAGTTGGAAACACCTTCATTCTTTGCAGCTTCCTCGATCTGCTCTCTTAAATCACCATTCCCAACTAGCAGCAAAGTGAAAGAGTCATCTTTTTTAATGAGACATTTTAGGACCTGCAGTAAAAACCTGTGATTCTTTGCTTCGATAAATCTTCCTATATGACCTATGACTTTCTTATTCTCCAAACCTGATTCCTTTTTAAACACTGACACTTCTTCTTTTTTCCCAGCCATAAACTTTGAGTAATCGATCAAGTTGGGAAAGTACATATACTTTTGATTCTCTTCTGTTGCGTTGCCAAATAAATACGCTCCAGCTTGTTTACTACATGCCAAGTAGTGGGTCGAAAATAATTTGGTCGCAGTTCTCATGGAGAATATATACAGCTTCCTCAAGAATGTATCATTCTTATCAAGCGTGGTGTGCGCATGGGCAATTCGAATCTTTACGCCGGCAAGCTTGGCAGCAAGGTTTGCCATCCCACAATGAAACAAGGTATGGGAATGCACGACATCATATGGCCCATATTCTTTTATTGCTTTGATCATATTCATCAGTGACTGTGTCTTGCTAATCCTTAAAACACGACCACCTAAGCGCATAATTTCTTCATCATAATGTGCTGGCTCTAGACTAAATGATAAAAAATCAAAGTGAACCTTTGATCTATCTATGTTCCTAAATATATTCATCAACATGGTTTCCGTCCCTGCCCTATTCATGGCACCGACAATGTGAAGAACCCTAATTTTCTTGTTCATATCCAAAGGATTTTCACTACTTTCAAGCAAGCTTTTCCACCACTGCTTTCATCGATTCTTTAATAATATTGATGATTCTATATTGTTCTTCAATCGTTAGATTCGACCCTGAAGGAAGACATATTCCATTGTTAAATAACAGATCCGATATACTTTCTCCATTACTGTGAGGGTAATAGGCTGCCGACTGAAACAAAGGCTGCAAATGAAGTGGTTTCCATACCGGACGCGCCTCTATATTGTTGTCAGCCAGATGACTGAGTAATTCCTGAACAGTCACTCCTGCCTCTTCCTCATTTATTGTCAGGGCCGTTAGCCATCTATTCGATCGAGTATTTTCCAACTCTGGCATAAAGTGAACGCCTGGTAATTGGGCAAGCTCGTCATAATACAGCTCGAAAGTAGCCCTTCTTGATTCCACCCTTTCTTCCAATACCTCCAATTGTCCTCTCCCGATACCAGCTAAGATGTTACTGAGACGGTAGTTATACCCCATCCTGCTATGTTGATAATGGACGGCCTGATCTCTTGCCTGTGTAGCTAAAAAACGTGCTTCTTTTGTTTTGTTAGTGTCATTGGAGACTAGCATTCCACCACTGGAGGTAGTAATGATTTTGTTCCCATTAAAGGAAAAGATACCAAATTCACCAAAGGTACCACTTGGTTTACCTTTATAGAAAGAACCCAAGGACTCGGCAGCATCCTCTATTATTGGGACACCGTAATGATTACACAGCTCCAAGATTTCATCCATTTTTGCACTTTGCCCGTATAGGTTAACAACTATAACAGCCTTGGGGAGCTTTCCTTGAATCAAAGCATCAATTAAAGCATTTTGTAGCGCTTCGGGTGACATATTCCAAGTATCCGGTTCCGAATCAATAAAAACCGGCTCCGCTCCTTGATAAAGAATGGGATTTGCACTTGCGATAAATGTCAAGGTTGAACAGAAAACGGTATCCCCTTTTCCCACACCTAATAAAGAAAGAGCCAAATGAATCGCTGCAGTTCCTGAAATAACTGCTACAGCATCATTGACTCCTACATAACTGGCTATTTCTTTTTCGAAAGCATCGACATTCGGGCCGAGTGGGGCAATCCAATTTGTTTGGAAAGCTTCTAGCACATACTTCATTTCCCTTCCACTCATGTGAGGGGGGGACAGATAGATTCTATTATTGGATATTGATTGCGACAACCTCATCACCTTCTTTCGCTTTTATCCTGGCAGGGACACCTACCGCTGTACTAAATGCAGGTATATGGTTTATTACTGTTGCACCTGCTCCGATCGTGGACCATTTCCCAATACTTATGTTCGGTATAACATTGGCTCCTGCCCCGATATGCACACCTTCTTCGATATGAACCGTGCCTGTCAAGGTTGCATGAGGAGATATATGTGCAAAGTCCTCAACGACATTATCATGCTCCACAATACCGCTGGTGTTAATAATCGCATGCGCTCCTATCTTTGCATCCGTGTTAACTACGGCATTCGCGAGTATAACCGCACCGACTCCTATTGTTGCGGAGGCACTGATTACCGCTTTGGGGTGAACCACTTTAAGATACTGTGTTTCTTTCAAGGCCATTTTCTCCACGATTATTTTTCTCACTTTGTTATTTCCGATTGCAATGATAAACTTAATGTCCGGATCAATTAGTAGTAATTCTTTGTTTGATCGGATGGGACCCAAATATACCTCATTTTCAAGCTTCAGTTCATGATAATTATCATCTAAATATCCAATGATTTTTGTGTCCCCCTGTAAAGCAATAGCTTCACTGACTACTTTGCTATGTCCGCCTTGACCGACAATAATCACTTTATTCATCCATGACCACCACCAACTCTTGATTTCACTTTGGAAAAAGGTTGAATCGTAGCATATCCAGGTTGGGTTATCCCTTCCCTTTTCAATACTTTTACAACCGTTAAAAAGAGGATTTTCATATCAAGGAAAAAGGAGTAGTTTCTGACATACCAAACGTCTAAGTCAAACTTCTCCTCCCAAGAGATTGCATTTCGTCCATTCACTTGTGCCCACCCAGTAATTCCAGGCTTCACTAAATGCCTCTTAAATTGCTCCTTACTATAAAGTGGGAGGTATTCCATTAAGAGTGGTCTTGGTCCTACTATACTAAGTTCACCTTTTAAGACATTTATAAATTGCGGAATTTCATCCAGACTGTACCTTCTTAAGAATGATCCGAATGAGGTTAACCTTAATTCATCTGAAAGATATCTTCCATACTTATCCACAGAATTTGTCATGGTTCTAAATTTATAAAGGATGAACGGTTTTCCATTCAGACCTGGTCTTTGCTGTTTGAAGAAGATTGGTGATCCTAGTTTAAACTTAATTAAAATCGGAACAACTACAATGATGGGGGAAAGTAATGATAATAAGAGTAATGATAAGATGATATCTACAATTCTTTTCATTTTCTTTGCCCCCTTTTATAATGGCTTAATCTCCATTGCTATTTATGTTCAAAAACTCGATTTTAATATCTTCAATCACTTCAAGGACACTGATGTCTTTCGACTCCTGCCCTTTTTTATAGATGGAAAGCAGTATGTTTTGTAACTTTTCCTGTGTACATTTATCTCCTATTGACATAATTTAGACTCCTTATAAATAATTGCTCTTGTACGAAATACCCAATGCGATGACATGTTCATAGTAAAAGTAAACTAAGTAGAAAATAAAAATCCCATAATAGAGGAACTTTTGATCTTTTTCTTTTACTAACCTAACTACCCAAGCAATTAAGATTAAATTGTATAAACCAAAGTAAATAGTAAACCTTGCAAAAATCCAGTTCTGGGAAGCAATTATCATGAAGATCAGATTCAATATACAGAGGTTTACAATATAATCACTATTGGGGAAGATATTTCTAAGCTTCTCTCTGCCTAAATACGCGATAAATAATGGCGCAGCATAAACTACTACCCTTAGAATACTGGCGCCACCTTCCGAGAACTCGCTGTAATGTCCGTATTGGGTATCCTCCAACGCACTAAAAAGTAAGCTTGAAAATTGGTTATACCCAACTACAACAATCATAGCAACAACTAACAAAGCAAATGTAGACTTGGTCCAGGCTTTTCTCCTGACCAAAAAATAGATAGGAATAAGTATGAGTGCACTTTGATGAAAGGTGGAAGCAAATAAGACAACTACAATGAATCTTTTCCAACTTCCATCCATGATGTATTTTGTCGCTGCAAAAATAATGGCTGCAGCAAGAAATTGTCTTATGCCATTCATTGAGACTAAGAACAAGCCACTTGTTATATAAACAAAGAGGCTAAGTTCTATCATTCTAGAGTACTTGTATAGGACTAATACGATTAGCAAATTGGTTATAAATGCTGTTGCTAGTATTAAAATTTGTGGATCTCCAGACAAACTTTTTAATATCATTTGAAGGATGCCAAATCCTATATCCTTTTCACTCCATACAAACCCCCAAGAAAAATCCTGTATCTGAAAAGAGTGCCGATAAAAATATGTGTCCCCGATATTTGTACGTAATCCTGATACTAATATTAGTGTGATCGTGGCCAACATCGTTAAATATCTATTTGGTTTAATCTCAACAGGCGAGTATATGGAAATAGACATAGCAGGCATGGAAAAGTAACGAGCGGCAAAAGCCAAGGAAAACACAATTAACAGGTTAAGATAAAGTACAGTCATTTTTTTAATCCTTTCATGAACAGCACTCTAAGCAATCCTTGTTTTCGAAACAATATACAAATACAGCAGATACCCAAATGGGATGGCCAAGGTTGTTATTCCCTTGTCAGGAGCATCGGAAATGAAATTCCTGTTATTCATGAACAAACTGCTTGATACATAGTGAATAGCTTGCCTAACCTTGAATGTAAAACCTACAAATGGGAGCTTCATCAATTCTTTTCGATAAAATGCAAATCCCTTTGGATTCTTACGATATTGCCTTAACATATTTACTGATGAACCATCAGGAAGATACTCCACGATACATAATGCTTCATTCATGATAAGTAATTCGTAGTCTTGATCCAGTTTATAATACTTATAAGCAAGGCCTACATATTTTTCTCCTTTAAAAATGGGATAGGGATATCTTTTAGTTAATTCTGTTCTGTATACTAACTTTTTATCTCCCTTTACGTCGTGTCTGTAATACAAATTGAAAAGTGTGGATGTTTTGTGATCTTTAGGTAATGGTGTCCCAATAATCTTACCGTTTGTAAAAAGATCTAAGCCAACAATTCCGCTTACTTTGTCGCTTCCATGTTCTTTCCAAAAGGATACTATTTTCTCTACCGCATCCTCTGGCATATAGTCATCCGAATCAATACATACATTTAATTCGGTTGTGATATGCTCATAGGCAGTGTTATGGGCGCCATGCATCCCTTGATTTTCTTGCCAGATGTACACTATTTCTATCTGGTTTTCGTTTCTCCAGGTATCAACTAATTCTTTCGTTCCATCAGTTGACCCGTCATCGATAATTAACCAAATGAAATCTTTGCTTGTTTGATCTTTTAAACTTTCGTAACATCTCCCAAGACAATAGCTTCTATTATATGTTGGTGTAAATACCGTCAATAATTTCATTTCCATGCCACCCTTTATATCGCTGAGTAAAAACCTTCCACCCATGATGCCGTGTTTCTGATGTCATACCCTTTCTCAGTTAATGCTGAGGCAGAATCTGTAGATCTATTCTTAGTTGTTTGTGAGAGCAAATTAATCTCCCTCACCCATTTTTCTTGTACTTTCAATGGTAGGAACTTTACCAAATCCAATCCCAAATCAACTTCATTCGTAATAGTATCTGAAATCAGGCATGGTACTCCTGCACATTGGGCCTCAACCAATGTAACCGGTAAACCCTCGTGCAAGGAAGGGAATACAAACAAATCTATCCCTTGTAATAGGCTAGGAATATCACTTCTCACACCCGAGAAAATGACTCTTTTCCCCAAACCTAAATGGTGAACCTTCTTTTCCAACTCTTTACGTAATAGTCCGTCTCCTATCAGTAAAAGATATACATGCTTATTCTCCTTAGCCACTTTTGCAAATACATCCAGCAAATACGAATGATTCTTTTGTTTATTAAACCTACCGATATGACCCAATACAAATGCAGAACTATCAAGTTGGAATTCTTCTTTTACCTTATCCCTGCCATGAGGTGAAAACATAAAGGTCCCAGGCTCAATTCCGTTTTTAAGGACTCTCGCATTCTTATTTTGTCGTTTGAACAACCACTGAGCAGCTTTATTCGAGCATGCGAGATAGTGAGTTGCATTTTTCAAAATCGCTTTACCTATATACCATTTATATAATCGGGCAAACATACTTCCTTCACTACTCGTATTATGACTATGTGCAATTCGATTTGGGATATTATGATCCTTTGCAACCTTTAAGACAAGTCCACTCATCTTATCCAAGTGTGAATGCACTATTTTATACTCCTTATGAGATCTAAAAAAGTGGTTCAGTTCTCTGATATATCCCCTGTGTCCAACATCTGAAATATAAGGAATACGATGAACCGTACCACCTAGCCTTTGAATTTCTTGGTCAAATACCCCTTCTTTACATGTAAGGAAATCAAACTGGATTCTTGATCGGTCAATGTTTCTATATAAGTTCATCAAAAGAGTTTCAGCACCACCACGATTCATATTAACAACAACATGCAGTACTCTTAATGGGCTTCCCAAAGCCTTCTCACCTCTTTGTCATTCATGAAATCTTTATACACCATGGCTAGTTGATTAAAGACGCTCTCTTTATTGAATTTAAGTTGTATGTATTGTCTGCCGTTTTCCCCCAATGATTTTCCCATCTTTCTATTCAGATAAATTTTTTTCAATGAATGTTGAAAACTCTCAACATCCATATCCTTTATCAGGAACCCATTCCATCCAACCTTCACCAGTTCCCGGTGTCCGCGGTTGTCACTCGCAACAACTGGTAGCCCACAAGCCATGGCTTCCATAATATTCACCGGAAGGCCTTCTCGGAAACTGGATCCTACCGCGACGTCACATGCTGGGAGGATCTGGTCGATGTCTTTTCTGAATCCCAGGAATTCCACTTGTGACGATACTCCAAGTCTTTCTGCCAACTTTTCACATTCTGCCAATAGCGTTCCTTCGCCTGCAAGCAAAAGACGAGCTTTAGGAAGCTCGTCTTTCAGGTTTGCCATGGCTTTTATGAGAAGTTTTTGATTTTTATTTTTATTGAATTCTCCTGCATAAAATAGAAGAAAGTCATCCTGCTTGAAGCCAAGCTTGAGTCGACGCTCTTTTTTCTGCTTTTCTGTAATTGGTTGAAACCTTGTTGTATCAACACCTACTCCATTTACCAAGTCGATTCTCGCAGCTTTAAACTGGTGGTCAACTGCCAGGCTGTAGTCTTCTGTATTGATGGTTATCAAGCAATCCGTTAAGCGGGCCAGTAACTTCTCAATAGGATAATAGATGATCCAGTTTAATAATGGAGCACCTTTACAAAAGTGAAAACCATGTGCAGTATAAATAACTTTCGCCCCTGCCTTTCTGGAATTCGTCGAAGCTAGACGGGCCAGCACTCCTCCAAGTGGGGTATGACAGTGTACGATAGTATATTGGTTTTCAGCTATGATAGTTTTTAATTCCTTGTATGCTTGGATATTTCCTAGATTAAAAGGTGATCGTTGAATGGGGATATTGTATTTCAGATCTGTAAATGGCAACGAGATGTTCCCGGATGCTGCAACATGCACTTCCCATCCTTGTTCTTTGAACCATTTCATCGTAGGAAGATGGAATGCTTTAAAATGGTAATCGACCGTTGCACAAAACAGAATTTTTTTAGCCATTATTTTCACCCACTATTTAATTGTTTCCCTATTCATAACACCAGAAAGGAACTCCAGTAATGGAAACCTCAGATCTTCATGCTTTAGAGCAAATTCAATAGTTGTTTCAATAAAACCCATTTTTTCCCCAACATCGTACCGCTTTCCTTCAAACTCGTAGGCATAGACAGCTTCAAAATGATTCAATGCGGCGATTGCATCTGTTAGTTGAATTTCTCCTCCTGCTCCTGGTGCTTGTGTTTCAAGTATGTCGAAAATCCTTGGTGTCAGGATATATCTCCCCATGATGGCGAGGTTGGAAGGCGATTCTTCCAATTTCGGCTTTTCTACTAAGGCATTAATGTTATAAAAGCGGTTGTTGATTTCTTTACCATCTACAATCCCATATCTGGATACTTGTTCTGGAATTACACTTTGAACACCCAATATGCTGGAGCTGAATCGATCGTATTGATCCATCATCTGTCTTAAACAAGGTGTTTCAGATTGGATAATATCATCGCCTAACAAAACAGCAAACGGCTCATTACCAATAAACTTTCGTGCGCACCATATGGCATGACCTAACCCTTTTGGCTCCTTCTGGCGAATATAATGAATATCCACCATCTTAGAGGATTTCTGCACTTCATTTAACAGTTCTACTTTCCCTTTGTTCAATAAGTTTTGCTCAAGCTCAAATGAATGATCAAAGTGATCCTCGATTGCTCTTTTTCCTTTTCCTGTCACGATAATTATGTCTTCGATTCCTGACTCAATTGCCTCTTCCACAATATATTGGATGGTTGGTTTATCTACGATTGGCAGCATTTCTTTTGGCATAGCCTTTGTTGCTGGAAGGAACCTGGTTCCAAGGCCAGCTGCCGGTATAATTGCCTTTCTTACTTTCACTATACTCACTCCCTCATTTATCCTGTTACCGATAGCATCACTTTTGATACTGGCTGTTCTTCCTCCACTACTTTTCTGTTAGCCAGATTCAGTAATGTTTCTCTGATATGCTGGCTTTCAGATTCTTCAAGTGTTTCAAGTAACTCCCCGATTTCATTCATATATAATTGAGAGGTTTTCCCGATATAAATCTTTGGATAGACTTGCTTTTCTTGTATTTCATTTTCATTTAATAGTTCTTCAAAAAGCTTCTCTCCTGGTCTTACACCCGAATATTCAATTCCAATATCTTCCACAGAATGACCGGAAAGCTTAATAAGGTTCTTGGCCAAATCCAGTATTTTTACTGGTTCACCCATGTCAAGGACAAAGATTTCTCCACCCCGGGCAAGGCTACCTGCCTGGATAACAAGTCTGGAAGCTTCGGGGATGGTCATAAAATACCGGATCATGTCAGGGTGGGTAACCGTAACTGGTCCCCCAACAAGTATCTGCTTTTTAAACAAAGGAATGACACTTCCACGACTACCTAACACATTTCCAAATCGTACAGCAATAAATTTCGTTGTACTCTTTTTATCAAGATCCTGTATAATCATCTCCGCTAATCGCTTCGTGGCTCCCATCACGCTCGTAGGATTGACTGCTTTATCTGAAGAAATCATGACAAAGGTGTGGACGTTGTTCCAATTTGCCGCAAGTGCCACATTTTTTGTTCCCAGTACATTGTTCTTTACGGCCTCTTCTGGATTCCTTTCCATCAAAGGTACATGTTTATGTGCTGCGGCATGATAAACAATATAGGGAGAATGTCTTTCCATTACCGTGTTCATTTTCTTACTATCCTGTATATCTGCAATTTCGGTGATAAATTCTATTTTGGTGTTTTTATATGTCTCTTTTAGCTCCATTTCAATGGAGTAGATACTATTTTCACCATGGCCCAGCAAAATAAGTTTGGCTGGATTAAACATGGAAACCTGACGGCAAATTTCTGATCCTATAGATCCACCAGCCCCAGTGACTAGAACGACTCTATTAGTGATGGTTTCTGAAATACTATTAATATCCAATTCTACCGGCGGTCTTCCTAATAGATCCTCCACTTGTACATCTCTGAAATTGTTCACAGAAACCTTGCCTGTCATAAGATCTTCCAACATTGGGAGTGTTTGAGTCTTTGCATTCGTCTTTCCGCATTCCAGGAATATTTTATGGAGTTCTTTCTGATGCAAAGAAGGAATGGCTATGACAATATGATCTATTGCCAAATTTTCGACTGTATCTGCAATATCCTGTCTGGATCCTACAACGGGAATACCCAAAATATCCAAATTTCTCTTTTTTGCATCATCATCTATAAATGCTACGGGCTGTAACTCAGAAGCGGGGTTATTTAATAACTGTCTGGCTACCATTCTACCTGCCGCACCTGCTCCTACAATCAGGGTCCGCTTTACAGACTCCTTTTTGATCAAGTAACTGTCTCTTATTATCCTCCAAGCGAATCGAGACCCACCAACGCATACCAGGTATATAAACCAGGATGATATAAGGAATCGCGTTTGGATTCCGTCTAGTATTAGAAGTTGTGCTGTAGCTGTAATTAGTGTGTTTAACGTAACGATCTTAATAATTATGTATAATTCCCCCACACTCGCATACTCCCATGCCTTCCTATACAGCTTATACTTGTGTGAAATCAGTGAATGTCCCATAAGCAAAAAAATAATGGAAAAGAGTGAAGTTTGAATTTTTCCATCTAGGGTACTCCCGTTTGCCAGGAAATCACCTAAAATAATAGCGAGAAAAAGTAATAATAAATCTGTAAACAATAAAAAAGACACTCTGACAAAACCTGTCAATTCACTTCCTCCCTCCTGAAAATGGTTTTTGTTTAAATTCCTTAAGGATAGATCGAATACTACTTCGGTTCCATCCCTAAGGAATTTAATTAAACATGGGCATTCAACCCGCCCTCACACCACACTACCGACAACTTGTGTCTAAGGCTGTTACACCCACAGCATGATCGAGTGCCTCCATTGATACCGGCAAGGAGACATCGCCGTTATATAGTCATAAATTTTCTTAATTAAGAACGAAAGGTTTAAAAAAATTTATTTAATAATCCTCTAGGCTTCGCATTCAATATGACACCAAGCAAGTTTGCCTTGGCTATTTCCAAAGCTTTCTTTGCTTCTAGTGCAAGAGAATTTTCTGTTTTACCATTTTTAACGACGAGGATGACTCCATCACATTTACTGGCAAATATCCTCGTATCATTCCCTTTCAGAGCTGGAGCTGAATCGATAAGTATGTAATCAAAGGAGCTTGATATCCCTTCAAGAAGTTGATCCAAGGTGATGGATTTGAATATTTTTTCTGTACTATATGGGATAGGTCCGGCTGTTAATACTCTTAATCTACCGATATTTGTTTGGTTGACGGTTTCCTCGAATGTTTTTTGCCCAGTCAGGATATTAGTCAAGCCCATCGTATTTTTTATTTTGAATACCTTATGCAAGGTTGGCTTCTTTATGTCTGTATCGATAAGAAGCACAGTCTGGCCGTTTTCTGCCAAGGCAGCTGCCAGGTGAGTGACGATGGTCGTCTTTCCTTCTTTATAACTTGGGGATGTGAATATAAGAGTTTTACATTTATTTTCAAATGATGAAAATTCGACATTCAACCTGATTCTTTCTATCTCTTCGATTAATGATTGAGGTGTTTGTTTGATGTTGCGCTTAAAACCCTTTTTAAATAGATTTAGATTCACTGACGTCACCTCTTACATAGGATTCACTCTTTTTCTCTTTATTGTTGGAAAGTATTTTCTTTTTATATTTTGAAACAGTTCCAAGTACAGGGACTTCCAATAAATTTTCCAAATCACGCTCAGATCTTATTTTGTTATCAAGAGTGTCCAGTAAGAAAATGAATCCAATCCCTATAATGATGCCAAGCACAAATCCTATTTGTATTAAACGGTTGGATTCTGGATTTATTGGCTGCTGATTTTCCTTTACTTCTGCTGGTGATAATATTTCAATGGAATTGAAATCCAACGTGCTCGCGACTTGGGATTTAAAAACTTCCGCTGTTTTGTTAGCAATTTCCGCAGACCGATGGGGATCGGAGTCAATCACAGCTATTTTAACTATTTGCGAACTTTCGACCGTATGAACACTTATTTGATTACTTAAGCTTTCCATAGATCTCTGCAGGTCAAGTTCCTGAATGACCGACTGTAGCACAGGTGGCTCTTTTACAAATACCATCAGAGTGTTAATAAAACTTGAACTATCCTGTATAAGTAAACTGGCGGATGTTTGGTAAAGGGGGGTCGGCTTGGAAATTGACTTGTAAAATGCTGAAGCGGCTGTTGTAATCATTACTATTAGAATCAGTATCCAAGACTTTTTTATAAGTAGCTTAATTATTTTACTGATTTCTATTTCCTTTTCTTTCCCATTATTCATGACTTTCGCCTACTTTCTTGTAAAAAACACTATGCTTTATTAAGAACGACCAATGTAAAAAAATTTACAATATTGGATTTAACCAAATTATAGTTCATTATATAGAACATGTCAACGAACAATTTCGCTTCTTTTGTTCAAACTACGCTATTAAATTCACTCTTTCTTAAAGTAAGTGTAATTATCTTCTTTCCAAGCTTTAGTTTTTCTCTTACAAAATTCCGGTTTGCCATGAATTTATTCTGATCAGTAATATCATATTTGCAACTGGGACATTCCCAACTCCCAAATTCAAAACTGCTATAAGAGTTATGCTTGCATCTACTGCAAATTTTCATGTACATCGAGGGTAATCATCCTTAATTTATGAATTTTGATAAGAATTATATAACATTTCGTTCTTAATAAAAAACATTGAATCTATCTATTTTTTTATTATAAAGAATCTTTTTCTTTCATTATCTTCATTTTTCGCTCGTTTTCTAATCTTTTCGTTTTTTTCAAAGAACAAATTGTGCTATATAATGAACTTTATACATAAAAATAAGGAGATAGATAATGATAGGAGAGCGGATTAGAAAGCTAAGGAAAAGCAAGGGGTATTCGTTAAGCGAGCTTGCTGAAAAAGCTGGCGTATCAAAATCATATTTAAGTTATTTAGAACGGGATCTTCAAACAAATCCTTCGTTGCAGTTTCTTCAAAAGATATCATTAAGTTTAGGGACAGACATAGAATATCTTCTAGACGGGGCGTCGATTGCTAAAGTAGAAAAAAACAGAAATATTGTAGATGAGGAATGGAAAAAGTTAATCCAGAAAGCCATCCGAGAAGGTATGACAAAAGAGGACTTCGTTAAATATCGTGATTATCTCCAATTTCAAAAATGGCAAATGTACAGTCAAAAAAGCAGTAAGGAGGAAGGCACAAGTGGCTAATGATTTAGATTCGGAATGGGTCGATTTAATACTTGAAGCTAAAGAAATAGGTTTGACGGAAGAGGAAATAAGGATTTTTTTTATGGAATCAACAATTCGTGAGGCATTAGTTAATAATTAAGCATCATCATTTCCTATCATAAAATAGTAAAAACCACTCTTCCAATTGGGAGAGTGGTTTTATTTATTAAGCAAAATAAGCAATTGTCAGTGTTAGGATGAAGAATAACACGGAAAGAACAACTGTCGTACGGTGTAGGATAAGGTCTAGACCGCGCGCTTTTTGTTTTCCGAAAAGTGTTTCTGCTCCTCCGGAGATCGCTCCGGAAAGGCCGGCACTTTTACCGGATTGAAGTAAAACTACTGCGATAAGTCCTAGTGCTACAATAATAAGTAAGATAGTTAATAAGATCGTCATGTAAACTACACCTCCTGCAACGCACATATAACATTACATTAAATGTACCATATATTGTGAAGGGGGACAAGTGTACTATTTGTATAAATTAAACTATACACAAATCAATTGATATTCCGGAAACTAAATAACTTACATTAACATACATTGGATAGTAATTTCATTATTATTTTCCGTGGCTTTTGCTTCTTATAATCTTTTTCACCGAGTTTATATAAAAATTCAAGATTTTGTTTTTCAATAGCATTTAGATAGTCATTTGGAAAATATTTTCTACATCCCTCATTTTTTAAACACTCTCTTATACTTTTGTTTTTCACAAACTCATTAATTTTTTCGTAAATATCACTTTCACTTAAATTACTAAAAAATAAGTTCATTAAACAGGTTCTTAATGTATTTAATAGCATTATACTTACTCCATTATACCTTTTCTGTTTACTATCCAAAAAATAGTCTTCAATTACTTCTTTTTGTATTTGATATCCATTGATTGCATCATTAAATAGATACGACATATATTTACTTGAAGTACCACCAAACCTATAATAATACAATGGTCTATTAATAACTTTTACTCTATTTGATTTTAAAAGCATTTCCAAATTGTAATACAAGTCTTCACCAAAGAAATGTATTCTGTTAAGATACTTGCCGCTTGTAATTAATAATTCCTTCTTGTACAACTTTGCACATAAATTAGACGGAAAGGGATGCCCATGTAAATATGCTACTACTAATTCATTGTTAATATCAATTTTTTCATATACTCTGTTTTTTCTAAAATAAATACTCTCATTTTTATGCTTAATTATTGCACTATTTCCTATTACTTTATACATATCACATACTGCAATATCACTATTACTTTGAACGATTGCATTAAGTAATGTTTCCACAGTCTCTACATGAATCCAATCATCCGCGTCAACAAACATAATATAAGGAGAGTTAGAAACCTCTAAACCTTTTCTTCTTGTAGCTATACAGCCTTCATTATTCTTATTAATTAATTTTACTCTTTTGTCTATCTTAGTGAATTTTTCACAAATGTCTAAGCTATTATCAGTTGACCCGTCATTCACTAAAACTACTTCAATTTCTTTGTAGGTTTGCTTAAGAATTGAGTTAATGCATTTCTTTAGATATTTTCCTGCATTATATATGGGTACTATTACGCTAACAGTATTCATTTGCACCTCCAAGATTTCTAATAATTTTTGTTTTAATATAACAATACCACGTTCTTTATAAAGAACGCAACGTTTTTCACAAAAATAGAAACCAACTCTAGTGCGGGCCTGATCCTTGCGGTCGTGCGTTGTTTATTATGCATTGTAAGTGCAATGCTAGTGGTACCTATAAAGATTCTGTGGATGGTCTGGCTCCTTTACGGTGAAGAATAACAAAAAATACCCCGGCCTCGGCCGGGGTATTTTTTGTTATTTCTTCAAATTATAAAAGGATTTCAACCCATCATAACGCGCAGTGTCGCCAAGCTGGTCTTCGATGCGAAGTAGTTGGTTGTATTTTGCTACGCGGTCTGTACGGGATGGTGCGCCTGTTTTGATTTGGCCGGAGTTTGTTGCTACGGCGATGTCGGCGATTGTGCTGTCTTCTGTTTCACCGGAACGGTGGGAGATGACTGCAGTGTAGCCAGCGCGTTTTGCCATTTCGATTGCTTCGAAAGTTTCTGTAAGTGTACCGATTTGGTTCACTTTGATCAGGATGGAGTTACCGATTTTGCGTTCGATACCTTCAGACAATTTCTTTGTGTTCGTTACGAAAAGATCGTCCCCTACAAGTTGAACTTTGCTTCCGATACGCTCAGTCAGTAGCTTGAAGCCTTCCCAGTCGTTCTCGTCCAAGCCGTCTTCGATGGAGATGATTGGGTATTTTTCAGCCATTTTTTCGTAGAAGCTTACCATTTCCTCAGAAGTGTATACTACGCCTTCACCTTTAAGGTGGTATTTGCCGTCTTCTTTGTTGTAGAACTCAGAAGCTGCAGCATCCATTGCCAGCATTACTTGCTCGCCTGGCTTGTAGCCAGCTTTTTCGATCGCTTCGATGATTGTTTGAAGTGCTTCTTCGTTTGAACCAAGGTTTGGAGCGAATCCTCCTTCGTCACCTACAGCAGTGTTCAAGCCTTTTGCGCTTAATACTGATTTAAGTGCGTGGAAGATTTCAGCGCCCATACGCAATGCTTCTTTGAAGTTTTCCGCTCCAACAGGCATTACCATGAATTCCTGGATGTCTACGTTGTTGTCAGCGTGCTCTCCACCGTTGATGATGTTCATCATTGGTACTGGAAGAGTTTTTGCGTTGAATCCGCCTAGGTATTGGTATAAAGGAACTTCAAGGAAGTCAGCTGCTGCGCGAGCTACTGCCATGGAAACACCAAGAATTGCATTTGCACCTAATTTTCCTTTGTTTTCTGTACCGTCAAGCTCGATCAATGCTTCGTCGATTGCCACTTGCTCAAGAACATCGAAAAGACCTACCAATTCAGGAGCGATGTGCTCGTTCACGTTTTCAACCGCTTGTTGAACACCTTTTCCTAGGTAACGGGATTTGTCACCGTCGCGAAGTTCAACTGCTTCGTATTCACCAGTTGATGCTCCACTTGGTACTAATGCGCGTCCGAACGCACCTGATTCTGTGTAAACTTCTACTTCGATTGTTGGGTTACCGCGGGAGTCGAGGACTTCGCGTGCGTAAATATCAGAGATAATTGGCATGTAAAACGCTCCTTTTTAGTTGAATTTATTTTTTAATTAAAGACGTTCCAGTCATTTCATTCGGTTTTGCCACTCCAAGCAAGTCTAACACTGTTGGAGCCAAATCGCCAAGAATACCGCCGTCACGTAATTCCGCGCCTTTGCGCGTTACGATCACAGGTACTGGATTTGTTGTATGTGCAGTCATTGGGTTACCTTCCGTCGTGACTACTTCATCGGCATTTCCGTGGTCTGCGGTGATGATTGCCACACCATCTTTTTCAAGGATGGCATTTACCACTTTTCCTAAGCATTCATCTGTCACTTCCACAGCCTTGATGGTTGGCTCAAGCATTCCGGAGTGTCCGACCATATCAGGGTTTGCAAAGTTCAGGATGATCGCATCATGTTTGTCCGCCTCTATTTCGGCCAGGAGTGCGCTTGTCACTTCATAGGCACTCATTTCCGGCTTCAGGTCGTAGGTTGCCACTTTTGGTGAGTCAATCAAAAGACGTTCCTCACCAGGGAATGCATCCTCACGTCCACCGCTCATAAAGAAGGTAACATGTGGATATTTTTCCGTTTCGGCAATGCGCAGCTGCTTCAGGCCGTTTTGGGATAGTACTTCACCAAGCGTATTATCCATTCCGACAGGCTTGAACGCTACATATCCGTCCACGGTTTCACTGAAATGTGTGAAGCAGACGAACATCAGGTTGTCCGGGTGCTTCGGTCCACGGTCGAAGGAACGGAAGTCCTTGTTTGTGAACGTGTTGGAAATCTGGATCGCTCGGTCCGGGCGGAAATTATAGAAAATGACCGCATCGTCCTCCTGGATGGTGGCAACTGGGCTTCCATCTTCCTTTGTCATGACAGAAGGAAGGACGAACTCATCAAAGATTCCGTTGTTGTAGGAGTCATTGACGCATTCCATCGCATTGGAGTAGGTCGGGCCTTCTCCGTAAACCATGGCGCGGTACGACTTTTCCACACGATCCCAGCGCTTGTCACGGTCCATGGAGTAATAGCGTCCAGAGATTGTTGCGATTTCGCCGACTCCAAGATCGAGAAGCAGTTCGTTCAGCTGCTTGATGAACTCAGACGCGCTTTTTGGTGCAACATCGCGGCCATCCAGGAAACCATGGATGTAGACGCGCTCCAGGCCTTCTCTTTTTGCCAGTTTTAAAAGGGCAAATAGATGCTGGATATGGCTGTGAACCCCACCATCGGAAAGCAAGCCGAAGATGTGCAGGTTCTTGCCGTTTTGTTTTGCATGATTGATGGCGTTCAGGAAGCTTTCATTTTCATAAAAATCGCCTTCGCGGATTGCCACATTCACACGTGTCAAACTTTGGTATACGATGCGGCCGGCACCGATATTCAAATGTCCAACCTCGGAGTTGCCCATCTGTCCTTCCGGTAGCCCGACTGCTTCCCCGCTTGCCGTCAATTCAGCATGGGGATACGTATTCCAGAAATGATCGAAGTTCGGTTTATTCGCTTGCGCAACGGCATTACCCATTGTCTCGCCGCGCAATGCGAAACCGTCCAAGATGATTAATGCTACTGGCTTTTTACTCATTCTTACCTGCCTCCAAAAGCTGTAAGAAAGATTGTGCCTCTAAGCTCGCTCCGCCTACAAGCGCCCCATCGATATCTGATTGAGCCATGTATTCTGCGATGTTAGTAGGCTTTACGCTTCCGCCGTACTGAATGCGGACTGCATCTGCTGCAGCCTGGTCAAATTCAGACGCGATGACACTGCGGATGTGTGCGCAAGTTTCGTTTGCATCTTCAGCAGTGGAAGATTTGCCTGTTCCGATTGCCCAGATAGGCTCGTATGCGATGACAGTCGTTTTTACTTGATCAGAAGTTAAGCCTGTTAAAGCTTTTTTCACCTGATCTCCTACGATGTCGTTCGTCTTGCCGGACTCACGCTCTTCAAGCGTTTCACCGCAGCAAACGATCGGCGTTAGGCCATGTTTGAAAGCTGCAAGAGTTTTCTTGTTCACTGTTTCGTCCGTTTCTGCAAACATTTCGCGACGCTCGGAGTGACCAAGGACTACATAGGATACACCGATGTCTTTTAACGCAACAGGGCTCACTTCGCCAGTGAATGCTCCCCTATCTTCAAAGTGCATGTTCTGTGCACCGATTTTCAGGTCTTTTCCTTCCACATTTGAAACAAGACGCTCTAAGAATAATGCAGGCGCACATACAACTGCGTCCACTTTATCTGTAGAAGGTACAAGTCCTTTTACCTCTTCCACAAAGCTTGTCGCTTCAGAAAGCGTTTTGTGCATCTTCCAGTTACCAGCAATAATTGGTTTACGCATGGTATCCTTCCTTTCAAAGCCAGATTTTATCTTGCTGTATTACTTATCGTTCAGTGCCACTACTCCAGGAAGCTCTTTGCCTTCCATGAACTCAAGGGAAGCACCGCCACCTGTCGAGATATGGCTCATCTTGTCTGCCAGGTTAAATTTTTCAACCGCAGCCGCAGAGTCTCCCCCACCGATGACAGAGTATGTATCCTTTGCTTCTGCCAAGGCTTCACCTACTGCTTTTGTTCCGCCGGCAAATGCATCAAGTTCAAATACTCCCATTGGTCCATTCCAGATGACAAGCTTGGAATTCTTGATCACATCCGCGTAGATTTCACGGGATTTAGGTCCGCAATCAAGTCCTTCCCAGTCGCTAGGGATTTCTTCAATAGGAACTATTTTCGTGTTTGCATCGTTGGAAAAATCGTCTGCAACGACAACATCGACAGGCATGTACATGTTTACGCCTTTTTCCTTTGCTTTGTCCATGAAGGATTTCGCAAGGTCGATTTTATCTTCTTCAAGCAGTGACTTTCCTACATCATAGCCTTTAGCTTTGATGAACGTGTAAGCCAGTCCACCACCGATGATCAGATTGTCCACTTTATTGAGCAGGTTCTCGATCACACCGATTTTATCTTTAACCTTTGCTCCACCGATGATCGCCGTGAATGGGCGTTCCGGGTTAGAAAGGGCTTTTCCTAGTACTTCCAATTCTTTTTCCATCAAGAGGCCTGCTACTGCCGGTAAGTGCTGAGCAATTCCTTCTGTGGAAGCATGTGCACGGTGAGCTGCGCCGAATGCGTCGTTTACGTAAACATCAGCAAGTGCTGCAAACTCTTTTGCAAGTTCTGGATCATTTTTCTCTTCACCAGGATAGAAACGTACGTTTTCCAAAAGAAGAACGTCTCCCTCGCTCATTTCGCTTACCATGTTCTTCACAGAATCGCCGTAAGCTTCATCCGCTTTTTTCACATCTTTACCAAGAAGCTCCTGTAGACGGGCTGCTACCGCGTTTAAGCGAAGCTCTTCCACTACTTGCCCTTTTGGACGGCCCAAGTGGCTCGCAAGCAACACTTTCGCTCCTCCATCAACCAAATGCTTGATTGTCGGCAATGCTGCACGGATACGAGTCTCGTCTGTTACTTGTCCGTCCTTCATCGGTACGTTAAAGTCCACACGGCAAAATACGCGCTTGCCTTTTACGTCGATGTCACGAATACTTTTCTTGTTCATCTTCAAACGGCCTCCCTTGAAAGGAATTTATTTGCTTCATTTTGAACATGAGAAAAGAGGGAGGGGTGTGTTCCCCATTCCCCCTCTACTTCACATTTCTTATTATAGAATGCTTTCGCGGTTTATTCCAAATATTATCTAGCGGAAGTTTAAATCCTGCGGGTAAAATGGCTTCGAATTTCTTCGTCAGCTCGTCTCTCCGCTCCTCACGTATGTAAAAATACGCTGTGGTGCTCGAGCCTTCGCTTCCTCGAACTTCTTTGCCATTTTCGTCCTCGGATTTTAACTACAAAAATTAAAGTCCTTTAGAAGCGATGTACTTCGCAAGGTCAACTACACGGTGGGAGTATCCGCTCTCGTTGTCATACCAAGAGATTACTTTTACCATGCTGCCTTCCATTACCATTGTAGATAATGCATCGATAGTGGAAGAATCAGGGTTACCGTTGTAGTCACCAGATACTAGTGGCTCTTCAGAGTAGCCAAGGATTCCTTTTAAGTCGCCTTCAGCAGCTGCTTTGAACGCTGCGTTTACTTCTTCTGCAGTCACTTCTTTGTCAAGCTCAGCAACAAGGTCAACTAAAGATACGTTTGGAGTTGGAACACGCATTGCTCCACCGTTCAATTTACCTTTAAGCTCAGGCAATACTAGGGATACCGCTTTTGCAGCTCCTGTAGAAGTCGGGATGATGTTCTCAGCTGCAGCACGCGCACGACGGTAGTCTTTGTGTGGCAAGTCTAAGATCTGTTGGTCATTTGTGTAAGAGTGAACAGTTGTCATCATTCCACGCTTGATACCGAACTTGTCGTTCAATACTTTCGCGAATGGCGCCAAGCAGTTAGTCGTACAAGATGCATTAGAGATAACGTTGTGGTTAGCTGCATCGTACTTGTCTTCGTTAACACCCATTACGATTGTGATATCCTCATCAGATGCAGGAGCAGAGATGATTACTTTCTTCGCGCCAGCTTCCAAGTGTTTCGCAGCGTCTGCACGCTTCGTGAAGAATCCAGTAGATTCAACAACGATGTCTACTCCAAGCTCGCCCCAAGACAATTTCGCCGGGTCACGCTCAGCTGTTACTTTGATTGTTACGCCGTCAACTACAAGGTTGTCGCCGTCCACTTTCACGTCAGCAGCCAATTTGCCGTGTACGCTGTCATATTTTAATAGGTGAGCAAGCATGTTAGCATCTGTCAAGTCGTTGACTGCTACTACTTCTACCTCAGAGTTCTTTAATGCTGCGCGGAATACGTTACGTCCAATACGTCCAAATCCGTTAATACCAATCTTTACTGCCATGTTAATTTCCTCCTTAGTTTGCTAAGAAATTTTTTGTGGTCCCGTTTAACACCGCAGTTGATTTCCGCACTAGGCTGCGCTTTCCGCGGGGCGATTGTGGAGCCTCCTCGGCTCCGCCTGTGGGGTCTCCACTAATCGCTTTCTCCCGCAGGAGTCTTCGCCTATTGCTCCAATCACCTGCTAGTTTATATAAAAACATACTGTGTTTTCACAGAACCTTATTATTAAGGGTTGTTACTCCCTAATTAACTCTTTTGCCGCTCCTTCATCCGTGATGAGGATGGTATGGGGAGCTTTTTTTAAATATGCACGGATCGCCTTTGCTTTCGATGCGCCACCCGCTACTGCAATCACACATTCTATCTTTTCCAAATCTGCCAACTGCATTCCTACGGTTTGAACTTTATGCACTACCTCGCCGGCTTCGTTAAAATAGTAGCCAAAAGCTTCTGCGACTGCATGTGCCTGTTCGATTTTCTGCATATTTTCAGGTGCTGTTTTACGGCGTTGTGCCATTGTTTTAGCGTCTCCAATTCCATGAATAACCATACTAGAATTTTTGATCAACCCGATCACTTCTTTAATGGATGGTTCCTCTATCATGGACTGGTACGACTCGTGACTGAGCGAATCAGGGATGTGGAGCAATCGGTAATTGCCCATCGCCTTTTCTGCCATCGTCGCACAAATGGTATTTGCCTGGTTCTGCACCTTTTCGCCAAGGCCGCCACGTGCAGGGACAAACAGCAATTCACGGTTTTTCGTGTCCGGCTTCATCATCTCGGCAACGGAGGAAATGGTTGTTCCACCAGCCACTGCGATGATATTTTCGTCATGGAATCTTTTGCGCATCGTGTTCACGCATGCCCGACCCATCTCTTTTTTAACCCAAGGGGATTGGTCACTGTCTCCCGGAACGACGACTACCTTTGAAATACCTAACTTTTCTTCTATTCCCGCTTCAAGTACCTTTAAACCGGAAACCTCTTTCATGATTTCCTCCAGGCTCTTTAAAAGAACGGTACCCTCTTGTGTCAGTGTCATGCCGGCAACACTCACATGAATCAGGTTTTGCGCTTTAAGGAAGTCGACTTCACTTCTCAGCACACGCTCACTCAAGCCAAGACTGCCTGACAAGCTTCTTCTTCCGATCGGCTGCATCAACCTTATGTAACGCAGGATTTCGTATCGTTTCTGCATAATGGAAAGAAGATCAGGCAACAATTTCTTTTGTACTTCAATAATCTGTTTCATTATAGCTTCCCCTTTAAGGTGCAGATTTTACCTTATTGGACATTATATGTCCCGCTATGACATATTGTGTCCCAGTAGCGGTAAAAAAAATCACCCTTGCTACAAGTTGATTGTAACAAAGGTGAAACCCTTATGCAACTAGGGTCTATCGGATTTTTTCAAGTAAACGCTTTCTTATTTCTTCTTTGTTTATGATACCGTAACCAAGCATTTCCCCATCACATTCCACCACAGGAATCATGATTTGATATTTTTCCAGTAAGGCATCATCCTTATAGATATCCACTTCTTCTATTGTAAAGTCCATCTCGCCCTGCAGCTCCTGAAGCCTGGCTTTCGCCTTTTCGCATAGCGGACAGTCCAACTTTGTATAAAACATCAGATTCAACTCTCTTACACCCTTCTCAATCGTAGCGTTTTCTCATCGAGGAGCTCGGGATATTCAACAGATCCCGATATTTCGCAACCGTCCTTCTGGAGATAGCTATACTATACTCCTTTTGCAGGAGGTTTGTCAGCTGTTGATCGGATAAAGGCTTCCGCTTATCCTCAGCTTTTACCAGTTCCTCTACAAGCTGCTGCACCTGCTTGGTTGACTTCTCTTCATCAAACTGGCCTGTCAGGCTCTGACTGAAGAAATATTTCAATTCAAACAGTCCGAACGGCGTCTGCACGTATTTTTCCTTTGTCGCCCGGCTTACCGTCGACTCATGTACGTTAAGGCGTTCCGCAATATCCTTCAGAGTCAGCGGCTTCAAGAAGGATGGCCCGTTCAGGAAAAAGGACAGCTGTGCCGAAACGATCTCTTCCATCACTTTTACAAGCGTGTACTTGCGATGCTCGATGCTTTTCACGATCCATTGGCACTGCTGGAGCTTCTCCTGAAGATAGGCATCCACTTCACCCTGGGAGGAAAGACTTGATTTGTATTTCTCATTGATTGCAATCTGCGGCACGATCTCCTCATTCAACGAAACGACGAACTGATGATGCAGTTGCTGAACAATCAAGTCAGGAATGATATACCGCGGCTTCTCCGTTGTCTCATATAGATTCCCCGGACGCGGGTGCAGCTTCACGATCTCATCGTGAACCTCCTGAATTTCCTTTAAACTGATATCATGCTTCTTCGCCAAGGTCTTCCACGCTTTTTCAGCAAAAAGGGTGAAGTCCTCTTCCAGGATCTTTTCTGCCAAGTGTGAACGATTCGGCAGCCTTCTCAATTGAAGCAGTAAACATTCCTTCAAATCCTTCGCCCCTACTCCTGCCGGCTCTAAGCTCTGGATTCCTGCGATGGCCTGTTCTACCTCATGGGTCGGTACCCTTAGCTGCTGTGCGATTGTTTTAGTTTCTTCCTGTAAATATCCGTTCTCATCTATATAGTCGATCATTCGTTTAATAAGTTGCAGTGGGTTTTCCGCCAGCCCGCTATCCAATAGCTGCTGCTTCAAATGGTGATGAAGGGTTTCCCCATGCCTACTGAAGTTCTCAATCGAAAAGCCCTGTTTTGCCCCTGCTTTGCTGCGCTGTCTCAGGCGCTTGACTCGAGAAGCCGCAAACTCCCTTGGAGCCTCCAGTTCCTTCAGCTCTAAAAGGGGGTTTTCCAGAGATTGCTCTTGCAGAAAATCAAGCAGCTCATGCGAAGAATACTGCAGCAACGTAATGGCCTGCTTCAACTCCTGCGTCATCGCAAGCTTCAGTGTTTGTTCCTGATACAAACCTACAGATTGCTTCATTCCCATTCTCCCTTCTTTCCTTGCCTTCTTTTTGTCAGTCTTCAGGTGCAACCGTCCGTTGCCCCACTCTCGTTTCAGTGTGTATCAGTCAGAAAACGGACGCTGGCACCTCATTTGTAAGCGCATTCTTATTGTACATGAGAACAGACCCAAATTGTATCGAAAAATGTTGGAAGCCCTGTATCCCCCTATAACTATACGCCCACTTCACGGCGGGAATGCAGGGAAGCGGTAAATAACATCTTATTGTAATAAAAAAGGGGGGCATAATAGAAAGGGGCCTGACCCTCAGCGCTTTAAAGCGCTGAGGGTCAGGCCCCTGTTGTTATGTAAACAAATAGAAAACCCAGTGTGCCGACACTGGGTTGAAAGTTAAATGTTTTTCACGGCGCTTGTCCGCTACTTGTAATATTGTAACATAGGTTTTTGCTTGATCTGAGCTGTAAGTTTTTCCAGTTAGCAGCTTATGTAAGAATGGCGCGCTCGGAGGGATTCGAACCCCCGCATGACGCGGTACCGGAAACCACCGCTCTATCCCCTGAGCTACGAGCGCTTATTGAGTATGTCCATATGCTATTATAGCTCGAAACAACAATTCAAGCAAGCTACAAAATCTATTTCCTTCAATTCTAAACAGCTATGTTAAAATTACACTAGTATAAGATTTTCTATATTATTATTATTGAGGTGATTATTTTGTACATTTTCTTTTATTTACTCTATGCCTTGATGGCAATTGGTCTTGTATGTCTTCTATCCTATTTTGCATATTCCATCATTCGCGGAAAAAAACATATTTTTTCTTGGTTCATTCTTATTATTCTTATAGTCTTCATCGTTTTTACTATTTGGCAAGGACTTGATGTGCTTCAATAATCCTAATTAAGTTGCTTAACATCCCGATTAGAGGCTGGAGTTAAAACCACCTTTTACCTATTAGGAAGTTTAATTGCCTTTCATAATGGATATCATTATTACATGGAGAAAAATAGGGGTTTTTGCGATGGTTTTTATTTGACCATTATTGACCTTATATGTATGATAAAAGTACATAAAGTTAAAGAAATACTGATTTATTGGTCTAGGTTCCCGAATGATATCTGTAACACTTTTTCTGTTATGGAATCTAATACATATGAACCTAGCAAAACTCAGATTATTACCTAATTTAAAGGAGGAAAAGTGAGATGAACTTAATTCCTACAGTTATTGAACAAACAAGCCGTGGAGAGCGTGCATATGACATCTACTCCCGTCTATTAAAAGATCGCATCATCCTTCTTGGGAGTGCAATCGACGACAACGTGGCAAACTCCATCGTTGCCCAACTTCTATTCCTGGCAGCAGAAGATCCAGAAAAGGATATCTCGCTTTACATCAACAGCCCGGGCGGATCCATCACTGCCGGTATGGCAATCTATGACACAATGAACTTCATCAAGCCAAATGTCAGCACAATGTGTGTAGGTATGGCAGCTTCCATGGGAGCTTTCCTACTTTCTGCAGGTGCTAAAGGCAAGCGCTTTGCCCTGCCAAGCTCTGAAGTCATGATCCATCAGCCACTTGGCGGTGCACAAGGACAGGCAACGGAAATCGAGATTGCTGCAAAACGCATCCTCTTCCTACGCGAAAAGCTGAACACAATCCTTTCCGAGAACACAGGCCAGCCGATCGAAGTAATCTCACGCGACACAGACCGTGACAACTTCATGACAGCGGAAAGAGCGCTTGAGTACGGATTGATTGATAAGGTTATTAAAAATAACTAATAGTTAGCAGAAGAGCCCCCGATTCGGATGGATTGGGGGTTTTTTATTTGTTTTTACGATAAAACACGGGTTGCGGCGGGTAAACTCGGTAGCTCTCCAGGGTAAAAAAGGCGTTATGCACAAAAAATTCGATTTGCGGTGAATTATAATGTCTTTATGCACAAAGATTTGCATTTGCGCTCAATTCTGCCCCATTTACGCTCAAAAAAAAACCATTTATGCACAAACCGCGTTATCCGACATTCATCGACACCCACTGGCAAGACCATCGTAGCACTCTCGAACACTCTCTCAATAGAGCTGTAGCCGCTATGAGTATACTAAACCTCCCAAATTTGAAAGAATCACTCATTTTCGCAGCATACCATTTTTTAATCAAACGTTTGTTTCACAACACCCCGAAATCCCTCAACCACGCCCTGCAAAACTTGTCAAAACAAATTAACGTTTTAAAAAAGGATTTGCAGGATAATTCCGCAAAACTCCCTAAAATCAGAAAAAACCCTATAAATCCCTCTACCAAAATATCATTTTTTAAACAAACGTTTGTTTCACGACACCGCAAAACCCCTCAACCACGCCCCGCAAAACTTGTCTATAAAAAATAACGTTTTAATAAAGGATTTCCAGTATAACAACACCACCCAAAACCCCGCAGACCCAGCCCAAACAAAAAAAGGACACCATCCACGGTATCCTTTTCCCTTAATTTTCTTGCTGTACGTATGTGGTCAATGCTGCGATTGCATCCTCTTCGTCGTGGCCATCGGCGATCAGGGTGATGGTTGCTCCGGAACCGATTGCAAGGCTCATTAGGCCCATGATGCTTTTTGCGTTCACCTTTTTGCCGTCTTTTTCTAGGAATACATCGGATGAGAAGCGGTTTGCTTCTTGTACGAAAAGGGCTGCTGGGCGTGCTTGTAAGCCTGTTTTCAAACGAACATCTACTTGTTTTTGTACCATTATTCTTCCTCCTCTATATCTATTTATATTTTTAATTAATGAACGGTTTCTCCTGCACGTAATTTATCGGCGATCTCATCAATTTTGCGTAAGCGGTGATTGATACCGGATTTGCTGATGGTGCCGCTCGACACCATTTCCCCAAGCTCCTTCAGGGTCACATCCTGATAGTTGACGCGGAGCTCAGCAATTTCCCTCAATTTATCGGGCAGGATATGAAGCCCTACAGTGCGGTCGATGAAGCGGATGTTTTCGACCTGCCTGATGGCAGCTCCTATCGTTTTATTCAGATTGGCGGTTTCGCAGTTCACGAGACGATTGACACTATTTCTCATGTCGCGCACGATGCGGATATCCTCGAATTTCAACAACGCTTGATGGGCACCGATGATGCTGAGGAATTCAGCGATCTTCTCTGCCTCTTTCAAGTATGTGATGAATCCTTTCTTGCGTTCCAGCGTTTTACTGTTTAAGTGAAACATATTCATAAGCTCGCATAAAGATTCGTTATGTTCATGGTAAAGTGAAAAAATTTCAAGATGATAGGAAGACGTTTCCGGATTATTCACGGAACCCCCTGCAAGGAATGCACCGCGCAAATAGGAGCGCTTGCAGCATTTCTTTGCGATCAATTCCGGTGATATGTCACGGACAAACGTAAAGCCGTCCTTCAGTATCTTCAATTCATCAAGGATATAGTGCGCCTGCTCGGCATAGCGAACAATATAGACGTTATTCTTCTTCAGCCTCATTTTCTTACGTACAAGCAGCTCGACACGTACATCATATATCTTTTTTGTCAGCGTATAGATCCTTCTCGCTATCGCAGCATTTTCCGTTTGAATATCCAATATCAATTTCCTGTTGGAAAAGGAGAGCGAACCGTTCATCCTGATTAATGCAGCAAGCTCGGCTTTTACGCAGCAGTCCTTGATTTCAATGGTTGTTAATTCTTTCTTCGTTTCAGAAGCGTAGGACACGATTGATCACCCCCCAGTGAATAAATGTTGGGGAAGCGATGAGTCATTTTAAAAGGAAAACCCCTCATCTCTAACCACCTAAGACGTGCACCCGTTTGCATTTTTTTCTATTTTTCTTGACGTATCATCGAGTATAAAAGCGCTGCCACTTTTTGTGTGTCATGTCTAATATATCCATCTTCGTATCGGATAATCTTATCATGGACAATCTTCAGGCCCATTTCCGATAATTTTGCGATGTCATAGACAACCGGAGTGGCATATTCCTTCTTATATCGGAATTTTATCTCTTCCGGAATATCCTCTTCATTTACAAGGATCGTATCCATAAAAGGACACCCAAGATGATCATACAAGGTTTTTACATGGTCGCTTGCCGTGTAGTCCAAAGTTTCGCCGGCTTGCGTCATCACATTGCAGATATATATTTTTTTAGCATTAGACTCACAGACCGCCTCGCCGATTTTAGGCACCAGCAGGTTTGGCAGGATACTGGTATACAGGCTACCAGGCCCAACGATGATCAGGTCGGCTTTCCTGATTTCCTCCACAGATTCACGGAGAGGCTCCACGTTTTCAGGTGTCAGGAATACCCGCTTGATCTTTTTACCGGAGTAGGGAATTTTGGATTCACCGGAAATCACCGTACCATCTTCCATTTCCGCATGAAGGACGACACTCTGGTTTGCTGCAGGGAGCACTTTGCCCCGTACATTCAATACCTTGCTCATCTCGCGTATTGCGTGAACAAAATCCCCGGTGATGGTGGTCATTGCTGCCAAGAGCAAATTGCCTAGTGAATGGCCGGACAGGCCGTTGCCCGCTTGAAAACGGTGCTGGAAAAGATCCTCCACCAATGGTTCTACATCGGATAGGGCCGCGAGTACATTGCGGACATCACCCGGAGGCGGGATATGGAGCTCGTCACGCAGTCTGCCTGAGCTTCCGCCATCGTCTGCCACTGTTACAATGGCAGTGATGTCCACATCATAATGTTTCAATCCCCGAAGCAGGACAGGAAGACCTGTGCCTCCTCCAAGAATGACAATTTTCGGAAGTTTTGAACGACTCATCAGCGTTTTTCCTTTCGCCGCTCGATATCACGATGTGTAACCAGCGTATCATAATCGTCCTTGAAATGCTTTGCAAAGTACTCCGCTAGAGTCACAGAACGGTGCTGGCCGCCTGTGCAGCCGATCGCAATCACAATCTGGCTTTTTCCTTCACGCTTATAGTAAGGAAGCATAAAGCTCAAAAGATCTGTCAGCTTTTCAATGAACTTCTGTGTTTCCGACCATTTTAGCACATAGGAAGATACTTCTTCATCCAATCCGGTCATCGGCCTCATATGATCGATGTAATGCGGATTTGGCAGGAAACGGACATCAAAGACAAGATCTGCATCAATCGGGAGTCCATATTTAAATCCAAAAGAAAGGACATTCACCTTGAAAGTTTGTTTGGAGTGCGTTGCAAATTGTTTGAGGATTTTCTCTCTAAGTTCTCGCGGTTTTAAATTGGAAGTATCGAGAATCAGCTGAGCACGGCCTTTCAGCTCTTCTAACAACTCACGTTCATGTTCGATTCCCTCAAGCGGCAATCCCGATTTCGCAAGCGGATGTGACCGTCTTGTTTCCTTATAGCGGCTGACAAGCACCGAATCCTTTGCATCCAGGAACAGGATCTGCGGCGTCACCCATGATAGCTCGGAAATATCGTCAAGCGCTTCAAACAAGCTGTCGAAGAATTCCCGACCCCTAAGATCCATGACAAGGGCTACCTTGTTCATCTTGTTTCCGGACTCCTCCATCAGCTCCAGAAATTTCGGCAAAAGTGTAGGAGGAAGATTGTCCACGCAGAAAAAGCCTAAATCCTCCAAGCTTTGAATGGCAACGGTTTTGCCTGCTCCACTCATTCCAGTAATAATGACTAATTCCACATCACTGCTCGTACCTGTACTCATGCTGCTTCCTCTCCTTTATTTGTAACGTTTTCGCAGACATTGTTGCTTTTGTCGAATCAAAATGTATACACGTGAAATTTCGTATCATCGTGCTCTTTTCGGTGTATGAGATCATTTACTTTTTTAAAATAATGCATAGGGTATTACTGTAAAAAATCCAAAACCCGATTTTTTTTGTCAAAACAACAAACTTTACGAAAAGAGCTTTATTAATTGGGATCCAGACGATAGGATAACAATTCGAAATCCGGCGTGTATGTAAACGTACCGAAGATCATCCCCGTTCCTTTTATCAAATAATCCAGAATATGAAAATCCCCCGGAGCCATCGGCAATTCCGCAATATCCTCGGCTTTGTGCCATTCGATCTTGCCTTCCTCCGACTCCAACACGTTATGGCCGTCATATTCCGTCGCCAGGAACGTGAACATCATCCATTCGGAAACGATCTCATTTCCTTCTTTTATCACAAAAGTAAAAACACCCTTAAGGGCAGGATTTTTTAAATATATGCCTGTTTCTTCGCGATATTCACGCACAACGGAATCCTTCACAGACTCCCCATGCTCCATCTTCCCGCCAGGGGCTACCCACCAGCCGCGTCTCGGCTTTTGCAGAAGAAGGACTTTATCATCACGCACTAATACACAATTTGTTACTCTTTGCATGATTCCTCACCTCAATTTTATTGGAAAGCTCAGCAGGATCCTTCATTATCCAAACTGAGGTAATAAATAATTCGATTTTCAGAACTAGCCAAGTGTATCATTTCTATTTTACTTTAAAAGGATGAAATAAGACACAGTAAAGTTCTACAAATTAGGGAACTTTGCGCTTGCTCGTTTTTATGATTATATAGGGTATCGATTCCAGTCTCGTGAAAACGCTTTACTTTCAATAGTATAGCACACAAAAGGATATATGTAGTACAAGGTGTGAGATTTCCTGACAATGTAGAATGGATCGTAAGGGGATGATCAAAAAAAGGCAAAAAAAATTGGTACGGGAAAAAGGGAACCCGTACCGTCCAACTATATTTATAAAAGGGGGTCAATTACTATTTATATAATAACCGATTATTGTTTCAAAGCTGTTACAGATTGGTTAAAGCGCAGTTACGATTTGGTTAAGAGGATATTTCGACAAGTTTACCCATAATCCTCCATCTACCGTCAAATCCCTTAGATTTTCTCTGTTTGCTGGGCTTTTAACTCTTCTACCAGCTCTTCTACATAATGCTGTGCGCTTTGTGCAGCGATGCTTCCGTCCCCAGTTGCGGTAACAATCTGGCGCAGAGTCTTTTCACGGATATCCCCGGCTGCAAAGATGCCAGGCACCTTCGTCTCCATGCGCTCATTCGTTTCGATATAACCCATATCATTGGTGATGCCAAGGTTAAGGAATGGTTTAGTCAGTGGAAGCATGCCCACATAGATGAACACGCCATCTGTTTTGAATTCCTGCTCGGAGCCGTCTTTTGTGCTCACAAGCGTCACACTGCCCACTTTTCCGTTCAATTCATTGATTTCCTTCACTGTATGACTCCAGATGAAATCGATCTTCTCGTTGTCAAATGCGCGTTGCTGAAGGATTTTCTGTGCACGCAGCTCATCGCGGCGGTGTACAATCGTTACTTTTGAAGCAAAGCGGGTCAAGTATACGCCCTCTTCCACCGCAGAGTCTCCCCCACCTACTACGACAAGCTCTTTTCCTTTAAAGAACGCTCCATCACAAACCGCGCAATAGGAAACCCCGCGGCCGCCAAGCTCTTTTTCACCTGGAACGCCGATTTTCTTATATTCCGCACCGCTGGAAATGATCACCGTGCGCGCTTTATAGGATTTGCCTCCTGCATTGACAGTCTTATATTCCTTGCCGTCAACAATCTCTTTTACGTCTCCGTATGCATATTCCGCACCGAATTTTTTCGCATGATCAAACATTTTCGTAGAAAGCTCAGGTCCAAGGATATGGTCAAATCCAGGGTAATTTTCCACTTCCTCCGTATTCGCCATCTGGCCGCCCGGCATTCCGCGCTCGATCATCAATGTGCTCAGGTTTGCACGGGAAGTATACACTGCAGCTGTCATCCCAGCCGGTCCTGCTCCGATAATTACCACATCATAAATTTTCTCTTCTGTCATGTTGTCCACTCCTTTAAATACTATCAGTCGTTATTTTTATGAAAGGACCCTAGTTTTTCATCCTATTTTTAAGAAGCCTGTTATCTGTTTTTCGGAATACTTCTAGTAAAAGTATTCCCAGTTACTATCCTATATAACAGACTAGTTGTACGTCCAACTTTTTGCTCAAAAAAAGGGAAATCAAAAAGCCAAGACATTTGTATTGTCTCAGCTTCTTGTCAAGGTGTGGTGTCCATGAGGTCCTCTACCTTTTTTGCGTATTTTCTTAGGGTGCTCACAGAGACGTTGTATTGCTCCGCCAATTCTTTTTGTTTGGCTCTGTAGCCGTTGTTTTTGCTCCATACATAATCAAAGGCGCTTGCCCATGCGGATGCATTTGTGAAGCTGACCGCTTCTTTTTGCGCTCTGGCGAAAAGGATGAACCATTCCTTCAATGCCTGATCAGTGGAATGAAGCTTCAGCAGGGATGCTATCTCGTAGCCGTTAGTAATGCTAAGCGGAACATCCTTTTTCTTCAGGAGTGCTGCCATGGCAAAATCACGTACACTGGAACTTGCATATGGCTGATCGAGCACATTCTTTATGGTCGTTTTCTTGGAAAAGCTGAGCGTGAAAATCTTGAAAAGCTGCTCTGCCTCTTCCAATTCCAAATTCACTTCATCCTTCTGCTTCCAAGGTTCGGTGCCGGCCTTTTCAGGATTCATCTCTAACACTTTCGCCCAAGCCTGCTCGGCAACTTGATAGCGTTCCGTATGGTAGGCTGCATTTGCCAACCAGAAAAAGAACGTGCCGTCCCCCTGGAATCCGTTTCGTTGCAGGGATCGCAGCCATTTGTAAGCAAGGTCATGACGGCCGATCAAGCCGAATGTCGCACCAAGCTTATAGCGATGCTCCACTAGAATCGGTGTCACCTTTTCCAATCTAGCTGCAAGGACTTTCATCTCATCCAGGTTATTTTCATAATGATAGAACACAAGCAGATTGCACAATGCATGAAGATTGCCCGGGTTTTTGTCGAGAACATCCTCCAATACATCGCGTGCCTCTGTCAGATTTCCTTTATAAAAATAAGCGAGCGCCAAATTGTTGTACGCCGACCAGAACTGCGGATACTCCTCGATGATCTCCTCCAACAGCTCAAGCGCCTCATCAAGCTGGCCTTTTTCCAAGAGGTTCCGGGCCTGTTCCTGCATCACAATGAGATGGTCCTGACCAAAAACATAGTCCTCCGGCTCATCCGTTTCAATCGAAAGAAGATCCATCAGATCCTCCGTATCCTCGACAAACTCACCATCCGGCTCCACAGTCAAATATTCCTCGGCATGCTTTCTTGACTCCTGAAACAAACCAAGATACGCATAATTGTTCGCCAAAAAATAATGGCAATCATGCATCTCCGGCTCCAGGTTCTCCACAATATCCATCAACAGCTCATTCGAACGCTGATAATCCCCAAGCTCCGTCAACACAATCGCCAGCTGGCACATGATCGACGCATCACTCGGCTTCAAATCCTCCGCTCGCTGCAGCCATTTCCTCGCTTTATATAAATCCCGCTTCCGATAAGCACGAATTCCCTTTTGATAAAAATAATCCCCATTCTGCGCAAATGGGATCACCTTAGTAACACTCTTCTTCAAATTCGGTTTCTCTCCCATTATAGCCTCCAACAAAACATACTTTACCGTTCGTAGTATAACACAACTCCCCCCCTCACAACAGATGGCAAAATTATTCAACCAAATTTGCACAAAAACCGCAAAACAAAGCAACCCCATCAAGCCAAAGCGCCCCCAGCGCTTCGCTCCCCGCACGCCACGCAAACCTCCCCCTCCAAAACAATCTAAACAAAACCCAACCTCCCGCCACGAATTCGTCCCCTAAAAACCCGCCGGCCGCCTGGGGCCTGACCCCAAAAACCACACAACCTCCCACAATTAAACAACCTTAGCTCACATAATTAAACTCTACGACCTCACCCTATGGGGTCTGGCGCCGGTCTTAAGCCATCCCTCCCCAACAAAAAATCCAAAACCGCAAAAACACGAAATCCCGCAAGCCAAAGCGCCCCCCTCGCCACGCAAACCCACCCCTCCAAAACAAACTAAACAGCCACCAAACCCCCGCCACCAATTCGTCAAATAAAAACCCGCCGGCCGCCTGGGGCCTGACCCCAAAAACCACACAACCTCCCCCTATTAAACAACCTTAGCACACATTATCAACTCCACGACCTCACCCTATGTGGTCTGGCGCCGGTCTTAAGCCATCCCTCCCCAACAAAAAATTCAAAACCGCAAAACCACCCCACCCCATCAAGCCAAAGCGCCCCCAGCGCTTCGCTCCCCCCCTCGTCACGCAAACACACCCCTCCAAAACAAACTAAACAACCACCAAACCCCCGCCACGAATTCGTCAAATAAAAACCCGTCGGCCGCCTGGGGCCTGACCCCAAAAACCACACAACCTCCCTCAATAAAACAAACTTAGCGCACTTTTTAACTCCAACTACCACTCCCCACGGGGTCTGGCGCCGGTCTTAAGCCATCCCTCCCCAACACCCCCGCCAAAAAACGAAAAACACTACAACCCCACGCAACACCACACCCCTCAAAAAAACTTATCAACGAAAATGCCCCACATATCAACGGTTTTTTCCATATATCAACGAAAAAAACTTTTTATCAACGGATTTTCCGATATATCAACGAAAAACACTATGATAACGATAAAACGCATTCTTCGACACAATTCGCGCACATTGGATCACATCGACGTCATTGGCTCAACACAACAAAAAAAAGCGCCTCCCCAGCAGCAAACACCCTGCCAAAGAAACACTCCCTCATCACTTACTCCCTGTATGCCGCTCCTCCAAAACCGCCAGCACCTCATCCAACCGCACTCCCTGCTCACGCAACAGCACCATCAAATGAAAAATCAGATCAGCAGCCTCCCAAGTAAGCTCATTCTTATCGCGGTTCTTCGCTGCAATGATAACCTCTGCTGCCTCTTCCCCAACCTTCTTCAAGATCTTATCCACACCCTCTTCAAACAGGTACGTGGTATACGACCCTTCAGGCATCTGCTGCTGTCTTTCTTCTATTAAATGTTCCAAAGTCGATAGAATCTCCAAACTCGAACCTCCGGCCACCTCGCCGCTCACCGCACTGTCCTTCAGCATGACCTCATGGAAACACGTCTCCTCACCTTTATGGCAAGCCGGACCATTCGGTTCTACCAGCACTAGGACTGCATCCTGATCGCAGTCATAACGCATTTCGATCACCTTTTGCGTATTGCCTGACGTGGCGCCTTTATGCCAGAGTTCACCGCGGGACCTGCTCCAAAACCATGTTTCACGGGTTTCCACCGTTTTCACGAGCGACTCCCCGTTCATATAGGCAAGCGTCAACACCTCGCGAGTCATGGCATCCTGTACGATGCACGGCACAAGGCCTTTCTCATCAAAACGCACCGCTTGCAAATTGATTTCTACACTCATCGTACGAGCACCCCCTTCTCTTTTAAAAATGATTTCACTTCACGTACCGACGTTTCTTTATAGTGGAAAATGGATGCTGCAAGCGCCGCGTCTGCCGCACCTTCCTCAAAAGCATCAAGAAAATGCGCAGCCTCTCCTGCTCCACCGGACGCAATGACCGGTACACCGACGGCCGAGCTGACCGCTTTCGTCAAAGCAAGGTTGAAGCCCTTTTTCTCGCCATCGCTATCCATGCTTGTCAACAGGATCTCCCCGGCACCAAGGCGTACAGCTTCCTTCGCCCAATCTACCACTTCCCATTCCGTTTCCCGACGTCCGCCATGCGTATAGACTCGCCAGCTTCCAAGCTCCTCATCATATTTCGCATCAATGGCCACCACAATACACTGGGAGCCAAAATAGTCACTTCCCGCTTGGATCAGCGTCGGATTGAGCAAGGCTGCCGTATTCAAGGAAACCTTATCCGCTCCTGCTCGCAATAGCCGTTTCATATCCTCGATCGTATTGATGCCGCCGCCGACAGTAAAAGGGATCGCGAGCTTGGCAGCAACCTGCTCGACTACTTCCACCATCGTTTCCCGCCCTTCATGGGACGCCGAAATATCGAGGAACACCAGCTCATCCGCTCCCTCCTGGTCATAAAAGGCCGCAAGCTCCACCGGGTCACCGGCGTCACGCAATTCCACAAATTGCACCCCTTTGACCACTCTTCCCTCTTTAACATCCAGACAAGGAATAATTCGTTTCGTCAGCATGGCTACTTCACCTCTTTTAACGCATCAGGCAGAGAAATTTTATTTGTATAAATTGCCTTACCGACAATAGCTCCTACAACGCCACGCCCGGCAAACTCCCTTAGCACCTGCAGATCGCCCATCGAGCTGACGCCCCCGGATGCAATGACGGAAGCTCCTGTTGCCTGGGCAAGCTCCACCGTCGCCTCCACATTTGGTCCGGAAAGCATGCCGTCCGTTGCGATATCAGTGAAAATAAAAGTCTTTGCACCAGCCTCTGCAAGCTCGCGTCCTAGCACGGTCGCTTTTACCGTGGAGGTCTCGACCCAGCCTTCCGTAGCCACATACCCATCCTTCGCATCCAGCCCGATTGCGATCTTTTCAGCGTATCGTGCCAGCATTTCTTTTACAAAAGCAGGATTGTTGATTGCTGCGCTTCCTAAAATGACGCGGTCCACGCCTTGGGAGAGATATTGCTCCACATCCAAAGGGGTCCGGATCCCGCCTCCAATCTGCACCTTTACATCAAGCTCACGGGCTACTTGAAGCACATAGGAGTTATTGACAGGGCCGCCTGCCTTCGCCCCATCAAGATCCACCATATGTATCCATTCCGCACCTTGCTCAGCAAAGCTCTTTGCCATCTCAAAAGGGGAATCCCCGTAAACCGTTTCCTTGCTGTAATCCCCCTGCAGCAACCGCACGCATTTCCCGCCTCGCATATCGATTGCCGGATAGATCGTAAATGCCATCTACCTCTCCCCCTTTTCCGTCAAACCTACAAAATTCTTGAGTATCGCTAGACCTGCGTCACTGCTTTTCTCCGGGTGGAACTGTGTACCGAATACATTCCCACGCCCCACTACAGCCGGAACCTGCACATCATAGCTGCTGCTTGCCAGCAATTCTTCCGAGGCAAAGCCTGTCACATAATACGAATGTACAAAATAGACAAAATCATCCTCAAGTCCATCCAAAAGCGGAGACTCCTGTTGAATGTCCAGCTTGTTCCAGCCCATATGGGGAACCTTGTAACGCTCACCTTGCTGAGTGACACCGGAAAAACGTACGACCCTGCCTTCAAGCAGACCGAGACCTTCCGTGACACCGTTCTCCTCGCTTTCTCCATACAAGAGTTGCATACCAAGACAGATTCCAAGCAACTTTTTACCACGATTCACTTCATTTAAAATAAATCTGTCAAGCTCTGTTTCCTTTAAAATGGCCATCGCATCCCGGAATGATCCAACTCCAGGCAGAATCAAACTGTCCGCCTTTGCCAGTACTTCCTGATCCGAGGAGATGACGTACGGTACATCCATCCGTTCCAGCGCCTTGCTCACACTATATAAATTTCCCATTCCGTAATCGATGATGCCGATCATTCTATAACATTCCTTTCGTGGAAGGCACTCCTTTTACACGGGGATCGATGGTGGTCGCTTCGTCCAGGGCACGTCCCAATGCTTTGAAAATCGCTTCAATGATGTGGTGTGTATTGCTTCCGTAATGTACGATTACATGCAGGTTCATGCGTGCTTCCAACGCCAGTTTCCACAAAAATTCATGCACAAGCTCCGTATCGAATGTACCTACCTTCTGGCTCGGGAACTCCGCCCTGATTTCAAGGTGTGGACGGTTGCTCAGATCCACAACCACCTGGGCAAGCGCCTCATCCATCGGGACAAAGGCATTGCCGTAGCGTTTTATCCCCATCTTATCCCCAAGTGCGTCTTTAAGCGCCTGACCGAGGCAGATTCCGATGTCTTCAGTCGTATGGTGATCATCGATATCCACATCACCGTTTGCAGTGAGATCCAGGTTGAATTGGCCATGCTTGGTGAACAAGTCCAGCATATGTGTCATAAAAGGGACCGGTGTTTCTAGCTTTGCCGCTCCTTCTCCATCTATCGTAAAAGAAAGATTTATCTGTGTTTCCTTTGTATTTCGCTCGATGCTTGCCTTTCTTGTCATCAAAATTCCCCTCGCTTCTTAAATCTAGCTTCCACTGCACGTGCATGCGCCTCAAGACCTTCCAATCTTGCAAACGCCGCAATTTTATCCACATTATCCTCAAGCGCCTGTTGACTGTACATGATGATGCTCGACTTTTTCACAAATTCATCCACAGATAATCCACTGGAGAACCTCGCTGTCCCATTTGTCGGCAAAACGTGATTCGGTCCTGCAAAATAATCCCCAACCGGCTCCGAACTGTATCTACCAAGGAAAATCGCCCCTGCATGCTTGATGAACGGGAGCAGATTCATCGGTTCCTTTGTCATCACTTCCAGATGCTCCGGGGCCAGTTCATTGACGACCCGTAAGGCTTCCTCCATAGACTCTGTCACATAGATTGCACCAAATTCATTGATCGAGGCGCGGGCAATATCTTCCCGGGGCAGATCGGTCAACTGCTTTTCCACTTCAAGCGCCACACGCTCCGCAAGTTCTCCACAGGTTGTCACCAGCACACAGGATGCCCGTTCATCATGCTCTGCCTGAGAAAGCATATCTGCCGCCACTTCATGGGCATTTGCCGTTTCATCTGCCAGCACGACAATCTCACTAGGTCCGGCGATGCTGTCGATATCCACAAGTCCATACACTTCTTTTTTGGCAAGTGCCACAAAGATATTACCAGGGCCTACGATTTTATCCACAGGCCTGATCGTTTCAGTCCCATAGGCAAGGGCCGCAACCGCCTGTGCCCCGCCGACTTTATAAATTTCATCCACACCGAGGATATCGGCCGCAACGAGGACACCTGCGGGTACACTTCCATTAGCAGCAGGTGGCGTCACCATCGCGATGCGTCCCACACTTGCAACCTGTGCCGGAATGACATTCATCAGCACAGAGGACGGGTATGCCGCCTTTCCGCCCGGCACATAGACGCCGACTGCATCGAGTGCGGTCACCTTCTGCCCAAGAATGGTGCCATCCTCTTTTGTGGATAACCACGATTGCCTGACCTGCTTTTCATGGTACTCACGGATATTTTCTGCAGCCTCCTGGATCACCACGTTAATGCTAGTCGGAAAAGCGTCATATGCCTGGATGATTTCCTCTTTTGTCACACGCAGGCTATCGAGTCTCGCGCCATCCCATTTTTCCGTGTAGGATAACAGGGCCATATCGCCTTTTGTACGCACCTCATCTATAATTTCCAATACCGCTTTACGCTGCTCTTCCGTTCCTTGATCAAGCGAGCGGCGCAGTGATACGCTCTCTTCTATTCTCTTTATGTTCATAGAACTACGCCTCCTCCACCACTTGCGCCAATCTATCCACAAGCTCATCTATTTGCTCATCCTTCAAACGATAACTCACAGGATTGACAATCAATCTGGACGTGATATCCACAATCCGTTCGAATTCCACCAATCCGTTCTCCTTTAGGGTCCGACCTGTGGATACAATATCCACAATGCGATCCGATAATCCGATCATCGGGGCAAGCTCAATCGATCCGTTCAATTTCACAATCTCCACCTGCTCCCCCTGTTCACGGAAATAACGGGAGGCTATCCCGGGATATTTGGTGGCAATCTTCGGCGCGACATCCTGCATTTCTGTACCAGGCAGCCCTGCAACAGCAAGATAGCAGTGGCTGATTTTCAAATCAAGCACCTCGTACACATCCCGCTCCTCCTCGAGCATCACATCCTTGCCTGCAATCCCGACATCTGCCACTCCATGCTCGACATAGGTGGTCACATCCATCGGCTTGGCCAGGATGAAGCGCATATTTTCTGCCGGCACATCGATGATCAGCTTTCTCGAATCATCCAGATCGGGCGGGATCTCATACCCTGCCTTCACAAGGAGTGCCGCCGCTTCCTCAAAGATCCTGCCTTTTGGCATCGCAATGGTCAGTACGCTCATGATTCATCCCCCCGTCTTGCCTTTCCGAGAAAAAAGGTCACCTCATGATAGGAGCCTGTGCATGCATCCACATTTTCCACTCCGCTGATATCCTGCAGCACCACGCGCTCCCCTTCTTCCCTTTTCATCCTCGCAAACTCAATCGCTTCTTCCCGGCGCTCCTGGCTGAAAAGAACACCATGAATCGCTGCTGTAGTCTTTTTCATATCCTTCGCCTCTAATAAGCGGTCAAGATGGATGCCGAATCCAGTAGCCGACTTATCCCGGTCAAACTTTTGGAAAAGCTGGTCATAGCGGCCCCCGTTCCCGATCGGAAACCCGATATTGCCTGCATAGGCCTCAAAAACAATCCCTGTGTAATAGCTCATATGGCTGACGATATTCAGGTCAAGCTTCACATAATCCTGTACACCATAGGCTTCAAGCATCGTCCATAGCTGCTCGAGCTCTTCAATCGCTTTTCGCCCGGCTTCACCTTCCACAATCTCCTTTGCCGACTGGATCCTTGTGGAATTGCCACGAAGGGTCAACAGGGACAAGAGCCGTTTTTTATCTATCGAGGATAATGGCAAGCCTTTCACATGCTCGCGGTATCCCACATAATTTTTTTCATATAAGTATCTTCTTAATGTCGCTGCCCGTTCTTCATTTCCTACGATATCAAGGAAAATCTCCTGCAGAAAGCCGACATGCCCGATCGCGATCGTAAAAGTGGATAGCCCGACCTTTTGTAAAAGGGATACCATCAACGCGATCATCTCAGCATCCGCACTGATGGAACGGTCCCCGATGCATTCAACGCCTATCTGCTCGAACTCTGCAGGCCTCCCTGCCTCATTCTGCTGGGCACGGAACACATTCGCCGAGTATGCCAAACGCAACGGGTAGCCTTCATTGACCAGTCTTGATGCCGCCACCCTAGCAATCGGTGCAGTCATGTCAGGACGAAGTACGAGTGTATGTCCCTGCTGATCGAGCAGTTTAAAAAGCTGTTGATCTAAAATCGCAGAAGCTTCACCGACGGTATCATAATATTCCAAGGTCGGAGTCTCCATAAACTGATAGCCCCATTGATTGATTTCTGTGGTCATCGTATCCTTGACCCTTTTTTTCGGTTCATATAATGAAGGGAGCGTATCCCGCATTCCCAATGGTTTTTCAAACATAAACAGTTTTGACATCTGGCAACCCACCTTTTTGATGAAAGTTATAATTGTAGATTATTTTCTAAATCCTTTAGTTCGCTAATATGGTAACATACTAACAAATTGAATGGTTATGGTCAAGTGAATGGAAACATTTTAGTGTGAGTGAGTTATGTAGAAACTGCTATGAGGCGAATACAGCACAGTAGCCTTTACCGCTCCTATACCCTATTATGACTAAAAAAAGACACTCTATCCTTGAGCATGGATGGTCATAATCAGACACAAAAAAACAGCCCACACGTATTTCGAGTGAACTGCATTAAATCCATCCTACATTTTCAACCGCTCCGCCATCTCTTCCTTTGTATAGATGACGCGCATCGGATTGCCGCCGACAAAGACGCCTGGCGCGACATCCTTATGTACGAGGGTACCGGCGGAAACTATCGCACCGTCACCGATAGAAACTCCAGGAAGAATGGTCGTATTGGCGCCGATCATGACCTCGCTGCCGATCTCGACATCCCCGAGGCGATATTCCTTGACCAAGTATTCGTGGGCGAGAATCGTCGTATTGTATCCAATCACGGTATTGCGCCCCACGCTTATTTTCTCCGGAAACATCACATCAAGCATCACCATCAAGGCAAAGGATGTCTGGTCGCCGACCTTCATCCCGAGGAAAGTGCGATACAGCCAATTTTTCATTCCGAGAAATGGCGAGTATCTCGCAAGCTGGATGACGGCGAAGTTTTTTACCACTTTAAGAAAAGGTACCGTTTTGTAAACATGCCAAAGGGAATTTGCACCCTCCACCGGATAACGGGTCGTCCGTCTACTCACCCTTGGTCACTCCAACAAGCGGAAGAATGTCTTCCATATGGGTCAGTACATAATCCGGCTCAAACTGCTGCAGGTATTCCACACCCTTGATCGTCCAGCTTACGGCAGCCGTTTTCGTGCCGGCATTTTTCCCTGCCAGGATATCATGATAGTTGTCGCCGACCATGATCGCCTCCTCAGGTGATGAACCAAGCTGCTGAAGTGCCAGGTGAATCGGCTCGGGATCAGGCTTGGCGTTGGTCACATCATCGAGACAGACTACGACATCAAAGAAGGCATCAAGTCCTGTCAGTTTTAATCCCATGACGACAGTTCCGCGCATTTTTGTCGTGACGATGCCGAGCTTGAGTCCTTTTTCATGAAGGAGCTTCACCGTGTCATAGACGCCTTCGAACTCCTTCACCAACTCATCATGCTTTGACAAATTGAAATCGCGATAGTGGGTGATCATCTCATCCACCCGCGCTTCATCCATTTTGACAAAAGTGTCGTAAAGAGGTGGTCCCAGAAACATCAGTACATCTTCGCGCTGATACTGATCCGGATAATAGTGGCCCAGGGTGTGTAAAAAAGACTCGATGATCAAGTCATTCGTATCGATCAATGTTCCATCTAAATCAAACAATAAGGTGTTAATGCTCATAGGTTGCTTCCTTTCTTTTTGAAACTTCGATTCTCTTCCAGATGAAAGCTACTGCAATCGTCAACAATATGGCCGTCACAATGCGGATCGCAAGCAATGGCCAGACCGGGATGCCGAGCGGAATGAAGATCAGGGTATCCTCCACGACTGCATGGCATGCCACGAGGAATATAAAAGCAAGCGTGAGGTCCTTTTTGCTTACATTATCCTCTTTTACCGCCTGGATCATCACCCCTGCACCATAGGCAAGACCGATCGTCAAGCCAGCTACCATCGTAGTTGCCGTATTTTCCTTCATCCCAAGCAATTTCATAAAAGGTGCCATCCATTTCGAAAAGACGCTGATCCAGCCAAGCTCTTTCATATATTGCACAAGAATCATCAATGGGATGACGATGATGGCAAGCTGGACAATCCCCATCAAGCCGCGCTGTACCGCATCAAGGATGATAGGAAAGAACCCTGTTACAGCCTCCTCGGACTTTGATACAAGCCCATATTGCGCCAGCTCCTGTCCGCCGTTCCATACAAGGTTGATGAGTATCGCGGAGAAAGTCGCCAAACCTAAGCGGACAAGTAGGATCACCCAGATCTTCAAGCCTACTTTCGCCGCAACCGTCGATTCCACCAGAAGATTATGGGAAAAGGACAGCATGACGGCCAGGATGAAGACCTCCTTTACCGTAAGATCAAGCGTCAGTATTGCACCTATCCCCGCATAAAGATTGAGGAAGTTCCCGATGACAAGGGGAATGGCCGCTTCCCCGGACAGTCCGAATATCCCCATCAATGGCGCAATCGCATTAATGATAAATTGCAGTATCGAGGTATGCTGCAGGATCCCCACAATCAAAGTAACAGGAAAAATCACTTTACCCAAGGTCCAGGTCGTCTTCAGTCCGACCATGAGACCCCGTTTGAACGTCTCTAGCAAGGCGCTCCCCTCCCCTATGTCAACACTAGGTTGTTTCTCTTTTTATGAAGCCGTATCTGTATCCAAATATTTTTTGTTGGCAAGGCCAGTCATGCGGCGCACCACAATCAGTCCGATCGCAAGCAATACAAGTGCGATGGAGATGACCTGTGCAATGCGCAGACTTTCTGTCAGCATCAAGCTGTCTGTACGCATGCCCTCCACAAAGAAACGGCCGATCGAATACCAGATCACATAGCTCAGGAACAGCTCCCCGCGGCGCAGATTCACCCTGCGTAACAGAAGCAGTAGTCCAAAGCCGACAAAGTTCCAGATTGATTCATAAAGGAACGTCGGATGGTAATAGGTCCCGTTGATGTACATCTGATCGATGATGAATTGCGGCAAGTGCAATCCTTCGAGGAATCCGCGTGTCACTTCCCCACCGTGGGCTTCCTGGTTCATGAAATTCCCCCAGCGGCCGATTGCCTGGCCAAGGATGATGCTCGGCGCTCCGATGTCGGCTAGCTTCCAGAATGAAATTCCCCGTATTTTAGCAAAAACAACACCGGTCGCAATCGCCCCGATCAAGCCGCCATGGATGGCAAGGCCACCCTCCCAGATCTTGATGATCTCACCTGGGTTTGCACCGTAATAATCCCATTGAAAAATAACATAATAGAGTCGTGCACAGATAATCGCAATCGGAATGGCAAAGAGCACTAAATCGACAAATACATCTTTATTCAATCCACGGCGCTCGGATTCGCGCATGGCAATCCATAGACCCAGCAAAGCCCCGGTCCCGATGATCGCCCCATACCAATAGATGGTGATGGGCCAGCTGATCATGATCGGATCCAACGGCTGTATGTTACCCATTAACATTTCTTCCACACTCCCATAGTTTAAATATCCTCATGTTCCCCTTCATCGATGACTCCTGATAAGCGATTGGCGAATTGTTCTGCCGCGTTCATGCCCATACGCTTCAGGCGGAAGTTCATCGCCGCGACCTCGATGATGACTGCCAAGTTTCGTCCAGGACGGACCGGTACCGTATATTTGGTCACCTCGGCATCAATGATTTTCATCTTTTCCTCTTCAAGGCCAAGACGGTCATACTGCTTGTTTTTATCCCAAAGCTCCAGGTTGATAACAAGCGTGATCCTCTTATAGCTGCGAACAGCTCCAGCCCCGAACAGAGTCATCACATTGATGATGCCCAGCCCGCGAATCTCCAGCAGGTGCTCGATCAGCTCCGGGGAATTCCCGATAAGCGTATCCGTATCCTCCTGACGGATTTCCACGCAATCATCCGCAACGAGGCGGTGTCCTCTTTTTACAAGCTCGAGCGCTGTTTCACTTTTACCGACACCACTCTTCCCGGTAATCAGAACGCCGACCCCATAAATATCGACAAGCACTCCATGCACCGCAGTTGTCGGGGCAAGCTTTCCTTCGAGGTAGTTGGTGAGATGGGAGGAAAGGCGCGTCGTTTTCAAAGGCGAACGCATCAAAGGGACACTTTCCCTTTCTGCCGCCTCCACCAATTCCTGAGGCACCTCCATATCACGCGAGATGATGATGCCCGGTGTGATATCCGTGCAAAGCTGATCCATACGGGCCTTTTTCTCGGTAGGTGTCAGCTGATCAAGAAACGACAGCTCCGTTTTTCCCAATAGCTGAATTCTTTCAGCAGGATAATAAGTGAAATAACCCGCTATCTCAATTCCAGGCCTGGAAATATCACTTGTAGCGATGGGACGGTTGATCCCTTCCTCACCCGCAATTAATTCAAAATTAAACTTTTCCATTAGATCCTTCGTCCGAACTTTTGGCAAGGCCAAAACCTCCTTAGCTATGTAAAAAAAATAAATTACGATATGTAAAAAACAACCTGTTCCCATTTTAGCACTTTTTAACTTTATTATTAAGCGCAGAAACTTATCGGGCGAAAATAAAAAGCCCGGAAGGTTGGATTCCGGACTTTGCTTTCTTATTTCTTTTTGTCTTGCAGAGGTTCGACTATCGCTTTTTGTATCAATAGATTCAATAACGAGATGACAATCGCAGCAAGGATCGCCGTGCCGAAGCCGTCGATATTGAATGCATCACCCATCAGAGTAGCGGTCAGCATAAGGGTGATGGCATTGATCACAAACAGGAACAATCCGAGCGACAAAATGGTGACCGGCAAGGTAAGAAGTACAAGTATCGGCCTGACGATCGTGTTCAAGACTGCAAGAATCAAGCTTGCGATGATGGCCGCTCCGACCCCGCTCAAGTAGAAGGAATCGAAGTAGCCGGATACGACGATCAGGACAAGCGCATTAACTAATATGCTTGCGGCCCATTTCATGAGCGCATTTCACCTTCATCATTCGGCATCAGGAATACGAGCACAAAGTAGGTGATAAGCAACGGTACAAAGCCTGTCGGGAACAGGGCAATAACGAAAATTACGCGCAATAGTGTCGCATCGATTCCCATGTAGTTGGCAAGTCCGCCAAGTACCCCTGCAAGTTTTCTGTCATATTTGGAACGAATAAGTTTTTTCAAATCATTTCACCTCGTACGGTTTTATGGAGATAGATCCAGTCGTTGTCTCCGCTAAAATATGCGTGAGCGCTGCATCTTCTTTCTTCACTTTAAAGTGCATCGCTTTCTGCACCACTTCATTTTTCTCTTCCACAACATCCATTCCCGGCATTTCACATGTAAAGCCGCCGAGATTGGACTTCAATTCAGCCTCCAAACTGTTTGTTGTCGGCAAGAATAAGTCGATGCTGCCGGTCTTTGTTTTCGCCATCACGGATCGGACGGAATCCCCAGTCAATTCACCTGTCACGTTTCCGTTAAAGCTCTGAATATCCAGCTTCTCGATGTCCCCTTTGACAAAAACCTTCCCGTTGATAGTTTCTGCCTCGAGCTCCCTGCTGTTGCAATCATTCAGCTTGATATGCCCGTTCGCCGTTTCCACTTCCATGTCAGAGCTTGTCGCGCGGTCAATCATGATCGAGCCATTGGCTGATTTCAGCTTCATCGTCGTTACATGTAGACCTTCCCCTTCGATTCGGCCATTAAACATGCGCACATGCAGGTTATGGTACTCAGCCTCCGGGATATAAACCGTTGCATCCACTTTCAAATGCTTCTTCTGAATCGAAAAACGAAGCTTCCCGGATTCGATCGAGAACAGTACTTCCGATAAAAATGCCTTGCGGGCCTCATCCTGTGTTTCCACTTCGTAGACCTTCGCCTCACACTCGATCTTTACGTCCTTTTCCTTCCACGGTAAGATCTTCACATTTCCATTCGCCACATCGATATCGATGTCCTGCAGATATACATCGGACTGTTGGAAAACGTGTTGGATCGAAGTGGACGGACCAAAGTTGAAATCAAGGTCAAGGTCCTTTATTTTTTGCAGGGCACTTCCTACAAAATCCAGGATGTTATTTTTAAAAGAGGAAGCCTGCTTGCTATAGGTGGAATAGTCTTTCTTCGATTTCTGCTTTTCCCACTGCTGGGAACCGGAACCGGTCTTTGAAAAGATCTTCGATGATAATGCTGCAAAAATATCATTCTCTGCATCTTGAGAGGCTTTGGAATTTTTAGTCCACTCGGTTACGAGCTCATCATTCTTGATATCTTTTTCCAGACTGTTCTTTTCCAGGCTCTCCAATAGGATGATTGCCTCTTCCGCCGTAAGCTTTCCTTCTTCAACCAGCTTTAAAATCCTTTTACGCTCTTCCATTCTCTCTTCCTCCTTTAGTATATCCATCATGATTTTGTTGTATGAATTGGGCAGTGTGTTTGCCATTTATGATTCTTTTAAAAGTTGAATGCCTTTAACAATATTCCAAACAGTAGTTCCGATTACTAAAACGGCGCCGATGATGACAAGCAGGATAAACCAAACCACCGCTGCCTGATCCATACCAAAGCCCAGTACAAAAAAGGGAACGACAATCAGAGGCAGCAGATGTGAAAGCAGTGAGGCAAAAGCATGCCCCTTCACCTCCTGTTCATCCGCAATGAAGTACACAACAAGCGGCAACAGAAACGGTGCAAAAAACAAACTGAAGTAGCATAACGCCGACAATACCTTATTATTCCTTCCCAAGACAGCCACCTCCTTTCCCTTTCCAAGTCCCGGCATCGACAACCTGCCAGGATCCCACTACCTACTAATACGCATACCCCACCCCAAAAGTTTCACACTTTCTGTATGGTCTTTTGAAAGTAAAGATTGTTGCTTGTAAAAGTGGGTTATTTTATAACCCCGTTAAACTCCCCTATTGGTTTCCGCTTCAGGGATTCGCTTATCCAGGAAGGCCTCTGGAGCCTCCTCGGCGCTAAAGCGCCTGTGGGGTCTCCCTCGACACGCTGCTTCCGTAGGACAAGGAAGGCTCTGGCAGCGATACATCGCACGCAGAAAATGCTTGCATTTTCAAGGAGTCTCACCCCTTGCGCTCCAACCAATAGGGGGAAAGTATAATAACAAGTCTTCCTGTAATAATAGCAACAGTGGAGCGTATCACTTATTCTTTATTCTTTAATTACTATCTAACTACATTGTCGCATAATTTCCCACTTTAAGAGTCAGACCCCAGCAGTATTCTCAATCTCAATCTACTACGTCTAGAGGCTTATATAAGTCTGATTTGTTAAAGTCTTTTATCGGTTATTACGTAATCCCAGCTGTTGATTGGAGCAATAGGCGAAGACTCCTGCGGGAGATAGCGTTTAGTGGAGACCCCACAGGCGCGAATGCGCCGAGGAGGCTCCACAAACGCCCCGCGGAAAGCGCAGCCTAGTGCGGAAATCAACAGCGGAGTTCAATGGGAACATAAACTCTAAGTATCAATAGTATTACGCTCCTTTTGGGCTCTAACCTTATGCATGGTATAATGTAGAATAATAGTTGGGTATAGTGGGTAGTAAGTAGGGTAGAAGGAGTGAAGAGTATGTTTGATTTTGTAATGGAGCATTTATTGACGATCATAATCGTACTGGTTGTTTTATTCGTCGTTATTCCCTTCCTGAAAAGTATAGTTTCAAAGCTTGTCATTGTAGGGCTTGTCCTGGTCGCACTAGTATTTTTTGGTGTTCTCGGCCCTGACTTCACAGAGTCCTCCACCAATTACGTGGAAAATACGATACGACCTGTCGTGACAAATGAAATCGACAAAGCAGATTTCACCTATGATGAAGACACAAAGGAATACATCGTCCAAAGTGCCTCTTTTCATTTAAAAGGTAAACTGAATGAAAATACTGGCGAAGTACGTTTCAAGGACAAGACATATGAAATGGACGTACGCTTCCTGAAGGACATCATTGAGAAGAAAGTCGAAGAGGAACAGGCAAAGGAATAGTCACTGACAACCAGGCGACTCGATCTAGAATAGTTTTATAGAAAAAGGGCTGGAAGCTATGATGGTTTATCCATCAAGGCTCCAGCCCTTTTTTGATGATTTATATTTTAACCTTTACTTACCGTTTCAACTTCTCGCACCTTCTGCTCCATGCGGTCGCGATCCCGTAGAAGCACCGGTCTCAAGTACTGTCCGGTATAGGAAGCTTCCACTTCGATGATTTCCTCAGGTGTACCTGTCGCAATGATGGTACCACCTTTGTCGCCACCCTCCGGTCCAAGGTCAATCATATAGTCGACAGCTTTAATGACGTCCAGGTTGTGCTCGATGACAAGGACAGTATCCCCGTTTTCGACCAATCGCTGAAGCACCTTAAGCAGTCGCGCAATATCATCAACATGAAGACCTGTGGTAGGCTCATCAAGGATATAGAGCGAGCGGCCTGTAGATCTGCGATGCAATTCGGACGCAAGCTTCACACGCTGCGCCTCTCCCCCGGAAAGGGTCGTAGCAGGCTGCCCGAGGGTGATATAGCCAAGTCCCACATCAAAGACAGTCTGCAGCTTGCGCTTGATTTTCGGGATGTTCTCAAAGAAGCTCACTGCATCTTCCACCGTCATCTCCAGGATATCGGCAATGTTCTTCCCTTTGTACTGGACCTCCAAAGTTTCACGGTTATAACGCTTTCCATGGCATACCTCACATGGTACATAAACATCCGGAAGGAAATGCATCTCGATCTTGATGATTCCATCCCCACGGCAAGCCTCACAGCGTCCACCTTTTACGTTGAAGCTGAAGCGTCCTTTTTTATAGCCGCGCACCTTCGCCTCATTCGTACTGGCGAATACATCTCGGATATCATCGAACACGCCTGTGTAGGTTGCCGGATTGGATCGTGGCGTACGCCCGATCGGCGACTGATCGATATCAATCACTTTGTCGAGATGCTCCACGCCTTTGATTTCCTTATGCTCCCCTGGCTTTGTTTTCGCATTATGCAGTCGCTGTGCCAATGACTTGTGAAGAATATCGTTGATCAGCGTACTTTTTCCGGACCCTGATACCCCGGTTACCGCAACGAAGCATCCTAGCGGGATTTTTACCGAAACATTGCTCAGGTTGTTTTCATTCGCACCGACTATTTCGAGGAATCGGTCTTTGACCACTATCCTTTCGGTCGGCAACGGAATGAACTTCTTCCCGGATAAATATTGCCCTGTCAAGGAATGAGGGTCGTTCATTACTTCTTCCGGCGTACCGGCAGAAACGATATTCCCTCCATGGACCCCGGCTCCAGGTCCGATATCAATCAGATAGTCGGCCGCGATCATGGTGTCCTCATCGTGCTCTACGACAATCAGGGTGTTTCCGATATCTCGCATGTTTTTCAATGTCTGGATGAGTCGGTCGTTGTCACGTTGATGCAGTCCGATCGACGGTTCATCAAGGATATAGAGGACACCTGTAAGCCTTGATCCGATTTGGGTGGCAAGACGGATACGCTGCGCTTCCCCGCCTGAAAGCGTTCCAGCCGCCCGACTCAGTGTCAGATAATCCAAACCGACGTTATTAAGGAAGCCTAACCGCTCACAGATTTCACGAAGAATCATGTTGGCGATTTTCTTTTCCTTTTCGGTTAGATCCATATTTTCAAAGAATTCAATAGCCTCCACGATGGAAAAGTTGGTTACATTTCCGATATGGAGTTTGTTAATTAGAACAGACAAGCTCTCGATTTTAAGACGGAACCCTTTACATCCAGGGCATGGCTGTTGCGCCATGTACTTTTCCATCTGCTCGCGGATGTAATCGGAGCTCGTTTCCTTGTAACGGCGTTCCACATTCGGAATGACCCCTTCGAAGCGGATATAGCTTTCACGAACCTGGCCAAAATCATTTTCATATCGGAAGTAGACTTCATCTTTCCCACTGCCATACAGGATCTTATCAAGCAGGTGATCCGGGATCTCACTCACAGGCACATCCATATCGATGCCATAATGGTTGCAGACAGCCTGTAGCATTTGAGGGTAATATTGCGAGCTCGTAGGCTCCCATGGTGCAAGTGCATGCTCCTTCAAACTGAGACGTTTGTTCGGCAATACCAGATCCACGTCCACTTCCAGTTTTGTCCCTAAGCCATCACACTTCTGGCAGGCTCCGTATGGACTGTTGAAGGAGAACATCCTCGGCTCAAGCTCACCGATCGAGAATCCGCATTGCGGGCAGGCATGATGCTCACTGAAAAGCAGCTCCTCTTCCCCCATCACGTCGACGATGACCTTTCCGTCACCAAGGCGCAAAGCAGTTTCCAAGGAGTCGGACAGACGTGTTGCAACACCTTCTTTTACAACTATGCGGTCGATGACGACTTCGATGGAATGCTTTTTATTCTTTTCCAATTCTATTTCATCCGTTACCTCAACCATTTCCCCGTTGACACGGACACGCACATAGCCCTGTTTCTTGATGTCCTCGAGCGTCTTTACATGCGTCCCTTTGCGACCCTGCACAACAGGCGCCAGGATTTGCAGCTTTGTACGTTCCGGATATTCAAGGATCCGGTCCACCATCTGCTCGATGGTCTGTGAGGATATTTCAATCCCATGCTTCGGGCATGTCGGACGCCCGACACGCGCAAAAAGCAGGCGCAGATAGTCATAGATCTCCGTGACCGTTCCTACAGTGGAGCGCGGATTGCGGCTGGTCGTCTTCTGGTCGATGGAGATGGCAGGCGAGAGGCCTTCTATCGCATCGACATCCGGCTTATCCATCTGCCCTAAAAACTGGCGTGCATATGCAGACAGGGATTCCACATATCTCCGTTGCCCTTCTGCATAAATCGTATCAAACGCCAGGGACGATTTCCCTGAACCTGATAAGCCTGTCAAGACGACAAGCTTATCACGCGGGATCGTCACATCGATATCTTTTAAGTTATGGGCCCTGGCCCCTTTCACTACAATCTTATCCATTGCCATTCTTCCGTCATCCTTCCGCTTTTAGCTCTAAGATGAGATCACGAAGCTCGGCAGCCCGTTCGAAATCGAGTGCTTTTGCGGCGTCCTTCATCTCCTGCTCCATACCTTCTATGAGCTTTGCACGCTCTTTTTTGTTTTTTGGTTTTAATATTGCCTTTGTATCATATTCCCCTTGGTCCTCGGCCGCAAAAGTGGCTTTGATGACATCCCGCACCTTCTTCTGGATCGTCATCGGCGTGATGCCGTGCTCGAGGTTGTACGCTTCCTGTATTTCACGGCGGCGCTTCGTCTCGCTCAGGGCGATTTCCATGCTTTTCGTTATTTTATCGGCGTACATGATGACCTGTCCGTTGGAGTTACGCGCAGCCCGCCCGATGGTCTGGATGAGGGAACGCTCCGAACGGAGGAAGCCTTCTTTATCCGCATCGAGGATGGTGACAAGGGAGACCTCCGGAATATCGAGCCCTTCCCTTAATAGGTTGATTCCGACCAGTACATCATATTTTCCTAGGCGCAGCTCACGGATAATCTCGATCCGCTCCAATGTTTTGATTTCAGAATGAAGATAAGCAACTTTAATGCCAAGTTCTTTTAGATAAGCTGTCAGATCCTCGGACATTTTCTTCGTTAAGGTGGTAACAAGTACTCTTTCATCCATTTCGACCCGTTTGTGGATCTCGCCGATCAGGTCATCAATCTGTCCTTTGATCGGGCGGACCTCTATCGTAGGATCTAATAGGCCTGTCGGTCGGATGATCTGCTGGATCATTTCCGGTGTATGCTCTATTTCATAAGGACCTGGTGTAGCGGAAACATAAACGATCTGGCTCGTTTTTTCTTCAAACTCCTCGAACCTGAGCGGGCGGTTGTCCTTTGCCGAGGGCAGACGGAAGCCATGATCCACAAGCACCTGCTTTCTCGCCTGGTCCCCGTTGAACATCCCCCTGATCTGCGGGATCGTCACATGCGACTCATCCACGACAAGAAGGAAGTCCTTCGGGAAAAAGTCGATCAAGGTGTAGGGAGTCGAACCGGCCGGTCTTAGCGTCAAATGCCTGGAATAGTTCTCGATGCCGGAACAGAAGCCCATCTCGGCCATCATCTCCAGGTCATAGCGGGTGCGCTGCTCCAATCGCTGCGCTTCCAGGAGCTTGTTGTTTTCCCGGAGCTCCACCAGACGCTCTTCCAGTTCAGCCTGTATATTCACAATCGCTTTTTTCATTTTTTCTTCACGTGTTACGAAGTGGGATGCAGGGAAAATGGAAACATGATTACGGTCTCCAAGAATTTCGCCTGTCAGGGCATCCACTTCACGGATGCGGTCGATTTCATCCCCAAAGAACTCCACGCGGATACAATGCTCATCGCGGGAGGCAGGGAAAATTTCCACCACATCGCCTCTTACACGGAATGTCCCGCGTTTAAAATCAATATCGTTGCGGGCATATTGGATATCTACAAGATCGCGAAGCAGGGCGTTTCTTTCTTTTTCCATGCCTGTTCTCAATGAAACGACAAGGTCGCGGTACTCTTCCGGTGAACCTAACCCGTAGATGCACGAAACACTGGCGATGATGATGACATCCTGGCGTTCAAAAAGGGACGCTGTAGCCGAATGTCGCAGCTTATCGATTTCATCGTTGATGCTTGCATCCTTTTCGATGAATGTATCCGTGGAAGGGACATAGGCCTCCGGCTGGTAGTAGTCATAATAGCTGACAAAATACTCTACAGCGTTGTTCGGGAAAAATTCCTTGAATTCACTATATAACTGCCCTGCCAACGTTTTGTTGTGGGCAATGATCAATGTCGGCTTGTTCACTTCTTTTATGACGTTGGACACTGTGAAGGTCTTTCCTGTCCCAGTTGCCCCAAGCAGGGTCTGATGCTTCTTGCCTGCATTCAGCCCTTCCACTATCTGGCGGATCGCTTCAGGCTGGTCACCCTGCGGCTTATAATCTGATACTAAATCAAACTGCTCCATTCACAAAATCCTCCATTTCCGTTCCTGAACTCTTACCAATATTCTACCACAAAGCATACCCAAAACAACAAAAATACGAACTGACATTCGATTATTTTTATGGAGGGTGCCATCCTTGTTGATATTAGGCTCTTATTCTATTATTGTTATCCTGTAAAACAATTGTGAAACCTGTTTAAGGGAGATTGGGATGAAAAATAGTCTTTTTATCATTATTTTATGCGGAATTATGTGGTTGGCAGGCTGCAGCCAGGGCACGATTCCCGCTGAACGTCTTGAGTTTTCATACTTGGATGAGAAAGCACTGGAAAATCCGTCACAGGAGTTTACATACAGTGAAGTGGATGGCGTGTATGTGCACGATTATATTGATCAGAACAAAGATAAATCCGTGCGCTGGACTGCCACGGTCGTGCGGATACAGGACGATCAGACGTTTGAGCTGAAGGAGCCCCTCCTGCCTGCCATACTTGTGACTGTTTCGGAAGCCCCGTCACAGCCTGTGGAAGCTGGCGACCTCGTAACCTTAACGGGAGTGCTGACAGGCTATGGGGAAACCTTTGGCAAGGACCCGGTGTGGGTGGTCCGTCCGGCACGGTTGGAGACGACGACAGAAGAGGAACGTGCTGCTGTGGAAGCATTTCGGAAAGAGGCTGAAACCGCAAAAAAGGAGACGGACCCTGAATAGAGTCTGCCTCCTTTTTGCATTCACCGGAATTTCTTCACCATTCGCCTTGCGTAGATGAAGCCAATCCCAATTGAAATCATATCTATTAAAATGATATACCATTCTTCGGCATGCCCCTTTATGATGGAACCGATGAAAAGCGCGATAGTCAGCCCTGTTCCTACATACAAGCTGTAAGTGACCCGTGTGAACAGCACCACAAGCAGCGCGGGCAGAACTATGGCCAGCAAGATCTTCACCAATAACAAACTCATAACCTCTTTCCTGTCACTCACTATTCTCTACTAGATATTATAACAGGTTTGAAGCCATATCTCACTAATCTCCTATTCGACCTCTATCGCCGTGCGCGTGATAGTCCTCAATTTCTTCTGCTTGTTTGCCAGTTGAATTTTATTCACAAAGGTAATGACGCTCATGATTTCTTTGTCATCCTGCATCACAAGTCCGACAAGATATGTATAACGCTTCTTCTTTTCGTTGATTCTGACGCCTTTGATGTATGCCTTAAAATCCATCGTTTGCTGGGATAGCGTAAAGCGAAGGCCCAGCAGGATTTCCTTATTCTCAGGCAAAAGGACCTTGGTTACAAATCGGAATTTCTCCCCACTCAGCTCATCCAGATAGACTGGTGTGCTTCCTGTTGTGACTTCCTTCCCTCCGACCTTCAGGATGGTCATACTTCCCACCACATAATTCCTGATCCGGTACAGGCCTTCCCATTCTGCCAATTCATCCAGAGTTGTCTCATTCCCCACGAAAATCCCCCAAATCCACTAAACCTTTTTATTTATTTATCGTCTGCTCAACACAATAAATTTAGACATTTTCCGACATTTGTAGTAAGCGAAGGGATTTTTAGTACAAAAAGCCCATGCAGCGATTTGCATGGGCTTAACATTCATTATTCGTTTTCGTTTTCATTGGCCATGATATCGATCAAGCCGATTTTAGGATTCTTTTCCTGGAACCAGCGCAAGGAGAAGTCGCTGTCAAACAATGCCACATACTGGTCGTTTCTGTCCTTTACCAGGATGTTGCGGGAATCGAACAGGCTTGTATCCACATCCTGTGTCTCCAGCCATCGAGGGATCTTGGAGCCGATCATATTGTAGACGACCTCCACATTGTACTCGCCCTTCATCCGGTATTCGAATACGTCCAATTGAAGCTGACCTACAGCTCCAAGAATGTATGCTTCGGTACCGTATTGACGGAACAGCTGGATTGCACCCTCCTGCACAAGCTGGGTGATGCCTTTTCCGAACTGCTTCCCTTTCATGACGTTCTTCGCTTCCACTTTTACAAAAAGCTCAGGAGCAAACGTAGGGATTTCGTCGAATTCGACCTTCTGGTTGCCATCGAATAACGAGTCACCGATCTGATACACACCGGGATCATAGATTCCGATGATGTCACCAGGGTACGCATGGTCCACCGTTTCACGGTCTGATGCAAGGAACTGCTGCGACTGGGACAGCTTGATGCTTTTACCTGTACGGGCTACCGATACCGTCATTCCGCGTTCGAATACACCGGAACAGATTCGCAGGAATGCCAGGCGGTCACGGTGGGCAGGGTTCATATTGGCCTGGATTTTGAAAATGAAGCCGGAGAAGCCAGGTGCCTGCGGTTCAATTTTTTCCTCGGAGGTCTGGCGCGGCTGCGGCTCACTCGCAAGATCCAGGAACGTACGGAAGAACATTTCCACACCGAAGTTGGAGATTGCACTTCCGAAGAATACAGGGGTCTGCAAACCGTTCTTCACTTTTTCAATCGAAAAGTCATTTCCTGCTTCCTCTAAAAGCTCAAAGTCTTCTTTAGCCTGAATGAACGTCGGGTGTGTAGAGATTTCTTCCACTCCGTCCAAATCTTTAAATGGAATGCGATCTTCCTCGTCCTTCCCTTGGTAGCGGATGAACACTTCATTGTAGCGGTCATAAACGCCCAAGAAGCGTTTCCCCATACCTACAGGCCAGTTCATCGCATATGATTCAATGCCTAGCACCTCTTCAATTTCCTCCAACAGTGCAAGCGGCTCTTTTCCTTCACGATCCAGCTTGTTGATGAATGTGAAAATAGGAATCCCACGCATACGGCAAACCTTGAATAGTTTGATTGTCTGAGGCTCGACCCCTTTTGTGCAGTCGATGATCATCACGGCGCTGTCCACTGCAGTCAGCGTACGGTACGTATCTTCACTGAAATCTTCATGTCCAGGGGTATCCAGGATGTTGATGTGGCGGTCCATATACTCGAAGCTCATGACACTCGACGTAACGGAAATCCCACGTTTTTTCTCGATTTCCATCCAGTCGGAAGTAGCGAACTTCCCGGATTTCTTCCCTTTTACCGTACCAGCTGAACGGATGACGTTTCCGAATAATAGAAGCTTCTCCGTCAGCGTCGTTTTCCCGGCATCCGGATGCGATATGATCGCAAACGTCCTTCTTCGGTCTATCTCTTTATTTAAAAGTTCATTTTTCACAGTTTCCGTACCTACCTCTCAAAAATTACACAATAGTGATATTATAGCAGAAACCCAGGCCAATAAAACATAGCAAAGATGTGAAAACCTATTTCCAATACAAGGTTTATCCTGTATACTCTTTGTAAATATATGTTAGGAGTGACGAAAATGGCAAAAAGCAAAGCAAAAAAGCTGCGTGAAAAGCTTGCACGTGAAGGCAAAAGAAATCCGGAGAACGGCCGCGGAACTTATGCATTGGCAAATCTGACGACAAAAATGACGAAGACGAAGAAAGAAAAACTGAATAAAATCTATAAAAAAGAACGACAATCTCGCTACGGTATGGATAGAGAGAATGTCGTTCTTTTATTTTGTTCGCTCCGTTAATCACCGCTGTTGTTTTCCGCACTAGGCGCAGCGACCCAAGGGGCGGTAGGAGTCTTCGCCTAGTGCTCCAATCAACAGCTAGTTCAACACTATGCTTACCATAACCTTTTTGCTAATTGATTGGTGACAGATCTTCCATCAAAAGTGGATACCTGTTTTATTTTTGAAGTCTCTCACTGGAATTAGGGTCTATCGGACTTTTTTATCATTCTATCGAACTTTTTTGGCTCTCTATCGAACTTTTTTGATTTTCTATCGAACTTTTTCTGCCTTCTATCGAACTTTTTTCCAGTTCTATCGGACATTTACCAAATATTTCATAAAAAAATACCAGAGAGCACTAAGACTCTCCGGCACATTACCTTAACGCTGCTGAAACTTCACAATCTCATCATACTCCTCCTGAAACAAACGGCTCAATCGGATAAAGATTGGCGTGAGTTCCTTGTATGTTTCGACCGCTTCGGGTTCAGGCAAGTAGCTGTTCGTTGAGCCTACCATCTCCGCCATCACGTCAAAGCTGTCGATTTCGCCAAGAGCATACAAGCCGAGCACAGCCGCTCCAAGACAAGAGCTCTCGACGCTTTCCGGGATGCTTACCTGCTGGTTGAAGATATTGGACAGCATCTGACACCACACCTCTGATCGGGCAAACCCGCCTGTTGCATGGATTTTATCCGGAATGCCGATGATTTCCTCGAGTGCCAGCAGGACCGTGTAGAGATTCAGGTTGATCCCTTCAAGGACCGCACGCATCATATGCTCTTTTTTATGATGGATGCCGAGGCCGAAGAAGGACCCGCGTGCATTCCCGTTCCAAATCGGGGCACGTTCGCCAGTCAGGTAAGGGTGGAAAATGACACCTTCCGAACCAGGCTTGATGCTCGCGATCCTTGAGGTGATGACATCGTAAGGATCCATTCCAGCAAGGCCAGCTTCCTCAGCCTCTTCCCCGCACAGTTCATCGCGAAGCCAGCGCATGATCATGCCGCCATTATTGACAGGGCCGCCGATCACCCAATGCTTATCAGTCAGGGAGTAGCAGAATGTTCTTCCCTTAGGATCTGTTACAGGACGGTCAGTTACTGTACGGATTGCGCCGCTTGTCCCGATTGTCAACGCGACCACGCCAGGCTTGACCGCGTTCACACCAAGGTTCGAAAGTACGCCGTCATTGGCTCCGATCACAAATGGGACATTAACGGGGACTCCCAGCACAATAGCCATTTCTGGATTCAGCCCTTTGAAGATTTCTGTAGTCGGAACGATTCGGGAAAGCTGCTCAGGTACCACTCCTGCAACCGATAAAGCTCCTTCATCCCAGGTGAGATCTTTCAGATTGAACAATCCTGTGGCTGAAGCGATGGAGTAATCAACAACATACTCGCCGAACAGTTTATGGAAGACATATTCCTTGATGGAAATGAATTTTGCAGCTTTTTCAAAAACCCCTGGATGGTCGTTACGAAGCCAAACAAGTTTTGCCAGAGGAGACATAGGATGAATCGGAGTTCCGGTACGCAGGTAAATCTCGTGACCGTCCCACTCCTCCTTCAGCTTTTTCGCCCATTTCTCGCTGCGCTGATCCGCCCATGTAATGCTTTTCGTAAGCGGCGTACCCAATTCATCAATCGCAATGACGCTATGCATCGCAGCACTGAAGCTGACATGTGATAGCTCATTTTCTGGAATGTTCCCGAGTCTCACGGCTTCTCGGATCGAAGTTAAAACCGCCTGCAAAATCTCATCAGGATCCTGCTCTGCCGCTCCAAGCTCCGGCGTATACAGGGGATACTCCACCGCAAACTGGCTGCGTACCTCCCCCTTCTTCGTAAAAAGCACCGCCTTCGTACTCGTCGTTCCTATATCGACACCTAACATGTATTTAGCCAAGTTGATTTCCTCCTTTTGGGCCCAACGGACAAAAGCGCCTGATCAGCGCTTTTATCCTTTCATTGTTGGACGAGGGACCAGTCCCTACCCGATGAATATTCCAATAACAAATACTACCACAAATCCGACCAGTCCGATAATCGTTTCCATCACGGTCCAGGATTTCAATGTGTCTTTTACGTCGAGTCCGAAGTATCTGTTCACAAGCCAGAAGCCGGAGTCGTTTACGTGTGACAGGACAGTCGCACCGGATGCAATCGAGATAACGATCAATCCGAGTACCGGGCCTTCCAGACCAAGGATGCCGATAAGCGGTGTGATAAGACCTGCTGCCGTTACCATTGATACTGTTGCAGAACCTTGAGCAACACGAACTGCCGCTGCAATCAAGAACGCCAATACGATTGGCGGCAATGCAGATCCTGCCATCATATCTCCCAGTACTTCTCCGACACCGGAGTCAATCAGCACTTGCTTGAATACTCCACCGGCACCTGTTACAAGGATGATAATACCTGCAGGCTCCAAGGCTTTTGTTGCGATGTCCTGTATTTCCTGCTTGCTGTAGCCACGTTTTGTGCCTAAAAAGAAGAAGGTTAATAGTGTTGCAATAGTCAATGCCACGAATGGATGACCAACAAAAGTAGTAATTTCCCTTACGATGTGGCCTTCTTCATAAATAACTGTAGAAAGCGTATTCACTAGGATCAACACTAAAGGAACTAAAATGATGCTGGCGATCAGTCCAAAGCCAGGTAGATCTTTGTCGTACTCTTTTTCTTCCATTTCCATATATTTCGGTACTGCGACTTGAATCTTTTTACCGATATATTTACCGAATACAGGACCTGCAAGAATCATTGCCGGAATACCTGCGATTACACCGAACAGGATGACCCAGCCAAGATCTGCCCCGATCAAGTCTGCAACCGCGATCGGTCCAGGTGTCGGAGGGATGAAGCTGTGTGTTACAGCCAGACCTGCAAGCAATGGAATACCATAGTGCAATAATGATTTCCCTGTTTTTCTAGCCAATCCATAAACGATTGGTACGAGGATGATGAAACCAACATCAAAAAATACCGGGATCGCCACAAGGAAGCCTGTAATACCAAGCGCCCATTGGGACTTTTCTTCGCCAAACTTTTTCATCAGTGTCTGTGCAAGGCGTTCTGCCCCTCCGGAAACCTCCAGCATCTTACCGAACATGGCACCAAGTCCGACTACGACCGCTACGAACCCGAGGGTGCCTCCCATCCCGTTCTGGACGGATGCAAGAACTTCATTGAGCGGCATGCCTGCAGCGATACCAACCAGTAAACTTACAAGTAAAAGTGCAACGAACGCATGTAGCTTTGTACGGATTACCAAGAATAATAGCAAAAATATAGCTGCTGCTGCGATCAATATCAACATAGAGCCTGACATATCAGATTCCTCCTAAGATTAGTTTTTTTCAACGGCATGGCCGCCGAATTCATTTCGTAGTGCTGCTACAACTTTTCCCGAAAACGTATCGGTCTCAAGCGAGCGGTAGCGCATCATCAGTGCCATGGTGATCACCGGGGCTGCCGCCTGTAAATCAAGTGCAGTCTCCACTGTCCATTTTCCTTCACCGGACGAGTGCATCACACCTTTGATCGCTTCCAGATTTGCATCCTTGCTGAACGCGTTCTCCGTCAGCTCCATCAGCCATGAGCGGACAACCGAGCCATTATTCCATACCCTTGCAACCTTTTCATAATCAAAATCGAAATCACTTTTATCGAGAATGTCAAAACCTTCAGCGATGGACTGCATCATGCCGTATTCCACTCCGTTATGTACCATCTTCAAGAAGTGGCCGCTTCCGGATTTACCGGCATACAAGTATCCATTCTCCACGCAGATATCTTTGAAAATCTCTTCCACATGGCGAAATGCCGCTTCATTCCCGCCAACCATCGTGCAGGCCCCGTTACGTGCGCCATCCATTCCGCCGCTTGTCCCGACATCGAGGTAATGGACGCCCTTTTCAGCAAGTGCAGCCGCACGCTTCAGCGTATCCTTATAATTGGAGTTACCGCCATCGATGATGATGTCGCCTTCCCCTACAAATCTACTAATCTCGGTTAGTACACTTTCCGTGATTTCTCCCGCCGGCACCATCATCCAGATGACCTTTGGGGTTTCTAGCTTTCCAATCGCCTCTTCAATCGAATAGGCAGGTATCGCACCATGCTGTTCGCTTTTGGCAACGTTTTCACGTTCGACGTCAAAAGCAACCACCTCATGCTTATTATCGATCAGGTTAAGAGTCAGGTTATATCCCATTTTGCCTAGACCTATCATTGCTAGTTTCATAGTTTATTTGAACTCCCTTCATAGTGTAACTGATTATTCGCGCGGAAAAATATTCTATCTATTTTTCTGTTTGAGGAAAAATATTTTTTGTTATGTCCCTATTATGAAAAAAAATTCCCCTTTTTGCAAGCGTTATCAAAAAAATATTTTATTTTTCTATGAATCATATTAAGATAGATAGTAAGACTACTAATTCTGGAGGTCGCACCATGAACACTCAAGAGAAGCAATACTGCATGATGCGCATTCGTTCCCACTATCCGAAGTTCAGGGGAAAGGAGCAAGTCATCGCTGACTATATCCTCAATAATCCCCAAAAAATCGTCCATAGCACCATCAACCAGGTTGCAGATGACCTCGGTGTGGCCGACTCCACTGTGTTTCGTTTCTGCCAGCGCATCGGCTTCAAGGGCTATCAGGCCATGAAAATCGCCCTGGCCACTGAAATTGTGGAACCGATCCAGGATATCCATGAAAACATCATGGAGCACGATAACGAAAAAACCGTTGCGGAAAAAGTGTTCCGCTCCAATATGAAAACGCTTGAAGATACACTGAGGGTGCTGGATGAACCGTCCTTCAAGCAAACAGTACAAGCCATACTTGGGGCTCGTAAAGTGGAACTGTACGGAAGTGGCGGCTCCAATGTCATTGCCATGGACGCCTACCACAAATTCATCCGGACCGGGATTTCCGTCAGCGTCCAAAGTGACACACACATGCAGCTCATGTCAGCAAGTCAATTGACCTCGGACGACGTGGCAATCATCATCTCCCACACCGGCGCGTCGAAGGACATGATGCATGTATTGGAGGTTGTACAAGATAACGGTGTCAAAACCATCGGTATCACCAACTTTGCAAAATCCCCTTTGAGCCAAAAGGTGGATATCCCGCTTTATACTGTGTCCGAGGAGACCGACTACCGCTCCGAAGCACTGGCATCACGGATTGCCCAGCTTGCGATGATCGATGCGATATATGTGAATGTGTTGATGGCGAAGAAGGAGCACGGGAAAGAAGCGCTGCAGAAGGTGCGGAAGGCTATTTCGGTTAAGAGAGTGTGATTGAGTTTGTTTGGTTGTGGAGCCCGTGTTGAGGCGTGCCTTTTAGGGGTATTGCTTTGGAATGCGGGTTTTTGTTTTTGGAAAATTCATGTTTCACTGCGAGACAAGGTATCTCCCGGCTGTATTTGATTCCCTCTCTTGTGCACTTGCTCTTGACAGAGGGTATCATCCGACACTTTTGATTCCCTCCCTCGCACCTTTTCCACCGCATGAGGGTATCATCCGACCTTTTTGATTCCCTCTCTCACACCTTTTACACCGTATGAAGGTATCATCCGACACTTTTGATTCCCTCCCTCACACATTTTACACTGAGTGAGGGTATCATCCATCCTTTTTGATTCCCTCCCTCGCACCTTTTACACCGTATGAAGATATCAACCGACCTTTTTGATTCCCTCTCTCACACCTTTTACACCGTGTGAGGGTATCATCGGACCTTTTTGATTCCCTCTCTCGCACCTTTTCCATCGTGTGAGGGTATCATCCGACCTTTTTGATTCCCTCTCTCTCACCTTTTACACCGTATGAAGGTATCATCCTACCTTTTTGATTCCCTCCCTCACACATTTTCCACCGAGAGAGGGTATCATACGACACTATTGATTCCCTCCCTCGCACCTTTTCCGGCCTATGAAGGTATCATCCAACTTTATTGTTCCCTCACACACACATTTTCCACCGAGTGAAGGTATCATCCAACTTTATTGATTACCTCTCACACACACTTTTCACCGAGTGAAGGTATCATCCTACGCATTTAACCAATCCTTCGCATTCTAATAGTCCCCTCTCCCACTCCATTTCAACTCCCCACCAAACTTACCTAAATAATCCCACCCCACCCAACACATACTAATACCAACTCAAACCAAACTACAGGAGGACCCAAAATGAGCACAAAAGAATCTGCTCTTTCCATATTCGCATTAGGCGGCATCAATGAAATCGGCAAGAACATGTATGTGGTTCAATACAAGGACGATATCGTCGTCATCGACTGCGGGGGCAAATTCCCGGATGAGACCCTGCTTGGGATCGATCTGATCATACCCGACATTACATACCTGGAAGAAAACAGGGACAAAATCAGGGGGATGATTGTGACGCATGGTCATGAGGACCATATCGGGGGCATCCCCCACATTCTAAAAAAGCTCAATATGCCCATCTATGCGACCCATTTCACGTTGGGCTTGATTGAGCTGAAGCTGGAGGAGCACCGTCTTCTGAGGGATACGGAGCTGACAACGATTGACGCCGGCACAACGCTCGAATTGGGGAGCATCCAGGCTTCCTTTTTCAAGGTCAGCCATAGCATCCCGGACTGTCTTGGCATCGTATTCAAGACTCCTGAAGGGAATGTCGTACATACAGGGGATTTCAAGTTCGACCTTACTCCGCATAATAACGAGTATGCCGATATTCACCGGATGGCGGAGATCGGGAAGGAAGGTGTCCTGCTGCTTATTTCAGAAAGCACCAATGCGGAGCGAAAGGGCTTATCGCCTTCTGAAAAAATGGTGGCCAGCCATATGGATGAGGCCTTCCTAAGAGCACCTGGTAAAATTATTGTTTCCACCTTTGCGTCCAACGTAAGCCGTGTCCAGCAGGTCGTGGATGCAGCTAAAAAAACGAACAGGAGGCTAGCCTTACTTGGACGCAGTATGGTCAATGTCGTCTCGGTTGCAATGGAACGGGGATATTTGAATATTCCTGACTGGATGCTAGTAGAGGCTCGGGACGTGGAACAGCTTCCTCCGGAAAAGGTTGCAATCCTATGTACTGGAAGTCAGGGGGAGCCAAACGCGGCACTTGCACGACTCTCCACCGGCAACTATCGCGATGTCAGCCTCTATCCGGATGATACCGTCATTTTCGCCGCATCGCCTATTCCAGGAAATGAAAGGGATGTCTCAAAAATCATCGATAACCTCTACCAACTTGGCACACAAGTCATCTATGGTTCAGGCAGTTCTACCGGGATGCACGTTTCCGGACACGGCTATCAGGAGGATCTGAAGTTCATGCTGACCTTGATGAAGCCAACATATTTCATCCCGATACATGGGGAATACAGAATGCTCCATCATCACGGATTATTGGCAGAGTCTGTCGGCGTCAAAAGGGATAATATTTTCATCATCAAAAATGGACATGTGGTAGATGTGAAGGATTTGGTTGCCCGTCAGACACGTTCCATTCCTTCGGGTGACATATTCGTGGACGGCATGGGAACAGGCGATGTCGGCTCCATCATGCTACGGGACCGGAAGCTGCTTTCCGAGGAAGGGATGCTTGTGATTGTCGTGACCTTGAGCAAGACTGAGCGCGGGATCATCTCTGGTCCTGATACCATCACCCGGGGATTTACCTTCGACCAGAATTCCGATCAGCTTATACGGCAGGTCAATAAACTTGTAACGAAAACGGTCATGGAGCTTCAGGACGAAAATGTGCGCAAATGGAATGTCATGAAACAGAATATCAAGAGATCAGCCGGCCAATTTATCTTCTCCCAGACTAGGAGAAAGCCGATGATCCTGCCGATTATCATTGAAATCTAAAAAAGGAGGCGGGTACATATAAGTACCTGCCTCCCTTTCTCTTTAAACAGCTTCCGTACGCTTCCACTTCTTCCCGTACTGCACAAAAAGCAGTCCCAGTTCATGATGATCTCCTTCATAGATCGCACATTGTGCAAAACGGTCCTCGCCATTCGTGTCCACGACCTGCAGCTTGCAGAATGCACGGTTTTGCTGGAGCGCTTCGTAAAAGCCCTCGACTGTCGAAACGGAGATTCCGTTCACTTTTACAATGATTTCCCCGATTTGAAGATTCATTTTTTCCGCAGGGCTTTGAGGGATCACTCCCAAAATGACGAGCCCCTTATCTCGTTGAACGAAGATTGGCTGGCTTTCTTCATCATGGGCCCGCACCCTGTATTGGATAAATTCCCTGCCGAACACTGCAAGCACAGCTGAAAGGATGGCGGCTGTCTCCCACCAGACACCTGCTATGGCAAGTGCTAGGATCAAGACCCCCAGTGCCGTCATCTGACGTCCTGTGATCGGGATGGTCTCCTTTGGAAGGCTTGCCTTCAATCTTGAATAGAATCCCATCGCAAACGGGACGAGCCAGATGGAAAATGACTGCTCACCGACTTGAAGAACCGGCCACCATTCAAAGCTTGTTTGCAAGGCATCACCGGGAACCAATACGAACAAGGGCAGTACCCATACACGCTGGGAAACATGGAATCCCACCGGAAGTCCACGCTTGCTTTTTTCCAATTGAGGCGACGTCTGCGTAGATGCCTGCTTGATTACCAATATCCCCTCTACAATCATGAGCATCCCCATCAGGATCGCCATGCTTGGCAAATGTGTCTCCCCGATCGAGGAAAATAGACTATCTACACTTGCAATGCCGGTTGTCCACTTTGGAAGCAGGACAGCAAGCAAAAGGGAAAAGCCGAATATGTAGCCTGTCGAAAGGAAACGCGGCTTGATCAACAGGGTAAATGCCACTGTGACAATACTGATCAAAAAGATGGTTCCAAATGGAAGGATGATTCCCACTCCAAGTGTCAGGACAGATAAAGCCAGTCCCAGAACTAGCGTCTTTAACACTTTTTGAAACTCAGTAAGGCCATACTCGACCCGGATGTGAAAATCATGACGCTCCCGCTTGACGCGAAAATAACCCAATACCACTGCAACGGCCATGGTTACATAAAAAACAGGATGGATAAATAAACGACCCACACCCTTCAGTAACTCCAATAACCATGATTCTATCATCGAATCACCGCCTAACATCGTCTAAAATAACTGTTGTACCTATTATTTTAACATAAAAAAGCCGACCCTCACCATAGGAGAAGCCGGCCTTGAAAATTTATTTGAATAGGCTTTTCATTGCTTCCTGAAGCTGCACATCGTTCTTTTCGGAACGTACCGCTTCAAGTAATTTGGATTGGATGAGCTCTGCTGTATTGCCGTCGACCTTCCCTGTGGCGGAAAGTTCATTGTCCGTTTGGAAGCTCTTCACGGCAGTTTCAGTTTCCTTACTGAAGTAGCCATCCTCGCGTCCCGGATCAAAGCCAAGGCCTTTCAGCATAAGCTGGACATTTTTTACCTTTTCGCTATTTGTATCATAGCTGAGCTGCTCATCCTTTTCCAAGCTGATCGGATTTGCATAAAAGAAATCCGGTTGCTTAACAAGAATCGTCGGCTCCACGCCTTTTTCATGAATCCAGTTTCCATCAGGAGTCAGCCATTTGTAAAGCGTCAGCTTCAGGTTGCTGCCATCGCCCATCGGCACAGCCTGCTGGACGGTTCCTTTACCAAATGATGCATCGCCGACGATATCGTAATTTCCGGCCTCTTTCAGCGCCCCTGCCAAAATCTCGGAAGCGGAGGCACTTCCCTTATCGATCAGCGTCACAATCGGATAAGGTTTCTTTTCTGTAATGGAAGAGAAGAAGCGTTGCTTTTCCCCATTGCGCTGTTCAATCTGTACGTAAGGCTTATCCTTCGTCACCAATTCAGATGCGATGATCTGCACCTGCTCCAAAAGGCCACCAGGGTTCCCACGGACATCGACGACAAGCCCTTCGATGTTCTGGTCCTCAAGTGCAGCCAACTGCTTTTTGAAATCCTCTCCCGTATCCTGGGAGAAGGAAGTGATTTGAATATATCCGACCTTTTTGCCGTCTTGCTCATAGGTCTCCGAATAAACGGTTTCAATCGGAATCGTATCACGTGTCACTTCGACCACGAACGGTTCCTGAACTCCTGGACGCTGTATCTGAAGCTTTACGACGCTTCCCTTTTCTCCGCGGATTTTCAGTACCGCCTGATAAAGATCAAGTCCTTCGATATCCTCTTCGTCCACTTTCAGTATCTGATCATTTGGCTGTAGTCCCGCTTTTTCAGCAGGTGAGCCCTTGAACGGGGAAACGATGGTCACTTTCCCGTTTTGCATGCCAACCTCCGCCCCGATACCTTCAAAGGAAGATTCAAGCGATTGGTTGAACTGATCTGCCGTTTCTTTATCCATATAGACGGAATAAGGATCCTCCAATGTATCTACCATACCTTGGATGGCACCTTGAATCAGTTTTTCGGATTCCACTTCTTCCACATATCTGGAGGAAATCAACTCGTAGGCCTGTTGGATTTTCGCCATTTGGGAATCCAGGTCCTTAGCTGTTTCCTTGGATGGTTCTTCAAGTGTGATGTCAAATTCCTGCGCCTTTTGGGAAGGAACAGCGGAAGCCGGGTTCGAGCCAAGCCATGTTAGGCCGGCATATGTACCTGCTGCCCCGACTAAAACGGATAGTACCATTAATAATGTGACGATTTTGCGATTCATGAAAGCTCCTCCTCATCCCTATACCCAATACCGAACGACTAGTAAATATATGAGCAATTGTATCACAGCCCTGCATGGTTGGAAATCAAAAACGCTTATGTAAACGGTCTGCTGTATCGATTGTGTAATCACTCGCTAAAAGGTAGGCTTATGTTGCAGTAAAAGGCATTACACGTTGAAAGTGTAATGCCTTTTGTCAGAACTAGTATATGTGATGCTTGTACATAATATGTGCATGAATTAGAAATTAATATAGTTGGCAGGGTTCACTGCATTGGACTTGGAACCGTTCCAACCACCTTTGTGCAGTTCAAAGTGTAAATGCGCCCCGAATGAATATCCAGTGTTGCCCATTATACCGATCTGTTGTCCCTTTGAAACGGAAGTTCCAGCTGGCAGGCCTGGACGCTCTAGATGAGCATAAACAGTTGTCCACATCTGGCCATCAATATAGTGAGTAATAAAAACTACATTCCCATAAGAACTGGAGTAGTAGGATTGAAAAACAGTTCCACTTGCTGCTGCTACGACCGGGACATCTCCAGATCTACCATTTTTCCCGATATCAACACCATTGTGATTTCCACCCCAACGTCCGCCATAACCTGAAGTTACAGAACCTGTTGCCGGACGTGTCCAGTCTCCGGATGATACAGGAGCTGGAGAAGCTACATGTGCTGGCGGTGCCGGCTTACCTGCTGCTTTTGCCTCTTCAGCCGCTCTTCTTGCCTCTTCTGCTTTTCTTGCATTTTCAGCTTCTATTCTTGCACGCTCTTCCGCTTCTTTTCTAGCGCGTTCTTCAGCGGCTTGAATTTCTGCACGGATTGCTTTTTCTTGGGCTGCAAGGATCTCCGCTTCATTTTCAAGCTCGTGGATCTCATGCATTGTTTCTTGCTCTTTCTTCTTAAGCTGTGCCATCAAAGCATCTTTTTCTTTAATTTGGTTGTTTAACTTAACTTTCATCGCTTCTAATTCTGTCAATTGTTGTTCCAGGGAAGCCAATTTTTCACGTAGTTCCAGCTCTTTATCCTCTAAAAGCTGTAAGTCTTCTTGATGAGCTTTTAAAATATCACGGTCTGCTTGTACAATCGTAGCTACCGCACCAACGCGGTCTATGAAATCTCCAAAGCTTTGTGCTCCCAGTAATACATCCAGGTAGTTAACGGCTCCTCCACCCTGTTGGAAAGAGCGAGCGCGATCTTTTAGAAGCTCATTTCTTTTTTCAATACGTTCCTTTAAAACAACGATCTCTTCTTGAAGTTTTGTAATATCTTTTCTTGTTCCATCAATTTCTTCTTTTTTCCCACTGATTTTAGCCTTCGTTTCGCCAACTGCTATATCTAATTGCTTTACTTCTTCCGCTAAAGTCTTTTGCTCGGCTTGAAGTTGATTTACTTCTTCCTGCTTACCGGACCTTGTTGATTCATTATTGGACTGTTCATTTTGAACGTCATTCAGCTTTTCTTTTAAATTTGCAGAAGCTGTATCTGATAAGCCTGTAGAGAAAAATCCAGAAAATCCAATAACGGCAGCAATAGCGACTGTACCAATCTTTCTTCTCATCCCTTATTTCCCCCTAAAATCTTATGTACTGATAGGGATTAATTACCAACCCCTATCAGGTTTTTGTTTTTTTATTATGGGTAGACCATTAATATGGAATCTTTTAAACTCGTAAAAACTTTCGGACGGACATCATGCTTCCCCAAACGCCGATGAATGCACCAATCGCAACCAGTATCCCGATTACCTGGAAGGCGAAAGGATAGAACGGAAGCAAATGTATGAATGTGCCCTGGATTCTCGGCTGCACCAAATCTATTAGATAATAGTAGGATGTGAGAATAATTCCGATAGGCACGATGGAACCCAACACTCCGAGCCAAAGTCCTTCAAGGAAGAACGGCCAGCGGATAAAGCCATTGGTCGCACCAACGAGCTTCATGATTTCGATTTCTTTTCTTCTGGCAAAAATGGTGATCTTGATTGTATTGGAGATCAGGAACATGGCTGTGAAGACAAGTCCCAGAATCAATGCAAGCCCTACGTTTCTAGCAATCTCGAATACTTTGAATAATCGTTCCACCGTTTCTGCCCCATAAATTACTTTATGAGTGAAATCAAGTTCATCTATTTTCTTGGCAGCCGCGATTGTGTCCTGCGGATTTGCTGTTTTTACAATGAATACATCAAAGAGCGGATTGTTCTGTTCGAACAGTTCGAAAGCGCCCCCGTCATCACCAAAGCTGTCAACCAAACCTTTCAGTTCCTCTTCCTTTGATGAAAAATCGACCGTTTGGACTTCCGGTAAATTCTGTATCTGTTCGCGCAGTACATCCTGATCTTCCTTAGTTGCTGTCAGTTCTACATGCACCCGAATTTCAACGTCTTTTTCAATTTCATTTGCAACGCTGTTCAAGTTCATCATGAGTACGAGGAATACCCCGACCAGAAGCAGTGTCACGGTTACGGCACTGACGGATGCGAATGTCATCCAGCCGTTTCTTGCCAAGCTTTTCAGACTTTCCCTGAAGTGTCGCAAAAGAGTTCTAGGCTTCATATCCGTAGTCCCCCTCTGCTTGGTCACGCGCGATTTTCCCGTTCTCGATTGCAATAACGCGCTTCTTGATCGTGTTTACAATTTCGCGGTTATGAGTCGCCATGACTATCGTTGTGCCCTTGTCGTTTATTTCTTCAAAGATGTTCATGATTTCCCATGAAGTATCAGGATCAAGGTTTCCTGTCGGTTCATCGGCAATCATTACCTTAGGGCTGTTTACAATAGATCGTGCAATGGAAATACGCTGCTGCTCTCCACCGGAAAGTTCATTCGGCAAGTGACGCGCTTTGTGCTTAAGCTTTACTAAATCAAGGACTTCCATCACACGCTTCTTTATATTCTTCGGACTTTCTTCAATAACTTCAAGCGCAAAGGCTACATTTTCATATACCGTCAGCTGTGGAAGGAGTTTGAAATCCTGGAAAACCACTCCGATATTTCTTCTTAATAATGGAACCTTGCTTTCCTTCAACTTGGATAGATTCACACCATCAATGATGATTGAACCGCTTGTCGGTTTCTCCTCGCGATACATCATCTTGATGAAGGTGGACTTACCGGCACCACTCGGGCCTACCACATAAACAAACTCTCCAGCTTTTATATTTACATTTATTCCATCAACAGCTTGAACGCCGTTAGGATACTTTTTGAAGACGTCTTGCATTTGTATCATTTAATCACCTATTGGGTTAGAATATTTGAATTATTTACAGGGTGTCCTTTTAAAAAAATACGTAGCTACGCATGCGGATTGTCTATCTCCACAAGTGGATATGTATATTTATCACAAATTTCCGCATAAATTCACTTCTTCATTATAACATCTATTTCGACAAAATCAGAGTTTTAATTATTACAGTTTCTTTTCAAATCGGAGTCATAGTTGGAAATGGAGGATTTTTTTTCCTAAAAAGAGGGATTTCCGCGGAAATTGTCGTTGGGAATATAATAGAGGATTATCTTTTCCTGGGGAATTTTGTAGAGAATGATAAAACAAAAGCTGGGGCTCACATCCACCCCAGCTTTGTTTTCATTGTGATTTCTATTCAATTGTCAGGACATCTGCACCAAGTACGGCACGATCAAGCTCGCCTTTCTTCGCATACACCGCCACCCGGTATTTTCCTGCAGGCAGCACAGTACCGTCCACTAGCGTACCATCCCAGTCATGATAGTTGTACCCTTTGCCAAGTTCACCCGCATAGAGTGCATCTCCTACATAGGTTCCAAGTCCACCAGTTGCAGTTGCTGTATAAATCCAAACCTGTAGTTCTTCCGCGCCACCAGGCAGGTAGGAGTAAAATTCAAATTCGTTGCCGCCAAGTGCCGTAAATCCAAAGTGTGTGACACGTGGGTAATCAGGTTCTCCAACAAATAGTATGGTAGGGACCTGGATTACAGTGTCTCCCTCGGTAACTGTTAAATGTCCTTCGTAATAGCCGGCAGCCAATTTAGAAGCGTCCACTTGAACATTCACGTTGACCTTTTGGTTTTTGCCTGGATTCACCTTCAGGTTTTTGCCTGTAGTCACTTTCACATGCTTGCCGACTTCATTTTTGAAAGTGAACTCCGCAGAGTAAACTTTTGTTTCATCAGAAAGATTTTGAATATCGAATTGCTGGTTCTCCACTTGCTTTCCTTTGGATTTTTCAAAAGTCCCAAAAGAGTAGCTTCCCGGATTCACAAGTGTTTCAGCCTGTAATGCATCCACCACTCGAATGCTTCCTGCCCCTTGCGTATTATGAGGATACGCTTCGCCAGTAGCAGGATTCACCATTTTTTCCGCTGTATTCATCAATGCGGATTTCACTTCGTACACTCCCCACGTAGGATTTGCTTCAAGGATTACAGCTGCTGCACCTGCTACGTGCGGGGAAGCCATACTTGTACCCTGCTTCGCACCATAACCATGTGGGGCATCAGGGTTGAATGTCGGTACAGTACTTACGATATTGACACCAGGAGCAGAAACATCAGGCTTGATCATCCACGTATCGATTACAGGACCACGTGAGGAGAAATCTGCCATCGTTTCGCCTACTGCTTTATCAAAAGCTACATTAAAACTTACCGTAACAGAGGATCCTTTTGCTTTGAGCGCTTCACCGTCTGCTTGGTTCAACATGATAGTTGGTACTGCCATACCAGGAATCAACGGCATTGAGCCAGCTACATTGTTATAAAGGATCGCTCCTTTTGCACCAGCTTTTGCAGCTTCAGTCGCTTTATCGACGAATGGGATCCCTGCACCACGGCTGATCAGCGCAATTTTGCCTGTCAGATCTTTGCCTGCAAAATCTGCCGGAGCACCGAACCCTACATCCACAAGTTCAAATGCTTGTCCATTTAGTGATAACAGTGCCTCTTCTGAAGGGAAACCTTGTACTGCAGAAGATCCATAGGATACACCGTCAGATGAAGAGGTTGTTGCTTTGAAAACATTGTAAGGCAATTGTGTTGCCCCGACAGAGATCGCCTCGCGGGAAGTACCAGGGGAACCTACTGTCCAGTTGTTCGGACCGGAGTTTCCATTGGATGTTACCGCTACAACACCTTCTGCCATCGCTTGGTCTAGCGCAATGGATGTTGCCCAGTCAGGAGCATTCAAGGAGTTTCCTAAAGAAAGGTTCATCACGTCTGCCCCGTCCTGTACAGCACGCTCGATCGCAGCTACGACGTTTTCCGTGGATCCACTTCCGCCAGGACCAAGGACACGGTATGCAAGTAAGGTTGCATCCGGGGCCACCCCTTTGATTTGACCATTTGCCGCAATGGTACCAGCAACGTGAGAACCGTGTGTCGTCTCTGCACCACGCGGATCTCCCTTAGGGGTTTCCTGCGGATCATTGTCGTTATCTACAAAGTCCCAACCAAGGTATTCCCCGAAGTTCGGCGCCAGGTCAGGATGTGTGTAGTCAACACCTGTATCAATGACTGCGACTGTTACACCTTCACCTGTAAAGCCTAAATCCCACGCTTCGTTTGCTCCAATGAATGGTGCAGAATCGAACATCTCTGGGCTATATTCTTCCTGTGATACAAGTTCTTCTGTTGTTGTATATTCAACGTTTGGATATACCGCTTTTACACCCGGAGTCGCTAGCAGACTAGGAATCTCGTTTGCAGGAAGCTCCAAGGAGAACCCGGAAAATACGTAATCATATTCCCGGTTCACTTTATTGTTCGTTACTCTATTATCCAATTCATTTTTCACTAGATCGCGAGCATTTTTTAAGTTCTGTTTAGTTTGCTTTTTACCATTGTGCTTCGCTTCTACAATGGACTGTTCCTGTAATTCCACAAGGACTGTCACTGCTTTTGAGGAAGATAAATCGAAATCACCTTGTAAAGTAGCCAGTTCTCCCCCTGAATTTTGTGAGTTAGCTTGTACACCATTTGAAGAGAATGCGCTAAAGATCAGCACAAACGCAAATAACGGCATAAGACCTGTCATCCACTTCTTTTTCAAATCTCCCACTCCCCCATACTTTTAGTTAATGGTCGCGTATCACTCTGAATATTCAGAACTAAAATTGCAGACCACTACATAAATTGTCATTCGACAACCTAAATAAAAGTATATTTACAATAATTCTTATTTTCAATATAATTTTCCAATCCTTTATCCTATAAAGTAAAAAGGGGAAAATGGGAGTGATAATATGTAATTTATTCCCTTGTAATATAGATTTAACGCCCTATTTTCTGAAAATAAAAAATAGTATAAAAGATAGATTCATTTTTATATCAGAAAAACGTTTGGAAATATTTAGTGCAAATAAAAAAGGCTTCTTCCGAGGATATTCCCCTAAAAGAAACCTTTTCCGTCATTATTTTTGCTCCGCCAACCAGGCTGCCACCGTAGTCGCTTCTTCACCCTTGATGATGCCGCCCTTCATCTGGCCTTGACCGTTTGCAATGATTCCTTCAATTTCTTCCTGACTGTACTTGTCCCCTACCTTCTGAAGATTCGGACCGAAGCCACCCTCGAGGTTACCGCCATGACAGCTTGCACAGCTTTGCTGGAAGATTTTTTCCGCGTCTGCAGTATCAACGGCACCGCCGCCCTCTTCTGCAGGTGCATCAGTGGCTGTGTTGTTCTCTTCTCCACCACCACACGCAGCCAACGTGAGCAGTGACGTTCCTAATACGAATGCTAAAAAGTACTTTTTCATCAGGTTGTCCTCCTAAGGATAGAAGTAAAATATACCAACATGACATTATTATATCCTATCTATTCCCCACTATTCCCGTTTAAAACCTTCGCCAAGCACCTCTGACGCATTCATGACGACCACAAACGCAGATGCATCAATGCTCCGCACCACTTGTTTCAATTTTGTGAATTCAGTCTGATCGACCACACACATCAGGACAGGACGCTCATCCTCGGTGTAGCCGCCTGTTGCCGAAAGCTTCGTCACACCACGATCGATTTTTGTAAGGATCGCCTGCTTGACCTCTTCTTCCTTCTGCGTAATGACGATCGCCATCTTTGAGTACCCGAGTCCGACCTGAACAAAATCGATCGTCTTGCTTGTCACGAAAAGCCCGATAAGTGCATACATCCCAAGCTCCAGGTCGAAGACGATCGCGGCTGAGATTACAATTAATCCATCAATAGCAGCAACACATGTACCAAGTGAGAGACCGGTATACTTATGGATGATCTGTGCAGCAAGGTCTGTACCTCCTGTCGAGGCACGCCCGCGGAAGACAAGTCCAAGTCCAAGACCTACACCGATTCCCCCGAAGAGACTTCCTAAGAGCGGATCTTTTGTCGCAGGCTCAAGCCCGGCTGTCCAAAGTACAATCAACGGAAGCGTGATTGTTCCTACCAACGTCTTTAAACCGAATTGTTTCCCCAGCAGGATGACGCCAGCAAGGAAAAGCGGAATATTGAAGCAAAGCTGCACAATACCCGGCTCCCACCCCAAAGTGGCATCGAGAATCGTACTGATCCCGCTTACCCCTCCGGATGCCACCCGATTCGGAAGCAAAAAAAGGTTAAAGGCAAGTGCCACAATGGCCGAACCCAAAATGACATATGTATATTCTTTTACCCGTTGCATAACAGGATTTGCTCTATACCCATTTCTATTGCGATGTTTCAATTTAGTGTCCCTCCAAGGTTGTTCCTATTAATGTGGGTTCAAAAAGGAGGATAAAAAGAGCAAAGAAGTTCGAGGAAGCGAAGTCTCGAGCACCGCAGCGTATGTTAGGTATACGTGAGGAGCGGAGAGGCAAGCTGACGAAGAAATTCAAAGTTATTTTTACCGGACTTTTTGAACATCATCTATTAAAAAAATTCACACAACGAGCAAGAGTATAGCACGCAGAAGTAGCGGTGTAAATGGTATTGGTATAACGTGGTAAAGCGTTAAATAGACGGGTGTTTGGTGGTAGTGTTTGTTAGTTTGGTGGGAATTAATCTACCGCCAAAAAAAGAAACCCCCAGCCAACCGGCCAAGGTTTCCCGCAAAAATCCTAATTTTCTCTAAAAAGCTGATCCACCAAGTCAATTGCTTGGTTCAATTTTTCCTCATAGGTACCTGATATGACCGTTAACTCGATATTGTTTTGTTTGAACATCTCTTTTAGAAGCTTATTATTTTCATCTCGCACGTATTGTTCACCGTGTACCCGTAAACCATCATCCACCCAAGGTACATCCGGCTCCAAGTATAGGTACATGTCATATGATTGTTCTGCTATGATTTCATCCAACACCTTTTGGTGACAATTGTTGTACAGGTGGGAGTAATATTGGGTTACTGTTGCTTCCGTATCGATAAATACTATCTTGTTTGCTTTTCGGATTGCTTCTTTTTCCTCCATTTTATGGCCATACGCAATGATAGGATAATCTTCTTTTTGAATGATCCCCTCGCAGCCCCCGATTTCTTCACACAATGTCCTGCCATATTCTTTTACAAAGGTAGTGTTATACACACTTGCTAGGTTTCTTGTCAGGGTTGATTTTCCACAGCTTTCCGTACCTACCAATACTACCTTTTTCACAAAGTAAGGACGTACGCATTCGGGAATGTCATTCCAGTGGGCATATACTCCTTCCTCCCGGATCTCAGTGGCGGATATAGGGACAATTTTACGCTCTTCATCGAGCAAAATATGTTTTGCATCAGGATAATTCGACTTAAAAATTGCATCATAGGCGCTTTCTGAACTGAATACAACATCAATTTTCTTATTAATCGCTGCCTTGATCAACCGGGAGCCTTCCTCCCAATCATAGTCTTTTGTTGTATCAGCTACAGAAAGTACCCGGACATTACCCATCTCCTTAGTTGCCTCATGCAGCCAACGTAATCTTATGTCTGCTGGAATATAAGGAAAAGATGATTTTTCACAAGTTTCCCTGTCTCTATCTTCATTATGGCTTAGTATCACATATAATTCGTCTACGCTGGAGGCTGCCCGTACGATGGTATAAATATGGCCGCGGTGCAGAGGCAGATATTTCCCCCCAATAAACCCTACTGTTTTCATTGTCATTCCGCCCCTTCCTGTTTTTGATAAACCTTGTTCCAATTGTAGTATCCATATATGCTGTTGATCAGGAACGCCATCCACATCACAAGCATGCTCATATCATTTCCACCCTGTGTCCAAAGCGCCTGTGCCCAAAGGATGATCGAGAGTATATTGACAACGATCCAGAATAACCACTGTTCAGCATATCGTTTGATCATGAGTATTTGCGCCAGCACGGAAAGGACCGTTGTAGCTGAGTCCACCCACACCACTTTTCCTCCTATTATCTGCAATACAAAACCATAGATGATAATCATCCCTAATGAGACGACTCCTGCCATCATCCATCCTTTCCGGGTCAGCTTTTTGACGGGAATATCTTCTCCCTTGACGGTTTGAGCTATCTTGTTTTTATTCCAAAGGTACAATCCGACAAATTGAGCAGGAAAATAAAATAACGCGTTGAGCATCGTTTCCCCATACAAACCGTAGCCATAAGATAGATAAGCATACAATCCTGTCTGTACAATCCCAAAATAGTAATTCGCTATTTTTCCTTTTGCAACGAGCACGACGCATAGCATCCCGGATAACGATGTAACCAATCCAAGTACGCTATCCTCCCAAGCAAAAAACAGATATACATTTACCATGGTAAATACCGCTAACCACACCTTTTCAAATATGGTCCAGTCCTTCCACAAGTTCTTCATTGCCATCTTCTCCTTGCCTTTTAATTTGCAAAATGATAATTAATATATCCAAAAAAATAATCAGTAGATACTGTTAATTGGTTCAAATTCCTTGTAACGAAACAATCTCGTCGATCGCTTTGCAGTTCTGGTCGTTGTCTTATTTTTTCCTTTTGCATCTTTCACTACCTCTAAAAATGGATACTTCGGTGCATCCCTTACAAAAGATGAATCGTTTACTATCCCAGGGTCGTTTGTTACCAGGAGCAGAACACTTCTTAATTCAGACAACGTGAATTCCTTTGGTAAAAATTCTTTTGCAACCGTAGTTTGCAGGATATCTTTTTTTATCATCTTGAATGCATCCGCTATTATTTTCTGATGATCAAATGCAAGCTGAAGCTTTTGAACTTCTTCCCATGTAAACAATTCCACATTTTGAGCATCGTACGCGGCTTTTCTCTCCAACAGATAATCTTCGGTTACAATAGCGTAGAATGCATTGGAAATTATCCATCCCCTCTTATCCCGTCCCGGATCATCATACACACCAAAGTGATGCAGATGAATATTTTTTACACTGGTCTCTTCCTGAAGTTCCCTGATGGCTGCCATTCGGGCTGTTTCATGCGGCTTCACAAATCCACCAGGCAATGCCCATTTTCCACCCTCTATATTCGGTTCGCCTTCTGCATCTACCTCTGAACGTTGAATCAACATCAACTTCAAGTTCGCAACTGGAGGCTTATGCTCTTCTAGGTATCGAAGTTCAATGGTAAAAACCGCAATATCACTTGTGTATCCATCAGGGGTGACATATTTATTGGAGGAATAATTCTCAAGCATCTCTTTTTCATCTTTGTACTTCCCCACTTCATTCACCTCTCGTCGATATTAATTTGCAATTTGTTAATTATTAATTGTAATTATATGCCTGCTTCGTAAAAATCACAATAAGACTTATGTACCATTTGTTCCGAATGATAAAAAACACCTTCAGCCATCATCGGGCAAAGGTGCTTTCATTTTCAGAGGGGAATCCCTCCATAACTTATAATTTCGAACGCAAGTAAGCATCAATAAACGGATCCAAATCCCCATCCATCACGGCCTGGGTGTTACCCACTTCCGTATTCGTACGGTGATCCTTCACCATGGAGTACGGATGGAACACGTAGGAACGGATTTGGCTTCCCCATCCGATGTCCTTTTGCTCGCCGCGGATTTCATCCAATTCAGCCTGCTGTTCATCCAGCTTCTTTTGATAAAGCTTGGCTTGTAGCATTTTCATTGCGCGCTCACGGTTCTTGATCTGGGAACGTTCTGTCTGACACGTTACCACGACATTGGTCGGAATATGTGTGATACGGACAGCGGAATCGGTCGTATTGATATGCTGACCACCCGCTCCACTCGCACGGTACGTATCAACTTTCAAGTCTTCCGTACGGATCTCGATTTCAATGTTGTCGTCGAATTCCGGCATTACTTCACACGATACGAATGATGTATGACGGCGGCCTGATGAATCGAACGGTGAAATACGTACAAGACGATGTACGCCTTTTTCCGCTTTCAAATATCCATAGGCATTGTGGCCCTTGATCAATAATGTAACACTTTTGATTCCGGCTTCATCGCCAGGAAGGTAATCGAGCGTCTCGACTTTGAAGCCCTTGCGCTCTGCCCAGCGGGTGTACATTCTTAAAAGAAGGGAACCCCAGTCCTGTGATTCCGTTCCGCCTGCACCTGGATGCAATTCAAGGATGGCGTTGTTTTTGTCATGCTCCCCGCTTAGCAGAAGCTGAAGTTCAAATTTATTGAAGTCTTCGGTGACAGTTTTCACTTCAGAGGAAAGCTCCGCTTGCAACTCCTCATCCGGCTCTTCTTTTAAAAGATCATAAGTCAATTGAAGATTTTCGTAGTTTTCACTAAGTTCATTAAACTGGCTGACCGGCTCTTTCAGTGCGTTCGCTTCGTTGATGACAACCTGCGCCGCATTCTGGTCATTCCAGAATTCCGGGTTGGACATTTCATTGTCCAATTCGGCGATGCGTCTTTCTTTGACCTCTAAGTCAAAGAGACCCCCTAAACTCGACTAATCGCTTAGCCATTTTTTCTAACTCATGTCTGATTTCCACTAATTCCATATCATTCACCTCATATTTATTTCGCACAGATAATGTATTGCTCACTAATAGTCTATTCTAACGTATTTTATGAAAATAAAAAAGCGGGGGAAGCTACTTCCTTCCAATCGCGCGAAAAAAGCGGGGCCGACAAGCAGCCCCACTTTCCCTGAATCACTGTCCGCAGCAATTCTTATATTTCTTGCCGCTTCCGCAAATGCATGCGTCATTACGGCCGATTTCCATCACTTTTTTAACTGGCTTTTTCTTAGGAGGCTCGCCGCCGCTCTCTTTCGGAACGACTGCCTGACCCTTTGCAACCTCTTGACGCTGAAGGTTGTTGCGGATCTGTGCCTTCATCACATATTTCGCTACGTCATCCTCGATGGCTGCAATCATGTTCTCAAACATGGAGAATCCTTCGAACTGGTATTCACGAAGCGGATCGATCTGGCCGTAAGCACGTAAATGGATACCTTGGCGCAACTGATCCATTGCATCGATGTGATCCATCCATTTGCTGTCCACTGCACGAAGCACGACAACCTTTTCGAACTCACGCATCTGTTCTGCGGATAGCTCCTGCTCTTTTTCATCGTAGCGGGATTTCACTTTTTCAAGGATAAGCTCAGAGATTTCCTCCGGCTCTTTGCCACGGAAGTCGTTGACCGTCACTGCACCTTCTTCAAGCAGGTTCGCTTCGACATAGTCCACGATCCCTTGAAGATTCCACTCCTCAGGAAGATCCTCTTTAGGAGTGTAAAGACCGACATTGCGCTCCACAGAGGAAGTAAGCATTCTCTCGACCACTTCACGCAGGTTCTCGGAATCAAGCACTTCAAAACGCTGCGTGTAAATGACTTCACGTTGCTGACGAAGTACATCGTCATATTGAAGAAGCTGCTTACGTGCATCAAAGTTGTTACCCTCGACACGTTTCTGCGCAGATTCCACTGCACGAGAAACCATCTTGCTTTGGATCGGCTGGCTATCATCCATGCCAAGACGCTCCATCATCGCTTTCATATTGTCGGAGCCGAAGCGGCGCATCAATTCATCTTCCATTGAAAGATAGAACTGAGTTACCCCCGGATCTCCCTGACGTCCGGAACGACCACGAAGCTGATTATCGATACGGCGGGATTCATGGCGCTCTGTACCGATGACAGCAAGTCCGCCAACCTCTTTCACACCTTCGCCAAGCTTGATGTCCGTACCACGACCGGCCATGTTCGTCGCGATCGTCACAGCACCCATCTGACCTGCATCAAGGATGATCTGCGCCTCGCGTCCATGGTTTTTCGCATTCAGGACGTTATGCTTGATTCCACGCTTTGTCAAAAGACGGGAAATGACTTCGGACGTTTCAATCGCAACCGTACCTACAAGCACAGGCTGGCCATTTTTATGGCGCTCTGCAATGTCATCCGCCACAGCGTTGAACTTGCCTTCGATACTTTTATAGATAAGATCCGCACGGTCATCACGCACGATATCCTTATTCGTCGGAATCGCTATTACATTCATATTATAGATGTTGCGGAATTCCTCTTCCTCCGTTTTCGCCGTACCAGTCATCCCGGCAAGCTTTTCATACATACGGAAGTAGTTCTGGAACGTGATCGTCGCTAAGGTCATGCTCTCATTCTGGATATCGAGGCCTTCCTTCGCTTCAATCGCCTGGTGTAGTCCATCGGAATAGCGACGGCCCTTCATCAGACGTCCTGTGAATTGGTCAACGATGACCACTTCACCTTCCTGTACCACATAATCCACGTCATTGTGCATCGTTACATGCGCTTTTAACGCCTGGTTGATATGGTGGTTCAGGGCAACATGGGAGATGTCGAACAGGTTCTCGATGCCAAAAGCCTTCTCCGCCTTTGTAATCCCATCTTCCGTCAACTGGACACCCTTCGTTTTCACATCATACGTGTAGTCCGTGTCACGGATCAATGTACGTGCAAAAGCATTTGCCTGGATATAAAGTGCCGCTGACTTTTGCGCACTTCCGGAAATGATGAGCGGTGTACGCGCTTCATCGATCAAAATGGAATCGACTTCATCGATTACTGCATAGTGAAGCTTACGCTGTGTCATCTGTTCCTTGTACAGCACCATGTTGTCACGGAGGTAATCAAAGCCGAATTCATTGTTTGTTCCATATGTAATATCCGCTTTGTATGCTTCAATTTTTTCCTCACGGGAAAGTCCGTTCAGGTTCAAACCGACCGTCAAACCAAGGAATTGATACAGCTCACCCATCTCGGTCGCGTCACGGCTTGCCAAGTATTCATTGACAGTCACGACGTGAACGCCTTTACCGGTAAGTGCATTCAAATAAACAGGCATGGTCGCAGTTAGCGTTTTACCTTCCCCTGTTTTCATCTCGGAAATATTCCCTTCATGCAAGGAAATACCACCCATCAGCTGAACCTTGTAAGGATAAAGACTCAATACACGCTTTGCCGCTTCACGGACAACCGCAAAAGCTTCAACAAGCATGTCCTCCAAGCTTTCACCCTTCTGGTAACGAGCCTGGAACTCAGCCGTCTTTTCACGCAGCTGCTCGTCCGTCAACTTTGCAACATCGGCACTGAGTGAATCTATTTGATCCGCCATTTTATCCAGACGTTTTAATTGACGCTTATTCATATCAAACACTTTATTCAACAAACCAAGCATATATGAACGCTCCTCTGTACCTATAGTCTAATAGCCTACAATAATATTTAAATTTTAACACTTCTTGGATGAAGGTACAACTCAAAGCGGTGAGGCCCTGGACAAGTAAATCCCATTCTTTCGCAAGAATTGTCGAACATTCCTCTTTCCCATATAAAAAGGGACCCGATATGGGCCCCTTTATCATCAATAGGATTCAATCAAACCGTATTTCCCATCGTTACGCTTATACACGACATTCGTTTCGTTAGTCGCTGCGTTCAGGAATACGAAGAAATTGTGTCCGAGCAAGTTCATTTGTAAAATTGCTTCTTCACTGTCCATCGGCTTCAGGTTGTAGCGCTTCGTTCTCACCAAGTCCGCTTCATCCTCATCATCCTCCACTGCAACATTGGATGGTGCGCCGTTGTCGATCACTTCATTGAATAAGTATTTAGGTGAACCCGTATCACGAAGCTTACGGTTCACTTTCGTTTTATGTTTTCGGATTTGACGTTCCAATTTATCCACGACCAGATCGATCGCAGCATATAGGTCATCATGACTTTCCTCTGCACGCAGTACCAATCCTGTCATCGGAATCGTCACTTCAATTTTTTGTTGGTTGTTGTAGACTTTCAGGTTGACTTTGCTTTCTGCATTATCAGTTGAGTCAAAATAGCGCTCAATCTTTCCGATCTTATTCTCTACATAATCTCGGATTGCTGGAGTTACCTCAATGTTTTCACCGCGAACGTTGTACTTCATAAACGAACTCCTCCTTTTGTTACTGTTTGGAATACTTCCTCCAAACAATGCGTCTACACCTTTCCAATTTTAGGAAAGTTAAGCTTCTATTAAAGCTATGTAAACATATTTCTACAATACCCAACAGGTTTCCTGCCTAAACGTAAAATTAATGTGAAGAATTTGTGAATCCCTTTATTCCAAAGGCTCTGACGGGTGAAACAAGTATATGCAGGACAAAGGTAAAACTTGCCACAAAATAAGAAAAACTCTCCGGGATTTCTCCAGAGAGTCAATGTGTAAGAAATGGAAGCAGCTGTTTCTGCATATCCACCTTCCATTCCTCAAAAGCGGGAATGAGATAAGTGGAAAACACTTCTTTTTCGTTTATAGGATGTGCACTGAAATGACCTAGTGATTCCAGCTCATCGATGAACCCTTCGAACTGGCCGATAGCTCGCAAGGCAGCCTCGTCATGGGAAAACCAATTCACCATGAACACATGCGTTTCAGCTATTTTCGAAATGGCCAGATAGCTATTCTCTTTCACCTTTTTAACAGCAGACGACTCAGGCTGACCCGCATTATCACAAAGATAAAGAAAAGCCTCTTCCAACGACTCCAGCAGCCCATTATACTGCTGCAGCACCAAAAACTCCTCTTCCTTCAAACGCATCATCCGTGCCACCTAATTCCTCTTGTCATAATACATCCCATCAATCGAAACACCCGCATAAGCCTGCCCATAAGCCTTCGCCGTCTTCTTCGATTGCTGGATCTGACCCCACTCCTGCTTGAGCTGCTTTTGGAAAGCTTCAAGTTTTGGAGTGATCCTCTGGCTCTTATCGGCCACCTTCCGTCCGAGAGCTTGCTCACTGTCGGTAAATGGAGGTGACAGCTTCTTCAGCAGCGCTTCCCGTACTTGGAGCGCTTTGTCTATCTCTGCAATGTACGTGTCACGCTCTTCTTCTGCAGGAAGATCTTTTTCCAATAGAGCAAGAAGGTGTGATGTCACCTTATCCAAATCCTCAACTACCGTCATTACGCCTGTCCACCCTGCGTAAAGGCCTGCTGGCGGTTCGTTTGGATAACCTGCTTCCATGTATCGCGGAATTCCGTCATCAGCGCTTCGACTTCTGCGATGATCTCCGAGTCGTTTTTGATATTTGCCTCGATCAGGCGGCGGTTCATATAGTCGTACATGGATAACATCGATTTTGAGACTTCTAGATCTGTGTTTAACGTCACCATGAGCTCCTGGATGATTTTCTGCGCTTTTATTAGATTCGTATTTTTAAGTTCAAGGTTCTTCTCTTCCATCCCTTTTTTCGCCAGCCTCATAAACTTCAAAGCTCCGTTATATAGCATAAGGGTAAGTTCACCCGGGGTGGCTGTTGAGACGGCATTTTGTTGATATGCCTGGTATGGGTTATTGATTGCCATCATTGAACACTCCTTTTACGGTCACCCATTGTTGTAGAATTGACTCATTAGTTGCATGGATTGGTTATTGGATATGTTGATTGCTTTTTCCATGGCTGTGAATTGGCGCCAGTAGCGTGATTCTTTTTGTTGGAGGCGCATTTCGAATGTTGAGATACGTTTGTCTACATTTAACAGTTCTCGACCGATGGTGAATTGTTGGTTATTTCGAGATGTATTCCCTGCACGTGCTTCTATTTGTTGTATGGTTGCTCCAACTGATTCTCTTAACCTTCTTGCAAGGCCTTGTGAAGAATTATCGGAACCAGTAGCAGTGAATAGTTCCATAACTGAGGAAGGGTCCTTTTCAATAGCTTGACGGAGCTTTTCTTCATTAATGTTTAACTTCCCACCATCTCTATAATTTACACTTGTTGTAATGCCAATCTGAGCCAATTGATTAAATACTCCGCTTGCACCAGCTAATGGTTCATAGAAGTTAGATCGCATTTTCCCTAGACCTGATGTCAGGATGGAATCATTTTTCAATAGTCCGCTTTTAGCCTTCTCTTCCCACTGCTCTATTTGCTTTTCTGATAGTGATTCCCGCTCTTCGTCTGTTAAAGGTTTGAAATCGCGATAGACGGCTTGGGAAGTCTTTTCACTTATTTTCGTGATTAGCTCATTATATTTTTCTATATAGTTTTTAATTGCACCGAACGTTTTTTCGGAATCGTTGTTTACTGTAATGGTTGCAGTCTCTGGCATATCTTCTTTTAAAGTAATCGTTACTCCGTTAATAGAGAATGTATTGGACTTCCTTGTTGTACTAATTCCATTAATATCTAATGTTGCACTCTGCCCGGTCTGCTCAGTATCATCCAACTTGAGGTAGTCTTTAAAAAATCCGTCAGAAATTGCAAAAGACTTACCATCCACTCCCACTAGTGCTCCTGCGTCTTTTCGGGTCATTTTTAATTCCCCTGAATAATCATCGTAAAAAGCAGTTACACCAATTGGGGAAGAGCTTATCTCCGACATTAGCTGATTCATTGTTTTACTACCTGTTAGGGTAAATTCACCTTTCAATTCCCTTCCAGTTTCATCATAGGTTGTTATAGAAAGGGTTGACTGATAATTCTCGTATGTAAACCCTTGAATAGTGCTACCAGCTTCTAATGGTTCTTTAAAGACAAGTCTTCCTGATTTCTCATCTAAGGTTACATCTTCACCAAGATTATAGGTGAAACTCGTAAGACTGCCGTCAACCATACGCTGTCCAGTGATAGTGTTGGGCATTTTATTAACATCCACTAACCCATCCAGTTGGATAAAACCGGTTTTACTTTCCAATTCTCCACCTGCATAAGTTGAGGATGTATTGGTGGTCCAATTATTAAACAAATCCCTTTGTTCCCAAATGCTTTTATCTGAATCAAAGGACGCCCGGTCAGTTATTATCCCGGAGGAAGACTTTGAACTTGCAGTCGCCAATTGCACATTAGAAATAGTGTAACTACCATTTCCAGCAGTGGAGGAAGCCACCGCAGAAACCTTTGTATTACTGGTAGTAACCTGTTTCTGTGAATAAGTTCTTTGCAACGTCATGTCAAAGGAAAGATTACGAAAGTCTGTCAAAAGCTTATTCAGTTCCCGGTAATCATCTCGTTTCCATTCGAGGAGTTGCTTTTGTTGTGTCAATTTATTCATAGGCATACGCTCAGCCTTCATTAAATCCTTCACTATTGTATCGATGTCCATTCCGCTTGCAAAACCGCTAATTCGCATTTGAGTCACCCCCTATATCTTCTTATCAACAAATAATCCCATATATTCCGTCATAGCTGCATACATGTCCAAAAACTTTTTGGAAGGTATCTCTCGGATTACCTCATCTGTTGCAGTATCAACAACTTTTACGAAAAACTCCTTTAACTTATCATGGAGTTCAAAACGGATGGAAACATTGACAGGAGTTATGAACTCATTCATTCCTTCGACAATCTTTTCCATTCGCTGTCTACTCAATTCAGGATGCTTCTCCTTTGTTTCTTGAATTAAATTTTCTACCTTATGTGAAACTGTCATTTGACCTTGTAATCTAGATGTGTTGTCTATGATGGGCCCTGTGTTTGTAATATTCATGGGGGTTCCCTCCGACTAAAACCATATTCTAGTATTATTATCGGTAAATTATGAAACTGATTAAGTAAAAAAATATAAAAAAGACTCTATTTAATAGAGTCTTCTTATAATATTTGTTAGCACTGCATACTATAAAAGACTTACTTTGGTAACATTTCAATTATTTTATGAAATTGTTCCTTTGCAACAGAATAAATAATTGGATTAATTCTATTTTCTTCACTAAGTAAAATAGTATACGATTCGATTGCTTTATATAAATCTCCTGATGTTTGATAAATTAACCCTTTCAAAAAATTTTTCTCTGGGCAAACTTTTTCATCAATCTGATCTAATGCTTGATAGGCTAAATTAATTTTAGAACCCTCAATTAACTCATATACTTCCATAAATGCGTAATTAGAGACTAATATTTCATCAATCCTCTTGTTTATCAAAGTAAAGTCAATACTATTTGATAATGAATTATTTAGAAACTGATAATGTCTATTCATTTGAATAACACTTAGTTTCTCAATTGATTGTTCAAGGGTATTCATCGAATATTTGTGGTCCATATTATTATATTTACAAACATAAATAATGACAAAACCGTTTTCACCTTTTACGATTTTGTCTGGGCATTGTGTATATGCCTCAATAATAGAAAAACCGCAATCATTAAGCAAATTTTTTAATTCTGAAGGAGCATAATGTCTATGGTGATAGGGATTTTTGCCTCCTGGATAAAATGGATTTGCTAAACAAGGAATTACCTCTTCATTAGGAGATGAAATAATTAATATCCCTCCCGGTTTCATGCAACCTGATAACCTTTTTAAAAATCCATAGTCGTCTTTAAGATGTTCTATAGTTTCAAAACATGTAACTAAATCATAATCATTATTCGGTAGACTTCCAGAAAAATCTTCTAATAAATCTGTTTTTAAGTATATATTTTTTTGTGTTTTAAAATTTTCATTCGCCCAATTAATTGCGTGTTCATTAATATCTATACCTACAACACTATTACAGTTGGAATTAACAGCAAGATAATATGCACCATAACCAGCACCTGTAGCACAATCTAAAATATTGTCGTCTCTACTAATGTAATTTAAAGCCAATTGATAACGTTCTTTATGATCTATAGCTGCTTCGTTAAATGATATTGGATATATTCTTTCCCCGCTTAATAATTCGTTAGTATCTTCCATTAACAAATATATACACTCCTTTGGTTTTGACTATATTATTCCATAAGCATTACGGGATATTTCTTTTATATTTCCTATAAAATCAGTATGATAAAAAGCGTCTTGTACTACCTCAATTTGATGTAGAATTTGTAGTGCTCTATCATTAAAACCGTTATTGAAAAGTAATAACCCGTAGATAAAATATAAGTCAGTGTAATAAGGATATTTTTTAATAGAGGCTTCTAATAATTCTTGTAAATCATTATCTTGATTTAATTCAAATAAACATAATGCTATCCATTTAATAAGTATCGAATGTTCTTCCGTGCCTACTTCATAATATCTTAGCTCATTAATAAATTTATTTAATGCTTCCGAATATCTATTATCTTTATATAAATAAATAATATCTTTATATTTTATATCTAATTCTTGGAATTCCCCTTTAACTATTATTGGAAGTTTAAGTGGACCACAGAGTCCAATAGGAGTTTTTCGAACAATAAGCTCTTTCCAATAGCACGTGGGTATATCCGGAATTATTTCTAATTGTACTGGCATCAAGATGGAATCAGATTTTGCATTATTTAGTAAAAACTTTAACCTATCTTTATCACTTTTATTTACTATATCCTTGACATTAAATAAGAATTCCCACTCATCATCTAGTTTGTCCTGAGAAAAAGTCTTTTTAGTGGCGATATTCTCATAGAAATTTTTTAATTCATTCAAAATAATAGACCAATTAAATTTATTTGCAGTTGTCAATCCATTTGTTATCAAATTATCATATAAATCTTTATCTGAAAGTATTCTGATAATTTTTTCGGAAATTGAATTAATATCGCCCGGCTCGGCCATTAAGCAATTATATTCGTCTATACCATACTCATTTATACCTAGGTTTCTAGTAGTCACTACAGGTGTACCACTTGCCATCGCTTCTAATGGAGGTAATGGAAATGATTCATAGTACGATCCACAAACATAAATTGTAGCCTCTCTATATAGTTCTCCTAGTTTCTCTTGAGTTGGATTAATATACACTTCTCCTAAAGGGTTTTGCGGTGTAGTTTGAGTTACCCAAGAGAATTTTATATTGAATCCCTTTTCTAGAAGTACATTATAAACTTTTTTCAAATCATTGATTCCTTTAAACTCGGTTTCTTCTCTACCAACCACTAACATATTTATTTCAGAACCTGATTTAATTGAATTATAGAATATCTCTTCGTTAAGTGCATTATGTACTACTAGTGAATCTCTATTAAAATTCACTTTTATTAATTGTGATATTTGGCTGGAGACCGCAAGTATCTCATGCGGTAATTGAATCTGTGAATATATTATATTTCTTTTTTCTTCTTCAATTGTTTCCCATTCAAATAAATGGAAATCCCCTTGTTCAAAATATATAACAGGAGCTATACCACTTTCTACACAAGAACCTATATGCTCCCAGTAAGTAGCAATTATTACATCACAAATAGGAATATATTTAGAGAGTTCAATTTGAAATGGTGCTTGAATATAGTCAGCTTTAATTACAAACCAGTTAGGTTTAGGGAAATGAGATAATAAGGTAACCTTTAATCCTAAGTCAATTAGACCGTTAGCATGTTCTAAAATAACTTTCGTACCTCCACACACACCTACATGGTTTAAAATGTAAACTACGTGAATTTGTTTCTTTCTTCTCTTATCCTCTACAAATAAAGGCTTACTTAAATACTTTAAACTTTTCACTCTCTCTTTGTATTCAGAATACCTTAATTCATTTATAAGATTATTCATTAATTTTACCTCATTAATTGTGTTGTTATATTTCTTCTATATTTACGGTTATTGAGAATTTGAATAAGTTCCTTATCGTCGTAAACATCGCATTCAATATATAAAGCTCTCAATATTTTTTCTTCCTTTTCATTTATCTTTATTGACTTCCCCTTAAAAATTGAATCTAATATATTCAGAATAGCTTTCTCTTTACAAATTTCATAAAGAACTGATTTTAAGTAGTTTGAGTCAGACTTTATCGATATATATATTAAATCTATCAACTTAAATACTGGACCATTCAGTATTATATTTATTTCTGTAACACTTTTCTTTGTAAGTTGTTCAGCTATTAAATTAATTTTTTTGTGTAATAAATAACTTTTCAATTCGATAGATTCCTTTTCGAGAGGAGTTAACTCGTTACTAAAATCCAGCAATAAAATTAATTGTCTTACCTCTAAAATAGGTACGCTAAGTATGATGGTTGCAAATCTTTTGTATGTCATAGATTTTCTCGTCAATACATTATTATTCAAGAAATTAATTATATCTTCTATTGAACTCTTTTTTGCTAACAACGTAATAAGCCTAACCCACAAATAGTTATTTTGATCATTTAATGAAATTGCTTTAGAGTAGTGGTGTACCGCTAGGTTAAACTCGTCAGTTTCTTCATACAATTCTCCTAAATGTCCATGTGGAAGATACTCAAGAAAATCTTCACTAAAATTCGCCTGGAATTTTTCTTTTTTCGCTAAAACATCTTCAAAAATGAGAATCGCTTTGTTATTCTTTTTTTGATCAAGGTACATCTTTCCTTTTAAATACTTGAAATCTACTAAACTAGGATAAACTTTCATTGAATCATTTATTATATTCTTGGCTTCCTGGTGTCTATTAGCTAGTTGAAGAGAACTAATTAACTTTACTAACAATTTTGGAATCCAGTCTGAATTAATACTTTTTTTCTTTTGAAAACCTTTTTTATAATATGAAATTGCAAGGTCATATTTTTTTAAGGAATAATATTCATTCCCTAAAAAATAATAGTCCATAGGCTCTTTGGCCCTTTTCATTTTTAATATATTTAGATTTCTTTGAGAATCACGCTTCTTTTTCATATTTGATTCTAAATATCCAGTATGGAAAATTTGAAATGAAGCAATACCTCTTACTTCTTTACTATCGGAATGTTTTAACATCTCATGAACACTTCTATAGTAATAAATCATTGAGTTATTTCTATAGATTCGCTCATGATAATTTAAAGAGGTACCTTCTCCCTCCACTCCCATGAAATTAACAATTTGTGTAATGAATATGTTTTCTTCTACCTCTTTTTCTTCCAAATCCTTTTTAAACATCATAAAACTTTCTTTATCAACATACTCATCAGCATCCAGTACAATTATCCACTTTCCTGAAGCTTTAGATGCAGCAAAATTTCTCGCCTTTGAAAAATCATCATTCCAACAATAGTCATAAATTTTTTCAGTATATAATGCAGCAACTTTTTTACTGTTATCTGTTGAACCAGTATCAATCACTATAATTTCATCTACAATATCTTTAACAGAATCCAAACACCTGTTAAGTACTTTTTCTTCATCTTTTATTATCATACATAGTGAAAAAAATGGCATCATTAAATACACCCCTGTTTTTGTAAAGAAGCCTATCTCAACAGTGAGATAGGCTTCAAAATATATTTATCGAAGAAGTTGTAATACTCCTTGAGGTTGTTGGTTCGCTTGCTTAGCGACTATGCCTTTCGATCATAGAATAGACTATATCTTCATCCTATTTTCATAATAGGAGCTGGGCACTTCGAACAGCAATGCTGCCCTACGAGATTCATAGTCATAGCTTTCGCCTTAGACCGTATTCCCTAGTCGTTGAACCTTCTCCATCCTTTCGGAACAGGAGCTTGGCTGCTGATTATCCATTGTTTCATCTTCCTCATTTTCAAACCATTACGTAGACCGTTTCCAGTTCCGCTGTGGTTGAGGAGGCTTTAGGAAGTTCCAGCAATTCACCCAGTTATTCTCTAGCTAGTTACCATGCTAGACGCCCACATATTCAATTATCTCAAAAGTTGTAATACACCCTGAGGCATTTGATTAGATTGAGCCAACATTGCTTGTGCTGCTTGAGAAAGAATAGAATTCTTTGTTTGATTCATCATTTCTTTCGCCATCGTGCGAACATTTACTTTCATAAATGACTAGACTATATCTTCACCCTCACATATTGGTAGGGGTCGGGCACTTCGGATTCACAATGCTGATGGACATTGTATCACCTATGGATTTCATCACCATTGCTTACGCTTTAGGTGGTTTATCCTAGTCGTTGAACCTTCTCCATCCTTTCGGAACAGGAGCTTGGCTGCTGATTGCCAAATCTTTTCTTTTATCAAACCATCACGATTGTCGTTTCCAACTGCGTTGTGGTAAGAAAAGCTCTAATGGGTTTCCAGCAATTCACCCGATCATAATCACTAACCGTTACCAGTTAGGACGACTGTGCTTGTTGCTGCTTAGGCAACTAAAGCATAATCAACGTCACGGATACGAGATTCCGCAGCAGTTACATTTTCAGAAGCATTGTTTAAGTTATTAATAGTGTGATCTAATCTGTTTTGAAGTGCTCCAAGGTAAGAACGACCAGATGACACACTTTCAATTTGTGATTGGACAGCAGTAATCGCCGCATCGGCGCCAGATTGAGTAGAAATATTAAGAGCAGAAACAGCTGAGGTAGCAGCAGTTAGGTCAACTCCTACAGTATCTAAGTCAATGTTAATTACTTGTCCTGCATCAGCACCAACTTGAATTTTCAATGCAGATGAATGAGAACCATCTAATAATTTTTGTGTATTAAATGTAGAGTTGTCTTTAATACGTCCAATTTCAGAAGACAACTGATCAAATTCAGCTTTTAATGCTGTACGGTCAGCACCAACATTTGTATCATTGGAAGCTTGAACAGCTAGTTCACGTTGACGTTGAAGGATAGAATGTACTTCATTTAATGCGCCTTCTGCTGTTTGAATTAGAGAAATACCATCTTGGGCATTTTTAGAAGCCATGTCTAAACCACGAACTTGGCCACGCATTTTTTCGGAAATCGCTAAACCTGCAGCATCGTCTCCAGCTTTATTAATACGAAGACCTGAAGATAATTTCTCCATAGATTTCATTTGTCCGTTGTTTGCAGCGCCCAATTGACGGTGCGTATTCAACGCAGCGATATTGTGATTAATTCTCATTATTATTTTCCTCCTTGAGTTGTCGCCGATTTCACGTCCTTGTGTAATCGGTACTATATTTGCAGACAGTTCAAAAGTCGGCCGCCTTTTAATTCTATCTGCTTACATGTTTTATATCGACCTGACTCGACAACGTTTAATAGGGTTGGGAGAAAATTTTACATTATTTTTTCATTTGTTGTGACAGGGCCTGAAGCAGGTCCAGGGAGGAGTGAGACGCTGCGTTGTTTTCTTCCTGTATGGATAAATAAATTTCTTTACGGTGTATTTCCACATGCTTTGGCGCTTCGATTCCGATTTTCACTTGGTCGCCGCTGATGCCAATCACTTTAATTTCAATGTCATCGCCAATTTTGATCGCTTCATCTTTTTTACGAGTCAGTACTAACATGCTGTCTCCTCCTTTCTATTTGGCTTCAGCTTCTTGGAATAGTTTGTGTTTTGTCAAATAAGGTGAACCTGATAGAATGACTTGCTTGCCTAGCTTTTTCATTCCATTAATGACAACCGGTGCCTGCAGATTTGCTGTTGTTCTGGTGAATGGTTCCTGGACAGTCAGCACAGTAAATACATCCACCTCTTCCGGGGCATTTAGTTCTAAAGCCTCGACAGCTTGGTTCTCCAGCTTAAAATCATAATCCGGGAAGAATGCAAATGGATTCGTTATGACAAAGCCTAATTCAGAAGTGCTTACACTTTGTAGAATCTGAAACACTCCATCCTCAGAGAATGGAATTACCGTGAACTGCTTTTCTTCATTAAAACCTGGTATCCCATTAGGAAAAGTTACGACATCCTGTTCTGATACTTCCATAACTCCATGATATTTCGTCTCTATTTTCATCTTTTCACAACCTTATATAGTTTGTTCGTATCCGCCTGTGCCCACATGGCGCAGGTTCTCGAAATCTATTTTTAATGACTGGTATCTTGCAAGATTCACTTCTGTTGAGCCCGGGGTGTATTCATGGACCGGTTTATTGATCTGCACCTGGATATTCGGACTGTTTTCCTTGAAGCGGATTTCCACTCTACCCGGATCATAGTCAATTTTCACACTAAAATGGGAGGGAATCCAGCCAATATTGAACTGATCTTGGGAACCCTCACTGTTGCGTTTCGCCTGGCGTACAATGGCACCGCCGCCATGCTCGATCCGCATCATCTCATTTCCGTCCTGAGCAACTCGAGCCATCCCCTCCAGCCAGTCCTGATAGCCTTGTTGGGCCGCTTCTTCAATCCGCCGTCCTACACTTTTCAAGTCCATATCTTCCCGTGCCTTGGTCTGGTCGATGCTTAAGCGAGAAGCGGTTCGGTCAATTATCAATTCCGCTTTAGGCTGTTCGATTATCATTTCTGCCTTGGGCTGCTGGATTTCCTGAACTGGCTTTCTTACCGATAATTCTGTCTGAGCGAATGATGACTCCAATCTTATTTGAGGAAAAAGCATGTTATATAACCCCTCCTATTCGAAAAAAACTGCCTTAAAGCTCTGTCATGCGACAGCCTTAAGACAGTTCCTTTTAGCGTAAAAAGTCCATTAATGATGGCTGAAGGATTCGCGCTCCCACTCCAAGTGAAGCTCGGTGGACGCTTTCCTGACTCGTCAAATCCATGATCACACGCTCTATATCCGCATCCTCGTTGTCTGAAAGGATACGTGTTGCGACAACCTCTTGGTAGCCGATGCGATTATCGACCATTTCCAGTCGGTTATAGCGTGCCCCAAGTTCTGAGCGCTCCGCTGAAATCAGATCGGTCTGCTGATCAAAACGTCCAGCAAATTCCTTCAGGCTATCCATATCACTTGTTTCAAGTGCTGTTTGAATCCCGTTCCAAACTTCCATCATCTCTTTATTGAATACATTATCCACATTGATATTGGCCTGAAGCTTGATGCCTCTGGAAACTTCAATTGTGAAAGGTGAATTTTCTGTGCTGACAGAGGAAGGATCAATCGAATCTGTAATTCTTGGTTTATCGATAGCTGTCCCGTTAAAAATGTATCTTCCTGCGACCTGAGTGTTTGAAACCTGGACAAAATCCTCTTTCAACTGCTCGATTTCCACCGCAATCGCTTTACGATCTTCTGGAGAGAGCGTATCCGTACCGCCCTGTACCATCAACTCCCGCGCTCGATGCATCACACTTTGTACATGATCCAAAGCCGCTTCCGAATTCTCCATCCACGCATACGATTCACTAAGGTTCCGCTTATACTGCTCAAGCTCCGTAAGGTTCGTACGATAGTACATCCCTTTCATCGCGACAACCGGATCATCAGATGGCCTGGAAATCTTTTTGCCTGTGGAAAGCTGTTCCTGCAATTTCCCAAGCTTCCCATAACTTGTACTTAATTGTCGCAACGAATTTTGACTTAACATGCTTTGTGTTACTCGCATTTAACTCTCCTACCTTCCGCCGATGCCCATGCCGTTGATGATCTTGTCCAACAGTTCGTCTGTCAGGGTGATCATACGGGCTGAGGCATTATAGGCATGCTGGAATTGGATCATACTTGACATTTCTTCGTCCAGGGATACACCGCTCACCGATTGGCGGCGCTGATCCACGGATAATTTTAATGTTTCACTGTTATAGGAAAGGCGATTGGCTTCCTGTGCATCCACTGCCAATCCACCGATGACACTTTCATAGTAGTCCTGGAATGTGGTGGATACGCCGTTCAGTTTTAATGCACGGGCTTTTACCTCTGCAAGGGCGATTGCATTGGATCCGTCACCGATCCGTCCTGCTACCTCTCCCTTTTGAGGAATGTCTATTGTAATGAAGTTGCCGTCAGACACATCATCCATTCGGACCAATTCCATATCAAATGCTACAGAAGGTTCACCGTTCTCATCGACAAATTCCTCTGAAAGGGTTACTGCCAAATCATCCAGGCTTTCAAAATTATCTGAAGTCATCATTTCCACTTTAGGCGATTGCGTCATATCATAGATTTTATAAGTGAACTGTCGGACACCCTCAGCATCCAACGTTGACTGTAAAGTGATAGACACTGCGTCTTTCCCGTTGTAGCCATGGAAACTCCCTGTCGGAATGACACCTTGGTTATAGCCGGAAGCTGCAATGTTATCAAGGGACCGCATGATATCCTGTGAAACCGTGAAGAGCTTTGCCGCATCCTTCTTTTTCTCGCTTGATACATCTGTATTTGTAAAAGAGAAAAATTCATAAGAAGTATGCTTACCTTCATTCATGCTTGATACACTCCATCCGGACTTATGTACCCTGTTGATTTCTTGTGCAAAATCATAAGCGATGTTGTCCAAGTGATTCAGCATATCAGGATAGATTCCCATTTCCTTTTGGCCATCCATGAATCCAAAAGAATCAATCAGTCCTCTCAATTTTCCGGAAGATTGGAGAGAGTTTACACCAAAACTATTATCCCCTATCTTGAAACCATCCACCAAGCCTGTTCCTTGACGGAATTCCAAGTCCATATCATATGATTTCAATCGGGATGCATCTACTAAAGTTCCAATTTTTATACCTGCATGGTTTACTAAATCGATATTTACCTTCCCGTCCGCGATATCCTTTGCTGATCCACCGCTTCCTACAGGTGTCGTTTTTATATTGACGATCTTGGAAAGCTCATCCACCAATCTGTCGCGTTCGTCATATAAATCATTCGGTAAATATCCGTGAGGTTCTATTTCCCCGATTTGCATATTTAGGTTATTTATTTGCTGTGTAAGAGAATTGACTTGCTTGATCGTAACATCCATCTCATTTTTAATATCTTGCTGAACTGAAGTGATAGAGCCGGATAAGTAGCCGAACGTCTCTGCAACTGCCAAACCGCGCTGCCTTACTACAGAACGGGCGCCTGCATTGGTCGGATTCACAGCCAGGTCCTGAAATGCCTGCCAGAAACGATCGAGCGTCGTGGATAATCCTGTTTCAGAAGGCTCATTCATGATTTCTTCCATCTTTTGCAGGGCATCAGCACGTGATTCCCAATAACCAACTTTATTATTTTCACTTCGATATTGAATATCCAAAAAACCCTCACGTACACGTTGAATGCTGCCAGCCTCTACACCAGTTCCCATTTGTCCAGGAATTTGAGGGCGATTCATGGAAGCAGGAGGATAAGGCTCTGTCTGAGTGAAGTTTACGCGTTGTCTTGTATATCCAGGCGTGTTGGCGTTGGCAATATTGTGACCTACTGTCTGAAGGGCCGTCTGTTGTGTGACTAAACCACGTCTCGCTACCTCGAGACTGTGAAATGTTGAACGCATGGGGTCTTCCTCCTAAGCTTTTGAATCGAACATGGAGCGTGTCGGGGTGTTGGTGTTCTTTTTGATGTTTGCACTCTTTTCATAGGTAACCGCACTAGGCTCCTGTGTTAGCGTGTTCAGGGTTACTGCAATGAATTGCAAGGACTGTTGTAAAAGCTGTTGATTTAAATCGTTCTGTTCTTGTATTTGTTCGATGCTTATTGATAAACGGTCTTTTAATTGCAATAGCGCAGTTTTTTCCTCATCAGTGGCTACTACCATTAGCTCCGAAATGGTCTTATTGTTCGAAAGTGCCAACCTTTGCTGTTCAAGCTGAGAAATGGCTTTCAGGAATTTCTGCTCTTCTTTATTTAGATTCTGCAAGTCTTCCAAACTGTTATTTTTCACGATATCTGCTTTCCGCACAGTTAATTCATAAAGATAGTCGTGGAGTGTTGCCAGTTTTTCTAAAATCGTGATAATGGCTGAAATGGACATAATCGCTCCTTAATTCTTATAAAAATCAATCATATTTTTCGCTACAGTTTTAGGGTCTACCTGATAAGTTCCATTCTCGACAGCAATCTTCAAAGATGCCACCTTCTCCTGACGGGCTTCAGCAAACTTGGAACGCTCCTGCAGCTCCAATGCTTTAGTGGAAATTTCAATCTGATCCGCTTTTGCATGAGTCGAAGCTTTCATCGTCTGCTTCGCCTGATTTTTATATGGATTGATACCAGAAGGACCAATATTATTTATTTTCATAAGCATATCCCTTCTTTCTCGTTCGATTTTCTACTTATTATATCGGCAACCATATTTAAAAGTTTATCTCTTATTTTTATTTACGGCATGGTAGGTTTTACCTAAGTTTTTCATCTCTAACTGACGCTCTTCTTCCCTGTCCACTTGAGTCAGCTGTGTCTGGATATCCTTTTTACAGGATACACAAAGCTTTTCTTCCCTTATTAATGTACCACAACGGTCGCATGGGTACCCTAGATGCGGGAACTGGGCAAGCTGGATTCTTCCCTTACGGATGAATTTAATAATCAGCGCTTCTGATACACCCGTACCGTTCACTACATGCTCCATCGTCGCAGTCCTGTTTTGGCGCTGACGGATGAACTTATAGACATTCTGGTAATCCTCTTCCTCCTGCTTATAGCAATCCATGCACACATCGCGAAAAGCATTCTTTATGTAAACCTGCCCGCAATTTGGGCAATTATCAAGCTGAGACATCGCGAAACTCCCCTTTGTCCGAATTCTTCTATCCTTTATATCGTATGGATTTCGAAAAAGTTAACTTCGAACAAGCGTGAGTGAGGAGATTTCTTTTGCCCCTGCATCCTTCAGACGTTTGGATGCCATCCGGATGGTTGTTCCGGTGGTATAGATATCGTCGATGAGCACAATATCTTTATTTTCAATGGCTTCTGGCAGTGCAACGTAAAAGTGATTCTCTCCTGACATGCGATCTAATCGTCCCTTCTTTGACTGCTTTCCCGCTTCGCTCTTGGTCAACGCCTCCACAATTTCGACATCCAGCTGCTGAGCCAAAAACAAGGATTGATTGAACCCCCGCTCATATAAACGCTCTTCACTCAGCGGGATCGGTACAACAAGCAGATCCTGAAAATGTGTCTTGTAGATCTTTTTCAACTCATCCTTAAAAAGTTTCGCAAGCACAGCATCACCCCGAAACTTGTATAGTGCCAGCACTTCCTTCATAAAAGAATTATAGTGATAAACAGACCTGTTGTACTTCAATACCCCTTTATATTTTGTGTTCTCCCATCTCTTGCAGTCCGGACACACACCATCCTTCCATTCCCGAACACACCAATCGCACAGCGCTCCCCCGATCTTTTCGAACCTAGCATCACACTCAGTACAAATCAGCTTTTCCTTTCCCAACCCTAGAAATTCGGTCCATCCAAAATGCGCAGCGATCGACTCCTGACATATGAGGCATTTACTCATGCAGGAACCCTCCCTGCTTTGCCCGGTAATTCATCCTTCTTATGTGGTCTCTTGCCCGAATCATTTCGCCTGTTTTGCCATAGTGGAAGAAGCGCACATCACCTGAAGCGAACTTGGCATTCCGTCCCGCCCTTCCCGCTATCTGCACCAAAGCACTTTCCGTAAAAATGTCATCCTCCGCTCCAAGCACCCCCACCTGCACATTCGGCACGGTCACCCCGCGCTCGAGAATGGTCGTCGTCACCAGGATTTTTACTTTACCTTCCCTAAAACGCGCCACTTTCTCCTTTCGTTCTTTATCCTTGGAATGCACGCCAGCAACCTTATCCCCATAGCTTTGCTGCAAAATCCCCACAACCTTTTCCAAGAGTTCAATGTCAGGCACAAAAAGAAAGATAGGTTTTCCACCTTTAAAATGTTCTTCTAGCCACAGTTTTACATTGATCGGGATTCTACCTTTTCCAAGCTTTACGCGCCATTTCCCGCACCACTTAAAACTTGGCACTGGTAGAGGCTTGCCATGATACCTTGCCGGAATGACCACACTGTCCAGCTTTTTCAGTCTCACCTCACGCTGCATTTCCATTGAAGGAGTGGCAGAAAGGTAAACAATCGCCCCATCCTCCGTCCTTGCTTCATTCGCAGCATACTGCAGCATCGGTTCCATCGAGTAAGGAAAAGCGTCCACCTCATCAATGATGATCGTGTCGAACGCCCGGTAGTAGCGGAGGAGTTGATGCGTAGTCGCAATCGTGAGCACGGCATTTTTCATTCGGTCCTCGCTGCCGCCGTAAAGCACCGCGATATCCGTTTCCGGGAAAACCTGCTGAAGGCGTGGTGCCAGTTCCAGCGCGACGTCGGTACGTGGAGTGGCGATGCAAACCCTTTGTCCTTTCACGAGAGCAGCCTCGATTCCTTTGAAAAGGACCTCTGTTTTTCCAGCTCCGCAAACTGCCCATACAAGTAGAGAGGTCCTGTTATGCACGGCCTGCACAACCTGGTCGGAGGCAAGCTGTTGTCCTTTTGACAAGGTGCCGTCCCACTGAAGCCGGTGATTTGTGGCATTTCTCAGGTTAGGACCATTCCAATTGATCAAAGGCGTACATTCACTCACCCGTCCCATCTGAATGCACTTCCTGCAATACACGCACTCCTTCTTGCACCTGGCACAATGAAAGCTCGCGAACAGCTCACGGTCCTTGTTGCCACAGCGGTTGCAGATGTAGTCTTTAACACCGTGGTGGAAATGTAGATAGCCGTTTTGATGTTGATGTTTAATCAGGTCGTTTGTAAAGGGAAGCTCTTCTGGGAGGAGGCGTTTGCCGGTGAGGAATTGGTGGAGGTCTTTTGAAAAGGGGTATTCAGGATTGGGTGACGGTTGATCAGTGAAGTTTTTCATTAGAATTCGCATCATGGTTGGTTAATCCCATCGAGGAGATAAACGCTACCTTTACCCTGTCCCTCACTCTGAAGTTTCATAGGGCGAAAAATGTACCCAACTGCCGATCTCGAAGGCAGACACAGAAATTCTCTTGCCTGGCTATTGGTGATGGATTTACCTATCAAAAGACTATAGTCCATCAGCGCATCTAAATGTGCGGTTTTTGAACAACACCCGCAGGATTCGCAAAACCATCCTGACTTCAGCTTTACCATTGGAGCGTGTGTACATTGCGGACAAATTACACCTTTTACAAGCTGATCAGCATTCACTCCAAAAAAGTTGAAAAAATCAAAGCTGTCTGGGACATGCTTCTTGATAAGTGTCCGGGCAATTTTCCGAAGCTCTTTTTCATTTAAAATAGGGTTTTGGAAATTTTCATTAAAGGTTTTGATTTTGTTTGGGAGATTGGTCAGGAAGGTGACTTTTTTCATAAGTGCTGGGGTGACCCCAATGAGGGTTGAATTTTTATTCGTTAGGACAACTTGTCCTGCAATTGGGATGTGTTTGCCAAAATGTTGCTCCATCCACTTGCCTAATTGTAATTTTTGCCGCTCCACTTGCGAAATTGGATCTCCGAAGGTTTCATATCCATTCTGGGACTTTCTTTTCAGCTGATGGCTAATCTCATCAAATTCGAGCTCGCCAGAAATATTCTTTGAGTCGAGAATTACTCCATGTGTTGAGGAAAGCAACAAGGTATCCATCTGAAAAAACCTATTCTTATGGTCTTCGAGGCGAAGACCATGGAAAATCAAATAATTTTCATGGGGGAGAAAGGTTAAATAGTAGTCTAGTGCTCGTTCTCCGCGGTACCCTGCCTGAAGTCTTCCTAATTCCCCTTCAATTTGTGAATAACTCAGATGATTGGGCCTAGTCCTTCTCGCCCCTGCTTCAACGGTGAGCAATCTTACTGACTTTTCACGTGCTTTTTTGATCATTTCATCACTCCTTTAGGTTATCTACATAGGATTCTTCACCGTGATTGTCAAATCCTGCTTTAATTAAATGTCATTTTCACTGCATTTCTTGCCGAAAAATTGCTTATGCACAATAATTTCGATTTACGCTCAATTTTAGAGTGGTTATGCACAAAAAATGCAATTTACGCTCAAAAACTACCCGCTTTCGGTGAAAAATTAAATTTTATGCACAATCCGCACCTTTCGCCACTAACCAACAAATTCCGCGCGCGGTCATACTCTCCCCCCGCCTGTATGTATTCAAAAAACAAAAAACACCACACTCCCAAAGTGTGGTGTCCCCCATCAAAACCCGCCATACAACACAAAAACATCTACCTCTTATACCACCCAAGCCCCAACGCACCCTCACCCAGATGCGTACCGATAACCGGGCCAAAATAACTCACAAAAAACTCCACGTGCGGGTATTTCAATGCAAGCTCCTTCATCATCTCTTCCGCTTCCGCTTCACGATTGGCATGAATCACCGACGCCCGCATCGGGACTCCCAAGGATGCATCTTCATCTAAAAGATCATACATCCGCTTGACCGCTTTTTTACGGGTACGAATCTTCTCAAAAGGAACGATTTTCGTATCCACGAAATGCAAAAGTGGCTTCACTTGCAATAAGCTCCCGACAAGCGCCTGGGCACTGCTCAAACGGCCGCCGCGTTGCAGATGGGAAAGATCGTCCACCATAAAATAAGCGCGATCCGACTCTTTCATCTCATTCAACCGAGTCATAATCTCTTCCGGACCCTTTCCTTCCGCAGCCATTTCAGCAGCTTCCAAGGCGTAGAACCCCTGGATCATGCAGCTGATTTCTGTGTCGAAAGCGTGCACTTCGATATTGTCCACCATGTCCCCTGCAGCAACCGCGCCCTGGAACGTTCCGCTGATGCCGCTCGATAAGTGGATGCTCACCACCGCGTCATAATTAGCGGAAAGCTTCTCATAAAGCTTCACAAATTCACCGATCGCCGGCTGGGAGGTGGAAGGAAGCTCCTTCTTATTCCTTACTTCATCGTAAAACTGGTCGACCTTGATTTCGACTTCCTCCTGGTAGGATTCGTTGCCGAATATCACATTAAGAGGAATCATATGTATGTGATGCTTTGCGCGTATTTCCGCTGGGATATAGGCTGTACTATCCGTAACTATAGCCGTTTTCATAATAAGTAACCTTCCTTAATCCATATTTCTTATAGGATGTTTTCGCATACAGTGTTGCTTTTGACGTATTCAACATAAGCAACAAACTTTACGAAAAGAGCCTTCTTATATATAGATTGTACATGAAACCCCCATAAGTTTCATCCAAAAAAAGAAAAGCCTTGGAGCTTCTTACTCTCCAAGACTAACGGACCTCTACCCAACCGTTTTTGATTGCTACTACTACGGCTTGTGTGCGGTCATTTACATTCATTTTTTGAAGGATGTTGCTGACATGGTTCTTCACTGTTTTTTCACTGATGAACAATGCTTCCCCAATCGCCTTGTTGCTTTTACCGTCTGCCAAAAGCTGAAGCACTTCGCATTCGCGGCGTGTCAAGAGGTGCAATGGACGTCTGATTTCGACTTGCTTATACGCAAGTGTTGCAGCACCACCGCCGTTGGATCCGCCGTTTTCGGATAGGCGTCGATATTCCCTTACCAGATTATGCGTCACCTTTGGATGCAGGTATGACCCGCCATCAGCGACAACCTTCACAGCGTCGACCAATGCATCTGCATCCATTTCCTTTAACAGATAGCCGCGTGCTCCTGTTTGCAGGGCGTGTGTCACATAGTTTTCATCATCATGGATGGAAAGGACGATGACCTTTGCTTCCGGGTTTGCCTCAACCAATTGCTTGGTCGCGTCGACACCGTTCATCTTCGGCATGTTGATATCCATGATGATGACATCCGGATTATGCTTTTCCATCAGGTCCAACGCTTCGATTCCATCGTCACCCTCTGCCACTACATGAAAGTTGGCTTCAAAATCCAGAATGCGTTTTACTCCTTCGCGGAAAAGCTGATGATCATCAATAATTACGATTTTTGTTGTATCCATTCTCTCTCATCCTCCCAAATCTTTCATTAGCTTAATGGAATCTGGATAAATACCGTGGTTCCCGATCCCGGCTTCGACTGTATCTTCAGTTCGCCGCTGATCAGTTCCACCCGTTCCCTCATTCCGAGTAAGCCAAACGACTTTTCTTTTTTTTCTGTCGTATCGAACCCTACTCCGTCATCCTTGACGATAACTGTAATAAGAGTGGGTTTTAATTCGAGTTTTACATGGATATGATTTGCTTGTGCATGCTTGATTGCATTTTGCAACGATTCCTGTACTAAACGGAATACTGCCACCTCTAGATTTGCCGATAGTCTTGATTCGGAACCCATGTGCATGAATTCCACCCTTGGCTGACCGTTATGATATTCCTCTGTTGTCGAAATGTATTTCTTTAAGGTTGGGATCAAGCCAAGATCATCCAGCGCCATCGGGCGAAGATCGTATATGATTCGCCTCACCTCATAAAGTGCGGAACGGACCATCACCTTCAAGGAGCGGATCTCGCTTAACGCTTCCGATGCCCCGCGTTCACGGAAGGTCCGGTCGATGAGATCTGACCGCATCATGACGTTGGCAAGCATCTGGGCCGGCCCATCATGGATTTCCCTTGATAGCCTCCGACGCTCTTCCTCTTGTGCTTCCATAATTTTAAAACCAAACTCACGCTTCTCAGATGCATCTGCTATCATCTGGCCTACCTGCTGCAGATCACTTGTTACATAATTCAGCACAACGGACACTTGACTGACTAGGCGATCAGCTTTCGTGATCGTCTCTTCGAGGTTGACCAGCCTGCGTTCAATCTCGTTTCTCCGATTGCGCAGCTGCACTTCCAATTGTGATGTTGTATGCAGCTCCAGCTGTAATTCATGCGCATGGTCATAGGCATGCCTGATTTGTTCTTCTGTAAATTTTTTGAATTGCCTGCTCACTTCTGATAATCGGTTTCTTGCCATGCGAACCTGCATCTCAAGTTTATCCTGCTTATGGATCAACTGTGCAACTTCAAGCTTTACCGAATTTAATTCCTTGGCCAGTGTCTCGAATTCTTTTCTTGAATTTTCCCCTATTTCGAAAATTTCATCTTTACTCACTTCGACCGTTTTTACCATTTGATCAATAATCATGTCTAATTGTTTAGAGTTTATAACTTTCCGAGACATAGGACATCCTCCAAAAGACCCTGTATTCTTAAAAGAATATCAGTATTACTTCTTATTCTATATAGTACATTATACCCAATAGACCAAAAGACACTACACGGTATACTATTCTTAATATTTTTGCACTTTGTGGGGGTAATGTCGAAAATTGTCCATTACTAATTATATCGGACAAAAGTTTTACTTGTATAACAATATTATTACAATTCAATTAAACAATGGTTATATTGTCGATTATAAGGGATTTGGAACTATATTTCATTTGATGTCATCTCCTTATAGACTTATAATGAGTAAGGTATGGCTTTGTTAAAAGTTATACCCATTGCATTTGTAAGCGAAGGAGAGTTGTCCGATTGCTATCTCAATACTTGACCGTTAAAGGGTACGGAGAGCACGAAATAATCATACAAAAATCAAGATTTATCGCCTATTTTAATAGAGCCACGACTGAGAATGAAGCACAAAATTTCATACAAGAAATCAAAAAAAAGCATTGGGATGCAACGCACAATTGTTCCGCCTACTTGATTGGTGAAAACGACCTTATCCAGAAAGCAAATGATGACGGAGAGCCAAGTGGCACAGCCGGAGTACCCATGCTCGAAGTATTAAAGAAAAAAGGGCTAAAAGATACGGTAGTAGTAGTTACCCGTTATTTCGGTGGAATTAAACTTGGTGCAGGCGGGTTGATTAGAGCTTATGGAAAGGCTGTTTCTGAAGGGTTGTCTGAAACGGGGATTGTACAGCTTACACTTACTAGACTAATGCATACAAGTATCGATTATACTTTGTTAGGAAAAGTTGAAAATGAAATTCGATCATCAAACTTTTCTATAAAGGATATACAGTATTCAGATTCTGTTCAATTGGATATCTTAGTCGAAGAAGAGCAAGTAGAAGATTACCTAAACTGGATAATAGAGCTTACCCAAGGTAAAAATACAACAAAAGAAGGCATATTAATGTATAGAGAGCAACAAGTGGTTATTTAGCCTAGAAGGAGATCAAACATTGAACAATTCAAGAATTAAACGTAGAAAGAACAAAAATAGAGTCATTAAACGCATTCTTAAGTTCTTATTAATTATATGTATAATTGGATTAAGTTATGGTGGTTATGTTATTTTCCAAACGCTGCAAGCAGCGAATGGAGCTTATACTGAGATCGACAGGGGTGGCAAGTCAGACCTGAGGGATAAAGAAATAAAGATAAGCAAAGATCCGTTCTCCGTGCTTATTATGGGTATTGAAGATTATTCTACTGGGGGGACGAACGGACGAACAGATAGTTTGATTGTTGCAACGATTGATCCAGGGAAGAAAACGATGAAGATGCTAAGTATACCTCGTGATACTCTTGTTACCGTACCTGAAGAAGGAGAAACCAAGATAAATCACGCACATGTATACGGTGGAAAGAATCTTACCATAGAAACAGTAGAAGATTTCTTAGAGGTACCTATTGACTACTTTGTTACGGTTAATTTTGAAGGATTTAAAAATATTATTGATATCGTGGATGGAGTTACAGTTGATGTACCTTTTGACTTTACTGAGACAAGCGATGAAACTAAAAAGAGATTAAGCTTCTATGAAGGAAAAATGAACCTTAACGGGGAAGAAGCTTTAGCCTATGCTAGAATGAGGAAGCAGGATCCAAGAGGTGACTTTGGCCGTAACGACAGGCAGCGTCAGATTATGGCAGCGTTCATTGATGAACTAGTTTCACCTAAGAACATTTTCAAAGTTGATGACATCTCAAAAGAACTGGGTAAAAACGTTGAAACCAATGTACGTGTTTCTGAAGGGATTGGACTTACTAAGCAATTTGCTAATTTTGACTCCAAAGACATTAGTACAATAACCTTGGAAGGTGAAGACTCCTATATTGGTGGGGTTTATTACTTTGTCCCCTATGAGGAAAGCGTCGAAGAAATAAAAGGCGAGATAAGAAATCATTTGCAAATTTCAGCTCCTGAGCAGGACTTGGAATAAAAGAAACCCCCTACCGTCATATGGCGATAGGGGGTTTCTTATTCTTATTAACTTCCTTTTTAACATCCAAAATAAAAACCGGGTAATTGACCAATATTTTGTGTCAACTACCCGGTTTTTATTAGTTTAGTTATTTTCTTGAGGCTGAGTTTTAACACCCTCTGATTTCGTTTTATCTACTAGTACCAGTACTGTTCTTAATAGAATTATGATATCAAACATCAATGAATAGTTACGGATATAGTGTAAATCAAATCTAAGTTTATCTTGAACGCCAGTAGTATATTTACCCATGATTTGAGCATAGCCAGTAATACCAGGTTTTACGGAGTTACGATATTCGTAAGAGCTGATATCCTTTTTAAACTGCTCAATGAAGAAGCTTCTTTCAGGCCTAGGACCAACAATAGACATGTCACCCTTAAGAACATTTAAAATTTGAGGAATTTCATCGATTCTCGTTGCTCTTAAGAAACTTCCTATTTTAGTAATGCGGGGATCTTTTTCTTTTGCAAGAGTTGGACCCGTGGCACTTTCTGCATTTTCAACCATTGTACGGAATTTAAGGATGCTAAACTCTTTATTATCTTTTCCAAGACGGGCTTGTTTGAAGAAAATGGAACCTTTCGGGCTCTCTAACTTTATTAATAAAGCGCCAAAAATTCCAATAGGTATTAAGAATGGAAGTACCACAATTGATACTACTAAATCAAACGTTCTCTTAATAATCTGTTGATCAATCGAAAGTCCAAATGGCTTGATGGAGAGTGCCATCGTATCTTCAAATGGCGTAATGTCTGATTTAGACAATAACAAGTCATAGAAAGATGGGACCAGATAAAGGTTCTTATTGTTCTTGAAGGAATAGTAAATGATGGAGCTCTTTTTCTCATCCGTATCCTTGGAGCCAATCACAACAGACTCTGCATTTTTAATAGCTTCATATATTTCTTCTATAGGAGAATTGTAGTCTATAAAATGCAAATTAATTTTTGAAGCAAATGTTTCTTCAACTTGATACATAAGTCTTCTTTTATCCTGAGGATTGGAAATAATTAGTACATTCTCAGGATTTGAAGTTTTTCTAATATACAAGAAAATAACTTTCCAAATAGTCAGTAGGGCAATTCCTATTATAAATGAAAGTAATATTACCGAGCGAGGTAATCCAAACGCTCTGAAAAAGAACGATACTGCCATGGTAGCAATCGTGATGGAGGTGGTACTGACAATGATGCTTCCAAAGTAATCAAACAATCTCTTTCTGCGAGAAGGATTTACTTCAAATACTGACAAGAAAAATACACTGATTAACATGATCCAAGGGAGGACCGAGAAAAAGGAATCCCAGTTTCGCGCATCATATGTCTCAGAACGTATATAAAAGGCCAGAAAATACGATATTGTAATCAAAGCAACATCAACAACTATAAAAGCAACTCTCGTTCCTTTTTCATCTAGAATGTTTTTCAAGTTTAAAACTCCTTTTTTAATGGTGTCTGTAAGTACAACGTAATAATCTATAAGTCTGAATATCTACCTTTATAGGTCAAAGAAAAAAATAAAAGTTTCTATTTCATGAATCGTAAACCACAACAAAAACTAGTATACATTCTATAAGCAAAAAAAGAAATAACTAGTTGTACCTTTTCAAATTAAATACCCTGGGAATTTTTATGTGATTCATCAGACTTTCTTCCTGAATTTCTAAGTTCATCAAAAAAGAGTGATCAAAGGTAATGCGTAATCACTCTTTTCCTGTGACCTTTTTATATAGATGGATAAACGGTTTATAGCGAACATTTATGATGCCCACAAGTTCTGCAGTAAATTGGATGATGATGATCAACGTTATAATGATGACGATTCCACCAATAAATGTCGCTGATTCTAACAGTACTGCACAGACACTGAAGAAAATTCCGAATGCATAGATGAGTAACACGGTATTTCTATGTGATATCCCTCTTGCTAAGAGGCGATGGTGAAGATGGCTCTTATCAGGAGCAGAAATGGGTTGTTTATTAAGTATTCTCCTTATGATGGCGAAGGCTGTATCAAATATTGGAACACCCAGGATGATGATAGGAATGACAAAACTAAAGAGCGTAACGCTTTTATACAGCCCCAATAATGAAAATACCCCGATACAATACCCAAGGAATAAAGCCCCAGTATCACCCATAAATATCTTGGCAGGATGGAAGTTGTAAAATAAAAACCCTAATGTGCTTGCAAGTACAATTAAGCAAAGTGCAAGTATCAGCTCTTTACCCGCAAGTCCTGCCATAACTGCCAATGTAGCAAAAGCTATTGCTGAAATACCAGCAGCTAGACCATCAAGACCATCAATCAGATTAATGGCATTTGTGATGCCAATAATCCAAAGAAGTGTCACCGGTATGGCGAACCACCCTAAATCAAACCTATCGAATACAAATGGGATTGTTAAAAAATCTATAGTAAGACCTGAATATATGACAGTCCCCGCAGCAAGGATCTGACCCAAAAGCTTCATTTTTGCACTCAACTCATACATGTCATCCAAAATGCCTGTTACAATAATTATTACTGCACCAGCCACGATACCGTATATTCTTTCATCATAAAGGCCAAATACCAAATACCCCACTGCTACACCGATAAAGATTGCCAATCCTCCAAGTCTCGGCATTATCTTTTGATGCACCTTTCGAAGGTTAGGTTTATCAGTTGCTCCAATTTTATGGGCGAGCTTTATGACTAAAGGAGTAACGAATAGGACAGTAGCAAAGGAGGCCAAAAATGTAAAAATAAGTTTTATGTCCATTGTTACAACCACCTATCATTTATTTTTCTTATTTTTTACAAACAAATGAAAATGAATGTAAAATAAAATAGCCAATATTTGTTTTAATCAGCAGATGAATAAATTCTAGTTAATTGTAGCAAACTTGATTCGACATAATTCTAACAATAACATTATATTTTGATTAAAATTATGACAAAATTTTCATTAAAGCATTTCACTCTTTAAATACCCAATTTGTTAGACGTAAAACACTCAAAATAGTTTCACTTTTTTAGCATAATAAAGAGGCTAGTACCCAAAACAAAGATTATCCCTATTTTGAATCAGCCTCTTTTCAATTTTTAATAAGTGCTACAACTTACGCTTGAACTCTCTTTTTAATGGCGGTATAGGCATAATTCATAAAACACCAGCTGGCATATATCAGGTTCAGCTTTTCGATTTTTCGGTAGACATACCAGTTTCTTTTTGCTGCCTGCAGTTTGTTGCTTGAAATGGAGCCTTCCACTATACGGTATATCGACAAAGGCTCATGAACTGCGTAAGCCCGGTGCCCTTTTTTCAATATAGACAACCATAGGGCAAAATCTTGTCTTGTACGGATATTCGGCATTCGAACATTTCCTACCTGCTCACGATCAAGAATGACCGTTAAGCACCCTATAATAGTATTCTTAAGCAAGCCTTTATAGTCGATGCTGTCTGGCATGCTTATTGTTTTATCTAGAGGTGTGCCGTCTTGATCCATCAGCTCGTAGGCGGTAAAAGTAAATGCATATTGATTTTTCATCATAAAAGCAAGCTGTTTTTCTAGCTTGTACGGTTTCCAAAGGTCATCGCTATCCAAAAAGGCAATATATCTTCCTTCAGCAGCATCAAGGGCTGTATTCCGCGCAACTGCAGCTCCACTATTTTCTGTTAGCTGGATCAATTTGATTCTTTTGTCTTTTTGCATATACTCATTAATGATTTCAATACTTTGATCAGTAGACATATCATCAACGAGTATCATTTCCCAATTTTGATATGTTTGATCCATTACGGATTCGATTGATTTTCCTATATATTTTGCAGCATTATACACGGGGGTAATGACTGAGACCAAAGGTTCATCTGTCTGGATATTCATATTCTCTTCCTCCTGCCATCAATGAAGCAACTATATTAATAATGTTTACAATAAAATTAAATACATTCCCAATAAATATGCAAATGGCTACCGTAAAACCGATAGCCATAAAATTATTTATACTATCATCAGTCATACGCCTAATATCCAGACAGCAATCGATCTATTTCCCAAATAACAGAAGAATCGACCGCTTTTCTTCCACCGAATATATTAAAGCTTTTCTTTGGGTGAATGAGTAAATATTTCTCGGTGGCAGCATCGACATCATCAGGTCGTACTAAAAGTAATGCTTTATTTTGCTTCGCAGACAGTAATCCTCCTGAAAGGGCATCCTTAAAATCCTTTCCAGTAGCAAAATTATATCCCTCACAATGACAAGGAAAACTAGATAATACCTCAATATTGGTTGCATACCGGTTGGCACCCGATATTCTTTTCGCATCCAAAGATGCTTCCAGCGCAGTGCTCACAACTGCAGTACCACCTATTATATAACGGTTTTTAAAATCATTATCCTGGATGAACTGTTTAGTTGCATCCGGAACCCAAGTTTTTTCTACAAATAAAATGGGTATTCCCTTTGTTGCTGCATGAGCAGATATCGATAAGGCATCAGGAAAACTCTTGCCATTTACAACTATAACATCTTCACTTGTTGTGGAGAGGAACTTATTTATCTCTACCGCTGTATCGTATCTTGTTTTCCCTGAAATCCTTTCTGTTATCAAACCATTAGTGATAAGCTTCTTTTCTACTTCTTTGCTTATTGCCTGTTCTCCGCCTACTACAATAACATGATTGACTCCCATCTCCTTCATCGTAATAATGGATGATTGTGGAAGGTAGTTGTTTTCTGTTAAAAATATAGGACTATCCAATTTATAGGCTAAAGGAACAGTAGCTAAGCTGTCTGCGAAATTTTGGTTGCTGGCTAACAAGGCAAACTTTCCTTTTATATTCCTTATACCGTTTGACAGTGTTTTTTCTTCCAAAGTAGTCCATCCATTAAGTGCTATGGCAACGGAGGTTTCGAGGGAGTTCTTTCCTGATATTCTATTTTTCTGATGATAGTATTGAACCGCTTCCTCCACATTAGCAATGCCATGCTTCACTGGCAAATGATCCATATGCACACTTGACTCTTCAATGATATGTGAGAGTTGGGCTGAGGAAAGTCCATAGTCTATGCTTTTCAAGAAAGCTGCTTGTGAAGCGATTATCGGTGAAGCCATACTCGTTCCATCCATGTACTTGTAACCTTCAGCAAAAGTGGTTAAATGCGTACTAAATATATTTACACCTGGGGCTGCTACAGAAACCCATTCCCCGTAATTAGAAAAGCTAGCCATATCATGCCCATTAACTGCTCCTACAGAAAGTACATCTGAATAGCCAGCAGGAAATTGCACTTCAGGTGATGCACTGTTTCCTGCAGCTGCAACTACCAGGACATCCTTGGAGATGGCATTTGCAATTGCAGTTTGAACCAAAGTACTTTTATTTGGTCCAGCAATGCTTATGTTGATGATATCCGCGCCATTGTTTACAGCAAAATCAATCCCCTTTGCTATATCTGAAGCGAATGCTCCATCCTTGTCGCCAACTTTTATCGGCATAATATTTACCTCTCTTGCAATAGAAGCTATACCAATGCCATTATTTGTTGAAGCACCTACAAGTCCGGACACATGGGTACCATGCCCAATTTCATCTGTAGGCATACTTCCAGGTGACAATACATTAAAAGGCTTAACAATTCTACCTTTTAAGTCAGGATGCATGTGATCAATACCCGAATCAAGTATAGCAACAGTCGGAGTTGAATTTTGGTTATTATTCAACCATGCATTTTCCACACTTAATATTTCAAAATAATTCGCTTGGTTATTGATTAATGGATCATTTACTGCATAGTAATACTTACTATCCTCTTCCATGTAATCTATGGCAGTATTTCTTTCGAGCTGTTTCTTAATTTTTTCAAAATCCTTCTTCTGAATATTCTTTATCTCCAACTTCTCGTTTTGAGTATAGGATAATTTGCGATTTTCCTTATACTTTATGATAATTCTCATATTCTCTTCAGAGTTCGCAAATGCTTCTTCTGTACCTAATGAGAAATAAATACAAACAAAACTCAATAGAAGAAGTACTCTGTTAATTTTTCTCATACCATTGTTTCTCCCCGTTGCTCACTTCTAAAGCTTATTTAAAATCAATATCTGTAATTACCCAGCCGTTTCCGGACTTTTCAACGAAAAGGAAAACATCTATGGATTGATATTCATCGAACCAGTTCACACGAACTTCTTGATCTTCCAGAGGGACATATTCCGCACCTTCAATTTCAGAACTCAATGAAAGAAACCGATTAACAAGTCCATCCACTTCGTCACTCTCTCCAGACCAATAGGCAGTCAATTTGCTCAGGATGGGATCGGAAAAATAATTAGATAAATAATCCTCTATCTCTTCTTTGGTCATATCTTCTGGATTAGGGTAGTCCTCTGACATGGTTAAGTTGTGGAATTTAAACTTAGCTATTTCAATATAAGACATAATATTCTTTTGTTGCCCAGTACTTACTTCTACTTCTTCTTCTTTTTCTTGGTTATACAAAACTTCCCCACTATCCAAAAAGAAAAAGCCGGAAATAAAAAGAACCCCAAACAATATAAGTACAATCTTTTTCCAATTGTTTTTCACAATTATTTCACCTCAATGAGAGTCATTATTACATTTTTTATTTCTACATAACCAAAAGATGTGTAGAAGTTCCTACACATCTTTTATAGTCAATTAGGTGTTGCGATTGAACCGCCAATTATTAGATTTGAGCAGCTTTAACTGTTTTCCTACCTATGGAAGCATAGTAGAAGCCTAAATTCTCCATCTGCTCTAAAGGAAACATGTTTCTACCATCTATCATAACTGGATGACGAAGCTTGGATTTAAGGTCTTGAAGATCCATTTCTTTAAATTCGTTCCAATCAGTTAGAATGATTACAGCATCTGCATCTTGAACCGCTTGTTCGTAAGATTCAACTGTTTGAAGACCTGCAATTTCTTTTTTGGCGTTTTTCATTGCTACAGGATCATACGCCAGGACCTCTGCACCGTCACTATGCAGCTTTGGGATGATATCAATGGAAGGCGCTGCTCTCATATCGTCAGTGTTCGGCTTGAATGCCAATCCAAGAATTGCAATACGCTTGCCGCTAATATCCCCATTCAAAGCTTCAACCAATTTGTCATATACACGATATCTTTGTTGCGCATTTACATTTTCGACGTCTTTAACAATTTTCAAGTTGTACCCTGCGTTTTCAGCGATATTGATCAAGGCATTCGTATCTTTCGGGAAACAAGAACCACCATATCCTATGCCCGCAGACAAGAATGCTTTTCCAATTCTGTTATCATGCCCCATACCTTCTGCCACTTTTGTAACATCAGCACCTACTAATTCACAAATGTTAGCTATTTCATTAATAAAGCTGATTTTTGTTGCAAGGAATGCATTAGCCGCGTACTTAATCATTTCAGCTGTTTCGATATCCGCAATAACCAAGTTTGTTTGAAATGGTTCATGAAGATTTGATAAAACATCCTTTGCTTTATCTGATTCCACTCCTATTACTGCACGTTCCATATTCATGGTGTCATAAATAGCAGAGCCTTCACGAAGAAATTCAGGGTTAGAAGCTACATCAAAATTTGAATGTCCTGCTTCTTCCGCAATAATTCCTTTAATCCATTTTCCGGTTCCAACTGGCACCGTACTCTTTGTGACAATCACTTTATAATCCGTTAAGTTTTTCCCAATAGATCTTGCTACAGCCTCCACAAAGCGAAGGTCCGCTTCCCCTGTTTCTTTCGGAGGTGTCCCAACTGCAATGATCACCACCTCCGCATCGTTCATTGCGGTTTGTAATTCCGTAGTAAAATGGAGTCGATTTTCTTCGATGTTTTTCAACACTAATTCATCAAGACCTGGCTCATAAATTGGGATTATTCCCTTTTTAAGATTTTCGATCTTATTTTCATCGATATCAACACAAGTTACGTTATTTCCTATATCACTAAAACAAACTCCAGAAACCAGGCCGACATAGCCTGTACCAATTACACAAATATTCATCATTTATCCCTCGCTCGCTATTCTAAATGTTGCGGACTAAATCTTTCAACAGCTTTGAAACTGGGTCTCTTAAATCGTCCCTCATTAATGCAAATTCAACTTGAGCTTGGATGAATCCGAATTTATTTCCAATATCATATCTTCTTCCTTTGAAATGATACCCATAGACATCCTGAATATTCGTAAGTTCTTGAAGTGCATCCGTTAGCTGGATTTCATTCCCTCTGCCAGGTTCAATTGTTTCCAGGATATTTATTATTTCTGGTGTCAGCACATATCTTCCCATTATCGCTAAGTTTGATGGTGCTTCTTCAAGAGGTGGCTTCTCTACTAATGCGTTTACCTTGAATAAGTCTTTGCCACTTTCATTCTTATCATAATCGATAACACCGTAGCTAGAAAGGTCACTATCCGGCACTTCCTGTACTCCAATTACAGAAGAGTTATTCATTTCAAACTCATTGATCAATTGTTTTAGACAAGGCTCATCTTTGGAAACAACAATATCATCTCCAAGCATGACCGCGAATGGTTCATTACCAATGAATTTTCTTGCACACCAAATGGCATGTCCCAATCCTTTAGGTTCTTTTTGACGAATATAATGAATATCGGCCATTTCCGAAATCATTTTTATTTCCTCTAATTGTTCATACTTCTCTTTGGCAATTAAAGTTTCTTCTAATTCCAAGGAACGATCGAAATGATCTTCGATTGCTCTTTTTCCTCTACCGGTCACGATAAGAATTTCTTCAATTCCTGATTGGATGGCTTCTTCAATAATGTATTGAATCGTTGGTCGGTCAACGATTGGAAGCATCTCTTTTGGTTGTGCTTTTGTCGCTGGCAAAAATCTTGTTCCTAAACCCGCTGCTGGAATAATTGCCTTTTTTACTTTCATATACTTACACCTCAATCAATTATTTTTAATAGCTGAATTCCTTCCTATTCCTCTTTTCCCTAATTCCATAAAAATAAAAATAATAATGATCATCACCCAAAATCTTGGAGATGCAAAATCAGCACGATACATAGCAGTGATCCCAAGATGTACCCACAATATTAAGGCGTATAGAAAGTACTTATGTTCATTTCTCTGTCGGAACAAACGATAGAACACAAACACAAACATGCTAATAAGGAAAAGGAATCCAAAAACTCCATGTTCAAACAATAAATCAATATAGATATTATTGGACGTTGCACTTACAGGTCCCTGGTGATACAAGAACTTTGTTTGGTTTAAAAACCAGTAACTTCCCGGACCAAAGCCAAAAATACCATTTACAATTGAGTAGTCAAAAAGCCATACAATTGGCATTACGAGCATATACAGACGACTGTGGCGTTGTATATCAAATAAGGTGTCAAATCTGCCAAGGATAGGCTGTAATGCCTGCAATACAAAATCCCATTTAAAAAGCGCTAAAAGCAACAATGGGATGAGTGCATACAGGGAATATAAGAAAATCTTCTTTTTATTCTCAACCTTGGTAGTCAGTAAAACCACAATTACAAATCCCATCAACATCATTAAGTTGGCATATCCACTGACTGAAAATGAAAACACTAAAACAAACAAGGATGGAATAAGTACTTGCCAGAAGTATTTAGTTTTTTTACTGTATACTACAAATCCTATTACGATGGCATCAATTAGAAAAGGCACAAGATAACTTGGTTCATCCGTTAAAGAAGTCAGTCTGAAGTTGAATAGAACATCCGATTTCACACTGTGTACAAACGAACGTGTGTTAAGGTCAAGCATTGGGTATCCGATCATGAAATGAAGGAATTGCCAGATGCCGACAATTACCACGACTAAGATTCCATACAAATAGAATCTTGTAATGGTTAACAGTGTTTTTTCACTTAAAAAACGAATTAGTTTAAAGAAACTATAGAACAAAACAAAGTACATGGTAAGGTTTATCATTCTAGTTGGCATAGATTGCATAACATAATCAACATATTGAGAAGATAGCATATATGTCAAATTAAAAAAAGCGGCTAAAACAGATAACACAGCCGGAAGGTATATTGAGCTTAAATAAAATCTCTGTTCCAAATTAAGTTTTTCAAACTTCTCTCTTTCTTTAATATGTAATAGAAATACAAAGAAAATCAAGCATGTTGTGAAAAATGTTACTAACACAGAAGAAGGGACAGGCGTTAGTTTCTGAAAGATTCCGGAAACTGAGAAAGGAGCCAAAAACATAAATAGACCCATAGCTAACAGGATTATTTTATCCTGGTGCTGTTTAGATGCTGTTAATAAATAACCCATTTGATGATACCAATCCTTTACTTTTCTTTTTTCAACTCACCTAATTAGATATAATAACATATGTGCTTCCCTACGTTAAATAGTTTACCCACTTTGCTTTGATTCATTTGATTTATGCGAAAAAAGCTTTATAATATTGCTATATTGCTTGAACATGTCCCGTAACAAATAGTACGTAAATGAAAAAAATCTTCTGGGGGATGACAATGAAGGCTAAACTCTTATGTATCATTTCAATACCATTAATGCTCTTAACTGCATGTGGGGACAATGTCCTCGTAGTCAGAACTCCTTTAGAAGGAGATTATTATGTCAGAACTAATATAGAGAATCTAGAGTGGAAACATTTTTCAGACATGATTTCTTCTGATAGTGGAATTGAAGAAAAAGACTTTGATCAATTAAAGTTGACTTTGAAAACCAACCCAAAAACCAGGTATATCATGGTTGCAGATGAACTATACAGGTTTGATCAAAATGGAAAAATGATTTATTATACCGATTGGGAAGAAGAAGAAGGTGAGTATAAAATGGAAAGCTTGGTTTTTCCTGATTATGATACTACCGAAAACATCGAGTAGAAAACGTAAATTTAACGTTTTCTACTCTTTTTATATCGAAACATCTCACCGAGTGAATTCAAATAAAAAGGAATAGGCTTTTCCAAATGATTTAGCTTCTTCAGAAATAATAATGTTAGTAAAACTATTCCAATTGGTGTATTAAAGATTCGCTTGAACATTGGACCTTTACTTGCAAATGCTTTTTTATTCAATCTTGTATCCATACTCGGTTTAGCATGATACACAACCACTTCCGAGACATAGCCTGCCTTGTATCCTTCCTTATGCATCGTATGAAGAAATATGTTTTCTTCCCCACTTGGATATTTCGCCCCCAATCCAAAATCCTCATCGAAGACCACTTTATCTTTATCAACGACAGATAAATTAATGAATATTTCAATAGATGATTTACGAAATAATTCGAGAAAACTAACTTTCTCCTGGGGTTCTTTAGGATATTCTTTATAATAAACCTCTTTTTCCGGATCATAAATCTGAAAGCAGGCAATGCCAATCGAATGTTGATTGAAGTAACTTTGAACCTTTTCAAAAGCATCAGACTTATACCAGCAATCATCATCAGAAAAGGTTACGATGTTTCCTTTTGTATATTTAATCCCTACATTACGCGAAAGGGATAGACCTTTTTGCTCAAGTTTAATATGTTGTATAGGAAAGGAGTACGGTGCAAGTAGTTCTCTCACTTTATCATGGTTATCTTGAGAAACTACAATTGCTTCGAAATCTTGCAGCGTCTGACTACTAAGACTTTGAAATAACCTTACTAATTCCTTTTCCCTGGTTCCTAGTGTAGGTATGACAACACTAATCATCTTTATCGCCCTCACCATCTGCATTATTAATAATTGATTATCAAATTACTTTCGTTTAAGTGGAAGAACAGAAATTATTTCTAATAAAAACGGTGGCAACAAATATGCTACTGCTTTTGCATTTGGATAATAGTAAAAGCTCTTAAACGAATATTTCAACGAATAGAAGTATCTGGTACGATGAACAGCTTTGGATAAATACAAATACCGCGAAGATTTAAATCTCTTTTTATATTTACTGTCGATTGCTTCCAATGTATCCTTGTATTTTCCGAATAGATATTTTAATGCCTGGTGGTGATTTTCGCTTTTCCCACTGATTTGATTCTGAGCATTCTTGGCGATTGTATATCGAACATTATATTTATTATCATGGGCAATGTTTGTATATTTGCAGCATCTGATCCATAGATCATAGTCCTGCATGGCAAGCAGATTATCATCAAAACCGCCTGCTTTTTCAAACACTTCTTTTTTTAGAGCAACAGATGAAGTTGTTCCTATATGATTATCTTCAAATATACTCGGATATAGGTTGCCACTTCTAATTGCAGGGATTTTCCGGATGACCTTCTTCCGGTTTGTGTTATAAACAACTAATTTACCCGAGTAAACTAAACCTACTTCAGGATTCTTTTCAAAGACATTTAATTGACTTTTGATCTTGTCAGGCTCCCATGTATCATCGTCATCCAGGAACATGAGAATACTTCCTGTAGCATGACCAGCGCCTAGATTTCTAGCGTAGCAAGCGCCTTTGCTGTTCTCAATTTTAAATACATGTAATTGATAATCCTTGCTTTTAAAACCCTTTAATGATCGTTCTGTTTTTTCATTAGCACCATCAATAACCACAATAACTTCACTCGGCCTCACTATCTGCTCGTTTATACTTTCCAAAGATTGAAGCAAAAGATCCGCTCTATCGTGTGTAGGGATGATGACAGACACTTTGTTCATATATGCTTTCACCCTAACCCTTCATTTCTTCTACCTGTCTCTAACCAATATCTTTTCGTAATTTCTTATAACATTACTCTTCTCCATTTGACTTAAATGATCACTGACTTTATTTTGATCAAACTCAACGGGATGTTCCATATATTGTAATATCGCTGAAGCAAGTCCATTTCGGTCTCCTACATCGACCAGTTTGCCAAACTCCCCATTTTTAAGTATTTCTTCAGGACCGCACTTGCAATTAGTTGAAACGACAGGTGTTCCAAGATGCAGTGCTTCCACTAATACATTCCCAAAACCTTCCCAGCGTGATGTTAATACAAAAAGAGAAGCTCTTTTAATGAATGTATATGGGTTGGGGGCAAATCCATATAGGTCAACGACATCCTGAAGTTTCATCCTATCAATAATTTCATGCATTTCTTTTTTTATTGACGTCTTCCCATCCCCCAAAATAATTAAACGTGCATCAGTTCTCTCTGAGTACACCTTTGAGAATGCATATAAAAGAGTAGGGTAATCTTTCGCTTCAAAAATCCTTCCAACAGAAACTATTGTAAAAAACTGATTGTTATCCAACCAAGGATGCGATATCGCCTCCATCGCATTACATGTAATACTATTATCAATGACCGGGTTATAAATCACATCTATATTACCACTTGGAATCCCTAAAAATTCCCCTGATTCTTCAGCCACGCATTTAGATACTGCTACATATCCTGAGGCATATGGAAATAGCCATCTCATTAATCCAGGATAAATACGATGCATCATTGTCCTCGGCTTTAAATAGGATTGCTTTAAATTTGTATGAAGACTTATTACATGACGAGTTTTCACACTGGCTAATCTTATGGCAGCACTGGCAATAATATTAGCATTATCTAACGCTGAAAGAAGTACATCTGGCTCTTCCTGTTTAAGGTAGCTACTCAATTTCCAAATACTAAAAAATGTTTTTTTTGCACCTAAGTCGACTAAATTGACTTTGGGTGAAACACTTGTCAGTAATTGTCCGTTCTTTTTAACTAATACAAGATCAACCCTATAGTCCAATTCCGCAAAACCGTTTGCTAATGTAATTATGACTTTTTCAGCTCCGCCAAACGTTAGAACGGGTATAAAGAAAGCAATATGTTTTTTCATTCCCATGATACCTCATATCTTTTGATATCCCATTTCTGTCCCTGGTTCTTCAAGTAAAACACCTGATTTTCTCTACTAATCAATTACACTTTATTAGAAAACCGATTCTACTTATACTTCATATATTATACATAAAAGTCCAATTAACTAAAACTCTCTAGTATAAAATGAAAAGCTGTCCTTAATTGGACAGCTTTTCACCATTAATCCAGTACATTTTGCTGAATCATATTTCTTGTGTATTCCGATATCGCGCCAGTACCACCTAGATAGTGAATTTGGGGGATATAATGAATATTCTCGTTGATAAACCCACTCACCTCATCTGGAAGGGAGTCTTTTTTCGTTAGTAATAATGGAGCCTCCATTTTTGCTGCAAGTACAGAACCTGGTAAAGCATCGATGAACTCTTCGCCTCTAGCAAAGAATAGATTACGCGGATCCAAATCATACTCGTTGACTATTGCAACACTAGTTGCGTAGCGGTCTGTCCCTCTCACCCTCTTTACCTCTTCTGTTAAAGTTTTTAGCTTCATTTCCACATTTTCTGAAACAGCTTGAGTTCCACCGATAATCGTTACTTTTTCTATATTATGATCAATCAAGTATTTTTGAACACTATCTGGCAGTGCATCATTTCTAGTAAACAAAATCGGCACTTGATTCAAAGCTGCATATGAAGCGATAGATAATGCATCCGGAGAAGTAGAGCTGCCTGATGTAAGAATTACTTCTCCTTTTGGTTGAAGTTGTCCTGCTACGTCTACAGAAGTATCATATCTGTCACTTCCACTGATTCTTGTAACTTTAGTAGAGTGATTCTGAAGATTGTTGAATGTCTTCTCAGAAATTGCTGATGTTCCACCGAGCACCAAAATCTCATTGATAGCAACAGATTGCAATAGCGTTTGGACTGAAGCCGGAATTTCATCGGTTTTTACCAATAGTAGCGGAGCATTATGTTTTTTCGCCAGTACACTACCTGTTAATGCATCTACAGGGTTATCTCCACGACCAATTACCACCGTTTGGAATCCATTGTCCCAACCATACTCTGCAATTCTTACACTAGTTTCATAACGATCAGAACCTCTTAGACTTGTATTTATCTGATTAAAGATGTAGTTTTCATAGTTTGTATTTTCATAATAAAAGGACAGGATTTCATTATAGGATAGTCCTGAATCAGCCATCGCCTTTGCGCCATATTGGCTCATCCCGACTCCGTGACCCCATCCTTTTCCTTTGATTTCAAAGACAGCATCTTTAAGAGTAATGGACTCAATAAAATGACTTTTAAATTCATTAATGCCGAACATAGTGCGCAAGTTACTGATAGCCGTGTCCGACGCTTGGAAAGAATGAAGTTTTATCTTCCCTTCTTCCATAACAAAACTGCCATCTTTATTTTTCAAGAGGTACTTAATGCTGTAACTCCCTTGAGTTCTTCTTTGGCCTGGTGTGAGTGAATCGGATACTGCAATATTGTCGATACTAGTCAGCTTTATTTCAAGATCTTTTAACGCTGGGACCTTGGTCTTTAAATAGGTTTTAATATTGTTGATTACTTTGGCTTCCGTGGTATCCTTTAAACCCGACTCTTTTGTTTCATTCCACCATTCAGCCGGCTTCTCCATGTTTAGTTCTTCTAGGTCAATTTGTTTCTGATTCATTTTTAAACTCCAAGGAAAAGCTGGATCATAAGGGTCTGCCTTGGCTTTTAAGTAGTCCAGCTGTGTTCCCCCTGGCCAAGCACCTTTGTTACTTTCTATATAGCCTCCATTATTGGAGCTGAAAACTGCATCAATCAAGTTTCCTTTATAGGTTAATACTTGACCTTTTGTAGCATTGACTGCTTCATTAGTATTCTTATATGATGTTTTATTCAACCATATGTAACCATCATATCGCTGGGAGCCAACATCATCTGTTATTACTTGGTTAACTCTTTTTAAAGCGTAAGTCCTTGCTGCAACAGCCTGAGCTTTTAGGGCTTCCACATTCCAACTCGGAAAAACTTCACTTGGTAAGACACCTTTGAGGTAATCCTCCATAGGCAAGGTGTTGATAGGAACAACATTATTATTTTCCAGAGTGAATTTGATATTCCCTAAGTAAGGTCTTCCTTGTAACTTAATGTGGTTGTCTTGGCTATATTTGACCGGTTTAACTTCAAAAGGTCCTGTAAAACTCTTAACCTTTGTACTATTTTCATATAAATCTATTTGTTGGTTATTCACTTTAACCAGATAGTCATTATCCATGCTTAAAAGGAACGAGCTGTCCCCTACCAGTTGATAGGATCCAACAAAATTAAATGCAATCTCGTTTTTCCCTTTCAGATGATACTTAAGCTTAACTGAAACCTCATTTGGGATTGAAGAAGCTTCAACTTGATTAAAGCCAGGCACTAAAATAAAACAAGTGAAAATTAAAGCAGTGATTATATTTTTCAATTTTCTTCCCCCTTAATATACTTTTTCTCTAATTAATTTTCTATTGTAGCTAATTCAGTTTCTCCTTTATAGCCATTCTCCCCTGTCACCTCTAATGACTCTTTGACTAATCCGACACCTGGTGCATAGTAACGAGTGTAAATAGTATCTGCACCCTCTATTTCATCCGTGATTTTTTGGACTACATAAACATTTTCGAATGTTCCATATGCCACTTCAACTTCTGATCCAATTTCGATAATTTCCCAATCTCCTATTACAGCGTCCTGAAGCGTAATAATCACTTGGGGATTATCCATTGGCGTGAAAGAATCCAGAATGTTCTGTGCTGGGTTATCTACCGACTCTTCCTCAAATACAAGCGTAATTTCATCATCTGTCCACTTATAAACCTGAAAAGAAGTATTTCCGCCGATTGTAGTTGCCATTTGAATGAATTCCCCTTTTTGAGCGACAACTTTTTCAGAAACAAGTATTTCCACACCATCGGTAAACTTCTTCTCCATTCCTATTTTAGGAAGATAAACTTCAAGTCCTGAAACTTCGGTAGACTCGGTTTCATCTGTCTGATCTTCAGCCGAATTTTCTTTGGCAGCATTTTCTTCCTTACCCTCTTCTTCTTTCTCTTTTATATCGGTTGAATCGGCTTCATGTGTAGCTTGCTCTTGCGTTTTCTTGTTAGTAGCTGTATCAGATGCCATTCCATTTTGTTCTGATTTTGCACACCCAGAAACAACCATCATTAAGCAAGATAATGCGAGTAAAAAAATATACTTTTGCAAATTAATCACCTTCCAAAAGAAACTCGATAAGAAATTTTCCTATCGAGATTCTCTTTTGTTATTTTATTTTTGTACTAATAATAGAGACCTTGCTGTCGTCGACTGCACTTGTTCCCCCAATAACATGGATATTATTTACACGAGCATTGTTTGTGTAAGCCATAAGGAAAGCTTCCACATTTCTATTTCGGTAATTACCCAATAGAATCAGAGGTGCATTATTTTTAACAGATAATGGTGCAGATACGAGTGCATCTGGGAAGTTTTGGCCCGTCGATACAAGTATTGTTTCACCTTGTAAATCCTCGGCGAAGTGCCATAGCAATTTAGCTAAAGTCTCATACCTATCTGTACCCGATAATCTTGTAATATTATTGGTTCCTACAAGGGAATGTTCAACCCTCTCGGAAACTACAGCTGTACCTCCGACAATAACTACTTCTTTCCCCGCTAGGTAAGGCATAGCCAGTTCAGAGATCCAACTTTTCTCGGTTAATAGGATACCCCATCCTTTTTTAGCAGCAATCGGTGCACTTGCCAATGCATCTGCAAAGTTTTGACCAGATGCTAAAAAGACACCATTCAAATCTCCAAGTTCTGTCAAAATCGCTCTGTTCGTTGCATACCTGTCTTTTCCTGAAATACGGGTTACTTCTAATCCTTCAGCAGTGAGCAAATCTTCTGCAGATTGGGATACCGCACTATATCCCCCGATAATAACAACTTTATTTGCACCTAATCGTTTGATTTCAGCCAGAGCACCTTCATTCAACATTTCTGGCTTGGTCAATAGTATTGGAGCACTTCCACTTTTGGATGCAAGAGGTCCAGCTGATAATGCATCTGCAAACTGTTCACCTGTGGCTAAAAATACAGTTTTCTCTTCTTTATCTTCTGCAAAGCCAGTTGGATACATTTTTTTCGAGGTTTCAATAGCAGTAATGTATCTATCTGTTCCTCTTAGTCTCTCTATAGCAATTGTTCTGTCAACTGGAACTCCACTCATATTCGTCCAAAGAACCTCTTTAAGCCCAATGGAGGTGATTTGTGATTTAGAATAAGATTTAGCGATACTTAACGCGTGGTCATAATCAAAATATTGTCCTACCAACACGCTCCCATTATAAACTTCATACTTTTTAGTAATATAATTGGACCAAACAATATAGCCGGTTTTATCTTGAACGACTCTTGTTCCAGGTTGCTTTTGAGCAAAATTAATTGCTTCTTTTTCGGTGTAGAACTCATTCATCAAACCGTTTATTTTATCAAAAACCTTAAATTTATCACTTGAATAGATGATCTCTTGCTTATCTTTATCAAGAACCTTAACAAACTTTGTTTGAGATTTTGCATAATTGAGTGCATCTTCTCTTTTATCATAAGTTGCCAGTTTCTTATTGTTTTGATCATACACCTCAAAGATTTTGAAATAGTTAATTATTGCAGTGGCCAAACCTTGAGCAGCATTTTGTTGAAATTGTGGAGTTTTAATATATTTTTCTTCATCTCTATTTGTCATAAAACCTAGTTCAACAAGAACTGAAGGCATTTGAGCATTTCTGATAACAAAGAAAGCTTGGTTGTTACGAACTTTTCTGTCTAGCATATCGACCCTTTTTAAAGTTTCGTTATGTACGAGATTAGCAAATCTTTTATTCTCATCTACCAACAGCAATTGCATTGGATCTGGTGGATAATCTTTTTCATATTCGTTGATGCCATCGTAGTAATATGTCTCAAACCCTTTTACTAAAGGTTGTGTAGGATGAGCGTTATGATGAATCGACAAGAACAGACTGTTTTCGTTATTCCCCTGTACAAATCCATTTGCCACTTTCATACGTTCCTTTAAATCATCAGCAGATGTGGATGCAAAAGCTTTATCCGTATCACGGGTCATAAGCACTTTAATATCACTGCTCTTTAAAATCTCCCTTAGTCTAAGTGCAACATCCAGATTTGCATTCTTTTCACAGTATCCTGTCTGATTTCCTGAGTAGCCACAGGTACCTGAAAATTTACCGCCATGACCCGGATCAATAACAATGACCTTTTCTGCAAAAGAAACAAAAGGTGCCATAAAAAACAGGAATAATAGCAAACTAGTAACCTTTAAATAATTCACAATAAAAACTTAACCTCCCAGTAATGAAAAAAATATCGAATCTTGTTATATTATACCATTGTGTCGAAAAATTTTGGGGGCCTTTTTATAGTGAATTTCTCCCAATTTTATTAAGTATTTTCTTAATACCTATGCACTGGAAAAATCCTAGTCTTTCATTTCCCCAGAAAAATAAAAAAGAGTAGGGCAACAAATGTCGCCCTACTCTTCCTTAATAATTATGGTAAGATACTTTCAATCTTCTCAAATACAGAGTCGCTAACTGCAGATGGTCCTCCAAGAACCGCTACATTTGTTACATTGTTGTCAACAAGGTAGTTTTCAACAGATGCGTCCAGATCAGATCCTACAAGCAGGATTCCGCTATCAAGCGTAGCTGCTAACGCTGCACCGGATAGTGCATCAGCAAATTGCTTGCCAGTTGCCACAAACATTCCAAGCTCTGTATTAGGCTCGAAATATTCAGCTACCGCAACACTTGTTTCATAACGGTTTGATCCTTTTATTCTATCTGCTCCAGGCAATTTGGAAGCTACTTTTTCAGAAACTGCAGCATTCCCACCAATTACAAGGGTATTAGAAGCGTCTAAATCCTTGATTGCTTTACTTGTAGCAGTTGGAAGTTCGTCCTGTTTTGCCAACAAGATTGGTAATCCGTTCGTTCCTGCATATGAAGCTACAGATAATGCGTCAGGGAAGTTCATACCATTTACTACTACAACTGTGTCTGAACCTTCTGGAGCAACTTCATGTGCAATGACAGCTGCAGTATCAAAACGGGTCTTACCTGATAATCTTTCCACTTCGATCTCACTGTTCATTGCCTCGATTTGGTCGACAACTTCAGAACCTATTGCCGCTTCACCACCAAGAATATAAACCTTAGTAGCTCCCAGTCTAGCAATCTCATCCTTTGTCACATCATCCAATTTGTTCGTACGTGATAACAGTATCGGAGCATCATGCATTGCGGCCAACGGCACTCCTGCCAATGCATCAGCAAAATTATCTCCACGAGCCAAAACCACTACATCAGATGATTCAAAACCTGCTTGGCTGATCGCCACGGACGTATCATAACGGTTCGTTTCGCCTTTTAGACGGTACACATCACTTGCTGCACGGTAAACCGTTACTTCTTCCGTAGTTGTATTACCTGCTAGGTCAACAAGTTCTAATTCAAATACGTTTTCACCTGGTTTTAAAGTTAATTCAGTAGTTACTTCCTTACTGAAAGGAACCATAGCATATCCAGGCATTTCATTGTAGAACACTTCACTTCCGTTAACGTAGAATCTTAATTCTTCTGCATTGTCGGATAGAAGAGCAGAAAGTTCTACCGTTTCAGTAGTGCTATTAACTCTTGATGGTACATCTGCAGATAATTCCGGAGCAGTTGTATCAACAAAAATTGTTCGGCTGTTTGTTAAAGAATGTTCGTTTCCTGCTTCATCAACCGCCACTACTTCGATAGGGTTAGCTCCATCTTCAAACGTTACTGTAGTCTCGAATGTGTAAATAGATTTCTCAGCATCCCAAACCAGTTCCGTTTCCTGACCATTTACACTGAATTCTTTAATCTCAGTATGGTCTGTTACTGTTCCTGCCACTTTAATATCGCTCGTATTGTGAATGGAGAATGTGTCAGGTGTTGTAACGCTAATGACTGGATTTTCGTTGTCATTGACACCAGCTACTTTATATTCAGTTGCATTCCCTGCATTATCCACAGCAATAACAGTTACAGGTGTCCCTGCTGGCAATGCTTCTGGGAATTCAATTTCAGTCGAGTCGCCTTCAACTTTAACTTCAACAATCCCTTGTGATTCTCCATCAACGAATACCTCTAGATAGGATAATCCTGATAAAGAATCCGAAGCGTCAACAGTTAATACTTTACCATCAACATCAGCTTCCACTGTCGGAGCTGTTGTATCAACAAATACTGGTACATGAAGCTTTTGAGCTTCTTTTCCAGGATAGTCGATTGTTGATGCAATTTCATAATAGTATAAACCATCTTCAACAACTTGCTTGTTCACAGTACCATCCCAAGCAAAATCTGTTTTAATTGTATATTGAGCACCAAGACCGCGGTCATAATAGTGCTTTCTTACATTTTTCTCAGATCTTACCGTACGTAAATGGTTTTTATCTTCATCAAGGACACTGTACTTTACTTCCTTCGCATTTCTTAGGAAGGATAGCATCGGAATGATCTGATCTTGTTCTCCATCACCATTTGGAGAAATTGCGATTCTTTCCAGCTCCTTACCTTCAGTAAATGGATTGAATCCAAGATAGTAGAAGGAGTCTTCCTTTGTATATAGCATTGCTGCCATCTCATAGAAAGAGTTATGGTCATCGTAAGCCAACTCGTCAAGAACCGGTGCAGCATTCCAATCACCATGGAAACCAACATAAGGAACAGATAGTTCCGGTTGAGCTTCGTTGGATAGTGTTACGAAACCTTCAACAAAGTATCCGTTAGGGAAAATTGTTTCAGGATCGACATACGCGCTTGCATTTGTATTTAATACTTGGGCTTCGGATACATCGATTGAAACTGTAAACTCAACAGTTTCCTTAGCCGGAATTTCCAAAGTGGACTTACCGCCATTGATTGTTACAACGGCACCAGCCAACTCTTGAGCTTCCAATTCATTTGCAGCGTATCCTAATTCACCGAACAAAGCCAGGTCAGTCTGAACATTTGCTGCTACATCATAACTTACAGCCTCATCACTGTAGTTAGTTGCTTCTAATGTAAAGCTGATTTGATCTTCTACTTCTTTAAGTGCAACTTTTGCCAACCCTGAATTCTTTTCCTTCACTACAACAGGAGTGCTTAATGCTGCATGTAGCTGCATTAATCCAGCACCTTGTCGACGTGGGGAATATGGATTGTCAAAACCGAACGCTCCATTGATTGTTCCTTTATCCTTAACAGCAGCTGCAGTGTTCATAAGGATATTTTTAGCCATCTCGACACGTGCTTTTCCATCAAGGTCAAACTCTTCATCAACACGTTGTAGAACGATTGCTGATCCACCGGCTACGTGCGGAGCTGCCATGGAAGTACCACTCTTCACACCATATTCATTATTCTGAAGCGTAGAGTAGATGTTTCCTCCCGGAGCAGTGATTTCAGGTTTGAAATCAAGGTTTGGTGTAAGACCCCATGAAGTGAAGTCTGACATTTTACCTGCAGTCGGGTTTGGAGCAGTCGTCTCTTCTCCATTAAATGAAAGTGTTACATTAACGCCTGCAGCTACTTGTGCTTTCAATGCTTCTCCATCAACCTTTAACATGAATAATTGAGGAATCTTAATTCCAGGATCTGACGCCATGTTTACATAGCCCTCAGAGTGGTTATATACAATAACACCGGCAGCGCCAGCATCTTGTGCATTGAAAGCCGTATCAGTAAATGCATTCCCGCGTTTTACAAGTACGAATTTACCTGTGTAATCACCATCTGCCCAATCAGCCTTCACTCCTGTACCACCGCCACCGACGTGTACTAAATCATGAGTTTTTGTCTCTAGGCTATTTGGGTGGACACTGCTGGCTGATAGGAATGGATGCAGTCCTGCTTCCACACCATCATAGGCAGCCTGTGCTGCATCTAAATCCATGAAACTATTGTCCAATGACGCAACCTGTAAGGAATCATAAGATAATCCAGGAGCACCTACCACACCTATATCAGGGTTGGATGCATAAGGATTCCAGAATCCGTTTCCTAAATGAGCAGAGTTACCAGCAGAAATGGACATTACTACGCCATTTTCCACTGCTCTAGCGATTGCTTTTTGTTCCGGATCTTCAGGAGATACGAAAGAAGCAGTCGAGCCTAAGCTTAGGTTAAGAACGTCAGCTCCTAAGATAATCGCATCGTCAATAGCTTTTACATAGATATCTCCCCAGGTAGATGGCATGTTTGGATCATTACCAAATACTTTTAGGGCTAATAATTGTGCTTCCGGAGCAACACCCTTAATTCCACCGTTTTCTTCATCTCCATTTGCACCCGCTGTTCCAGCTACATGCATACCATGGTGAGAAGCATCCGGGCCAAGGTCCAATACTTCTTGATTTTCATCCATATAGTTATATCCATATGGTACTTTTGCTGTATGGTACTGACCAGGAAGGCCGTTTTCCGAGATGAAAGTTTCCACTTCCGACTTGGATAATGCTGCTTTGGAGTCATCAGTTAGGACTAGATCTCTGTGATTAGGGTCGATACCTGTGTCGATAATCCCTACGATCATGCCTTCACCGTTATAACCGTATTCGTCCCAAGCTTTTTGCGCTTCCACAAGCTCTTTACTGTACTTCATATTCGGCTCTTCTACAGGGCGCTCATATTCAGTAGCAATCGTTACACTTGAAACACCTGTTAATTTTTCGATTTCAGCAATCTTGCCAAATTCGACAACACCACTAAATCCGTTGAATGCTGTAGTGAAGCTTTCTTTAAATTCCACATTCACTCTTTTTGAACTTAATTGGTCTTTGACTGCTTGTTGTTGATTTAACGCTTTGTTTTGCAGTTCTGTCTTTTTGGATTCAGAAAGATCTGCATATTTTTTACCTTCTTTAGTTGCATAGGCAATCGCAGGGTCACCTTCTACCTCTACAATTACACGAACTTTATCATCCAGCTGATATTGCTCTTTTTGAGCTTCTTCCTTATTGAATGCAAGTTCGCTAGTGTTAGTCTTGACCGGTTTTGTTCTGTCTGGTGCCTGTAATGGTGAAGCCGCAAGAGCAGCGTTTGAGAACACCATTAAAAAGACCATTAACAATGCTAGAATTTTCTTAACGTTCAATGTTTCTCCCCCTATCAAAATAATTACGCAATCTTCCGCCTTCTAGTTCTGATAACCTACAAAACTATGTAATGTAAATGATTAACTAGAAAACCATGAACAACCTTAGTAGCAATTCCCTCCCATAAGATTGAATATTTTACTATTTTAGTTTAGTCCTAATATACTAAATAGTCAAATAATTATGAGTGGTTTTTTACAATTTTCTCAGCAATATTACACGCCTCAATTCGACAATACATACCGTAACTTTGGTGTAATGTTATTGAAATATTGGTATCACTCGATTCCCTTATCTACATAGTTCTTCTTTTTTTGATATCATAATATTTTTTTAGCATAAATTACCAAAAAAAGACACATTCGAATGTGTCTTTTAAACCTTGAAGTACAACTTACGGGAATGTAATATCATAGCGACAATTGACCAGAAAACAAAAAAGAAACCTCCATACAAAATGTGGGGATAGGAAGAAATGCTTCCAAAATAATTAAACAAATGGGAGGAAACTGTGGCTTCCTTATTTAAGAAATCAATCTGAATCTTTCCGATAATAGCAAGTAAAATCATCTTACCAAAATATATCAATAGACTATTGCGTCCAACCGCTTCTAAATACCATAGAGAAAAGCTGGATATCTTTCTCCCCTTCCTCTCCCGGGTATCAAAGATGAGAAATAGTAATGCAAGGAGTAGAATGGTCATACCACCTGTCAGCAAAGCAAATGAAGGACTCCATATTCTTTTGTTAAATTCAATAAAGGGATAAACAATAAAGGAGAGGGTAAACAAAATTATTCCGATACCAAAAATCCTTCTATTTACATTCTGTTTGAGTGATATGACCGTTCCTACTGCATATCCCATAAGTACATTGCTGATGGAGGAAAAGATACTTAATATTCCTTCCGGGTCAAATCCCTTCTCACCCTGTGCATACATATGATTTTCACCAAATATTTTTTTATCTATGATACCTGACAAGTTGCAATCTGTCTGTGGCACCCCACCCTCACAGCCGGTGCTTGTTGAGAGCAATAGTAGCATATAGGTTCCACAGATGAGTATACTTAATGTCAGCATCCACTTCCAAGTCGTCACTGCCCTGGTAATTAACATAACCACTAACCCAGTTATACCGAATAATTGCAGAACCCCTGTAAATCTTAGATTACCTAAGTCCAAACTCCACCCTACAATGAAGTTGAAAATCAGACCATATAAAATGAGGAGGAGAGACCGCTTTAAAACTCCTTTCCATTTGACTCCATTTTTATAGGCAAGTCCAAGTCCCAGGCCATATAAAGTCAAAAGTGCCGGAAAGAGAAAATCAGTAATTGTAAATCCATACCATGGTGCATGGTGAAGATATTCATAGCCACCCCAAGGTATAGCACTTACAAAAACTGCAATAAGAACGATCAGTCCTCTTGTAACGTCAATAGATATAAATCTTTTAGATGAAGCCGCTTTTTTTTCCATAGATATATGCCTACACTTTCTAGTACTATGTTTGTTAGAATAATTGTAGCATAATATGAAGAACTGTATATACCTAACATGAAGGGAAAACTATAATGAAAAAAATTGCCTTAACGCTTTGCATTGCCGTATTTTTAAGTGCCTGTAGCGGGGGAGTGGAGTCACCAAAAACAGATGTTTTCTATTCACCTCATCCAGACGATGAAGTTCTTAGCATGGGAGCCGCCATCATCGATTCTATTGAAAATAATAAAGAGGTAGTCGTAGTTCTCCTTTCTCATGGCCGCGCCAGTAAAGCTATCAATAAAGTCAATAATAAACTTTTAACCGAAAAGCAGCCCCCTATTTCTGAATTAGAGTTTGGTAACGCCAGAGTAACAGAATTTAAAAATTCTGTACGGGAATTGGGGGTCAAGGATAGCAATATCCACATATTGGATCTGCCGGATGGAAACATCTTAATAGGACAAATGGTGGATGTAATCCTCGATTTCGAGAAAAAGTATGAAGGAGATGTCAATCACCATGTAATGAGCGATTTAGATCCACATCAAGATCATGCAATGACAGGAAAAGCATTACGCGAATTAGAAAAGGACGGGAAAATCAATGGTGGATTATATTACTTGCCTGTCCAGGAACATAATAAAATGAAATTCGATAAAATCATTAAAATAGAAACAAAAAATAATGAAAAGCACTTTTTAAAAGCATTAGAAGCATATGAAAAATGGGAACCTGCTTCCAATAATTATTCGATAGGGAAGATCTCTGTTCCAGAATATTTCGAATACGCTAAAGAGTGGAAGGAAAGTCGCTATCATAACTAAAAATAATCCGACATCGTTGATGTCGGATTATTAATTAATGAAGACGTTTAGCACCTAGATATCTCGGGTAAAAGTAACTGTTAGACATGCTATGAATCGTGACTCCAGCTGTAGAGCTTGCATGAATAAACTCATTGTTTCCTATGTATATTCCCGCGTGCGATGGACCTTCCTTATAGGTTTCAAAGAAAACGATGTCCCCCACTTCCGGCGTGGATACTGATATCCCTTTCGCCCAAATGTCTGCTGTGGTCCTAGGTAAAGAAACGCCATTCTTGTTAAATACATAGTTTAAATAACCGCTGCAATCAAAGCCTGAAGGAGTCGTCCCCCCCCATACATATGGAACTCCCATATAATCTTTTGCGGTATTAATTAATGCAGTTACGTTAAAACCCAATTGCTTTTCTACCTCTGTAGATACTGCACTCGTTCCACCAATTATTGTTTTACTGGCAGTATTGGCAGTTGTAAGCACTTGCTGAACAGAACTTGGAATTTGATTTTTCCCTACTAGAACTAATGAAGTATTCTGTTTTGCAGCTAGAACTGATCCGGTCAGAGCATCTGCAAAACTCTCACCAGTTGCTACATATAGATTAGGCCCAAAAGTGACGTTTAATTCTTTTATTACATTAGAAAGAGTCATATAACGATCTGATCCTGAATAACGTTTCGCTCCAGGCAGTTGACTGAAGACCTGCTTGGAAATTACCCCTTCTCCTCCAACTACAATTGTGTTCTGATAGTTAGCTAACACTTCTTTCGTTCTGGCAGGCAAAGTATTCGTATCTGTCAATAAAATAGGATACCCTTTTCTAGCGGCATATGAAGCAACCGAAAGGCTGTCAGGAAAGTTCTTCCCATAAACGACAACAGCAGTATTAGATTTATTCGGTAGTGTTTCAGCTATTTTTGCAGCTGTTTCATAGCGGTCTCCCCCTTTGATTCTTTCCAAGGAGATTCCTAGCGCCTCAATTTCTTGAATGACTTTTGAAGAAACTGCACTCTCTCCACCAAGAATAATGACTTTTTTTGCTTTTAATCTCGTAATTTCATTTTTTGTTTCACCCGGTAAATAGTCTTTGTTCGTCAAAAGAATAGGCGCGTTTAAAGAGAAAGCTAATGGTGTTCCTGTTAAAGCATCAGGGAATTTATCCCCTGCAGTAACGATGACAGTATCCGCTCCTTCAATCCAACCTTTTTTCGAGACTTCCACTGCTGTCTGATATCTATTTTTACCACTGATTCTATCTACACTGGAACTACTGGCATCGGTTGAGGAGGGTAAAAACGCAAGAACTACTATACTTAGGACAATTGCGACTATGAATTTCCTCACTAATAAACTGTACATTATTTCCTCCTATTTCTACATATTATTACATTTTTTACGAGACTATTATAACATTTAAATAACTTTTAAAATATTAAATGTATGTAACAAAAGGAGGACGTGCACATATAAATGTACATGTCCTCCAACATTGACATTCTATTTTATTAGTCTTAATACACTCTCATTTTTCACTGCAGCTGTTCCGCCTAATACGGAAAGCTGATTGAAGCCTTTAGCATCTACTAGATTTTGAGTTTCTACTGGTAAATAAGAAGGATTAACTAGTAAAAGTGGTGCATTAAGTTTAGCTGCCAAAACGGAACCTGTTAAAGCATCAGGGAAATCATGACCATTTACTACTAATCCAGTATTGGACGAGAAGTTAAATTCTGTACCAATTTTATAAGCTGTTTCGTACCTTGTTGATCCAGATACGCGTACTGCTTTAGGCATTAATTTTAATAAATGATTAGAAACTACAGACGTACCACCAACTACAATTGTATTTGAAGCGTTTGCGAGCAATGTTTTAGTCGGTCCTGGTATATAGCCTTTTTCAGTAAGTAAAATCGGTATGCCATTTCTCGCAGCATAAGGAGCTATTGCAAGTGCATCAGGAAAGCCATAACCATTTGTGACAACTACAGTTGAGAAGCTCTTACCCATTTTATTCGCAATAAGTTTAGCTGTTTCAAAACGAGTTGTTCCTGCAATTCTTTCTACTTCAATTCCCAAGTCGCGGATAATATTTTCCACTTCAGGAGTTATAGCACTGCTACCACCAAGAATAATTATTTTCTTTGCATCAAGTCTAAGAAGTTCCTGTTTTGTTTCCTCTATTAATTCATTGCTTTTAGTTAATAGTATAGGAGCATTAAGCTGATATGCTAATGGTGTACCTGCAAGAGCATCAGGAAAATTGTCCCCTCTTGCCAAAACAACTACATCTGACTTGTCCCAACCAGCTCTAGAAATACTGACAGCTGTAGCATACCTATTCACACCAGAAATCCTCATATTCTCCAAATAGCTTGAAGCAATATAATATGTCTCATTTGAATGCATATCTTTTACGGGATACCATACAAAGTGGTTCGAATTATTAGTGCCTGCCTGATAAGCTCCAACTATTTGCAAAGCTTCTCCAGCTAAGGTTTTTCTAACTTCAGTTCCTTCCGGAGTTGTTCTTAAACGTACTCCACTTTCTGTTGCCTTTACAATATCCCCACTATTGAATAAGTGTTTGGAAGTTTGATATGGCCCATTAATATGATAATGAGGTTTTCTGAATTGTAAGGAGCCTGAGTTTGTATAATATATATCTTCTCTTAATAGTTGTACCGGGAATGCTGTCGTTACCACTTGTGAGTATCTTTCAATGTGACTGTAGATAACATCTTGGTAAGTATTATTTGGGTAGTATTGTGGATCATTACGTCTTGAAATCCCATTATACGCCATGATAGCAAAATACCAATCTTCCATTATCTTCATGTCATTTCCGTTTATTTGCGGAATTCTGCCCCAGTTACTGTAAGTCCACTTGTCTTTTAATATTCTAATACCCTCTTGGATATTATATACAATATCCGTTTTAAGTCTTATAGCTCTATCCGCTGTCATATTAGGCTCAGTAATCTGCATGATTCCAATACCGCCATCAAATGACACAATCGGGTCGCCCTTCTCCCAAGTCCCATTGGGATCGTCATTCGTTCTGTATTGTCTCCATGAGCTTTCCTGCCACGCTATCGCTTTTATTATTTCAGGAGGAATACCTGCTTTAAGCGCCTCTTGAGTTAGTAAATTGTTTAATTCTGAAGTAGTCGGGTTTTCCCCTTTTAAATCATCTTCAGCTCCTGTTGATTGAAAGGAGAAGATTTCTTGTCGAGGAGAGTTCATTTCGACATTCGCTTTTATTCCTTGTTCTGTCAATGAAATTGTCCCGTCATTATTCTGGACATATAGATCCTTCAAAAGACTATTACTTTCAAGATGGTTTCCATTACTGTCTAGATAGGTTACTTCTATTCTATCATCTACCATCTCAATCGAACCTGCTTGATAATCATTAGATAAAAGAACACGTTGCATTTCATCATCATTTAGCTCAAAGATAACAAAACGCGTGAAGCTTCCAGTTCCACTTAAAGTACTTTCAAGCAGAAAATAATGTTTCTCATCTTTTTTCCAAGTGTAAACTTTTGAAATACCAGCAAATTCATCTTCCCACTCTTCTATTAATCTATCATTGGTATAAACGCTCACTGATACAGAAGATGTCTCACCGTTCGAAATATTTATTTTGTAGTTTCCAAAGACTACCGTATTAGCACCGATAGGATTCATTTGATGTTTTTGAACATCCATTTCGGCAAAACCTTTATCTACAGCCATTAATAACATAAGCACAAAACAAAACTTTACAGCAACAATGCATTTTTGAGTCAAAAGTTTTCCTCCTTTAATGATAAGTGACAATTATTTCATTACAATTTCAATATTACCAAAAAAATGACACGATCATGAATAGGTAATTTGTCTAATATTTCATTAATATGTAACTTTTAATAGTTTTTTGTAGTGGAAGTTTTTGGATTATCACCCACAACAATATGAATTTTACTTTATAAAGGAATAATTTAGCATATTTTTTAGATTAGTTGGGTAGTATATAAATAATGAAGTAGATAGATTATTAAGGGGGAATTAGCAATGGAGTTTTCAAAAAAATTTTTTCCGGCCATCAGGCGTCCTTCCATAAAATTCAATAAAGTTAGCTATGCAACCTTTTTCGAAACGTATTGGCTACATACTATTCTATTCACCTGCATATCTTCAACTGCTCTCGGAATTCCTGCATTCGTTTTTAAATTCGCCTATGATAATGGAATTTCCCTCTTCTATTTATTAGCTCTATTAATCGCATTACCCTGGTTTTTGGTACCCACTCTCTATCTACTCTATATAGGAAATGATTCAAAACGCGCAAAAGTATCATCTTACTCGATGATTGGTATTTTAATCGCTTCTCTTTTCACATGGATAATCTGTCTTTTTCAGCTATAAAAAGACTCCAGTGCAATCTTCATGCACTGGAGTCTTTTAATATTATTCCTACTTAGTTGCAATAAATAATTCAGTAATATATTCTGCCCAAACTTCATGTCCTTTTTCATTAGGTGCAATACTTGCACTATCATATAAAATATAATCTTTAATTTCTTCAGATTGGTAATCCGGCCAATTCTTCCAATGATCAATAAAAGTATGTCCTTCATTTTCAGCTAAGGTTTTCAACTGTTCCACTTCCAACGGATAAAAAGTGGCATTATAAATTGGGTGGGATGGCTGCAAGAATACATATACCTCTTTATTCACTGCCTTAAAATCATCAATAATCGTCTGAATATTAATTAGGGTATCGTCGATATTTACAGCGCCATTATCATTTAACATAAAAGGCTCAAAAATTAAGATATCCGCATTACTATTTACGGCTTCCATATGTAATCCATCACTCACAACCATTTCTGTGGTGACATTCTGAATATCAAATACATCAATGTTTACCATTTCTCCATACGTTTCATTCATCTTCTCTTTAAATATGTCCGGCCATATACGGTTTCCCATTGTATTGGCTTCTGAACCTACAATAACAATCTCAACCGTATCGTCTGATTCTTTTGCGGCAATAAGCTTGGATGCTGCTTCAACTGGTAAAGAAGATGTCACTTCTTTAATAGAAATATCCTTCATTTCCATTGTATTTTCATCGGTTTTCGGATCCTTCTCGTTTTCTATGATTGTAGTTGCAATAACTTCCTCAGTTGATACTGTAGCGATTTTTTGCTTCCAATGCATACTCCCGAAGACAATCGCCGCCACACAGCTTATGGCTACTATACCAGTTAATATTCTCATATAAATCACCTCTTCATTTAATATACTATTATTATCCAAAACTTCAATACATCTCCGGAAAATTCTACTAAAATATCTTTATGTATTTGTAATAATTATACATTACATATATTTTTCTACAATTTGTGATACGATTGTAGTTGTATTGGATTATATAAATACCTATAATCAATGTGTAAAGATTAATGAAAAAGGAAGAGGACTATATGTTAAAAAAGAAATGGTTTATTATTTTAATTAGTATTTTTAGTGTTATTGCGCTTGGTGTTGGTGTGTTTGCTTTTACTGTATATAAATCATTGGAGGATACTGCCGCTTCCATGCATACACCTCTTGATCGAACTACATCTGAAAAACGACCAAAAGAAGTAGATTTCAAGAAAAAAGATCCACTATCCTTTTTAATTCTTGGTGTAGATGAAAGACCTGGTGACCGTGGACGTTCTGATTCCATGATTGTTCTAACGGTGAATCCTAATGATAAATCCATGCAAATGGTTAGTATTCCCCGCGATACAAGAACCGAAATTATCGGAAAAGGCTTTGATGACAAAATAAATCATGCCTATGCCTTTGGCGGTCCTGAAATGTCTATCGCGACGGTAGAAAACTTCTTGGATATTCCAATTGATTATTTTGTCCAAGTAAATATGGAAAGCTTTAAAGATATCGTCGATGCTGTTGGTGGAGTGACAGTTGAAAACAACTTGGTATTTAGCCATAGTGGATTTGACTTTACAAAAGGAACTTTGGATTTAGATGGGGAAAAAGCTTTAGCATATTCACGTATGCGCTATGATGATCCTCGCGGTGATTTTGGACGTCAACAACGTCAAAGAGAAATCATTCAAGGAGTAATTAATAAAGGTGCCTCCATCTCATCAGTAACAAAATTCGATGATATCCTAGAAATTTTAGGGAATAACGTAAAAACCAACTTGACTTTTGACGAAATGGTTGACATTCAAGCTAATTATAAAGATGCAAGACACGAGCTACAGCAGCATCAGATCTCTGGCCAAGGCCAAATGATCAGTAACGGAACTCAAGATATTTACTATCTTATTGTTACAGAAGAAGAAAGAATGAAGCTTTCTAATCAACTAAAAGAACATTTATCCATAGAAGGCGAATCGGTGGCAAAAAATCAATAGTAACCTAAAAAGACTACCCCATTAAATCAATGAGGTAGTCTTTTCAATTAAAATATACCTAAAAACTTTTTCTTTTTTATTCGTTCTGGAGGATCGATCATCAACCCTTCACCATTTACCAGATACTCAGCATTTTCCATAAAGTAATACTTCATGCTACTACCAAAGTCGTTATCTACTAAATTGAAGGCCTTCTGCATATTAAAGTTTCTCGTTTTTAGTCCATGTGCATCAGAGGCAATGAAATGAGCTTGGTTCGATTCAATTAATTCATAGGAAAACTTCTTAATTTTCTTCCCGAAGCCACCGACTAGACTTGTAGCTGTCACCTGGGTGCAGACCCCTTTTTTCACTAAATTGTAAAGGATCTCTGGATTTTCAATTATCTCGGAATTACGTTCAGGATGAACAATGATTGGTGTGATGCCTTGGAGTTGAATATCATAAAGTAGTTGTTCTGTATATCTTGGTACATGATTGGAAGGAAGCTCTAAAAAAAGATACTTCCCAGTATTATTTAATGTGAGAATTTCTCCGCGGTCATAATCCTCTAAAATCTCTCCATAAATTCTTGTTTCTTGTCCAGGCAGAATGGTTAAATCAATCTGTCTGTTTTCAAGAACTGAATTTAATTGTGTAACATATTTATATATTTCTTCTTTAGTGTTATTGTATTTACCGTTTTTATGGTGGGGAGTTGCGATAATATGTGTAATACCTTCTTTTACAGCCTGACTCGCCATTTCAACACTTTCCGTTAAATGCTTTGCACCATCATCTATATTAGGAATGATATGACAATGAATATCAATCATGTTAGTACCTCCCTGCATTTAGGTATTTATACCTGATTAATTTCTTTAATAGTATCATAGAAAAATAAAAAAAGGAAAGATAGTCAAGACGACTATTTTTCCCCATAGTAATAATAATAATTTCCCTCTTTAAGCTTTTTATTATTAAGCACTACACCAATAACATTTGCATTTGCCTTTTCTAAAAGCTCTTTTCCTTTAAGTGCATTTTCATTTTCTGTCTTGCCGCTTGAAACCACTAAAATGGTTCCATCACATTTATTAGCCAAAATCTGCGCATCTGTAACTGCCAATACAGGAGGTGTATCAAACAGAACTACATCAAACTCTTCTTTAAATTCATCCAACAAGTCTCTCATCATTTTTGAACCGAGTAATTCTGCCGGATTTGGAGGGATCGGACCACTTGGAAGTATGAATAAATTAGGAATCTTGGATTTGAATACCGCTTCTTTTAATGTTAACTGCCTAGTTAACACATTGGTAAGGCCAGTTGTATTTTGTAAGCGAAAAGTATAATGTACGGTAGGTTTTCTTAGATCCGCATCAATTAAAAGCACTTGTTTACCCTGTTGGGCAAAAACCGTAGCCAAGTTAGCTACAGTAGTAGATTTCCCTTCTCCTGGGCCTGTTGACGTAACCATCAGCGTACGTATTTCACGATCAATTTGAGAGAACTCAATGTTTGTCCGAATCGTACGATATTGTTCCGAAATAGGGGACTTCGGGTTAGTCATCGCAATCAAACTTCTCATTAAAGATGCCTGTTTTTTCTTAGCCAACTGACTCACTCCTTACAGAACCGCGCTTTTCTCTAGTTGCAGGCATTCCACGTTGGTCGTTTTCTGTCATAACAGGAATAGCACCTAGTACTGGTAAACCCAATAGTTTCTCTATATCTTGCTCAGTTTTAATTGTGTTATCCAAATATTCTAGAAGGAACGCGATTCCTACTCCAGCCATTAAGCCCACTACAAGAGCAATAGCCATATTTAATGCTGGTCTAGGTTTTACAGGTGAAGGGTCTTCAGCTAATTGGGCAGCTGCAAGAACACTCACGTTGTCAACATTCATAATATTCGTTAATTCACTTTGGAAAACATTAGCCAGTGTATTCGCAATATTGACTGCCATAGCTGGATCCTCATCCTGCACAGTAATGGACAATACTTGGGAATTCTGTTCGCTCGAAACCTGGATTTGATTGTTTAATGCACCTGTAGAACGTTCCAAGTTTAATTCTTCTTGTACTAGTTCTAAAATCCTCGGACTCTTAATAATGACATTGTACGTATTAATTAATTCTATATTTGTTCTGATATCATTAACATTGTACATATTTTGCTCATTATTGCTAGATTGGTTGACTAATAGCTGTGTTGAAGTTTGATAGATTGGCGTAAGTAAGAAAAAACTCACTACCCCACTGACAGTAGTTGCAATTAACGTAATAATAACAATAAGAGAAAGACGTTTTTTCAACGTTTGAAATAACTCCCTTAAGCTGATCGTCTCTTCCATTTGAACCTCCAAAATTTAATTTAAATACATAAAGTATCTAGTTTCCTTGACATACAATTGATATTATATAAGAGTTGTCTCCATATATCTACATTTTCTTACAAAAAAGTAAGTAGATTTCTGTTTCCATTTTATAATTGTACATATAAAAGGTTTCGACCGGATGCTTTTTCACAGGATAGAACCTTTAGAGCATAAAAAAAAGGCACCTTTTATGTGCCCCATCAACGCCCTTAGCCTATTTAAAAATACCGAACAGCTTTTTTCTTTTCACTCTACTTGGAACTTCTTTGAAAACTGAATTTCCTTCGAAAACTAATTCTGCATTTTCCAGAAACATTTCCTTAATATCAGATCCGAAACTTTTTTCAATTGTGGAATACGCTTCTTGCAACATAAAAGAACTACTTTTCTTGTCACGGGCATCTGAAGCGATAAAATGAGCCAAATTGGAATCTATGATTTCACTAACGAACTTCTTGACTTTTTTTCCATTATTACCATTTACACTTCCAGCATTTAGTTGCACACACGCTCCCTTTTTAACCAATTGATAAAGTTTGTCTGGTGATTCCATTAGTTCTATATTCAATTCCGGGTTGGCAATGATAGGGGTTAAACCTTTCATTTGGATATCATAAATAAGCTCCCCTGTATAGTGAGGAACATGACGACTCGCTTCAAGACTGAGAAAGATGAATTTTTTGGCATTGTTAATGGTCAGTATTTGACCATTTTCGTATTTCTCCATAAAATCTTCTGAAATGGGACACTCTTGACCGGGTACAACTGTCACGTTGATGGAATCTTTACGCAATCTATGATTCATCTCATCAACTTTTCCCAAAATATCCTCGATAGATCCATTGGAAATAGTAGGAGTAGCAACTATTATTTCAATACCTTGTGACTCTGCCATTCGAGCCATTTCGATACTTTCGGTCATATGTTTAGCACCATCATCCATAGATGAAAGTATGTGACAATTTATATCTATCATATAGAACCCCCTATTAGTACTTTTGAACCATTCACTTACAGTATATGTTATCAAATAAGAAATATTCTGTGAATAGACTTTTTTTGTCGTAATACTTGTTATTTTGTAAGATATTTGCCGTTTGAACCATGCAATGTTTTTTACTTTTTATGGAATGACTTTAAGTCTTTTTCCCTAAATTGCATTAATTAAAACTTTTTTTGATAAATAAGAAAAAGAACACCTAAATGGTGTCCTTTTCTTTTTATAATACCGGCTTCGCATACACAATATATCTCTCTGGTGCCCGGCCTGTCAGGGTGAATGGATAGCAGGTAGTCAGAATCAGTTCTTCATTCTCTTTCTGCAAGGTTATGATGCTCGTATCATCGTCATCTACAATCTTTGTTTCATAGATTTCATACATATAGTCCCCATAAGGGAGGGAAACCACAAACTTATCTCCAAGCTCCAATTCCCCCAGGCGGAGGAATACGGTGTCACGATGCCCGGAGAAGACGATCTGGCCAAGCTCCCCAGGGTAAGATGCACCACGGTAGTGCCCCACTCCTTTTTCCAATTCGTCAGGGTCCGTCCCTTCTACAATGGGGAGCTGGGCTTCAAACCTAGGAATCTGAAGGATACCCACTACATCCCCGGTAGCCGGATCCCAATCTTCCGGTTTTTCCGGCCATTCCCGCTCCTTTTCCGTACTTGGAGCAATTTCCTTTTCCTTATTTCCGGAGGTCAGCGCCACCGCATCCTGAAGGGCAGCTTCCGTTTTACGATCCAGTGTCCATTTCTCATACAATCCATAACCGATAAAAGAAACTCCTCCCACAATAAACAAGAGGGCCAGAATCATCCCTTTTCTCACTATCCACTCTTCTCCTTTTCATGTCGGATGACACCCAAAAAAGTGCATGCAACATATTTTCTATCTTCATTATATAGGCGTGATCGATCGTTTTCCATATTTATTACAAAAGTCAGTACTTTTACTGACAATGGATTTGGACATAAAAAAATCGCCTGCACCGGATAGTATGTAAAAGGCCACTAGTGCAAACGATTTCATATGTACTATTTTACACAAAAATCAGAAAACTTCAATATTTTTTTATAAAATCCCATTAAAAACACCCGACATCTTCTGCATCAACATGGGTAATAACGCTGCCAACAGATGTGTGGCAATCAAGGTATAATGGTAAAATTTCTGCTTTGCCATCCGGAATACCAGCGGAATGACCACCAAGAAGATCCCTGTTAAACTGATTAAAGAATAGATCAGCATTCCCTTCTCTTCCCCATATGTAACAAGCAAATAGAAAAAACCTACGATACTGATATTATAAATCAATAATAGCAATGACAAGGCAAAACAGATGAAATTGATCACAGCTTTTGATTTGGGCCCAATACGGAATTTCTCCAAAAAGATTCCCCCCTTTCTTTCTATTTCTGACAAATTAACTATTTATTTCGATAAATAAGGACAAATTTCCTGTTTTTATGTGCATTTTTTTAATTTTTGTAATCGGGACGGCCAAAAAGGGTGGACCGCCGCTGCAAACAGACTCCACCCTTTATATTATGCACTGATAAAAGTCGGATACCCTTGCTTGCGCAATTGTGTAGCCAGACGGTCCGCGTTTTCCTTTTCTGAAAATGCGCCAACCTGTACCTTATACAAGACTTGCTCGAGGAAAACAAAGGTGCTGTATCCTCTGCGTTCAAGTTCTCTTGCAAGGTTATCGGCATTTTCCTTTGACTTGAATGCCCCGACCTGCACCTTATAGACCTCTTTAGATGGAGCCGGTGTCGGCTTAAGCTTAAGGTTGAAGTATTCCGCTACCCCTTGTGCAATGGCACGTGCACACGTTTTACGATAACTATCTGTCTTTAAAAGCTGCGCTTCTGGATAATAAGTCATAAATCCGCATTCCACCAGGATGGAAGCCATTTTTGCCTCCCTCAAAACATGGAAGTTTGCGGTTTTGATCCCTCTGTCCCTTCTTCCGGTCGCCTGGATCAATCTAGGATGCACGAGTCTGGCAAGCCGATCTGAATTCGGGGAATTGACAATTGGCGTATATGTTTCAATGCCTTGCGCTGTGTTCCAGCCTCCTGTTCCATATGCATTCGCGTGAATGGAGACAAAAGCATCCACTTCCCAGCCATTAGCTCGGTCTGAGCGCTCCTGCAATGGCACATCCCTTTCATCCGAATGGGTAAAAAGGATCTCGACATCCTGGTATTTTAACAGTTCACTTCTTGTATACTGTGCTACCACTCTATTAAATTCATATTCTCTCATTCCATCAGGTGTACGTTTTCCTGCAGTACTATATCCATGACCTGCGTCCAATACAATTTTCATTTTTCCACCTCATTATTCAAAGTTTAATACTTTGTACTATTAGAATATGCGCATTATGCCATTTATTGACAAAAACAGATTGATGCCTTGTCCACGCCTCTGTAACCTTTTATATTATTTTGCGTCTAACCTTACAAAGAGACGTATGGGTCATTACAGGGTTTGATAGAGTAGGAAACAAGGTATATCCCAGAAGGAAATAAGTCAGATGGAGGAATGATGATGAAGAGAATCGCACTTTTGCTGACAATGTCATTTGTTCTTGCAGCATGTGGTACAACACAGGAAAATTACAAGGCTACTGATGCACCGGAGGAAACGACAAAAGATTCAAATGGTAGTAATGTGGATAATACGGCAGGCAGCGGAGATGGCGAAAAGGGCTTGAAAAAACCTGAAAAATCAAAGGAAGTCACAAGCGAAGACCCGAACAAGCAGGAACTTTCCAGCACGTTGGAACAGAAGGACAATTCCTTCGTTTTTACAGTCAAAAATGATACTGGCAAAGACGCGGGAATAACTTTTTCTTCTGGTCAGGAATATGATTATATGGTGTACGATGCATCAGGTAAGCTAGTGAAGAAGCTTTCGGAAGGAATGATGTACACGCAAGCAATCAAAGAAGATGTACTTGCCCCTGGTGAGGACATCACATACTCCGCATCCTATCAAGAAGTCACATCCGGTCTGGATAAAGGGGAATACACCATCGAGTTTGTCTTTACAGAGCAAAATTTCCAGGCCTCGGCCAAAGAAGCCTTTAAGGTTGAATAAGAAGGGAAGTTTTCCCCAAGGTTGTAACTCCTTGCTAAAAAACCTATAATGGAATAAGAAGATTTTACCGTAAAGAAAGGTCTACATTTGATAAGTAGGCCTTTTATTCGTTCTGGATGGTGACAAAAATGGAGCAGTTTGCAACTTGGTTAATCAATACATATCCGCTGTCAGAGGAAAGAAACCGTGTCCTTTTGAAAGGCGCCCTGCAGCTTTTCCGGCAAGGGAACGTGATACATGCATTTGAAGATGGCACAAGCATCACCGGGAAGGTGCAGGATAATGGGCATCGCCATGTACTGCTTGATATGGACATCCATGAATTGAGCAGATGTTCATGTGGAGCGGACTCTTTATGCATCCATCAGCTCGCAACCTTTCTATCCTTCTGGTCACAGACGAGAACCATCGCATCGCTCATTGAAAAGTGGAAGGAAGCTACTCCACATACAGCATCAGGACCGTCCCCCCTATTTCAAAAGAAGAAAGTGGATAGCTATTCAGATGCATCTCTTGCAAGCTGGCTGGACTTTGTGGACCATCAACATGATCAATATAAGCGATCCATCCCTTCAACAAGGACATATCTGACCGGCCTGACACATGCATTCTTTCCGAAGCTCCGTTTATTGGCACCAAAAAAGGCTGAGGTCCGCCCGCTCTTCCTCTTGCACGCTTCTCTTTTTTGTATGCAAGAGGTGATGAAAAGCTATGACTCCTCACAGCCTTATCAATATATAGTAGATATCCTGCACCGATTTGTGGATGTGATCGAGGAGGAAGCAAAAGGCCTGTTTCATAGCGCCATCGCCTTCCAGCTCGACACATTGTTGAAGGAAAGCAGGGAAATGATCCGCCATATGCTCCTTGGGCAGAAAGAGCCTTTCATACGTGAGGTGTTTTATGCCTATCAGTTCGTATGGAATGATGTGTTCCAGCGCAGGAATTGGATGTCATCAGAATTGAAAGAGCTGGAAGGCGACCAGTCCCTGCAAGCGGAATTAGCGAAAACGCATCTTCTTTTTCTTCAAAAAAAGGACGATGATGCATTGCATATCGTAAAGAAGCATGCCCATCAATATGCGCCTTATGTGTTCAATTGGCTTCAGGCCCTCGCAAACTCCAAGGCGAAGGACAGATTGGATACTTGGCTGCAAACTTCACTGCCTATCGTGACAACCTATATCCATGACGAGCCTACCTATGAACGAAAGCGTCAGCTCACGAAGCACCTTTTGAAGCTTTTGACGGACTATGCGCTGGAAACAAAGCATGATGCCATGTACATCGAAGCGATGAAAAGCTTGATGCCATACAGCTATGGCGAATATGAGTGGTATCTTTTCGAAACGAAGAAATATCGCAAATGGGTGGAGCTCCAGCTCTGGATGGGATTTGAACTGAGTGGCCTTGAGACGTACAAAATCAAGGAAATCAAAAAGGCCGATCCGTATGCCCTCTTTCCCCTATATCATATTGCTATCCAGCAGGCGATCGGCCAGCGGAACAAAAGCTCCTATAAGGAAGCGACAAGCCTCTTGAAGGCCCTGCATTCTTTGTATAAGAAGGAAAAGCTCGAAGATGTCTGGGTGGAGTATATACTTCAAATAAAAGAAGGAACAAAGCGACTCCGCTCCTTCCAAGAAGAACTGAAAAAAGGAAGATTCACATATGATTAATGGATCCTTATCCGCCAACTCGATATACGATGAAAAAACGAACAGGTTTTTCCTATATGTGCAGCTGAAGTCATCCGTACTTCCGCCATCGCGATACATCCCGCTGCTATTTACCTGGCACGAGGGCTCTTTTTTCGGTTCCTTTTTCCAGGAATCCACCTTCGAAGGTAAAACGGGAATCTACCTTTCCCCATCAGATGCACTGGAGCTTTTTGCGAACAATACAGAGAATTCCTTCCTGGAGCTTGTTTGGTGCGATCAATCGGAACTGTACCGCCTTTTGGCACCGACCGTCTCTTCCATTTTCAATCAGAAAGCCTTTATACCGGATTTTTCTGAGTGGCAGAAAGGGAGGCTCTCTTTTTCATTGACCGAGGAAGGAAAAAACCTAGTCGGAGAGAATCCGCTTCTTCCCTCTTATACGGAAAAAATAGAGGAATGGGTCGGATCCATCATGATGGACTGGATTAAAAACGAGAAAACCGAGACATTGCGCTCTTACTGGGCGGAATACTCGAATTCGAAAGCCCTCCTCTCCCCTTCCACCCCTTCTGTTTATCTGGATGAAGAGGATTGGCTCAAGGATATCGGCTGGTTGAAGGACACTACCCCGTTTTTTGTGGGACTCCGTTTATTGGAACCGGAAGAGCCATACTCGGACTGGAAGCTTGAAACGCTCCTTAAAGATAAAAAGACAGAGCAATTATATGTATGGGAGCAGGATAAGCTTCCCGCTTCCTATAAAAAGTATAAAAATGAAGTGGAACGAAGCTTTAAAAAGTGGCAGCAAATCACCCCCTCCCTTTTTTCAAATGGCCAGATGCGGGAGGCATTAACCGAGGAAGATGCATGGCGCTTTCTCGTGGACGGCAGTGAAAGGCTGCTTGAAATCGGCAGCTTCATCCTGCTTCCTTCATGGTGGCAGGCTGTAAAGGACTCCCGCTTGAAGATAAAAGCACGAGTCAACAGCTCCAAAAAGGGATCCTCCCATTCCACTTCCTTTGTAGGCTTGCAGTCTCTCGTTAATTTCGAATGGCGTTTCTCCACCCGTAATACGGAGCTTTCGGAAGAGGAGTTCCTCGCATTGGTGGAGCAGAACAGGCGCCTTGTCCAAATCAAAGGGGAATGGGTCGTCTTGGATCCGCAATTCATTGAAGAAATAAAGCTCATGATGAAGCAGGCGGAAGAAACCGGTATCCGTATCGAGGATCTCCTGAAAAGCCACGCTGCCAATCATTTTGATGACATGCCAGATGAAAACGGAAGCTATTCCATGAGCGAGATCACCTATGAAATGACCGGTCCCCTTCAAAATCTGGTAGAGCAGCTCTATCAAGGAAAAGCACTTCCAGATTTCAAGGCACCGCCAACCTTCAAAGGAGAACTGCGCCCATACCAGGAGCAAGGTGCCGCTTGGCTTCTATTTTTGAGAAAGCATGGTTTCGGGGCGTGCCTGGCAGATGATATGGGGCTCGGGAAAACGATTCAGCTTATCGCCTACTTCCTCGCCTGCAAGGAGCTTGAGGAGGATCAAGTCCGCGAACCTGTTCTGATCATCTGTCCGACCTCTGTTTTAGGCAACTGGCAGAAGGAGCTGGAAAAGTTTGCTCCAAGCCTAAACGTCATGCTGCATTATGGAACTAACCGAAATAAGGGCGGTAGCTTCTCGGATTCGATAAAAGGAGCCGATGTTGTGCTCACTTCCTATGCAATCTCGCATCTGGATGAAGAGGAACTTTCGAACGTACGTTGGAGCACCGTCTGCCTCGATGAAGCACAGAACATCAAGAATGCCGATACGAAGCAGTCCCAGGCAGTCAGGAATCTTGACGGCATCCATCATATCGCGTTGACAGGCACCCCGATGGAAAACCGCCTGTCCGAGCTTTGGGCCATCTTTGATTTCATTAACCCGGGCTACCTCGGTTCCCTTGGCGCGTTCCATAAGCAGTTTGTCCTGCCTATCGAAAAGGATCAGGATAAAAAGAAAATCCAGCAGCTTCAGATGCTCATCCAGCCCTTCCTCTTGCGTCGCACGAAACAGGATGAGCAGGTGGCACTCAATCTGCCGGAAAAGCAGGAACAGAAGGAATACTGCCCTTTGACGATCGAGCAGGCTTCCATCTACGAACAGCTGGTGAAGGAAACATTGGAGAAGGTCGAATCCCTCGGAGGCATCCAGCGCAGAGGGCTTGTACTGAAAATGCTCGGCCAGCTGAAGCAGGTATGCGATCACCCTTCCCTCTATTTAAAAGAAGAAGAGCCCTCCAACCTGTTGATGCGCTCCACGAAAATGGAGAAGCTGGTGGAGCTCGTGGAGCAGATTCGTCTGCGTAACGAAAGCTGCCTTATCTTCACCCAGTACATCTCTATGGGGAATATGATCATCGAAGCAATCGAGAAGGCGCTTGGGGAAAAAGGGAGATTCCTTAATGGAAGTGTCGTGAAAAAGGATCGTGATAATCTGATCACATCCTTCCAGAACGGGGAGTTCCATGTGCTGGTGCTCTCCCTGAAGGCCGGCGGAACCGGATTGAACCTGACAGCAGCCAATCATGTCATCCACTATGACCGCTGGTGGAACCCGGCAGTCGAAAATCAGGCTACAGACCGTGCCTATCGGATCGGCCAAAATCGCTTCGTCCATGTCCATAAGTTCATCGCAACAGGGACACTGGAAGAAAAGATAGACGCCATGATCGAATCCAAGCAGGCCCTGAACAATCAGATCATCACAAGCGAAGGCTGGATTACCGAGCTTAGCAACGAAGATCTGAAGGAGCTGTTGACACTACGTTAAAAAAGCGCGAGTCATTCAAAACGAATGATTCGCGCTTTTTCTTATGTGCCTGGCCCTATAAGTGATGTAGCCCGCCACTATGCCGATCAGCCCGCCGGTACAATCAAGCCATACATCCATCCAGCGGCCGCTCCTATCCGGATGAAGATGCTGAAGATACTCATCAAGCATGGAGATCAAGAGTACCATGCTGCAGCTCAACAGGAAAACCCGCCACCGCATGTTTGGCATGAAACTGCGGAAATAACGGACGATGACGAAACCTAGCATGAAGTAAAAAAACAGATGGGCTGCCTTGCGAAACAAAAATTCCACAAACGCATAGCCTCCCCTCGTTTCCGCACTTATTACAGATTCGCCATAGCTCAGCTGAACTCCCTTCAACCACGCCGTGAGGCTATCCTCCTGTACTAGCAAACTTAAATAGGGCCTGATATCCTGGGACGAATAGGACATGGAGGATAGATGAAACAAAAGCACCGTCCACCCGACTGCAAGGAAAAGATAATAGTATTTTCTTCTTTTCAACATAGGATCACCACTATTCTAATCAATAGTAACGGTGTATCCCATTTCTCATTTTTCTATACGCTAATTACTCTTACTTCTCACCCTCGGAAGGGAAAGAAAACTGCTTTTTCCTTTGTGCTTAATGGATATTCTCTTGAGAAGACTGATTACATGTGGTTCATCGAGGTCCTTTGGATCGTCAAAGCGGATGAATGCCCTGCGGTGTTCTTGCCAGACATAAGACGATAATTCTATGAGGCTGGTATCCAACTCGACCTTTATCGCAATGATTCGTTTATCTTCCTCTGAACGGAATTGTATTTCCACTGCCCGATGGTTGTTGGTGACAATGCTTCTGACACTGCTATCTTCCCATTCATGGCTCTCCTTTTCACAGAGCTGCAAGGCATCATAGAACGAAAAACCATGACTGGCGTAAGAAAGAGTAGGCTCCTTTACATAAATATAATAATTCTCCTGATTTTGAATCTTACTTTTTACCCTCTGAAGAAATGTAATACTGTATAAATGGAACTCTACCAACTTTCTCACTCCCCTATTCCTTCGTATTTGGTCCATCTCTATCATTTCATTTTTTACCAAATATGGAAACCATCTGAAAAGTACGGATTATCCATGGGTATTCTTACCTATTCTTTGGATACCTCTGTTTCCTTCCGATTCCCACACTGTTCTGATTTGTATCATTTTTACGGTTGAACAGATTAAGAACCGTAGATTACGCCCTCTTCCTATACGGTAAAGGAAAAACATCAGGCAGGAGGGCAATGTATGAAAGAATCTCCCGTATCCCGCAACATAAAGACTTTCCGGGACCAAAACGGCTGGAGCCAGCTGCAGCTTGCTGAAGAACTGAACCGATCCCGCGCGACCATCAGCAAATGGGAAACCGGTAACGAAACACCAAATATGGAAGCCTTGATTCAACTGAGCAATATTTTTGATGTATCCATCGACTATTTGGTAGGCAACCATCATCAGCAGGATGCATACGTCAAGGAATTCAATCGGCTCTATCAGTTGCAGAAAACCGATGATGAATTACTGGAAGTCGTCGATTATTTAAAACAGAATCCAAAATTCAAGAAATCACTACATATGTATACAAAACTCAATGTCAAATATCAAAAAACAATAGAAAAGAACTTTCGTACTCTCGTAGAAGACCTTTCTTGAAAAGAGCCAACCCGAAACAGGTTGGCACAAGTATTGGAGAGCAGGGAGGATATTTTCTCTATGAAGATTCTAAGGGGGCTTATCCAATCTAATAAGCAATAGAAAAAGGCAGCTTGTTACGGTAAGTTGCCTTTTATTTGACAGGCTAAAGCATCCTGGGAGGGGTTCCCTAGGCTTAACAGATTAATGGATATTGATATGGTTAAAATGGCAGCTCCACTTTTTCCATCTCTTTCTGCACAGTTTTTTCCACCTTCACTGCCGGCGGCTTTCGTTCTAAGAATCGCACATTATCTGCGACCACATCCGTTACAAACACGGTAGTGCCATTCTGTCCTTCGTATTTCCTCGTCTGGATCCTTCCGGTGACTCCGATCAAAGCACCTTTACTGCAATAGTTGGCTGTAGTCTCAGCAAGCTTTCTCCACACCGTGCAGGATACAAAATCAGCCTCCACCACACCATCCTGGTTCTTAAAATTCCTGTTTACCGCCAGATGAAAGCTTGCCAAAGCCGTCCCATCACTCGTATACCTAAGCTCGGGATCCTTCGTCAATCTCCCAACAAGAATAACTTGATTAATCACGTTCCTTCCCTCCTTTTTCGTGGTTCTTGCCTGTTGCTTCGTAATCATAACCGGTGGAGGGGGAAATGGTAAAATGAGTGTTATCATCTTTTAAAACAAATCTGCAATTTAAAATGTCCGTTTCTATTAAACAAAATGACATTTCATGATACTTTTTCCTTCAAATAAAGAATATTTAAGCTGTTAAGGATTATTTTAATAGAGAAACAAGAACAGTATCTTTCCGGACCAATATGATATAATAAAACCAAATTGGTACAAGCACGACAATAATACCCGCTGGAGGGAAAGTATGAAAACGTTCAAACTTGTTGCATTGTCAATCGTACACGGGGAAAACGTTGAAAAGCTGGAATTGATAGACGGATTGATCATCAATCGGGAATACGGCAAGGAAAACTGGCTCATTGAAATTCTTCTTCCAAAGATAGATCCAGAAAAATTTCAATCCATTTTAGATAATAAAGAAACGGTAAATGTACAGGCTACCATCTCCAAACCTTCCAATGATCCCGCTTCATTCGAGGTGGTCATCAGGAATGTGGCTGTAATGGAAGATCGCATGAGCATCCTCTTTGAAGGAGAACTGTTCCGCCGCAACAACAACTATCCCGAGAAGCTCCTGGAAACATTGATGGAGAACGGCTTTAACGGGGAAGACCTGTTGCAGGCATTCAAGGAGAAAATCAACGAGAAGCCTGTATTGCAGAAATCAAAATAAAAAGTCAACCATTGGTGGTTGGCTTTTTTATTTTGTGATGGTAAGATTTTGGCGTGTTGGCGTAGAGCGCGATATTTGTCGTGTTTTGTCTTATTGCACGTAAATGCTTCGTTTTTGAGCGCAAATCAGGATAATTCATCGTAAATCGCGATTATTGAGCGCAAATTAAAATTATTGTGCATAAACCCTGAGTTTTTGAGCATAACGCAATTTAACCTTCACTGGCTAGAGATCATGGGGAGATAGCATGTATCTCACAAAGTATTCTATTATAGTATTTTTTAATCAAACGTTTGATTAAACTTCCATACGAAACATCCATGACAATACTTACATGAAGACAGATTAAATTTACACATTTTAATTACTATACGAAGATAATGCGAACTCCCAATACTCCACCTTAGTAAATCCGCACCGCTTCCAACACATACCGCTCTGGGGCATTTCCGATAAATCGAAACGGATAACACGTCGTCACCGTCAATGTTTCCTTCGGTTTTGGCACAAGGACCGTCGTATCATCGGCGTCAACAATGCGAATTCGCCTAATTTTATAGTGGTATTCCCCTTCCCCATACTCTACATAAAGCGAATCCCCGACCTCAAGCTCACCCAACCGGCGGAAGACTGTATCTCGATGGCCTGAAAGCACGATGTTTCCATCCTCGCCTGGGAGTTTGCTATTCGCAACATGACCGATCCCCTTTTTCAACTCTTCCTCTGAAGCTCCATGATAGATTGGAATACTCGCCTCAAGTCTAGGTATGACAAGGTCGCCGATCCCATCCCCAACTGAAAAAGGACCTAAGGGAGCCTCCTCCTTCACCCGATCCTGGCTATCAAGCTTGTTCCATTCCTCCACAGCTGAATATCCTCTCCAAAAGGAAAGACCGCTTCCCACGAACAAAGCGGCCCCTATTATAAAAATCAAAATGGATGCTATACGAAGCTTGACCATGGACTATCCTCTTCCAACTACCAGTGAGCGGCGGTAAAGGATTCCGGCAACGGCTACCAATAGGAGGCCCAAGACCATGCCGAGTCCATATGGAGAGGCAGTATCCGGCATTCTGTTATGATAGAGTTCGTCGCTCAATCTAACGCCGAGTTGCCCCAGGTGGATGAGCTCTTTTCCTGTTTGCTGTACATAGGCCGGAGAAATGATCTGGTCATTCATTTGGGCAGTTGCCAATAGTTCCCCCTCTTGGTTAAAAAGCTCCAGATGCACTGTTTTCCCTTCAAGCCATCCAGGCTGCAGGAGCTGTTCCTGTGTGACTGCCTCTTTATTTTCCCGATTCTCCATATGAAGATTTGCCGTTACGTCAAAGGCATTCATAAAATCGGACCAGAGAGAAAAGATCTTTTCAACAGAGTTCGGTTCTTCTGCAACCTTTTGCTCAAGTCTCTCGAGCTCCGCCTGTAGATCTTCATTCGGCAAACCAAGGATATGCTGGAAAATCAGCCTTGCTTCTTCCGCCTGAAAGCCGACGGAAACTAGAAAATCCTCAGCCCTTGCAACCTCTTCTTCATGAGTCATGTAAAAATCAACCGCAATTTCAAGGTCCTCGAGAAAAGTATAATCCTGCACCTTTTCACCAAAGCGGGAGAGCAGGATTTCGAGCTCCTCCTCTGTCAAATCATAAGAGTCGAGCATTCCATGGAGATTCTCTTTATTGATCGGCGTTCCAAGTTCCGCCTGCAGATGCTCGATATCACGGAAATCATCCAGGCTAACCTCATAAAATTTCAAATAAGTATCCAAGTCATGACGGGTCCATCCGATTTCCTTCAGATAATGATCGACCTCATTCTCTGTTGGCGCAGCGAGCGCAGTCCCGGCAGTCCCCATAATAGAAATGAACAAAACTAGCATAGAAATCATGGCAACATAACGCTTCATTAAAACGTCCTCCTCTAAATCGTCGCATTCTTTCCAACTAGTGTGACCAAATTATGGTGGAAATATGTAGCAGTCCATATAAAAAAGCTCTGAATCTACCTAAGGGTAAAATCAGAGCTTTTTTAAAGAATTTAGTTCAATGCCGCTTCGATATCCTGTTGAAAAGTCTGGATGACAGGCTGTAGAACCTCATCCAGCTTTCGATAAGTGGAGGATACACTTCCTGGGGATATACCGAATTCCTCTGAAAGCGACTTTTGTGTTTCCACCTGCTCCTGCATGAAATGAACATCCAGGAAGTAGATCAAGGCCGCTGCATAGTTAGGCTCATTGCGGATGGCAGGACTCTCCTTCATGCAATAGACGGACCAGAGCATATGGGCGAATTCCTGGAATCTTGCCGGGTATCCACGTTTTTCAGCCGCCTCCATAAATAGCTCCAACACTTTTTCCTGCGCTTCGTTTTGGACAGGAAGCTCCTGCACATCTTCTTCCGACAGTTCAAATTCGATGACATTCCCTGCAAGCATCGGGAACATGGAACGAACCTGATCTTTCGAGAGACTTTCATTTTCCAGAAGCGCCTGCAGCTTTTCCTCAATGCGGATAGCTTCCAGCGTCCCTCTTTCAAACGTCGACATGAAGACCACTTGTGCATCCTGAAACGGTACAAACATCCCTACAACCAGCTCGTTCTTGCTTAGACCTTCTTCTCGGTCTATGAATTTGACTTTGACCTTCTCGTTTGTAAAACAGTCTTCCATCGTATACTGGCCACCACGGACGTTTGATACCTTATAAATAGAAGGCTGGGCTGTTTGCCAATTCTCCGCCCATTCCTTCACTTGAGGACGGGAAAACTTACTTTCGTTTCCTTTTACAAATTCCTGCACAATCGTCTGTCCGCTCTCACGCACAACTGTGAACATATACCAAAGGTGGACAATCTCCTGATAGGCTTCTTTTTTATCCTGATCCAATTCGAATTTATGTACATGCTTGCTCGCTGCCTCTTCCAACTCACTGGCATATTTATCGTATGCATAACGCATGATATCAATCTGGAGTGCCATCAGTTCCGACTCCAGCACCTTCTCAAAGCTTGCACTCTGCTCTTTCTCACAACACTTCTTATACTTTCGTCCGCTTCCGCAAGGACACGGTTCGTTTCTTCCAATCATCCAATCACCTTACACTTTTAGTAGATTCTAAGTTGTATAGGCATAAGCCAATTAGCACAACGTTTTTCATTTTATCATAGTTTGCGCCAGGATGCCGGGCTCATCCATTTGTAAAAAACGGAAAACACCGCTGATGGCAACGGTGTTCTCTGAAGTACGAATCTATTTATTTGATAAGCATTTGCAGCTTTTCTCTCATTTCGTTGACAAGCTCCATCATGGAGATGTTCTCACGTTCCATCCCTTGTTGGTAGGCATATTGCAGGACCTTGATGATTTCATCCTGGCTTTGGATATTACTGAATGACTCTTTCATTTTACTCTTTTTCACCACCTAATTAATTACAAATTATATAACAATTCTACTAGATTTCTACAAAATGGCAAGAAAATTTTGTAGTATTGTGTTATTTTTTTAGTTTATTAGTTGAAAGTGCTTTTTTATTATGTTATCTAAATACCTCTTTACTTAATATCTAAACCATTTTAGCGGGTAATTCTTCATTTTTAGGGCTTGTTACCGATATTATAATTATAAATTACAAACTCCTTCAAAATATTTGAAATAAACTCGTACAATTATACCATCTTTTGTGAAATACTTGAAAATTATGAATTATTTTGTTAGATATTAGATAATATTGTATTTTATAGAGAAATACCTCTTTACATAACCGCTACACTTTGGAGGGTTAATATGGTATATGATGGAATTATCATCGCTTTACTGGTAGGGCTTTTTAGAGGTGGAAATTTTAAAGGATTAGCCGATATGAAGATAAAACAAGCTTGGGTCTTTCCAGTGTTATTAATGATCCAAATTGTGATTTATATCTTGCAGAACAAAATACCCATACTAGGCTTTTACAGCAATACTATTTTCATATTGGTTTATTTAGTAGGTATGTATTTCCTTTGGCTGAACCGCCATCACCCAGGATTTGTCGTCATCTTTATCGGTGTATTTTTAAACTTCCTTGTTATGGCACTCAATGGTGGAAGAATGCCTGTTTCAATAGAAGCCAGCGCTGTACTTGATCCCTATTTTGTAGAAGCTTTAAAGAATGGTCTTTACGGAAAACATGCTGCTATTACAGAATCAACAAGACTTGCATTTCTGGGAGATATCATTCCATTATCTGCACCTTATCCACGTGAGCAAATTATCAGCATTGGCGATGTAATTATGAATATAGGTGTTTTCTTTTTTATCCAATACTTAATGATAGGGAAAATAGAAAAGAATTCCACTCCTCAGGTAACCACAACGAACTGATTCCCATTGTGCTAGTTGAAGGGAGGTGACAAAATGAACGTACGTACAAAAACTGCAATCATTAACCTTTTAGTGATTGGTTCTGTAATTGTGGCTTTAACATCTGGCTTTAGACTTATATAATATAGATAAAGAGGAACGATCTTTGATTATTCCTCTTTATTAATTTAAAAAAGAGTGTGATTTTAGTGGAAAGTGGAAACATATACAATAAAATTTCGAGTGTTTACCTATTCATCATTTCGATTTTAGGCTTGGGTTTATTTATTTTGCATGCTGACTTCCCTACGTACACCCTATCTGAATGGGTTATGTTTTATTCATTGGTTGGTGCACTTTTACTTTTATACCATTTCATCATTCCATTACCCCCAAAAGGAAATTCCATATCTATGGATTCTGCTATTTATTTAGCGGTGTTATTTCTTTATGGAGTAGAAACTACCCTTCACTTATTATTCCTATGTAACATTATTTTCTCCATTCGAAATAGACACATTATCTGGTGGAAACATTTGTTTAACTTCTCCATCTATTCCATTATGATAATCTCCGCTCATTACTGTTTCTTATGGTCAGGTGGTTTACAGAATAACGGGAATTCCTCCATGCTTCCGTTTACTGTTTCTTTGACCGTTTACTTTTTATTGAATGTTTTATTGATATGGATGTATTTTATCCTTTCTCAATCACACTCCATTAAAGACATACTCCATTCCTTCTGGTCAAAGGGTGTTGTAATTGAATCTTTAATAAGTTATGGCAGTACACTAGTATTATCTATTATTCTTACAATCCTTCTTAAAGAGGAACAATTATTTGGTCTTTTCCTTTTCACAATCCTCTCTGTCCTTTTATCGTTTGCATTTCAAAAATTCTTTGAACTATTTAAGGAGTCAGAGGAGAGGGCCAATAAGGATTTCCTCACAAATCTTTATAACCACGGTTATTTTAAACTTAAATTGGACGAAACCTATAAAAACCTTGGGAATAAAGAAACCTTCAGTGTTGCACTATTAGATATAGATGACTTTAAAAAATACAATGATCAGAACGGCCATTTGCAAGGTGACGAGTTGTTACGGTTTATAGGGCACTTTTTAATCAACAAAACCAAGATGACCCCATATACACCTGCGCGTTACGGTGGAGAGGAGTTTGCCATCCTTTTCCCTGATGTTACGAAGGATGAGGCCAGTGTATTTTTGAATAAAATCCGCAAGGACTTCAATGATACCCCGTTCAAGGGTGCGGATGACCTTCCTTTGAAATGCTTATCCTTCTCGGCCGGGATTACAGAGTATGAGCCCGGGACCTATAATTCTGCAGAGCTTTTAAATAAAGCGGATAAGGCGCTTTACTATGCGAAGGCCCAAGGTAAGAACAATGTACAGATCTATTATGAAGAGGCGGACGTCTATCAGAATGATCTGTATCTCGTAAAGGAAATCGAGAATCTCGAACAGCAATTGCAGATTTTCCTACCTAAAGATGTTTATACCTATCAGCACAGCAAGCGGGTTTTCAAATATGCGATGGACTTCAGCAAAAAGCTTGAATTGAGCGAACATGAAAGACAGACACTCATCCTTGGTGCGTTGATCCATGATATCGGTAAAGTGGAAATCCCACGGGATATCATCAATAAAAAAGGCAAGCTCGACTCACATGAGTGGGAGATCATGAAAAAGCACGTGCTTTGGGGGAAAGAGATTGTTTCCACTACCAAGAAGTACGAGGAGCTGCTCCCATTGGTCGAGCTGCATCACGAGCGTTATGATGGAAAAGGCTATCCTTCTGGACTTCAGGGTAATAACATTCCAAAGCTAGCCCGCATCCTATGTCTCATTGATTCGTTCGATGCCATGACTACCGAGCGCCCTTATCAGCCTACAAAAACCTTTACGGAGGCTTTTGCAGAGCTTAGACGATGTGCCGGAACACAGTTTGATCCACAGTTTGTGGAACCTTTCATCAAGATCATCCAGGAAAAGTTCCCTGCACTTTCGAAAAAGGAAAGACTTGAGCAGGAACCAAAACGAGCAGCGCAATGACAAATTTGCGCTGCTTTCTTTTATTTTATATAGTAATTGGGAGAGAAGGTGATTAGATGAAGCTATTGAAAGGCTTGCTTATAACTGTAATAGTTTTGGGCGCTATAGGGGCAGTGGGCTACTATTTTGTCAACAAGTACATCGAGGATAGAGCTGTCGAATATGTGGAGCAGGATCTCGACGACAACAATATTGCCATGGCCCGGGACTATGTAGACAACTCCCCATCCCTGAAAGCTTATATCTCAGAAGGCGCGGACGCAAACCTCGAGGAATTGCCGTTCCAGACGAGGGAGGAAGCCACAAGGGCTGTGATGAAAAAGCTGAGCCTCCAGGAAATGCAGGCTATCCAGGCAAAGGCGGCCGACGGAATGAGCGAGGCCGAAGCGATGGAGCTTGCTGAAACGTTTGAAGATAAATTGACGGATGAAGAAATGTTGGCTTTGAAGGCTATTATTTATAAAGAGCTATATGAGTAAAAACTCTAAAAGGGGTTCGACTTATTTCTAATGTCGAACCCCTTTACTTTTAAAAACTATTTTAATAAATTGTTCACAGCTTTATCACTTACCGCTCCTCGTCCACCTAATACATGGAAAGTATCAAGTTTTTTAGAACGTATTAGATTTGTAATTTCGGGACGAACTTGATCATCAATAAGCAATATTGAAGAATTTTTCTTTGCAGCTAAAACTGAGCCTGTGAGGGCATCCGCAAAATTTTGACCAGTTGCATTGTATATAATATCTGTTGGCATATTAAGTTGATTGATGATTTCAACAGAGGTTGCGTAACGATTTGCCCCCCTTATTCTTATGGACCCATTAGGAAGCTGACTAAATGTTTTATCACTTACAGCTGCAGTACCTCCTACTACGATGGCTTTCCCAATCTTAGATTCTGCAATCGCCTTCGCTGTTGAACTGTTTAAGCTGCTAGTATCTGTTAATAGGATTGGATAACCATTCTTGGCAGCATACGGAGCAATAGCAAGTGCATCGGGGAAATTCTTTCCGTAAGCCACAATTGCTTTCTCCGGATTTCCACCTAATTCTTCCGCTATTAATCTAGCAGTTTCATATCGAGTAGCTCCTCCGATGCGGTCTACTATTGCCACCCCTGCTTTCTTCAAACTTGATTCCACATTATCTGAAACAGCACTTTTTCCGCCAAGGATAATGACCTTTTTGGCACCTAATTCTATAATTCTAGCTTTGGTTTTTTCATTTAGTGATGACTGCTTAGTCAAGAGGATCGGGGCATTAAGCTTATATGCCAAAGGAGCACCCGCCAAAGCATCCGGAAAATCTTCTGACCTTGCCAAAATTACTGTTTCCGCTTTATCCCATCCTTGCTTCGATATCTCTATAGCTGTTTCAAATCGATCAGGACCTGAAATTCTTTTTCCAAAAGGAGCAAGATATGGTGAAGCAACGAAGCCACTGTTTGATTGATTTTTTGTAACAATCGGATACCATACAAAATGATTATAATTGTTATTGGACTGATCAAAAGAAAAGGCATCCTCTATGGTGACAACTTCTCTCTCTGCTTTCCCTTTTGGATTCGATTTACTAAATGGAAGTTCCCTGAGGCTTGCTCCAGCCGTTACCACTACTAGATCATTTTTTTCAAATTTATGTCGAGTGGACTGTAATGGACCCCCAGTATTATATGAAAGCTTTCGGAATCCGATAGTTCCATTATCCCGATATATTAAATCCTCCAATAAAACTTCGTCTAATCCCAAATTTAAAGGTAACTCCAAGTTGTTCTCATAGATCCAATGGAATACTTTATCTTGATATGTGTTCGTATTCCTTGAGCCATCCTTTTTTAATCTAGGACTGTTTTTTTGCACTAAACCATTATATGCCATTACAGCAAAATACCAGTTTTCTAGTTTATCTCTATCACCATCATTCATCAAGGGGATAACAGAACCGCTATACCCAAACTTATCATTTAAGATTGAAACTCCTGCCGAAATATTATAAGCGATATCAGTGTGCAATCTCTCTTCGTCTAGATTATATTCATTTTCAGGATCGGTTACCTGCATTATGCCAATTCCACCATCTCCAGAGATAATGGTTTCTCCATCCTCACAGTGTACCCAACCAAAAGCTTCCACAAATGCGATTGCCTTTACGATTTCAGGTGGCACATCGTGCTTAAGAGCTTCAGATGTTAGCATTCTATCAATTTCCCCATTGGAAGGTTGTACGCATCCACCTGTAATCGTCTGTTCCGCTGAAGTTGCATGCGGAAAAACTAATAATAAACTCATAATTAAGATTACAAACCTATTTTTCTTTTTCATTTTTTTCCCCCTCTTTTATGTCTCTTCTAATATAATAACACAATAGAAATGAGTAAAATCACTATTTTTACCAAATATTGAAAGGCGAATGTATTTTTTGCAAATGAGAATGTTGAGTAATTAGGACAAGAGAACAAGCATTTTACAAAGGGTCACATATATTAACTCTAGATTTCAACAAATAAGGAGGATTATTTGTGACCTTATATTTCGAATGGATTAAAAACTCCGGCGGCCAGGATAAAGGTAAAGAAAGATTTAATTTTGTCCAAACAAATGAAACCATGGAAGTCACGCATGATTCATTGGTGGAGATATTAAAGCTGGATGTCACAATCCTATCGCCCATGGAGAAAGTATGCTTGGATTCAAAAATCGGCTTGAAGGTAGAAACTGGCGCCCCTAGTGAGTATAGCATCCATTCTCAAGTATCTTTATGGCGAAACTCCACTTTACTCACTTCAGAAACTATCGCTTCCACCAACCAACTCGGGCGTGAAGGTAAAATAAAGACATTCATGAATTCCATATCCCTTTCATGGACAGATGTCCTACTGGCTCCAGGAAAGTATACCTATACCGTTAAGGCAGGTCGCATGAACGACGAGGAGAAAAATATCTCTACTGTCCAAGTACAGGACCGTGTTTTGAATGCCTTGGTGCTCCAACCATGACATTAGGGGTAAACCTCACTATGAATCTTACAAGCGATCTAGCACCAAGAATTTCACACCGGTCAGCAAGGCCATCGCAAGTAGCATATTCCTCCAGTTTATCCTGATGCGGCCTTCTTTTGGCTGTACCACTCCCATCGCTATGATGTTCCAGAACCACTTGCTGTCGGTCCACCGCTTCTTTATAGGAATGACTCCCGCCTCTTGTGCTTCCCGCTTTTTATTTTCATTTCTTGCCCAGAGCAGGATGATGACGATGTCTAAAATGGATGCCAGTATCATGGCGGTTGCTGCAATATGGTTTGGGATATCCCAGAGAGGCTTACTGCTCGCCGCTTTTTCTTCTTGTATTTTTTTCGTTTCATCTATGTTCACTTGAAAGGTTTCAGTGAAATTTTCTGTGTTTCCTTCTATGTTGATGTTTGCAGTACTCGCGAAGTAAATGACTGCGAGAATAATGATGGCATAGCCGCCAAAGAAAATTAATGGTAGGTGTTTGGAAGATAGTTGTCTATTACTTTGTTCCATATTCATTCCCCCTTTGATTACGTACCTTTATTTTACAAGGAAAAATATCCTAGATCTGATTCAGTTGTTACAATATTCCAACGATAATTTGGAGGTTGGTTTAACCTTATGAATCTGCTGGGTATGTAATCATTATCAAAGCAAGCTTGAGGAGGAAGAAAAGATGGCTGGACATCGTAAAGAAATGATTGGTTCATATTTAACAGAGCAGGAAGCAATGGATAAAATCAATTGGTTGAAGGAGGAAGGCTATCGCTCCGAAGAAATCTTCCTTATCAGGGACTTGAGCGGTGTGGTGGATCCTTTGCAGACAAACAGTGATATGACTTCCCCCGAGAAGGATGGTTCCGGGATGATGACTCATTCCAATATGGATCCCTTGCATGCTTCGGATTCCATTGAAAGAACGTTCTTTAGAGGATCTCGCGAGGATGGTGTTGCATCAACTTTGATGGGATTAGGCATTGAGCCGGAGGAAGCTTATCGATATGAATATGACGTGAAGGTCGGGAAAGTACTTATCTTGACGGACAATGTAAACAGGACGGTTTCAGGTGACCATAGCCGCCTAGATCGATATCGTACCGAGGAAGAGCCTGCGCTGCAGTTTGATGATACTCAAGAGATGGCTGACGAACCTGTGGAAAAGCCTGTGGAGGAAAGCTCTGGCACTTGGAATGTGAACAGGCCTTTGACAGATGATAATATCGATATTAATAGACCCCTGGATGAAATGATGGTGGCTTCCTGGAATGAAGGGCGTCATGAGGAGGCTGGGACGTTAGAACAGCTTGATGAAGGATACCGTGCTGCAGAGCCGATCGACAATGGGTTGCGTCCCTCTGAATCAGTCGATTCCATGCATGATGAGAATCAAGAGAAGCCGCTCTTTACCGCAATGGGGCATTCCCATACTCCTAAAAAGGATGCTGAAAACAGCACGATAGAAGTAACAGAGGATTATGATAAACTTTTATATGAACACGGACAGCCGTTTCCTATGGAGAAAAGCGAAGCGAAAGAGGACAGCTATGATAGCAGTGTGATAAACAAGCACTCTTCCGAAATGGGGCACTTGGAAAAGGAATTGAATCTTGAGCATGATTCTTTTGAGATGCATGACAGAATGACTAATGAATCACAACATGACCAGCAGCAGAGAGGGCATATCACGTCCGAGCAGGATGTCACTCCCGAGTCTGAATATACACAAGACAATATCCTTGGGTATGAAACAGATCATATGCAGGAAGAGCCTGTCACCATACAAAATGAATTCACACACGAGGATAGATTGCTAGAAGAGGAAGGGCCGCTTATTTCTGATAGAGTCGAAGCGGAGTATACACCTGATCTGATGGATTATGAGCAGCACAACGATCCGATGACTTCCGGACAGCTCGAGCCTGGCAACGATTATGTCGTTGAAGAGCCTGGGTTTATGGAAGAGGAGCCAATGTTCAGAGACGGGACAGCACATGGGGAAACCCAGCATTCTTCCCTATTTGAGGAAGAGGCTGAGCCTTACACTTCTGTCAATCCAAATAGAAAGGCAAGCAGCTTGAACAGGAAGAAAGGTCTTTTAAATGATAAAGGGCATGATCCTTTTAATCCCTATCGCAGATAATTGATTGGGAATTGGTATAGATACATGTATCGGCAAGCAGTCTCCTGGCGTTGTGTTGGGAGGTTGCTTGCTTTTTTGTTGTTTGGTGGGGATGTAGGGTGGGTGGTAGACGGCTGTGACGTGACGATGCGGGGTGGTAGACGGCAGCTTCATGACGATGCGGTGTAGCGTAGTGTGACGTTTGGTTTCCAATTATTGTAAAGTTGACAGATTATGTGGTGTTTTGGATCGATAACTATGGAGTTCCGATCGATTCCGGCAAAAAGTGGATCGAAAATTGCTTGTTTTGGACAGATAAACACTGTTTTCCGACAGATTACTGTTTCCCTCCCCACTTCCATAGGCAAAATGAGCAGTCTGCCCCCTCTACAAAACCTAAAAATGCCCCACACCAGCCAAAACTCGAATAAGCTGCGGGGGCATGCTACAAAACCTAAAACAAAATTACCTATTTTTAATAAAAACGGTTTTTTCACTGGCATATTGCTAGTCGACATAACAACAGGGGCCTGACCCCCATTGTTATGTAAACCACTATTGTTATGTCAACCCACATCGTTATGTCACCCACACCACCATCACCCCAGCTTAATGCTAGTCCCGGTCTCGCTGCTGCGGTAGATGGCGTCGATGATTTGGGAGGTTTGCATGGCTTGCTCGGGCTTGACGATGAGGTCTTCGAGGCCGAGGCAGCTGTTGATGAAGTTGAGTGCTTGAGGGATGCTCGGATTGTCTTCGCCTGGTACCCAATTGGCTTCGGTGTTCAGGAGCATGCCGTGCTTCATTTGGTTCAGGTGGAATGGGAATAGGTCGACTCCTCCGTCCATCCCGGATATGCTGACACTTTCCTCATCGTCCTTCACATTGGCCGACCAGGAGGTTTCAAAGAGCATCGATGCCCCTCCCTCGAATTTTATGTAGGCTGTAACATGGTCATCCACTTCGAATGTTTCGTGGTTGAAGCTTCCCCACTGATTCACCTGACCTGGGATTTTGCTCAGGTCATTGTAGGTGGTACCGAGCACTTCCACTGGCTTAGGATTGCCTAGTAGCCAGAGGGAAAGATCTAAGAGGTGGCAGCCATAGTCGATCAGGCTTCCTCCGCCCTGTAGCTCCTTATTCGTAAACACACCCCATCCCGGTACTTTCCGGCGGCGCATCCCTCTTGCACGGGCCACTAGGGGTCTTCCGATTTCGTTCTCCTCCACCAAGCGTTTGGCGGCAATGGACTCCTTCATAAAGCGGTAATGATATGCAATCGCCAGCTGCTTGTTCGACTTTTCGGCAGCTTGAATCATCCTTTCGCATTCATCCGGCGTCATCGCCATCGGCTTTTCGCAAAATACGTGAAGCCCAGCTTCTAGTGCAGCAATCGTGATTTCGGCGTGGAACTTATTCGGCGTACAAATGGTCACCGCGTCCACTTCCGTAAACATATCCGCGTAATGTGGAAATACCTTCTCTATGCCGAACTTCTCTGAAACAAGCTTTGCTGTCGCCTCATTTACATCACTGATCGCTTCGACCGTGACTTTGTCCGCCAAATTCATAAAAGTGGGTATATGGCGACCTTGTGCAATCCCTCCGACTCCGATAATTCCCATACGTAGCTTTTCCATGCCCCAGCATCCTCTCTATTTATCTATTTCCCGACAGTACTGTACTTCTGTATTCATTGGGAGTCAATTTCGTAAACTTCTTGAACACCTTGCTGAAGTATTTTTCATTTTGATAGCCCACTTGGTAGGCAACCTCATAAATTTTTACATGCGGTTTCGCCAAATATTCCTTTGCTTTTTCCATGCGGATCCTTGTCACATAATCGGTGATCGTCTCGTTGTATTCCTGCTTGAATTTGCGTGATATGTGCTCCCTGCTCAGGAAGAAACGGTCCGCAATCTCCTGTAGCGTGACATCCTGCTGGTAGTTGGCACGTAAGAAAACTTCTATTTGGCCCATGCTTTTCGCTTCGGATGATGAGGCAGCAAGGAATTCCGCATCAACAGAAGATCTCCTGTGCAATGCCTCCTCCTTCCATTTTTTCACCGCACGCGCGAGCGTTTCATTTAAAATATCCGGATCGATCGGCTTCAAAATGTAATCGAAGCTTTTATACGTAATTGCATTGCGCATATACTCATAGTCATCATAGCCGCTGACCACGATTGTCATACTGTTCAATTCTGTGGAATCGAGCCATTTCAGCAGGCTGATTCCATCCTTTTTGGGCATCCGCATATCGGTGAAGATAATCTCAGGTCGGTGTTGTGAGATCAGCTTTGTGGCCTCATCCCCGTCCTGGGCCTCGAGGATGGTATCGATTCCGTGTTCCTTCCAAGCCGCCAGGAGAAGCAGGCCTTCCCGGACATGCTTCTCATCGTCAATGATGATCGCCTTCATCCCTGACACCTCCCAATTCCAATGGAAGCACAAGCTTCACAGCCAGACCCCCATCATGATGATTCGAAAGCTTCATGCTTGCAGCCCCGTCATAATACAGCTGAAGACGGGCATTAATATTTTTCAAGCCGATATTCGTTACTTCTTCCCTTGACTCTCTTTTTCCTGCTTGAAAATGACGATAAATCTCCTCCAGCCTTTCTTCTGTCACCCCGACTCCATTGTCCACGACCTCCAAAATAAGCATACCTTCCTCCACTTTCCCTTCGACCGTTATTCTTCCTACTCCTTCTCTTATATCGAATCCATGCTTGAAGTAGTTTTCGATGATCGGCTGAAGGATCATCTTCGGGACCTGGACCTGCAGGGCATCTTCCCCGACATCAATCCTGTAATCAAGATGGTCGCCAAATCTCTCTTTCTGCAATAAAAGATACGCTTTGAGATAGTTGATTTCTTTTTTCAGGGGCACCATATCCTCCTCCATATTCATCCCATAGCGCATGATTTTGGACAGGTGCGTCACGAGTGTATAGATTTGCGGCACATTATTTTTCAGGGCGACCGTCCCGATCGACTGAAGGGCGTTATATAGAAAATGGGGATTCAACTGCGACTGCAGCACCTTTAACTGGTTATTTTTATTCTCGATTTCAAGCTTATACTCACGGTTGATGAGGTGATCGATCCTCTCCATCATCTGCTTGAACCTGCTGCCAAGTATCCCGATTTCATCATGGCCCAATGACTCGAACTGAACCTTCATATTCCCTTCCTTCACCTGCTGGATGTTCTGGAGCAGCACCCTGATCGGGGATGTGATTTTAAAGGAGACGAACAAGGTGGCGAGAATGACGAGACTTAATCCCAGGACCCCGAAAAGGATATTGATTTTCGTTACGGTGAAAGCATTTTCATAAAGGGTCGTATAGGGGACGCGTTTGACAAGGATCCAGCCGCCAACCGCTGCCGGGGTCTGTTCATACATCATCATCCCATGGAAGGAGTCATTCTGCCATTCCATCGTCCCCCGCTCCTTGTCGGACTCCATCACTGCACCGATCCACTTCTGTTCAGCCTGCTTGGCAAACACTTCTGCATTCGAACTGTAGATCAATTCCCCGGTACTTGATAAAATGAAGAATTCCTCTGTCTCCTTGTTGTAAAGGTTCTCGCTCAGCTCCAGCACCCGTTCCGTTGACACCTCTATCGTAATGAAGGCGAGCACCTCATCAGATGGCACATTGCGCAAAACCCGGTGCAGGTACAACACATTTCTCCCCTGCTGCGCCTCAGTTGTATCGATGAACATATTGTACGGATTCAACTGGGCGTTTTTGTAGGCTTCCTCATACATCCTGCTGTTGAGCCTTGTGGAAAATACGACAGTCGAGCGCTTGGACGCTGTGATGCTCCGCTTCTCTTCTGCAAATGAAATATGTACCCTCCTGATGTTATCCTCCGCATACAGGATCGTCTGCAGGACATTCTTCACAATGCCGAGTGTCATATAGTTATCTTCCTTATCAGGAGACCTCATGTAGTTGATGAAATCAGGGTTATTATACAAGGAAAGTGTTAGACTATTAAGCTCCTCCAAATAGGTTTCCAGATTGATTTTCCCCTGATAAAGGAGATTACTATTTTCTTGTACGACGAGGTCCTTGAAGGCTTCTTTTGTATGGTAATATGTGATGATGATGGATGTGCCGAATGGCAGGATCGTTATCAAGAGCAGCAGTACGATAAGCTTATTGCGGATACTTTTTCTGATCATGACCTACCCCCGATGGAAAAGCGTCTCTTTTCATTAATGGTCTGTTAAACACCGCTATTGCTTTCCGCAAAAGGCTGCGCTTTCCGCGGGGCGTTTGTGGAGCCTCCTCGGCTTAGCCTGTGGGGTCTCCACTAAACGCCATCTCCCGCAGGAGTCTCCGCCTTTTGCTCCAATCAACAGCTAGATTCTTATTAAATCAACCCTTGTTTTCTTTTAGTATAAACAGAAAGCATGCCTATGAATAGACATGCCCTCTGCCAAAATTATTTTAAATTATCCCAAGAGCTTTGGAAGCGCTCAAGGAGTGTGTCATAGTCGATTTTGCCTGCAGCGTATTCCTGGATGCTTGCGGCAAATTCCTTGTTTGCGCCATCCGGCCACATGAACCATGTCCAAGGGATTGTCTGTTCATTTTTGGAGTATTCCAGGATGGATTGACCAAGGTCTCCAAGTCCGGCAGGCTCGATGTTATCGAATGCCGGGATGAACGCGAACTCTTCTGTGATATACTTCTTGCCCGTTTCAGAGGAAACCATCCAGTTCAAGAATGTTTTTGCTTCTTCCAGGTGCTCGGAGTTCTTGTTCAGTACCCAGTTGTTCGGTACGCCAACAGGCAGGCGGTTGGAATCCGCATCGTCGCTGATGCTGATCGGGAGGAAGCCCATGTTCATGTCAGGGTTGACTTCATAGATCATGTTCTCCGTCCAGTTTCCTTGCTGCAGCATCGCAGTCTGGCCTGAAGCGAATTGTGTAACCTGTGTATTGTAATCCGTTGTTAATGGGTTGCTGTTTCCGAAATTGATTTCTGTATCCAATACTTCTTTGAAATTTTTGAAATGTTCATTTCCTACGATCTTTTCAGATCCATCATACAAGCCTGCAATGAATGCTTCCGGATCGTCCTGCTGTGCAAATGGGATGTTCAGTAAATGCTGCCCGATTACCCACCACTCGCCATAGCCGGCGGAGAAAGGTGTGATACCAGCTTTTTTCAGCTTTTCAGAAGCGTCCTTCAATTCGGAAATCGTTGTTGGGGGCTCTGTGATCCCCGCTTCTTCAAAAAGGTCTTTATTGTAGATGAATCCATAGCCTTCAAGGTTGACCGGCATACCGTAAAGCTTGCCGTCTTCCGGATCTGTCATCGGTACTTTACCGATAGGAAGAACATGTTCAGCCCAAGGCTCTTCTGAAAGATCTGCAAGCTTTTCTTTCCAAAGCTCAAGCTCCTTGAATCCACCGTTGTTGAAGATATCCGGCTCTTCACCAGAAGCAAACTTTGCCTTTAATGCAGCACCATAGTCCGCTCCTCCACCGACTGTCTCAAGCTTGATTTTGATATTTGGATGCTCTGCTTCGAATTCCTTGATCATTTCCGCCAGTTGATCGGCAATCTCCACCTTAAACTGGAAGAAGTTCAACGTTACTTGATCTCCTGAATTTTCCTTGTCGTCCCCTGAGGAATTATTGCTCGAGCATCCGGCAAAAATCCCCGCTACCAGTGTTAATGATAGTAAAAGCATGAAAAAGCGTTTCATTTTATTGCCCCCCTTGAAAGTTAGATTAATTTTTATATAAATCTAGGAATCTGTAAAGTCAGACTCCTGGATTTACTTAACAGATCCAGCGGCAATCCCCTTGATGATATGCCTTTGTAGAAATAGGAAGAAAATAATGATCGGTGCGATACCGAGTACAAGCGCCGCCAACCCCATATCCCATTGCTTCGTGTATTGCGCGAAGAATGTGGAGGTTGCGAGTGGAATGGTACGCAGATCCGCGTCCTGCAGCACAAGCAATGGAAGCAGGTAATCATTCCAGATCCATAGTGTGTTCAGGATGATGACTGTCACAGTAATCGGCTTCAGCAGTGGAAATACGATTCTCCAGAACACGCCGAACTGGCTGCAGCCATCGATCCTTGCCGCCTCCTCGATCTCAAGCGGCACTGTTTTGACAAAGCCGTGATAGAGAAAAAGGGAAAGTGGTACACCAAAACCAAAGTACATCATGATGATCCCCGGCAGGCTGTTGATCATGCCAAGCGACCCGCCAAGCTTCATGAGTGGAATCATGACCGTCTGAAATGGGATGACCATGGCAGATACAATCACGACGAACAATATCTTACTGAACCTACCCGGCGTCCGGACCATTTTCCAGGCCGCCATCGAACTGAGCACCACAATCCCGATATTACTGAACACAGTGATGATAAGGGAGTTCCAGAATGCCTTTGGAAACTTGATGATTTCCCACACCTTCGCATAGTTCGAGAATAGGATCTCCTGCGGCAGTGCAGCGGCATCTATCAGGATTTCACTGAAACTCTTTACCGAATTGATCAAGACAAAGTAGAAAGGAATGAGGAAAATGAGACCGAGCGTGATACCGATGATTTCCAAAAGGAACGTCCTCTTCGTATACTTCTGATCCATTATGCCTCCACCTCCCTTTTCTTCGTGGCCATTACCTGTACTGTCGTAAAGATGGCGACGACGACAAAGAAGATAATGGACTTTGCTGTACCCAGACCGTATCGGTTATATTGGAATGCCTCCTGATAGATGTTGATGGCGACGGACTGTGTCGAGTTGAATGGACCGCCCCCTGTCAAGGAAAGATTCAAATCGAATATTTTGAATGCCATAGAAATCGTCAGGAAAAAGCAAATCGTAAACGCAGGTAAAATTAATGGAATGATGATTTTTGTAACCAAGGTAAAGTTGGAAGCGCCATCAATCCTTGCCGCTTCAAGCAAGCTATTGTCCACTCCCTGTAATGCCGCCACATAGATGACCATCATATAGCCGCTTATCTGCCAGGCGAACACGATGACAATGCCCCAGAATGCCGTCTTTTCATCCCCGAGCCATGGAAGCTGGAAAAAAGGGATGCCTGTCATTGCCCCGACAGACGCGAAGCCTTTGACAAAAATGAACTGCCAGATAAATCCGAGCAACAAGCCCCCGATTACATTCGGGAGGAAAAAGACCGTTCTTAATATATTGCGTGTTTTCAGTGCTGCATTAAGTAAAAGTGCGAAACCAAATCCGATAAGATTGCTGATGATCACAGCTGCAAACATGAATTTGGTTGTGAACATGAATGAGTTGAAGAATGCATCATCGTTCGTGAAGATCTTTTTATAGTTTGCAAGCCCGACCCATTCCACGACCGAACTTACGCCATTCCAGGAAGTAAAAGAATAATAGACCCCCATCAGGAACGGGATGATCTGGACGACAAGGAAGAATATCAATGCCGGTCCGACAAAGGCAGCGTAGGTTAATATATTTTTCCACTTCACTTTCCGCCTTGGCACTCCTTCTACTATTCTCGTCTTCGTTCTAGGATTTTGCGACGTCGCCGGATTCACGTTCGTCTCCATCCTTCACCACCCCCCGTATGTGTAACCGCTTTCTTTTATTATATGCGGACACCCTCTCCATTTTGGGGTACCTAAATTGACTGGTTAGGTGCACAATATTGACTGAATTTTTTGTAGAATAGGTGGTTCATCTTCTTTTTACATCAGAGTGAATTTCATGTTATCCTTGAAAACCTTTTTTAAAAGTTAATCTCTATATTTTTTTTCAATCCTTTGAGCCACAAGGGGTTGAATTTTTCTTAATCAAACGTTTGTTTAAAAATTTCTATACTGATAAAAGGAATCCATAGCTTAATGGGTTTTTTTACTCCAATTTTGGCAGTTTGGACATGATTTCTTACAAAACCTTTTTTAAAAGTTAATTTCAAAAATTTTTTTCAATCCCTTGACGCTCAAGGAGTTTCTACTTTTTTAATCAAACGTTTGTTTTAAAAAAGCTATACTGGTATACTCAGCAATTTTCCCATAAAAATAGCCAATGAGAGCTAGGTAAAGCAAAGCTCTCATTGGCTGGTTCTTATTTTATTCTTCTATTCCGCTTGCACGCGGTGCGTCGATATTCTGCTTTCTGCGTCTGATCGCATAGGCGGCTGCACTTGCTGCACCCAATAGTCCAGCTGCAATTCCCCCGAAGAATAGTGGTTTGTTTTCATATACTTTTACTAGCACACTCTTGTCCGCTATTTCAAATGGCAGGACAAAGCGTTCTACGTTTCCTGCTTCATCCATCGCTTCCACGATGATTTCGTATGCTTTGATATCAGAGAAGGTGGAACGGATCACTTTGTTTCCGTCTATGTCCTCTACATCGCCCTCGAAAAGCTCCCCGTTGATCATGACGGAAAGGATCTTATCGTTTGGATTTTCAAGCTGCAGGCTTACTGTCACAGGGTCATAATAGATTCCTTTTTCTTTTACTCCATCCACAAGCACTTTTGGTGGAGTTTTATCAATCATGAATTCCACACTGAGCTGCTTGATATTGCCGGCTTTGTCCTTGATTTCAAAATATAGCACATGCTTGCCCTCTTCTGTAATCGGATCCCCGATTTCATATGGATTTCCGTTCAGGGTCAAGGCAATGATGTCATATGGACTTAAGCTGTCGATCAGGAATTCAGGGATAACATCCTCCGTGAAGTATTTATCCGAGATTGGATCCTGGAATGAGATCGATGGTGCAGTTTTGTCGATGGTGAAGTGGATCGTCCGCTTTGACACATTATTGGCCAAATCGGTTGCAACCACTTCAAGCACATAGTCCCTCTCTTCTGTCAGTGCAGTGCCGCTAGTGAACGGCTTGCCATCCAGCCTGATATAGCTTTTGGAGTCATCCAAGTGGATATCGGCATATTTGATGACCGGTACCATGTTTTCGTTGAAGAAGCCCTCGATGATTCCTGTGATTTCAAGCAACGGCCTTGTTGTATCCAAAGTAAAACCTATTTCAAGTACTGTTTCATTTCCAGCCTTATCCCTTGCAACCACACGATAATTGTATTTCATATCCTTGGATGCGATCGGGGCCCGGTTGCTTGCGATGGTCTGATTATTCAGCGTCATGGAAACGATGCTGTCTGCCGCCACATCAAGCGCAAACTCCGGTGTAAAGATGGAATTGATGAATTCCCCATTTTTAAGCGTTCTTCCATCACCCTTCACTTTAGGCGTAATGACCGGCGCAGTTTTATCAATGGTGAATGCAAGTTCCTTGCTAAAGCTGTTACCGGCTTTATCTGTTGCGTTCACCTGAATGCGGTAGTCGCCTTCCTGACTGAAGGTGTGTGCGAGTGTTGCGGTATTGCCATTCACGGCAAAACCTCCAATCGAATACCCTCTGCCGTTTTTCGTAACAGAAATTTTGTTGATGTCCAGATTCAAGTCGTTGATGGCAACCTGGATTCTCTTGTCGACATTATAGTGTGCATCATTATCTGCACCTTCGATATTAATCACAGGGTTGACCTTGTCGACTGTGAAAGTGAGCTTTTGCGTCACAGGTCCGTTTCCTGCTTTATCGGTGGCAGAAACGGAAATCGTGTACAGACCATCCTGACTGAAATTATGGCTCAGCTTTGAAAGCTTGCCGGTATTCTTCCAAGTACCCATGTTATATCCGCGGCCATCTTTCGTTACAATCAAATCTACGTCATTGGTGCTGTAGTTCAATTCGTCGATGGATAGGGTAACTGTCTTGTTTTCTGGGTTGAAGCTATTGTCTGCTGCACCATCAATCTTCACGACAGGACGGGTTTTATCGACAATAAAGGATATGTCCTCGTGTACGGTTTTGTTTTTTGCCTTATCTGTCGCAGAGAAGGAGATCTTGTATTTCCCTTCCTCTTTGAAAATATGATTGAGAGTTGCCACTCCGCCTAATGTTTTGAAACTGCCGGCGTTGTAGGCATTTCCATTTTTCGTGATGACGAGATTAGTAGTGGAAAGGTCAAGGTTTGTATCCACGAGCTTCACTTCCACAGGCATGTCCCTGTTGTAGTCCTCTCCATCCTCGACACCCTTTACACTAAGGACTGGCGCTGTCTTATCGATGGTGAAGGCTTTAACTTCAGCATCCGCTTCGTTTCCTGCAGCATCCTTGGCATTAAGCGTGATGACGTAGTCCCCGTCCTCATTGAATTCGTGCATCAATTTGGATGTCACATCTTCACTGACCCATGCACCCATATAGTACGGAGTTCCGTTTTTAGTCACTTCCATTTTCACTTTATTGTTATAGTAATGGAACTCTTTCACACTCAACGTTACTTTCTGGTTGGATGAATAGTATTCCTTATCGGAAACCCCGGAAATGCCAAGTACCGGCTTGATGTTATCCACCGTAAACTGATGAACGAGATCTTCGGCCCGGTTGCCAGCTTTATCGATAGCGGTCACCTTGATGGAATAAAACCCATCCTCTGTAAAGGTGTACGAAAGGCCGGATGTTTTCTCATTGACTTCGAGAGTGCCGATATCATAAGGCTCTGTTTTACCATCCGCTCTTGTAATTGTCGCTTCCACGTTCACCTCGCTGTCTTCAATATGCAGGTCATTCGCTTTGATTGTCAGCTTTTTCCCGCCTTTTACAAAGGCATCCATGTCTATTCCTTCAACGTTGAGCACCGGTGCTGTACGGTCGATTACAAAAGTGAGGGTCTTTTGTGCTTCTTCGTTCTCCAAGGTATCCTTGGAACGAATGGTGATCTCATAGATTCCTTCTTCTTCGAAATATTGCTCGTAGATAGCTTCCCTCTTTCCTTTAACCTTGGAAGGCTCTATCTTTCTTGGAGTGGAATCTTTATTGCTCTTAACGGTCACTTCTGTATTTTCAAGATCAAGTGTCACATCATACAATGTGATGGTAACCGCTTTGTCTGTCGGATAGTGGCCATTGTTTTCCACACCGTCAATGGTGATAGTCGGGGCACTCTGGTCCACAGTAAACTCGACAGGTGCGTGCTCTGTCATATTTCCCGCTTTATCTGTTGATTCGAGGTGAAGAACATAGTCTCCATCTTCCTTGAATTCTACATCCTGCAGGCTTGCTTCCGTTTCACTTGTTTTGTTCAACTTTTTCGGAAGCTCATAGATCTCTCCGTCCTTGTAGACAGTCAATATTGTAGTGTCCAGACTCAAGTTCTGGTCGGTTACGTTGAAATTCACGTTTTGCGTCTTTTTATATTTCTTTTTATTTTCTACACCTGTGATGCTTACGACCGGCTTTACTTTATCGATGACAACATTCTTCGTTACTGTTTCCGGCTCATTAAAATGGTCTGCTGCAGTAATTTTGATTTCATAGCTGCCATCCTCTGTAAAGGAATGCTTGGCTTCGGCATAATAGGAGAGGAAAAAACCCTTCTCGAATTTCTTTATTATGGGTTCGCCACCATCCTTGATGATTTCCAGCTTAGATTTTTCAAGATCAATGGTGTAATCACCTACCCGGAACGTAACATCCAGGGATTCATTGTAATATTTTTTGTCTTCACTCAAACCAATATAGGAAATATTAGGCTTAGAGGTATCCACTGTAAAGGAGAACTCGTCATGGGTTTTTATATTCCCGGCAAGGTCCACCGCTGTAAAGGTGACCGCATATTGGCCATCCTCAAAAAACTCATGTGTATGGGAGGCACCATCCTCTACTTTACGAAGTTGCTGCCCAGTCACCCATTCCTCTCCATCCTTTGTAATGTTTATGAAGGATTTGGATAAATCAATGTTCGAATCCTCAGCGAGAAACTCCACTTCTTTTTCCGTTTCATAACGGCCGGCGTTTTCCACCCCTGAGATGGAAAGAGTTGGTGCAGTCTTATCGACTGTAAAAGTGATTGTAGGCAGGGTATACTTTTCTCCACTCTTATGCTTTTCGGTTACAGTCACTTGAATAGTATAAGTACCCTCTGTCAGGTCATTCAGTGTTCCAATTGCTTCCCTGTTTTTCATCTCGGGGATCACCGTGAATTCCTCATCCGTCCCCTCTTTTTTAACTAGCATCGTTGCAGTTTCGAGGGGAATACCATTGGTTGCTTTAATAGAGATGCCGGCAAGATTATAAACACCACCGTCTCTCATTTCGTTCCCATTATCATCCGAAACGGTTAATGCCGCTCCTTTATTGTTGATGGAGAAAGAAATACTTTCTTCTTTTATATTTCCTGCGTAGTCTGTTGCCTGGATGGTCACTTGATATTCGCCATCCTTATCAAAGGAAACCAATCCGATTTTATCATGCCAAGAGATTTCCGCATCCTTCGCCTCTTCATTAATGGTATAGGTGACCTTTGTTTTATCCTTGGCAAAGTTCTTTTCATCTACTTGAAATGCCACTTCCACTTTGTCCTTATAAAGTGCCCCATCCTCCACACCTGAAATGCTGATAGCAGGTGAAGTGGTATCTTTCTCGACACGGAAGGTTTTCGGTGCTCCGCTATCGAGACCCCAAGCGTTTCCTTCAGTGATTTGTGCAGTAAAGGCATAGTTGTTGTCATCAGCAACCGGCACCTTCACTTCAAAAATCCCTTGTTTAAGTCCTGCTCCATCCAAGACGTCCTTATAGGAAATACTAGATGGATCCACCCCTTCACTCACGATAGTGAAAGGACGCTCATCCTTATATTCCTCCTGAAAATGTTCACTCAAATCAACAGTGAATGTTACGTGATCCTTGTCTTTGGAGAACCAATAACGATTGAAGTCCTCTTTATGCGTCTGCCATGTTTCCCCGTTGAAGGTAATATCCATCTTCACGTCGATTGTGGAAAATACCTTCGCATTGAACGCGAGCACAGACACAAGAAGGACGGCAATCACCGGCAGCAAGAGGAACGACTTCTTATTCTTGTAAACAGTCAATATCGTACTTATCATTTTTATTTCCACCTCATAGTTTGGTAGTGGAATGGGTGACCACTACATCTAATTCTTTTCTAAAGTAAAACGCTGGCTCATCTGAGAGTAACGTTGTTTCGTCCATGCTTTCCCCAAGGATCGTCGTTTCGTCCTCCTGTTCAGCACTTGGGGACAGCAAGGTTGTTTCCTCTACATCGCTTAGGTCAAGCAGTGCGGTCGCTGCCACCTCGTCCTCCATCAGCTCGGTGACCTCGTCCCCCTCCATATCCTGCTTTTTCAACCGGATTTCATTGGTCGTCCGTGTTTTCTCTTCCGTGGACTGCGGGGAGGACTTCTTGGTGCCAAAAGGACTTTTACGTTTAATGCCCGTCAGGTCGATCAGGACGCGGCGGATGTTCATTTTTACATACACATAGATGGTGATAGTCAGGGTAAGGAGCGCTGCTGCCAGACCTCCGTAAAACATTATCTGGTATGTCATCGTCATTACTCCCCCTATAATAGATTGAGATTGCTCAATCTTCTTTCTAAACGTTGGAAACTGGATGCCTCTTTTGCCCCATCAAGTCCTGTAACGTGCTTGAAAAGGTCAAGGGCATCTTGATAATTTCTTTCTCCCTCATTCTTGCCCTGTTCGATATCGAGCAGAAGGTTGATCAGGCTCACATGTGTATCCACGCTTTTCGGGAACTCTTTAACGGTAAGCTGGAACTGTTCCTTTGCTTTCAGCGACTCGCCCATTTCCTGATAGATGGTCCCGATTTTCAGCATCGACTGTTCTTTCTGCTGCATGTCAAGCGCAATGATGTTGTGGTAGTGCTCGACGGCAAGCTGAAGGTCATCTTTAGCAGCATTCAGATCCTTCGAATTCACACCCCTGCTATGGTATGCCTGGGCCAGCTTCTGTTCGAAATCTACTTCGAATTTGTATAGAAGCTGTTCATTATCCAACTGGGTCAGGATATCACTGGCCTTTTGGACGATTTCGATTGTTCTTGTATTGGCATCCGCAATCTGGCCTTTATAGGAAATATAAATATTGGCAAGTGAAGAATAGTTATCTAGCTTTCGGCTGTCATTTGGCAATTTGTCATTATAAACTTCAAATTCCAGCAGGTTCTTTGCAAATTCCGTGTAATCGATGTTCAGATTGCCCATCGTGCTTGCAAGCGTCCGGTAGTACTTGGCATCAGGTATCTCTTCTGTATCCACCCGCTGGAAGAACCTAAGCGCTGAGACATAATTACTTTTTTCATCAAAATAGGTCATCCCCACCTTGAATAGGACGCGGTCATTTTCATGTACATCCCCGTATTCATCCTGGATATAGGTTTCGATCTTGGCAAGCCCGGCATCCGTCTCATCACGGCCGATGTACAAGTCAAGTAGATTGATATAGGCCTCCGATTTGGAGGGGTCCACGACAATCGCGCGCTCCAGCTGCTCGATCGCCTCGACATCCTCACCCTGGATCAGATATCTGCTTGATTCATTTACAAGTCTCATATAATCCTGATACTGCTCATTCTTCATCCCGCTATACCCGAAGGCCGAGACCGTTGTGAAAACAAGAAAAAGGGCAAAGGGAATCAGAAAAAGATAGAGCTGCTTCAACAGCATTTTTTTATAACCCTTTGTCAGTTTATTGATATTTTCAAGGTCGTAAAGAAGCTCCTCACAGCTTTGATAGCGCTCATTCGGCTCACTCTGGGTGCATTTCAGGATGATATGCTCAAGCCCCTCGGAAAGCGATGGGTCCCAATAGCGGATCGGCTTCATTTCAAAAGGCGGCTCCGTCAGGCTCTTGCCTGTTGCCAGATGGTACAGGGTAACCCCGAGGCTATAGATGTCCGTCCTGGCATCCGTCTGCTTGCCTGATATCTGTTCAGGTGCAGCATAGGCCTTTGTTCCAAGGTTGGTTGTATCCGTGGAATTTTCCGTCTTGTATTCCCGTGCGATCCCGAAGTCGATCAGCTTGATCTTCCCTTCAGGCGTCAGCATCACGTTATCCGGCTTCATGTCACGATAAATGATCGGATGCGGCTTCCTTGTATGCAGATAGCCGAGCACATTGGCCAGCTGCTTTGCCCAGTCGATCACTTCCTTTTGCGAAATGACTTTATCCCGCTTGAGGCGTTCCTTCAGCGACTCCCCCTCGATATAGTCCATGACAACATAGATGTCACCGGAGGATTCAATAATGTCATAGATTTTCGGAAGCGCCCCATGATCCAGCTTCTTCAGCATATTTGCTTCCACGATCAAGCTGTTGATCAGCAGTTCATTGTTGCTATGCTGGCGCTTGCGGATATCCTTGACGACAAGCGATTTATTTAAACGATTATCCATGGCAAGGTAGACGACACTCATCCCGCCCCGGCCAATTTCCTTTAAGATCTCATAGCGATCATCGATTATAGTCCCTATTTGCAGCAAGAGAATTCCCCCATAAACTTATGTAACCTGCGTAAAGATGACGGAGATGTTGTCCTTTTCTTTACGAGCCTTTACCTTCTCCACCAGATCCTTCACGGTGTCCTGCAGAGCATTTTCATTCGAGATGACCGCGGGCTTGAGGCTTGCGACAATCTCTCCGTCTGTCATCTCATGATAAAAACCATCAGAACAGAGCAGAAATCCGCTTCCTGATTCCACAGTCCCCGTTGAAACGACAGGCTTTAACTCCTTCGTTGCACCCACACATTGCAAAAGGACGTTCCTTCTCGGGTCGACCCTTGCTTGATCCTCAGTGATATTTCCTTTTTCAAGCTCCCTTTGCACCAATGTCTGGTCCTTCGTCAGCTGGGTCAAGGTGTCATCGTTCAGCATATAGGCCCTGCTGTCCCCGATCTGCACAAGGATATAGCTGGAATAGACCATTAACAGAGCGGTCAGCGTAGTACCGAGCTGTACGTTGGACCCTTCGCCATGATTCAAGATTTTTCGGTTTACTTCATTTATTACTTGCTCCAATCTGATGGAGAGCTCCGTCTCCTGCGTCTCACGTTCCAGGAGCCCGGGTAACTCGTGATCAAACCACTCTGACAGATGTTCTACTACAGTTGCACTTGCCAACTCACCTTGCGTCAGTCCGCCCATCCCGTCACAGATGACGAAAAATCCTACCTGTCCTCGCGGTGTCCTGGCTGATTTTAGCAGGAGCGCATCCTGATTTGTCTTCTTTTTGATTCCTTTATCGGTATGATAAGCAGTAAGAAATGCCATTGTTTTTCCTCCTCTCTATAAATCCGTGTTCAAAAAGGAGGATAAAAAGAGCAAAGAAGTTCGAGGAAGCGAAGTCTCGAGCACCGCAGCGTATATTATGAATACGCGAGGAGCGCAGAGGCAAGCTGACAAAGAAATTCGAAGCTATTTTTACCGGACTTTTTGAACATCCTCTAAAAGAGTTTAAATACAAACTCCTCATTCGCGAGCCTGATGCGGTCCTCGTGCCTGATTTTCACTTTTTCCTTTGGATCTAGCTTCCGGTCATTGACATAGCTGCCGTTTCTCGAATCATTGTCCTCGAGGAAGTACTGCCCGTTTTCGTGTAAAATGTGGGCATGCACACGGCCAACGACCTTGTTCTGACATGTATGATCTGTGCCCTTTGGATCTCTTCCTATTTTAAATACACTCTTAGTGATCGCGATTTTCGGATTGCCGACACCATTCAGAAGATATGGCGGGGAAGTGGAGTAGTTTTCCACTCCTAGCATCGTCGTACCTTCAAACTCTTCTTCTATGGAAGTTGCTGAAGAACCGAGTACAGTTGTCCCTTCCTCCTCCTGCTCCTCCTGGAAAAAATCTGCCCCGGCTTTTGGCAGCATCTTCAAGGCCGAGTCCCTTAAGGTGTTATTCTCCTTGATGTCCGTTGCCTGATCAAGATCTGTCCGGGTAATCCTCTTGTATTGCAGCTCTTCCTCGATCTCCAGCTTACTGCCGACCTTTTTGTCCGTTTTACGTGAGCTGTATTGGGAGGTATGCACACCATTTTCGACTGTGCTGGACGTTTTGACCTCCACCTGGCCCGGTCGATAATAGTTGGATGGCTTCTCTGTCACTTCCACTTTTTTACTGACGGCAAGGATAGTGGATGGTTTATATGCACCAAGCGCTTTCAGGTCTTCTATCATTTCCGGAAGTTCGGCATCCTTGAAATCAATCAGATAGTTATGTAGGCGAACAAAGAATGCCGGATCATCCGACTCATCATATGGAGCCGTATAGAGGAGCTCTCTGAGAAAGTCCTTCAGTGATACCTTTTCAAACGAATTATTTTTAATGGGGATATATAGGAAAAGTAATCTATTTGAAAAACTATCAATAAAGATCGATTGTTTATCGAAAAGGAAGTGCTGTAGATCCAGGCCAGATTCCTCCACTCCAAGCAAGGTTTCCAATAGGTTGGAGAAGCAGGCAATCAGCTTTTCCTTTGAAAGCTTTTGAGAGAGGAAATCTTCTAATGACATTTCCGTGTCCAATTCATAACGGATATAGTGCTGCTCTTTTTTTGAAAGGGCCGTAAGCGGAAGCAGTCCAGGTTGGCTTGTGTTTTTCAGCTTATCCAGTATGGTTTGATCCAGCTCCTCATGATTCGGGACCTCCAAATACAGAAAGCTTGATAGACCATAATTTTCGATATATAAATCAACATGTTTTATCATTTATCTCGTCTCCAGACTATTAATCTGACATTCTATTTTTGTATAACTCGGGCAATTAGCATGCACTAACTGCCCTAGCTGACTACTGAATTATCTGAACGCACTTGCGTTGTTGTTGATTTGAGTCTCTGCAGAGTTGTAGTTTGTTACGGTAGAATCCAAGAACTTGGAGTAAGCGTCCACTACTGTACGGTACTCTTCAAAACGTGGCGCCAAAGCATTGAAGTTGGTACGGATCGTGTTGGAAGCATCAGAGTTCCAAGTTTGAGATAAGCCGTTCATCTCTTTCTTGATCTCTTCCAGCTTCGCAGCCAATTGAGCGTTAAGTGTTCTGATTTGACCCGCTGTTTTGGAAACCTCACCAAGGGAAATTTTAATTCCATCCACTGACATTTCATTCACCTGCCCTTTATGATTTTCAAGATAGATTAGTTGCTAAGTCTTTTCGCTGCATTAACCACTTCGTTTTGTGTTTCACGATAAGTCTTTGCACTGATTTTAAGGAATTCAGAGTGTTGTCTCATCAAAGTGGACATCTTTTGGAAATCGTCCATGAAGCCTTTGATCTGTGTAACGAATGCTACATTATCAGTTCCCTGCCATGCAGCACCCATTCCGTCCACTTCACTGAAAAGTTGCTTGTAGATTCTTTCGTAATCGCCAGCCTGCTGGTCGATACGGGAAGCTGCTGTCTCTAATTTCGCTGGATCAACTTGGATAGAACGCGCCATTCTTTCTCACCTCCTTTAAATGAGCTCTTTTGGTATGATTGCTTGTCCTTTTGTGATGCGAGCGGCTCGGAAGCATGCTTCGCTACTGATAAAACAGTGGAATCGCCGTGTTCAATGCTGGAATCTTGCGTTTGTGGGTTCGTTATTGACCTTCATTTAACGTTTTTGCACAAAAAAACGGATTTGCGCTCAAAAATTGTTCCTTTTCGCTCAAAAATCAAAATTTACGCTCAAAAAAAGGCCACTTATGCACAAAAATTTTATTTTATGCACAATTACAGTTGCAGCAGCTAATGGTATGACTCATGACACTCACTGCACCGTTAAACCCACTCGGATCCTCCATCAATCGCCGCATTAGATCTTCCTCAGCTCATTGCTGATGTTCCGGTAATTCTGTGCCGTCTCCCTCAGGCTTGCTGAGCTGTAGTTGCTGCCGATCCCTTTGAATTCATGGTTGATGCCGTTTGAAATATCCTCTAGCTCCCTGGTGATGACACTGATTTCCTGGATGATGCTACTGATTTTACTCTTCACTTTCGGATCCATGGTTACCTACCTCCTGTTTAACGTAATGAATTGGCCTTGGACACGAGGTAGGATTCCTTCTTCTGCAAAAATTCCCTCGCCTGATTCAGATATGCGATGTTTTGATTGATGTTATTGTTCATGGCAGATAGGATATCCGCCTTGATCAGGTTATCCAATCCGAAGATGCCGACCTCTCCATAAAGGCTATGGATCAAGGAATTGACATGGTTGGTCCTGCTCTTGATGGACTGCAGTCTGGAAGAATAATAGACAAGGCGATGCAGATCGACCTTGATATAAGGTTCCTGCGGCAGGCTGGTGCCACCGAAGAAGCCGCTTACTCCACTGACCACCTTTCCGAAGAGATCTGATGCTTTTTTCCCTACGTCTTCAAAGAATCCTCGCACTTTGTTCTCCAGGCTCTTGGACATCGTCTCGATTTTGTTGATCAGACTGATTGTCTGCTCCTTGATGAAGTTCGCTGCATCCGTCAGCCCTTTGTCGATGGCTGCGATGATATATTTGGCACCATCACTGATGGCTGTCATGATCTGCTCTGCCTTCGAAGTGACAAACCCCTTGACTGCGGATTCGATATTTTCATAGAAAAGATGGAAATCTTGAATATCCGAGATAAAAGAGCCACCTGGCTTCACATTGACCAGGTTTCCATTCTCATCGAATGCGACACTCGTTTCTGCATGCGGGTAAAATGGATCTGTGTACTCTCCAGTCTTTTTATCAAGCGCTACCCTTAAGCTGACATAAGGGGCATACCCGAGCTGGGATACGATGTCTCCGTCATACACGATAAAGGAGAATGCTTCGGCATTTTTCAGGCCTTCCTTCTGCGTATCATTCAGCCCCCACCACCAGAGTGGGGCACCATTGATGACATAGCCCTTGATGTTATCATCTAGATTGTTGACATACACATAGGAAGCCAGATTTCCACCTTTGGAGTGACCAAGAACATTCTTTTCCCCATCATGAAGTGCTACATGATTCGCATAGAATTCGTTCGCTTCTCTTTGCTGCACCGTTTCCATTCCAAAAAAAGCCTGACCGTTTTCGGACCAATCCGTTTTCAGATTGTCGAGATCTCCCGGGTTCTCACTTCCACGGAACACAGCTGTGGCATTTCCGCTATCGTCCTTATAGGCATAACCGACAAAGCCCGAGTGGGATTCACCGTTTGTGTTATTGCCATCGTTTGGATTGTGGTTTTGGTAGCCTACGAGTTCCACCTTTGCTAGATTAGAATTTTCATAGGATTCACTCTCTATAAAGCTCCTTATATTTTCAAGCCTTGGATTACTTTCATTAATATCTATATTATTTTCAACCTCATAAAGAATCTCTTCAATGGTAAGCGGTATATCTTCAACTTCAAGGTGTGGCGGCAAATCTAAATATGAAAGCTGAAGCAGAATATTCTTTTCTTTTTCAGTGAGTTTGGAAAGAGGCATCGGCTTACTCTCCTAACACTTTATAATGGTTTACAACAGCATCCGGTCCAGTTAACAATAATTTTTTGTCCACTCGCGGATTTTGATTTTCAGGATTAACTCTTTCATCAATACTTAAATAGCCAAATAGCTTAGCATCAAGATTTGACCATGCGATATTATTTACATTCGCCGTACGGATATAATCTGAAATATCCTCCGATTTGTCTACAAACCCAACAGATACACCATATCTTTCCGCTCCAAGTTGGGACACTTCTTTATAGATGTTATATATTCCATCACTATATCTATCAACATCTGGTTCTCCATCGGTATGAATAGCCGCTACCACCATAACCCTTATATGTTCCTTGTTTTTTTCAACGAACTCGCTAAATGGCGTATCAATCATCGAAGCATCATAAGTGCCTGTCTTAGCATAGACAACTACCTTAAATGGACTTTCAGGCAATTCTTGTTTCATTACATTTTGTAAAGACACCTTCAGTTCTTCTCCCCATTTGGAGAGTACGTAACTGTCGTAGTATTTCCCTTCATCATCCCGATACTCTCCCGCTAGAAACACTAGTTCGTCATTTCCCTTAGGGTGAACAATTGCTTTATCCTTGCCATACATTTCTGAAAAAATGATACTTCCCTTTTTAACGTTTTCGATTTCAAACTCTTCATCATATGTACTCTCCACATGGGAAAGTATCTTATTCTCTGCGTCCATACAGCCCGTCACTCCAATCAATGAGATCATGAACAAAAACAGAACAATGGCTTTAACATTCATGCTGTTGTTACCTGCCTTCCTTTACAGGTTATCTTTGATTCTTGCAATTTCTAATCCTAGAACAGCATCAGCTTCGCACCGTTCTGCAGATTCAGCTCTTCTATCGTCTGGTTTATATTCAATATCTCCCCATTCGACTTGTTGCAAAGGACTGTATCGGGGGTGGCCTTGAAGTATCCATGGGACAGCTCACTTACCGTACTTGATAAAAGATAGACCACTTCATACAGCTTGCTTGAGACCGGGATGAATACATCATGCTTATCGTTGGATGCCGGAACATACACTTCTACTAAAATCTTATCCAAAGACTGCAACCTCCTCTTTTTCCGTTTCAGAGGCTAATAGCTTCACCAGGCTGACCTTGCCATTTTTCACGACATACCCGAAGTCGGTCGGGATTTCCTGATACATGTCTGTCGTGATTTTTGCTATCTTGAGCAGATACTGATCGCTGATGCCGCTGCCGATCCAGATGGCGTTTTTCACGGATGCGTGCTTTTTAAACCATTCCTCAAAGCTGACAGAGCTGAACTTGTCGGCGCTGTCGGACATCACGATGTAGACGTTCAGGTTTGCGCCCCGCTCCAGGAACACCTTCAGCTTATCGAGCGCGTCCTCGGAAAGGCTCAAGCTAAGGTCGCTGAAGCTATCGATCACACAATAGATGTCATGGAAATCTGGTACTTCATGCCCCTGCTCCTCGGCATCCTTTTTCGTATTGTTGCGGTGAACAAGGGTTTCAAAAAGATGGACGATGGTTGTTTCAAGCTCATGCTTGGCAGATGCATAGCGATATTCTGGATCAGATTCCATCCGGAATGCCCCATTTGGATCCATGGCGATCACTTCATCCCCCGCCTTTATAGCCAACAGCTCGGAAAGTCCTTGCATAAATGGTGTTGCTGCATCGTTCTGAGTGGCAGATACCAGGTTCACGAAGCATTCCTGGAAGTCGAAGAATGATAGCTTCAGAGACTGTCGATCCACCCCGACAGGAATGAACGGATGGGAAGAACCAAACATCATCTGATCCTGGATATAATCTGCAGTCACTTTTTCAGGGAGCGTCGGGATCCCAGGAGCTGGCTCCCTGTCCCATTTCTCGCGCGCTGTCTTGCTGTAGCCTTCGATGAAGCTGAACAGATCCTCTGTTTCCTTAACAGGCTTGGCGATCTGGAATTCATATACATTGTCTGCTTTGAAAATGCCGCGTCCTTTATGCTTGGATGGATACACGCCATCTACATTTCCAAGTACGCCGGAATACTCAGTCTGGTCGTTCAACTGAAGCACAAACAGCTGCTTGAAGTTCTGCAGCAGGCGATATCGGATCGAGCCGGTATTTGTGGCTGTTACGATAAAGTAGATGCCATATTTCGTACCTTCCCGAGTCAGGTAGGCGATTGCCTCCTCATGCTCTTCATACGTCTCGGAGAACGCGGAATAGTTATGGATGGCCACGACGATCGACGGCACCTTATCCGGTGATACACGGTTGTAGACGTTAATATCTCCGCCATAATTGGAAAAGAGCTTTTTACGGTTAACAATCTCCGCTTGAAGAAGCTTCATCAGATTCTGGATCTTTTCCGCTTCATGTGATACGACTACATCCCCGACATGAGGTGCGGAGCGGAACCAGTTCAAGGTTTCGGTACTGAAATCCAGGAGGTAGAAGTTCACTTCCTCCGGTGTATGCTCCTCCATCACTGATAGTAGCATCGCTTGCAGGAAGGACGTCTTTCCGCTTCCCGTCACGCCGTATACCACCGTATTGCCTTCCTGCGTGATCGGAAGTCTGAGCGGCATCTGACGCTGATTTGCCGGATCATCATATTCCCCAATGACAGGGTTGATCACATAGGCTTCATTCGTCTGATCACTATATTTTTCTTTAATGTCCTCTATATAAATCTGAGGTGGAATCGGCTCAAGCCAAAGCTGCTTCACCTTGATGTTTTCCTGCTTGGCAAGGCTGGCAAGATAATCTGTGATTTCGTCGAGCTGTTTCGGCGGGTTCTTAATGCCCTTGTTACGGTCGATTTTAGCGGACTTGATTACACGGCCAAGGCTGTCGATGATGCTGATGCTTTCATCCTTCTTTTTCTCGAGCTTATCAGCTGGATAGTATGGTGCACCTGCCCATGCAGATTGGCCAAGCTCAAAGATCTCGTTATAGCCGACCTGCAGATAGAAGCGTCCGACATTCGTCAGTTCCGCTGCATCCGGTCGTTTGATGACCTCCATACTGTCGGCCTTTTCCTGTACCTTGAGACTGATCCGGAATTTACTGTTACTCCAGATCTGATCGTCCACCACACCTGAAGGCTTCTGCGTTGCTAGGATCAAATGCACACCTAGGCTTCGCCCGATACGCGCCGCACTGACAAGCTGCTCCATGAATTCAGGCTGCTGGGTTTTCAGCTCGGCGAACTCATCGGAGATCATGAACAAGTGCTGCAGCGGTTCTGTGACGACGCCTTCCCTGTACAGCTTCTGGTATTTATAAATATCAATATTACTTTCATCCACTCTTCTGCTCGTCTCGCTGAAAATGGCCTGGCGGCGCTTCAGCTCACTCTGGATCGAGATGAGCGAGCGCTTTACCGCCGCACCGTCGAGGTTGGTGATTGTGCCGGCAAGATGCGGCAGGTCCAGGAAGGCATTCGCCATTCCGCCACCCTTGTAGTCGATAAGGATGAACGCGACTTCATCAGGGTGGTAATTGACTGCAAGGGACAGGATGAATGTCATGATGAATTCACTTTTCCCCGAACCGGTCATACCGGCAATCAAGCCGTGTGGTCCATGGTACTTTTCATGCAGATCAAGATTGAAGATATCACCTGTTGTATCCACCCCGATCGGCGTCTGGATCGTCAAGGTCGGATTGTTTTCCTTCCACCGTGTCGGTACGTTCAAATGTTCTATCTTGCTGACACCAAACATTTCAAGGAAGGTCAGCATATCTGGCAAGGTATAATCCGACACTTCTGTTGCAAGCTGCGTATTGGCAAGCTTGATCGCATACATTTCAGCTGATTCCTTCAGGTACATATCCGCCCTGAAAGCAGTATAGGTACCGGAAATATCATCCTTATCGTAGATTTTCGACCCTTCCTCTCCAAGCTCCACCACCTTCGAGCATTCCTTCGGCAGGTTTTGCAGCTCATCGTAAAGGGTAACTAAACTGAACCCGATGTCTTTTTTCTCTTTTAAAATAAGATTGGTCATTTCCGCTTTGGAAGCGAGCTTCTTATTCATGGCAAAAACGACATAGTGCTGGTGCAGTTCCTTCAAATCTTCATCCGAAAGCATGGATTGACGGGTGATTTCCTTTTCAAAGTAGGCGGAAAGCTCCTTCAGCTCATTCTGGTTGGTCGCAATGAATCGGATCTGCTTGCCATCATCCCAGACATGCGGCAGCCACTTAGTGAATTCCCATGCATCCTTTTCGCTTTCGTCATATATAAAAATCATTTTCAGTTCGTCATAGCTATGTAGTGCCGTCATTTGGAAAATTAATCCTTTGACAAAGTCCTGTACCCGTTTTCTGTCACCGATAAACCCACTGATCTGTTCCTCTAAAAGAGATATGGTAACAGGGACATTTTCAAGGATCTGCGGACCGCCAACCAGTTCATAAAGCTCATCCTGCAGATTGTCATCCTCGATGCTGAACTTCTTTTCCGGGAACTTGATATCAGCATCCAACGGGACATTCCCAAGCCCTAAGCGAAGCTTCAAAAAGTCGTTATGGACAAGCGAACGTTCCCACAGATTCCGTTCGCGGTTTTTTATCCGGGCCAGGCATTGGCTGAGGGTGATATGGTTTTCATGGAGGATTTCACTCTGGTACACCGATTCGTCTTCAATGACCTGCTTCATTTCCACAAGATACGCTTTGTATTTTTCCTGGCGGATCCCCTCATTTTTAATTCGCTGCTTCTTTTCATGCCTTTTCGTTAAAATCGGCCACAGGACCGTTCCAAGAAGCATGGAAATCGACATCATCAATGTCGGCAGGGCATACATGATATTCCCATTGTTCATCATCACATTCTGAAGCGCGAATATACCCATGAACAAAGAAGCCATACCCATGGTGATCGATGGTCCAAGCAGCAGCATCAATGGCGTTTCGTCCATATTCGGACGCTGTGGCGGCGGATCGATCTTGATGACCGCCTCTTTAATATCCTTTTTAAAACGTGGTGAACGGTAGAATAGATGATCTTTCGGTTCTTCGATGGAAAAATCGTCGAATTCCTCTTCTTGCCAGATGACCGGCTTCTCTACCTGGAACGGTTCGAATGCATGTCGGTCAAGCAGGATGGAGCTTTGAGGATTATTGAGTGAAAGCAATGTGCCATTATAGATGATTTTCAGACCCATGATGGAAATGACATCACCTATCGCCAAAAGTTTTTCCTCTACTCTCTCCCCGTTTACATAGGTCCCATTGGAGCTGTTGCAATCCTTCAAGGTCGCCTGGCCATTTTCATCATATTGGAGGATGCAATGCAAGGAGGATACAAGCTTATTGGAAAAACAGATCTGATTGTCTTCCGATCTGCCTATCTTCAATGTATGGCTGCGCGCGATATGCTTCGTGTATTCGTTTCTGTCATCTGTTGGAGGTTCTACGTATAGTAATGCGGAGGCTTCGTCATCCCGAGAGATGGTGTAGGTTTTATAAGGCTCTAAAAGGACCTTCCTCACCTTTTCCCCCTTTTTTCCAGCTAAGTAGGCATAGTTGTTTGATTTGAGATACCACTCTCCACCTTCGGCTTCCACCGCCATCAGGTCTGCTTCCTTTCCGGTTGGAAGAGTGGTCGTCAGTATGTATTTTCCTGTCACTTTATCAGGCAGCACGAGATCCCGTGCCTTGCCTTGGTCAAAAAGTGTCACTATCATGCTCGAATCCTCCAATCAACTAATAGAGTCCAAGTTTAGTTGATAATATTGTTGTATATATCATGGTTTTTTATGTATTAATGCCCTTGGGGGGAGATTGGGAATTAAGTCCCGACCTAGTTTGAAAATCCCCTTTTTCTGGCAACAAATATTATAATGCATGTTTCGCTTTTTTTCGATAAAGCATGCTAAGAATCATCCTATATACCCAGACCGAAACTTTTTCCAGGAGTTTGACATAGGAAAACAGTCTCGGAATCTAGTTGATTATTGTTAGGAAAGCCCGCGTCAGGACTGCGTTTGTCGCATTATGTCGTTGAGTGTCGAACAGGTATTTCACTTTGGTAGCGGACATTAAAATGGAAATTGGAACACTGACGACATAAAAGCTCCATTCCCGACAAAACCCGTCCTATTTTGGACAAAACTTACAATTCAACACCATTTTATACCCCTGTATCAGGAAGATATAACCACTATTTTGTAAAATTTTTATAAAAAATTGAAAAATTTATCATGATGCGTTAAATTTCCTAATAAAAAAGACTCGCAAATTGGCAGAATACCAATTTACGAGCCTTTCTTTCCAAGCAGGGCTGCAGCTTTTGCAGCTTCCTTCTCCTCTTCCTCCCGCTTTAGCTGGGAAGCCGTCGAGCTGATATCGGCACTCAGGGATTGCAGCGCATCCACAATCGTGCTGATCTCTTTTTCCATCCTGTTGATTGCGTTGTTGAGGTAATTCATTTCGGTAGCCTGCCAGCCCTGCGCCAGCGAACCTTGAATATTCAACAGATTTCGTTTTACATTCAAGAGGCTTGCCGCTTCCTCCTGCAGGCGCCTCGCTTGGGCATTTGCTGCGTAAATATCGATGGTCATGTTATCACCTTTCCATTTAAATTTATTTTGAATTCAATCGGAAATTTCTCCCTCAACTTCTTCCCTTTTCACATACTGCATCAAACATAATTTTACAACTTTTTATAAAAATTCCAATGCTTACTATAATACTCGTAAAAAAGGGAGAAGCACGCATATGCAATCTCCCATTCAAATACTATCTGCTTTCTCCCTTTACACCTTTTGAAACACGCCACTTCTCCTGACCCTCCGGCGTGATATGCGGAACTACAAATGTGTCAAGGAACTCTGCTATGGCATGATCTGACACAATATTGTAATAGGTGAAGAATAGCGTGCGGTCATCGGTCGTGTCCACTACGACACTAGTAAATACGCGGCCGCTCGGCTTACGGTTATGCCAACCGTATTCAAGGGATTTTATCTTCCCGAACTCAATACTCTGGTTACGGTTGACGAGCTTGCCGTCTTTTACCTTCATCAGCGTTTTTCCTTGCATCATTGTCATGACGATTCGCAGAAGGGCTATGCCGAAGAACAGCGCCCCTATTCCGCCGATAAGATAGGCAAAAAAGGCACTCGATAGACCTGACCCAGGGATGAACACGACTATCCCTAAGGAAACGAGGGCCATAAAGGCGATCCCCGTTACAGTGCAGCCTGCGCTGTAGCGCGTATAATTCACGCTGACTTCATCAGGTTTGACTTTAATAATATGATCATGCTTCAAGTTCATGGGATTCTCTTGTGTCATCATACGTTTTCCTTTTCTTTTGCTGAATTTGGAGACTCTCTTTCCATTACAAAATCCTCAAGCTGTACAAGGCTGCCCTTTACCAGTCGGTAATTCGCATTCTCTTGGAGCAGCATCAGATTGCCCTCAACATCATTCGTCAGGAGAATGATATCTTTGACAGTAGGTTCTTTCATTTCATCGAATTCAAAAAGAAGGAGAGTATTGAGCTTTCCGTTTGTCTTTTCCAGCACCCTGTATAAAGAATCGAGTTCCGCTTTAACCTCAAGGGAATCAAACTGTCTGCCGTTTTCCGTGATATAGGAAAGCATCCCTTCAAGCTCCTCGGAGGAAATGGACTGGGAATTGAAATCGCCCTCCCGCTGGATATGGAAAAATTGCTGAAGGCCCAAGAGCATCTCCTCTTTTTCCACAAACTCAAAACGATGAACCTGCTCATCATAAAGCAGGGAATGCTGGAGGAATCCCTTATCGGTAAAATGATAGGAAACGGCCTCCTCTTTGCCATCGTCTTTATGTCTTGATGCCTTGAGTGATTTGGCGGAAAAATTTAACGTGTCAATCACATGCTTCAGCTTGGGCACAAGTTCAAATTTGTGACTTTCATAAACAAGGAAGTCCTTTGCCAATAGGGTGCGGCAGGAAATCTGAAGCAGAAGATCCATCTGTTCATCCGTTATTTCATCAAAATACATCTGCTTCAAGGAGTTTCCCTGCTCAAACAACCCCTCGCTGTAAAAACTGTATATCAATTCTTCTATCGATAGAGAAATAGTCTTCATGTATGCTAGCCTCCAAATGAGAGTTTACCAAAGAAACTTTTAGAATTTTCAAGTAGGTTCGAAGCGTTCTTCTTCACTTCGCTGAAGCCTTCCTGCACCTTGGAGACACCTTCTGCCACCGCTTCTGTCCCTTTGAATATGCCATCCTTGAAGTGAACAGACGCGTCCGTAACCCAGCCAGGAGTATGCTGGGTTAGTTTTTCCCCTACCACACTACCGAGGTAACCGCCCACTGCGGCCCCGACGACCGTTCCACCAGGACCTGCCAGGCTACCGACAGCCCCAAGCAGCACTGCACCGGTAACGGAGGTTGTACCGATTACAGCCGTTTTATAGACCGCTTCGCCCACTACCTTGGCATTTTCCGTCTTCAACGTCTCTATATCTCCACTATATTTCGAATAGTTTTCCGTGATTTTTATTCCTGCACCGACGCCTTCAACGATACCTGTAAGGGCAAAGGCGGTGACGGCATTGGCTTTCCCGATCTTCAGCGCAGCAGAACCGAGACTCCCAGCGTTAGCTTTTACCGCATTGGCGGCATCCTTTAGCGTCCGCGCATCAGATATGGCATGCCGGAAGTCACGTACGCTGTTTGTCATTTTCGTGATATCATCAGGCAGGTACTTCGTGAATTTCTTATAGATGACCTCACCCAAACTCTTATTGGCATATTTGATCGCATAGTAGGGACTTACCATCATCTTGGCCAGGAAATTCAGCTTGGAATTGCCCACCTTATTGATGAGGCTTCCGACTGGTATATTGTACTTCCCATGCTTGACACTATCCAAAAGCTTATATGTGTAGCGTCCTCCCTCGTTGACAAAGCGCCATCCCAACAGATGGAGAAGCCCGGCACTGCCTACATACTGGGCACCGTGGAGGATCTGGTCCACCTGGCCGAATGTTTTATCATACAATTCATAGAGGCTGCTGAAGGAACTTCTTTCCATCAACATCTTCACGAGGTCGTGTTCATTTTTATCTGCCTGGCGGTTGAGGTACCGTTCCGCCATCTGATACTTTTCCAGGGAATCCGAGGTAAAGGATTTGATCCTTCTCATCTTTTCTTCCAATCTATGTAGATCCGCTTCCGCATTTCGGAGCCTCGCATCAATATTCCTGCGGTTCTTGATTTCATAGGAAACCCCGAACTGCACAGATGATACGTTGCTTGAAACACTGGCGAGCTTTCCGTGACTCGAGTTCAAGCCTGCAATCGCACTATTCACTATACTTGGTTTAATTTTGATTGAAGAAGCCAAGGTTGGTTCACTTCCTTATTCTTGTTAACGTTGCGAGGTTTTAAGATTTCGAAGTTATTCTAAGGCGAAATGTCATAAATTGCATTTTACTCCTAATTTATACCCATACACTTTCATGAAACAAACCTGTTTTTTACACTATTTGTCTTTAAATAATATAGCATAACTACTGGCGGAAACTGTGTAGATAAATGAAAAATAGGGAAATTATACTAGGTTTTGTGGGGGAGTTGCTGTGCAATTCGAAATGATAAAGAAATATGAAGAAGCAGATAATCGGTGTATACCATACTCAAAAAGCAAGAGACAGATACCCACCTTTAATAATATACGGTGAGAAACCTGCCTCTTCTTTACTAACTATAGCATCGCTGCTCCTACTATCCCGCTATCGGCATCCAATGAGGAAATTTTCAGTTTCACACCGCTTACAAGCGATTGCAGGCCGATGCTTCTTATCTCTCTTTCCACTAGGTAAATGATCCATTGATTATCGGACATGACCCCGCCGCCCAGTACGATGACTTCGGGGTTGAAGGTATGGATGAGATTTACGATTCCGTAGGATAGCCCTTTTATCATGGTTGAAATAACTTGCACAGCCAGATCGTTTCCTTCGTGAAACAGACGGAAAACCTCCCTGCTCGACACCGGTTCCATGGGTTTACCCTCTTCTTTCTCTAGAAGCATTTGCATTCTTTTAGCAATCCAAGTACCAGATGCATAGGTTTCAAGACAGCCTTTCAATCCGCAGTTACACATCTCTCCGTTCATATCCAGGGTGATATGTCCAAGTTCTGCGGCGCCACCCCAGGTTCCCCGTACAAGTGAACCGTTTGTGATCACACCCCCACCGACACCAGTTCCAAGAGCAAGACATACTATCTCCCGATACCCTTTTGCCGCTCCAAACATTTTCTCTGCCAGTGTAAGTACATTCACATCGTTATCCACTTGGACAGGAAGTTCAGTATAGGCGGACAGTACCTCTTTCAAATGGATATTGCCCCAGTCCTTAATATTTGCTGTCCCGGACAAGATAATTCCTTGGTGGGAATCCACCTGCCCGGCAGTGCCGATACCTATCTTGTCAAGGGTTATCCCTTCTTTGGCAGCCCAGTCGGTCAAATCTTCAATCAGCTTCTGCAAGAGGTCCAATATGGCCACTCTGCTAAATTTAGGAGTGGCAACCGTCTTTTTTAATAGGACCTCCCCATATGTGCTAACCACACCTGCAGCAATCTTGGTTCCCCCGATATCAACGCCGATACTAAATTTCCTCAAGCTCTGTTCCTCCCTTGGAAGGAACTTGCCCGCAGGATGTTGCTTTCCGCTCAAGCAACCGGACAGGTGATTTCCCCTTAAAAGGATGGTGCCCCTCCAATAGACCCTTCAATGCCTCCATTACTTGATGCGTGTAGCTATAGGTCGTAATATAGGTGCTCATTGATTCAGGAAAGTGTTCAACGATTTGCGGGTTCCAGAGTGATACGACAATGACCTTGCCACTTTTCGCCGATAATTTTTCATAAAGGTCCACCCAGGAATGCGGAAGTGCTCTACGCTCATTCACCAGCAAAAGTACATATTGGTCCTTTTCCACTGTTTCAGGAAGCCTTTCCACCTCTGTATCGCTAGGGCAGGAACCTTCCAGGAAGGTAACATCATATCGATTCTCATGAAATATTTTATGAACAATGGATTTTCTGTCTCCTACATAATTCTCATCATTATAAGTGCGTTGACTAATTACTTTTACCTTTTCCTCCATCGTTAATGGAAGTACGCCGGAATTATCAAATTGCAGTGTGATACCTTCCTTAGCAATGCGTAACATGTTGTCCTCATAGGATTTTTGCGTAAGAGAATGAAGGTCAATGTCCTCCACCCCGCCATCACCAATCCATTTTTCTTTAAAACGCATTACTCTATCCACTGCGAGTTGAATGGTCTCTTCCTTAAGTACACCTTTTCTGACCGCTTGCTCCACCGCATCGATCATCAATTCCTGGGTGACGACATCCTTGCCACAAGCGAGAATAATATCTGCACCGGCCTGTACAGCCTTCACCGTACCTTCTTCCCTGCCATAGAATTTCGAGATTGCATGCATCTCCATGGAGTCTGTCAGAATCAGGCCATCGAAATCGTATCTGTCTCGCAGAAGCTTTTTCAAAAAGTAAGAGCTTAACGTTGCCGGATACTCATCATCGAGTTTTGGAAAAAGAATATGGGCCGTCATGACAGCCTCCATCCCGGATTTGATGTTTTCTATAAAAGGGAGCAGTTCAAACTGCTCGAGCTCGTCGAGGTTCTTTTCCACCTTTGGCAGGCTGAGATGGGAATCAAGCTCCGTATCTCCATGGCCGGGATAATGCTTTCCTACTGCAAGTATCCCCGCTGAACAATAACCCTGTATCGTTTTTTCACCAAGACGGCTCACCTTCTGTGGATTCTCTCCAAAGGAGCGTGCCCCGATGACAGGGTTTCTTGGATTATTATTGATGTCTATATCGGGTGCAAAGTTCATATTAAATCCGAGTTTTTTCAGTTGTACTCCCATGATATACGCTGCATCATAGGCATTCCCTTCATTTTCTGACGCACCTATCAGCATATTCCCAGGTGAAAGCACCATTCCTTCCCAAAGATAAGAAATGCCGCCCCCTTCCTGATCGATACTGATCCATAGTGGTGGACGGCCTTTTGCTTTTGCAAGCATTTGGATATCCCTATTCAACTTTACCACTTTATCAATATTTTTTAGATTGCGCTGAAAAAGTATGACCCCACCCACGTTAAGCTCGACAATGGCACGTTTAAGCTCCGGTGTCATCTCTTCCCCACCGAATGCAATAATAAACATCTGACCGATCTTTTCCTTTAGTGACCAGCCTTTTATATCCATACAATCCCTCCGCCCTTCAACTTTTCTCAGTGCCTGACCTTGCTTTCCTCCAAACAAACAGTAAATCCGACTTCAAACATCCTCCTCCACGGAAGATGGATGTCTTCAAGCTTCATTCGCCCATCTGGTATATTCGTCAAATGCGTTTGGACAAATTCTTTTAGACGCTCTTCAATCAATTTAGTAATCTCGGGGACTTGGTCCTTCAGATACCTTGGTGTCAAATCAAGCTTAGGAAGGATTTGATAGGATACATGCTTTCTTACTACCGACTGATAGCCCCAGTCCTCCACAAGTCTGGAATAGAAAAAGTTTCGGCTTTCCCGTTCATGCTCCGGGCACTCCCCTGTTTTGCCTTCCTTTTTATAGTAAGAAGAAATGATGGCATGTGCCACTACTGTTCCCATGGTATTCCCGTTTGTATTCCAACCTGCGTATGCCGACAATTCATATAGAGACCCCTGCTTTTCAATCAGTTGGAGAAGAGAGTGATCCCCCCCATTGCAGATCGCTACATCCGCCAAGGCGACATTTCTACCTTTTCCGATAAAGTGCTTCATTGCCTGTGCAAACTCGCGAATGTTTACCTCTGAAAAATAGGAACGGTGTCTCGTCTCGAGCGGATGACTCGATTCTGCCATAAACTTCTGCCCCACAGCAGGAGCATGCACCATCAACAATACATCGTTTTGAATCTCATCCGACACAATCACCCCACCAGCAGAAGTTATATGGGATTTGATACTCTCCGAGAGACTGCGATCCTCATAGCGAGGAATGATATTGGGTCCATTGGTGGAAGAATATCGCAATGCAATTTCAGGAGTATATTGATGCTCCTCACAGAATACTCTGGAAAACAGGGTGCAGGCTATCTCGTCCGCTCCTGGATAGATCGCCACCTGATCAAGCAGATTCCGTCTGTCGACTTCAAGCATCAACTGTCGCTGCTCCCTGGCTGTAAAGCCGTATTCAGAATTATCATCGAGCGGTATGATCAAATAGTCCACCACTCCACCGTCCACCATCTGCAGGACCTGTACTGTCACAGAAAAGTTCTTCTGCCTTCTTGAGAAATAGTCTTTTTTTATCTCATCGGAAAGCTCTTCCGTAATGACATTGAACTCCTCGAGCTCCTGCGCGTCCGCCAGCCCCTGCTCCTTCTTGTCCGTCAACCAGCCCAAGCGGTAGATCCTGTCTCCCACCTGCTCATAATATTCCGGCTCCTCTTCACTGCTGCTATAGGCAGGAACACGCATGATCAGATTGTACGCATAGATTTTCAGATTCGGATTTTGCCCCTTCAATTCCTTCAACAATGATACTCTCTCCAGGCAATCCTCGAGAGTAAGCTGATGGAGTCTTGATGGAACAATGCCCCCATATATCAGCATATCGATCGACACAATCAGGTACTCCGCACTTTTTGCCTCTTCCTTCAGCCACTCATGTAAAAGCAGCACATCTGCTGGAGTCTTCATATCCCCCAACAGCTCCCGGCGCGGCACGACCATTTGCATATTTGTCATATCGGCCAATGCTTTAGGATACCTAAGGTTGCAAGGTCTCTCGTCCAATGGAAGGTAAATGACTTTCTTCATGCTTCTCCCCCGTTTCCTCTATTAAAATATTCCACCAGTTGTAAGTTTCCAAATAGATGGCATCAAACAGCATCATTCCATTGCCATTTCTCCTGCACATCTTGAGGGCAGACAGAAAATCCGTTTCCTCATTCTCATAGTCCTTCAGGAAAAGGGAGGGCAGAATCGGCACCTTTCCTGTTGTTACCTCCTTGCTGAGACGAATCGCTCCCTCTACACTTTTCCATTCAGCCAGCCCGCGATGAACCGCTTTTTCTATAGTCACATCCGGGTAGTAGCACCCTGTCATCAGAAAATCCAATTCCTCCGCATATCCTGTTTCGGCATAGCCGGACACCATCCACTCATAACCCGCTTCAAACTCCCGGCTGGCCCAGTTGACACCCTCCAGATAAAACTCCGGATACCAGGAACCTACATAAACCCCAAATCCCGGCTGGCCCTTTGAGTGTCCCGCCTTCACTACCGCTTTCGCTTCCATTACAAAATCCTTGATGGTCTGAGCACGCTCCTTTATCCAATTAACGCAATGGGGGGCAGGCCCCCCTTTAGGATATCTGCAACGATCCAGAACAACGGCATCCACTTCATAGTTCTTCATGGATTCTCTTAAAATCGCAAGCTCGTAATCTCGCACTTCGCGGTTTTCAGGGTTCACGAAGATGGCATGTTCCGTGTATCGGGAGGAAATCGATGTGTTTTCCAACCCGTTCTGCTGGTAGGTCACCAACCAATCCGGCTTAACATTACGGGAGAGGAATTCCCCCACCTTCCCTTCACCGAAAACATCCAGCTTAAGAATCGCCATCAGGTCATGACGCCTGATGACCTCCAGCATAATGGCCACATAGTCCATACCCTTCCAGTCCTTGAAGCGTTCCCATTCCCCCACATGTGGAGCATATTCGCTTTTGCCTGTCACATATCCGTACGGAATCTTCGCATCGACCACAATATGCGTAAACCCTGCCTTCTTAGCATTTGTTATGTATTCTTCTCGCTTTTGTGCATTAATTAAAATTGGTGCGTTGGCCAAAAAGTCAATCCACAGGACCTTCGCATGACGAAACATATTATTCACGGTGAATCGTCCCCTTCACTTTCGTACTGTAAAGAAGTGGGGGACAGGCTCCCATTAGGATAACCTCTCCCCCTCCACACTTTATCCCTTTTTTGCAGCGGGGTCAGGCCCCTTTATTGCTCCTTATACCATTCATTCACTTCATCTGTCCATTCCTGACCGCCTTCTTTGTACCATCTGTCCACGAAGTCATCGAAGGAGTCAATTGGTTGGTTCCCTGCGATGATGTTTGCAAACACTTCGTCCTCCATAGATTTCAGTTGTCCGCCATATTGACCGCTAGCGCGTGTAGGAGGTCCATTGTACTCGGATACCATCGCATGCTCGGCAATTTTAGTCACGTTATCATATAACTTAAACTCAGGTCCAAGAGAATCGAGACGGATTTTTGTAGTTTCCGGATCTAATGGCTCTACCGTTGTATACATTTGACGATACAGGTGTTCATTATGCTTTTCGAAATCTGTCGTTGCTACGCCATCTTTCATGCTCCAAACATCATCTTCAAAACCTAGGAAAATATCACGGAAGCCTTCTGATACGATGAAATCCAGGTACTTCACAACCGCTACTGCGTTATCGCTTGTGACAGGTACTGCATTGTAGCCACGTACCAGGGCACTTCCAGCTGTACCGGAGTCACCGTTAGGACCTACAGGATACTCCAGCGCTTCCCATTTGGCATCGGGATTGTTCTGTTGGTTTGTTAAAATCGGGCCACGAGTGTCCCACCAAGCAGCTGTAAATAATCCAGCACGGTCGTTCGCCACTTTTTCACCAAGTACTTGCAAGCTATTGGATGGGAATTCCTGATCCAATAAGCCTTCTTTATATAAACCTGAAAGGAATGCCAATGCTTCCTTCATTTCAGGAGTGGTGCTGGAATAGACAAGCTTACCATCCCTTTCCACCCACTGGTTACGCTGAATGCCATGCGCTCCAAGGAATGGCGAGATACGGCCAAGGGAGTCCGTCATCACTAATCCTACATTGTCCTTTTTATCCTTGAATTCTTTTAAAACGTTTACATACTCATCTAAAGTTTCCGGCTTTTCAAGTCCAAGCTCATCCAGCCAATCCTGGCGTACATATACGATTTCAGAGCCTTTTTCTTGAAGGATATGAGGAATCGCATAAACTTCCCCATCCACCGTCACCGCTGCCCATGCTTCTTCCGGAATATGTTTTTTCAAGTTCTTACCATGCTTGTCGACAATGTCGGATAGCGGGGTCAGTGCCTTTTGGTTCACATAGTTTACAAACCAAGTCGCATCAGGGCTGTAGATCATATCAGGCAGGTCATTGCTTGCCATCAAGACGTTCAAGCGTTCCATATAACCTTCTGCAGGCGGGACCTGAACCGTTACATCAATGCCTGTCTTATCTTCAATGAATTCGAGGTACGGGTTTTTGTTTTCATCCATCCCACTTGGGAACGTACGTCCATAGTTATTGACGACAATTTCAATCTCGGAACCTTCTACATTTCCATCATCACTGCTTGTGTCTTTGGAACAGGCACCGGAGAATACCATCGCTGCCACCGAGCCGGCAAGCAGCCATTTTTTCGTAGTTTTAAACCCCTTCATGAATCATTTCCCCCTTTGGAAATTTAATTGAGATAACACCATAATGAAATGAAGCAAAAATCTTATTTTCTCTAAGCTATTTCGGCATCATCCATCCACCCCCCAAGTGATCTATCACAAAAATGCTTCATAAAATCAGCCTTTTACCGAACCGAGCATGACCCCTTTTACAAAATACTTTTGAAGGAATGGATACACGATCAGGATAGGCAGTGTACTAGATATAAGTGCTGCAGCCTTCAAGGACTCATTGGCCAGGAGCTGCTGCTCGAAGTTATCACGCAGGTTGATTTCCGATTGATCGAATTGAATCAACTCCCGTAAATATACCTGCAGCGGATAAAGGCTTCGATCGTTGACGTAAAGCACTGCATCGAAGAAAGAATTCCAGTGAAAAACCGCATGGAACAGTCCTATGGTTGCGATAACTGGCATGGACAATGGAATGACAATTTTGAACAGGATACCGATATTGGAGGCACCGTCCATTTTTGCCGATTCCTCAAGCTCCGCCGGCACACTTTGGAAAAAGTTTTTGACGATGATCAGGTTGAATGCACTGATTGCCGTCGGGATGATATAGGCCCAGAAGGTGTTCAAAAGCCCAGTCTCCCTTACTACGAGATAAGTAGGAATCATTCCGCCGCTGAAGAGCATTGTAAAGACGACCATGAACAGGATGATCCCGCGTCCCTTAATATAGGTTTTGGACAGCGGATAGGCCATCAGACAAGTCAGGAAAACGTTGATGAACGTTCCTACCACGGTCCGTGCCACACTGACACCGAACGCCCGCAGAAAGTGCTGATCCATCAATACCTCCTTATAGGCCAGGAAGGTTGTCTCAATCGGAAGGAAAATCACCTCTCCTGACACGATGGCCCGTTGGCTACTCAAGGACTGCGCTATTACATGGAGGAACGGGAACAAGCATAGAAGCGCAAAGCCTCCGAGAAATATATAATTGAAGACCGAAAAGGCCTTTTCTCCTTTTGTTTGCATCACTGCCATTCACAGGACCCCCTTACCATAAGCCGTTTTGTCCTAATTTTTTTGCAATCTTGTTGGCAGCGACAACCAGGATCAGCGCTACCACGGATTTGAAGAGACCGACTGCCGTCGTATAACTGAACTGCCCCTGTGTAACCCCGACACGGTATACATAGGTCTCAAAAACATCGCCCACGTTGTATACGAGTGGGTTCAACAGGATGAATACCTGCTCGAAGCCGACCTCCAGAATATTCCCCATCTGTAAAATGAAAAGGATGACGATAGTCGGAAGGAGACTTGGAAGCGTAATATGCCAAGTCTGCTGCCATTTGTTTGCACCATCCACTGTCGCAGCCTCGTAAAGCTGTGGATTGATCCCTGCCAGCGCTGCGAGATAAAGGATAGTTCCCCAGCCGACACTTTTCCAAAGGTCACTCGTTACAAGAACTGTTCTGAACCAACTGTCATTCGCGATAAAATAGATCGGCTCAAAGCCGAGAAACTGAATGAAGCTGTTTACCACACCTGTGGATGGCCCAAGAAGGTTCATCATGATTCCTCCGACAATGACCCATGACAGGAAATGCGGCATATAGATGATGGTCTGGATGGTCCTTTTGTACATCAAATTTCGAAGCTCATTCAGCATAAGCGCCACAATGATCGGTGCCGGGAAACCCCAGAATAGCTTATACAGACTGATCAAAAGGGTATTATTGAAAATCCTGTAAAATTCCTCCGCCTGGAACATCCGTTCAAAATGCTTGAAACCGACCCATTCACTTCCCTGGATTCCAGCGAATACACTGTAATCCTGAAAGGCGATGACAATCCCCCACATCGGTACGTATTTAAATATGATAAAAAATAAGACACCGGGGACCAAAAGCAGATATAGGTCCCAATATTTAACCAGTACATTTTTCCTTTTGACTTTCGATTTTATCTTCATATCAATATGTGCATGTTGATTCGTTTCTATGGGTGTATCTTTTAACATGGATAGAACCCTCCCTTCTCACCACTTAACAGCAGCCGCCTATACCGAATGCGTAACAGGCCAGGAAAGCTCTATGCCTTCCGAGACCAGGTGCTGTTGGAAGTCCTCTAGCAGACGTTCATCATTTCGCACCCGACGCGGGGTATAACCGTGTTTGATGCAGTAGGCCGCAAGATAGCCGCTTGCCTCCCCGATGTTCCATTCCACAGGATGCAAACGATAACAACCGTTTGTAATATGTGTCACACCAAGGTTTTTGGAGGCAGGAAGCAGATTATTGACCCGGACAGGTATCAGGCTTCCAAGCGGAATCTGAAACGGCATGCTCGAAATATCCACAAAGTTTGTCATCCCCGTGCTAGGATGAAGGTCGATCCGGTAGCAGCCGATTCCAACCGAGTCATGAAAAACCTCCGCCCCCGTCTCTCCTCTGACATCAGTGCTGATATGCTGTTCCAATACGGTAAATTCCGCCTTGATTCTTCTGGATTCACGGATATATGGATACATGGCAAGACCGTCATCCGTTCCGACCACATCACCCCTCAGGCGAAGACCAGGGTATCCTGCCTTGCCATCAGGCCTTGGAGCCTCCTTCTGCATCCAGTAGAGCAGCGAGAGACTCAATTGCCTCGCTCCCTCCAGATGAGACTGGCGCTCCTCTTCACTTACATCTATCACCGGGCCAAGCCAGTAGTCATTCTGCGGCCAGTTAATCAAGGAAATATCCCCATCATAGAGGCCATCCTGAAACTGAGATTTATCTATTAATCTGCGATACTCCCATAAGGAAAACTTCCCTTTTTCCTTAAAAAATCCATAGGTGATAGGCTCCAGGGTGATTGGGCTGACTGCAGTCCAGTCCAACTGCCTATTAGGCCAAAAGTCCGCCTGATAGTTTTTCCAAAAATCATAGTCCTTCGGCTTCTCGATGGTGTAATCTTCCCCTTCGATATAATCGAGTGCAAAGCAGTGGGTGATGGCCTGCATTTCCATTGGGTCAGCCTCTCCAACCTTTGCATGGGGCTCACCTGTTTCTTTTTGGGATTCGGCACCAGTCACATATTCCACCCCTGCCAGTGGCAGCAAGTCACCACAGTCTGTTGCATCAAGAAAATATGGCGCACACAGAACATATCTCTGCTTCGTATTGATGTTCTCCGCTTCCACCATTTTGACTTCATCGCCCTCTGTTTCTACCCGGACCGCTTTTGTTTCGGTTAAAATGAGGACTTTGCCGCTATGTATATAGGGAGCCAACATTTCGTGAAGTACAGCAAGAGATACTCTCGGTTCGTGGGATATTCTGCTGACAATTGCGCTTCCCGGATTAAATTGGGGTACAATTCTTGCCTTTTCCTTAAGTGGAAAATGTGTTAGATAATAGTTTCGCACCTTGTTCCGGTATGTCCGATAACTCCGTGTACAGCCGAACTGCTCGATCCAGCGGTGTTCATCCGGCGGGACTGCCTGATTGGTGAGCTGTCCCCCGATCCATTTAGTCTCCTCTGTCATGATCACGCGACAGCCAGATTTTGCCGCAGCAAGCGCTGCTGCACAGCCGCCTGTACTTCCACCGATGATTACAATATCTGCTGAAAGTTCCTTTTTAAACATAAAGGCCTCCTAGTATAATTTGTCCGATACTGCCTTTGCCGTTTTTTGCAGGGCCGCCAATGAGCGTTCCTTCTGCTGACGTTCAATATAACGTGTCAGTATATCGAGGACATGCATCTGGGATATCAAGGAGGAAAATGCCCCACCATGAAGCGGATCTTCCACACCTGAGGTCAATAACGCCACATTCCCATATTTGGTGATAGGCGACTTCATATGGTTTGTGATGCAGATGATATATGCTCCATTCCTTTTGGCTATGGCGATTGCATCCACCAGATCTTTCGTACTCCCGGATGTGGAGATTCCAATTACCACATCTCCCTTTTTGACAAGGGAGCAGTTCATCGCAATAACATGGGAATCAGATGCACACTCAGCGTTGAACCCAAGACGCATAAATCTATATTGCGCCTGCTGGGCCATCACCCCGGATGCCCCCACTCCAAAAAGGTAGATTTTATTGGAAGTGAGGATCTCGCTGGTCGCTTCCTCCACCGATTCAGGATGGACAAGGCTCAGGGTATTTTGCAAATTCGCGTTATTCTCCGCAGTAACTTTCTGGGCGAGGACATACACACTGTCACTATCCTGGACTTCTCCGTATTCTTGCCTGGCCGATTCCGTTCCGTTCTGGGCAACCGCCAGCTTGAAGTCCTGATAGCCGCGATAGCCGAGCTTCCTGCAAAAACGGATAACCGTCGTCTCACCGACTTCGGCATGCTCTGCAAGATCGGAGACAGACCAATAGACCGCTTCCTTCAGTCTGCTTCTTACTACCTCGGCCACTTTTTGCTCGGATTTCGTCAAGGATTGAAAAATGCTCGTAATCATTACATCTGGGTTCATTGGGTAATTTACTCTACTCATTAAAAACATCCACCTTCTATGTTGGTCTGGCTTTCATTCATGACTACACTATGCGTTCAGTCCAAGATACTCATAAAAACTCGTTCACATATGCAAGCGTTTTATCCATATGGTCTATGATTCCCATATCATGCCCGGAAAAAGGAAATACCTCGATCGACTTTGGACAATGCATCCTGTTGTAGACACCATAGATCGGCATCGGCGGACAGATAAGATCCTTCAGTCCCACCGTCATCCTCGTGCGGCATTTGATCCGCTCGCAATTGTTCAGATTATCGAAATAGGTGAGTGTTGTATAGACCTGCTCAATGTATTCGGGATGGCGGTGAAGGAACTGGTCCACCACTGTAAGTGAACCTTCGAACTTCTGCTTCATGGCAAGCGGGATATCACACAAATTCGGAACATCGGCGACCGCAAGCTTAGGTCTATCGTCCAGCGCTGCCACTGCAAGGGTAATGCCTCCCCCCATGCTCGCTCCCATCACTGCTATGCGTTCCTGGTCGATTTCCGTCCTTGAGCAGACAAAATCAATGGCCCGGACTCCATCCATAAACACTTTGCGATAGTAGTATTCCTCCTTATCAAGGATCCCTTTTGTCACCCATGTTCCCATCTCATCGGAAGTATATCTCGAATAGTCACCTGTTCTGCCCTGTCCCCTGCAATCCACTGCAAATACCGCATACCCCTGGATCAGCCATTTCATATAATGGGAAACAGAATTTTTATGCCCTGCATACCCGTGAAAGAAAATCAGGCATGGCAGCTTCCCCTCAAATTGGGTTGGAATGATATAGTAGCCTTGTATCGGCGTATCATCAAAACCATGGTAGCTTACTTCATATGCCTTTACCTGCTTGATCGGATAGTCCATCAGTTCCAATTGCTCATTCAGCGGCCGGCTCCTGGTCTCTATTAAAGTCCGTTCCCAGAATGCATCGTGATCGTGTTGCTTCGTCTGGGAAGGTAAATAGGATTCCAATTGTCTTTTTGCTTCCTCCAAATGCCTTAACATCCACTTTCCCCCTTGTCTCACCATTTAGTGGATAGAGACAGCTATTTGATTTGTTTTTTTATTTTAATTTGCTCCGCAGTTTGTCGTAATGCATCATAAAATTGTTTTGTAATAATCTGAGGCCGTGTAATGGCAGTGCCCACGACCACCGCATGTGCCCCAATCCTCAATGCCTCCGCCGCTTCTTCCGGCGTCTTTATGTTACCTTCAGCAATGACAGGGACCTTGCTAGCTTTTGCCAGCTCCTCGATAAGCGGAAGATCTGGTATCAGCCGGTCCTTTGTGTATGGGGTGTAGCTTGATAGGGTGGTTGAGATCATATCAACACCAGCCCATCCGGCTGCAATCCCCTCTTCAAAATTTGATACATCCCCCATAATCAGAATGGAGCTCCGTTCCCGTATGTATCGAACCAGCTCCTCGAGACCCTCTCCATTAGGTCGAGGCTGTTTTGTAGCGTCCAGTGCGATAATGTCAACCTGGGCATTCATCAACGCATCCAGTTCTTTTTTGGTAGGCGTTATATAGACCGCGGAATTTTCATAATCCTGTTTGATCAGCCCTATTACGGGGAGGCTCGTAGCAATCTTTATCGCGATAATATCTTCCACTCCGTTTGCCCGGATGGCTGCCGCTCCTCCCATTTTTGCCGCAACCGCCATCCTGGCCATAATGTCCGGTCCATGCAGCGGTTCGTCCGGCAGAGCCTGGCAGGAGACGATCAACTGCCCTTTCATTTTGTCCAATAAGTCTTGTTTCTCCATTTTTTCACATCCTGTATTAAGGTAAGGGTTCTATGCTACTTTCCTGCATGTCTAATCCACCGGCTGAAGCTGGGTTGAAGAAGGTTCAATCGTAAGCGCTTCCACTTTGTTGAAAGCTTTATAGCTGACTAACATGAGGGCATAGGCCATGAAACTGCCTGAAAATAACGGGATAAGTCCCGGTAGTGCGCGCAAGATCACTCCACCACAACCAAGAATCAACAGAAAGGCTGCTACTACAAGGGGATTCATGAGCATAATAAGAAGCGTGCTTTTGAAATAATGCCACCATCGAGCCTGGTAATGGACATAAACAGGGAAGAGAAAAACACCAAGAAGCAGATAGATACCGGTCAAAACCCAAAAGAAGTAATAAAGAATGAGTAACCCGAGATTGGATGGGGATGAAAAGTATAGAATATCGATATACAGGATCACACCTGCTGCCAAGTATGTCACACCCAACAGATTTGCTTTGATGAACTCCTTTTTGAAGGTGCCGATGAAGATCCTGAAAACCGGTGCATCGGTATTTCCCTTCACCCATTGCCTCACCACGGTGAACATCGCCACTGTTGAAGGGAAGAGTCCAAAGACGCCAAGACCCGCTAGGATGAACAAAATCCAAAGCAGATTAAGGTAGGCAAGTCTTGCAAACATCAGGCAAAACTTATAAAAGCCGTCCATGTAATGATTATTGGACAAGGTTAACGCCCTCCCACTGAAATTTTCATGTTGTTTATATTGAATAGATTTACTTTCCGGTGGAGTTATCCTCCAATTTGTTATTAATATTTTGGAATATACCTCCATAATAACGAGAAGCCCAAAGATTGTAAAGTGTTTATTTTATTTATTCTGAAAATTTACCAACTAACTTCAAGACCTTTTACAGGACAGCGGTTCTAAGTCCTGAGGGAATAGAACCTACTGGCAGGAAAGAAAAAATAAAAAGCAAGCACCCCGCCCTCCAAGAGCGAGATGCTTACTCTTCCACCCGTTATAGCAGATCTGCCAAGACCGCAATTATCTCTTGGGCATGTTCCTCACTGATATGCTTTGTGGAATGATTGTCGATTTTTTTCATAACTTTATCCACGGCATTCAGGTAAAGCTCCTCTTCTTTCAAGGCTTCTTCTTCTCTTCCCTGAATTTTATGCTCTTCCATTTTGTCATAATGACGCTCTGCATTGGTAAGTTGGGCAATAAGTGCCGTGCGGATTCCCTTATTTGTCACATATTCTGAAACTAGTTCCTTCGCTTCAGCGATTGTCTCGTGCACATCCAGGTCCTCCCTAGTCATCGTCACGAGTTTTTCATGTGTGACCATGCCATCAACAAGGACCACCAACTCCACTTCGTTCACCCCAAGCTCAAGCGGCAATGTAGTGGTGAAGGTGCCATTGCTTTCAACCGCAACTGTCTCGCCATTGATCTTAACGGACGCTTCCCCTGTACCGACAACCTGCACCTGTCCACTGAAACTAATCTCATCCTTTTTGAATGTTTTATTTTCATAATCCAGGTAGCCAGTAAGTATTGCAGCACGAACATCATCGCCGACACTATAAGCATTGGCAACCAGTTGCCTTCTTTCCCTGACACCGGATGCATCTGCAGCCGAGATGACAAAGCCGCCCTGTGGAATGACACTATTGTTGTCCTCCACCTGCACCCAGCTCCAATTCATCGCCTGTTGTTTATTTACCATCTTTACAACTTTTCCGTTCGCATCAATGACAGCCTCCACTCCCCACTTGTTCGTACCTGTGGAGTAACCGAAGGATTCACCATAGACATTGATGTTATCCTCATTACGATTTACGTTATAATAATCTCCTCGCACCGCTGTCGATGCATCCCTCGGGTCACTGATACCAATCTCGTAATCTTTCACATATTCCACATCATCGATCGATGCCTTGATCACCGGGAAGTTTGCCTGCGAGTAATCAAATATCATCAGACCTGCAGAGTTCTGCAATCCAGCCTGGAACACTTCTCGCTGCAGCTTAGGCTCCTGATGGTTGGCGAGTGCCATTCCCGCATACACCGGAAGATCCCCGTTCATCAGAATGTTACCAAGGGTGATATACTTCTTGACCTCGGCAGCCGTGTCCTGGTACGTCCCGATCATCAGGAAGTCCAGATCCTCCGTATAGCCGAATTGCGCATAATCATCTGTATAGATTTGGTCATTCGGGAACTTCAGCCTTTCATCATATTCGAAATTCGGGCTTGCCCAGTTGACTCCATTCAAGTAGTACGAATCATACCAGGATCCCACGTAAGAAGAAATCTGGACATCCTTCTCACGCTCCGCGTTATAGCCATCCACCACATCACGAAGCTTTGAAGTGAAATTTTTGATGACACTTGCACGATACGTAAACCACTCATCGATCAGCGGACCGTCCACTCTTGTATTGCCCTCATACGTGAAAACATCCGCTGGCCAATTTGTCAGCTCTTTTCCACGCTCTGCAAGGAACTCCTCGAACTGCGATTTGGAGATATCACTGAAATCAGCAAACACATTATCATAGCGTCCCCTGTCGAGAATGACGCCATCCACATCATAGTTCTTGATTACTTCTTCAAACGTCTTCAACTGGTAATCGACAACATCCGGGTTAGCCGGGTTAACAAACGCAACAAGGGCACCACTCTGACCATATTGACTTTCCCTCAGACGTTTGATTTCTCCTCCGTCTTCAGGACGGTATATCTGCTCCTCCCAATCAAGATGCTCATCCAATACAGCAAACTCATTATAGGCAATTGACCCCTCAGCAAAGACATTGGTTGAAGCATGTACCGTCAATCCTAAACTATGGGCATGTGTAATGAATTCCTCCAACAGGTCTAAGTCAGGATTGGAACCGGCCCTTGAAGGGGCAGTCATCTCACTGACGTACGGCCTGTTTGTCAGATCATTCTTTTTGTAAGAAGCAAACCCCTCCACCCCTTTGACATCCAGCGCTATTGCCGTCACACCAGCATCCTTTGCAAGGACAAGCATGTCATAAATGCTCTCGGAGGTCTGGAATTTCCGGGCATTGGTCGCTTGATCGACCCAAAGGAACACTTCTTTATTCTCTTCCACATAATCCTTGTAAAATACGATAACTGACTCTGTCGCATATTCCGTCCCATTTTTGGAAATCGTCAAGTCAATATAATTTGTCTTTTCACTCAAGGAATAGCTGTATGAAAAGGTCCCGTCAGCGGCTATTGCCACCTCTTGGCCATTCGCGGTCAAACTATATTCTTCGCCTTCTTCCAGATTGCGGATACTCCCTGAAAGCTCTGTCACCGGTTCAGTTACCGTGTATAGCGGTTCATTGTCAAGTGTAATGCCAGGTACCAGCCCATCACCTGTCATAAATTCCGTGATAGGGACCACTTCTCCGTTTTTACGAAGTTTAATCACGTCGCCTTCTGTGAAATTGGTTGCAAGGAATTTACGGAAATCCTTGTTCGCCCAAGAATCATCCTGAGCCAGCAACACATAGCCACCTTCAGGAATTTCAATCGTCTGCTCCGGCTCCCATACCGGAACCCCCCCATTCACAGACGGACTCACAACTTGGGTGACCTCATTTCGTTCATTCACCTGTACCGCCACCCACAAACGCTTCACTAAGATTTCACGGGCAAACTCCGATGTATACAGCCCGATAAAATCTGCCTTGCCTTCAAAACTCTCATCAATAAAATTGATTTGCTTCATCTTACCAACCGGATCAATTGTCACATCCTCCGGGGCAGCCTCCACCTCAATCACATCGTCCTCCGAATAGTCAGCCGAAGCCGACAAAGAAGGGATAAGTGAAAATAATAGAATCATAGCAGTCAAAACTTTCATCGTTTTTTTCCAGAGCATACTTTTTTACCTACCTTTTTTCATAGTTTCATAAGGGCTCGAGCAGCAGACAGACCGTCCTAAGCTAATCTCTCATCCTTCACCTCCGTGTGTCATTATGTAAGGTTGTTTTATGAAAAAGCCTTATTCAGGCGTTCCTCCAAATGTAAACGCTATCAAAAAATTGTTGTGGGACGGGACAGAATGTCCAACCGCGGTATGTGAGTTTTCCTGATGCAGGGTGTCAATACCATACTGTAATGGGGGCAATGGAGGAAGTCTGAGTTGCAACAGTTTTTGGAGGATTTCTCCTTTTTTATTTACATATATGGAAGATGACTCCATAATAAGAGATAGTCATCCATTTGTAAAGTTAATAATCTAAAAATTCTGAAACCAGTTCTAAAGGATTAGATCATGATAATAGCAAAGGAGTGGTAATGAAAATGGAAAAAAATACAGCAGTAACAAAGCATGATCCGAATATGCGACACGGGGAATTGAACGGCCACCGCATACTGTGGCATGATCCAAAAGACACACCATTTCAGGTAAACGGCTTTGCCTGGTTTGAGAAAGAAAATAGCTATCGCAGACTACCTAGTCAGCCAGCATGGGAAATCCGTCAAGCCGTGGATGAATTATCCAACCATACATCAGGCGGCCAAATCCGCTTCAAGACCAACGCCAAAGTCCTCGCAGTCAAAGTCAAGCTGACAGCCAAAGCCGACATGAGCCATATGCCTGCCTCCGGACAATGCGGCTTCGACTGCTATATCGGAAATCCTGGTAAAAAACATTTTATTAACATAACAAGATATGACCATACCCAACAGGAATACGAACTCACCTTCTTTGAACGCACAGAAACCACACCCCTGCCCATCACACTGAACTTCCCTCTTTACCAAGGTGTGGAAGAAGTGTTGGTAGGCGTAAACCAAGATGCTCAAATTTCACCTCCTCCACCTTATGACAGTCAAAAAAAGATCATCCTATATGGGACCTCCATCCTCCAGGGCGGCTGCGCCTCAAGGCCCGGGATGTCATATAGCAATATAATGAGTAGAAAAATAAATTTGGAATTTATCAATCTCGGATTCTCCGGTAACGGGCAAGGCGACTCTAACCTCGCCAAACTGATCAGCACCATCGAAGATCCCGCCTGCCTCGTCCTTGATTACGAACCGAATTGCATAAGTACTGAAAAATACAAGGAAACGTTGCCCGCCTTCATCCGTATTTATCGCAAAAAACATCCTTTTATCCCGATAGTGGTGGTTTCGAAATTCCCATATGCCGGTGAAGCAGTGAATCCACAACTCAAAGTCGACCGGCTGGAACGTTTAGTATTCCAGAAAAACTTAATTCAACAGCTTCAGTCAGATGGAGATCGCAAAATCATCTTTGTGGACGGCACCGACATGCTCGGAAACCATACCAACGAGGGCACCGTCGATGGTGTCCACCCCAACGACCTTGGGTTTATGGCCATGGCTGAGAAAATGTTGGAAGTTTTGCAGGGGGTGCTTGGGGAATAAAGAAGGGTTTCCTGAGCTAATAAACTCCAAACGGATACTACAGATCGTGAATCCCCTACGTTGAAAAATCAATCGAATTCGCACAAAAAATTGGATTTACGCTCAAAAACCACTGGGATATGCACAAAAGCTACCTTACCATGCTCTAAATCACAGTCCCGTAGCCGCACTATCTGACCTGAATGCAAAATGTCCCTTTTCGGATGCGCCAACACTCTTTTGCAACTCTTTTAAATAATGGAAATATATCTATTTACAAAATATAGATATATTTCTAATTAATATTTATAATAAAGTAATACATTGCAAAAATAATTGGTAGAAAAGAAGGATACTTATGAGAATAGAAGAGAAATTCCAGTTTTTCTTTGAACATATGGTAGACATGGTTTTTTTGGTGGAATGGAAGGAAGATAGTTTCTGGTATAAGTATGTGAACGCCTCTGCACAGCAAAAGCTTGTTGTTGAAATGATAGGAAGAAAGTTGGAAGACGTATTGCCTGCTTCCACCTATGAACTCCTTCACCAGCACTACTCTGTCTGTGTAGAAAAAATGGAGTCGGTCAGTTATTCGGACCTTAACCTGTTTGTACCGGACATGCCTGCTTCGGAAACTACCTTGACTCCCATTAAAGATGGGGATCACATATACGTGCTTGCCATCACAAAAAATGTGAATGAACTGAAGAAAAAAGCCGAAGATTATCTTTTCTTGAACTCCCTTGTAGCAAACACTGTGGATGCAATGATGGTGGTAGATACAAATAGCAATATATTAAAAATCAATAATGCCTTTGAAAAACAGTTCGGTTGGACCAAGTCTGAAATGATCGGCAAACACTGGAAGGACTTCCCTTTCTCATCTGAAAAATTGAAAGCGCAAACAGAAGAAACGATCCGGAAGCTTCAAGACCGTCACTCAGTTATGCCTATGGAAACAATCCGCTTAACGAAAGATGGGCAAACCATTCATACCTCTGTCAGCTATTCGCCGATATTCGATAAGGAAGGGAACGTAGCAGCCGTCTCCATGATCTATCGCAACATCCAGCATCTGCGAGAATTGGAGGCAAAGCTTGCTGAAAGCAAAGATGCTTACAAGTCCCTTTTTTCCTATCATAAAAATGCGATATTGATGATTGACTCAAAAGGTCTTATTACCAACGTTAATGATGCATGTGAAGACTTGACCGGATACAAAAAGGAACTGATTGTCGGTGTGGACTTCAAGGAGTATGTGAACAAGGAACTCCGATTGCCGAACGACCCAATCCAGCAGGCACTTGATGGGCATGTCACCAGTTATGAAATTGAGTTTCCCCATTTAAAAGGAAACATGCTGTATTTTTATGTGACACATGTCCCGATCATCATTAAAGGAGCTGTGACAGGTAGCTATATCATTGCACAGGACATAACAGAAAAGAAAGAAATGGAGCGTGCCTTGAAGGATAGTGAAGAAAAATTCCGTTTGATAACAGAGCATTCATCCGACCTGATCAAGGTTGTGGATAAGTCTGGTACCGTTTCTTATGCGTCCCCGTCCTATCGGAACCTTCTGGGAACGGATTATGAAAAAATGATCGGCAAGTACATGACATACGGTGTCCATGAAATGGATCATGCCTTATTGATGGCCAACCTTCAAAAGCTGCAGGGTACCAAACATCCTGTACAGATGGAATTTAGATATCTCGACCAGTCAAATGAGGAGATATGGGTGGAAGTGAACGCGACTTCGATTGCAGGTAATGGGGACTTTGATCAGATTGTCCTGACAGGCCGGATCATTTCTGAACGCAAGCAGCTGCAGGAGATGCTCACCTATCAGGCATACCATGACAGTCTCACCAGCCTTCCAAATCGGCGCCTGCTGGAGCGATCCCTAGAATCAGCTATAGACGATGCAATAAAAAATAATGGAAAACTGGCACTCTTGTTTATGGACTGCGACAACTTCAAGCAGATAAATGATACATATGGCCACGACCTTGGAGACATGGTTTTAGTAGAGCTCTCAAAACGATTGTCTAAATGTGTCCGCTCGGAGGATACTGTTGCACGATTAGGCGGGGATGAATTTGTCATCCTGATTAAACATGTTGAAAACATAGAACATGTGAATAATATGGCCGAGCGGATCCAGACATTCCTGCAAAAACCTTATTGGATTGAAGGCAAACAAATAAAGGCTACCACTTCCATCGGAATATCGATTTTCCCAGAAAACGGCACGACCATTAAACAACTCTTCCGAAGAGCCGACCAGGCGCTTTACCAGGTCAAAAACAACGGACGCAACGACTACCAATTATTCTCATAATACTCCCAAGGGGCCAGACCCCTGTGGGAGTTTTTTAATAAGTTTCTTCATATCGAACATAGGGTAACTTTTTAATAGACTAATATATCGGTCAGCAATCACTAAATACTGCATCCAAAAATGTTATACTATGGAAAAAGCTACTGGAGGGATTATGTTAATGTCCAATCAAACCCGTCAAATAGTCCAAGACTCATTGAATGCGCTGCTCAAGGATTCCGCATTCCTTCCCGAACTGAAGGAGGAAGCAAGGGAAACAGCCTTCACTTCCCTGGGCGCCATCCTTTCCACCCCCAACCATGTACATAAATCATTCCTTCGCATCGCGCTGGAAAATGGAAGCGTTGTCAGAATCCCAGCTTTCCGTGTCCAGCATAATAATGCACTCGGGCCATATAAGGGCGGGATCCGTTTCCATGAGAGCGTCAACGAGGATGAAGTGATCAATCTTGCTTCCCTTATGACCTTGAAAAATGCACTCCACGACGTTCCTTATGGCGGAGGAAAAGGCGGAATCATCCTCGACCCGCGCTCCTTTACCGAAAAAGACCTGCATCTCATCTGTAAAAAATATGTCCAGTATTTCAGCGACATCATCGGGCCTGACAAGGATATTCCGGCACCGGATGTTGGATCTGGTGAAAGGGAAATGGACTGGATGATGGCTGAGTACAAAAGCATCCGTCCGGGTCAGCCCTATAAAGGAAGCTTCACCGGAAAAAGTGTCGTAAACGGTGGCTCGCTCGGGCGGCGGGAAGCTACAGGCAAGGGTGTCTATTTCACCTTCCGATACATGCTGCATGATTTCATGAGAGATCAACGAAAATTTCTATCAGGCGCAAGCAATGACAACATCTTCGCCAAAGCGGCACTTCAATACGAAAATCGTCCGTTGAAGATCGCTGTACAGGGCTTTGGTAATGTAGGTTCCGTTGCAGCGCTTGAGGCCTATCAATGTCAGTACCTGGAGAACAAGGTGGTTGCCGTGAGCGACCGAAACGTGACACTCTTCAATTCAGATGGTTTGGATATACCTGCCCTCGTCCGATTCAGCTCCCTTTATAAGGGCGACCTGCCTACGACGGACGAACAGCTCATGGAAGCAGGCGTAAAGGCGGAAATCCAGGACCGCAGCAAGGTGCTCTATCTAGACGTTGATGTGCTGATACTTGCAGCACTCGAGGACCAGATCCACCTTGATAATATGGACAAAATAAAAGCCGGAATCATCGTAGAAGGCGCAAACGCCCCAGTCACAAGCGAGGCAGACCAATACCTCAGCGACAAAGGCGTCATCATCGTGCCTGACATACTTGCCAATGCAGGCGGGGTCATCGTGTCTTACTTTGAATGGATGCAGGGCAGGGAAACACAGTTCTATAGCGAGTCTGAGGTGTATGAACTGTTGTACAAAAAGATGAAGACCACCATGGACACCATTCTTCCAGCTTTTTTTGGAGACCCGTTTCCGCTGAGGCAGAATTGTTATATCCATTCGGTGATGAAGCTATCCACTGTGCTGTTTAGGCAAGGGAAGTTGTATTAAGCGTATATAAATATATGAGCTGACTCCGACCATTTTTATTTGTTTTATGGCCGGGGTTCTTTTTCTCTTTACCTAATCTTCTCTCCCCTTCAAAATCAAACAATTTCCGAGGAAATTAGCCATTATATTCATATACCGACATCATTTCTCGACACTCTGTGAGTACATCCTGTTATTAATAGTTGTAATATATATTTACTGTAATTAGAATACTGGTATATGTTAATATATAGAAGTGCTTTATAAAAGAGGAGGATCATATAACATGGCTATTTTAGTTACGGGTGGTGCAGGCTACATTGGTAGTCACACTTGTGTTGAGTTATTAAATGCAGGATATGAGGTTGTAGTAATGGACAACCTTTTAAATAGTAAATATGAATCTATTAAGCGTGTGCAAGAAATTACAGGGAAAGATGTTAGATTTTACGAGGCAGATTTATTAAAAATAGAAGATATTGAAAAGATTTTTACGGAAAACTCCATTGAGGCTGTTATTCACTTTGCTGGACTGAAAGCAGTAGGAGAATCCGTTCAAAAACCTCTTTATTACTATCATAATAACATTACAGGGACTCTTTTATTATGTGAAGTAATGAAAAAACACGGTGTTAAGAACTTGGTGTTCAGTTCCTCTGCAACGGTTTACGGAATGCCAGATACGGTTCCGATTTCTGAAGATTTTCCACTTAGTGCAACAAACCCTTATGGACAATCAAAATTAATGATTGAGGAAATATTACGTGATCTATATGTTTCCGATAATGAATGGAGCATTTCCTTATTGCGTTATTTCAATCCCATCGGTGCACATGAGAGCGGCCGTATTGGAGAAGATCCAAATGGAATACCGAACAACTTGATGCCTTTCATCACACAAGTGGCAATTGGTAAACTTCCACAGCTGCAAGTTTTCGGTAACGACTATTCTACAATTGATGGTACCGGAGTTCGAGACTATATTCATGTAGTGGATTTGGCAAAAGGTCACCTGAAAGCCTTGGAGAAGACCACCACTACTTCAGGGACACACGCTTATAATTTAGGTACAGGACAAGGTTATAGTGTATTGGAAATGGTGACAGCTTTTGAAAAAGCTTCCGGGAAAGAGGTTCCTTATCGTATAGTTGATCGCAGACCTGGAGACATTGGAGAATGTTACGCAGACCCTACTAAATCAAAAAACGAGTTAAATTGGACTGCAGAAAAAGGCTTGGATGAGATGTGCAGGGATTCATGGAAATGGCAAGAGAATAATCCAAACGGTTTTGAGAGCTAATTTTTTCACTTATTTATATTTATAAAGGGCCTGCCCCCTACCGATTTATAGCGGTAGGGGGCAGGCCTCTTTATATACCTTTTACGAATCTGTCAATCAAATAATTTACATTTTTTATAAATAAATTACATAAAAAGTAATTCCCTAAAACGAACAAAGAGAGTATAATCATTTTGTTATGTAAGGTATTTTAATAGAAATGGGGGATTGGTTTTAGTTGAAAAAGTATTTTTGGCTAAACTTATGTGTAGTATTTACCTTACTACTTTCATTATTAAGTCCAGCTTTAGCTGCTGCTGAGGTTACGGAGGAGCAAACTGGAGTATTACTAACGAAAGCGGTACAAACGGAAAATGGTGTTTCTCTCGAATGGGAAACAAGTAGTAATGATGACTTAACAAGCACTAAGCAAATTTTCACATTGGTAAAAAACGGTCAAAACGAGGTTATCAATCCTGAAAAATCAGAACAACAATCAACAGAAACAAAACAAGTTTATACTTTCGTAGATGGTATAGATGAGGTAAATGAAGATATTGAATATCAGGTTGTATGGAATATAGATAATGTAAATGTACACAGTAATACTTTATCTGTTGTACACGACGAAACGCAGAAAGAAGAGAATCCATCTGGAACAGAAGAAGAAACTGAAGAGGAAGAAGCTGAACCAGTTACAAAAAAAGAAGCAGCTTTGCAAGAGGATTCAGAGGAAATTATCGATGAATCTTTTTTAGAAATAGAAAAAATGCTTGTTAATGAAAATTCCTTTACTGTAACTTGGTATGGTCATGTGGAAGACAGCAAAGGAAGATTGGCAAAATACGAACTATATTTGGATGGAACTCTTGTAAAATCCGGTGGAATCAATTTTGCCGAATATCAGTTTACAAAATTACAAGCGAACACAACCTATGATGTGACAGTAAAAGCTTTAAATTCTTCAAACGAAGTATTATTGGAAAAATCCATTGAGGTTACCACATTCCCTGCACCATCCGGGAAAATTGCTTCGTTTGCGGATAAGAACTTAGTACAGGCCATCAAAGATCAATTAGGTGTAACAAGAGACATTTATGAGAGTGATGTTCAAAACCTGACAGTTCTTTATGCAGCAGACTACGGTATAAAAAGCATTTCAGGATTGGAAAAAGCAGTTAATCTTGAAGCTGCGCACCTATTTTATAATGAAATCTCAGATTTAACGCCCCTAACTAATCTTACTCATCTAGTAGAGTTGGATTTGGAAGGAAATACATTTACTAATATCGCCCCTTTAAAGGGCTTAACAAATCTCTCTATCCTATGGTTATCCGATAACAAAATTTCATATATCCAAGATTTATCAGATTTGACGAAGTTGGAGTATCTATATTTAGATCGTACCAACATCTCCAATATTGATACATTACTTCTTCTACCGAACCTAACTCACGTCACTTTGTCAGAAACAGATATTGATTTGACGGAAGGGTCTCCTGCTTGGGAGGTACTAAACGTTTGGAAGGAAGCAGGCGTTTACGTTGATATTTTAGAAGAAGAGATGGAGCCTTACTTTGAAGCATATGCAGAGGGTACTTCAGAGGAAAGTATTTTCCTAACATGGTATCACTACTTCCATGATGAAGAGGAAGACTCTTATCTTGAAAACTATAATTATATTGTCTATGTGAATGGGGAAAAATATACAGAAACAAATGAATCCTATTTGTTATTTACGGACTTGGAAGTAGAAACAGAATATGAATTCAAGGTTGAAATGTATAGTGAAGCAGGAGAATTTCTTTTTGATGCAACGACAACTGCCAGTACGCTTGGACTGCCGACAGGTGACATCGTTACGATCGCTGATGAGGGATTAGAAGAGGCTATTCGCCAAAACCTATACTTACCAGACCGTGAAATCTATCAATCAGATATGGAGCGTCTTCAGTATCTCTATGCTGCATACTTGAATATTGAAGATCTCTCAGGCTTGGAGTATGCCACTAACTTAATGATGTTGGACTTGGAAGAAAATTCTATTGAAGACATAACAGCATTAAAGAATTTGACTTTACTAACTTACTTGAATCTAGCTAATAACCCTATTGAGGACATCACAGTTCTAGAATCACTCCCAGGGCTGGAATTCCTTAATCTACATGCCACTCCAGTCACTGATATTAGCGTATTATTGACTTTGGAATATCTATATCAGGTCACCCTATTCGATATGTCGAATCTTACATTCGAAGAAGAAACTCCTGAGTTGGAAGTTGTCCAGGAACTTCTTAATAGAGGTGTAGAGGTATTTCTTAATGAAGAAGACTATATTGGTGTCTCTCCAATCAACATCAATGTACTGGATGTAACAGAAAACAGCATTGAAATTGATTGGATGTATGAAGGTGAAGAAGAAGTTGCCTATTATGAAGTTATTGTTGATCAAGAGGTTGTAGATACAGTTGAAGAAGGTTACTATCACTTTACTGATCTCCTGTCAGACTCTTCCTATGATATCACAGTAGTTGCTTTTGATGGAGATGGCTTCTTGTTAGGCCAGAGCGAAATCAGCGTTACCACCTTAGCAAAAAATGTAGAGGAAGATGATGATGTAGAAGAAGCACCAGGTGAAACAGATCCAAAAGAAGAGGATAAAGCACCTGAAGCTAAACCTGTTGACGATACAAAAGAAGACACAACAAAAGAAGACACTGGAAAATCTTCTGAAAAAGGTAACAAGCTACCTGTAACTGCAACAAATACAATGAATTTTGTCCTGATTGGATTGGCTTTATTGTTTGTGGGAATAAGCGGTATGGTTGTTGCAAGACGAAAGAGATTAGCTTAATTAAGATAAATTGTAATGATAGGGTTCTCCTTCACGACTTTTTAGTTGTGAAGGAGGACCCTTTAACTACACAAAAATATTTTTTAAACCTTTGACGTTATCGGACACTCCCTCATTTTCATATGATTAAACAATTGTCGTTAACAGAATATGTAAGGGAGCGATGAGATGAAAAACAAGCGTGGGTGCCTGCTTGGACTGTTCCTGCTCATTGGTCTGATGGTAGGTTGTTCAGAAGAAACAAGCGAGAAAAAAGGTATAGGTTATATTGAAATCGGAATAGGTCGTGATGAGGAAATGGAGGTTGCGGACGTAACCGATACATTCACAGTTAATGATATTATTGCAGTAACCTATGGCCAGGATGAAGAACCGATAGGCGGCAGCGTGACATTTATCATTTTGAAAAAAATAGGAATCAATGAAGAAATCATTAATCAGTGGGAGGAACCTCTTGACCCAACCTGGACCTGGTTCTCCATCGAGATTTATCCTCCTGAAGAAGAAGGTGACTACATCCTTCGACTCGCCAGCGGAAGCGAACTCTTAGCGGAAAAGAGCTTTTCAGTAGAATAATGAGCAAACCTAATCCTATGCAACAAAAAAAGCATTGCCACAAAGCGATGCTTTTTTTTGTTGCACTTCAGTAAACACTATATTTATTTTTCACTGGTCTATCGCCTATAAAATTACATAAATATGATAAATGAAAATCACATAATAAAGGAGCATGTATATGAAAATTACACGCTTAGGCCACTCATGCTTTGTCATTTCTACAAATAAGGGTAAAAACGTAATGGTAGATCCATTTTTGGGACAGAATCCTGCTTGCCCCAGGGAATTTCTGCAGGAAAAGTATTTGAAGAAGATAGACACAGTGTTTCTGACCCATGGACATTTTGACCATATTTCTGGGCTTTCGGAAGTTAAAGCAGCAAATCCAGAGGTGCTGGTGGTCGCCCAATATGAGCTTGCTCTCAAGCTGATGGGTGAGGGTTACAATGTTTTCCCATTGAACTACGGCGGTTCATATCGCGAGGACACATTCGAAGTAACGATGGTAAATGCTGTCCATACCTCTTCCTTTGGAGAAACTCAGGGTCCACCTGCCCTGGTTGGTCTGCCATGCGGCTATATACTGAATGTTTTCGGAGAAAAGGTCCTCTATATTTCCGGAGATACGAATGTGATGGCGGACATGAAAATCATCCAGGACATCTATCACCCAACAGTAGCCATCCTAGCTTGCTCCGGCCAATTTGTGATGGGCGTACGGGAGGCTACATATGCACTGAATAACCTACTTGCTGTGGAAAAAGTCATCCCATGTCACACCTTCCCTAAAGTGGATGAGTCCGCAAATCCTGAAATGATGGCAGGACTGGTAGAAGGATTCCCCGTCATTCAGTTCATGGTGGGGCAGGATCAGGAGCTGAAAGAAGCAATGGAAGGGACAGATGTGGAGGTTTGTGTGATGACCTATGGGGAGACACTTGAAATTTAGTAAAAAACAATAAAGTCCACCACCCTTTACTTGAAAAAGGGTGGTGGACTTTACTAAATTTACTCATCTAAAGAAAGAAAAACTGATCCTGTCTTGGGAAGACTATTACTCTCCATCGTCCTTCTTTCCTTTTCCATTCCCGTTATTGCCTTTATCTTTTCCTTTGCGCTCCTCTTTCTTATCTCCAACAGAGTCAGCTTTTTCTTTTTCTACTCCCTTTGTCTGTTCAGGAGCTTGCTCTTTCTTTTCGTTAGCTTTTTGCTGCCCATTATTTTTTGCTTCTTCAGCTTTTTGTTTTGCCTGTTCCTTATGCTGGTTCGCTTGCTCCTTATTCTTTTGGGCAACTGCAGGGATCACTGTGCTGACAGTCTCCTCAGATTCCGACTCTTCCTCTTCAGGAACTTCCACAACCTCTGTTTCCTCTGTCACTTCCGGCTGCTCTTCAGGTGCCGCTTCCTCGGTTTCTTCAACCGCTTCCTGTTCTTCTTCAGTTTCTTCCACCGGCTCTATTTTTGCTGCAAATTTTTCATGCTTCTTGTTCAAAACTTCTAATTTTTTTGTAAGCTTTTTGATTGCTTTGCTATCTTCCGCTTCAACGGCATCAGCCAGTGCCGCTTCGACATGGGCCAATTTTTTAGAAACGGCGGATTCCTTGATTTGAGCCATCGTGACATCAAGCTCTGTCATCAACGCTTCAAGATCAGACTCTCCATCCTCAACAAGGGCTACAATTTCCTCTACCGTTTTCCCGGAGATATCAGATAAGGAAATGATTTTAGCGATAACGCCATATCCGAATCCTTGTTCACGCAAGGATATCACTTGTTCGGTGTCATAGCCCATCACAACATTCGCTACAAGATAGGCTTTGTCCGTGATTTTTGTAACTTCCTCTTTTACTTCCTCTTCAAGCTGCTCCTCAATTTCCTCATCGATTTCCGCAGCTTCCTCAAGGTCTTCACTCAATTCTTCTTTTATTTCATCATCTATGTCCTCTTCTGTCACTGCTTCGGTTACTTTTTCCTCTGCATACTCCAACAGCGCCAGGTAATCCTCCACAAGTTCCTGAACGTACTCCTTCTTCTCTTCTTCAGTCATCGCTTCAGCCTCTGCCAGGCGCTCCTTTGCAAATTCAACCAAAAGCTTGGCCTCTTCTTCAGAGTTGAACGTAAAGGTCAGCTTCAAGTCCTCCCAAAGCTTGTCAAAAAAGTAGCTGAACTGGTCAGGTGTCGTACCCGCATCATTTGTCATGTTCTCCTCTGTGTTTGCATTAACCGATGTTCCCACCGTCAAAGTCAATGCCAGAGTTGTGGTTAAAATAAACTTCTTCATCTATTGCTCCCCCTTGAAACATGTTTCAATAAAAATCCATAAAAAAACAGCTAAACCGAAGAATAGCTGCCCGCGTGCTTCGGCAACTGGCTGGCATTTTTACATGAAGTAAAAGAAGCCCCTCTAGCTTTGCGTCCCTGCGTTTCCACAGGTTTGCCCTTTCGGATTCATATTGTTACCTCAAGTATAGATATTCACAGAATATTTTGGTAGATAAATTTACTCGAACTATAAAAGATAGGCCATTGGTAGTATGGGGGTGGGGGGTATAAGGTGCCTGACCCGCTCTGCGTTAATTGATTAAAGTGTTGTGGGGTCTGGCCCTCAAATTGTCTATCGCAGAATTTCTATTTTTGATGTTACTATTACAAATTCTCTAACCCAATTAGCATTTCCTTGAGAAAGTACAATTCCGATTGTCATTCTTTTCTAGTAATCTAGTATAATAGAATTATATTCCAAATGAAAAAGGAGTTACAGACTTTGAATACATCCTTTCAGCAATTGCTTTCCGAGCGTTTCGAAATCGCCTTTAACCAAATACATGGTTCCTTGAAAAAGCTTGCAAAAAACACAACGAATGATAAATTCAGTGCCCTCCTGCGCCTAAGCAGCCACCACCGCATGATTCAGGCCTTCCAGGACGAACTGTACCAATATGCCAAGCTTCGTAACGCACTCGTCCATGAAAAGAAGGCTGCGGGATACTACATAGCAGAACCGCATGAAGAGGTTGTCCAGCGCATCGAAAATATTTCGAAAACCCTCTCCAAGCCCAACTACGCGCTTTCCATCGCCTCAAAGGACGTCATCACCTTCGACTGGGAGGATGACCTGGATGACGTGATGAGTAAAATGAAGCAGTTCCCATTTTCCCAATATCCCGTATACAGGGAGAAGGAGTGCGTTGGACTTCTCACGACCAGAGGAATGGTCAACTGGATGACCGATCACGTAGCCAGCAGGATTGTCGACCTATCGGACATCAAAATCAGGGATGTCTTCCAATACGAGCAGAAGCACCCGATCACGTTCGCACCGAAGAACCTCAATATCCTCGAAGCGGAGGACATTTTCAAGGACTACCACCAGCAGAAGCAGGACCTGGAAATGATCATCATCACCGAAAACGGCAAACCCGAAGAAGTACCGCTCGGCGTTGTGACCGCCTGGGATATCATTGAGGTGGATTATGTGGTTTAGGGGACAGGTCCCTTGTCCCGCAATTCCGACGGGGACGTGGGGAAAGGTCACCCCGCTTTTTTTACACAACCCCTTATGTAAGCCAACGCCACCTTTAAAATTTGCAGTCCGCCCTCCCGATTCCATATAATAAAGAAATGTTATATTACGAGGAGAGCGAAAATGGAGCATTGGCTGACTGACATTATCAATGAATATGGATATATGGGAATCCTGTTTTTAATTGCACTGGAAAATATTTTTCCGCCAGTTCCATCGGAGGTGATCCTGACCTTCGGAGGCTTTGCCACAACCACATCAGGCCTGACCATCGGCGGTGTCGTCGCCGCTTCCACGGTCGGATCTGTCCTTGGTGCGATCGTTTTGTACGTAATCGGCCTGCAGCTCGATGTGGAAAGGTTGGAAAAGATCGTGGACCGCTATGGACATGTACTCCGCATCACGAGAAAGGATATCCATCGCGCCGATGCCTGGTTTGACAAATATGGGCCTTGGACGGTATTTTTATGCCGCTTCGTCCCGTTGATCCGCAGCCTTATTTCCATTCCGGCCGGGATGTCGAATATGAACTTTGGACTGTTCCTGCTTTTCACGACACTCGGGACGCTGATCTGGAATGTGGTGCTCATCTATCTTGGCGCATCAGTTGGGTCATCATGGGATACGATCGTGGAATATATGGATCTGTACTCCAAGTTCGTGTATGTATTGTTGGCTATTCTGTTTGTCGCGTTAATCTTTCTGTACATCAAGAAACGAAGAAAAAAATAAGGGGTCAGGCCCCTCCACTCACTCTACATATTGGAGTGAGTTTTTTTTTGCAAAAATTAAGGAACCCCCTCCCCCCTGGCGTCGTCTATAATGGGAAGGGAGGAGGAATATGGAAGCTATGGAAGAACATGAGATGTCTATTTCAAAGGAAAGTTTACTCGAAAGTCTGATTGAAGATTATGGAACCGAGCTCAAGCGAGTTGCTTATCTTTATGTGAAGGATCAGGCACTCGCCGAGGATATCATACAGGAAGTGTTTATCAGTTGTTACCATCACCTGGATTCATTTCGCCAGGAAAGCTCCTATAGGACGTGGCTGATGAGGATCACCGTCAACAAGTCCAAGGATGCTTTGAAGCGCTGGAGTTTCCGCAATTTCATTTCAAAGGCGGAAATTGAACCCGAGGTGCTCGAACAGAATACCCCTGAGTCGGCGACCGTGTCGGGGATGGAAAAAAAGGAACTGATTCAGGAGGTGCTGAAGCTTCCCATCAAACTGCGTGAGGTCATTATATTATTCTATTATAAAGATTTGTCCGTGGAAGAAATCAGCACAATCCTCCAACTGAACGAGAACACCATCAAGACCCGCCTTTTCCGGGCACGCGAAAAACTCAAGATAAAGCTGGAAAGGAGTGAAAATGCATGGAAAAGCAACTGAAGAATCTTAACAAAGACATGGATCAATTATTATTGAAAAATATTCAAGTTTCCTCGGAAGAGAAGAATAGAATCCTGCAGGGCATCCAAGCGAAAAAGCGCAGTAATAGCCCTATCGGCTACTATACCGCCCTAGTGGCGGCAGTAGCAATCATCTGCCTCTTCACCCTTTCCCAGCTGGACTTTTTGAAGAAGGATCCAGGGATGTCGGATGATGACCCTCCTATCGTTGAGCCACAGGAAGATGAGCCGGTAGAGGTGCCGGAGGTCGTCCCCGAAATCGAGGAGAAGGAATCGGACGTGTCGGTGGAGGAGACAAATGATTATACAAACACGCCTACCTTTTACATGGACGAAGTTGGTGCGTTTAAGCTTAATAAAACACGGAAAGAATTTAAACAAGGAATCGGTATAGGAGACAGCATGGCAAAAGTATTAGCAGTTTATGGAGATCCGAATGAACGATATGAAAACGATGTTAATCCGGACAGTGAGATATTTAAATATCGATCTGACATGATTGATTCCCTCACCATCATTTTCTCAGATGAGGAAGAACCTAAAGTAGAGTTCATCAACGCATTCTTAAAATACAATCCTATCGACCCTTTATCAATCCCTGCTGATTGGAGTGGCACGATTTTAGATTTGACCTCCAACCTTAATGTTTATGGAGAGAAGGAAATTTTGTTCTTTAAGAAGGAAGATAAGCTGTACAATGTAAAGTTGTTGAATAAAAGCAACCATCAGGATGAAAAGGCTACAAAAGAGGCTTATGATGCGAGAGAATTGTCTGTTGAGGAATATCTTGAAAGAGTCATAGAGAAAGCAGATGAAGGTGGAGCTGGAAAAGTATCGTGATACTGAATCACCCTGACTAGAAGTAAAAAGCAGCCTCCACTTTGGCAGGCTGCTTTTTTACATTTCTTCTAGATATGGATTGCCCACTCACTTCGACAACCGATCAATCGTCTTCGCCAAAAGCAAAGTCCGCTCCGGCAACGTCTTGATCTCCAAATACTCGTCCTCGCTATGGGCATTTCCCCCTACCGGGCCAAGGCCGTCGACAGTGGCGACTCCTGTTGCGGAGGTGAAAGATGCGTCAGATCCCCCGCCCGTTGCAGTGTCGAATACTTGAAGGCCGATTTCCTTTCCGACCTCTTCGATAAGGTGCAGCAGGGATTCCGTTTGCTTGTTCTTCTCCATCGGCGGGCGGCTGATGGAGCCTTTCAGGATGATCTGGGTGCCGGATACATCCGTGGTCGCGCAGATTTCCTTTATTTTTTCCTCGAGGTACTTGGCCTGGTGCATTTCCGAGATGCGGATGTCCACATGGGCGGTCGCGATTGGCGGAATGGTATTGATGGAAGAACCGCCTTCGATTAAGCCGACGTTGACACTGATGCCTTTGTCGTAATCGCTCAATGCGTTGAGTTGGATGACTTTATGTGCGAGCTCCTCGATCGCGCTCCTACCTTTTTGCGGCTCGATTCCGGAATGTGCCGCCTTCCCTTTTACAATCACGGTATAGGTTCCCCCGCCGCGTCTTGCTGAAACGAGTGACCCATCCTTTCTTGCCGGCTCCATGATGAGGGCGTATTCCTTGCCTTGGGATTTTTCCTCTATCAATGGCCGGGAAGTCGGGGATCCCACTTCTTCATCACTGTTCAAGATGATCAGCATGTTTTTATAGCTCTCACTTCCGGACTGCTGCAGGGCTTTGATGGCATATAAAAGCTCGACCTGACTTGACTTCATATCGACAACACCCGGTCCATAGGCTCTGTCCCCTTCTATCCTGAACGGGCGCTCGGCGGCTGTCCCGAGTGGGAATACGGTATCCATGTGGGCTACCAAAATGATTTTCGGATCGATTGCGTTCCTATGTTGGACAATCAGGTTATTGCCGTACTTCTCTTCTTCCCTCACCTCAACGGTAAAGCCCAGCTTTTCATATTCCTCTCGCAAAATGGCGCCTACGCGGTCGATTCCTTCCTTCACGTACGTCCCACTATCGATGTTCACCAGTTTCTCTATCAATTGAAGCATCTCTGCTTGGCTCTGCTGTAAATACGTCTCCACTCTCTGACATCTCCTTTAATTATTGCGAGTCCTCTAATCTTATATTATTCTAGTGCATGATTATGGTGTGCACTGTTGGGATGCGGGTCATTGGATGAGACGTGGGACCTGCCCCCCGGCTCCAAATCACTCACTGTTCCAAAATACCTGTCCCCATGCTACTACCAACTGCTAGCGGATAGTGGCATGCGACCATGTGCCCTGGATTTTTTTCGTGCAATTCAGGCACGTCCACTTTGCATTTGTCCTGTGCGTACACACACCTCGGGTGAAAGCGGCAGCCTGAAGGCGGATTGGCCGGGCTTGGCATGTCGCCTTCCAAGATGATGCGCTTTTTCTTATCCCTCAGGGTCGGGTCTGCTAAAGGCACGGCCGACAATAGCCCCTCTGTATAAGGATGTAGCGGTCCATCGAATAGCTGCTCCTTCGTGGTAACCTCGACCACCTTTCCAAGATACATGACGGCAATCCGGTCGCTGATATGCTTAACAGCAGGCAATCCGTGCGCAATAAAAATGAACGTCAGGTCGAATTCCTTCTGAAGCTTCACCATTAGATTCAGGATCTGGGCCTGGATCGACACATCGAGTGCGGATACAGGTTCGTCACATACCACAAGCTTCGGCTTCAAGGCAATCGCCCGCGCTATCCCGATCCGCTGCCGCTGCCCCCCGCTGAACTCGTGCGGAAACCGCCTTGCATAGGATCGGTCAAGGCCGACAACGTCCATCAGCTCGTGCACCATTTCTTTCAGCTTTTTCCCTTTTGCCACACCATGTGTGACAAGCGGCTCAGCAATAATATCAAAAACTCGCATTCTCGGATTCAACGAGGAGTAGGGATCCTGGAAGATCATCTGGATTTCTGCGCGCTTTTTCCGCAGTCGCTCCCCACTAAGCGTGCTTAGGTCCTCCCCCTCGAAAATGATTTCCCCCTCGGTCTTCTCGAGCAGCTGCATGATGAGGTTGCCTGTCGTGGACTTGCCACAGCCGGATTCCCCCACTATACCGAGCGTTTCACCCTTTTTTACTAGTAAGTCTATGCCGTCGACCGCTTTTAGGTACTGCTTATTTCTTTTCAAAAGACCTTCTGATACGTCAAAATATTTCTTCAGGCCTCTGACTTCCAACAGATATTCGTCTGCCTTTTCCATTACCTTCACTTCTGACATCTAGATGGCCACCTCTCCCTCTTCATTCAGCCAGCAACGGACCTTGTGCCCTGCGGACGTTTCCTCCAGTAGCGGCGCCTCGTGCATGCATTTCTCCATGGCATATGGACAGCGTGGCTGGAATCTGCAGCCCTTTGGCATGGCAGCAGGCGTCGGGACCGTGCCTTCTATCGTTAAAAGCTCTTCGTTCCGCTCATGAATTTTTGGCGTACTATCAAGCAACCCCTTCGTGTATGGGTGCTTCGGGCTGCTGAAAAGCGTGAACACATCGGTGTGCTCGACCACCTGGCCTGCGTACATGACTATGACGGTGTCGACCATTTCCGCCACCACGCCCAGATCATGGGTGATCAGCATAATGGATGTATCAAAGTCGCGGGTCAGACCCTTCATCAGTTCGAGAATCTGCGCCTGGATTGTCACGTCGAGCGCAGTCGTCGGTTCGTCCGCGATCAGTAGCTTCGGGTTGCAAGATAGCGCCATCGCAATCATGACCCGTTGCCTCATCCCGCCGCTCAATAGATGCGGATGCGAGGAATAGACCTTCTCCGGCCTCGGAATCCCGACCCGGCGGAGCATATCGATGCTTTTAATTTTTGCCTCCTGCTTGGAAGCCCCTTGATGCAATCTGATAGATTCAGAGATCTGATTCCCGACGGTAAATAACGGATTCAAGGACGTCAGCGGCTCCTGGAAAATCATCGCGATCTCGTTGCCGCGCAGCTTCCTCATCTCTTTTTTCGAGAGCTTGGTCAAATCCTTCCCTTCAAAAAGGATCGATCCCGCTTCAATGCTTCCCGTTGCCCCGATGAGCCCCATGATCGATAGGGAGGTCACGCTTTTTCCACAGCCGGATTCACCGACCACCGCGATCGTTTCCCCTTTTTTTATTGAAAAAGAAACACCGTCCACAGATGGGATGACTCCGTTCTCCGTCTTGAAATGGGTTTGCAGATCTTTCACTTCCAACAGTGTTGTCACGTTACAACCTCCCCTTTATTTGCGAGTAACGGAGCGCGGATCCAGGATGTCCCGGAGCCAGTCCCCAAGAAAAATGATGCCAAGAACCGTGATAGTGATGGCGACACCAGGAAAAGTGGCGAGCCACCAGCTTGTGGCAAGATAATCCCTGCCGTCACTCAGGATTCCGCCCCAAGAAATCGTAGGCGGCTGTATGCCAAGGCCAAGGAAGCTGAGCGACGCCTCCAGAATGATCGTCGTCGCGACACTCAAGGTAGAAATGACGATAAAAGGAGACACGACATTCGGCAGCAGGTGGCGCATGATGATCTTCGAGTGCCTGACCCCTATCGACCGGGCCGCTTTGACAAACTCGCGTTCCTTGATGGAGAGCACTTCCCCACGGACAAGCCGTGCGTAGGTGACCCAGTTGGTGATTCCAAGGACGATGATGAGCGTCGTCACACTCGGACCGAAAATACTTAAGATTACCAGTGCAAATAGAATGGTAGGGATCGCGAGAAAGGAATCTACTATTCTCATAAGCAGGTTATCGAGGAATCCCCCGAAATAACCGGCAATCAGCCCGATGAAAACACCGATAGCCCCCGCGAGCACCACGGCCGCAATTCCGACAAGCAAGGACACCTGTGAGCCATAGATGATGCGGCTCAGGATATCGCGTCCGAGATTATCCGTTCCGAGCAGGTATTCCGTCGTGCCCTCCTCCGCCCAGAACGGAGGCTTCAGCATCATCGCCGGATTGATAAGGTTAGGATCATGAGGCGCCAGCACCTTCGCAAAAACCGCAACGGCAATAACGCAAAAAACAATGATAAACCCGACCGTACCCGTTTTACTTCTTAACAGCATCCTTGCCCATCGGACGACGGGGCCTGTCCCCCTGTCCGCTCCACTTGTCACGGGCTGGTGGGACACGGGACCTGTCCCCATATTGATTTCCGCCATTTACATTCCCCTCCTTCTAGTTGTATTTGATTCTTGGGTCCAATACTTTGTATATTAGATCAGCTAGCAGATTCATTAAAATGACCATAAAGGCGATGACGAAGACGCTTGCCTGGACGATCGCCATGTCCCTTGTGTTGACGGCCTGTATCAGGAGCTGTCCGAGACCCGGCCAGGAAAAGATCGTTTCTGTGATCAGCGTCCCGCCCACTACGGTGGATGTCTGTAGGGCCGTGATGGTCACGACCGGAATCAAGGAGTTGCGCAATGCATGCTTGTTCACAACGAAAAAATCATGGATTCCTTTGCTTTTTGCTGTTCGGATATAATCCTGATTAAGGATCTCTAGCATGCTCGAACGGATCAGCCTTGTCATCTCTGCTGCAATCCCTGTGCCTAGGGTGATCGCCGGCAGCACCAAGTGCGCGAAAGTTCCCCGTCCTGAAACCGGAAGCCAACCGAGCGTCACGGAAAAAAGGAGAATCAGCATGATCCCAAGCCAGAAGTTCGGCATCGCCTTTCCAAGCACCGCTCCGCCTGTCGCGAGCAGATCAAGCGAGGAGTTCTGCTTTGTCGCAGACCAGATGCCAAGCGGGATGGCGATGACGATCGCGACAAACATCGCCGCTATGGCAAGTTCAAGTGTAGCCGGCAATCGCTCCAGCACCAGCGGCAGTGCGCTTGCATTGTAACGGAAGGAATCACCGAAGTCCCCCTGCAGAAGCCCCTGCATGTATGTAAAATATTGAATATGAAACGGCCTGTCCAATCCAAGTGAGGTACGCAGCTGATCGATGTCCTCCTGGCTGGCGTCTTCCGGCAGCATCAGGGCAACAGGGTCACCCGCTACGAAGACTAGGCAGAATACGATAAAAGAAATGATAAAAAGCACGGGTATGATTTGTAAAAGGCGTCGAACCAGGTATTTGCCCATCATTTCACTCCTTATGATGTAGAGGACCAGGGAATATTCCCCAGTCCTCCTTCAAGTCAGTGTAGGTTTTTATTTCTTTTTAATGGTAGGGACGTAGATCATTTCGTCCGGATTCGGGTCAAAGCTGATGCGGTCGCTGACACCGATGTTGATCTTTTCCTGATGAAGCATGATGTGCGGCACTTCCTCCGCTGCAATCTCTTCGATCTTCTGGATCTGCTTCTCACGTGATGCAGGATCCATATTTGTCGCAGATTCATTTAATAGTGCTTCGATTTCATCGTTTTTGTAGTCGGTCTCGCCTGCAAAACGCTCCGCTCTGTACCAATCAACAGAGTATGCTCCGTCAAACATGGAGTTACCAAGTCCTAATAGGTAAGCATCCTTGTTCTTCTTCGCCGATCGCATCTCTACGAAATTACTCCATTCCATGAATTCGATATTCACTTTTACATTGATCGCAGCAAACATGCCGGCAATCATTTCTGTGATTTCAGCATCCTGCAGGTAGCGGCCTTTCGGAGCGTGAAGCGTCATTTCAAAGCCATCTTCATAGCCTGCTTCTTTCAAAAGCTCCTTCGCTTTTTCGACGTCATAGTTGTAGGTATCGTGCAGATCCGGATTGTGCCCGAAGTTACCAGGGCCAACACGCGTACGGGTCGGCACCCCGCCGCCCTTCAGGACATTTTCCGTAATGGCTTTATTGTCGATTGCATAATCCAACGCTTGGCGGACACGGACATCAGAAGTCGGATAGCCTTCAGTTGAACGAAGGATCAGCATGATCGTACGGTTGGACGTCTCCTGCACGATGGATGTTCCATCATTGTCATTCACGCGGTCCCAATCAGCCGGCGGTACGTTGACAGCGATATCCACGCCACCAGTGAGAAGTTCGGAAACGCGAGTGGAGTTCTCCGGAATCACGCGGAATACCACTTCATCCCACTCTTCCACTTTGCCCTCATAGTAATTTTCGAACGGCGTCATCACGATGCGGTCATCCCTCACCCATTCCTTGAACTGGTAAGGCCCTGTCCCGACCGGGTTCTCCAAGAAATGGTCCCAGCCTTTTTCATTTATGTATTTGCTAGGCAACATTCCAGAACCCAAACGGGAAAGTCGGTGAAACAATGACGGCTCCGGTGCATGCGTCACTACTTTAAAAGTAAGATCGTCCACAATTTGGACTTCCTTGATCTGCTTATAGTTCGGATACTCCTTCAACGTATCATCAGTCGCAACACGCTCAAGCGTGAATTTTACATCCTCCGATGTCAATGGATCGCCGTTGTGGAAGGTAACTCCCTCTTTCAGCTTCATTTCCACTGTCAGGTCGTCGATTTGCTTGAATGTATCGACCAATTCAGGATGAATTTCCCCTTTTGCATCCTTTTTGAAAAGGTAATTGAACATATTGTCATGTACTGCCTCAGTGGACGTGTTGTTATGGTTGTGAATATCAAAACTCACAATATCCGTCCCCATCGCAATCGTCAACGTGCTGCTTTCATTTTCCGGAGTCTTTCCATCACTGTTGCCATCTGTCCCTGTTTTGCTATTGTTTGAACACCCTGCCACAAGTAAAGCCGTGATCGCCATAACCATCATGAAGCTCCAAATAGATTTCCTCTTTCTCATTCGTTATCCCCCTTAAATGTAATTAAATGAAGCTATAAGCTTTATAGAAAAACAAATAGAAAGCAGCATCCATTTGTTTACTCCCGTGTTCAGGTTTTCTGAATTCCATCACTTACTTAGCCAAGCTAAATAATATTTTCATAAAGAAAGAATAATCTAAAAATTATAAAAAATCAATAAAATAATTACAGGATTTGTAATAGATATAAAATTTTAGTGGGTATTTTGGTATGGGTATGAGGTAAGATTCGGGACTAGGGGGACAGGTCCCTCGCCCCAGTTTGGGATATATATAAGCTAACTAAAAAAACGTACCTGCTGCCAGCAAGTACGCTTACCTCTTCTACCCATTGCATTCATTCAACTTTCTAATATGACGAAAACTATTGGACCTGTCCCATTTCTCATAAGGGACCAGACCCTGCAAACTTTTTTATCCGAGTTGATGATTTTTGTCGAAATATGCGTTTTATCGATATCTGCCCTGTTTTCGTTGATATATTAAAATTTTCATTGATATTTGTATATTTTCGTTGATATCGTGACCGGATTCATCGATATATTGAAATTTTCGTTGATATCCCACTTCGGGACACAAAAAATGCGGTTGCAACATTACCTGAAATGAAAAAAACTCGTCAAATTAACGAGTTTTTTTCATTTAGAACCTTCCATCAAGAGCCCTTCTGTAGATTATGATACATTTACAGATAGGATTTTGACTCATCTACCATCCCAAGCTCGAGATAGAGATTCGTAAGCCAGTGAATGGAGCGGTTGTCTGCCGAATCGAGCTCGGGCTCCCAGTTGAAGCATTTCACCGCTTCGTCCAGCTGGTTAAGTCCACGGGGACGAGGGACCTGTCCCCAAAATCACGCTGCTTTCTTCCGACCAGCCACCATCACGCCGCCCATCATCACAAGCAGCACGCCAAGTAGCATATAGTTGAAGGCAGATGTTGCTGTAACAGGAAGCTTGTTCCCGTTGCCTTTGCCAGGCTTTGTGCCGTCTCCCGGTTTGCCGCCACCTGGGTTGTTGCCGTTACCGTTGCCAGGATTGTTTACATTGCCATTGCCTGGCGGATTGTTCCCATCGCCGTCTCCATCACCGTCTCCGTCACCCGGATCCGTACCATTGCCGTCACCCGGATCCGTACCTTCCGCGCTGACCTTCACCACAACAGTCGTCAATGGATCAACCGTAATGCCCTCAGCTGTCAACTCAACACCAGTGACTTCAGTTACTTCCTCAACGCCTGCTTCATCTGCGTCAACGACAACTACACCTTCTGTCAGGTCTTCACCCAAAGTCAGCGTTCTTGCTTCCGTATCCGCATTCACCAATACGTAATACATATCGCCATTCGTCGCTTCATTACGATACGCAACCACGAGATCCTGATCGCCGATTTCAGGTGCATCGATCATTGTCACATTGGAATCTACCAATTCCTTGGAGCCCAATCTGAATGCGTCGGTAGATCGACGTAGTTCTATCAATCCAGCGGTATATTCCCTTGTCATATTGTTCACAGGATACTGCTCTGCATCCGTTGCTTTTTCCCAATCGAATCGGTTGATGATGTCCGATGAATCATAGGAATCATGGATGAAGTATGGATATTGGAACGGGTTGCCGTCCTTGTCCGTCATATAGGTGGACTTGTAAGGCGCCGTGTCCGCTTCCGCTCTCCATTGCTTCGTGCGTCCGTATTCCTGTCCTGCATGCAGGAAGGCCGTCCCTTGGGATGTCAGGATGATGGAATTGCCCAAGCGAATGCGCTGATGGATTTCCAGGCTGTTTTCCGCCACATCCGGATCCTTTTTGATGGACTGCGCAATCACATCATGCAGTGTCAGGTTGTCATGCGCCGCGATATACTGCACCACATCTCCCGGATCATCTGCCTTGAAGTTTCGTGGCTGCCCTTTGATGTTCTCAAAAATCTGCGCCACTTCACGCGCGCCGCCAGTGATGAATCGTGCCTGCCCTTCCGAACCAAAGCCTGATTTCAGCTCGTTACGGATTTCATCGGAGAAGCTTGCCACAGATTCTGTGTACTGCATCCATTGCTGGTCTGCCGCCTGCACCGGTTCTCCTTCATCTCCTGCAAAAGTGACCCAGCCCTCGCCGATCATGACGATGTTCGGATTCAGTTTTTTCGCTTCATCATAGGCGATCTGGATGCTCTCTGCATCATGGTCGCCCATCATGTCAAAACGGAAGCCGTCGACCTTGTACTCGTCCACCCAGTATTTGATGCTGTCCACCAAAACGCGGCGGGACATTTTGTGTGTCGTACCGAGACGTCCGCCACCGAAGCTCGTTCTTGGCGTGCCGTCAGCGTCCATGAAGTGGTAGTAGTTCGGGACAAGGTCCTCGAAAATCGAAACCTGTGCCGTGTGGTTGTACACCACATCAAGTACCACACCAATGTCGCGCTTATGAATCTCGTTGATCAAATTCTTGAACTCTTTTATTCTCAATTCCGGATCATTCGGGTTTTCCGAATACATGCCGGAAAGCGAGAAATAGCTGTGCGGGTCATAGCCCCAGTTATAGTTCGTATCTGTGGACGCGTAGTCCAGCATCCTCTCACCATTTGCCAACTCATTGCTGAAGTAATAGCTCATCACCGGCAGCAACTGAATATGGGTCACGCCCAATTCCTGAATGTAATCCAATTTTTCTACAAAAGAAGCAAATGTGCCGAACTGTGCTTTCAAGTCTTCTCCAATATTCGGATCTGACGTGAAATCACGGACGTGCAGCTCATAAATAATCGTGTCTTCGCGCTTTTCAAATCCAGGTATGTCAGCATACTCAAGCTTTGGCCCGATGGAAGAAACATCGACGATCGCCGCTTTCCCAACAGGTACACCCGCTTCATTGTTCCATGCTGCCATTGATTTTGCATAAGGGTCGAGCGCAAGCTTCGTCTCATCACCATGCGTAATTTCGTAGTGGTAATAGTAGCCGCGCAAGGAATCCAAGCCGGTATTATCCTCACTCAGTTTCACACTCCAGACGCCGCGGTCACCCTTCGTCATAGCAACCGTGTCCACCACTGTGTTCTGATCATCCTTGTCATAAAGTACGACAGAAACATCGTCCGCTTTCGGGGACCAGACCTTCAAGGTAGCCGTGCCGTCCTCATGCAATTCGGCGCCAAGCTTCCCGTCATAGCCGTACATCTCATCGATCAGCTTCCAGCCGGATTTGATCGTGATCTCGCGGTCGCCATACTTAACCGTGTAAGGGATCTTTTCCAAATCGAACGTCCCGTGAACCGACACGCGCTGTGCCCCGTCCAATGTCACATCGTCAATCGCCACAGGATTCCCATCCACGTCCTTGATCTCCAATTGTGCTTTCAGTTCCTCAAGATCCAAGCCCTCTGTTTTCGTAAAAAGAAGCGTGATTTTCTTATCGGACAGCACTTCTCCGGACAACAAGGCAACTGCCACTGTGCCGTAAGGGTTCGTGTACACCTTATCCTCACCCTCTTTTACAAAAAGCTGGTTATGCTGCTGCAACATATCGAATGACATATCTGTAGTCTGCTGTCCATTAAGCTTGTTGACAAAAAGGAAGCCTATTTCCTGTGCATCCTCTTTCAACTTGATGTCATAGTACGCACCATATTTTCCAATGCCTGCTGCATCAGCTGCACCGTTCGGCCAGCCATCAGATGGTACCGCGACATCCTTCCAATTCCATAAGCCCCAGCCGTCATAATCGGCATTGGTGCGCTCATAGTGGATCCGTACCGTGTCTTCCGGGAGGTCCACCGGTTCGTATAAAAAGACTTCATCAGAGCCCTGCTTGATCCATACTTCGTTCAGGTCAGGGGAGAACAGCTCAAGTGACTTGTCGCCGCCATCCTTGTCCCCGTTCGTCGTATTTAAAACTAGGAAACCGACATTCTGTGCATCCTTCTTCAGTTTTACATCCACATACGCACCATAATCCGTCACCTGACCGGCTTCAAAAGGTGTTCCTCCACTTGGCCAGTTCTCAGATGGTGCCGCCACGTCTCCCCATAGCCATAGGCCGAGGTTTTCGTAACTGTTGTCTGTGCGCTGATAGTGGATGCGAAGCGTGTCTTCGCCGATCTCACCAGGTGCTGACGGCTCGTCCACTACAGGTACATCGCCATTTTCCACTGTAAATAAAACCGTTCCGCCATCCTCCATCGCTGGAATCGTGAACGTCACTTTTCCTTCTTCTGTTGCTTCAAAAGTTTCGCCGGAATAGTGTTCGGTAACCACCGCATCCGCCGAGCCAAAGTTCAATGTCACTTCTTTTGCCGCAGTTGCCGTGTTCAAGCCGACATAAACGCTCTCGTCGCCATGGCTGCGGGAGAAAATCAAGTATTTCGCGCTGTCAGAGCCAGCAATCTTTTCGCGCTCCCCTTTTGCAAATACATCGGTATAATCGTTACGGAACGCCAAAACCTTTTTGTAATGCTCCAGTACCTCGTTATCTTCCACCTGGTCCCATGGAAGGTTCGGGCGGTTATCATAGTAAGGGTAGTTATTTTTTCCCGGTAAGCCAAGCTCCTCTCCATAATAGATGACAGGCTGCCCTTTAGCCGTCAGCTGCAGGGATGCCGCCACTTGGTACTTGCCAAGGTCGCCCCCGACTGCCTCAAGGAAGCGGTCTTCATCATGACTTCCAAGGAACTGGCCAAGAGTCGCCGTGTTCGTAAGCTTGCCGTTGCGTGCCTGTAGCTTTGTTTCGACCGCATTAATCTGGCCGTTCACAAAATCGCGCGCATAATTTTTAAACTCGAAATCAAGCAGGGAGTCCATCATTCCCGTGTTCAGATAGCCTTGGTCATTACCAATGCTTGCGCCCCAAGCTTCCCCGATCAGCTTGTGCTCCGGCATTTCTTTTGTCAAAGCGTTTTTAAAAGCCATCCAGGTTGTGTTCTCGACATGCTTCACCGTGTCCACACGGAAATAGTCGATCGTATTACCATTCGCCGTCCTCGACTTCTCGATCCAATCCGTCTGCCACTGGACGATCTGGTCCCGAACCGCGGATTGCTCTGTTAAAAAGTCAGGTAATCCTGCAAGCTCCCCACGGACTGTATCCGTTCCGCCTGGACGAAGCATGCCGTCAAATCGTGCACGATCCTCGTCTGTCGGGAAGTTCGGGATGTTGCTCGTGTCACCGGCCTTCAAGCCATAACCAGTATGATTCAGTACCACGTCGACCATGATCTTGATGCCGCGGTTATGCGCTTCATCAATCAGCTCATGGAAATCGGCCATCGTCCCGAAATGCGGGTTCAACTCGCCGAAATTGCTCGCCCAATAGCCATGGTAAGCATAGTAAGGCGTGTTCGGATCGTCGTTGTATCTCACGTCATGCTTGATGTTCTCCACAACCGGATTGATCCAGATCGTGTTGATTCCAAGCTCGTCCAGATAATCAAGCTTTGCGGTAATCCCCTTGAAATCGCCGCCCTGATAAGTGCCGGACTTAGACTTATCATAGCCGATGCCGTACGGGTCATTATTGGAGGAATCGCCATCAAAGAAACGGTCCGTCAGCATAAAATAAACCACTGCCTCGTCCCAATCAAAGTCCGCTTCCTCACCTGTGAAAGTGCGTGCCTTCACCTCAAGCGTCGCTTCGCCCTTGTGCTTGTTGCCGAACTCATCGATCGCTGTGATCGGCAAGGTTTTCACACCAGCTGGAACGTTCTGGTTGACCGCCACTGTCACTTCTTTCAGCGACGGGTCGATATTCACTTTTTCTTTCCCGCCGATTGCTGATAGATTAATATAAAGCTCATTCACCGGCGTATCTTCACCTGTGCCAAGATCCACTTTCACTACAGCATTGTCGTTGTAATCAACCGCTGCAGGTTCAGCCGTTCCACTTACATTCAGTTCTGCAACCTGATACTTGACAACGGATTTGCCTTCGACCGTGTTGTATGGATCGGTAACTTCAGTCGTGTTGCCATCCACTGTCACAAAATAAGTATATTCATGCTCGCCACGCGGCAGGTCGTTGTACGTGTATGTAAAACGTTCATTCTCCGCTTCTGCTTGCATCTCGTATTTTTCACCAAAAATCGAAAGCTCGACTTTTTCGACCTTGCTCATTTCCCCGTTTGCATAAAGCTCCTTGTCACGGAAAAAGAATTGCGCATTGCCATCCTCCACTACCGGTCCGTTTACTTCCGGCACCTGGAAAATCTCTTCCTGACCGCTTGTCACTTGGACCTTTGTGAGGGACTCGTTCTTGTTCAGCGCCACATAACGGTCGATCTCCACGTCCTTCGCTTCCCAGTCCCCTTTTCTGACAATGAATCCGACGCGTTCCGCTTCCGGACTCACCGCGATGGTGGCATACGCCTTCCCATCCTTAAATTCAGTAAAATCATACTGAGCATCATCCTTGATGCCTGTTCCCCATATCCAAAGATTCCAGCCATCATAGTCCCCGTCAGCCCGCTCATAACTCAGGATGACCTTGCGTTCCCCAGTATCTGCAATCGCACTTAGTGGCGCGACGCCAGCAAACATGGAAACCACAAGAAGAACCGACAACAGCATTGCCATACCCCTTTGAAACTTCCTTTTCATACCCTTTCCCCCTTGATCGATTGGTCGATATTCTACTTGCTAAATTGTGGAAGCGTTTGCACAAAATGTCGAAGATTGAAACCATTTGCCAGTTTGTAGAGGTGCAAAACCATCGAGTTGCGAAATCGTTTGCACAAAGATGCACAAACAAATCATCCCTCCCCTAGCAAAACTATCAATCTTATGCAAACGCTACCATTCTACCTAACTATTAAGATACTACGAGTTTTCGGAATAATCAATAAGATATTTGAGGACAGGTCCATTGTCCCACACACTCTAAAAGTGTAGCGCTATTATATGAAAGTCATGAAGGGCTTTTCAAACGATTTGGGAACACAGAACACTCTTCATCAAAATAAAGAGTGCATAAAAAAAAACCAATTTCAGAACTTCCATTTTATACCTTAGTGCGATATAAATATTATTTACACCAATATGCGTCCCCAATAAGTGACAATTTCCTTGGAAATACCACAAGATCGCTCTCCACTTGCTATATAAAGCTAATTTACCTTCCGTCATTCTCCGGCATTCAACGGAAAACAATGCGGAATTTGTTGGAATTTTTGTTGTTTACATGGGGTTTGCTGGAGGTATTTTTATACTAGATAATACATATGAAAAGGAGAGATTCAAATGAAGATCAAAGTGAAGAGCTGGACGTTGCTAACGCCTCAAGATAAACAGTTCATCCTGAAAGCAGTCAGCCGCCGTTCGAATTAATGATCAGGAATCCAGGTTCGTGTATTGCCTCATAATGTATTTCCTCTAGCTATTACTTTTATATCATCAATCACCAACCATGCATCGGACATGCCCCTATAAAACACGAACCTAAAAACAACCAATAGGCCGAGGTATCTGTACCTCGACCTTTTTCTAATGGGGAAAAGGGACTTGTCCCCATGGTTCAAATCCATTTCAGACGTTGATTGGTTTTTTCAATGTCAAACTTTTCATAGCCGTGGCTTTCGGCCCACTTTTTCATGTAATCGTGGTCGGGGTGTTTTTTGTCCTGGATGGTTTGCAGGAAAAGTTTGTAGCCTGGTTCTCCCCCTACATCTTCAGGTGGGGTGTTTCCTTCTCCACCAAGGCAAACCGGTCGATTTAATTCATGGTTTTCCAGGACTTTTTCCACTTCGATTGTATGGATCCAATTATCACCGAAGTCATAGTTATACTGCATCCGGGAGGAAAGATGTTCGGATAGCTTAACCTCATTCTCCATTTTCATTGGGATATCACGTTCGTACTCTAGTGCTTCCTTTGCACATACGAGCTTTAGAATGGGACTATTGCGATGCCTGGAAACCACCACATTGCTCACCGTATTGGGAGGGTAAATAAGAAAGTCATGCAGATGACTATTCTGCCATCCAAATGCAGCCTGCAAGACATCATGGAATGCGTAAAAGGATATGGAAGTCGGTACCGTCAGCCTTCTCCAAACCTTTTTGTTCCCAAGTTCGAGCGTCACTTTAATCTGAGCAGCTTGTATGCGGAACACAAATCCATCCGTCCACTCCTCAAGATCCTTATATAATGCCTCGTTTGGATGGAAGTAATCATTCTTTCCATCTCCTACTAGAAAATCGCTTAACCTCAGACTTAAACTCTTCTGAATGGTAGATTGAGGATCAATGATATCATCAAAGTAATACACGTTTTCACACGACTTATTCATTCGCGCAACAGAGGTACGGTCCTTTGTTTTAGTGAAAACCACATTATCAGCAGCAGAAACAAACTGTTCAACGATTTCTTCCTTGATTCCCTCCGCGAGGAATACTTCCCGTATAGCCTGTTTGATATACGTATCAATATTCTTCCATTCCTTTGCCTTCAGCCCAAAGAGAACAATTGTGTAGCGGTTCTTATCATTCACGAGTACCAAGGTTTTTTTCCGGCCTAACATCAAAAGATTCGCGTGCCAGGAGAACAGGGGATTCTCCTCTATAGGTGCTTCCGGCTTTATTTTTAACTCATCCAGCAGCTTTTTCGTACATTGAATCAGCATATTTAAACTCCTTTTAATTTCGGACTTTTGTATGCTTCAAGGATACCATAGGCTGGGTTCAATTCAACAGGGGAGGGCTCCTTCGTTCTAGTAGGACAAGGGACCTCTCCCCACTGAAATTCTTCTCACATACCCAAATCACCAATATTCAAACCTATTTTTCACAAAAATTCTAAATTTTTTGTTAAAAATTACACTTTTATGTCTAATTATGGATTATAATGTAATTATAGGTATAAATACCTAAATAAAATTGATTTTTCGAAGGAGTGTTTTGATGGTATTAATTGTGGAAGATTACGAAGTAAACGAAACGACAATGGCGTTAATGGTGTATGCGCACCCCCAGCACCAGACAAAAATTCTTGATCTGGAAGGGGATTTCATTACGAGCGAATCTTCCAAGGATCTACTGAATCATGCATGCCTGAACGAGGGCTGTACCGCCGAAGGGAGGAGAACAGCTACGATCATGGCTACAAACTACATACAAAAGACACCTTTACTTGTTAATCAAGTGGAAGGAATCATCGCGATCCCGACACATTCACCAGATCAGCATACCTGCTGCTGGATATTCCTGCATCATGTCCTTCAAGTTACTTCCATCACGCCTGCCAAGTGCAAAATAACCTTCCAGAACTACAAAGAAATAGAGCTCGATGTATCAGCAGCAACCATTCGTGAACAAATGAAAAAAGCCTCCATCGTGCAGACCCGCTTCTGTTCAGGGCAGCGCTATGCTTTTTGGCTGAATCCGAAGCCAAGGAGGAGGATGACGAAGCGAAGGTTGGAAGAATAGGGGCAGGCCTCTTGTCCCACTGAACGAACGAAAGCAGCCTTACAGAAGAAATCTGTAAGGCTGCTTTCGTTTATAAAAATACACCATTCCCCAAATGTTTTGGTATCATAAAGAAAAAAGGGGGATCTTTCATGCAGTGGATGAGACATGTAAAATGGGGCCGTTGGATCAGCAACTTCATTATTTCCGGTATCCTGACTGTTGCATTTATTCAATTACCTGACTTCCTTGTGTCTTTGTTGAAGCACACCGGCCCAGGTTCGTTCTTTGTTCCGTATTTTGTGGTGAGCTACCTGCTGTTCTTGGTGATGCTGCCAAAAACCCCACATAAAATACGACTCTATTACGCTCTAGGTACAACAGGTACGTGCTTAGCACTCTTTCTATTGTTCATGCTGGTAATGTTCACCTTTATGCTGATCAGTGCTTTGCTGTTTGACTCTTTTTCACTGGGTTCATTTCTATGGAGCAGGGGAATAGCATCTTTTTAATTAAAGAGCGGGGTTGGCAACATTTCGTTTGCCATTTCCGTTTTTTAAAAATTGTTTAGTAGTAAGGACCTATCAATATGGCTGCAACAGGACAATTTTCATTTTTAACCCTATCATCTTTTTATCACTAGTTATCTATTAATATATTCTGTCGCTTTCTTAGCACATAAGTCAAAATAAATAATACTATGGCACTTATCCCCATAAAGCAGCCTACTAAGATTCCCAGCACTACAAACAATATGTTTTTCACGAAGTCTTGCTTGATGGTCAGTATTGATTCCGTTGTTGTATCAAGGTTTGCGTTTTCCGCTGAAATCTGATAGGTGCCTGGTTCGTCGATGACAAACTGGAAGATCGATACCCCTTTCCGACCATTTAGTTCATAGGTCGCTCCAGTGTAGTTCTCCAGTTCTACAGTTTGGTTCGTCGATTGTTCTTGAACCATTACCCCCACACCATTAAGATTCTGTTGCGTTCCTTCAAACTCATGGAAAATGGTATAGGTACCAGCTTCTTCAAATGAAAATTCCTTGGTCTCCGGGATGGTCAGCCTCATATCCGCTTTGGTAGCGGCGATCAGCGTAAAGACGCTGATGGTGCAGATAACAATTGCAACAATTAATAGTATTCCAGCTACAGCATACCTCTTTTTACTCGCAGTTCTTTTATTTTTCATATCTCTCATCACGCTCCGGCACTTATTTTATTGTTGCTCATTCAGGTATTTTGCTCTAACCGTTTTCATGTCAGCACTCTTGCTCTTGCTTGAATTCATTTATCTCTGTATCAGTTATTCCGATGATGTCTTTAAAGTTTGATAGTTTTATCATGCTGACTCCTATTCCCCTGCTCTAAATTCCCGTTTACAATTTCATCATTTTTCCTTTATAGGGTTTATTCTCTTTATATTCCATTTTTCGTTTATTTTAAAACTATCATATACTCAGCTGCATTCAAAAACAATGAAAAGAAAAGAGCCCGACAGTCAGTATCCCGTTTGCCTGTCGGGCTCTTTTTTTTGTCACTTTTATAGCTTCGCTGCTTCAAACCGTGTACAGAAGGATGGAGTGTTGGTTAATATGACTCCTGGAGTGGTACTCGTAATAAATACTTCGACAAGGTTGCCTGGTTGAAGCTGGAGGATGGTGGAGACCATTGATGGCATTGACGAATAGGACTCCTGCTTGATCAATTTCTCCCCAATAATCATTGTCTGCGGCTACACTTACACCATTCACATGGATTTCCACACGCACGCGATATTCGGTCGTGGTGCTGTCCGGAAGAAGCGTCACAGTCCCCGCAACCAAATAGACCCCAGCCTTTAGTGGAACAAATGTGGAGGTACCAGCGTTATAGATGTTACCGATATCAAATTGCTCAGTCTGGAAAAGAACCTTATTAAAGGCATCCACCACATCAACTCGCTGATCTCTATTATTGACCGCTCAGAAGGCAGCGGTTTCGTTTTGGTTACCGTTTCCATTTTCCTTTCCTTCACAGTTCACATTGATTTTGACAGTTTGATCACAGTCTTTACGATAGCGGTTAGGCGGCTGCCCTTCACATTGACGATTATAATATCTCAAAATATTCACCTCTTTTCCCTTAATAGTGAGAATAGATTGGTCTCTATCTCCCTACTATTCTATGAATAAGAAAGAAAGTGGTATTGATGAAAGACAGAGGGGGAAAGTGAAATTTTAAGATAGATTAGGCTATTGGGAATTTAGTAGTTGAGATAGAGAATAAATGTGAGGGACTTTTCTGGTAGTTTGACGGGTAGAAATGTCCACCATTACAGCGATGATGGACATTTCAGACTGCTAGAAACATAGAAAGGGTCTTCAACTAGCTGATGATGGACTTTTTGGAGTGGCCGAACCTTAAAAAGGGCTTTCATCTTGCCGATGATAGACCTTTTGGTGGGTCACAACCATAAAAAAGTCCTTCATTAACATATAAAGTCACTCCCCTCAAAACGATCACTTCGCCAAAAAATATGATGCATCCCCTTTTTGCCTACAAACTAAAAAGCCGGCTGGAAAAGTTGCTTTTTCAGCCGGCTTTGCTTATTACTTTATTCAATTCGGAAACACTGTCCCATATCGCGGAACACAGAATCCTATGCCACCTTATTATAATTCGAGACATCCACCTCGAGTGGGATGTTGTTGGCACGGGCTTTTTTGGCTTGTTTGAAGAATAGTGCGACCAGGATGGCGGCTCCGATTAATCCGCCGATCCAGGCGATGTTCATTGGCAGTCGGAATCCGATTGGCGCGTTCAGGATGTAGGTGATGACCATGACCAGCATGAACGTTCCAGGAATCAATGAAATCCAATAGTTCTTTCTCGCAATGTACAAGTACATGGCACCTACAAACAGTGCGATTACGGCTGTGGCCTGGTTGGCCCAGCTAAAATATCTCCAAAGCAGGTTAAAGTCGATCTGTGTCAGGACTACGGAGATCGCGAATAGTGGAAGTGCGATCCATAGACGGCTTGAGATTTTCTTTTGTGCAACGTTCAAATACTCAGCAATAATCATACGTGCACTTCTGAAAGCTGTATCCCCAGAAGTAATCGGCAGGATCACAACCCCAAGCACTGCAAGAGTTCCGCCGACTGCACCAAGCATCATTGTGGAAACTTCGCTTACGATGGCACCAGGTCCGCCTGCTGCAAGCAGTTCGCCTAATCCATTGTATCCATCAAAAAGACTCATCGCTGCAGCAGCCCAGATCATTGCGATGATACCTTCTGCAATCATCATGCCGTAGAAAATTTTACGGCCTTGCTTTTCATTTTGAGTCGTACGGGAAATGATCGGTGTTTGTGTTGCATGGAATCCGGAAAGCGCCCCACATGTGATCGTGAAGAAAATCAATGGGAAAATCGGTAAATTGTCCGGATGGAAATTCGAGAACGAAAGCTCAGGAATCGGTGCACCCTTTACCACTAACCCAATCCCTACTCCTAAAGCACTGATCACAAGCACTGCCCCGAAGTATGGATAAAGGCGACCGATGATTTTATCGACCGGCAATAGTGTTGCCAAAATGTAATACACAAAAATAAGTGCAATAAGAATGCCCAACGCAACTTTTCCGTCCAATAATACGTTGAGAAGGCTTGCTGGTGTGGATACGAACACCGTACCAACCAACAATAAGAGCAAGACAGCAAAAGCATTAACGACATGCTTCATCGCTTTTCCAAGGAACTTGGTAGCTAGCTCCGGTAAATGCGCGCCACGGTTACGGATGGAAATCATCCCTGTCAGGTAATCATGGACAGCCCCGGCAAAAATACAGCCGACAACGATCCAGATGAATGCCACAGGTCCGTAAAGCGCTCCCATGATCGGTCCGAAAACCGGTCCTGTTCCTGCAATATTCAAAAGTTGGATCAGTGAGTTTTTCTTTGTATTCATTGGAACATAGTCAACACCATCCGCATCAACATAAGCTGGTGTCGCCCGCTCCTCTTTTATCCCGAACACTTTTTCGACAAACTTGCCGTACGTAAAGTATCCGAAAATCAATAAGGCGATAGCCGTTAAGAATGTAATCATTTCTTTTTCCCCCTTCATAAATCATTATGAATGCGTTTTCATAAATCTAGTATAAGAAAAAACGAGACTCATATGGGGATTTAAGGCCAAGAAGTATAAATAATAGATTAAGATGCATTTTGGCGGGATTAACATGCAAAAGGAAGCAGAGGGACGGTTCTCTGCTTCCTTCTATTATTGCAACACCCTATCGATGACCGACCTATGACCAGAAAAGTTCCCTTTTATAGATTGGAAATTATTAAAACTTGCTAAGGAAGCAAAAAGCACTTTACTCCTAGAATCCTAATCACTTGCTGTATCCGGATCTACACCTTCTTTCACATAGCTGAACGTATTCAATGTGTCTACATCCATCATCTGCAGCGAATCATCATAAAAAGCCTGAAGGTCCATCGTCATCTTCCGCATTTCAGCTCCATGTTCAAAGCTGATGGTATGTCTCAGATAATCATAAGACCAGACACCTTCAATGAAGGGAGTGGCCTCCCCATTAGAATACCCTTCATAACTTCCGTCCTCAAAAAGCTCAATCCCGATCTGGAACGTCCCATCCTCTTGATAGGTCCCCCATTTGCCTACCAGCTCCGCTCCGTCTTCCGATACATTAAGCAGCACACTGTCACGATCGATTCCAGCATTCTTATCCAAGGCTTTCATATCCGCCGTTGTAATGGTCCCATCTCCAACCGGACGATCATATGTAACAGAAAGCAATGCATTCGCCCGGTTCAGCAGCAGCTCGGCCTTTTCCACATTCTCCGCACCGGAATTGATAATCATGAGATCCTTCTTATCCAATGCGTCCCTCATGATGCCAAGATACACCTGAAATTCTCCCATCGCCTCCTCATACACCCGATCAGACTCGGCATACATTTCAGGCGGCTCCAATGCCACTAATTCCCTAGTCATAAGTTCCATGCTATCAATCTCTTCATAGACTTCCTCTAGCATCTTCTGATCGATTTCGTCCGCTTCCTTCAAATCCTTCAGAGTCCGGCCAAGCCGTTCATAGAACTCCTGCGTTTTTTCCGACATCGCAACCTCATACTCCTCCTTGCCAACTGGAGTCACTTTCAGTTCAGCTTCCGCCTTTCCCTGCTCATAGCCTTCTTTAAAATCGGTCACTGCCTGACAACCCGCCATTGTAAAAGATAATAATCCAATTCCGATAACAGCCCCAAGTATCTCTCTCAAGATCTTTCCTCCGTCTTTTTTATATGTTGATTATAAGGGAATCAGCAAGTGTTTTTCCCGACGTAGTCCCGTCCCATTGTATAATCACTATTTCCACCCTTTCCCTTTTTCCATTAAATAGAAACCAGAGAAGCAAAGGGAAGCAAAAGGAAGCAAAAGGACGATTCTCTGCTTCCTTAACCGACAATATCTCGGGATCTGGTACCACTTACAAAATAAATTAATTAGAAAAGCTATTTAAAGTAGCCTTTTTAACAAAACGTTTGATTAATACTTATATGAGGCCTATGTGAATTGGTCATTTAATGGATTTCCCTTCAATTCCATATAATCATTTCATGGGCTTTATAATCTCTTCCAGAGAGGAAAGAAGAAATAAAAAAAAAGGGCCATCCATAATGGATCCCCTGGTTTAAGGATGGGAAGCAATTAAGCTTATTTTTCCTTTAAGGGTGAACTGACCTAGCCTTTGAGGAAGGATAAAGTGATCACCTTTGCGAAGCTTATATGTACCCTCTGGCGTTTCCAACTGTCCTTCACCATCGATTACACTTGCAATGAGGAAATGGCGCGGGTGCATGGTGGTATACCTGCATGTGATGTCCCATTTGTATAAGGTAAAATACTCCCCTTCCACAAAAGTAGTCACCGTGGTATCGTCTATTTTCTCTACCTTTGGGGTCACGTTTACATTTTTATGAGGAATTGTCGACACTGCAATTGATTTTTCAATATGGAGTTCTCGGGCATTCCCCAGTGCATCTACTCGGTCATAATCATACAAGCGGTAAGTGGTGTCAGAGCTTTGCTGTGTCTCGAGAATTAAAACTCCTGCACAAAGTGCGTGGATCGTTCCACTTGGGACATAGAAGAAGTCCCCAGGCTTTACAGAAATGCGAGTAAGAAGTTTTTCCCATTCCCCTTTTTTCACCATAGCAATAAACTCTTTTCTAGTTTGCGCTGTATGCCCGAAGATGATCTCCGCACCCTCATCGCAATCAATCACATACCAGCATTCCGTTTTGCCTAATTCGCCGTTTTCATTCTTATTGGCATACTCATCATTGGGATGGACCTGAACAGAAAGATCCTGGTTCGCATCCAAAATTTTAGTCAGCAGCGGGAAAACTTTACTTGGATAATTTCCGAAAAGCTCTTTCTTTTCCTGGTACAGCTCCCCTAGCTTATATCCCTTATAAGGACCATTTGCCACTATACTTTGTCCATTGGGATGTCCCGATACCGCCCAGCACTCACCTGTAAGTCCGGATGGAATACTATACTTGAATTCAGTTGCCAGCTTCCTGCCGCCCCAGATTCTCTCCTGGAAAGTCGGAGTTAAGAATATTGGTTGTTTCATAATCTCCTCCTTCAAAATGTTGATTATCCGGAATGGATTGATTCAATGGGGAACTATATAGCATGATGAGATGATTACTGAATCGGATACGGTTTGCGCTTTTTTATTGTTGGATGGCTGATTTCGAATGATTTAGATCGTTTTGTAAAATCAAACTACCTACGCCATCTTGAATCAGAAACTAGTGGCTTCTTTTTGATTTTATGAAAATCATCACTAATTTTATGATTAGTTTTTTTGTTGGAATAAAGAATATCGTAGTAAGGAAGATACCTTGGGAAGCAGGAGGAGGGGTTAAAAGAAGCTATTTCTATATGGAAGGTGCCTGACCCCTTGTAATTGGACAAAGGGGTCAGGCACCTTTTATTAATAAGTATAGGGGAAAAACGATTTTAAGTAGTCTTTTAAACAAACGTTTGATTAATCAGGGTTTGAGATTTTATCCAATCAGCACATTTTATATAAACTAATAAAAATACTTAATTTCAATTTATTTTTTTGTTTTGACAGTATAATTTTTATCGTTACCTTAAGCCAATGTGGGAATAGATTGTCCCGTCGCATTTTCGTTTTCGCCCGGAATTGGCTGCTTTTCGCCCGCTTTTTCTGTTTTGCGCCCGGTAATGTAAAATTACGCCCGATTGCATAGCTTTTTCGCCCGAACTAAAATTTTGGCCACTATACTGCATTCCGACCAAGACTTGAACAGTCAAGCACCTGTAAAAACAATAAAAATGCCCATTCAAAAATCCCTTGATGAATGGGCATCTAACAAAAACTATTTTACTTCTGCAGGTTCCCTGTATTGCTTTTAGCGAAGTACATGATAAACATCCTGACGGCTATCTAAAATAAATTCAGGCTTAGGCACACCGCGATTCGCACGGAGCCCTGCAAGATCCACCTCGCTGGTCTCCTCCCACGCTTCAATTGATCCCCATAAACGCATCCTTTTTAATATTCCGTTTTAAGATACCTTTACTTTTCAAGTGGCTGGTAATAGAGTCTACCATTGACTTCGAACCTGCAATAAAATATTTTGCGTTATTATTGTTGGAGGTAATAAATTTATCCATTTCTAGATATAATTCATCCCTTGATGCAAGATAAGAGGTATCGATTGAGGTATTCCGGTCAAGTTCATCCTTATAAATATATGATTTTCCGCTATCTAGATAGAGTAGCTTTATTTGTTTCTGGACTCCGTTACCTTCTGCCTCTAATTGTTTAACGATTGCACGAAATGGTGTTATACCGATACCACCTGCTATGAAGAGCGCGGGACTGTTATCATTCAGATAGAAGGATCCTACAGGACCATTCATCCTGATTTTCATCCCTTCTTCTAATTCCAGCAAAGCTTTTTTAAATTCGCTCGGCTTATCACTGATTGCTGTTGTAATTTTAACCACATTCTCAGCAGGAGTGGATGCGACAGTTAATGGACGTGTAGCGTTTTTTATCTTCCTGTGGGTGATCGTGAATAGACCATGCTGCCCTGCATGCCAAGTTAGATCTTTTTCTTTTTCGAAAAGAAAGGTATAGACACCATCGGATTCTTTATACCTTTTTAAGAATGCCAGATCACTTTTTTTAAGTATTGCGAATGTATCTTTTAAGAAACTCATTTCACTATCCCCTTACTATCTGTTGGTTGGTGTTATTCTTCCTCCAACACGTTTTTCAGTTCATCAATCATCATTGCCCATCCATATTTCGCACCATTGAACGCTTGATTCTCCGCTTCGAACCCTGAATGTTCAAGATGCAGGTGGGTTGTTTCCCCGTCTTGTTTAAGCGTCCATGTGACAATAGTGTCTATCGGTCCTCCCACCCATGTGTAGGATAGCTTGTGAGGCTTGTCCACTATCAGTACTTCACTATCCACAATCAGCCCTATTGCCTCATTTCGGAACTGACATTTGTATCCTACAATCGGTCTGAAGTTATTCTCCATGACCCATTGGGCTAGCGTATCCGAATGTGTCAAGGCATCCCAAACCTTATCAATGGGACTCTTAAATTGAAAATCTAATGATAAATCCGCCATTTACTATTCCTCCAAAATTTTTTTAAGTAAACTCGCTCTTTCATTCCAGAACTCCTCATAAAAAGATAACCAATCCTTGACTTCCTTTAAGGGAGCTGCATTTAGTCTATACCTTGTTTCTCTGCCTATTTTACGATTAGTTACTAAGTCGGCTTCCTTGAGGATGGCCAGATGCTTTGAAACAGCAGTACGTCCCATTTCAAAATGAGGAGTCAGTTCATAAAGAGGTAATTCATCCGAGTCTGCCAACAGTCGTAGTAATTTGCGTCTTGTCGGATCTACTATGGCTACATAAACATCACGTTCCTGGTAAGCATGGTCCAAAAATCCTTCCTCCCTTCCACTTTACTCATTGGCCACCAATCAGTGTCATAATTATACGACACTAAATGGTGTCTAGTCAAGAGGAAGCAACAGGACGATGGTTTATGAAAACCGTGACACCAACCCATTTATTAGGTTGACAGGTTCTTCTTTCGACTAGGTGAGTATAATGCAGTATAAGTCATCCCAAACCGAAAGGAAGTAAAGAGAATATGTATGCTAATGTAAATGCACCGCCAAACGTACCGGCACCACAAATGGTAGCAGGTGTAATGGAGGCCCCTGCTATGGCTATGCCTATGCAGATGCCGACTTACACAGCCCCTGCCTATGGCTATGGCTGCCACACCCCTTGCCACCACGGTAGCGCCTTTTTATTGATCATTGTATTATTCATCCTGCTGATCATTGTAGGTTGCAGTTTCCCTAAGTGCTAATTTTCGGGGACAGGTTCCTTGTCCCGTTTGCACGTTAAATCGCTAAAAGACATAAAAATGCACCTAAAAATGGGTTCCGCTTTAAAGTAGAATACTTTAAAACAGAACCCATTTTGCATTGAAATTTAAGGAAGCAGAGAACCGTCCCCCGCTTCCCCTTGAATTTTTTGACACAATCGCTTTTGTTGCTGTTGTAGCGGTAAGCGATACAAAGGGATAAGGTTGGAAGTAAATAACCGACATATCGCTACCCGATACAGAAAATCCCTTGCCACAAGTGGCGTAACGCGTATCGCTCTTCCTGACATATCGCATATCTCCAAGGAAGCAGAGAACCTTCCCCCCGCTTCGTCCCAACCCTGCCACCGGTACCAATGCTCAAGACTTAAAAACTTCGCCAGCATCTGCAAAAGCATTAAAATGCCCTTTCAAAATCCCTTGATGAATGGGTAGTTAAACAACACTATTTCAATAATAGCCAATATTTTACTATTAAAATTATCTATAGATTGAAATTATCCTAGAGGAGATTATTATTCTCTTGGTAAACATCTAAAAAATTCCATCATTTAGTCTCTATCTTTCTACAATATCTTTGTTATATAGTTGTAATATTGTTGTAAAAAAATGAAATAAAGAGGGTTTGAAATGAAAAGGTTATTTGTAACAGCTATGATTGTTTTACTAAGTGCATGTTTCTTGGTCGCATGTAGCAACACAGAGGATACTTCCATGATTTCTGAGGATACAGTGTCCGAAGAAGTAAAATTGGATGAAAACAGTTTTACATTCAAGTTAAAAACTTCGGAGTACAATAAGGATGAAAATACATACCTAATAGAATACGAAACAGGCTTACCGGATGGTACTGTAGTAGAATTATTTATTGGTCCTGGTCATCCTGATACTTGGGGAGAATTATACGATCCATACTTTGAATATATTGAAAGACAGCAGCAACAGGTTGAAGTGGAAGTTTATGATGGGCTAATCAGTTATCTATTTGAAGATACCGACTTTAACTATTATCCTTTAATGAATTCGTATATGTGGATAACTTTCAGCATTCCAGTTACAGATGAAGTGAATACTTACATCGCGGAAGAAATTGCAAGTGAGGAGGACTTTATAGAAAAGTATCCGGAAATACACAAACTACAACAAGAAGATGAGTATTCTAGTATTTACATGTTTTTTGAAGAAGAAAACGGATACGATTTAAAGTTTTATGAAGGTTTTGACATGACCAAAGCTAATTCGATTGAAGAGGTTCATGGTTCAGGCATACTTTAATCAAAGTCCAGTAGCTTATAAAGAATTGGAAAAATCCTTTTCCAAGTATGAAGGTACACCCGTTACCTTTACAGGAGAAGTTCTTCAAATCCAAGAATATGAACAAGAAGAAGGAATCAGAATAGATACGGAAATGCGTTTAGCTATTAATGGAAATTATGATGAAGTGATTTTTGTTACCTTCCAAAACAGCTTTGGGATGGAGGGTATAGTGAGTGAAGATACTGTCACCGTCTCAGGTGTATTGACAGGCTCAGTCACCTATGAATCCGTTTCTGGCTATGAAATAACCATACCTTCCATGGAAGCGATTATTTATCAGTAAACACAAGGAAAGAAGCAACCTCTTATTTTTTGTAAGATGTTGCTTTTTTTATCATTAGATCTATTTAATTTATTCAGAATTATGTTAACTGTCCCTATAATTAGCAATTCTAGGCTCTTCATCTTGTCCCTACATGAGCACCTTTCACTTCTCAATTTAATTTCTTATCATATACATATTAATAATGCGAATTTTTTCCGTTGAAATTAATTTGAAAATAGGGAGAGAAGAACATGGCCATAAAACCGCCTGCGCTGCAAAGGGGTGACACGATTGGATTGGTGACGCCGGGCAGCCCTCTTGATGCCACAATCATTAATACGAGGATGCAGTATTTGAGGGATATGGGGTTCAATATTGCTTTTGGCACGAATCTGTATGCTTATGGTGGGATTGTATCGGCTCCTGCTGAAAAAAGGGCCGAGGATGTGATGAGCATGTTCCGGAACAAGAGTGTCAAGATGATCCTCCCGGCACGGGGCGGGACAGGTGTCCAGACGATCCTTCCGTTTCTGGATTTTGATGTAATCAGGGCGAATCCTAAAATCATAACCGGCTATAGCGATATAACCATATTGCTGAACTGCTTGTATCAGTTCAGTGATCTAGTCACGTTCCACAGTTTGATGCTGATGGACTTCCGCAACGAGACACCATCCTATAATTTTAATCAGTTTTTTGAAGCGACTTCCACCTTCACCTCGCCCCGGATCATCCGGAATCCACCTGAGCTGCAGCAGATGAGTCTCGTACCCGGGAATGTAACGGGTCCCCTCATAGGCGGAAATATGACATCACTTGTCAGTACACTTGGTACTCAATATGAAATTGACACCAAGGGGAAAATTCTGTTCCTGGAAGAAACCCACGCACCGACCAATATGATTTACCGGTACCTTGCACAGCTTTCCATGGCGGGTAAATTCAATGATTGCCTTGGCATCATCATGGGACAATGCACGGAATGTCCCATATCCTATAACACCACCTACGCCGACCTGATTAATCAAATCCTAGTACCCATAGGAAAACCCCTGATGATCAACCTCGCCACAGGACACGGCAGATTTAAGGCTGCAATCCCAATTGGAGCCTCCGTGAACCTGAATACGACCAATAACACCTTGACCGTGCTTGAGGCGACTGTTTCTTAATGAAGTTGACATAATAAAAGTGCCTGACCCCCACTGCGTTATTGCGTTAATGCGATAGGGGTCAGGCACCTTTTTTATATAAAGTATAGTAAAAAAACTATTTACACTTGGGTTTTAAACAAACGTTTGATTAAACCGAGTGTAAAATCCTATAAAGCCAGCATTGCAGCAGCGGATTTTCAAATCGACATGGCTACGTTTTGTTTTTTTGTTTTTGTGGGAAAATTAATTTGTGCGCGATGGTTTCCAATGCAGCTTATGCTACTGTGCTCGACGGCGGGACAAGGGACTTCTCCCCATGGCTGATTGGTCTTCTTTATTGCGTTAGTATATAATCTCATTAAATCTCATTACTTCAAAAAATTTCTAGTAGAGGATGTTGAGTTTCTTGGGACGCAGCGATTCGAGAAGGAAGAATTCAACGAAGAAGTGGAAAAAAGTATTGCTTAGTGTTTTGGCGGTTTTGTTGTTATTGGTTGGCGGAGTTGCTGTTTATTCTTTGTACACGGTCAATAAGGCTTTGACGACGATGCATGAACCAATAGATCGTGATTTTTCTGCAAAGCGTGATGGGAAAGTGCAATTGAGTAAAAAGGAGCCCCTTTCTATTCTTTTGATTGGGATTGATAAGGAAAGTGGGAGCATCGAGAAAGGCCGGTCTGATACGATGATCGTGTTGACGGTCAATCCGGCGACGGAGTCAATGAAAATGGTCAGCATCCCCCGGGACACAAGAACAGAGATCATAGGACAAGGCATCATGGATAAGATCAACCATGCCCATGCATATGGCGGAGTGGAGATGAGCATTCCTACGGTCGAAAACTTCCTTGATATTCCGATTGATTATTATGTGAAGATTAATATGGAGGGGTTCAAGGAGATTGTCGATTCTGTCGGAGGGGTGGAAGTGAACAACAGTTTCGCTTTCACGGAAGATGGAAAAACATTCGATGAAGGAACCATTTCACTTGATGGCGATTCTGCCCTTACTTACGTCCGGATGCGCAAGCAGGATCCCCGGGGCGACTTTGGCCGGGCCGATCGTCAGAAGCAGGTAGTCCAAGCCGTCATTAATAAAGGTGCCTCACTCGCAGGCTTCACTAAACTGGATAATCTGATTGGTGCCATCGGGGAGAATGTCAAAACAGACCTGAGCTCTATGGAAATGGTGACCATCCAACGAAAATACGCAGCAGCACGCCACAACATGGAGACAGTTCAACTCACCGGATCGGGCGCTACGATAGGTGGAGTCTATTACTTACAAGTTGCTGAAGATGAACGACTCCGTGTATCGTCGATATTGAGAGAGCACTTAGGGTTAGAGTAGGCCCAGCGCCAAGATAAAAACAGCCCTTATGAAGGATACTTTTCTTCATAAGGGCTGTTTTGCCTATATACTCATCTATTTAGAAATGGAGGACTTGCCAAGATCTTAAAGAAATGCACCTCCAAAAATCTCTTCCTTGTTCTCTACTATCCGCTCCACTCTCATTCTCATCTGGCAGATGCCCAAGAAAGGGGACATAGCTGATCTTCATCACTATTATGAATGTTCCCTTACCATTCAGATGCAGATGGCTCTAATACATCAGCGGCAATCTCCAACATCCTTGATATTATTTCAGTATTCACTGTTCCATAAAATCTTCCCTTTATTTCTTTGCTATAGTGACTAAATACTTCTTCCACTCAACTATATAAAAAAGAAGCAACCCAATTTAGTTAACAAATGGGTTGCTAATTAGTGTGCTGATTTAGGTTTTCTTTGAAGGATCGGTCACTATTATCTATCCTACAGATTTATTTCTGTACCAAGTACCCGCCCCCACATTCTCTTCCCTTATCGTGATATCAGAATGGTCAATTTTGTTTGGTAAGTGACTGAGTCTACTAAAACCTAGAAAACAGCCTGCTCGTTAAAACTGGGAAGGCTATTTTCTATCCAACTATAAGTACCACAGAAGTACTTCTAGGCGATATGCCCCTTGCAAATATCACATTAAACCTTCATATTGATAGGTAGGAGGTGCGATATGCGAAACGATATACAACCAAATGAACGAGCCTTTTCCACCAAGGAAGTGGCAGAAGAAGTGGGAATTGCGACGCCCACGGTGAGGAAATATGGACAAATACTAGAGCGGAACGGCTATGAGTTTCTAAAGGATGGAGACCGGCGTATCTTTGTTGAATCAGATATAACGGCCCTTGTAGCGTTACGCGATACGGACAAGCCGCTTGATAGCACCGCAAGGGATCTTGTCCTGCAACAAAAAGAAAGATTAGAAGATATGATTAAAACCGATATAGCGCTACCCGATACGGATGAGGCCTTGCCGCAAGACCCGAATCAGTTAAAAGAGGCCTTCAGATACCTGGTCAATGAGCTTGCAGCGACCCGTGAAATGAACGTCCAGCTTAAAAACGATATGTCACATATCATCACAACTGTCGCCCAGCTACAGCAAGACCATCATGTGATAAGCTCAAGTATCGGAAACGCCTCACAACGGACCAATAACAAAATCGAAAAATTATCCGAGCAGCAAAAAGCCCACTATGAAAGCTTACTGGAACAAGAAAAACAAAGAACGGAATTCTTGCAGGAAGAGATACAAAAAATGCGGGATGAACAGCAAAAAGATTGGGAATCACAGAATGATTTTAATAAGCGATTAGAAGCAGAGTTGCAAAAACGTAATGGGAATTGGAACTGGCTGTTTTCTCTTTTCAAGAAATGATTGTTAAGTAAGAGTAGTGTTAAATTACGGTCGTGTATCGCCAGGCGATATACTGCAGTTTAGAACCGTTTTATACATATAAGGTACTGATATTAGCACTTACTCTTACTTTTTTGTTCAATATGGAGATTATATATCGCCTCCAAATACGACATATATCGCTTGAATATCACCCCATGTGATGTGAAAAACTCTTATTTCACTTTCAAATTTCAACAATTTCCTGAGAAATATCTACAAAATTCGAGTAGGTATCGACAATAAAAGATTCGTTTGAGCCCCACCACTCCCCTCTAGCGGCCTATGCAAGATAAAAGTTCCACCCATCCCCCTTGTGCGTAATATAAATTAATCACCCTAGTTGCATTTTAACCAATATAGGTTTTCACAAAAGAAGGCACAACTAACAGTTAACCGTAGTTGTGCCTTAGCAATGTTGATATGGATCCCATCCCAAACGCTTACCATAAAGGACCTGGAAGCATAAACCTGTCCTAGCGCTTCCCTCTCATTTAATACCGGAAACATTAAACCCTTCGATAATTTGTTTTTGAAAAATAACAAAGATAATTAAAATCGGGATAACCATTACTGCTGAACCGGCCATCTGTAAGCCGTAATTGGTGACATTCTGATCTTGTAAAAGGGCAAGGCCAACGGATAATGTGTAGTAGGGTTGATCATTAGCCACTATTAATGGCCATAGGAAGCTATTCCATGCACCGATAAAGGTTAGGATGACTTGCACTGCTATGATTGGTTTGGACAACGGTAGTATTAATTTCAGGAAAATAAATAACTCTCCGGCACCATCCAGTCTTGCAGCTTCCAATAGATCATTTGGAATGGTAACCATGAACTGCCTGATAAGAAAAATATTAAAGGCAGAAATCAGTCCCGGTACCACAATACCTGTCATCGTATTTGTTAATCCTAACTCATTGAGGATTACATAGGTTGGTATCATTGTTACTTGTGCAGGTATCATCAAGGTTATTAGAACAATGACAAACAATATCCCCTTACCTCGGAATTCAAATTTACCGAACGCATAACCTGCCATCGTATTAAGAAGTAAACCAAACATGGACCAGATTACAATAATCAACGTGTTAACCAAATAAATGTCGAAATCCAGGTTTTGGAACAACTCGATGTAGTGTTCAAAAATTGGTTCTTTCGGAAACAAAGTTGGTGGAATGCTTAATACTTCTCTATCAGTTTTAAAGGAACTAAGAATCATCCAAATAAACGGCAACGAAACGAGTGCACCACCAACAAATAGTAGAGCAATGACTATTCCTTTTTCTAATCTGTTTTTTAATTGCATAGCGCACCTCACATACTTTGTTCTGACTTACTTATTTTAAATTGAATAAGTGTAAATGTAATAATGATTGCAAAAAGTATGAATGACCCGGCAGCACCATAACCAAATTCATTATATTGGAAGCCTTCTTGATAGATAAATAACGCTATGGAATTCGTCCCATTTAACGGTCCGCCTTCTGTCAGGACAAATGGTTCTTCGAAGAACTGGAACCAACCTATCAATGTAGTCACTGTAACAAAGAAAGTAGCAAAACTCATGGAAGGGAGCGTAATTTTCATTAATTTCTGCCATCTGTTAGCTCCATCAATATCTGCTGCCTCGTAATACATTTTGGGGATAGACTGCAATGCAGCTAAGAAAATCAACATACTAATTCCATTACTCTTCCATACGGCCAGCAATATTAGAGAGAGCTTTGCAATCAATGGATCATCCAACCATGGAACTGCAGCTATATCTAATAGCGAAAGGATATAATTGAACAAACCATATTTATTGTTGTATAAAAACCCCCAAATTACCGCTATGGCCACAATATTTGTAACTGATGGCATGTAAAAAATGACCCGGAAGGTCGAAGATATCCAATTGCTTACCAGGTTCAAAAGATATGCGATAATGAACGAACTGAAAACCGCCAACGGCACGCCAATGATGACATAAAAAAAAGTATTACCGATTGCCTGAAAAAAGGTGTCATCTTGTAAAAGTTCAAGATAGTTTTTCATTCCGATAAAACTAATTTGTGACCAGTCTGCCAGTCCAAGCAAATCCATGTTTGTAAAACTGATAATCAAGGCAAGAACAATCGGTAAAAATGCAAAAACCATCAATAATAGGATAGCAGGTGCAATAAATAAGTAAGGTGTCATTTTCATTTTGAAGCTATTCATTTTCATCCCCCTTTCTGGATACTTAAAAGAACCTAGGGTGCAAACACAAATGTCGCATGCACCCTTTTGTCTCCTATTATTCAGATAGAATTTTTGAAACTTCTGCTTGTAGGCCTTCTATTGCCGAATCAATATCCTTATTACCATGAGCAACCTGTTCAAGCATCTTCAATACTTCTTGTCCAATTCTATTATTCTCTTTAATATTTGGTGGCGTTTCAGTATTTTTTAATTGTTCACCAAAAGTAGCTACCATGGAATTATCCGTAAAAGCGGAATCTTCCCAAGCCTTTATATTGGCAGGAAGTTCACTACCAAGCTCATACCATTTCAATTGCGTTTCCGGACTTGCCATCCAATTGACAAAATCCAGTGCTTGCTCCTCTTTTTTAGTGCTATGAAAAATTGATAAATGTGATCCACCGATCATTGATTTATTTGTACCCCCATCAGGCATAACACGAACATCCCATTTTCCATCAATATCAGGTGCTTGTTCTTTTACAATCCCCATCATCCACGGACCACTGAAGAACATCGGCTTTGAACCGTCAGCAAATGCCTGGACACCATCTTTACCTTTCTCTAATTGAGATAGTTCTTCTTCATAGAACGTTTGATAATATTCAACCATTTTTTTGAATGCCGGGTCTGCGAAATTTTCTGCTCCTTTTTCGATATCATACTCCCAACCCTGTTGCCAAGCATAAGACCAAATATGGTTGATATCAGTTCCTAAATCTACGGAATACTGATCATCGCCCCGAGCTGCAAGTTGTCTGGAAGCGTCAAGCAGATCTTCCCATGTTTCAGGGCCTTCCGGATATCCTACTTCACCTAAAAGGTCAGTCCGATAATAGAGTAACCGTGTATCAACATGCCAAGGTATACCATACGTTTTACCATCTATTACGGATGTTTTTAATGCCCCTTCATAAAAATTATCAGAAGCCATATTTGGATATTCATCCAATTTATCAGTTAGATCAAGAAAAGCACCTGCCCCTGCAAACTGAACCATCTGTGTGGAGCCCATTTGCAATACATCCGGACCTTTTCCTGAAGCAACAGCAGTCAAAATTTTGTCATGAGCCTGATCCCATGGAATAGCCTGAATCTCAACATCAATACCTGTCTCCTTTTCAAACTCCTTAATTAATGGATCCCAACTTGCTGCTCCCATCTGCCATACCTTTAATGACTTTGAGTTTCCACTTGTTTCTTTGTTAGATGAACATCCAGAAAGAATAATAATAAAACTAAGCATCATGACAAATAAAAATTTGAACTTTTTCAATGAACTCACACCTCTTTGCTTTTATTTGAATACATACACGTCAAATTATTGAAACGTTTCGAAAAAATTTTAAAGAATCCCCCCTAGTAGATTAAATTATTTGCGAGTAATAGATTAATTGTTTTAATTAATCTAATTTATTAGAATTATATGTCAATTTTAAAGCGTTGTCTATACTTTTTGACAACGCTTTCTTTTTTCATTGGGCTGTTTTTGGATATTTTGCTTCTTTTAAGTATGTTTAAAATCGAACACAATAATTTTTTCTGTCAGGCTCTTTTCCTGTATATATCGGATGACTAACCGGTAAACGCGCGGAAACAGTGCTTTTTTCAGATTTGCATATAAATTTATGAACAGTTTTGGTTTTGCGGAGAAGGAGGTGAAGGTTAATGCCTCATATTCACGAGCAAGCTTTGACACGTCCACTTTTAATCAAAAGCGTTGCGGTTTGGGAAAGGAAACAGAGAACCGTCCCCTTGCTTCTCTTGCTTCTATATAAAAATAGGCACAACTAACATTTAACCGCTAGTTGTGCCTTAGCTATTTTTTATAACATAGGCTTAGAAAAAGCCTATGTATTCCCCTTAAGATTGTAGGCATTAAACCCTACCCAGTTCTTAACCACTCACATTGTTTATGTTCACTTTTTTCTCTGTTACAACAACAGAAGCAATGGCGGAAATCAAGGCGAAAACGACCAGGTAGAATCCTGTATGAAGAGCAAAGTCGGTAACTCTTACACCCATATACACAGCAATCATTAAAGTAATACAAAGCAGTGCACTTAATAGGCTGATTCCTGTTTTATACTTCTTGGTGAAGCCGTAAAAAGCATTGGCAAAACCTAACACAGGTAGCAGGAAGAATAGTAGTTTGTTCAGAATCCATTCATCTGAAGCCGAAATCAGTTCGGATGGAAAAACCGGGTAAATGCCAGTATGCACCCAGCCACTGAAGAAGCTGATAAACATTAGGATTCCGCAAATCATCTGTAAAACATTTTTATTACTCATTTTCATCCCCCCTATACGAAAGTACTATGAAAATTTTATCATACAACTTCAAATATATGTATATTTTTTGGGAATTTTTATAATATTATTAAAAAAATGATATAAGTAAGCATCGTGATAAGAAAGGAGGATATTTAAATGGTGAGAAAAAAGAAACTTTCAAACAATTACGACAGAATTATCGTCTCAAAGATTGTGGGGTAACAAGCGGAAAGGCAATCGTGTTAGGATCGCCTTTTGGATTTGAAGCATTAAGTATGATTACCTCGTTTTCATTGTTATCCTCCGCTAACAGGAAGCAGTGAACCGTCCCGTGCTTCCCTACTTCTCCCTAACAATCGTGCCGGAAATCCATCCTACTTTTCCACTCTCATTCCGGACGTAGTACCATGTTACTCCATCTTCATTTTGTTTACTTTCGCCACTATAGACCAGTTCCTCTTCGGGGTTTATGATGGCGATGCTTTCTGATTGGACGGTTGCATCCATTCTAAGATTTCCTCCGTCTACACTATCGATCAGAACAAAAATAGATGTATTTTCCTCGAGTGCTGCATCTACACTTTTACTCGCTCCATCTAATTTATCTTCCAGTATCAATCTTGCTGTTTCCTGTGAAAGATGACCCGAATCAAGCGGATTTTCAATAATCCATGTATCTAAAGATGCCCACTTTGCACTTAATATTGAATTAGGAAGGAAATAAAGCGAAAGTAGCACTATAGCCACTGCGGTCACCCAGACTTTTCTGTAGTACGAATTAAATCGGCTTCTTTGATTCTCTTTATTTTTCTTAGATAGCTGGGAAACAGTCCAGTTGCAAAATTCTACCGTTTTTTCGACTACTGATTCCAAGTGTACGATACTTGATGGTGGTGGTCCCCCCTCCTGTAATTTCTTTTTCAGCATGAAACTCATTAGTGTAATTAGCATTCCGCCAAGAAGGGAGACAATGACCATAAGTATTTTTGCAAGTGCAATCAGTAAATAAGGTATTGCGTATTTGATCACAGGCTTTGAAATAAGAGCTACTGAGATGATGATCAGGATGCTTCTAATCAATAAGGGCAAAGAAATCCAAGCAGCAATATAGATTGGCACCTCATTCATCGTCCTCATCCTCCAGCCTTGATGCAGGGATGGTCGCCTTTGTTGCTTTAAAGATGCTTTCTCCACTGCCTACTTTTGGTATAGCGCTGTTAGATATAAAAGTTTGTGGCTTCTCTGAAACTTCTCCCATATTCTTAATCAGCTGTATTTTTTCTTCATCCTCAAGATTGGAATCCAAGAGGATTTTGTTAATCAGTTTCTGCTTCTCTTCTTGTATTCTTTGGTCATTTTTCAGCTTATCTTCATAATATTTCGCTTGCACATCCTTACCGGCAATGGTTCGGAACTTTTCTTCATCACTCATGTCTCTGGTGGCTTCAATATCTTCCTTTTTCCAACCCATTTCTTTCTTTTCCAATTCTCTTACTTTTTCTTTTTCCTGCTCAAGGATCTTGAACTTTCTATCCAACCGTTCCTGTTCTTTTATGAATTCCAAATCCTCTTTGCTTATAGTCAAGGAAGAACGGAATGATGTAATCTCAACGCCCCGCTCCTGTAGTTCGAATTCCATATCCGATTCGGAAGGGAGCTTCTTGATCAATTGTTCCACTTCTAGATACCTATAGATTGGATAAGATTCTGTTACGCTTTTAATCCAGTAGGGCAGGCTCTCATCAACGTAGGACTGAAGATTGAACAGCTCTTTCTCCGCGGCTGCCTTTGGGTTGGTAACCTTGAGATGGAAATCCAGATTGATTCTAAAATTTTTACCAAGTTCGCTGCTTGGATGCTCGTCATTATGATGATAGGAATACGGCAGAATACTGATAGTATATTTCGTATATAATTTTTGTGCCTTCATTTCTGTTTTGGTGATTCGTTCACCTGGATATATCGCTTTGCTTGCCCCATACCCGTTTGAATAGACGAATACCTCCCCCTGATAGGGAGTAAGCTCTTTTGCTCCAAAAAAGGATGCATTTACTTGGTCTATACTCTTTATAATCTCCATGGTTCTCATCCTCCTAAACTTTCAGTACTAGTTTTTGGCATACCGGTCCATAGGTCCGCTCATTATTTTTACAGCCGCTTGCAAGGAAGCTATCCAGTTTCTCCCGCTTAGTGCTGTCAAGCTGGACATAAAGAGTGTAAATCAGTTCTACTACTTTATCCCGGTATTGATCGTTCCCTGTACAGCTTCTGATCAAGCCGTCCAGCAATCGATTTGCCGTTACCCTGCTGTCACGGTACGAATAGGAAACCAGAAAAAACGGCAGCCAGAATTGTGGAATCCTCTTCGTTTCTGCTTTCAAAAACATTTCTTTATTTGCCTGGAATACTGAATGTGAAAAAGAGAGGAGTTCCACTAAACCCTTTTTATCCGTGATACTCTCAAGCCAACTGTTCCAAAACAGGAGATAGGTAATTTCGTATTTTTTATCCCATGAAACAATGGCGGTGATTTGCTGGTAACTTTGTTGGAGAGAATAATACATTTTCTTTCTATTCGTCTGATAGATCTCCTTCAACATTTCCAGGCTGGTAGGAAAATGCTTGAATCCATAAGGGCTTCCCAATAAAGTGCAGACTGTCGATTGTAGTTGCTGATTTCCACTTCTTGCCCACCCTTTAACGAGTAGCAAAACCTCTTTTTGAAAAGTAGTTTTGTTGTTGAAATAATTCAATAAAGAGATAGCCAGCTTCCGTGATTTTGCGTTCTTGGATCTGGCCCATGGAAGCAGGAACAGCTTGCGAATAGAATCCAGATCCATCCGTGCAAGCTCGGTAAGGATTTCCATCAATCTGTTTTGAACATTAGTTTTCATGCCTGGTGCTGACTGATGAACCCATTCCGCAAGGCTCTCCCTATACTGTGGGAACTCATCCCACATATAGGTCCAAAAGAAGATGGCATCCTCCTGAACTTTAAGAAACACTTTTTCTACCACCCTGGTTCCTAGATCGTTAACTACAGACTGACCTTGAATGTATGCAAAATAGCTTTGCAGATATTCCTGTTTCTGCTTCAGGGCGGCTACTTCTGCAAGATGCGGTTGATTCATCACAGATAAGAGGTCCTGTGACTTCCTAGTGACTGTGGCATATGTCTCGCCTTCATATAATGTCAGGGAAAAATAGAATGTAAAATCATTCAAGGTTTTCGGTTGGGAAACCCACCTTCTTATTCTTTCTTTCACACTTTCAGAATCGGATACTATCAGTTCATTTTCTGACAGTTCACCATTACTGAATCTTACAAGTTTTTCTGCAAGGCCCACGAGTTCATATGGATAAAGCAACTTGGCTAAGAGTTTCATCCCGCTTGGGGATTGTATCCAACCATGTAGAAGATCCAGGTCACTTTCAGCTCCAGAAGCTCGAATATGATTGAACAGAATCTCCTGTTTATCATAAGAAGGAGAAAGCTGAAAGACAGGTATATCAGAATTTTTATCCCCAATAGGCAATTCAGAAAGGAACACCATGTAAGAATGTTTCTCCTTAAGCTGATCCTGCATATATTCTATCTGTGATTGAGAGAATTGCTGAAAGAGTGCAGGGTGGGTTTTAACCAGATAACCCGTATCCTTCTTCAGTGGATAGGTAAGCAGCTCTGCCGATAGTACATCGACTGGCCACTCCAATATCTGTTTTACATTCATCCTATCTAAAAGATAGATTCCGGTGGAGTATTTTCCGACTGGCAATCCGCTTTCAACTATCAGCCATCTATCCTTCTGAAGCCTCTCCGCCATTCCCGCCACATTCCTTGGAGGGACGTAGACATTCCTCACCTTTTGAACAGTGTTGGGGTGGGCTTCATAGAGAACCAGATGTTCCTGTCCCGCTACTTTATGTATGTAGGGCCTACTAATGGAACTAGAAGCATGAGATATTGGAGTATAGCTGTTTTTCCCTTCGTAGATATCTTCTACAATCGACTTTAAGTCTTCCCAGCCTTCCTCTCGTGTAGGATATTGATACAAATCGAACCACTGAATATTGCAAAGGAAGAGCTCCAGTGATTTTGGAACAGTAGATCCATCCATCATTACCGGCAAAATGATTTTGTTATAGGTAATGGCCCTGTCAATTTCCTTTGGAACGAACACAGACTGCTCCAATTCCTTTGTGATGAATACGAGAACAAGTTCCACCTTTTCTATATCTGTTGCAATTCTGGTCTGATATTCCTGTCCTTCTGGAATGTTTCTTGGTGCATACCAGCAAGGAATTCCACTTGATTCAATCATTTGAATAAAAGGAAGGATTTCAGTTAGATTTTCTTTCTTATGGCTGATAAAAACAGAGCCTTTTGGACTTTCCATCCTGACACCTCACTTCAAACTTTTGTATATTGAGTTTGTTATATAAAATCCCTTCAGTTCCTCAGTATGCCTAATCCCGTCCCTAGGAGTCGGAATGACAAAGGTTTTTCTATCACTCAAAGCCTTTTTGAAATATAGGTCATGAGGGAATCCTTCCAACTGATAGTGGATGATATGTGCGGTTCCTCCTTTTAGCTCGAGGTCCTTCCGTAAATCCCATAACGATAACAGAATATGACTCGACTGAGCCAGATAGCTTCCTACCCTCAGATATCCATCATCCCTGTTCTTCAGTTTGAAATCTGTCAATTCAGGGACAAAAACCTTGGTGGCTTGACTGCTTAGTTCCTCAAACTCCATTTTTGATTTCTCTGAGTCAAAATCTTTCCTATATTCTTCTATTTCAAATGGGAGAGGCACGATTAATTCGAATCCGTTAAGTAAAGCAGCTTTTGCTGCTATCCTATCTGCCCCTTCCGCTAGCGGTGACTGAAGGACAAGGTGACAGTCCTGGTTCTCCCCTTTTATCCTTTTTAAAAAATAGTCTGTTTCCTGTGCAATTCTCTGTTGGAAATATGTATGTATCCGCCGATGACCGGTTATTCCTATTACGAGTTGTTTACTCATCGACTGATTCTCCTTTATTATATGGTATTAATTTGTAGTCTTTAGGTAAGATATAGTACAAATCCTTTATTGCTTTACGACAATAGAAGCTGTAGGATTTATTCAGTTTTCCTTCCAGTATCTTCAGGTCTTCCCAAGGAACAAGTGCAGCATGCTGCTTTAGGGATTCGGATTTAGGATAATCCGGAAGGCTTTTGTCTGTCATCGTCTTCCAATCCCTTAAAAAGTGAAAAGCGTTCCAACGATGGTGCTCCGCAGCAGCGACATCCTCCAAGCTTTTCTTAACCATGCTTTCAAAGGTCAGGAAGTCAATTTCTTCTCCTTCTCCACACAAAGGGACTGCCCTCATACCCAAAAGCATCAGCTTTGTATCAATATGCTGATAGGTGCTCCGGTTGGATTCCTGGGTAAATTGGTTCAGACTCTCCCAGACATCCGGCACGTAGACTCCTTCCATTCCTTTATTCAAAAGATCTATTTGTAGGTCTCTGTAACTCTCATGCGTCTTCTTGGCAAAAGAGGACATTTCTTCTTTTAACAGAGTTTGCGTGTTCAATACCTTTTCAAGGTCTCCAAATTGATGGAGATTTTTAAAAGCAGTCGTATTCTCATGAATCCATTCACTTACATTTCCTTGTTTGTTAACCTTTACAAATACAGGAAGGTCTTTGTTTCTCTTCGACACTTCCAGCCCTTCTATGATATCTGCATAATCTTGATCAAGACAGATATAGGCATGAGTGAAGTCGTAATTAGCAACCACTTCATCCAATTTCTGCTGTAGGTTGTTATATGGAACAAATTGAAAATCTCCTACTTTATCAATGTTGGGATACTGTCTTTTCCATTCCTTTTTTAACGTTTCAGCTGCCTTATCCAATACTGTAATTTTGAGCTTTTTCCGATTGATAAAATGGGCCCGTTCCAATGCTTCAAGCATTAGGTGCTGTCCTGTATCCCCAAAACCAATGCACAATAGGTGCAGAGGCTCCGAGTCTTTACTTCTCACTCGTTCTTCATAGCCTCGATAAAGCGGAAAGTCTGTAAATAGCTTATCTGCAATCAATTTGTATGTATTAATCTGCTTGATGGCAAAGTAGTGGCTGTTTTCTGTTCTCAACTCACCCTCGATATCTTCTATGATCCTTAGATTGGCAGGTCCTTTATGGTGAATGATGATTTCAAGTTGCTCCCCTCGTTTTTTTAACTGTCCTTGGGATGCAAATAGTTTTTTAAGCGCAATTAGCTCGTCAAGATTTTCCGACTCTTTCTCGTGAAACAAAATGCAATACTTTGCATTTAATACGGAAGCATTCCTGAACGTCTCATAGGGATCCATTTTTTTTGAGACGATGAATATCCCTTTATCTTCGAGCTCGTGCTTTCTGTCATAGGGTATGTCCTCGCTGATCATGACAACCTTATAGCGGCTTTCTGTCAGCTTAATAGCTGTTAACTCACTGAAAGAATTGTACCCGCTGATTACAATATGATTTCCTCTTTTGCCAATCAGCCACTTTATTAATCTATAGTGGAATTTGGAATAAATTAGACTAAAAATCGTCGAAATGGTATATAACGCAGCGGACCACCGTGCCACCTCAATGATCAGCGGATACTTGACAAATTTGCTGCCTGTCGGTTCAAAAACATTATCCACATCCAATATAAATAAACGGAACGTCGAATATATGGCATTTGAAACCGAATAGTCCTTTACAGGCTCTGTCAAAAAACCATAAATCCCCAAAACTAATGCCAGAATAAAAGTATATAGCTGGAACTGTTTCCGCTTGAAGTAAAGGTGGCCGATCACAGGAACCGTGATCAGATAAACCCCCATTAAAATAATAATCTCCCTTGATACATCAATATAGGGATAAGCCAATAAAATAAAGAGAAAAACCAATATCAAAAATCCAATATACCTTGCGGTCCAATTCTTAAACATATGTTCATACACCTATCATTCTTTAATATGTAGAAATACACTAGTAATATTATACTACTAAACTAGCAGGACCCACCATATTTTTAGAGGAATTATCCACTATTCATTTCAAGGAAACTAAAAAACGATCATCTGATATCATTAATCCCATTACATAAACATCGAAATTGATACAAAAAAAACAGAGCCTTATCCCTATCTGGAATATGACTCTGTTTATCATCTAAGTTTGATACTTTAGTACCCAAAGAAACAATTCATAGTAACAACTAAATAGAGGAAACTGCTTAAAAACCTTCAGCACGCTCTATTGTAAACAACCGCGACGCAGGGTGTGCCCCTTTCGTGATCAGGTCCTTGATGATGTTGGCACCGAGCATGCTATATACCGTCCCATTTCCGCCAAAGCCTAAACAGTAATATTCACCAAGGCGGTTTGGGTGTTCGCCGATGTATGGCAAGCCGTCGTGTGATTCGCCGAAGGTCGCGCACCAGGCATGCGAGAGTTTTGGTGAGATATCCGGAAAGTGCTCTTTGACTTTTTGCAAGATGCGCTCTCCTCTTTCTTCAATCAATCCTTCGTTCAACGGCGCTTCTGGTGTGTCTTCATCCAGCCCGCCAGCAACGATTCTTCCGTCCGTTGTCGTTCTCATGTAGAGATAAGGACGTTTTGTTTCCCAGATCATCCACTCTTTGTGCCACGTTCTTAAACTCTCCACCGGTTCGGTTACGATCGCATATGATCGGTTCAGGTCTGCACCCATCTGTTGTGCGAGAAAGTCATTTTCATATCCTGTCGCAAAAATGAGATAACGTGCTGATACGGTGCCCTTTTCCGATTCGCAGGTAAAACCATGAACGGTTTTGGTTTTGTGAAGCAGAGGCGTTTGTTCATAGATTCTGACGCCATTGGCTGCAGCGTCTTTTAGCATGATCTGAACACATTTATATGGATTCACATCTGCATCCCCGCTTGTGACGAGAGCAGCAGGCTTGGAAAATGGAAACCTGGACGATATGTCCGATGGTTCCAAGTATTCAACGGGAAAATCGTTCTTCTTTAACGCCTCATATTCACGGGCAAGCTTTGCCACGTCTTCTTTGGAGCTGGCATAGTACAGGCTTTTCTGTGTCCGGAAATCCGGGTCTTCTGAAAGCTCAGATGCGACCTTCGTTAGATCCTTCATTGCATCCTGACAGAGCTTGTAAAAGTAAACCGCATCCTGCTCATCCATTTGTTCCATCAGTTCGTGAAGCATCTTGTCACTCGAGAATTGCAGTAGCCCTGTATTTGCGGAGGAACTGCCGAAGCCGGGATGCCTTCTATCGATCAAGGCCACATCCAATTCCGTTTCCCTGCTCAATACATGTGCGCACAGGGCGCCGGCCATCCCACCGCCCACAATCAATACGTCGCAAGAGATGTCTTCTTCTAGTTCCGGAAAATGAGTGATGTTTGTATAGGATTCAGGCCAATATAGATGACCATTGTGTAAATTCATATGTACTCCTCCTCGTCTTCCATATATTCCCCTGAAAGTTGTGGAAGAAACGCATTAAAATCTAGATTTGAAAAATTAATTTAAACACTGGGGAACTGTTCGACCAAATCAAACACAACAACCTTTTTTTTCCTTTTCATAAAACTAATAGGTCTACTTCCCTACTCCTCTTACATACTATTTATATGATTTTGCAATTATGGCTTTATAGATATCCATTTCGGAAAGGGTGAAGGATTTGGCGAATGATCTACAGACAAGATTAGGAGAAGGTCTATCGAAGGTACAGGGGGGAATCGAACAGGGCAAGCAGAAGCTTCAGGTTGCACAGGAGATCAGCAGGCTGAAGAAAAGCATGGCGGAAAGCTCCTGGAAGAAGTCCAAGATATTGCTTGAATTGGGACAGGTCACATATCGCAAGCTGCGCAGCGGTTTGATTCAGGATGAGGAGCTGGCGACCCACGTTGGTTCAATAGTCGGCTTGGACAAACAGATGTATACAGCTTCTAAGCAGATTGCAGAGCTTTCCAAGACAACACAGAACGGGATTGCATGCTCCTGCGGTACGGTGAATGGAGCGACAGATAGGTTCTGCGGCGGCTGCGGGTCGAAAATTGAACAGCCGAATGAGATCGACTTGAGTACGGCAAGCGCGTGCGGCAAATGTGAAGAAGTCGTACCAGTCGGTGCCAATTTTTGTCCATGCTGCGGATCAAAAGCCTAAATTGTACATTAAAGGGGGGAAAGAATATTGTTTTGTAAACATTGTGGTACAAAAAATCCAGAGGGAGCCCATTATTGCGTCAATGACGGGTTGCCTTTGACTGGAACAAGTGATCAGATTGTAACAGTAAAGGAAACCGTGAATTACTGTAAATCCTGTAGCCATAAGAATGAGCTGGATGCCCTATACTGTACGGCTTGCGGTATATCATTGGAAAAAGTGGTGGAAAAGAAAGCAGGAGCCGGGGATATTCTTTCTCTAGGATCCAAAAAGTCCAGAACGGAGTCGACTGGCTCTTTGCCTGTGATAGAAGAAGGACTTGCTGAAAAGTTCAGTGGATTGGGGCTGAAACATGCTGCAAAGTATGCAGGAATCGCCATTGGCATACTGCTGATCCTTTCTTTTATTGGTTCCATCTTCATCAACAGTGCCATGAGGGATATTTTGGGAGGGGATGTTACGGAAATGTTCACTTCCGGATTGAAGTTCATTTCCATGACTGACGTGCTGATGTTGAGCCACCTGGCAGGGGTCAAATATTCTGTATCGGTCCTTGGTCAGGAAATGAGCTTGATGACATCCGGATGGATCAGCTTTTTTGCCATCATTTCTGCTGTCGGATTGATTTTAGCCGGCTTCCTGGCAAACCGTAAGGCGACCGACCGGACAGCAATTGAGCGTTTTTATACGATTCTCCCTGTTTCTGTTGTCTATTCCGTAGTGGTTGCCATCATCTCCACATTTGCCGGGGTATCCGTCAAATTGGAAGATCCGACAAGTTTATTCGGGGGGATTACGGTTTCTGCAGATTATCAGTTTATGGTTGTTCTTGTTAATGCGCTTATATTGAGCATCATCTTCACTACCATCGGCTCCATCATCGGGATGGCCCCGCAGCTGAAAGGCCCTGGAGGAAATATCCGTTTTGGCGTTTCGATTCAGCGTGCAGCACTTCATACTGTACTTGGCGTTGTCATTTGTATGGTACTGACTCTTGTAGTGATTGGTAATAAGGCGGATATTAAAGACCTTAAAGAGGAGGTCGGGGATGAAGCCTATCTGGTCGATTTCTTCCTCATCCAGGCCGGCACCTACATGTGGAACCTTGCCCACCTCGGGTCCCTTGAGTTTGAAGTGAACGCGTATGACGAGAATCTTGGAGCCAAATATTCCATTCTCGGCGGTTCGAAGGCGGATGGTGCAAATGTGGAGGAATCCCAAGAGATGGCACAAGGTCTGACCCAGGTACTTGGCAGCCTTTGGTACTTCTTCTTGGTGCCAATTCTGCTGCATTTTTGGGCAGGTGTCGCTCTCCGCAGGGCATCAGCCGGAAATCTGCTTTATGAGATCGGTGCCTATGCCCTTGTCTTCGGAATGATGAATACCGCCATCTTCCAATTGATGAAGCTGTCCATCGATACGACGTTCGACGGTCTTTTCAATGTCAGCTTCGGCTTCAGCTTCTTGCTGACGTTCCTGTTCAGCACCATCATCGCCTTTGGCATCTCCTATGCTGGAGTGGTGTTGTTGAAAAGGAAATCTGGAACTGAAATGATTCATCAGCAGCCGCAAGCTTCGAATTTTTAGGGGAAGCTGCGGGACGGTTCTTTGCTTCCTTTCATGGCTCAAGGTAAATGCTGAGCTGAAGACCTTTTCTCTATACAATGACCGGTTTTTTGGTCTTCATCTCGCTTGTGAAGACCTTTTCTCTATACAATGACTGTCTTTTTGGTCTTCATTTGGCTTATGAAGACCTCCTCTCTACATATTGGCCGGCAATTTGGTCTTCATCCCGCTTATGAAGACCTCTCCTCTATACAATGACCGGTTTTTTGGTCTTCATCTCGCTTATGAAGACCTTTCCTCTATACAATGACCGGCATTTTTTGGTCTTCATTTGCCTTACTAATTAAGCAGCGATAAGCAGCGGGACGGTTCTTTGCTTCTTTAGTAACTGCCTACTGTTCTTGCATGCAAGGCTATTACATTTGCTCATTAAAATGAAATACCGGCAAGAACTCTAGTAGAGAGTGTCTTGCCGGTATATTTGTTTTCATTAGAACTATCATGAAAATGACTCTGCCTTTGTGATTTCATCACTCCATTTTTATGACAATCTTTTTCTAGCTTCATATAACTCATGTCCATTTAATAACACCGTAATCCATTTTCTCTGAAGCCCCTCATACCCACAAACCATTTATTGATATGTATCAACCAAGGAACCCGTTCGCATGAATCTCACTTACGAAACCTTCTCCGTATGCCTGCAAGTCGGATATTGGCTGCAACCAAAGAACGAGCCATATTTCCCTTTTTTCCTGGTGAGTTGACCTCCGCATTTGGGACAGGAGGTGATTGAAGCGGGCGATATGGTGGGTGGCGGGACCTTCTCTGCCGTTGCAGCTACCTCGTTTGCTCTTTGTTTATTTTTAATGGCCTCTACATGCTTTTTATGTACAAGTCGCTTTTGTTTACGGTCTTTGATTGTTAGCTGCTCAAGGGCTTGATTTATTCTTTGTAGCTCAACTATACCTACTTGACTCATCTGACTCTGTTGACTCCACTCTTTTATGACGCGGTTTAACTGCGGAATCTGAATCACTCTGGCAGAATTGAAGTTATCCTCCATCTTCAAGGTAGAACGACTTGAAAACACAATGATGGAATAAAATTTATGCTCGCCCAGATATTTTTTCAACCCTTCAATGTGTCCGTAATTTTGCCAGATAGGGTTAAGAAACTTCTCTTTTCGCTTGTAAATAACCTGTGTCCAATGTCGTTGGTTCTCTTTCCCGAATATCCATCCGTCGTAATGCTTTGTTTCAATTACAAATATGCCAAAAGGAGACGTCACAACATGATCGACTTGTGATGTGCCACCTTCCTCGTTTGGAATATACAGATCATGGTACACCTTGTACATCGGCCCTAATTTACTCAGTTCTTTGTTTACATACCATTCCCCGATTGCACCTTTTATTATCGGGTACTTGGTCTTTAAATAAATCATTCCACCTAGAAAAATAAACGGTACAATGCCCGGTGCGATGGATATAACCGATAATGTGAAAACGATTATTATTGCTATGACTAAAGTATTCCTCATACTCCTTTTTTAACCTCCTCCGTCATAATTTCTAGTGAAATTATACCATTAAGTGTATTTAGAAATATGTATTTATAGAAAAAAATGTAAAAAGAAGTGAGACAACACTATAACAAAGTTATTAATCTCTTTAGAATGTATAGCACATCAAAAAGGCTCCTCCCAATGAAATTGCATACCTGTCCCCCACCTTCAAAAACACATGGATTATTCTGTAAATCTATTAGATAATAAAATTACAATACATTATTGCAAGTAGGTGGAAAGTTTGACAGATTCGTTTATCGTTGATTTTTGGCGCAGGTTGTTTCATGTGTTGAGGTATGTGTCGGTGTTTCAGTATGTGAGGCTGATCCCGGGGCTCCGTGGATCTCATTTCTTTGTGGAGGCCTGGGTTGTCGGGAATTTGGCTTTTGCATTGGTATGTATGGTTCTGCTGCAGATTGGAGTTGTGCCTTCTTGGGCTGCATGGCTAATGCTCGGGTACAGTTTTACGAGGATACTTGAGATTACGGTGTATCAGGTTAATGTGCTACTGTTTGATCCGTATCAGAGCGCAAATTATCATGTGAAAAGCTATCGCAGGCTGGTGGTGCTCTTGATTCATAATTACGTGGAGGTCATTTTCTGGTTTGCGGTTTCGTATATGGTTTTATCCTCAGAAATCGGTGTCGTGGTATCTCAGGGGAACATGCTGGATACCCTTCTGTTCAGCTTTGTCACCATGGTCACTTTCGGATCAGGCAGCCTGGCAGATTTTAAGGATGTCGCCCGTACGATCATTTTTGTGCAAGCGATCATCGGCTTGTTTATGACGATCATTTCGTTGGCGCGGTTCATCGGTCTCCTTCCTAAACCCGTGTCGCAGGATAGCAGCGAACATGATGTCGATCTGCAACTGGATCTATTGAGGAAAGAGGTGGCGGAGCTCCGGCGTCAGGTAAATAGTTCCGGTTCACAGAAGAAACAAAAGAATAGAGGGAAGAAAGCTGGTTCCGTCCGTTAAAATGGGGCTGTTCTTTTGGCTCGTCGCCCCACCATTCAAACAGAGTTTGCGCGCGGGGCCAAATAATGGGACAAGGGACCTGTCCCCATAGGAGTGAAGCCATGTTAAAGAAATCGTTCATCATCGGAGTATTAGCCGTCATTCTCACGGGATGTCAAACTCAAACAGCATCCATCACTGATCTGATTCATGAGGAAACAGATAAAGTTGCCATAACTGAAGAGGAACTTCAAAAAGCGGATTATGAGGAATTCATGGCCGGAGAGGTTCTTTTCTTGCCATATACGCGACATATTGGCTCCAGTGGTGAAGGGGATGAAAAGTATATGGTGATGCTATCGGCCTATCAGCCAATCGATTCGGATGCGGCGGTGGTCATCAACACGATTACAGTTTATGGTTCTGAAGATGTGACCTTCGAAAAAATACATAACGAGGAACTCTCCATCCCATTGGACTTTTACAATGATGAGGATTATCCAGGCGTCCTAAGGAGTAACATCGTCCTGATGGATCAATTGAACGAAAGAAGTATGAATCTTAAAGAAGATAGCGTAGTCACCATGGTGTTGAATGTAAGCGTGACTTCAGGGGGCGAAACCATCACACAAGACATTACCTTTGAATTCGATGTCAATATTCGTGAATATATTGTTCAAAGGTAATTAGGGGCCAGACCCTTAACCTATTTACAGGCTGAGGGTCTGGCCCCTACTATTTTCATATAAGTTTGCATCCTACATAACCCAATGTCGTCCTATGTCAGCTCCCTCGTCCCACTTGATATAGTAGAAAATATTACAATCCAGTGATTCCTGTCCAAAAATTGTTATCCCCCTGTAACCCTTCTAATATCTCGCTGTCATCTCCACCTGTTAGTATTGGACAGATCAGAGTATAAGGGGATGATAGTTTGAAACGATTAGTAGCAGGGTTAGCATTAGCGGGTGTTATTGCGTTCAATCCAGTGACAGGTCATGCAGCTTTAGGGGATCAGACGCTCGAACCTGGGATGACTCATTCAGATGTACAGGAATTGCAGCAACTATTAGATAAAAAAGGATATTTTGGCTATAGCGAAACAACTACATATTATGGAGAATATACAACAGATGCCGTTAAAAAGTTTCAAAAGGCTCAAGGAATTACGGTAAATGGAATTGCCGGAGAGGAAACACTCGAAGCATTGGGTGTCGAATATAAAGGATCCAATATCGTCGAAGTGGCGAAGAAATATCAGGGTACCCCTTATCAGTGGGGTGGAGAGACACCTGAAGAAGGCTTCGACTGCAGCGGATACTTAAACTATATTTTTGATGAAGCAGAAAACAAAGACCTTCCGCGTACGGTAAAAGAGATCTATGCAGAAGGAACAAAAGTAGATTCACCTTCTGTCGGGGACATCGTATTCTTTGATGTGGAAGGAAACGGACCAAGCCATGCCGGCCTTTACATTGGCAATGAAGAGTTCATCCATGCATCATCAACTGAAGGGGTAAAAGTAAGTGAACTTGGTAGCTCCTACTGGAAGGACAAGTATATTGGGGCGAAAAGTTACTGATAGTTTTCTTATAATCTATAATTCTAGGAGAAGTAGCGGGCGAACCAGCTACTTCTTCTTTTTTTCAAGATGTTTTGATATCTTGAAGTTCTACATGATCTAAAGAGTTACGATTCATAACATATGTACCGCATAAAATATCATGCAACGCCTGCTTGCGTTCGGTGAATCCAGCCATGATGTATCCTATGCATAATAATAAGGCAGATAGAATCCGACCAAAAAATCTCGCGGTAGCTCTTCCAAACGAAATCCTTTGCTGGTGCTGATCCACCACAATAATACCCAATGCCATCTTGCCCACTGTCGCTTGTTTACTAGATGATTCAGATATAGCATAATATAACCACGGTATTACAACATAAATTGGAACTCCCAAGATGCCTAAAATCAATTCCTTAGTGGACTGTTCCACACCAATGCCATTCAGCAATAACTCAAAACCAGCCCAAATAATAAAGAATAAAAAGTATCCCCCTAAAATCACCATGTAGTCAATCATATAGGCCAAAAAGCGTTTCCAAAAGCCTGCATGCATATTGAATCCCCCCTTTTCAATTTTTCTCAAAAAAACCTATAAATTCCTTTGGATTTACACTTTTTAAATACCCCGGCATAAATGTACCTAATCCATAATTATCCATAATCTATTATTTTATTTGGAACCGAGATCTATATTTTAAAAAGATTTTACTCTGAACTTTTTGCTTACAAAATAATGATTAGTGGCGCCTTTTTTCTTAATAAACCATTAACCCAACTTCCCTTTTTTCCTATTTGGAAAGCGTGGTGAAAAGGATTTGAACTTGAATTTTGAATAGGCCAACAGCAAAAACTCCGGCCATGTCAGTGCAATGGCATATTGGATGACAAAGCTCAAAAAGAGTGCGAAAAACACTTCCCCAATCGAGAACACATCAGGCATATCCCATGCAGCTTTTGCTAATAAACCTCCAAATAACAGTAGGCCGAATAAAAACGGCAATCCCACATAGTTTTTGAGAGTGCTGAATCTATATAGCCCTTTTTCATTTCTTTTGAAATAACCCTTTCGCACACTTAAGAATCCATGGATAACAGCTAATATAAGGGTGAGCAAACCCCCAGCCATTAAAACGAGCCCAACCGTCTGGATATATGATGGGGCCATCCGGTCCTGGTGCAGAAGAAAAAAGGGCAGATACATTTCAAAGGACAACTTGAATGAAACAAACAAAAGGAATAGCACTTGTAACTTTTGATATTTATATGCTATTTTTTCACTGGAATAAAAGAATGTCCCTAATGCCTGAATGACCAAGAGTATAAATAACATTCCAGTAAATCCCTGCCATTTCGCATTTGCCAGGTATGGACTTGTTAATGCCTGAAAACTGAAGCCCACTATGACGGCACTATAGATAAACGCCCCCCAAAAGAATACAGATATTCCATCAGGACTCAGCCTGTCAAGCGCTGTCATTTTTATCTGATATAGATCCTCTTCCTTAATGTGCTTTTGCATGTTCCACTCCTACCTTAACTGCTGTTTATGAAAAAAAATAACAATCTACTAAATTAGATGAGTCACTGTGCCCAGAACAACCTCCCGAAAAGAGGACCGGGAAGCAGAGAACCGTCCCCCGCTTCTATTTATGATTCATATTAATTACTAAGCCTTCTTGTTCTAACCGTAATTAATTTCTCACCAAAGCTTCAATTAGCTTATGCCATAAGCTATAACTATCGTCATTTAACAGGTAACACATCAAAAAGTTTCCCCCATACTTCTAATAATAGTTAAATTATACCATAATAATCTAAATGCATAGTTTACGTGATTATAAAAAAGCCCACCACTAATTAAAATAATGAGCATAACTTAAATTTTCCATCTTGAGGCTGCAATAGATTTGAGCTAGAGCAAATAGAAAAAGCAGGCTTTAACTGTGATATATGCCAATCAAAGTTTGCTATTTTACCTTTGGAACCAACGGAAACCATCCCTGATGCTTTCCCTATTTTTGAATGCTAGCTATTTACCACTATAAAATTTGCATAATTATGTTATTATTAAAATTAATTACTAATTTAAGAAATCTCTTACATAATAAGATTAATGAATTAATAAAACATGAATTTTAATAATATTACTCAAAGGGGTAGAAAATGAAGACAACCAGAGAGATTATCGAAGAAAGAGATGAAAAGATTGCACAACTTGAAAGACAATTAATAGAATTGCAGGAAGCACAACAGCAAAGTGCTGCAACGACTGCGTTAGATCATAATGTAAGGTCCTTGCCTCTCCCTAAAGGGGTATTTAGGACTTTCTTAAAAGCTAGTTTGTTAAAGATTATTTTGGGCACCTTTGTACTTTTAGTTATTATTTTAGGAGGAATCTGGCTTTTTACTGAGGGTACCTTCAAAAAAGAGTCTGTCACTTACGTTGAACAAGTTCAAGAGCTAGCTACATTAGCAACAGCTGAAGCTCATATGAAAGTAGTTTTAAGAGAAGAAGATAATACGATTTTCGGGAAAGATATTTCTATGAATCTGCCAGGAACAAAGCGAGAACTTCTAATAATCGTACCCTCGACGGTTATTGCTGGTGTCGATTTGAAGGGGATTACTTCTGAGGACATGGTTATTAATGAAGAGACAAGAGAAATAGACATTACCCTTCCTCATGCGAAGCTCATTCAGGATCCATCTCTGCAGATGGATAAAATAGAAACCTATGTGGATGGCGGGCTATTCAGTGATAATGTTGATTGGGAAGAGGGATTTGACTTAGCCAATAAGGCTCAAGAGCAAACTCGTCAAGATGCGGTCTCTATAGGTTTACTAGATACTGCAGAGAAAAATGCGGAAAAAGTGCTAAAAGAGTTTTTTATGAATATTGATTATACGGTAAATATCAGGTTTAACTGATAGAAGAAAAAAAAGCAGGCAATAAGCTGGTTGTCCACCACTTATTGTCTGCTTTTATATATTGGTGTAGATTATTCACCGCCCTCCCCCGAATTAACCATTCATTTCGATGATGACGGCATCCTTATCCGGTCTCTTTATATTTGATTCTTCGATGAATAATTTTCTAGCAACATTTCCAATTGTATTGGTAGATACTGCATCGACCGTACCACCGATTAATCCCCCTGCAATGGGTACCATTTTTCCTAGATTGATGACTCCTTTTTCCCCAAACTTAGTTAACAAGCGAAAACCAACCGCTTGATTAATTTTCTTAATAACTTCTCCTGGAATCTTCTTTATGCCACTGATTGCTAACTTCTTCCCTATTTGTATACCGGAATTCTTCAGGATATCCTTCGCTCCATTACCGGCTAGACAAGCATACACAAACGTCTTGACTTCATCGGACTTCAGATCGTGACCACCCATATGTGCAATTGCTGCCACCATTCGTATTTGTACTAATATTACACTTGTAATGTTTGCCGGTATTGCAACAGGCATAACGATTAGTCCTCCTAGTCCAGATAAAAATCCACTTGTAGCACTCTTAGTGTTTTGCCATCTGATTAAGCTGTTAGCGTTTTCAATCAGTGTTCCGTTCTTGCTTAAATAATTTTCAGCTAACTCGATAGCATTATCCATACCAGGTATACCACCGTTTACTGCTTTATCATAAGACCAGTCTAGGGCTTTCATAATCGCATCGTGGCTTAATGACTTCTTCTTTTCTCCCATTTCTTTTCCTCACTTTTATGTATTTATTCTATGTTATTAATATACCTTATTAGTTAGATAAAAGGGGGAAACTTTCCATAAAATTGAAGCGGATAAGAAGAAAGATCTGTTTTAATATCCCTCTGATTAATAATACACAACTAACCTAGTAAAATAGCGAACCCATGCAATACCTTAAATAAATGAGGCTACCTGGTTTTTGTGGTTGAAAGTAAACGGATATACTCATCCCATAATGCCAACGGACCTGTCCCAACTCCTCCCAAAATGTGCTATCATAAAATTTGTTATCAGAAAAATTAGAAGATTAGAGGTATAACCTGATGTCAGTAGATAATTGTTTAATATGTAAGAGAATGAAAATGATCGAGGAAGAAACAAACCCTTATTTTGTCGCAGAGTTAAATACAGGGTATGTGGTGATTGGGGATCATCAATTGTTTAAGGGATATACGTTATTTCTTTGTAAGCACCATAAAACAGAGCTGCATTTTTTGGAGGAAGATTTTAAGGCTGAGTTCTTGGTTGAAATGAGTAAGGTTGCGGAGGCAGTTTATAATGCCTTTAGTCCAGATAAATTGAATTATGAGTTGTTAGGGAACGGGGATGCTCATTTGCATTGGCATATCTTCCCGCGCAAGGATGACGATGCAGTGCATGGGCCTGTTTGGTGGGTAGATCGGGATGTTATGTCTTCTGATGAAGTAAGGCCTTCTGAAGAGGAGTTAGAATCAATGAAAGCTAAGTTATACAATGAGTTGGAGAAGCTTACTCCAATTTTGAGGAAAGGGAATATCCCTGTTTAAGACAATAAGAGGTTAACATAATGAGGGGACTGTCAAAATGGATTACATAAAGCACTTAAGATCGATGGTTGGAAACGAGAAGGTTATTATGGTTGCTGCGGGTGCAATTGTTTTTGATAAGGAAAATCGAGTGTTGATGCAACAGCGTTCTGATAGTGGTCAGTGGGGATTTCCAGGCGGGTTCATGGATTTAGGGGAAAGCGTCCAGGATACTGCCAGAAGGGAAGTTTACGAAGAAACGGGACTTACATTAGATGAACTTGAGTTGTTTGGGATCTATTCAGGTCCTCAACATGATAAGACATTTTCTAATGGCGACCAAGTATCAATTGTTCTCGTAACATTTATTTGCAGACAGTATACCGGGGAGTTAGTCAGAAGTAACGAGGAATCCATGCAGAATAGGTTTTATTCTCTTGAAGAGCTGCCAGAGAATATATTCACTGCACATAAGATGCTTATCGTTGATTTATTATCTAGCAGGCAACTACCGATTGTTGGTTAATAATTCTTCGGTTATGGTGCTACAACAGCTTTTATAGAAATATGCAAGTGCAGATGCATTATGTTAGAGGAGAAATAACTAAAACAGCAGGCTTCGCGTGGAATACATACCGCGTGGAGCCTGCTGTTTTAGTTTTTTTGCAAGCCATGAGAACCGTCCCCAATGCTTCTTAATACACATACCCCCGATAAACAAACTGCGGTTCGGTGTAGTTTTCAATAATCCGGTCACTGGCCAGATGTTTAGCCCATAGTCCTTGGCCCTTTTTGAAGTAGTAGGTGTCTTTTCCGATGGTGACTGGGTAGAGGCGGATCTTCCCGCCTTGGATGTCGACGTCTGTTTCTGTGATGTTTGGGTCATAGGAGAAAAATGGCTCTTTTATCGGTTTTAATTCTTCGAGCATGTAGGCAGCCAGTTCCTCCTGCCAATTTTGTTGTTGGAGTATCTGCTCTACAGCCGCTGACACTTCTTCACCGCCTCCGGTCACTTTTCGGATGATGGTCACTTTATCTCTTGCACCGTTTATTTCATATAGCTGGTACATAGGCGCCGCGTCTGCCAAGATGCCGACTCCCACCACGTAGTTGCTTGATGAGAGTGGATAGAAATCCATTTCCTCTGATAGATAGTTGACGGGTCCGATGTCATAGGAACCGAATACGTTGTAGAAATCAACGGGGGCAGCCGATTCATCGACCGCTTTTTCCTCCTGTAGGTAAACCCCCACTTCTATCGCTTTTCCCATCATATTTCCCGTAGTAAAGCTGATTTCATTAAAATAGAGGACATCCCCTTCCCAAGTAGTGGGAGTATAATAAACTTCCTCATCAGCTGGAAGTAAGGCAACAGTTTTACCTGTAGCAAGGTTGTAGACGGACAGTTGTACGCCTGATATTTCTGTCGCTACAATTGGCGTGACGTCCTGGTCCATCAGGCCATATGAGATATATTTCGAATCAGGCGACCACACCGCATCGCCGACGAAAGAAAGTTCACCGATAGTCTCCAGTCTTACCGCGTCGATTATGGTTCCACTGCTGACGATGGAAGTTCCCGACCTGATGATCAACTTGCTACTGTCAGGGGACCAGATGAAATAGGTGCCAGTGTTGCCTTGCTGGTTCGGTATTTCACTTGGTTTGTTTTCACCGACATGCCAAGATAACAGAGGGCCTGCTTGGTTTTCCTTTCCTTTCATTGGTTTTACAAAGACGACTTGTTCTTCGTTTGGCGACCATTCCGCGATTTCTACTTCTTGTTCAATTAGAAAGCTCTCGATATTTTCCTTGGATGGATCCTGTAGGAGATACTCTTTTTCATCCTCCACTGGGGCAGTCTCTATCGGTTTTTCCGCATTTGGATAGAATAAAGCCGGATAATTGTTATAGGTAAATAAAAGTAATCCTACGACTGCAGCCGCGCTGAGGGTGTAGGCGAACAATGGTTGTTTGATAGATCGCTTCCGCTTGATCCCTCGCATCACTGCCTGCAGTGATTCATGATGCTCCTGGTCAGTCAGGTCAATTGCATTGAATTTATGGAGGTTCCTATCTAGATTAGTTCGATTGCTTGAACGTTCCATACTCCGATTCCTCCTTCCCCATTCGCTTCCGTAGCTCCTCTATTCCCCGGTGTAACACGGTTTTGACCTTACTTTCCTTCCATCCGAGTATGCTTGCCGTTTCTCTTGTGGAGAATTCTTTTACCTTTCTTAATATAATGACTTCCCTGTATTCTTTCTTTAACTCTGTCAGGTTTTCGTAAAGCTGGCCCATCTCTTCCCCAAGTTCGATTATCTCTTGTGGCGTCGGCCGGTTTGATTTGATTGGCGCAAAATTCTCCAACACATACGTAAGCGGCCGCTTTTTCCGCTGATAATCGATGGTTTCGTTCCTGGCGATCCTGTGTAACCAAGTCCGCGGCGAAGCGTCCCCCCGATAACTGTCGATTGACTTGAATGCTTTGATAAATGTCTCCTGCATCAAGTCCCTTGCCTGCTGCCGGTCTCCTATCGCGACGAAGATGTACCGGAATATTTCGCTGCTATACCGCTCATACCAATCCCTTATCTGCTCTTCTGCTCGGTTGCCATCCCCCAATTGGACTCCCCCTCTTTCTTGACTACAGTATAGACGTAAAAGGATAAATTTGGTTTCAAAATTTTATATAAATACGTGAGAAATAAATAACCTTCATTTTGACCATATCTAATACCAACTTTGTCGTATTTCAATGAATTTTGTTGGTTTTTTTATTTGTCTTTTTTTGTAATTTTTAACAAATAACATCCAACAACTGTTAATATTTGTTATGTGTCAATATACCTACAAAAAATATCGGAGTGAAGTCCATATATGAAAAGCAAATATTACCGTAACGTTAAAACACAAGATGACTACAACGCATTTTATGATCTTTTGATCCCATCATTTCAAGAGATGGGGTATATCCTGGAATGTCCTGTTGGAAATGTATCTAGAATTTTGTCCATGAATGATGAGGGGGAGTATACTGGAACTGGAGAATTCATCCCTTACACATTAGACGAGCGAACTCCTATCAATCAATATTTTCCCTTTCATAAAAACCCTTTCATTCAAGCGAATGTAAAACACATTGTAGAACTTGATGGAATATGCATACATAAAGATTTCCGAGGAACAGGCACTCTGGACTATCTATTTTATGGCACCTTAGAAATTGGAAGAAAGAGCAATATTCAGTATATTGTTTGTGTCTTAAATCCATCTTTGTACATCGCACTAAAAAGTGCATACAGAGTCCCTATTGAAAGACTTGGAAAACGAATTCAACGTGGGAAATATTCGTTATATCCCTGCTTACTTAATTGCGGCTACATATATCGGAATGTAAGGGAATTCCCTTGGCTATACAACATATATGAAAAAGACAACAACCTGGCAAGGGATCTCATCTATTCTCCAAGCACACCAGAAGCAGAAGCATCTGGGACGGTGTCCACCGCTTCCTTTAGTTTTCCGTTCCCCGAAGTCAGCCGCCAGTAATGGCAGCAACTGATACGGGATGAGGAAGACTGAATGGGATTTAGTAGGATGACAGATGCTTTCTTTTCCGCAACTAGGCGGGCCGATCATGAGCACATTAACCAAACTAGCCTGTTCAATCTAATAGATGAACAGGCTGGTTTTTATTGCGATAACGGTGTATCTTTTTAACTCAGTTCAAAGTATAGAAGCATCTGAAATTGGACCACCTCTGTTTTTTTGCTCGTGTAGCCACTAGCTCTCTCCTGCCGATGTGTGCGAGCGCTGACTAAAGGCCAATGGACCTGTCCCCATGGCTTTAATAAAGGTAGCCTAATAAATCTAATTCTCCGTTTTGCCACTTTACATTTCCCAATTCCTTGATCATAAGCTCATTGATAACTTCAATTCCTATACCTATAATCCTCTGGTTTTCATTATTTATTTTAAGCCATGTACATTTGTTCTCTACGGATCTGTAACCATTTTTCAAATACAAGTTCTTATTATCTGCAAATAAAAGCAAGAAATCTATGAGTTTATTTTCACTGAATTTCTCTATTTCTGAAAGTAATAAAGAGCCTAATCCATTTGAGCGGTACTCCTTTGTGACACATAAATCAATTACTCCAAGAACTCTTACAGGCTTGCCATTCAGATTCATGATTCTATAATCCAGGCCCACTTGAGCAACAAGTTTATGTTCATCATTAAATGCGAGGTATCTAAAATGAGGCAATTGCTTAAAATAAATTCTTTCCTTTGGATAATCGTCTTCAAAACACTCTAACAGCAGCTCTTGGATATCTTTTCTTAATGCATCATCAATTTCATAATCGTATACTCTCTTTATCTTCAATTTTCTTCTCCTATCCTACATTTTTTGATTCAGTATACTTTCAGAAGCAGCGCACGGTTCTCCGCTTCCTTTCAGCAAACAGAGCTTTCGTTATAAACAAATTGAAGGTAGGTGTGTTCATGCCACCCTTACCCTTTCTTAAAATGAACAACTTTCCCAAAGAAAAAAATGAAAAATGCGCTGATCAATGCGACCCCGAAGAACGTTGACAGCATGAACAACGGAGATGCCACTGCGCCGAAAGCCACTTCACTTTGAAGCATTTCGACCTCTGTCCATCCGTTCGCGATGCTGGGATTGTAATTTCTTGTTTTTAGATAACCGACCATCCATGTTCCCAAAAAATAGATGAGGTGGATGATAAAGGAGATTCCTAACGCTTGCATAATAATCTTCAATTCAACTAACATTCCTTTCTTTTAGGTTCGTGCTGCCGCTGCTTTAAAAATAACCCGATCAGGACTATGCCGTAGGGACAAAGGACCTGTCCCCTTACTTCCACGACACCGGCGGTTTTACCAACTGTGCCCTTATCCCAAGCTCCTCGGCGGCTGCCAGGATAAATTCTTTTCTGAAGAAATAGCTTTTGTGGCTTACTATTTTTCCATTTTCGATCTCTTGCATTTGTATGTCGTGCAATTCGTTGCCTTGTTCACCTTTGGTTATGACGATAATGACAGGTTTGCCCCACAGGATCACTTCTTGTGCAGTATGTCCAGGCAGACCGAATTTCAAGGAGCCTTTCAGCATTTCTTTTTTGGAGAATTCCTGGAATCCGAAGAAGGCTTCGTTCTGGGCTTGATCACTGAATAGCTTCAGCATACCGTCCAAGTCTCCACTGTTGAAAGCTTCTAGGTATGCCTGAACGGTTTGGTTCTGGCTTTGTGTATTCACTTTCGTTTCAGCTTTTGAAAAATCCAGGGAATTTATTTTTCTCCTCGCTCTTTGCACGGCTGAATAGACACCTCCTGGAGTGCTTTGGACGATACCGGCTATTTCTTCTGCGCTGAATTGGAAAATGTCCAATAGCAGAAATGCTGCTGTTTGTTTAGGTGTCAAATTCGATTCCAGCGATGTCAGGATCTCTTCCAGTATCAACTGATCGGAGAAATCATGCTGAGGTTCAGTTGCTTCATCCAATGTTCCTATTTCACGTTTCTGCTTTCTGCACTGATCAAGCCAGGTGTTTGTTGCCATCCTAAATAAATAGTACTTCTTGTCGGTAATATCACTCCATCGTTGTGGGAGTAATCCGAATGACTTTATCATCGTTTCCTGATAAAGGTCTTCCCCATCCCAGGGAGAGCCTGTGACGTATTTACAATAATTCCACAAATCTGCCGAATAAGCGGACACGATCGCTTCAAATTCATTTTTCAGTTTCCGCGTTTCATCCACAAAATCCTTGTTTATGTTAGTTGTTTGATTCATCTTATTCCCTCCTAAGTGCTTACAATATAAAGACGTTTACGTGTAAGGAAATTATACGGCCTAGTTAAAAAAATCCCACTCTATTGGTAAACTATGTTAAAGTTTCTATTATACTAATTATCTGACTTTTATACCGACTGTTCGTACTTATTACATAAAAGATGGTTTTTTATATAAAAAATAAAGGAGGTAAGGTCCAATGGTAAGAGCTTAGCAGGAGAAAATCTATCATTCATGAAAGCATGGAGATTTTCTCATCCCTCACCTGATGAAAAATAATATAAGAGGAGAAATGACATGCTTAATAAAATAAATTCATCTATCTATTATTTGTCTAACAATGATGAAAAAGAAAGACCTACTTTAGGATTAGTCTGTGGGGAGAATTATAGTCTCGTAGTAGATGCCGGCAATTCCGTTCAACATGCACAGGAGTTTTTGAAAGAGATCGAGGCTTTGAACGTCCCTCCGGTCAAATATTTGGTGGTTACCCATGGACACTGGGACCATTTTTTAGGTATGAATGAATTCGGGGCCACCATTATAATGAATAGCCTTACAAATCAAGTGATAAATGATTGGCAAGGCTATTCATTTGATGACGACTCTCTTCAACAGTATGTGGATGGTGGAATGATGACTTCCAAGTGTATGGAAGTGATCAAAGAGGAAATGCCGGGGAGGGATTCTTTCAGGTTAAAGTCTCCCGATATCATTTTTGAAAAATCTCTCACCATAGATTTGGGGAACAAGATCTGTGTGCTTGAAGCAATAAGGTCTACCCATAGTGATGATTCAACTATTGTTTATGTTCCTGACGATAAAGTCCTTTTCTTGGGTGACAGCGGTTATGGGACAACTACCGATTCTTTGTTTCACTACAAGCAGTCTCTTTTATTGCATATGATCGAGGACATCGAGAAGTATGATGCCACGTATTTTCTACTTGGACATGAGTCAATCTGTGATCTGGACGAGATGGATCTGTATTGGGAAGAGCTTATTTCTACTAGCAAAGTCACAGATTCCACATCACTGGAACAAGCAATAGAGCGTTTCAAGCTGGAGAAAAAGAGATCTCCAAACCAGAATGAACTCTTCTTTTTAAAAGCATTTGTAAATGATCGGATCATTCATTCCAAAGCAGAGTGACGGTTTTCTGCTTCCTTTTTCCCACTCTTCCTGTCGTGCGGGGAGCCATTGTGACCACATCCAGGGGCTCTTCAAAAGGCCCACCTAATGCATATTGCGTGTTACGGCAAAAGCACTGTTATTAAACTGAACTGCGAAGAAAATAACCGGAGTTTTTCCGTCTATCTCGGGAAATACCCATATTTTCCTTAAAATAAGCGGAGTTATTCCGCTTATATGTTTCAAATCCTTGAATTTCGGCTTATTTAGAGCAGTTAACCGGAATTTCTCCGCTTATCTTTGCTTCTTAAGGCCCCTTTTATATATTAGGCGGAATTTCTCCGCCTATTTTCATTCCCCTCTGCGAAAAATTCATCCATGAATAATACATAAGCAGAGTGACGGTTTTCTGCTTCCTTTTTTTCATTATTACAAGTGGGATTCCGCTTAGAAAATCCTTTCATTTCCGCATCCCTTTACATCTCTTTAATCTTCAGCAACCGGCAGGTACAAGGGACCTGTCCCTGGGTCCTTATAAGCACAAAAAAAGCACATCTCTTTAAAAGAAGTGTGCTGAAGTACTATAGTGATTCGGTATCATGTTCTCCATAGAACCTTTGTGGAGAAAAACCTGTCAAAGCAGAGAAACATGCATCAACCAGCACCTTTTTCTCACTTGCAAGGATATCATAATTCAGTAATAGCCATTGAATTCAGAGGCTGGATGCAGGCTTTGAGCGGGTTACATCCCGCTAATCACTCTCTACCTTGATTGAACGCAACGCTTAACTACCTCTGTTACCCTTTAAAGTTCATTTTCTCCCATTGTCTTATTCTTAGGAGCAAACCATCCTAATAGTGCAGTGCCCACTAATACCGCATAGAAAATCAGTGTCCATACTGTACTGTGCGGGAAGTGGGAATCTAGGACCCCTATATCCTCATGGGATAGGGTTATGATTGCCAGCTTGACACCAACCCAGGCCACGATTGCGTATGCTGTCGTTTCCAATGCTGGACGTTTATCGAGTAATTGGACAAACCACGTTGCTGCAAATTTGATTAGGACCAGTCCAGCAATCCCTCCAAGTACAACTACGATAAATTGACCTCCATCCATCCCTCCGAAATCATCCAGTGGAGAATCGGGAAGACCGAGTGCCAGTGCGACTGCTGCCAGGATGGAATCGATCGCAAAGGCGAGGTCCGCTATTGCGATCTTCCCCACTGTTGCTCCGAACCCTTTTCCTGCGGCTTTTTGTTCTTCGTCCTCACGGATATTTTCGTTTTCTTTCCCAAAGCGGGCCTGGATGACATGCTTTAACCCCAGATACAGGAGATAGGCGGCTCCTATTGCCTGTAACTGCCAGACATTGGCAATAAAAGATATTGCAAAAAGTGCGCCAAACCTGAAAATGAAAGCCATTATAATTCCATAATTTATCGCTTTTTTCTTCTGATCTTCCGGTAAATGCTTCGCAATGACGGCAAGCACCAAAGCATTGTCCGCAGATAACAACCCTTCCAATCCTATGAGGATCAGCAAGGCCCATGCATATTCTAACCAAATTGAATCCATCTAAAAGTCCCCAATCTTCTTTAATGACAAGTAAACATCTCAATAACTATAGATTTAACTTGTTGTCAAGAAGGTATGCCAAGATATTAATGGTAAGGGTTTTTATTCGGATTTTTGTGCAAACTTTTTATGACACCAGATACTTTTCTAACCCCTCAAAGACACTTTCGTAATAATCTTCAAGGTTTTCCTGGCTCCACGAACCTTGATATGCACTGAAGCATAGAAGCAGAGGGACGGTTCTCCGCTTCCTTTTCCCACTGATTCGGGTGGGATTCCGCTTGAAAACCCATTGGCTTTCCGCAGTCGAATACTTCGCTTTAATCTTCAATAATCACCCGGGACAAGGAACCTGTCCCCCTGCCTCAATCAGCGCCTTGGTATAGGGATGACGTTCTTCCGAGAAGATATCTTCTGTCTTAAATACGTCAACAAGCGAGCCGTCCTTCAATACGGCGATACGGTCGCACATGAATTGGACTGCGGCGATGTCATGGGAGATGAATAGATAGGACATGTTCAAATCATTTTTCAGTTCCTTCAACAGGTTCAATATCTGTGCCTGTACTGATACATCCAAGCTTGATGTAGGTTCATCGCATATGAGGAGCGATGGCTCCAAACTGATGCCCCTTGCAATCGCTATCCGCTGTTTCTGTCCGCCGCTGAGCTGGTGGGGGTATCTATCCATCAGCTCTTCGGACAAGCCGACTTGATGGAATAACACACGTGCCATCGATTTCTTGCTTATATTCCTGTCCTTTAAGAAGGAAGGGACCACTTCCGGATAGTTCTCCAAGGGCTCTACAACCGATTTCCAGACGGGGAGCTTCGGATTCAATGATCCAGTCGGATTTTGAAACACGATTTGAATATGGCGCCTGATCGACTTAAGCGCACTGCCTTTTTGTGCTTGTATGTTTACACCTCTGAAATGGATGTCCCCTTTATCTAAAGGCTCCAGCCCTAATATCAGTTTGCCGAGGGTACTCTTCCCGCTGCCGCTTTCCCCGATGATACCGAGGCTTTCCCCTGGATTTACATATAAGGATACATCAGTGAGGGCAGGCTTTGATCTGTATAGCTTTGTAACAGCATTAACTTCTAGCATAAGCTTTCATCCTTTCGGCAGAGACGGCGTGACAGGCAACAAGGTGTGAGCCGTTGATCTTGCTCATCGGCGGGATTTCGTGGCATTGCGCAGATGCCCATTTGCACCTGGGAGCAAATGGACAGCCAGATTTCTCCACCCATGCCGCCTCACCCTCCATGGCGGGAAGCCTATCCGGGATGTTCCTGCTTAGCTTGAGCCTGGATTGCAAAAGCATCTGGGTGTACGGGTGGACAGGATTTCGATGGACTTCCGCTGTGCTTCCTTGCTCGACTATCTGTCCACCGTACATGACAGCCATCTCTTCTGTTCGGTTGATGATATGGTTCAGGTCATGGGAGATCAAGAGGACAGAGCAGTTCAGTTCCTGCTGAAGCTCCACAAGCAAGTCCAGAATCCGCTCCCCCGTCAAGACATCGAGTGCTGTAGAAGGCTCGTCTGCGATGATCAGCTTCGGTCTGAACATGATTGCAGAGGCAATCGATGCCCGTTGCAGCATGCCGCCGCTAAGCTGATACGGATAGCTGTCATATACCCTCTGTGCAGGAAGGCTGACCTTATCAAGCCAATAGAGAGACTTCTCTTTTGCTTCTGACTTTTTCATTCTGCCATGGCTTTGGATGACTTCCACCAACTGTTCGCCGATCTTGATAAAAGGGGTGAAAAAGCCTTGATAGTTCTGGGAGAGATAAGCAATATCCCTTCCTCTCAGCGCCCTTGCTTTATTTTCTGGAAGTGCCGTGATTTCCAAGTCCATAAACGTGATCTTACCGCCGGTCACTTGAAGGGTTGGAGGCAGCAGGCCAAGGATGGCCGCTGCCGTCAGGCTTTTACCGCTACCGCTCTCCCCTATAAGTCCGAGCATTTTCCCGGGTTGGATCGCTAAATCCATGCTCTTGATCAGCTCTTTTTTGAGTGATGGTGCTGAAATGGTAAGGTTTTTCACTTCCAGGATAGGACCGCCAACCGGTTTTACCATTTCCATTCTCTGATCCTCGTATATACTCTCCATCTCTCCCTTCCTTTCTATCTTCTTTTTACATCAAGTTTGTCCCTCAAGCCTTCTCCGATCAAATTGAATGTCAGAACGACAAGGAAGATCGCCAGCCCAGGATAGATCATCAGTTCAGGAGCTGTCTGAAAATAGGGCCTTCCGTCATTCAACATGGCCCCCCACTCCGGGGCAGGCGGCTGTGCACCAAGGCCAAGATAGGATAAGGAGGAAATCGTCAGGATGACTTTCCCTATGTCCAGTGTCGCAAGGATCAGGATGGGGGAGACGATCTGGGGCACCATATGCCTCCTGATGATCTTGAAGGTTGAACTGCCCCCTACTTTTGCCGCCATCACGTATTCATTCGTCCTCTCTGATACGACGATGCTCCTGACGACCCTTGTGTAGGCGATCCATTTGACAAATACGATGGAGATCATCAGGTTTGTCAAGCTTGGGCCCAAGAAGCCTGCGATTGCGATCGCCAGGATAAATTCCGGCAACGCCAGCAGGCCATCCGCTATTCGCATGAAGATAGTATCAAGCCGGCCGCCGATATAACCGATCAAGAGCCCGATAGGAATGCCGATCAACGCTACTGTCACGACCACCATTGCCGTTATCCCGAGTGTTGCCTTAGCGCCGACGATGAGCCTTGAAAGGATGCACCTTCCCATATGATCGGTGCCAAGCGGATACTCTAAGCTTGGGGAGGCAAGCCTGATGGACATGTCCGCAAGGTACGGATCATTCGGGATGAAAAAGGGAAAGATTGCGGTCATGGCAATCAACAGTGCCAGGATCAGGCTGCCAAGGACAGTCATGATGTTCTGGTTTTTAAAGGATATAAGCTTTACTGGTGATAAGATTTTCACATTCATAAGCCTAGCCCGTTCCTATCGATCCTCGGATCAATCACATAGTAAGACAGATCCACTAACAGGTTCACGATGACCACGAATACACCTGTCAATAAAACATATCCCTGAATGACCGGATAATCACGGCTGAAGATCGCATCCACGGCAAGACTGCCTAGTCCCGGCCAGGAAAATAAGATTTCAATGACTACAGCTCCTCCCAGAAAGCTTCCCAGGCTCATGCCAAAGATCGTGATGACGGGAAGGATGGCCGCCCTAAAAGCATGAAACCAGAAGAGCCTCCACTCTTTCACCCCTCTGGCCCTGCCCCCGAATATGTAGTCTTCGGACATACTCTGCAATAGGCCTGCCCGCAAGAGCCTTGCGTATACCACGGCAAAAGTAAATCCGAGTGTAAAGGCGGGCAGAATGATCTGGGGATAAGAGCCGATTCCTGAAGAAGGAAGGACCTGCAGTTTATAGGCAAAGATATAGATTAGGATCAAGCCAAGCCAAAAGTTAGGGATCGATGCTCCGATCAGGGCGAGGATCCGGCTGATATGATCTGGCCACCGATTTACTTTCCGTGCGGACCATACACCAAGCGGGACAGTGATGGCGACCATGATGAGGAGTGCAAAAGCTGTCAGCTCCAGTGTGATCGGCAGGCGAGCCATAAGTTCATCCCACACAGGCTTTCCGCTCATATATGACTTTCCCAGGTCCAATTGCGCCAGGTTCAGCATCCATTTGCCATACTGGATGAAAAGAGGCTGATCAAAGCCGAGCTCACTGCGGAGCTTGGCTTGATCTTCTTCAGTTACGACCATTTCATCTGCATTTAATATCGTAAGGACAGGATCACCCGGTGCCAACTTCATTAACGTGAAGGTAAAAATCGATAGCACAAGCAATACGAAGAATAGCTGGATGATTCGTTTCTTGATGATGATCAGCACATCACTTCACATCCAGGGTATGTGTCAGGATATAATATTCCTCTGCTGTCGGTTTCCAATTGGTGATGCGTTTGTTCATGCCTATGATGATATTCGGATAAACAGCATAGCTGTGGGCCACTTCTTCATTGATGACTTTCGCAGCCTCTTTTGTCAGCTTGGTGCGCTCCTCCGACTCTGTTGTCCGGTTCAACTCCTCGATCAGCTGGTTGAGCTCAGGGATATTGATCTTCCCGACGTTCAGTGCCCCTGTTTCGGTAAAGGCTGTTTGGAAGAAATAGCTTCCGTCTCCCCTAGGGGAAGTATTGTTGCTGTAAGTTGCAAGGTCCCAATCCTTATTCTCGGACAGATGCGTATCTGCGTTCTCTACTGTCTTGATTTCGATGGTGATCCCCGCTTTCGCTGCATCGGACTGCAGCAGCTGCGCGATCAAGGGCAGTTCCGGGCGCGCCTTATAGGTGATAAGTTCAAGCGTCAACGGTTGCCCGTCTTTTTCCATCTTTCCTTCTGCATTCTCCTTGTAGCCCACTTCGGATAAGAGTTGCTTTGCTTTGTCTACATCAAGCTCTTTGACCTTATCTTCGAGTCCAAATGGCAGCGTGCTGTTGAAAGGTCCGTTCGCAGGCAGCCCGTGCCCAAGCATGATATCCTTGGCAACACTCTTTCGATCGAGGAGCAGGTCCAGTGCTTCTCTTACTTTTACATCCTCCACCTTTGCACTTTCACTGTTATAAAGGATGAAGTGTGCACGAAGCCCTGGGATGGAAACCACTTTTAGATCTTTATCCTTCTCGATCGGCTCCAGGCTCTCAGCCGGCAGATTGTATACCACGTCCGCCTCTTTTGACTGCAGGGCGAGCGCCCTTACGTTGGCATCTTCATTGAATTTGATCGTTGCGCCATCTACCTTTGGCTCTCCTGCCCAGTAGCTTTCATTTTTCTCGACAACTACTTCCTGATTCGCTTTGAATGTTTTTACTTTAAAAGGACCAGTCCCGACCGGATTGTTCCGGAATGCCTCCTCGCCAGCTTTCTTCGCCGCTTCCATGTTTACAATCGATGTATATGGATTCACAAGCTCTGAAGGAAGGGCCGGGTAAGGCTCTGTTGTGTGGATCGTCAGCATCTGGCCATCCGCTTCGATGGATTCGATCTTAAGTGAACCGCCGAGTGACACGTTTGCCTCCAAGCTTCTCTCAAGAGATTGCTTGACGCTCTCTGCATCAAGCTTCTTGCCATCCTGGAATTGGACATCATCTCTGATCGTAAACTCCCACTTCACATTATCCTCCGTGTTCCATTTTTCAGCGAGCCAGCCTTCGATATTGGACTCTTCATCAAGTTTGAGGAGCGTTTCTGTGATGCCGGCACGGATAGGGATGAATCCTGTATGCGGGTCCAGGTTTGCAGCCTTGAAGCTGAAGATCATCGTTACATTTTTCTCTTTCTCTTTCCCGTCTTGCTGTTGTGAGCTATTTTGAGTGGTGGAGCAGCCTGTCATGATTACGATGAGACACATCATGAGAATCAATAAGTGTTTGAAATTTTTCATATGGTATACCTTCCTCTATTTAAAATTATTATCTATTTGCATTTACGTGCTTTTTGCTTGAATTCGACTCATTTTAACGGGACTTCCCGTAAAATGATTGCACTGTAAAAAACGTTGCTGTGAAGTGCGGGACTGACACTCCTATGTATCTTTTAATCTCTACAAAAACGTTTTCATCGGTCCCCCTCAATTGGAAACAGGCTTAGGCACTGCCGGTACCCGCTGTCTGGAGAGGGCGATGGAAGCGCCGATGATCAGCACGCCACCCATTATGGAATAGATGCTCAGTGTTTCATCCCAGAAAAGAAATCCCCACATGACATTGAAAAAGATGCCGATATAGCGGACCACCTCCACCACGATGACATTCTCATGTGTAAAGGCACTCGTCAGCACAAGCTGCCCCACAAGGGAAACCACCCCGATACAGATCAGGTATATCCAGCCGCTGAAGGAAGGCATCACAAACTCATTCCACATCAATGGAATGGAGACAATCGTCCCTGCTGCCAAAAAGTAAAACACGATTTCATAGCCATGATGCCTGCTGCTCAGATATCTGATGGAAGTGGCTGCACATGCGGCAAGAAAAGCACTCAGGACCCCGACAAGCGCATATACCGTGTACGAATCATAGCTCATGGGATTGACCAGAAGCACGGCACCAAGGGTGAATATTGGAAAAAGTATGTACATCCGCTTGCTCATTCCCTCTTTCAGGAAGATCACAGAAAGGATCACCGCAAAAAATGGCGATAAATGAGCCAGGATACTCGCATCACCCAAAGGGATATGGGCAATGGTAAAAAAGTAGGCCAATAGATAGAGCGCACCGAGCATCCCCCGAAGCATAAGCATCGGGACCCCCTTTTTAGAGAATGTTATCCCCGTCCGTTTCATCAGGTAAAAGATGATGACCGCACCAATCACACTTCGGAAGAACACAATCTCTGAAACAGGAATGGTTTCACTTGCCGCCTTCACGAACACATTCATGATGCTAAAAGTGAATGCCGAGGCAATGGCAAGCATGATCCCCTTTTTCAATTTATCCTCCTCCCCTTTGTGGAAATAGATTTATAATACATAAAGAGTAATCATTACGATTTATAGCGTAAAAATTTTTAGCTGCTTTGGATATGTATATTAGTGTGTTAATCGTAATTATTCCTATTTACGAGTTAACTATACAGAATGACTGTGCATACCGTCAATAAGAAAATTGTTATCTTTTTTGGAATTCATCAGTCCTCTGGGAAGCACGGTGACGGTTCTCTGCAGCTATTTAAAATGTTCTTTTTGCTATCGTTCCAAAATTTAATAGTGTGATAAAATAAGATAATAATAAACGCTTTCCAAATGGGGGAATTGACATGAAAAAAAAAACAAAGATTATTACTGCAACAGTTGGTGCATTGGTACTGGGATTGGGCATTATGACCTCGGATGCTTTAGCGGAAGGTAAACAAAAGTTAGCTCACTTAGTTTTGGAACATGAACAAAAGATAGCAGCATTAGAAGAAGCTTTCCAGAGTCTGAGTCCTAGTTCGGGTAATGCAGAAATACCTCAGGAAACACTAGAGGCCTTATCTAGAGAAGTCGAAATTACTTTGTTTCAATTTGATGATTATTGGGATGAAGAAATCGGCGATATGGCAAAAATCAACATAAACGAATATAAAGTCATTGATTCTAATGGAGAAGCAATTGTGCAAGTATTCATCGAGGGAAACTACGGGTGGAAACAAGATGATAGCGGAACGTTTGAACCTGGGCGTGTTCTTGCTTATAACTTTATTAATCACTTCCATCCATTTGCTGAAATCTATGGTGTGGAAGTAAATTATGAGTTCTATCAAAATGGTGAACGTGTAGGTGCTGAACTTCTAAAGCCCTAGTATAGAATTAGAAGATCAAAGTGGTATTGCTGGCATGTTGTCAGGATAGCCACATTTATTCAAAACAGCAGGCTTCATGTGGAACACATACCACATGACGCCTGTTTGTTTTTTCTTTGGAAGCAGTGATTAGCACAACAAAAGAAAACCAACCTTTTCAATCGACTAAAATTCGGGGAGTCACTATGACATGTGATCAGAGTTATTCGCATCATAGAAAACTTTATATTATTAAGTCGAAGTAAACAATACCTAGCAAATTTAAAACATAAATAATAATGAATTTAATTCATAGTAAAAGCGACCACGTGTAAAGTGGTCGCTTTTCTGTTTGAGGAACTTGGTTCGGAAGCAGAGAACCGTCCCCATGCTTCCTACCTGCCTACTCTATTTATTGCTGTATTGCTTCTCAAAGTAGTTTTGATAATCGCCACTAATAATTTGCTCCCACCATTCTTTGTTATCTAGATACCATTGAATAGTTTGAGCAATTCCTGTTTCAAAATTGTAAGTAGGTTTCCATCCTAAATTTTCTAACTTAGTAGGGTCGATTGCATAACGCTTATCATGTCCTAAGCGATCCTTAACGAACTCTATTAACTCCTCAGATTTGCCTAATGTTTGAATAATTGTCTTAACAACTTCTAGATTTGTTCGTTCATTATGGCCACCAACATTATATACTTCTCCATTTACACCCTCATGCATAACTAAATCAATTGCGGCACAATGGTCAATAACGTGTAACCAATCACGAATGTTTTTCCCGTCACCATAAACAGGGACCTTTTGATCGTTTAAGACACGAGAAATCGTTAATGGTATTAATTTTTCTGGGAAGTGATATGGACCATAATTATTGGAGCAACGAGTGATGTTCACAGGTAGTCCATATGTTTCATGATATGCCCGAACCAACAAATCAGATGATGCCTTGCTGGCACTATAAGGGCTATTTGGTTGCAAAGGTGTATCCTCTGTAAAGAACGTAGTCGGATCAAAATCTAATTCCCCGTATACTTCATCTGTAGATACATGGACAAACTTCGTTACCCCAACTGCTCTTGACGCATCTAACAAAATTTGAGTTCCTAGTACATTTGTTTGAACAAAGATTCCTGGGTCCGTAATTGAACGATCTACATGGCTTTCTGCAGCAAAATGAATGACATAATCAAAGTTCTCTTTTTCAAAAAGAGAGATGATGACTTCACGATCAGCAATATCTGCTTTTACAAAATGATAATTTTCCATCTTTTCAATTGCACTATGTTTAGTCAAATCTCCTGCATATGTCAATTGATCTAAATTGAAAATGTCATAATCCGGGTATTTGTTAACCATATACTGCACAAAATTACCGCCGATGAAGCCGGCGCCACCAGTCACAAGTACCTTCTTTTTAGACATATTTGTCACCTCTTATTAAAAGTTATTATTTTCTTACAGTTGAAAATGAACCGTCTTGTGACTGATTGGAGATATCGACTAAATACTTACCGTATTCAGTCTTTAACAGGGGCTCGGCAAGGCTTAATAATTGTTCACGCGAAATATAGCCTCTTCTGTACGCAATTTCTTCAATACATGCTATATATAGGCCTTGTCTTTTTTGTAATGCTTCGACGAAATTCGACGCCTCAAGCAATGAATCGTGTGTCCCAGTATCCAACCAAGCTAGGCCACGACCTAAAATTTCTACTTTTAGCTGTCCTTTTTTTAAGTAATAATCAATAACTGACGTGATTTCTTTTTCGCCGCGGGCGGATGGCTGTACATTTTTAGCTACTTCCACCACTTCATTGTCAAAGAAATATAGTCCTGGAACCGCAAGGGAAGACTTGGGGTTTTCAGGTTTTTCCTCAATGGAAACAGCATTTCTCTCATTATCTACTTCAACAACACCATATGCTCGTGGATCTTTCACGTAGCACCCAAAGATGATCCCGCCATTTTTTAAAGATGCAGCTTTTTGTAATCTGTTCCCGAAATCGGAACCGTAAAAGATATTGTCACCTAGAACTAGAGCTACCGGTGATTCACCAATGAAGTCTCTACCAAGAATAAATGCCTCGGCTAGTCCATTCGGTTTCTCTTGAACGGTATATTCAAATCTCATCCCTAGTTTACTGCCGTCTCCCAATAGTTCCTTAAACCTTACAATATCTCTTGGTGTTGAAATGATTAAAATTTCTTTAATGCCTGCAAGCATTAAGACTGATAAAGGATAATAGATCATCGGTTTATCATATATCGGAAGCATTTGTTTAGATACAGCCTTAGTCAACGGATACAATCTTGTCCCAGAACCTCCAGCTAAAATGATACCTTTCATAGGAAATTCACCTTCCTTATCCCTTTATAATTTCACAAATTTTATCAACATTCTCCAAGGTCAAATCTGCATATAGCGGTAAAGTTAACACCCTATCTGCTATATATGCTGCAACAGGTGTTTCCTGAATTTCAAACTGACCTTGATAGCATTCAAAACTACTCGTAAGAGGATAAAAATACTTTCTCGCAAAAATATTCTGTTCCTTCAAAGCTTCTAATACTTCATCCCTGGAAAATTTATAACCATCAAAAACTACAGGAAAGTATGCATAGTTACTTTCCACATTCTCTTGTGGCTGCCAAAGTTTAAGGCCTTTAATTCCACTAAGCTGTTCTATGTACCTGTTTACGATTTTCTTTCTTTTATTTATCTCATTATCTACATGTAATAGATTACAAAGACCCATGGCCGCTTGAAATTCATTCATTTTTGCATTTCCTGCCACATACTCAACAGAGTCCTGCCCTGTAATACCAAAATTTTTCAAAGAGGTTAAAATATCTTTTAAGTGATGATCATTATAAGTCACAGCCCCACCTTCAATTGTATTGAAGACTTTCGTTGCATGGAAGCTGAACATAGAGGCATCCCCAAAGGTTGCAACCCCTTTTCCATCAACAGTAACCCCGAAAGCATGTGCTGCATCATAAATCACTTTTAAATTATGCTTTTTTGCTATTCTCTCCACTTCGTAGACATCACAGACATTCCCATAGACATGTACTGGGATGATAGCAGATGTTTTATCTGTTATTAAACTTTCAAGATTATCGGTTTGTATGGTATAGTCATCCGGATTGATGTCACAAAATACAGGAGTTAAACCATTTCTCACAATAGCATGTGTAGTCGATGCAAATGTAAAAGGTGTGGTAATCACTTCTCCGGTTAAATTCATAGCTGCTATAGCATTCTCCAATGCCAGATGACCATTTGAAAATAATGTTACATTGGGAACATTTAAATACTGTGCCAACTCTTTTTCTAATTTATTATGCTTTGCACCATTATTGGTCAGCCAATGACTACTCCATAAATCTTTAATTTCTTCACAAAATTCTTCATAAGCCGGCATTGATGATTGAGTAACCTGGATTATATCTTTCATCCCCTTAATTCAGACTCCTTTTTGAATTCTTTTTCCAAATAAAGCAACTCTTTGCTTCTTTCCTTTATTCTCCTATATGGTATTCCAGCGTTGATACTCCATGGTTCAGATGTTTTATTAATGAGGCTCATCGCTCCGAATGCACTTCCTTCGTTCAGCACAACACCTGGTAATACCACACACCCTGATCCGATTATTACATGCCGTCCAATGATTACTTTTTCATTGAGTACATTTTTGTATTTATCCGGTATCATGGGGTTTGTCATAGTTTCTCCTGAATAATCATCACTTAACGCATATATTGCTATTTTGGAAGAAAGGTTTGCAAAGTCTTGGATTTCAATGCCTTTATTTCCACCATATAATGCAGTAAAAGCCGCAATATGAATATAACTGCCAATAGTAATGTTCCCACTGAGGATACAAAAATCGTCTATTCTGACATTATCGCCAATACTAATATTTTGTGCACCGTAAATACTAGCTTTTCGGCTTATCAAAACATTTTCTCCACATTGTCCAAAGCCTATTTCTTTTAATTCATCCGAAGAATAAAAACTATTCAATCCTACCACTTCCTTTCATAGTTGATTAACAAATATAGTCATCCTGCTTTTCTTTTTTTGTTTTTCAACATTTCTTTTCCAGTTGTTATTAAATAGGTATAGCATTCAAGCCTTAATGCTTTTGCTAATCCAATATATATTACGATACCAACAATAATCTGTACGATTAAAGTTAAGGCCTCCGTCATCCCGATCCACTGTATGCTATATACTACCATACCCATTATGATCGATAATATTAAAGAGGGGATTATATCTTTCCACTGCTCTCGATATCTATAGTCAATTAGCTTCAAGTTAGGATAAGCATTAATAAAAGTAGATATTATACTAACAACAAATACTCCAAAAGCCATTGCATATGCTCCGAATGGGATACTGATTGCTATTACCACCAGCCCAAGTAATTTCTTGAAAATTTCAAGCTTTAAAAAAATATCACTGCGCCCCAAAGCATTAATGGCTTGTAAATTTGCGGTATGGATTGGCCATAATGCATAAGAAGCACAAAATATTTGCAGGAAAGGAACAGCAGGCAGCCATTTTTCTGTTAATACAATATTTACTAATGGCTCTGCAACGGCAGCCATTCCAACCATCACAGGAAAAACGATAAAGGAGCTCGTCACAATCGATCTACGGACAATATCCTTTACTCTCTTTATATTATCCTGATGGGATGACAATGTAGGAAACATGACGGATTGTATGGAGCCGTTAATATTGCTGACAATCAATTTTGGGAATTGCTCTCCTCTATTATAAAATCCTAAGGTTGCCGAGCTATACATCTTACCAATAAAAAGACTGGTTAAATTTATATATAGAGTATCTAGTAATGATGAAACCAATACCTTCCAACCAAAGGCAAATAAAGTCTTAATCCTTGCAAAGGAAAAAAGTAAGGTTGGTCTCCATTTTACCGTGAACCATAAAATGATCGTAACAAGCAGCTGATTCGATAAATGTTGTACTACTAAAGACCAAACACCGAAACCAGCATAAGCCATCATGATACCGGCTGTTGCAGAAATGATCATTGCCCCTAAGCTACTGATAAATAATTTTTTGAACTCCAAGTTTTTTGAGACAACTGCAATTTGAATAGAATTAAATGCCCCAAAAAACAAGGTTAATGATTGATATCTTAGCACCGTTTTCAATTGAGGTTCTTCAAAGAATGTTGCTATGATGGGTGCCATAAAAAAAAGACCTATGTATAATAGGCTTGCAACAAATAAACTTAAGAAAAAGACAGAAGAAAAATCAACCTCATCTGAGTTTTTCTTCTGGATAAGTGCTGTATTGAAACCGCTTTGAATAAACACTCCAGCGATCGTTATAAAAATTGTTACAAGCACAATCAAACCAAATTCTTCCGGTAATAAAAGTCTGGCCAATACAATCGTCACAATAAATTGTATCCCTTGCGTACCTCCGCGCTCTAATAATTTCCAAATTAAAGAAGAAATTACTTTAGCTTTTGTTAATTCCGAGTTCATTCACTCATCTTCTTTCTTTGCTATTCTCTGATAATCAGAACTACTTGTTGAATATAGTTCCCCAAATATCCACTAAATAATGTTCTTCAAAAACATCATTGATCTTCTTTTTGTTTTGAGTTTCCGTATTTTGAACAAATTGATTGAAATCCATGTTTTCTATGGATAATACATCATTCATTTCAATCTCGAACTTTTCTTTGAAATGTGACCACATGGAAGTATCGGATCTAATATATACTTTTTTATTTAAATACAAAAGGGCATAAATATTTCCTAATGCTTGCTGTCTGTCACTATTGAATAATGCAATATCTATATTATTCAAATAAGCACTGTATTCCTCTGGGGGTAGAAAATCCATTAGTGCGATGAATTTATTTCCAAATATTTTTTTACCTTCTTCAGCAACAACTTTTGCATGATTCTTGTTCCCATAAGATAATGGTACATATATAAGTATGTTTTGGTCCTTAAAATTCTTCAATTTATTCAAAGCATCAATATGGTTATTCGAAGGATCGGCTGAATTTCCAATCTGTATGACAACCGGACTATCTTTACTTTTCTCACTTAAAGCTAAAGAATCCAGGTAGTCCTTTGAAATTGGATTAATATACGCCCCGTGAAGATAAGTACCCTTTGTACCATACCACTCTTTGGCCAGTTCATAATCACCCTTCACCAAGGTCACGACATTACCCATTCTTTTTATCACAAATGCCCTTACAAACTCTTTGAATTTTTCTTTGGTGGTTGTTCGAGGATTCCTATAGGCATATAAATCAGCTCCCCATACCAGCCAGTAACATTTCTTAAGTAACCATGGTTGAAGAAATAAAAGTCTATTCACATCCATGTTAAACAAGTTATGAAGATAGATTTTATCAGATTTGTACATTTCTGATAGTAGTCTTTTTATACCACTGGCATTTCTGGAAATCTCCAAGACATTTTCACGGGGTGTAATCTTTGCGCCCACTCCAGAACCAACAATTATAAATAAATGCTCACTTGGATCAAAGTGTTTATTGATAAATTTAATATACGGCTCGGTGAATTTTTCATTTTGCCAAATGTGTAAATGTTTCATTGTTTACTCCTTAATCTCACTTGAAGATAGTAGTGTAAATAATATGCATTAAAATATTCCGTATTAATTATATATTATAGCTTTTGATAAAGACAGTATATACATAGCATATATCGTTTCAAAAGAAAAGAAGAAACCTTTTTTCCGAAGGTTTCTCCTTTTCCATTTCTTATAAATCAATCTGCACTATATTATTACGCTTGATAAAATAGTAATCCATATCAAAAATGTCGATCAGGATGGTGGACTCGTCCTGATAAAGGATATTGTAGTATTGATTTTCCCCGACTGCAAATTCGGTCACATTAGTGCGCTCGGATAAATCGGACACTGAAGATTTTGATACTTGCACTGTGATCGCATCATCAGAAATAGTTTCTTCAAAGAAATAAACCGCATCTCCTATCAAAGTATGATACGTGTCACCATACTCGGAAAGAATGGAAAGATCTGTGGCGTCTTTCTTAATAGTGGCACTCACTGTATAGTACTCTTGATTTTCTACATCAAATTGGTCCATCGTAAAATAAATTTTATCATCCATTACCTGCATGGAACAGTCGCAATAGAAAGTGGAAGGGTTTTCCGTGTCCATTTCAGTATAGATACCTCGAACCTCACCAGTATCCATATTATTGGCGTAGATTCCGCTATTCATATGATAGGTATAAACAACAGGTCCATCGATAGCAAAATCAATCAGGGCAGACAAACCGCTCAGGTCCAAGTAAGTGGATACTTCACTACCATCTAAGCTAAGTTTAAATATTGATTGATCCGCTTCCTCTTCGCTGAAGTGGAAATAAATCGAGCCATCAACTATTTTAAACTGGCTGACTTGTCGACCTTCTTCATCGGCAAAAATGGTCGTAACACCCGTTCCATTTTTGTTCATTCGTTCTATGGTCCCTTCTACGGAATTGATGAAATAAACATATTCACCTTCTGCTAATACATTATAGGTATAAGTGTATTTTCCTTCATAAACAACTGTTTCTTCTTTAGTAATAAGGTTGTACATACTTATTCCACCATGGTCATTGTTAAAGTAGTAGATATGTTTCCAGCCGTCAGCAGTCTGTTCCACTGCTTCTGCTTTTTTGTGTATGAGAGGTGCAATAACTGCTGTTCCTCCAACAATCATGAATTCTCGATACTGGTTCATAAGGAAGGCTGTCGGTTCTGGAATTTCAATTTGCTTGACCAATAATAATGGCGCATTCTCCCTTGCAGCCAAAACGGATCCAGCTAATGCATCTGGGAACTTCTGTCCACTTACAATCATTGCTTTCTGGTTGCCAAGTGGCAGGTTCAGTGCAATGGCTTTCGCCGTTTCAAAACGGGTCGGCCCTGAATAGCGGGTTGGGTTTGGCGCATCGCCTGCTGCCTTTTCACTTACCGCACCTACCCCTCCGACTATAATAGTGGATTCTTTATCTTTAAGCGCAGCTTTTGTACTGCTGTTTAAACTATCTGTTGCAGTCAACAGGATTGGAATCCCATTCTTTGCCGCATATGGAGAGACGGCTAAAGCGTCAGGAAAATTCTTACCGTTTGCCAAGATAGCCTGATCAGAAGGTAATTTCTTGGCAATATTAACTGCCGTTTCATAGCGTGTTTTCCCGCCGATTCTCTCAATCTCCAATTCCAAGCCCCTTAGCTCCGCCTCAACAGCTTGAGAAATAGAAGCATTTCCACCTAAGATTATGACTTTCTTTGCATTTAGACGGATGATTTCTCCTTTTGTAACAGCTGTCAGCATCTCCGTCTTCGTCAGTAAAATCGGTGCATTTTCTTTGTATGCCAGTGGTCCTCCTGCTAACGCATCCGGAAAATCTGTCCCTTTCGCTAACACTACCGTATCTGCTGTTTCCCAAGTTTCTTGAGAGATTCTTACTGCTGTTTCGTATCTGTCTGCTCCTCTGATCCCATCAACAGCGTAGCCAGTGCCAATGTTGAAGGTGAAAATTGCAGCAAACATTGTAATAATGGTAAAAACTAATTTTTTCATGAAACTTTGACCCTCCCATTTCTCTCTCTAAAAAGAATATTTATTCTATTATTATATAGAAAATATTGGTTTAATGGGTAACCTTTTCTACTTTTGTTACTTTGACTCATAAAAAAATAGGATCTCACAATGAAGATCCTAAAATAAGATAATTATTAGTTAAATGCGATTCTCCTCAGTTTCCTCGTACCCCTTTTTACTTCCCTGATTGTCTTTATCCGCAGTCGCCTATTAATAAAAGGATATAAAATCAAAGGTATTCCAGGTACTAAGGAAACTACTCCAAGAGCGAGCCAATAGCTCTGTGATGCCAGTAATTGCATAATGGAGCTAGGCAATAAAGGGAAAAATAACCCTACATGGATAGTAGATTCGTATGCTCCAGTTTTTTTCCCAGAGACCTTAAAAGTGGTTTGGATTTCCTGACCTTTAGTTATGAATACTTTTTCCAAGCTTGTAGTAATTTGATTGTCCTGTGTGGTAATCACTCCAATTAACGGGATGGCCCCACTGTTCGATAGTTCTACCAGTGGAAGTTCTACTTCTTCCCCTTTTTGTAAGACCCCAACTGCACTTCCCATCAACGCCCCGCTGCTACTTTCCGAGACTTCATATATCAGCTTCATATGCTGACTCGAAAGCAACATGGTCGTGCCAATTATCACAGAAAGAGTAATTCCTCCTATTATGTAAATGAATTGCAGGTCGATCCCTTTATTACTTCTACTTTTCTTTTTCCCATTCCGTAGCTCCTCGATACCAATAATAACGGCAAGGAGAATGGCGATGCCCGGCAATAATAAGGGACTAGACTGGTTTTTTTCAAACCACAAAGAAAGATAGCCTAGTTTAGGCAGTACAATAGGTGTGTTGTTTAAGGTAAACGCCCTGCCCACAATCCATTCCTGTTTAATGGAAGAAGACTCTCCATTTTCCTGATCGGTATATTGGTTGGCATCACCTTGAGTAATGAAACCCTCTTCTTTATTTCCTTCTATTATTCTATGTGCAATCCAACCTTTCGAGGATAAGCTTCCTTCTTCTGATTTGAAAATGACAATGTCACCAGTTTTTAAGTCATCATTCTGTGTTACTTTATCCACAAGAATCATGTCTCCTCTTTCCCAAACTGGATACATGCTATTGGATCGAATAACAGTCAACAAAAAAGGACTCTTGGTGATTGCTGAACCGATTGATGCAACCAGAGTAAAAAGTACTACTCCAACTACTAACATATTTATTATGAATTTTATGATTTTCATCTGAATCACTCCTCTACTACCTATATTGTATAAGAAAGAAGTTTAATTATAAGCCGTCTAAAGTGTACTATGTATGGTACCAAAGTATACCCTTGGGCATTCTTTGGTAGTAATAAAAACTATTCTAAAGACACCCAGAAGACTACTCCAAAGAGGCACGTATAAATAGTTCATTCCTCCTATACTTAGGTTATCGGTTAACGGCCGAAACAAAAAACAAATCTCAGGAGGTAATAAAATGTTCAGAAAAACGAAAAAAGGGTTAGTAGCAGTAGTTCTTACTTTATCTTTATCCAGTGTGATGGCGGCTATGTCTTATAGCTCTGCAAGTGTTACGAATGATATGTCAGTAAAGTTAACGGATACTTCTAGTGCACTATTGGCTTTGGAGCCAAGCAGTGAGCATAATGCAGCGACCGATGCCCACATTACGGCGAATATGCTGAAATTGGATCTTTCCAAAGGCTATAACAACGGTGATTTCGGGGTACAACCAAATAGTACGTACTCATGGAATGATTTATTTAAAGTAAAAAATAACTCCGAGCATGAAGTGACAGTATCTATTAAAACGAATCCTAATGTAAATGATGGAAGAATCCAACTTTTTGCTTCAGCTGATGGAAATAGCTGGACTAGAATTTCTAATATCCATTCACAGAACCCAGGGGGAGTCTTAACATTTGTACTTCCTGCTAACACAGAGAAATGGATTGATGTAAAAACTGCTGCTTCTAATGGCCATGTTAAAGTGACAGACCTAGACCTAATTGTTGAAGCTGTTAAAAACTAATAACCCTATAAAGACATCCTTAATTGGATGTCTTTTTTTGTCTTTTTTTCAGAATCGTTCTTTACAACAATCACTCCGTTCGTTATAATGTGTCTTGTGCACTATAACGAACGTAATTTAAATTCTGAAAGGGGATTTTCTATTTTGAAAAGCAAATTGTTACTTTTTTTGTTAACGGCCATCGTTTGTGGGCTACTTATAAAAACCGCTACAAGCTACACAAGTGCCACATTACATAACAGTACATCCATCCAGTTAACAGACAGCAAGCATGCACTCATTTCCATTCATTCAGGAGAAGTTTTAGAACTCGATCCAGGTAAAGAGACTACCTATGAGTTGGAAATCACCAACAATATCTCTAATTCTTTAAGTCTTTTAGAAGAAACCATCACCAATAATGAGTTAGTTATTGAAGTGACTGCACAACCATTGAAGCTCGGCAGGAATACGATTACTCTTACTGCTAAAGCAAGTGGTGATTCCAAAAACGGAAATCAAACTTTAAAGCTTCCTTTATTTTTTGAATGGAACAAAGGATCAAGTGAGATTTCCACTGAACTTAAAATCATGGTAGGACAAAGTCTATGAAAATACTTGGAGGTTTTCAAAGTATGCGAAGAAAAAAAGAAGGTAAGAAGTTTTTTCATTCACTTTGGTTTGTTGCGGTTATCAGCTGTTTATTAGTTGCATCCCTAGTTGGAACAGTATATGTATTTATGGCCACTCAAGGTGACCCTTTGGTTTCTGCAGAAAATCGATTGGCCCACTCTACCTCCTACTCGTACAAAGCTGTAGTGAAAGAAAGTCAGTTATTTCCGGAAGGTGGGACGATTAATCCCGGAACTGTAATTTTTGAAAACGTTACCACTGAAATACCACTGGAAATTAATTCTACTATAACCTCTGAAGAACCTGTTACGTTTACGGGAACTTATCATCCCACTCTAACAATCGTAGCAGACAATTATTGGACAAAAGAAATACCCCTCACTGAAGAAAAATCATTTGAATTAGAAGGAAACTCTTTTCACCTTTTTGATAAAGAGACCTATACCATTGATGTTAACCAAGTAAGAAGCTTAATTACCAGCATTGAAGAAGAGACCGGTGTAAGAGCAGAGAATTATTCCATTAAGTTCAGTCCGAATATACAGGGATCCGTTCTTTATAATGGAATGGAAAGAAAGCTGAATAACAATATTCATGAGCTTCAGTTCAATTACAGCTATTATAAATTTGAGCTTTCCGGTAATACGGAGCAATCGTCAGAAGTTGTTTTTGAAGGTGATATGATTAGCAGTAATTCTTTGACCATTCTTGGAATTCCCATTCCGGTTAGCATGGCCAAAGGGATACTTGTTATATCCGTTATATTATTTGGTGTTCTTTTGTTCACCAATTTACTCAATATTAGAGCTTATCAACAGAGCTGTTTGTCAGAGGTGGAAAAAATTCAGAAAAAACATGGAAGAAGACTTATACCTGTAGCGAAAAAGACAGACCTTATGAACAAATCATCTCTGCTGCTGGATTCATTTGATTCCTTGTTAATTGTAGCGGATGAAAAAGAGCTACCAATTTTCCATTATTATGACAGGAATAAATCAAATAATATATATTTCATCATTGATGCCTACTACTTATATAGTTTTGAAGCCAGCGATAGAATCGATTACAAAAAAACGCTTTCTTTAGGTAGTGATCTTTCTTATGGATGAGAAACGCTTTTTCCTTCTTAAAAAAGAGTATGGCAAGGAGAAATTGATGCTGTCTTATCGATATGCATCTTGGGCCGTAACTTCCATCTTTTATTTTGCCATACAGCCGTATTCCACACCCTTTTTCAAACTTGGTGTCATACTGTCTCTTTTATTGGCTGTCATTCTTATTACGGACTTGATTTCCAAGAACAAGCTAAACCCGCAAGTATTAAAATTAATCATTCTAGCAGAAATTATCGGAACTTCTTTACTGCTTCTGCCTACAGGAGGAATTGAAAGTCCTTTTATCTGGTATGCATTAAATCCCGTTTTACTAGCGGCGAGTTATTTGTCCGGTTTGCTTTGTTGGATAACTTTGTTGTTATTCATGTCAGCAGCTACTTTTTTGAATTACACATTATTTGGGTACCAATCGTCCAGTTTCATCGATGTCATCTATAAGAACTCCTATATCTATTTAGTTTTAACACTTATCACAATCATTTTTCAGCAATTCTCCAATCTTACTAGGGAGTTACAGGCCCAAGCTGCACAATTGAAACTTCAGCGGGAAGCATTGAATTCATCCAATGAAAGGCTTCAGGAATTGAACCGTGAGACCAATGTGATGATGGATCACATTATGTCCCTTTACAAAACGACGGAATCCTTCACATCCCAGCAAAACACGCCCTCCTTTGTCCATACTGTAGTCGACTATATGAAGAAATTAACCAATAACGATAACAACTTCTTTTGGTTATCCTCAGACACCAAAAAAGATTCACTGTTCGCAGCAAGCTTTCTTGCAAGTAAGGAACTATCCGGACATTGGAAAAGGACATTGGAAAAGGAGTTTAATTCCATGGGTGCTCAACTTGCTCCTTTAGAAATGCAAATCGGCGAAACTAAGTATTGGGTGATACAAATCCAGACGGCTAAATATTCAGGAATAATCGGGGTGGAAAACACTGATGACTCCTCCTCTTCATTAAACAGAAGACTTCTAAAATTCATGGCTGAGCTTTCTTCCATTCTATTAGACCGGTTTTATTTTGAAGAGGCGACCGAGCAGTTTCTGATTATAGAAGAACAGAACCGAATCGCAAATGAAATTCATGATAGTGTATCCCAGCGGCTTTTCGCCATGGTTTGCGCTCTTCATACCTTAGGAAGAAAAGTAGACGATATCCCTTTAAAGAAAGAGCTTCAATTCTTATCAAAATCAGCAAATTCAGCTATGCAGGAGCTTAGAACCTCCATCTATCAGTTGATCAGCCATTCAAAAGACGGCTCCTTTCTAATTTCCAAAATCCATGAGTTTCTTGATGATTTTTCAAGATTAAATAATATCTCCATTAAGCGTAAGATTATAGGGGAAGAAGCGGAAATACCAGCTACTATGAAAAGAGCCATTTACAGGATCATCTGCGAATCAAGCGGAAATGCAGTAAGACATGGAAAATGCAACGAAATAAAGATTCACCTAGAAATCAAAAATGATCAATTGCTCCTGGAGATAACGGATGATGGGAAAGGTTTTAACTATAAAAAACAAACACAGAAGAATTCCAAAGGGTTGGGTTTAGGAAACATCCAAAATCTTGTAAGTTCCTATGAAGGAGTCTTGGACATTCAAAGCAAGCCTTTAATTGGGACAAAAATCACTATTCATATCCCTTTGAAGAAGAAGCAGGAGGTTGTTGGTCTATGAAGGTAGTAATTATTGATGATCATCCTTTAGTCCGAAGAGGATTAGCAGATGTACTGTCACTGGAGGAAAGCCTGGATTTCTCCGGGGAAGCAAAAAATGTAAAGGAAGCTTCTGCACTTTTGGAAAAGGTAAAGCCTGAACTTGCTTTAATTGACTTAAGATTGGGAAATGAATCGGGATTAAATGTAGTAAGAAGCGTGAAAGCTACTCGTTCGTCATGCAAATTTGTGCTTTTGACTTCCTCAGCAACAAAAGCGGACTTGATAGAAGCCAAAGAGGCAGAAGTGGATGGATTTATTCATAAATCCGCCTTACCAGAAGAGTTACTATATGCCATTAAACTCGTCAGTCAAGGTCGAAAATACTATGATCCTTCCATTCTAGAGTTGATGATGGACGAGAAAAAGGTTGAGGAAAGTGAACGGATTGTCGAACAATTAACTCAGAAAGAGACGGAGGTCCTGAAACTCCTGGGAAAAGGCTTGGCAAACCGGCACATCGCCAAAGAATTATACATTACAGAATACACAGTAAAAAAGCATGTCAGTCAAGTACTCTCCAAATTACAATTGGATGATCGCACGCAGGCGGCGCTATATGCGAATTCGAGAGGGCTGGTGAAGTATGAGGTTAGCTAAAGATTGGTACTATTAAAACACCTCTCCGATTTGGAGAGGTGTTTTAACTATTTAATATAAGTCGAATGACCCGCACCTCATCCCTATTTTTTCTGCTAAAATAAAGAAAAACAACAATAGAAGGAGTAGATTACCATCAAATTTAAACAACAATTATTCGTTATAGTATTTTTTCTGTTTGCCAGTCTGCTATTGACAACAAATGTGCAAGCATCAGATAGAATCTCAGGCGAGAATCGGTATATTACTGCAGTCAAGATTTCACAGTCGGGCTGGGAGAGTGCGAATACCGTTGTGCTAACGAGAGGCGATAGCTTCCCTGATGCTCTGGCTGGTGGGCCACTGGCGTACTATCATAATGCTCCTATTCTTTTAACAACTCAGAATAGCTTACATACGGAAACGAAGAAAGAGATTCAACGGCTAGGAGCGAAAAACGTCATCATTCTTGGAGGTACTGCCGCAGTTTCGGATAGTGTAAAGGATACACTAGAAGGCATGGGACTCGCAGTCGATCGGATTTCGGGGAAGAATCGGTACGCTACTGCCGCTCTGATAGCTGAAGAGCTTCCTTCCTCGAGGGCCATCGTGGCCAACGGCAGCAACTTCCCGGATACTCTGGCAGTTGCACCATATGCAGCCAAAAGCGGCACCCCGATTTTGCTTACTAATCATGCAAAGTTACCAGGTGAAACGGAGCAGGCTTTGAAAGGTAAAACCCATACCACTATTGTTGGTGGTGTAAGTGCCGTCAGCAATGAGGTTGCAAGCAAACTTCCTAACGCAACCAGAATCAGCGGCAAGGACCGTTATGCAACGGCACATGCGATCATCACAAAGCTTCCAATGCAGAGTAAAACTGCCTACGTGGCAACAGGAAAGCAGTTTGCAGATGCTCTGGCTGGATCAGTGTTGGCCGCCAAACAGGATGCTTCCATTCTTTTGACCGATCCAGCATTTGTCCCAAACATAGTCCGTGAAACAGTTACGACAAAGGATTATAGCAAAATAATCACTTTTGGCGGCGTAAGCGCAGTATCCAGCCAAACAGCTACCGAGCTCTCTAACCTCACGCTTGTCGACGGGGATATCAGCAAAGTAAGTAGCGCAGAGTGGGAAGTCTACAAAAATGTAAATCAAGAACGTCAAAAACAAAACCTTTCTCCATTGCGGCTTCATGTCCAACTAGGAGAAGTGGCACGTATCAAATCAAAGGATATGCATGATAACCAATACTTTTCCCATACCTCGCCTACCTATGGCTCACCGTTTGATATGTTGGCATCATTCGGACTGGATTACTGGTCAGCTGGTGAAAACATCGCAGCAGGCCAACCTGATCCATCCAGTGTTATGAATAGCTGGATGAACAGTCAAGGGCATAAGGCGAATATATTAAGCGTCAATTACACGCATATTGGTGTGGGGCACCATTATGGGAGTAAGGGATATCGTAACTATTGGACACAGATGTTTATGACGCCGAGGGATTGAAAATCACAAAGAAAGCCGCCAGGAACTTTTAGTTCTTGACGGCTTTTTTACTCTCGTTAGACAGAGATCAGGAGCACCTCTTTATTCTGGTGTAATCCCTAGAGCTAAAGCTCCTAAAATTCCTTGTTCATCGTTAAGCTGTGGAGGAATAATATATTCTTCCATTGATTCGATAGTAATATAGTTTTGGAGCAGCTTGGAAACTTTATCTCTAATTAATGGGAACAGAATGTCTTGTTTCATCACTCCACCACCGAGAATGATTTTTCCCGGGCTCAAAATGTAAATATAGTTCACAATGGCTTGGGCCAGGTAATGTGCTTCGATTTCCCATACTTTCTTTGCATTCTCTAATTCATTTGCTTTTTTACCGTATCTTGCTGCGATTGCTGTACCGGATGCGAGGCCCTCTAAACAGCCTCCATGATAGGGACAGCACCCTTCATAGTCATCTTGGGGATGACGGGAAACATAAATATGCCCCATCTCAGGGTGGGTCATGCCCTTTAAGGTAGAACCATTTTTTACATAACCCCCGCCTATACCGGTACCGACTGTAATGTATAGACAGCTCCCTTGCCCTTTTCCTGCTCCCCAATAGTACTCTCCTAAAGCAGCGGCATTCACATCCGTATCCAAATGAATGGGGATATTGTATTTTTGCTTAAAGGCTTGATGAATGTTGAAGTTTTCCACTGCACTTTGGGTGTATTGAGTATTTCCCCATATGTGTCTTTCTTCTCATCCAACTCGATGGGCCCGAAACACCCTATGCCTATGGAGTTCAGTGAATAGTTTTCAAAAAATGCATCAACCCTTTGTAATGTTTGCTTGGGATCTGATGTGGGAATGGTAATTTTGTCGATTATTTTACCTTCCTTATCTTCTACTGCACAAACGAATTTTGTACCACCTGCTTCAATAGCACCGTATAGCATACTTTCCCCCCTATTAAGCTTTCAGCCTGATAATCCAGAAACACCATATACTATGTATTATACTATTTTTCACAAATTGAAAGGGGCAGTATTGGAATACTGCCCCTCTCCTATGAATGACTCTTCATAAGTCGGCAGATTTGCTCCACCGTCACCTCAATCTGCCGCTCCGTCACTTCCGGCTGCATTGCTTCCTCCAAGCTTCTGCATTGGGTTTGAATGGAGAAAACTGCATCAAGGTGTTCATTCAATAGTTTCGTATCGGTATCTATCCTGCCTGCAATGCCGATCACTTTTTTGCCATGCTTCCTTGCGAGTTTTGCCACACCCACGGGCACTTTTCCGTAGATCGATTGGCTGTCAAGACTTCCTTCTCCTGTAAACACGAGGTCGGCCAGCTTCATTTTTTCTTCTGCATTTGTATAGTGAAGCACCATTTCTATGCCGGATTGCATGTCAGCCCCTAAGCACCCGGCAAAAGCCCCACCAAGTCCACCGGCGGCACCAGCCCCGGAAATTGCTTGTATGTTTACGACAAGCTTTTGCTCCACTAGATCTGCAAAGCGGTTTAGGTGACCGTCCAACTCTAGGATAGCTTCCATCGACGCACCCTTCTGGCCTGCAAAGACATATGCCGCTCCTTGGGGACCATAAAAAGGATTCATCACATCACTTGCAATCGTGATGGTACACTCTGAGAGTTCAGGTAAAGCGTCTTCTGTTGAGAAATCGTATGCATGCAGCAACGGATTTCCTTCTTCAGGAGTCAACAGCCTTCCTGCATGATCGTAAAATTTCCAGCCAAGCGCCTGGAGCATCCCAAGCCCACCATCATTGGTCGCACTTCCACCCAAAGTAACGATCAGATGTCGATATCCTTTGGCGATTGCGTCCCGGATTTGTTCGCCGAATCCATAGGAGTTCGAGCGCATCGGATTTCTTTTTTCGATTGGAACCAAGGTAAGGCCCGTACTTTCTGCACATTCAATGACCGCATGCGGATTTCCGTCGTAATCGAACACTCCATATTTAGCAAGTACCCGCTCCATCAAGGGTCCGGATACTTCCACTTCCTCGACTTTCCCTTTGTTGGCATAGAGGAGCGCCTCTACGGTTCCCTCTCCTCCATCTGCCATCGGTAAAATGTCAACCTCTGCAGACGGAAAGACAGCTTTCACCCCACTGGCAACAGCCTCGCCGACTTTATAAGCAGACAAGGAGCCTTTAAAGGAATCCGGGGCTACAAGTATATGTTTCAATCTAATCACCACCACTGTATTATCTTAAAGAGGACGGTAAACCAGCTATCAGTTTACCGTCCTCTTCCATGCATTTAACCTTTAACTTTTATCCAAACAAATTCATAAGGCTTTAATGTTATTTCTGCCCCGACAGTTTCTCCTGTCAGCAGATTCGTGCCTGAAACTTCCTCGTTAAAGCGGCATACCGTTTCATTTGCGTCGACATTGACGGCAAAATACACCACATCACCTGTCTCGGTATTTTCACGCTTCAAGCCGAAGAGCTTTTCACCCAATTCCAGTACGGATTGCTCTGCAAACGGGGAAAATGCTTTTTCTGCCTGACGGATCTCGATCATGTTGGTGAGGGAAGCAAAAATCTCTTTTCTTCGATCATCTGTTTCAAGCTCTTCCACGATACGGTTGTATTCGAGCTTTTCCCGATTAATTCGACGATTAATGCCTGATTCCTCCAAGCCTTTATAATCATTTCGCGATCCTAATAGAGAATGATAGTAGATGGCCGGCACCCCTATGCAGGATAGCAAGATGGAATGGGCAGCAAGCATCTTGTTGATCTGCTGGTCCTCTGATAGGTCCTCTTCTTTGTTTACCAAGGCATCCGAGTAGTTGATGTTCAGTTCATAGACGGACTGTGTGCCATCCGGGTTGCTCTTGTACGAGACGCACCCACCGTTTCTCTCCACTTTTTCCACTAGTAACTGTTTGTCTTCCTCGGTTAAAATCCCTTCCGTCGGTCGCATTCCGATTCCATCATGACTGGCAAGGAAATTGAAATACGTAGCGTTGTCGGATACTTTCCCGATCGTTTTGGCCCATTGGGTAAGCTTCGATGCATCGTGTGTAGTCAAAGAGAATAGCACTAATGGCGGCAATGAAAATTGGTAGACCATATGCGCCTCGTTCGTTCCATCTCCAAAATAGCTGATATTCTCCTGATGCGGCACATTCGTTTCCGTGATGATCTGAGTGTTCTTGTTCATTTCATCCAACAGGACTCTCCACAGCTGGATCACTGCATGGGTCTGCGGCAGGTGGATGCATGAAGTCCCTGATTCTTTCCATAGGAATCCGATCGCATCCAGACGAATGCTTGTACCGCCTTTATGCACATAGGAAATAAGGATATCCGTCATTTCCTTCAATAGTGGAAAGTGTGCGACATTGACATCGACCTGATCCTCACTGAATGTTGTCCATGCCGTTTTCTTTCCATCCTTCCCCTCATATTCATGGAATAATGGGGAGGTTCTTGGACGGACGACGTTGGAAGCATCAAAGCTTGGATCATGTGGAATGAAATATTGCTGGTACTTTGCTTCTCCGTTTATATATCCTTGGAACCAGCTGCTTGATTTGGAAATATGGTTGGCAACAAAATCGTACATCATTCGATAATCCTTGGAGAAGTTCTCCAGGTCGCTCCAATCCCCTAAATCGGGATGGATTTCCCGGTAATCCGTAACGGAGAATCCATCATCCGAGGTATAGGGGAACATCGGCAGCAAGTGTACATCCGTAATTTTATTTCCAACCTGATCGGTCAAAAACTTCTGGAGCGTTTGAAGGGTTGGAACACCGTCTTCGTAAATGCTGTCTCCATAGGTGATCAGATAAACATTTTCTTCACTTACAGGCGTATCCTCTTTCCAATCATTCTGCTTCCATTCTTGGAGGAGTGCTTTCATTTCCTCCAAGTAGGAAGCATCGTAGGTTTCGCCATAAACCTCTTTTAAAAGCGATTCTATTTTTTCATTTAAAGCGTTGGACATGGGAATCATCCTTTATGTCAATTTTATTGTTACATAGCCTTTTGGTGGTATCTCCATAGCTCCGTCCACTTTTCCCAGTACTGTCTCATATAAGTTGGTCACGGCCTGGTCAGTGAATACTTCAGAGGTAACAGAGAAACGTTGTACGTCTTCAGTCGGGTTAAAGAACCTTACGATCACGCCATTCTCCTCATATGATTGCTTGCATGTGCTCATAAATACAGCCTGGTTATCTATGTTAAATAATGAGTTGGATGGTTGTAATTCTTTGATCGGCATCGGAAGTTCAAATCGTTCCAATCTCTCTTCGAACGTATTCAAGGACTGATGCTGGTAAGTGGCGTAATGCTTGCGATAGTAATCTGTTTTGGAAAATAGTTCTGTTTTGTCCATTTCCTTGCCTGTCCACACAATGGCATAATCAAATTCCATTTCCTGCTGGAGCTGGGCATCAGGCGTATAGACTACTTTGTTGTTGATCCCTGACGCGCGGCCTGGACGCCATTCCAGGTTGTCACGGCCCAGTAAACCGACACTGCGGAATAGAGTGAGTGCAAGTTCATTTGTTTCGGCCAGTACTTCATATTCCTTTATCCCTTTTGTGATTGTGGCAAAGCTTGCATTATCACTTGTTACACCTACAAAGTTTTCCAATGGATAGATCGGAACCGGCGCTTCGGCGAATCCTTTTTCCCTCCAGCCTTCCAAATAGGGCTGGACAACAGGACGTTCGATCACACTGAATGCTTGATCGGCATAAGAGTGCGCTACATTTTCCAATCCTGTGGAAAGCAGCACGCGGATACGGTGATCCTTGCATATGTTATCGATTCCATGATGGACACGCACCATTTCTTCTCCATCTTGGAGGGTAAAAGTGGTGAGGATCTTGAAGGCTTTTGTATCGTTGCTACGATTTTGCCCATTCAACTCAGCCGGTAGCTCGGCAGTAAATTCTATAACTAACCTTTGTGAAAATTCACCTTTTTTCACCCCTACGAGTCTTGCTTCGTTCCAATGGATAGGCTCATCACCTGGCAAAGGGGAGAAATCATAGGAATCGCCGGCATCTGCAACATTTTCAAAGCGGATGAAGTCCACCAGCTTTTGCTTCGTTTGCTTGTTTTCAAGTGTCAGGACATCATTTTCCAATGTTACGCGATACTGATCATTTTCGATAAATGATTCTTTGCTGGAGTTTACTTTCGTTACCGTTGTTTCTTGCTCTTCCACAAAAAGAGTCGTGTAGCCCATTGCTGGTACTTCGATCAGCTTTGCTTGAATGACAGAACGGTAATAGCCCGGTACTTCTACTTCCTTTTCCCCTTCAGCCGTGACGACGATTTTCTTGCCGCCGCTGATGTATTCCTGGGATAGCAGTTCAAAAGGTACCGCATCTCCCTGGTAGGATTGGAGAGTGAATGTTGTTTTCTTTGTAAATAGCACCGTTTCTATCAAACCTGAGTAGTTTTTGGAATCTGTATTGAACACGACCGAGATATTCTCCTGTCCTGTCTGTACGCTAATCGCTTTTGTAAGCTGTTTTTTGATGATATTTACGAGTCCGTCCGCGATACGGTTGACCTTTTCCAGACGTACGATGATGTCATGGTTCGTGTCATCCGAGTTGCACCCGCCAATACTGTCATGGGCATGTACATCGAACAGCATCTTCCACATGGAATCCAGCCACCTCTGAGGGTAGGAGAGTCCTAATGCTTTTCCAATCACTGCAAGAGGCTCAAGCACATATAAGATTTTATTTTCCACATCGTAGTTCAGTTTCTTCAAGTCATAGCGCTGCGAACGAATCGTGTTGTGAATGCGTGATTTTTGGGAGGCAATCAATTCACCCTCGATCACATTTTCAAATGCTGATTCGTCCTTCCACGTTTCCTTCATAAAAGATTCAAAGTCGGATAGGATGTATTCATACTTGTCATCCTTCTCATTGAGTTCTTTCACTGTTTCCGGAAAATGGTCGCGGACAAGCACCTGGTCACCACCTGCTGGCAGTAACAGATTATCCGTACTCTCGTTCATCGCAGCCAATTTATCCAGCATTGGAATAAGACGTTCTTGATGGTACTCTTCGTCTGCTGCCAAGAACTTCCCTGGTCCATAGCCGAAATAGATATTATTCGCTTTTACACCCTTCCCATCCGGAGACTTCCATGTAAAATTCAGATCACCGTTCAATTGATCTGTGTAGATCCCACGCTGCAGGATGCTGTAATCAATGCCAAAGCCTTCAAACATGGAAGGCAAGTACATATTTTGACCGAAGATGTCTGGCAGGTAACCATTATTCATGCTGTGACCCATTTCTGTTGCCATTCTTGTTCCATACAGCAAGTTGCGGATGATGGATTCTTTATTGACTAAAAGGGAATCGGTTTGGGTATACCACGGTCCGACAAAAATCCGCTTTGCAGCGACGAGCTTCTGTAAACGCTCGCGCTGCTCCGGACGAATTTTCAAATATTCATCGACAACAGACATCTGTGCATCAAACACATAGCCGTTGTAATCTTGATCATTTTCAAGGACATCCATGAGATAGTCCAGGTTTTCTACTAATAGTACGTTTGAATCCTCTATGGTAAAGTACCACTCACGATCCCAGTGGGAATGCGGTACAACAAATACTTTTTTCTTGTTCGTCATGTTTTCTCCTCCAATTACTTGGATTTACTTAGCTTGACGCTCTTTTCTTTTGATCAGGGCAAAACGGATGAAGATGTTGGAGAATGCGATGAACGCTGCTCCGACAGCCAGTCCGATAAGATATGCCCATACATTTTCCACTAGTGGCCAGCCCCAGATTGCAGGAAGTGGATACCATTGTACGGCACCTAGTAAAACTGCTGTACATGCTCCCAGGATCGCTCCGATAATGTTCAACGGAATCGTGATGAGCGGGTTGCGAAGCATGAACGGGATTGCCCCTTCACTGATCGCAATGAATCCTAGCAATAAGGATGTGTTTCCTGCTACACGAAGGTCCGCATCAAAGACGCGACGTCCTACTACATAACGGTCAATGACTGTTGCCAGTCCCAATCCGATTGGCGGGATAACAATGGCCAGTACACGTGCAGTCAATGGAAAAATCTCATCGGCAGCAAGACCGATGGCGATGGCTCCTGCCGCTTTATTGATTGGTCCACCAAGGTCAAATGCTGTTGCGGACGCGATGATGGAAGAAAGCACTAGTGCTCCAGAGTCTTCCGCACCGGCGATAATTTTCGTCAAGGATGCATTCAATGCACCAAACACTGGATCTACAAAATAGAAGTTCATAAAGAATATACTCAATACACTGATGGCCGGGATGAGCAGCATCGGCTTCATGGCCTGGAAGTTCTTGCCGAGCTTGATTTTTTCATTGGCAATCTTAGATACATAACCTGCTGTTAAACCTAGAACTAATGCTCCTAAAAATCCGGATGCAACTCCGCCTTCGACTCCCCAGAAGGTGAAATGAAGTCCGGCAGCAAATGCTCCTCCGATAAAACCGGATACGAGTCCTGGACGGTTGGCAAGTGCATAGGCGACAAAGGCACCGAATACAGGATACATGAATTTAAAAATGAGTCCGCCGAATTTATCTAGATGATGCAATATTTTAAAGAATTCATTGGAATGTGTTGCATATTCCGGATTGCTTATTTCCTGTACCAATCCGAATGGCATTGCTCCAAGCTTGGCCAAACCGATCATCAGACCAGCTGATACGATAACCGGGATCATGTAGGAGATACCAGTCAGAATTGCTGCTGCCATCTCGGAAAAGAAGCCTTTCTTCTCTTCGTTCCCTGTTGAAGCATCCTCGGCTTCCTTCACGATGCCATCCGGTTTTTCCAATACACGGGTAATCATGTCTTTTGCATGTCTTAATGGTTCCGCCACTCTCGTACGGACGTATGGCAGGCCGTTGAAGCGCTCCATTCCCTTTGGTGCGATATCGGTTGCAAAGATAACCGCATCCGCTTCACTGATCAAAGCCTGTGTATGCTTGTCCTCGAGGCCATTGGCACCTTGCTTTTCTACGATGACTTCTACTCCAAGCTCACGGCCGGCTTTTTCCAATGCTTCAGCTGACATGTACGTATGTGCGATACCAGCTGCACAGGCGGTAATAGCCAATACTTTCTTTCGTGGTCCTTCCACTGCAGCCATCTTTTCTTCCTTTTTCTCCACAGTATTCAATGCTTGCAATAAGGAGCTCCTATCCTTTGCATCATATAGACGCTTAAGATAATCAGGATTCATTAGTCTTGTACTCAGCTCTGATAAAAGCTTGAGGTGGGTGCTGCCTGCTTCTGTATCCGGTATAGCCAATAAGAATACTAGCTCTACTTGGTTGGATGGATCCAGGCTTTCCCACGTAGAAATCGGTTTTTTCAGCTTTGCTACTGCAAAAGCCGCTTTTTTTACAGCTTTGGATTTTCCGTGGGGGATGGCCAGTCCTGCTTCCATACCAGTAGGAGAAAGCTGTTCGCGCTCCAATACAGCCTGTATGAATGGCTCTTTCGCTTCTAAGTTTCCATTGTTGTATAGAGCATCGACTAGCTGCTCTATCACTTGCTCTTTAGATGTCCATTCGGCATCCAGGAAGAGTAAGTTTTCACTTGTCATATTTCTTAGTTCCATGACAGTCACTCCTGTTTGATATATTTGAAAACAAAGTTAATCTTTTTTGAATGAAAGCGATTGTAAAACCGCTTACACGTTATTTATATCATGGGAAACGTTTGGAAAGTTGTACGGTCGGTGTACTATTGTACGGAATGTTGTACTAGTGTTATTATGTCGAATAGAGGAAAAGATATGAAATAAAGGGGGGAATTGCATGGGAAGAGTGATTGAGAGATTCGGAGCAGCTGTCCCAACTTTAAGCCATTCGGAAAAGCATGTGCTCTACTACATTGATGACCACTTGGATATTGCGAAGAATATCCCGTTAACGGAGATGGCGGAAGCAAATAATGTGAGTACGACGACGATTGTTCGAATGTGTCATAAGCTTGGTCTAGAGGGCTTTACGGAACTGAAATACATATTGAAGACATTGGATCAGGATCATATTCCAAGTGATGAAAACATAATAAAGCGTCATCAGCAGGATCTGGATTCCATGCTTGGACAGCTGGGCATTGATGATATCAATAGAATCACGCAGTTGATGGTGAAGGCGGATAAGATTGTGATTGTGGCAGTGGGGCTTTCGAAGATGATGGGTGAATATTTAAGCAAGCTCTTGATGCAGGTGAACAAGCCTACCTTCTATGTGTACGAATCACATATTATCGACCTGCTCTCCAATATGGTCGGGCGCAATGACCTGGTCATTTTCATATCATCGAGCGGGGAAACACAGACGATCCTGAAGACTGCGGAAAAACTGAAATATCACCAGGCACCAACTGCGGCCATCACCAATACAGTGGATAGCAGATTAAATAACCTTGTTACAGCTTCGCTCAGTGCGAATGTGGAAAGAGTGACCTTTTCGGGGTATGACCTTACTGCACGGTCCACACTTCTTGTGCTGATAGATATCATCTTTGAGTCGTACCTGATGCAGAAGCTGCGGGAGAAACAAAAATAGGGCCATCCAGTGTGGATGCCCTGATTTTTTATGGGTGGGAAACGATCAGGCTTACGTTTCCTTCCAAAGTGAACTTACCTAGTCCATGAGGAAGGATGAAGTGGTCACCCTTTTGAAGCTTGAATGTACCTTCTGCGGTTTCCAGCTTTCCTTCCCCATCTATCACACTTGCTATGAGGAAATGGTGTGGCTGAGAAGCGGTATAAGAGCCGGCGATGTCCCATTTATATACGGTGAAATATTCTGCTTCCACATATGTTGTAATGGTGGTATCTCTTACCTTTTCTACCTTTGGTGTCACATTCACATTCTCATGTGGGATGGTGGAAACAGCAATGGATTTCTCGATATGCAATTCACGGGTATTTCCGGCCTGGTCTCGTCGATCGTAGTCGTATACTCTATAGGTAGTGTCAGAGCTTTGCTGTGTCTCAAGGATCAATACACCTGCACAAAGAGCGTGGATTGTTCCGCTTGGCACATAGAAGAAGTCACCGGGCTTAACAGATATTCGTGTAAGCAGTTCATCCCATTCGCCCTTTTCCACCCGCGCAACAAACTCTTCTCTTGTCTCTGCCGTATGCCCGAAGATGATCTCTGCACCCTCTTCACAATCAATCACATACCAGCATTCGGTCTTGCCCAACTCACCGTTTTCATTCTTGTTTGCATACTCATCATTTGGATGGACCTGTACAGAAAGATCCTGGTTCGCATCCAGAATTTTCGTTAAAAGTGGGAAAACTTCACTTGGATGATTGCCGAAAAGCTCTTTTTTCTCCTTATAGAGCTCCCCTAATTTATAGCCCTTATATGGACCATCTGTCACTACACTTTGTCCGTTCGGATGGCCGGATACCGCCCAGCATTCACCTGTCAGGTCTGATGGGATTTCATAATTGAATTCTGTAGCTAGCTTTGTACCGCCCCAGATTCTTTCCTGGAAGGTAGGTGTTAAAAAGATTGGTTGTTTCATGGTCGTCTCCTTTTAAGTTGATTTTATAGCAATAGAGAAGACAGTATTGAGTGTCTCTCCAGGTTCGATATACAAAAGGTCATTTTTCTTATTGAATTCATCCGTCAAGGACATCCATGGCTCGACACAGACAAAATCATTTTCTTGTTCTGTCCAGAGCATCACATAGCGGAATTCCTGACCATATGTAAGAGTGATTGAATCAAACTCCACTTTATTCTGCTGTGCATCAAGTAGCACCACAGCTTCTTTCTTCGCTTCTAAATCTACCATACCATTATAAGGTTTAACTAATCCATCGTTGTAATCATATAGCTTTGTAGCATCTGTAGCCATAGGGAACACCTTAATATCCGATTTAAAATATGGATGAAAGCCTGCAGCAATCGGCATCGGAGCGTTTGAGGTATTACGATACTGTTGTTCAATGACAAGTTCATTTTCTTTCAAAATATAGGTGAACGTTACATCAAAGTCAAACGGAAACGATTTTCTGGTTTCCTCATTACTAGATAGTTGCAAGGTAATCGAAGAATGTTGTTCGTTGGTGTCCAAAACCGACCATACCAGATTTCTTGCAAACCCATGGTTGCTCATAGGATATACTTGATCGTTCCAGGTGTACTCACCATTTGTCAGCTGTCCTGAGATCGGGAAGAGAATAGGGATGCCTCCCCTTACATTCTTGTCCTTATTATAAAGAGTGTCTTTGTTTAAATAAAGGAGTTCTTTTCCGGCAAAACCCAGTTCTGTGATGATTCCTCCACGTTCTGGGACGACCGTGAGCCAGGAGTTGGTGGTGGTGTTATAGAAATTATATGTATGTAATCCCTCTACAAAGTTATTTTCCATTTTGGTCAAAGATGGTACCTCCTGTGTGTCGAATGCATAAAAAAGCTATAGAAGAGTTTATTAAGCTTATTAGATAGGTAAATCGCAAGTCATTTTTTAGTGATCATAATTTTCTATATTGACAGTCAGAAACTTTACTTTGTTAATTCTCCGAAAAACAGAAAAAGTCCTAGATTAGGGGAAACGGTGGCAAATATCGGAGTTGGAAATAGGATATTTTCCCAACCCTCCCTTCTCACAACGCTTTAATATTCCAAATTATATAATTAAAATCAGAGGGAATTCCTTGAAGTAATGGGAAAATCCCAACAATAAATCCCGCTTTCCCTATAACTTCATAAGCTTTAATAAAGGAGGCCCGCTTTTAAGGAAGGCCTCCTAGGTTAATCTCTATTAAATATATCGCGTGTATATACCTTTTCCCTCACGTCTGAAAGCTCTTCATCTATTCTGTTTGATAGGATCACATCGGACTTTTCTATGAATTCTGAGAGATTTCTCATCACCTTAAATTGTTCGAAGGTATCTCCTTGTATTACGGGTTCATAAATTACTACCTCTACGCCTTCAGATATTAAGCGCTTCATAATTCCTTGGATGGAGGAAGCACGGAAATTATCGGATCCTGTTTTCATAGTTAGTCGATACACTCCCACAGTTTTAGGCTGTTTCTCCAATACTTTAGAAGCAATGTAATCTTTACGAGTACTGTTAGAATCTACGATAGCTGCAATTATTTTGTTAGGCACTTCCTTATAATTAGCCTTCAACTGTTTGGTGTCTTTTGGTAGACAGTATCCTCCATAGCCAAAGGATGGGTTATTATAATGGCTTCCGATTCGCGGATCCAACCCTACACCTTCAATAATCTGCTTAGTATTTAAGCCTTTTTCCTCTGCATACGTGTCGAGTTCATTAAAATATGCTACTCGAAGCGCTAAATACGTGTTAGAGAAAAGTTTAACTGCTTCAGCTTCTGTTGAGTCCGTGAATAGAACTGGAATATCCTCTTTTATCGCTCCTTGAACAAGCAAGGACGCAAATTTTTCCGCACGTTCCGATTTTTCTCCTACAATAATTCTGGAAGGATAAAGGTTATCATAAAGAGCTTTTCCTTCACGTAGAAACTCTGGAGAAAAGATAATATTATCTGTATTGAATTTCGCTCTCGTTTCTTTTGTATATCCTACAGGAACCGTTGATTTGATTACCATTACTGCATCAGAATTAGTCTCTAATACAGTTTCAATAACGGACTCTACAGATTTGGTATTAAAATAATCCAAGTCAGGATCATAGTCTGTCGGTGTAGCAATAATGACAAACTCTGCATCCTTATAAGCTTGAAATTTATCAGTGGTTGCAGTGAAATTCAGATCTTTTTTCGTTAAAAATTCTTCAATTTCATTATCCACAATCGGAGATTGTTTTTTATTTAAAAGTTCTACTCTTTCTTGAACGATATCAAGAGCCACAACCTCATTATGCTGAGCTAAAAGCATTGCATTGGATAAGCCTACGTAACCAGTTCCTGCTATTACGATTTTCATTGGTTGACACTTCCTTTGTTTCAGTTGGTATAATTCTTGTTTTGTAATATCGGGTTATTAAAAAGGGGTTCTTCTACTACTTGATGAAACAGCGCCCCGACCTAAAAATCATCAGCTCTGGATCACACATAATTATTAATAAAGATACAATCTATACCAATAATTAGAAATTTTCTTCATATACAGCTTTCCGTGTGATATTAGCTCTGCACTTATTTTCTGTACTGATAGTAAAATAGACAAAGTCTGGAACCAATTCCTCCTCAGAACCACTTTTCCACAAGAACTGCAGTGCTTGCATCACCTTCATAGAGAATAGGGTAAACAAAATACTGCTACAGCTCTTCTACCACTCCTCAATTCTAATAGGTTAGGAGGTGCAGTAATTCAAGAATAATTGCCATTCACAAAAAAAACACCCCGCAATGGTGTCTTGTTATATCCCATAATTGATCTAAAGATTATAAAATGAGTTGAATATAAGCTTTCTTTATTGCTTTTTTTGATAGGATTTTTGCAGTTTTGCAGGTATACCTGCCCAAATTTCGTTATCACCCGTTGAATTCAATAGAACTGAATTAGCTCCAACTATTGTGTTTTCTCCGACAGTTAAGATACCTTTTTTACAAAGGATTTTCGAACCAGCACAAAGAACAGCCCCTCTTTTGATTACAATACCTTCCATTTCGGAAAACTTGTAGTCTTGATAAGCATCAGCTCTACCAATTGTAACACCTTGAAAAATCTGTACATCATCTTCAATGACAGTTTTTGGATGAATAACTAAACCAGTTGAAAGATGATTAAATTTAACATTTTTTCCAATTATAACTTTCTTAGGAATCTCTAGTCCTAATAATTTTAGTACTACAACTGAAAATTTTCCGATTATTAAAAACTTTCTAGTTTTTATTAAAACCTTTATAAATTTCTCCATTGTTTATCACCATCTTTTAAAAAATACGGATACATTTTTTTTGATATTTAAAAAACTCCTTGCTCTAAACTAGTTATTTTATTTCAATAAAACAACTAGTTTAGAGTTCTCAAGATTTTTTCTAAATATTCCTGTCTTACAATTCCGTTACATCTGGGACAATATAGTCAATGAATATTGCACATGAACACTATCATCTCAGTTAGAACTTTATTTACTCCACACTATTCTATTTTTTTTAGACGTTGTTAATTTAACACCTACAATCGAAAATATAGCAATAACAAACAAAAACGGTAAAGTACTCATTAGCTGACCTCTTAATAAGAAAATCTGGTATGCAGCAAAAATAGGGACAATAACTGAAGCAACCGTAATTTGTTTGTTAAGAACACAGTAGATATATAAATTTTGCATTCTTGCGGTTAAATACCCATAGCAGATAAATAAAGGGATTAAACCGATAAAACCAAAATCGATAAAGAACTCTCCAAATATTGGTGCTGATAAATTCGTATAATCATACATCACACTTTCAGCTGCAAGCATCCCAGTCCCTTGAGATTTACCATCCCAAATGGAACGAGGAACCCAAAATAAAGCTGAAGATATTATTTGTTCGCCATAACTAAAACCATTGATATCTGTGTGTTTTTGAATATTCATTAATTGTTGGAAAGCATCAAAATCACCACTTATTATTACCTTTTCATGAAAACCCTGTATATTAACTTTGAATTCATTATCATACCTGAAAACATCAGAATATGGGAAAACTAACAATAATATTCCAAGAGTGATAATAATAAAGTGTGAAACAGTATGTTGTTTGTGTTTGGAGGAGATAATGAAAAATATCGCAAAAAATATAGAACCTAGCCAAAATCTAGGGGTGGATAATGGGTTGCTAGCAATCATATTAACTACCAAAAGCACAAATATAGATACTATAGTAAAAAGGTTTGACTTTATCAAAGGATGTCTATTTTCTTTATTGATAAAGTAAACCAAACAAAAAATCAATGTGACAAAAACAGGAACTCTTAAGATAGCAGTTCCAATAGCTGAACCTGATATACTTCCCAAAGCCCCTGATACCTCACCTCTTGTACCAAAAACTACACTGGCTCCTCCAATCGCAACAAAACCAACTACAAATAATAACAAACTGATAATAATCATTATTTGTATGCTTCCAAGAGTAAGCTTCAAAGGTCTAACTTCTATAGGATTTATCTTATTACCCATTTTTAATCCTATCTCAAAAGAGATTAGTCCCACAATAATTGTAAGTCCAGCTAGAAAAAAATTATTGTCCGTATAAGAACCCGGCCAATAGAAGGAATGACTCACTATCTGTCCATAGGGGACAAGACCCATGAAAACATAAGTAAAAATGTAGAATGTCATTTCAATTAACCTTCTGTTAATTGACAGGCCAATTGTAACTAATCTAAAAGCCGAATATACAATAATTAAATAAAATAACAGCAAAGAATTAGAAAATCGGCTAATATCAGCCTCTATTAAAGCGATTGGCCCTAAGAAAACTAATACGATAAAAATTAACAAAGAAAGATAAAAGTTATAGTAGCTTGATTGCATTTTCAATACCTCTTTTAAAATAGCTTTTAACTTTAGCTATTATAGCATTTTTCTTAGATTGGTAGCATAAAATTCACGACTTTATTATTCTTAGAACTAATCTATATATTAAGTAATCACAAATTATAGTTAAGCAGTCTCTCTTAGAACAAACCTGTACTTTTGTGGGGGACAACGGAAACGTCAATGGATTTTCAAGGTGCAGTTCACGAGTTTCTCCATTATTAACAATGCGAACAGAATCATATACACGAAAAGTGTATACGATTCTGTTGTATGGATTAATACTCCGGTACAGTGAGCGTGGAGTGGTGCACTTGGTATATAAAAGAAACCTGAAGGCTTAACAGTTACTTTTGTTAATAGTTCATTCCATTCTCCTTTTTAATACGTTGAATAAACTGCTCTTTCGTTTCTACAATATTTTTGGAAATTTACAGGAATCGAGTAAATAATTGGGGTACCAACTCTTACATTTACACCACGGTCAATAAGAGATGCTTAGTTAAGAAATAGCAAGTTTTCATCTTGGAACACTAATTCTGTAACCAAACGACTACGTTCCGGTACAACCAAAAGCGAGATTTGGTATACAGGCTTTTAATTATGTGTAGAAATTCAGACCCCACATTGTTGCTTTCTTCATTAATAAACTCCTTTTTCACCCCAGAAACAAGGGCATAGTACCTGTTTCTAGAGGGAATAGTTACACGATTGCAGCCTTAAGTGCTGTCAGTCTTGCTTGACTAGCTTCTAAGGACTTTTCTTTAACACCGAAGTAATATTTGATTTTTGGCTCTGTTCCGGAAGGACGCAAGCAGAACCAAGATCCATCCTCTAGGAAGAATTTTAGAACATTCGATTTTGGTAATATAATTTCCGTTTTCTTTCCTGTAAACTGACATGTTCTTTCGCTTACTTGATAGTCCTCCACAGCAACTATTTTGATGTCCGTTACCTCTTTAGGTGGATGTAGACGGTATTCCTTCATTAATGCTTGAATCTGTTCAGCACCATCTTTTCCTTTTAAGGTTTTAGAAACTAAATCTTCTAAATAATATCCATATTCTTCAAATATTTCTATAAGCCCTTCATAAAGGGTTTTTCCATGAAGTTTATAGTATAATGCAACCTCTGCAGCAAATAATGCTGATTGCACCGCATCTTTATCTCGAACAAAATCACCAATTAGATATCCATAGCTTTCTTCATATCCGAATAGGAACTCATGTTGTCCCGTTTCCTTGTATTCATTGATCTTTTCCCCTATGAATTTAAATCCTGTTAAGGTGTCAATGGTAGCCATTCCATACTTGTCTGCAATAGCATTCCCAATTTCAGATGTTACGATGGTTTTTAACACAACCCCATTTTCAGGTAGCGTTCCTTTTTTCTTCTTTTGGTGTAATAGATAATGTACCATCAAAGCACCCATTTGATTCCCAGTAAGAACGGTGTACTCTCCAGCTAGATTCTTTACTACAACACCAATTCGATCTGCGTCTGGATCGGTTCCAATTAGGATATCGGCGTTTGCTTTTTTCCCATACTCAATTGCAAGTGCAAATGCAGCATGCTCTTCAGGGTTAGGAGATGTAACAGTTGAAAAGTCTGGGTCAGGTTGCTCCTGCTCTTGGACAATCGTTACATTGGAAAAACCTGTGGATTGTAGTACCCTTCTTACCGACTTATTCGCAGTACCATGAATAGGAGTGAATACAATACTTAATTCCTTTCCCTTCTCAAGAACCAGCTGAGGGTTTACAAGAATGGTTTTTAACTGCTCATTGTAAGCGGCATCTAACTCTTCCCCAATGTATGTTAATAGCCCTTGTGCAATCAGTTCTTCTTTTTCTAGGACTGGGATTTCCAATTCGTTCTCTACTTCGTTCACTTTAAGCACGAGTTCATCTGCTTGTTGAGGAGGGAGCTGTCCACCATCTTCGTTATACACTTTATAGCCATTGTATTCTGCAGGATTATGACTAGCTGTAATGACAACACCAGCGAACGCGTTAAGATGTCTTACGGTGAAGGATAATTCAGGCGTTGGGCGGAGTTCCTCAAACAGATAGGATTTTATGCCATGAGCTCCAAGTGTTTTTGCTGTTTCTAAAGCAAACTCAGAAGACTTGTGCCGAGAGTCATATGCAATAGCAACTCCACGTTCTTTAGATTCTTCTCCATATGATTCTATAAATCTTGCAAGACCTTCTGAAGCTTTACGGACGGTGTAAATGTTCATTCTGTTTGTGCCTGGGCCAATTTCTCCACGCATGCCACCGGTTCCGAAATCAAGGTTTTTATAGAAAAGTTCTTCTTTTTGTTTTTCATCGATTATATCATTTAGTAATTGAAGTAACTCAGGGTCAAGCGACTGATTGTTTCTCCAAAATTCGTATGTTGTTTTCCAGTTCATGGTGTACCTCCTGTGTTTACGAATATAAAATGTATAGTATTTGATTGGAAATGTCCGAAAGACAAGATTTAGCGCTAGTTATTAAATCTTGTTCATTCCTAACATCCCTAATATAGTCTTTACTTATAATTAGTCTTTTTAATTCTTCCCATTGAATAGTAGAGCATCTATTCAACTCTTTTAAAAAGGTTATGGTGACTTGGTCTTCTTGCATATCTTTACGATCCAATAGTATCAATGGTTTCTTTGCAAGTAATGCTTCACTTATTGTCCCCCAACCAGGTTTGGAAATTATTAAATCAGTGGCTGCCAGATAGTTCTGAGATTCTATATAATTTCTTGGGACTACTGTCACGTTAGTTTTCTTAATTTTCATATTAGATGAAACGATAAAATGACAATTCGGACTATCCCATATAGGAAAGTCTTTCTCCACTAAATTATCAACCTTCATACCTAGACCAATGAAAACTACTTGTTTACCTACAGGTATGCTTTTTCGAATTCTTTGAACCTCCATTGTATCAATCTCGCGAGCAAAGAATAAGAATGCAATGTTTTGCTTTCTCCCCCAATTCAGCTCCCTACTGGCTCCCAAATGAAAAAAGTAGTCTACTAACTGGTATTGTTTCCTTAACCACTTCAATTGTTTGGCTGGCACTAGCCCATGATATGCTGTATACCATGTAAAATTAGAGATTCCTATCGTCGGAATCCCTAATAAAGACGCCGCATACAGTGGTAATGGAGAAATATCCGTAATTAGTAAATCTACTTTTTCATTTTTCAGAAATTCGCTTTCTTTTAATGAGCGCCCAGGAAAGTCATTTATGAAGTTATCCATCTTTTTGGATACCGCTTCATAGTCGGGGTATATGGTACACTTTTGCAAAACATATCCTACGTCTGTCTCTATTTCTCTGAAGCGCACTCTATCTTCTAGAAGGGAAGCTTTCATGAATGTTAATGCGAAAGAGTGACAAACAATAATGCATATCTGATCCTCCCTCTTAAGTAACTCCCTAATTATTGCAATACTTCTACTTGCATGTCCATATCCGTAATCTGATATGTAAAAAGCAATGGTCTTCCTGTTCATATTAAAGAATTACTTTTGATTTTGTTTGTTTGAAGTGCTTTAAAACTTCTTCCCAAGTAAAGTATAATCTTGTGAAATCCTCGTCACTTATACCTATTCCAGTCTGTACTTCAATAAATTCAATTTCAGATACTGCTTTAATGCCATGTTTCTTTCCCGCAGGTAAGTGAATAATGTCCCCTGCTTTTACACGTGTTATATTATCATCGAGAGCCAATTCTCCTTCTCCACGGACAATAGTCCAAACTTCGTCTCGAAGGTTATGATAATGGTAGCTAGAGTTCTTGCCTGCATGAATACAGATACGTTTCGTAACCATTTCTTGACCAGATTCATAGGTAGCATAGTCTAACACTCTAGACCAACCCCAAATCCGTTCTTCATACATAGGTGGATGATTAAACTCACCAATTAAACTTTTTATGTTAGGACTTGAAGCTTTGTCTGCTACTAGTATTCCATCTGGACTCGCAGCTACAATAATATCTTTTACCCCCAGGATAGTAACCGGAATATCCAACTCATTAACAAGATGTGTATTGGTCGAGTCGTTTGAAAGGACACCTTTACCTATTTGTGAAGTAGCCATCTCCTCTGTTAATGTGTTCCACGTCCCAAGGTCTTTCCAGTATCCATCATATGGTAGGGCAACAATATGTTGAGCCTTTTCCACTACTTCATAATCAAAGCTAATTTTTGGTAAGGAAGAGTAGTGAGTAAGTAGTTGATCATATTCTAAAGGCAATTCTTTTTCTTTTAAGATGTTTAATAAAAAGCTTAATTTAAACCCAAATACTCCACAATTCCATAATGCGTTAACTTCAAGAAGTGTTTGTGCCTTCTCTTCACTTGGCTTCTCAGTGAATTTACCAACCTTAAAATAGCTACCCTTTTCCACTTTGTCCTGCGGTACAATATACCCGTACTTAGAAGAAGGATAGGTAGGTCTAACGCCCATTAAACCAAGATCTGCATTTGATTCAATTAACACATCTTCTAATTTCTTTACTTGCTCAAAAAAGCTATTTTCCACATATGGGTCTACTGGAAGAACAGCAATAATTTCTTCTTCACTAGTATTCTTTTCAGAATATAAATATGAAGCAGCTAGAGCAATTGCAGGAAATGTATCTCTTCGTTCAGGTTCTACAATAATTGGGACATCTGTTCCGACTTGGCTATGAATCATATCACGTTGCATTTTAGATGTGGCAATTATAGAAGACTCAGCTAGATTAACATTTTCTAATTGCGCCCATACACGTTGGACCATAGATTCCTTCTCACCATTTTTTCCTTCTAGTACTTTTAAGAACTGTTTAGATCTGGTGTCGTTTGATAACGGCCATAACCGCTTACCAGAACCACCTGAAAGTAATACTAGTTTCATTTTTTCCCCTCCACAAAAAAACAGGTCATTTATAGACCTGTTTTATTTCATATTTGTTTTTTGCTGTCTATTTCTAAGTTACTTTACAATACCAGTACTGCTCGGAAAGTACTTCCCTCTATCACTTATTAAATCAAATTTTCTTAATTAACTCTCTATATTTATTAATTGAAGTTTCGCGTCTCAAATATTTTTCTAAGAAAGTACGTCCATTCAATCCCATTATTTTTCTTTCCTCTTTGTTTAGTTTATATAAATGCACAATAGCATCTTTAATCCCTTCATAATCTTGCGGCTCAACTATTATCCCAGAATTACTTTTCTCAATTAATAATTGAGCTTCTGAGTCTTTTTCCAATACACCAAGGATTGGTTTCCCAGCAGCCATTACTCCATAAATTTTACTTGGAACTGAAACGCCTTTAATACCTTTTTGGTTTACAACTAGATGTACATCGGCAATATTCAAAGAGTATTTAATTGATTCTTTGGGCTGATATGGTAAAAATTTCACATTTGAAATTTTATTTTCAATAATGTATTTCTCCATAGTTTCTTTCATAGCCCCTTCACCAACAAAAAGAAAAACAATATTTTTATTGTTTTTAAAACTGTTTGTGACCCTAATAATATTTTCCAAGTCATAATAAAGCCCTAAATTACCTGAATACATGATAATAAATTTATCATTTAAGTTATTCAAACTAATTAATTTTTCAACCTCGAGGTGAGATTTCTCCAAAGGTAAAATCTCATTTTCATTAGTCCAGTTATTAATAATAGTATGTTTAGGAATTGCTTTATTTACAAAACGTTTTCTTAGTGTTTCTGACATATCTTGGCCGACCAAAACAATCATATCTGAATATGAACAGTTAAATTTATCGACTGTTTTTGCTAATTTGAAAATTATTTTATTATTAGTATAATTAACAGCTTCAGCTTGTTCAGGGTTGAAATCTTGAATGTTATAAATATGTTTAGATCCTTTTATAAACTTCCCAATAGTACCAATTAAACCACCTAATATCGGAGGCTGTGAAATGGTATATATGATATCAGTTTTTTCCTCTTTTAATAAAGCAATATTTGCCAATAGAAAATATGATAATATATACTTAATTCTACTTAACTTTGAAGTTTTATTGACTTGTGGGAGTTTAATCCTTACAACCTTAATATTTTCTAATTTCTCGGTTACTAAAATCCCTTTAGATAAGTCTTTTTCCCCAGCGTAACCGGGTTTTGCAGCTATTACTGTTATTTCGAAGTCATCTTGTAAATCTAAACAGAGTTCTGTCATAAGTTGACCTGTGGAAGCAAGATCTGGATAAAAATAATTAATTACAAATACAATTTTCTTCAATTCTATCACCAAAATTCAAATTTTATGAAGCATTAATTGCTTTTAAGATGCTTTTAGCATAAGAAAAAGGATGCAACTTCTTCCAAAGCTTTAAAGGGACACTATTTTGTTTAACTATTTCTTTATTGTCTAAAACCCAATTCAATGACTTGGCATAGTTATCTATGTCTAAAGGATCAATTGACTTTCCGTTCTTTTCTTCAATAATAATATCTCCAGTCGCACCAGCATATTTTGATGCTAATGTAAAAGTATTTGTGGCAATACCCTCATTAATAACTAATCCCCACACCTCGCTGATTGATGGAACAATAAGACAATGAGAGGAATCAAAATAAAGTATTATTTCATTTTGTTGTTTATAGCCTACAAATTTGATATGATTATTCAACTTCTTCTTCTTAACAATATCTGTCAGTTTTTTTTCTAATGGTCCAGAACCTACTATTGTTAGCTCCCAATCATATCTCTTTAATTTTTCGAATGCAGTAATGGTTTCAATTATACCTTTTCTCTCAATCAATTGACCTACATACAAAAATTTAAATTTTTCTTGTTGGTTTTTATTTAATTTATTTTGGTTGGTATTTTTATAATAATACTTAACATCTACTGTATTTGTACCAGTTGTTATCTTGTTTCTATTAACTCCATAATGTATTAAACATTCTGTGGCCTTAGTGCCGTAGGTAACGAAATGATTAATTTTTTTAAAAAAGGTTTTTCTAACTCTGTTTACAATTTTATTTTGTATTCTACTGCTATCTAGTGTACTTCCCCACCAAACGATACATTTTTTTCTGAAAATTTTACAATAAATCATTGCAACCCAATAACCTATATTATCGTAACCCGGAATGATAATTGTATCAGGTGATTCTTTTATCAATTTTATAAACATTCCTGGATTAATATGAATTCCCATATCAAGTTTTTGAATAAATAAATGAAATCCGTACAACAATACATATTTATATTTAATTTCTTCTAAATTTACCTTCCACTTTCTATTAGCTTCTTTTTCTTGCAAGTACCATACATCAAGATCTACATAACTGCTTAGTTTATTTAAAACGCTTATCCTATAAGGAGCAACGGTATTAGTAATTAAGAGAACTTTTTCCACTTGTTTATTCTCCATTATCTTTAAAGATTTTAGTTAAATTTTCTAAATACACTTTATTTGTAAATTTTTCTAAAAATAACTCCCTACTCTTTTTTCCCATTTCTATTCTCATTTGCTTATCGGTTGATATTTCAGAAATATGTGTCTGCAACTCGGCGATAGTAGGGTCTTTTAATAATATCCCATTATCCAAAATTAGATCTGGAATCGCACCTACACAACTGGAAATTATAGGTAATCCGGCTGCTAACCCCTCAATAATTGATATTGGTTGGCCCTCAAAATCTGAAGCTAGAACCATAATATCCGAATTTAGCAATAAATCTTTTTTTTCTTGTCCTGTAACCACACCTAAATGTTCGATAAATTGCGACTGATTCTCCTCTTGCACTTCTTTCATTACACTTTCAAAAAGTGTTTCATCCTGGATAAGTCCGGCTAACTTGAGTGTAAGGTTAAAACCTTGTTTTCTTAGATTTAAAACAGATTTAATTATTTTGTGGTAACCCTTACTTTTCATGAGATTACTTAAATAAACAATTTGAATTGGGTCATCGACCTTCTTTTGAAACTTCCTTTCTTGGTTAGAAACTATTAACTCATTTGGTATAAAATCCTCATCAATTCCATTTGAAATAATTTCCACTTTTTTTGGGAATCCAAGAAAATTATTCCTTAATGAATCACCCAATACTACCGCTACATCCACCTTTAACAATCCATTTTTTACAAATAGCTTTTCATAATTATTTAGACTATTAATTAATTCTCCCAGTTTATTACCATGTAAATGAGTAATGACCTTTTTTACCCTTTTTCGTCCAATATTTATCATTATTATATCCCTTAATAACCCAAATCTGGTTTGTGAAATTGAAATATATAAGATATCTGTATTATAATTTCTAACTAGTTTATTTAATCTAGTGATCCTAAGAATATCGTCCTTTATTTTCTTGTTTGTAAATTTGCCAATATTCTTTATTTCCCCCCTGCTTGTATCAATCACCTCAATATTAAATATTTTCTTTAAGTTCCGTGAAGATACAATTGTATCTATAGCAATACTTTCCCCATGAATAGGTGGGGGGAGAGGTCCTACTACTAATATTTTTTTTTTCAAAAAATCCCCCTCTTTCAAAAGCTTTATTTGTAAATCTTTATTAATCGACACCCGTTTATAATTTCTCAACTTTAATCGTCGGTAAATTAAATTGATTTGTACACCAAGTATCCGGTTAATTGTATAAAAAGATAATATACACACTTCCTGGACTGTTATAACCTTCTACCGGAATTTAAAACAATAAATCATATCGATATTTTCTGTTAAAAATTATTATTATCCATATTAATAAGCGCTAAATATTGATTTGCAAAGTTTTCTACGCTTCTATCTTCTTCAAATTTTCTACTTACTTTTTTTGCATTTGTTTCATAAAATTCATAGTTAAGTAACAGTTTATCAATTGAACTCGCTAAATCTTTAGCATCTTCTACTTTGAATACTATTCCATTATTAAACTTGTTTATAGTTTCAGGAAAATGGATAATATCAGGAACTACAACTGGTTTTTCCATTAAGATAGCATCTGTAAGGACACCGCTCTCACCATTAAAATAAGATCTATATGGAAGTATAATTGCATCAGATACATAAAAATATTTTAAAACATCCGCTTCTTCCACATAACCTAGTCTTAAGGTATTATTAGAGTTTTCATTAGCCATATCAAGCTTGCTTTTAATGAATTCCTTTTTAAAAGTTTGTTCTTGTCCGACTATCATTATTGTGACTTTACTTTCAACGATTTTTAATGCATCTAATAATATATCTAACCCCTTATCATGTCTAGTGCCACCAAAATATAAAAGCACTCTAGAAAGGACAGAATCGGTAAAATCTTGATCAATTTTTAATTTTTTTAATACCTCTTCTTTAGAAGCAAAACTAGGCTTAATTTTTTTTACAGGATATCCAATTGTGTGCACATTAATTTTTTTATTTATATCATTTAACTTTTTCTTTACATCATTTGTATGAACAATAAAAGAATCATTACTTTTCCGTAGTAACGAGAGAATAAAAACTTTAATATTATTATTAGGAAACCAATGTAAAACGTTTATGTTCTTTTCTTTCTTTTTAGTGAAAAAATATTGTAAGATGTATTGGTCAAAATATAGATTAACAAAAATATCTGCCTTAAGTTTTCTAGATATTCTTTTTGCATTTAAATAATCCAGCGAGGATATTAATAAATTGTAAATATGTGAATATTTTCTTTTTTTTGTTTCTTTTGTTGATTCTATACAAATAACTATTATTCCTTTTTTCTCTAAAAAGGATTTATTACTTTCAGAAATATGTTTAGTAATATAAACTATTTTGTGAAATGTGTTTTTCACTTTTAGATTAATCATTAATTCCGAATTATAGAACCAGTGATGTCCTTGGTTAGTTAAATCGAAAAATACAATTTTCATAATATACAGCTCACTTTTTTCCTATATTTCTAACTTTTACTTAACTTTAATTTAATTATTTTATATGTTAATTCTTCTTTTATAAGAATTATTATAATTAGATATGTGATAACACCTATAAAAATAGAGAAAAAGAAATTGAGATCAAAAAAATATATACTTAAACTCATAACAAGAGATGAAAAAAGTATCTTAGAATTATTCAAGCAGAATAATATTGGCACTAAATTAATTGTTTTTTTAGATTTTAATATACACCATATTAATAAGGCCAATTCGCTTATTATATACGCTATCATTGCAGCGTAAATATTATATTTATTGATAAACACATAAATTATAAGTACTCTCAATAGACTTGCAATTATCAACCCTTGAATATAAATAAATTCAAGCTTATTTGGAAAAATAACTTGTTGAATAATAACATTCGATAAACAACCAGTAATAATTAAAAAGCTCCCTAACTTAAAAATTTCATTGTATTGTAAAAAATCTGAACCAAAATAGAAACTTACGAATTTATTGGACGTTATTAAGACACCAAAAAATATGGGTAAACCTAACAAAAAAATAAAATTAGTACTAATCTTAATTACCTTTTGATAATCTTTTTTTTCTTCTCTACTATGGTTTAAATTAGTAACAAACGGCATTAATATTGTGCCTATCGCGGTTATAGGAGCTAGAAATACTCCAAACGTTTTTATGTATTGGCTGTATATACCCAGTTCATAGGTTAGGTTTTTAGATTCTATTATTAATCTATCGACATTCATATAAACTTGAATAATTACAGCTAATACAAAAAAAGGTATTAAAGATTTAATAATTTTCAATGAGTTTCTCATCGAGAAATATTCTAGTTTAGGTTTTCCCACTTCAATGAAAAATTTTATTATAAAATAGATATTTGGAATAAATAGCGTTAAACCGTTAATTAATATAAATACATCTAGATCCCCTGTATCGTTTACAAATAATAATATAAACGCAAAACCAACTATTTTCACAAGAGCATTTCTTATTGTTATTTCCTTAAATCGTTCCTTCCCAGCAAAGTACCAAGTTACATCTAAAATAGTAAATGCCAATAAGTAGACTAACTGTAATAGTAAAAATTCTTTGTAAACTGAATTACTTGCAATAAAAAGAAATAGTACTATTACAAAAAATGCAATAGTACTTCTGATAAAGAATAAATTATAAACTTCTTTACTTAATTTTTCTCTTTCGCCTCTTAAACTCGCAACCATTCTTGTAGCATAGACCGAAGTACCACCTGAAGCAAAAGCGACAAAGATGGATACTATTGAAAGGGTAAAGGCTTCGATTCCTATATTATCTGGACCTAGCACTCTTGTAACATACGGTATTGTAATAAAAGGAATGATTATTGTTAAAAACTGATATCCTAAATTATAAATGTAATTTTGAATAAGCCGCCTCACTTTAAAACCTCAGTTCTGCACCTAAAATATCCTTTAATTTTTCCTTTATAAATACTTTTCTCCAATTACTCTTTCTGTACAAGCAGACTATTGAGGGATATTTAGAATTATTATAACTTTTTATCAAATATTCACGCCCGGGAGATGTGTATTGCCAAGGCCTTCTCCCATATTGTGATATATCTCTAAATAACATCAAATTTTCCTTTTTTGCCAACAAACTTAATATGGACTGATCGTGTCTATGAGCTATTAAATCTTTATTAATATTTGTATTCATTTCATCATTAAGAATACTATAGTCTGAACACCAGTCTAAGTAGTTTGAAATAAATTTTACAGATTGGGAAGTTTTTTTCACTAAAATGAATCCAGCTTGCACCTGATTAGAATATTGGTAACTTTCATTTAAACAACCTAACTTAATGAAACATTCTTTTTTAGTCCATTGATATTCTATAAGAGGTGTTTCAGTAAGAAATATATCTTGGTTAACTTTATCTAATTCTTGAATTATTAAATCAACAGAATTTACGAAAAACGAGCCTGAATCACAATAAAAAACATAATCTCCCTCTGCTGCTTCTTCCATTAGGGTCTTATATAAGATATATGGTTTCCAAAGCCAATATCCATTTCCTTTTCTGCTATTTGTAATAAAATCAGCATGCTTGTCGTAGAAGTTTTTATCTATGCTTTCTGGACCATATTCTATAACTCTATCAAAATTACCGACTGACTTAGCAGTCTGTGTATTTTTTTTTTGTTGTTTTTTAAAGTTTTTGTCTGCATAATTAATTAATATTTTCAAGTTTATTATTCCCTTTCACTAGACAAAAATCAATCAAACATTTTCGTTGTTTTGCTTTCATTTTTTACTTTCTTAACATCCGATTCTACCATTAGCCTTACAAGTTCTTCAAATGAAGTTTTAGTTGGATTCCATCCAAGAAGTGTTTTAGCCTTTGTTGGATTACCTAATAATTGATCTACTTCTGCAGGTCTGAAGAATTTAGGGTCAACTTCTACTATTACGTCACCAGTAGCCTTATTTACCCCTTTCTCTTCAACACCATCTCCACTCCACTCAATTTCAATACCAACATATTTAAAAGCTAGCTGTACAAATTCTCTTACTGAGTGCATTTCACCTGTTCCAATTACAAAATCCTCAGGTTTATCATGTTGAAGAATCAACCACATACACTCAACAAAGTCTTTTGCATAACCCCAGTCTCTAAGAGATTCTAAATTCCCAAGGGACAATTTCTCCTGTTTACCTTGTGCTATTCGAGCTGCTGCAAGAGTAATTTTACGAGTCACAAATGTTTCACCACGACGCTCTGATTCATGGTTGAAAAGGATTCCATTTACTGCGAACATATTATAAGATTCACGGTAGTTTTTAGTTATCCAATAACCATATATTTTTGCTACTCCATAAGGTGATCTTGGATAGAATGGAGTTGTTTCACTTTGCGGTACTTCTTGAACTTTCCCAAATAGTTCAGAAGTTGAAGCTTGGTATACTTTGGTCTTCTCAGCTAAGCCTAGTATTCTTACTGCTTCCAGTATATTAAGTGTGCCCTTTGCATCCACATCTAGAGTATATCCTGGCATATCAAAAGAAACACGAACGTGTGATTGTGCTGCTAAGTTATAAATTTCATCCGGTTGGACTTCCCCAATTATACGAGTCACGTTTAAAGCATCAGTAACGTCTCCATAATGCAAATGGAAATTTTTATTATCTATTAGCGCTTTTGCTTCTTCTTCTGTTAATAAATCTTCTAATCTTTCTTGGTTATAGGAAGAACTACGACGGATTACTCCATGTACTTCGTATCCTTTCTCTAATAAAAACTCTGATAAGTAAGATCCGTCTTGTCCTGTAACACCTGTAATTAATGCTTTCTTCATAATTGCCTCCAAAATTTAATTATTCACTGTAGTAGTTAATTCATTTTCTAAATACCAAGTATATGCTTTGTTTAGTCCCACTTCCAAGGACACAGTAGCTTTCCAACCTAAGGCATTTATCTTTGTTACATCTACTAGTTTGCGTGGTGTACCATCTGGTTTTGAAGTGTCGAATTTAATCTCTCCTTCAAATCCTACAACTTCTTTCACTTTATACGCTAGATCTTTAATGGAGATATCTTCCCCTACTCCAATATTGACAATCTCATTTCCTTCATAATTATTCATTAGGAAAATACATGCCTCTGCTAAGTCATCTGAATATAGGAATTCCCTCTTTGGAGAACCAGTTCCCCAAACTTCCACATTAGAAGTTCCATTTTGCTTCGCCTCATGAAATTTACGGATGAGTGCCGGCAATACATGCGAAGAGTGCAGGTCAAAATTGTCGTTTTCTCCGTATAGGTTAGTCGGCATTGCAGAAATGTATTTCGTACCATATTGACGGTTATAAGACTCACACATTTTAATCCCTGCTATTTTCGCAATAGCATAAGGTTCGTTAGTTGGTTCTAGTTCTCCAGTTAATAGATACTCTTCTTTTAAAGGTTGAGGTGCTAATTTCGGATAAATGCACGTGCTGCCCAGGAAAAGAAGTTTTTCTACATTATTACGATAAGCTGCATCTATTACATTCATTTGTATTAATAAATTATCGCGAATAAAATCAGCTCTATATTCATTATTAGCTACTATCCCACCAACTTTAGCCGCAGCCAAGAATACATATTCAGGCTTTTCCGTTTCGAAAAACTGATCTACAGCAACTTTTTCCCGAAGATCTAATTCACGGCTTGTGCGAAAAATGATGTTTTCATATCCTTGTTTTAGTAAGTTGCGTACAATGGCTGACCCGACTAGACCACGGTGACCAGCTACATAAATTTTTGATTCTTTATTCAACTTAATCATCCTTTAGAAAGCGTTTTTTGAACCTACTAATAATAGCACAGTTTTAACAATTATTTTCATATCTAATAACACGCTGCGTTTTTTTATGTAGGCAATATCCAACTCTACCATTTCTTCAAAACCAACATTACTTCTACCACTCACTTGCCATAGGCCTGTACACCCAGGAGTCACCAATAGCCGTTGCTTATCATATTCTGTATACTCAGCAACCTCTCTTACTAAAGGTGGTCGTGGCCCAACTAGGCTCATATCTCCCTTTAGGACATTCCACAACTGCGGTAGTTCATCGATGCTTGTTTTTCTTATGAATTTCCCAATCCTGGTGATCCGTGGATCATCCTTCATTTTGAACATAGCACCTGTTACTTCATTATATTTTAATAATTCGTCCAATTTAGCTTCAGCATCTGCCACCATGGAACGGAATTTATACATTTTAAATTCTTTTTCATCTTTCCCAACTCTTATTTGGGAGAACAGGATTGGACCTTTTGGATCCTCTAACTTTATCAATAGGGCTACTATTAAAAACAAAGGTAACAATAATAGCAATCCAATAGAAGCACCTATTATATCCATAAGTCTTTTAATCGTTAATTGTATTTTGTTTTCATTTATGGCTGATAGCGGTACGTGAGTTGTGTCATTAATTAATCTCTTAGCAAATTCAGTCAATGTCCTTCACCTCTACTTAACAGGTTGAGCATTTGTGTATTTTTCTAAGATGTCTCTCATGTACTCTACTAATCCTTGTTGAAGGTCTTCATGCTGAAGCGCAAATTCAATAGATGTCTGAATAAAACCTAATTTCTCTCCAACATCATATCGTTTGCCTTCAAAATCATAAGCGAAAACCCTTTGGATTTCATTAAGTGCTTGAATGGCATCGGTCAATTGGATTTCTCCACCCGCACCTGTTTCTTGCTTATCAAGGAACATGAAAATCTCCGGTGTAAGGATATAACGGCCCATAATCGCTAGATTGGAAGGAGCAGTACCTGGCTTTGGTTTTTCAACAAATTTATTCACTTGAAAGCGACGACCTTCATTTTGAAGAGGGTCAATAATCCCGTAGCGATGTGTTTCATTATCTCCTACAGTTTGAACACCAATGACAGAAGATAACGTTTTGTCATATTCATTAATCAGTTGCTTTAAGCAAGGTGTTTCTGATTGCACGATGTCGTCACCAAGCAAGACAGCAAAGGGTTCATTTCCAACGAAATTTCTGGCACACCAGACAGCATGACCAAGTCCTTTAGGTTCTTTTTGGCGAATATAATGAATGGTAACATTCGAGGATTGACGAACTTTTTCTAAAAGATCGAATTTCTCTTTTTCTAATAGATTTTGCTCTAATTCCAAATTGTGATCAAAATGATCTTCAATAGCACGCTTTCCCTTACCAGTTACGATAATGATATCTTCAATTCCTGATTTAATCGCTTCTTCTACTATGTATTGAATCGTCGGTTTATCCACGATAGGAAGCATTTCTTTAGGCATTGCTTTCGTAGCTGGCAAAAATCTTGTCCCTAACCCAGCCGCAGGTATAATTGCTTTTCTTACTTTTTGCATGTAATAAAACCCTCCTTTTAATTATTACCTTCAAAAAGGAAATATCTAATTACCGAAAAAGTTCGATAATTAGATATTTTCTTTTTATTAAATAATGGGCATCTAACCCATCCTCACACCAAGCCTATGACGACAGGCGTCTAAGGCTCGCAGACCCAACAGCTTGATCGAGTGCCTCCATTGATAAAGGTAAGGAGACATTACCTTTCTCTTTAACCTCTTGTTGAAATCAAAGTTTAATTTGTCGAATTCTTATATATCTCTATCATTTTATTAATATAGGATTTAATACCTATGTCGAAAACTGTAATATTCCTGTAATGTTTTAGCACTTTCCAATCTTAACATAGAATACCTTGATATGTAATGGGTGAATTTTGTCGAATGCAGTCGGTTTGGGGTGTAATTTTTAACAATTAACTAGTTCTATTTATCTACATTTGTAACGTTTGTAAAATAATAATAGACGGTTTGAATGTCAGACAACTTTTGTTACCAATGCCTATTATATACAATCTTTCCTTATGTATCTACATTATGTGACATATTTACATAGAAATAACTAGGAAATTTTAGTGAATGCGCTTTCTTGTTTCCTCCTGTACTTCTAACCTACTAACCTTGTCATACAATGGATATAGATAAGCTCAATGTGGGAACGGGGTGGAAAGTCCCTTGCGGAGAAGGCAACGGCAAAGACAGGTTCTAGTTGGAATTGTGGGTGTGTTTCTTCTTATTATAATCGTGTTAATTTTTAAATTGATTTTCTCGATTGGAAATAATACCGCTGAAGGAACGGTGCATCAGTTTTATGAATACGAGCAGGAAGGTGACTTCGGGCGATCCTGGGAGCTGCTTCACCCAGTCATGCAGGAGAAGTTTGGACGCAGTGCATATTTTCAGGATAAGGCGCATGTGTTTATCGGACATTTTGGGGCAGAGACATTTTCCTATGAGGTTAGTGATGTTAAGAAACTAAAGGATTGGCGGATGGAGAAGGAGGGGGAGATCTTTGAAACGGTTTATGAATATGAGGTGGAGTTGAACTATCGTGGGAAGTATGGGCATTTTTTATATATTCAATATGTTTATGTGGTGAAGGAAGAAAAAGAGTGGAGGATATTGTGGGATTATAAAAAGTAAATTTATTTTTCATAGAAAAAGGGACAGCATTTACTGTCCCCCCGCTTTTGGATGGATTACTGCTGGTCGTTCTCAGCATCCTCTTCATCTTTATTCATATCTTCTTCCATCTTGTTCTCATCTTCTTGCATGTCTTCTTCCATGTTGTTCTCATCTTGTTCCATATCAGGATCCATAGGCTCTTCCGCAGGAGGCTGCTCGTTCTCAGGTGGTGGAACATCCTCGTTATTTGCTGCACATCCAGTGATCAACATTGCCGCTAACGCTGTACCAGTTAATTTGATTAACATTTTGTTCATTCTAACCTACTCCTTTCGCATATGGGTTTTATTGTCGAAGACCTTTAATGCTTTTTTCGTTTGGTCCCTTTTTATATTCCCCAATATTCGTAAAAGCTTGCATAAATGAACAAATTATTTCAAATTACGACTTTGGTCCTAATGCGAACATCATTTCCAATTCGCAGACAAGCTCTCCATCGACAGTTGCGACACCTTTTCCTTTACCGATGCTGCCGCGGACGCGGGTCATTTCGACTTCAAGGCGGAGCTGGTCTCCAGGGATGACCTGCTTTTTGAATCGGCAGTTGTCGATGCCGGTGAAGAACGCAAGGCGTCCTTTGTTTTCTTCTTTTTTGAGCATGGCCACCGCTCCGACTTGCGCTAGTGCTTCCACGATCAGTACCCCGGGCATGACAGGGAACTCTGGGAAGTGTCCATTGAAAAACTCCTCATTTGCCGTTACGTTCTTGATCCCGATTGCACGCTGGCCTTCTTCGATTTCTATTATCTTGTCCACTAACAGGAATGGATATCTATGTGGAATGATTTCTTTGATCTGATTGATGTCTAACATTTTTATGACCTCCTACTAATAGTTACTTACAATTATATACGAAGGCATAAAAAAGAGGAAGCCTTTGTCATAGACTTCCCTACTCTTTATTCACTAAGTCGATGATATGCTGCCATGTACTCTTGTCCAGTACATCCATCGGTTTGCCGTCGCCTAATACCCCGTAGCCGAACATGGCACCTGCAACCACTGCAATAATCATGACTCCCAGGACGATGATTAGACGAAGCCAGATAGGAATAAGACGAACACGCCATTTAAGCCGTTTTGGTTTTTCTTCACTTGTTGCCGCTTCTTCTCTTACCTGCTTTGGTTTAGATTTCTGAGCTTTGCGCAATTCTTCCCTTGTTAAGCTCTCTTGTCTTGCTTCATTTTGTTCCATTGCGCAACCTCCCTTTACCTTTGATTTCTATGTTAAGCCTTTAAGCCATTTACAAGTCCCATCATCTGATCTGCGAATTGGACCGATTTTGCATTGAATTGATAATTCCGTTGCATCAAGGTCATTTCCGTTAGTTCCGATGCGAGATCCACATTGGAATTCTCAAGCATCCCTTGTTGCATGCCTACCGCTGTACGGTCAGGGCCTTCTACAAACTCTATGATGTCGTCCGGATTCGCCAATCCTTCTCTAGGAAAGGAATAAAGCGAACCAGGCTTTGCATCCAGCATCTGCGGACGGATTGCACGGGCTATCCCTAGCTCACTTGCAAGTGCCTCACCATTAGGACGTACCGCTGAGATAACTCCACCGGGTTGCAATTTTATATCCTGTATATCATCTGGAAATATTATTTGCTGGTCGTTACTGTCCAATACAGGATTGCCTTCAGCTGTTACCAGCATCACTTCATTGTTATTGATCGGGGACAGGTAAAAGACACCATTTCTTGTGAATTGGGTGCTTTGTTGACCGTTTTCTGTTGCCTGAACGGTAAAAAATAGGTCTTCTTTTGTTAATGCAAAGTCTAGCATACGTTCCGTCGTTTTTAAAGAACCCTGTGTCAGATTTAGTTTTGTCTGGCCAAGGCCTGCCCCAGAGGAAAGACGAATTCCGGTTGGTGTTTGGCGCATGGATTCGTAGCGTCCCATCGGCTGGTTATTGGCTTGTTGCACAAGTAGCTCCTGGAAAGTCGCAGAACGGTTCTTATAGCCGACTGTATCAATATTTGCTACATTATGGCCGATCAGATCCAATTGCTTTTGAAGTTGGTTCATCGTATTGGTTGCATTCAGCATGATTCTGTTCATGATTATTCCTCCATTCCGTTCGTGAGGCGATTAGTTAATACGTCCGATTTCGTTCGCCGCTTTCTGCATGCTCATGTCATAAGCTTGTATCACTTTCTGGTTCGCTTCAAATGCACGGTAGGCGGCGGTCATATCACTCATTGTCTGGGCGGAATCGACATTTGAACGTTCAATGTGCCCTTGCATGATTTGATAGCTGATATTCTGATTCGTAAAGGCGTTCGTCAGCTGCTGCCCTTCCGATGCACGGTACAAACCGTTTCCATCGCGGATTAGCTGGTTCGCATTGTCTGCATAAGCGATGCCCAGGCGTGTTTGTGGTACATTGTCGACAAGTAGGGTACCGTCCGGCTGTAATGTGAAGGAATTGGCATTCACCTGGATACGGTTGCTGGTTTCATCGAGCACATACAATCCATTGTTGGTTGTGAGATAGCCTTGGGAGTCCAATGCAAAGTTACCGTTTCTTGTGTATCGTGGTGTGCCATCCGTGTTTTCTACTGTAAAGAATATAGATGCGTTTTCTGGAAGGGTCTGATTCAGGATGGCAAGATCTGTGTCATTGCCTGTCGGACGCATGTCGCCTTGTGAGAATTTCGGTGCAACATCCTGGACATAGACGCCCGTATTGATTGGTCCAATCAATTGGTTCTGGGCAAATTTCAACGGTTTCGTGGTAGGTACGCTCGTTGCATCGAGCTTGCTTAAAAGCATTTCCGGAAACGCGCGTAGGGATGATTGGTCCGCTTTATAGCCAGCTGTGTTCGCGTTGGAAAGATTATTGGACAACAACTCCATGCGGCGCTGCTGGGCGATCATGCCGGCGGTTGCTGTGTGGAAGCCTCGTAACATTTCATTCACCTCATTGTTTGACGTACAGTTTTATCTATTTTCTATTATAGTACAAAATTGGAAATGTCGATATATGTAATTTTGTGAATAGTGGGTTTTTGAGAGTCATAAGGAGGATTCATACAAAAAAAGAACCCGGTATTTTCACCGGATTCCTTTACATTTATTCTTTCACCATCAGATTGGTCATTTTTGACCTATGGTAATTCAATTTAATTTTCAATGACTCCTTCAAACCTTCATCCAAACAGTCTTGTATCAATATTTCGTGGTACCTTACTCTGATTGTATGCCACATGAGTTTGATTTTTAGAAGCAAATGAGCACACCTCCGAAGTGTTGTTGTTCTTATATATACCCTTCGAAGGCGTTATATAACTTGTGAGGGAGTTTTTAATTTCAGGAGGATAGCAGTATCTAGCTGCATTATTTTCTATATTTTCTGACTCTTTAGACCTATTTTGTAGTATAATTTAACAGAAATACTACAAAATGGAGGTTGGTGGATGAAGAAGATATTGGTTCCTTTTGCAGTGCTGATGATTGGGGGTACACTGGTTGCCTGTAGCGGTAATGAGGGTGCTGCGACGAAGAAAGTGGACAAGGTGGACGAGACCGAGGTTGCGGGTACAGAAGTAGAGACAGAGAAAAGTGAACCTGCGATTGATGCTGCTACTGCACAGGTGGTGGCGGAGGAGGCTCTCCAATCCCACTTCAAGCTTTTGGACGAGGGTGATTTTGAGAGGTATACGGGGTTGTTTGAGACACCTCCCGATGAGGACCGTGCTGCCACAATTCAGAAGATGATGGAACTAAAGCCGACCTCTGAACTAAAGGACATTAAAGTGATATACCAAAAAGAAGATGAAGTATTGGCTACATTTGATATTTCTCAGATAACCGAAGGATTTGACCCATATAATAATTTTAACCGTCGTGGAGATGGGTACTTCATTTTTAAAGTCATGGAGGACGGCAGCTGGCAGATAAGTCACCTCGACTATATTACCCTGCATTACCTTGATTTTTATGGAGAGCGGGACCAAGGATCCTTCAATCACATGGACGTGGAAAACCTATTCATCTGGTCCAGGGAGCTTGCGAAATTGAAGCGGGAGAAGCTGCTTCCGTCCGAATGGGCTGGTGCATTTCTTGCGGAACTAAAGAGAATGGATGATGCCATGCCGGACCAGCCGCTCCAATTTACCCAGGATACGCGCGATTGGCTGGCGCCTGAGATATTGGTAACGTTGCAAAAAACGCTGAATAAGCTTGGTGATCCGCCGAAGGATACGATTACGATCAATAATTTCTTTTTTTATGAACAGCATCTGGAGGGTAATGATTACATAGTTTTTAATGCTTTTATCCGTAATGGATTCGATTACCCGGTCAGCAATCTGCATGGACCAATTTCCCTGACTGGTAAGGCGTTGGATGAGAATGATGAATTGGTCGAAGCTGAAGTCGCAGGGATGACCATGAAATTTGTTGGGTTGGAGACGATAGAGCCTGGTGGCACCGGACTTGCTACCATTTTTTTTGGTCCTGAGAGTATTATGGTTGATAATCTCGATGAGTTTTTGGCGTATGGGGAGTTTGAGATCGAGTCGGAGTTGGCACATGGTGGTGAGTAGGAAGCTGAGATACGAGTGGATACCTGTTGCGGTTGTGTTGATGGGCGGATTGCTTGTTGGGTGTGGCGGTAAGGATGAGGGTGTAAAGGAAGAAGCGGATGGGACGGTAGAGGTTAAAGAGATTGAAGTTGTTGAGTCTGCTGGTGAGGCGATCGAGACGAATGAGCATGGGGTGGATATGACGGTTGTAAAGCAGGTGGAAGATGCCATTCATAATAAGTTCAGGCTGCTGGACGCGGGGGATTATGAGGGGTATCTCGCGACTGTTGATGCAGAGAAGAATGATGAGTTCCTCTCTTTGGTCCGGGATATGATTGAGGCAGATACGATCAGTAGCGTGGAGAATATTGAGGTTATGTATCATAAGGATGATGAGGTACTGGTTGTGTACGATTTGAATCTTATGACGGAAGAGTTTAATCCGGATATGAATTTTAATCGGAACGCTACTTCTTATGCCATTTTGCATAGGGTGGATGATGGTTGGAAGTTTATTGTTGATCATGCTGTTTCGTTGACTGTCCTTGATGGAGAGGGGCAGCCTGATAAGAATTTTGATTATATGAATTATGATACGAAGATGGCTTGGTGGGCTGAGCGGAAGCGGTTGGTTAGCATTGGGCTTGTTCCGAGTGAGTGGTTTGAGGAGGTTTTGCGTGAACAGTTAGATGCTGCTGCGGCTTCTATTGATGATCAGCCACTGCAGATGACTCAGGAGGAGCGTGACTTATTTGCGCCTGGGGCGGTTGAGCAGGTGCAGGCTGTATTGAATGGGTTGGGAGCGCCGGTGGAGGATACAATTACGATGGAGGCGCTGAACTTTTATCCTGAGGAGTTGGAGAATGGGGTTTTTATGTTTGGCAGCTTTATTCGGAATGGGTTTGATCATCCGGTGAGCGGGTTGGTTGCCGAGGTAAGTGTTTGGGTGAAGCAGCCGGATGAAAGCGGGAGATTGGTTGATGTGTTGATTGGTGAGGGTGAGTTTGATCTTAGTGATATGGGTACGATTGAGGCTGGTAATTCGGTGTTGATGACGTTGTTTTTGGATGGGGAGAGTTTGTTGGTTGATGGTTTGGAAGAGATGGAGATTGATGGGTTTGAGGTGGAGGCGGAGTTTTGGTATGTAGAGGAATGATGTGTGGTTTGTAGGATGGGTTGAATTTTGTGTGGTTTAGTTAAAGAGCTTGGGGCCCTTTTTTCTTGATGGGGTTTTGGTGTTGGTTTTGAATTTTGTGTTTCTTAGGATGCACAAGACCGGGGTCAGACCCTTGCAGCTTTATTGGTATCTATTTTTCGAGGGTAGGATAGGCAGAGTTGTGTTTAAGTTTTTGTGTTTTGAAGGGTCAGACCCCAGGCAGCAGTGTTCTTTAGAGTTTTTGTTACTTAAAGCTCGAAGAGCTGTTGTAATTTAGTCTTATAAAATTTTGTTTTTTACGTGGAAAAGAGCAGCCGTTTTTATGGGGCTGCTCTTTTGGTTTTTGTTTATGTTTTTTATGCGAAGCTTTTTCTTGGTAATCGGTCAATGTGGTCTAGCATGATGCCTGTGCCGATTGCTACGCAGTCCATTGGTTGTTCTGCGACTAGGACGGGTACTTTTAGTTCTTCGGCTAGGAGCTGGTCCATGCCGTGGAGGAGTGCGCCGCCGCCTGTCAGGATGACACCACGGTCGATGATGTCGGATGATAGTTCTGGCGGTGTGCGTTCTAGGACGCTTTTCGCTGCTTGTACGATGACTTGTACGGATTCGCGAAGTGCTTCTTCGATTTCTGCTGATGAAACGGTAATTGTCTGTGGCAGACCGCTTACCATGTCACGTCCGCGGATATCGATCGTTTCATTGCGGGAGCCCGGGAAGACGGTCGCGATGGATATCTTTATGTTTTCCGCTGTGCGCTCACCAATTAATAGCTTGTATTTTTTCTTGATGTATTGAAGGATTTCGGCGTCGAATTTGTCGCCGGCCATTTTGATGCTGCTTGCTGTTACGATGTCTCCCATGGAGAGTACGGCTACGTCGGTTGTTCCGCCGCCGATGTCTACTACCATGTTTCCGCTAGGCTGGAAGATGTCCATGCCCGCTCCGATTGCTGCCACTTTCGGCTCTTCTTCAAGGTAAACCTTTTTGCCGCCGCTTTTTTCTGCCGCTTCCCTGATCGCTTTTTGCTCTACGCTTGTGATGTTCGTTGGGCAACAGATGAGGATGCGCGGCTTGGAAAGGAATCCTTTGACGTTCAGTTTTTTTATGAAATGCTTCAGCATTGCTTCTGTGACTTCGAAATCTGCGATTACTCCATCTTTTAGCGGTCGCATCGCTACAATGTTTCCTGGAGTACGCCCAACCATTTTACGGGCCTCTTCCCCTACCGCTAATACTTTTCCTGAGTTTGTATCTAGTGCCACTACTGACGGCTCATTCAGAACGATCCCTTTTCCTTTTACGTGGATGAGAACGTTTGCCGTTCCTAAATCAATTCCTATATCCCTAGCAAACATGTTACTTTTTTCCTCCTTGCATATGCTTTGCGACTGTTGTCCGACAACTTATAGTCCTAATTGTATATTCTATCACAAATTACAAATAAAAGGTTGAAATTAACATTAATTTCATGTCAGAAATTTGAGGTTTTTGTCGAATAGTTTAGGTTGCGGATCTAGGGTGTTTTTTGTGGGGAGTGGTTTGCTGTGGTGGTTGGCGAGCCAGGGGGACAGGCACCTTGGTTTGGATGCTGTTACACGCGTTGAAGTTTGTCGAATGGTGCGCTTTGAGCGTATTTTGGGATTTTCGAGCGTATTTTTTAATTTTTGTGCATAAATTCATTTTTTTGTGCATATACTAGTAATTTTTGAGCGTAAATCAATATTTTTGAGCATAAGCCTTTTTTAGCAGTGGAAAATCGACTTTGCGGCTTACCCTAAATTGGCCAAAACACAAAAACAGCCCAATTTTATGTAAAATGGACTGTTTTGAGAAGATATTTCCCTATTTTACTGCTTCCTCTTCCTTCTTGTACTTCATCTTGGTCGCTTCCCCGCCTCGCAGATGTCGGATTGATTTATGATAATCGAGTATATCCTTCACTTCATTCGCTAAGTCTGGGTTGATCTCTGGCAGTCTTTCTGTCAGGTCTTTATGGACAGTACTTTTGGAAACTCCAAATTCCTTCGCAATCACGCGAACTGTTTTCTTTGTCTCCACGATATACTTTCCAATCTTGATAGTTCTCTCTTTGATGTAATCGTGCACACCACTCGCCCTCCCTAAATTGGATGTTGAGGAATGTGAAATGAGACTCGCCTTTTCCGATGTAACGAAGTGCGTAGTGCTTACAGTTGTGTTTTATAAATAACGATTAGGATGTTTGGTGTTATGCTTCGAGACAATCTACGATCCCTCACCTCAAACACTCTCTTTGTATGTTTGGTTAGTTACAGTTTATTAGCTTGTGTCCTGCTTTATGCTAATAATGTCAAGTGGGACAAGGGATTTGTTCGATTTTTTTGAATTTTTGCGTTTTAGTTGCATCCACAGGTGGAAAAAATGGCAGGGTTAAGGTCCGGAGTGTGGAATATATATAGAAAGGGATACTCAGTTTATGCGAAGGAAGTGAAGTTTATGGCAATGGAAGCCACTCTTACCTATTCCCCATCTGGTCCGGATTCGGTGATGCTGCATTTTATCGTTGAAAACACGGGGAGCAGTCCGGCCAAGGTGATTTTCACTAGCGGACAGCGATATGATTACATTTTGTATCGGGATGGCAAGCGAGTGGAGCAATTTTCCGAAGGCAAGTTCTTCATCATGATCTATGAGGAATTAATGGTGGAACCCGGGGATGAAATGAGCTTCGACATTCCTCTGAAGAACCTGACTCCCGGAAACTATAAGGTGAAAGTCTGGCTGACTGGAGGCAATTGGCCAAAAGCACGCGCAGAGCTCGAGTTTACGATTTGATTCGTAGGCTCTTTTTTATTTTCTATAGACGGCTCTGGTGCTTGTCGGATATATTAAATTGGAATGTACATTTTTTACATATATAGGGGGATGGGAATGCGTATTATTTGGAAGTCAGGTTTGGTGTTTGTATTGGCCATGTTGCTGGCAGGATGTTCGCTTGTGGAAGAGAAAGCAGTGAAATTGATGGATCATCTCGATGCGGAGACCGCGATACTCGATTATCTGGATGCCACCAATCCGATCATAGAAGAAAGTTACGACATTGAATTTGCCGCGGAATCGGGTTTCTGGAACGAAGAGGATGACGCTAAAGCACTCGCATTTATAACTGAAAACACAATTCCCGCTTTGGAAAAGGTGCTACAGGATTCCAAAGAAGTGACGGTGGATTGGGAACCGCTGCAGGCGTCCCACGATGCATTGATCCTTTCAAATGAAAAGCTGCTTGAAAGCTATGTCATTTTTGCCGAGGACATGAAAAAAGGCAACTATGAAATGTCGGAAGCGGCAACTGTGGCTTATGATTCATCGGTCGAAGAGTACGAAAAGCATGAGAGATTGTTCGCTGAACTTGCAGAGGAATATAAGGTTGAGGTTTATTTGGAAGAGGAAAAGGAATAGGGTAAAGTGCGTCTGCCTGTGTGCGGACGCACTTTTTAGTTGAGCCACTCTTTTAGATAGGCCTGTAATTCCCCATTAATTTCGTTGATGGTCTCGTCCATAAACTCCCCACTGATCCTGCTGCCCGGGATGTTTTTCCCGATCGGATTTCCGAGTAAGGTTCTTTGGCATTCCCAGATGACGATGGTGTGGAGGTCGAGCAGATCGCCTCCTGTTTCGCTGATCCCGATGTTGAGGCTCGAGCGGTAGCCTGGTCCGAACGGGTCTGTCCCTTCCTGGTCGAAGGATGAGTCGAGTTCTAAGCCTTTGTTGTGGAATTTATTTTTGTAAGGTTGTGTTATTTCTTCCAGCAGGCTGCCGAGTGACTGCTCGGTTTGTTTGATCTTATCGAGTAATTCCGGTGTGAATTGTTTTGGTGTGTATTTCATTGTACTTGGTGCCTCCGATGGTGTTTAGGTTACTTTTGTATTCGACAGGCCTATGCCAGGTTCCTTTTTTATGCCCCTTCCCCTATCCGCAGCAGGTCACCCCATGTTCTGATCCCTCTGTCATGGCAGATATGTAGAAGCTCGACAAACAAAAAGGCCGTGGTCATGGCGTCCCCGATGGCCGAGTGACGTTGATAAATCCGTGTCCCGAAATCGCGGGCGTATTTTTCAAGGTCGCGCATGTCGTAGCTAGGGGCGATATAGCCGATCAGGTTGAGAGTGTCGATGGCTTTCGGCGCTTTCCAGTGGAGATTGCGGCGCTTGAGCTCGTACTTGATGGCGTGCATGTCAAAGGCGATATAGTGCCCGACATAGCAGGCAGACTTCTTGTCGGCGAGACTGGTCAGTCTGCGAATCGCTTGCATAGCGTCAGGCGCTATGGCCACTTGTTCGTTTGCGATTCCTGTCAGTTCGGTAATTTCCCGTGGGATTTGTCGATTCGGGTTGACGTAGGTTTGAAAGGCGCTATGTTCGATCACTTCCATGCCTTTAATCGTCACTGCCCCAAGCTCGATGATGCGATCTTCTTTTGCCAGGTTGAAGCCTGTCGTCTCGGTATCGAAGACGGTGAATTGAAGTGTGTCAATTGGTGTAGAAAGCGGCAGATTTTCAGCTAAATTGCTCGGGAAATAATCCTTTCGGGCGAATGGAAACATAATTACGCCCTCCTTTCCTAGTAGTAGGATAGCATGTGGCTTTGCAGTTCCTTGATGAGTCGGATGCTGAGCATGAGTTCCTCTTTTTCGCGGGTTGTCAGCTTGGTCAGGTCGAGTGTCGAGGTCAGCGCCTCCCCTTTTTGATGCTGGTTCCAGCGGTTTGTCACGTAATAGTCCAGGATCGATTCGATCGATGCCTTGAGATCCTTTTGAAAGCTGTTGGAAAGGATCTTTTTCTCATGAAGCTGGTCGATTTTCTCGATCGGTGTGCCATAGGTGATCCCGTTCATGAGTGCGAGGATCTGCAGGCTGTGGTGATACGGGAAAAGTATGTGTTTTTTCAGGTCGATGGTTTTCTTTTGCATCCGGAATATGGAACGTATCGGCTGCTCCAAGGCCGGGATCGGGTTGTCGCGCTCAAGCTGGGACAGGCGGTAGAGAAAGATTTTCGCCCGGTCCAGGGATTGCTCGATGCTGGCTTTGAATTGCTCGTGCAAGGTGTCGTCCCCGTAGATGAGCCGGTAGGAAAAGAAATTTTGTGCGAGCAGGAGCCTGTCGTTGGTGGCGTGGAGCACCCACTCTCTTATGCGGCTTTCCCATTGTTCTAGGTCCCCTCTCCACTGCGGGTTGGAGGCCATCATGTCTCCCGGGCATCTTTTATAGCCTGCATGTTCGAGGTTGGCGACGATTTTTTCAGAAAGCTGCTCGAAGTACTCCTTTTTGCTGTCGTCCTCATAGACAAGGAAATGGTCCTGGTCGGTGAGGAGGAACTGCTCCCTTCTGCCGGCGCTGCCCATGAGGTAGAAGCAGAATCTTGCCGGCGCGTCTGTTGGTGGCATCTCCTCGATGCCAAGCTCGATGCAGCGCTGGATGAGCTGGTCGTACAGGGTGTTCATCACGTCCAAGGCATGCAGGGTCGGGACTTGTTGCTGCAGCATGGTGCCGAGTGTGGAGTACAAGGCTGTCTTGATGGTTGGCAGGGTCTCTTTGTTTGCTGTTGAGATCTCGGTCGTCCCCTTAAGGAAGTTCGCGCTTTTGATCTGCAGGAGTTCTGTCAGTGTGACGATGCCGAGAGTTTGCTTGTTGTCGGTGACTGGCAGATGCTTGATTCCGTTTAACAGCATGGTCGTGATAGCTTCATAGAAAAAGGCGGTGGGCTCGATGGTGATCGGGTTTGGCGTCATGACGGTGTGGACGGGCTCTGCGAGATTTTTTCCGTTTGTGATGACCCTGTTGACGAAATCGTGCATGGTGATGATGCCTTGGAGCTCATTGTTTAGGGTGATGACGGCTGCTGTCTGGTTTGTTTGGGAGAGTTTCTGGGCGACCGTTTGGATGGTGTCGGTGGAAGCCGCTTGGACAAATTTTTTTGATAGGACATCCTGGACTCTAAGTGTCGATGTGTCGGATTCGGTGAGCTTTTTCCCAAGCTGAACCTGTTCAGCGAGAGATTGATAGACATCATAAAGGCGCACGCTGACCTGGATGAGCAGATATTCACGGACGGCGGGGTCGCTCCATCTTTCTTTTAGCACAGAGAAAGGGATATAAAGGGCTGTCACATCGTCGATGGCACGAACTTGGAGCAGCGATGCCTCGTCGGTGGTGCCTGAAGCCGGATCTGACAGGAAATGAATGAAGTGCGAGAGGCCGATCAGTTGGTCCTTTTTGATAATTTCCAAGACTTCGTCGTGATCTTGCGCAGGCAGATAGACTTCCACTGTCCCAGATTGAATGAGAAATAGCCCCTCCCGCGTCTCGTTCGCTTTCAGGATGGGCTGGTGGTGGGTGAAGGTGTGGGTTTGGCAGCGAGTGAGCAGGTTTGTCCGCTCCTCGTTGGTGAGGTTATGGAATAGTGGGTGGTGCATCGTTTTCAGTCTCCTTTTATTTTTAGTAGAAAAAGAGGAGCAGCGGGTGGGACTGCTCCTCTGGATAAAATATTATTTGTTGAGCCAGACGCCTCCATCTTTGTAGGTCATCTGTTCCGGATAACGAAGGTCGACTACTTCGTCCTGGATTTTTTGCGATGGTGCTTTCGTTCTTAGGGATACGATGACGTTTGTCAGGATTGCAGCTGTTGCGCCGAAGACCCCTGCCCCAGTGTCGATGATGCCCAAGATCGTGAAGCCGCCGTATTTTGCAGCGAATATATAGGCAAGTGTCACGATAAGACCGACCAGCATACCGGAGATGACCCCAGGTGCGTTGGCTCGCTTCCACCATACACCAAGAATGAGTGCAGGAAAGAATGTTCCGGATGCGAGCGCAAAGGCCCATGCGACAATCTGCGTGATCGCACCAGGCGGGTTAAGTGCCACAAGTCCCGCAAGGACGGTTGCTGTGATAATCGTGATACGACCGACCTTCAGACGGTTGGCATCGGTTGAATTCGGTCTCATCACACGGTAATAGATGTCATGTGCAAAAGATGATGAAATGGCGATCATCAGTCCGCCTGCTGTGGAAAGGGCTGCCGCCATGGCTCCCGCAGCAACAAGTCCGATGATGAATGCTCCTAGGTTGGCGATTTCCGGTGTCGCCATGACGACGATATCGTTGGCAATGATCAGCTCTGACCATTGCAGAATGCCGTCGCCGCTCGTGTCAGCGACCTGCAGTTTACCCGTGTTGACCCAGGATGCTGTCCAGGCCGGCAGCTGATCGATTGGCTGTCCTGCCACATTTTTCATCAGGATGAAGCGAGAGAACGCCGCATATGCTGGCGCTGAAAGGTATAAGAGTCCGATGAAAAGAAGTGCCCATGCTCCTGACCAACGCGCCGCTTTCATCGTGGAAACGGTGTAGAAGCGGACGATGACGTGCGGAAGACCCGCAGTACCTGCCATCAGCGTGAACATAAGCGCAAGGAACTGCCATTTGGTGCCGTTGGTGAATGGTGCAAAATATTCGGATATACCGAGCTCGCGGTCGAGCGCACCGAGTTCATTGACGATGTTCCCGTATGTCAGCCACGGCAGCGGGTTATTGGTAAGCTGCAGGCTCATGAAGATTACAGGAATCAGATAGGCAATGATCAGGACGATGTACTGCGCCACCTGTGTCCACGTGATCCCCTTCATCCCTCCGAAGGCTGCGTAGAATGCGATCAGGACGACCCCGATCATCGTTCCAATTTTTGCATCCACTTCAAGTAGACGGCCGATTACCACTCCGGAGCCGGAAAGCTGGCCGATGGAGTAGGTGAAACTGATGATGATCGTACAGATCGCCGCAATGACGCGTGCGGTGTGGGAGTCAAAACGATCCCCGATAAACTCCGGCACCGTGTAGCGCCCGGATTTCCGGAGCTGCGGTGCTAGAAGGAAGGTAAGAAGCAGATAGCCTCCGGTCCAACCCATTATGTATGCAAGTCCGTCATAGCCGAGTAGCATGATCGTTCCGGCCATCCCGATGAATGAAGCCGCACTCATCCAGTCCGCTCCGATGGCCATCCCGTTAAATACCGGCGGCACCCCGCGACCGGCTACGTAAAAGTCCGAGGTCTGGCGTGCTTTGTTGAAGATGGCGATTCCGATGTAGAGCGCAAAAGTGATCAATATCAATGATAGCGATACAATAAACTGATTATCCAACTGTACATCCCCCTTTGTATGTGATGGTTCTGTGGTTTTTCGCTTGAGTTCGTTGAGTAGAGATTTCTTTTTCAAACAGCGTGTCGATTGTTTGAAACCGAGATTCTTTATTGTGAGGGTCTAGGGTAGATTTGATCCAGTGGCTTGAGTTGCGATTGGGTTGGTGCATGGTTTTTGTTAGGTCTGGCTCTAGCTGCGGCAGGATTTAGTTTAGTGGTCGAGCGTTTTGCCGTAGCTCAGCTGCTCGTTGGCTTTTTCGTCGATGCCATACTTCTGGTCGATCTTGTCGCTCACCTTTGCATTCACGAAAAGCAAAATGATGAAAACCAGGATCGAGCCTTGGGCACCCATATAATAGTGGAAAGGAAAACCGCCGAAAATAGTGAAATCAAGGGACTCCGCAAACATCACCACGCCAAAAGAAACAACAAACCAAATCGCCAAATAAAGAAAAATATACCTCGTCTTCTCACGAAAATACGCATCAGCAACAGACTTATCAATCTTCTTCAAAAGAAAACCTCCTTCATGAATTTGTTGGGGTTTCGACACGGAAGGGAAAATCCCTGCCGGGGTCAGGCACCTGAATTAAATAAAAAAAATATAAAAAATTTGTAAATGCTCGTTATTGCAGGGTGAAGATGAACTTGACGGTGTCAATGAATGATCCGGGCACGAGCGCAATTTCGACGATGACGTAGAATGCGAGTGCGAATACCGGTACGGACAGCAGGATTGGCCGTTGTTTTTTGATGGCGAAGAATATGCAGAGAACGATGACGACCAGGAATGCATAGAAGAAATACATTGTGCTTCCACCTCTTTCTTGGTTGTAAGCGCTTTTATTTTTTGTTGCTGGCCTCCTTTCTTCTTGTTAAAAGTCTGTCTTGTTATAAAACAGAATTTTATAATAATTCTAATAATTAGATTATGAAACATGCTATCGCTTTAGTCAACTACCAAATTAATAACCACTTACTTTTTCTACCGCCACTGTATTAGTACAAATATATAGGTTAAATGGTGGGTTTTTATAGAAAAAATATGTAAATATTACTAGATTAACTATATAATAGAGACAACTTACATTGATAAACTATTTTTATTTGGGGGAAATCATGAAAAAATCATTCACCTTTATCATTTTATTAATACTATCGATAATCTCAAACCCTTTAAATATGACAGCCGATACCACCCGAATCCAAGATAATAGTGATACTTTTCTGCAACTCGAGTTAACCTCGGCTCCAAAACCACCGAGGATTCCTAGTCCACAGGACCCGCCTAAGCCCCCTGTGACAGAGCCGGAACCTGAACCTGTACCAGAGCCTGAGCCAGAACCAGAGCCGGAACCTGAACCACAGCCCGAACCTGTTCCGGAACCAGAGCCTGAGCCGGAACCACCTGCTACACCTAAACCTAATCCTCCAAGTGAACCAAGTACACCTTCTAGACCTCAACCTCCTACTACAACACCTTACACTCCAGTAGAGCCAGACCTGGAGGAAGAGGAAGTAACTAATGAGGAAGAAGAGGAAATTTTAGAGGAAGAAATTATGGTAATCGATATTGAACAGCATGGAGATGTACTTTGGTCGTGGAAAAAAGAGCTTCAGAGACTTCCAGTTCCCATCCTCTATGATGTGCTAAAGCAATACCTTGAAGAAGAAATCGTACCTTCTCTTGACTTTCTCACCAAGCCTGAGCTTGAGGAACTTCTCTCTTTCCTGGAAAATGAAGAACTTGTCTCATCCGTGAACTTTGATGAACTTCGCCAGGAAGTTGAATCTGCGTTCGAATCAGCTCCTGAGGTAGCGGTCGAGGTGGAGGAAGCACCTATCGAGGATAAAGAGGAAGAAACAGAAGAGGTTGTATTGAGCGAGACAACTGAAATCCCACTAGTAGAAGTAAGTGAAGAAAAAGAGTCTGGATTCGGTTTATCCATCAGGAACTTTTTTGAATCCATTGGTTCATTTTTCAAAGGTCTATTCAGCTAATTACCTTCATAAATGAGTTTTAGGAGATCCTTTTCTAAGGATCTTTTTTTCATTTCACGAAATTTGTCTAAAATTATTTTGAATATTGTTTATTTTTCAGACAAATTATTGCGAACTTTTCACTTTTCATCCTTCATAATAATGGGTATATAAAGGTAAACGCTTACATGTTTAAATGTCACTCTTAAGGTCAATAACTATAGAAACAGAAACGGTTCTTTAGGAGGATGCTAACTATGGTCAAAAACAATTTTTTAGTAGGAATGTTTTGGGGAACGGCGTTTAGCATACCATTATGGCTATCTTTTTTTGGATGGATCAAGCTTATCGTAGCTTTTGTTCATATGTAAAAAATAGAGCGTCCGCTTTCGGGAACGCTCTATTTTTTTGTTTTAAAACATTATAGTGTTTGTATAGTCAGTCGGATCGCTTCCGTCAAATCCTTTTGCGACCAGCTCGGGCTGTTCTTCAGCTTGATGGCTAGGCTATGGGACGCCGGGATATGGATGAATCCGGCTTTGATCTGGTCTTGCTTTTGCTCTTCAGCGATTTTGTGCAGGATGGCGTACATGACGTTGTTGCACAGATAGGTGCCGGCGGTGCTAGAAATTTTCGCTGGGTAGCCGTTTTCTGTGAGGTGGTTCACCATGGCACGGATCGGTAGTGTCGAGAAATAACCGTCCGGTCCGTTAGGGTTGATCGGCTCGTCCTGGCAGGTGACGCCGTTGTTGTCAGGCGCGCCGTCCTTGCAGTTGATGGCAATCCGCTCAGGTGTGATGTGTGTGCGGCCGGCAGCAAGACCGAGCGAGACGACTGCATCCGGCTGGATGTCGTTGTAGTGCTGCAGGATTTCCTGTTCTGATTGCTGAAAGTCTACAGGCAGCACCTTGCTGATAATCTGGTAATCTCCTATTGTAGCGCCGTCCAGGGACTTTACGATCTCCTCTGTGGGATTCACAGGGAAGTCCAGGAACGGGACGAAGCCTGTTAAGAGTAGTTTTTTCATTTTTTGTGGCCTCCTTATGTGGTGTAGGGGCCAGACCCCTGTCATTATGTCAACTAACTAAGCACTACCGCTCCATATACCAGTGCTCCGCTTATTACGTAGGCTGGGTGCACTTTCCATCGTTCGAGTAGCAGGTAGCTTGCTACGATTAGGAAGAGTGTTTGGAGTGCGCCTGATCCTTCGTAGGATTCGAAGAAGAAGCGGTATGCCATGCCTCCAAGGAGCAAGGCGATGGTCGGGCGGACGTAGTTGGACATTCTTTTTACTTTTGGCGAGTCACGGAATTTGTAGAGGATGCTCATGAGTCCGATCATCAGGATCAATGAAGGTGCCACGGTGGCAAAGACTCCTACTGCCGCTCCGAGAATCCCGGCTTGCTCATAGCCGATGTAGCCTGCCATTTTTGTGGCGATCGGTCCTGGCAGGGCGTTCCCTAGTGCGAGTACCTCACTGAATTCACTTACAGTTAGCCAGCCGTAGTTGTGGACCACCTCGTTTTCAACGAGGGGAATCGATGCGGGTCCTCCCCCGTACCCCAGGATGCCCGGTATGAAAAAGGCGAGGAATATCTCCCAGTAGATCATGATGCGTCCCCTCCTTGTTCCACTGTTGGCTTTGGTTTATCTTTTTTAAGTATGGCTGCCGCAAGAAGCACACCGATGACGATGCCTGGGTGAATCCCCAAGAGTTCGATGGTCAGGAAACTGACGATGATGAGGATGGCTGCCGCTATCCACCCCATACCTTTTTTGGCGTTTTTGAAGAAATCCCATGTGAGAACCGCAAGCATCACGCCGACCACCGGCAGAACTGCTTTGGTCATTCCTTGCACCCACGGCTGATCTTTGAAGCTCGCTAGTGTGGTAAGCAGTACGATCATCAGGACAATGGTCGGGAGCGTGGATGCCAATAAGGCATTGAGCATGCCGCGGTAGCCCGCCACACGATAGCCGATGTAGCCTGCCATTTTCGTGTTGATGGGACCAGGTAACGTATTGGCCATGGCGAGGATATCAGAGAAATCATCGTCCGTGAGCCATTGGTTTTTCTCTACAACTTCTTTATGTACAAGCGGAATGCTCGCCGGTCCGCCGCCATAGCCAAGCATGCCGATGCGGAAGAAGGATAGGAAGATTTGTGTTTGATGCATGGTGTGATGCCTCCTAAAACTACAAACTTATTTAAGGGGGTGCCTGACCCTCAGTGTAGTAAAGCGATAAAGTACTTGTTGTTAGAATGCGTGTTGAAGGCTACATTCTTTATCGCTTTACTGTGGAGCGGGTCAGACCCCCCAATTAATTAGTAAGCAAATATCGCCCCATCTGTACGTGACTCCGTGCCGCCGCTGAGGACGCCTGTTTTTGGGTCGCGCCAGATGATTTGTCCGCGGCCGAAGCTGCCTCCGTCCAAGGTGACCTGGATCTGATGGCCTTTGCGTGACAGGGCTTGTGCGAGATGCTGCGGGAAGTGGTGTTCGACTACAACCTTTTTGTCCTCCATCCACTGCCATCTTGGGGCATCGAGTGCCGCTTGCGGGTTGAGGTGGAAGTCGACGGTGTTCATGACGACCTGCATGTGGCCTTGTGGCTGCATGTAGCCTCCCATGACGCCGAATGGACCGACTGCCTCGTTGTCCTTTGTCAGGAAGCCCGGGATGATGGTATGGTACGTCTTCTTTCCTGGAGCCAGTGCGTTTTCGTGCTCATGGTCCAGGGAGAAGTCATGGCCGCGGTTTTGCAGCCCTATTCCTGTTCCAGGTACGACGACTCCTGAGCCGAAGCCCATGTAGTTGCTCTGGATAAAGGATACCATATTCCCTTCCCCATCGGCTGTCGCCAGGTAGACGGTTCCGCCTTTAGGTGGTGTGCCTGGCTCCGGAGCCAGGGCTGTTTCTCCGATAAGCTCGCGGCGTGCTTTTGCAAAGGAGTCGGAGAGCAGGTCTTCGGATGTGTGTGTCATGGTCGATGGATCAGATACGTATTTTTTTGCGTCGGCGAATGCCAATTTCATTGCTTCGATCTGTTTATGATAGGTTTCAAGGGAGTCTCTTTCCGTGAACGTGTCTTCTTTTAACATATTTAATGCCATGAGCGCGACGATTCCCTGGCCGTTCGGCGGGATTTCCCATACATCATAGCCTCGGTAGTTGACCTTGATCGGCTGCACCCATTCCGGCTTGTAAGCTGCCAGGTCCTCGTAGGTCAGGAAGCCGTTATGCTGCTTGCTGAAGTCCGCGATTTTGTGAGCAAGCTCCCCTCTGTAGAAGGATTCCCCATTTGTTTCCCCGATTTGTCGCAGAGTATCTGCATGGCCTTTTGATGACCACATCTCCCCGATTTCAGGTGCGCGTCCGTCCGGTGCAAAGGTTTCGAACCAGTGTGCGAATTCTTCTGTTGTGCAAGCCTTTTTATAGGCATTATAGGCGCCCCTCCAGTACTTTCCGAGGGTTGGAGATACAGGATAGCCGTTCTCCGCGTAGTCGATGGCAGGCTGAAGAACTTCGGATAATGGCAATCTACCAAACTTTTTCGAAAGCTCTGCCCATGCTGAAGGCGCACCAGGTACGGTTACTGGGATCAGACCCATTTTTGGCATCGTCTCGTGTCCTAGTTCTTTTACCGCTTCAATGGAAATGGATTGTGGTGCCGGTCCGCTTGCGTTCAGGCCGTGAAGCTCTCCCTTCGTCCACACAAGGGCAAATGCGTCTCCCCCGATACCGTTGGAAGTCGGCTCCACGACAGTCAGGCACGCCGCTGTCGCGATTGCTGCATCTATGGCATTTCCGCCTTTTTTCAGTATATCGAGGCCAGCTTGTGCTGCAAGCGGCTGTGAGGTTGCGACCATCCCGTTTTTCGCGAATACGGTGTTGCGCTGGGATGGATATGGATTGTTCAAGTAGTCGATGTTGTGCATGTTGAAAGTTCCCCCTATTATTTCGTATTTCGAATTAATACCCATTATACTTAATTTTCTTTATTTTTTCAAAATAGAAAATTCAACTTTTCGGTTGGGTGTGAAATGGATTCTGGTGTTTGGGGTTTGGATGTAGTTGGCGTAGGATCCAGATGGATGGTCGGTGAAGTATTCCAGGATGTGGCCTGTGGTGATGATCGGGTCGTCCTTGCGGTTGTAGTAGTAGGCGCGATAGCTGCTCCAGGGGTATTCTTCGGGCTTGGTGACGAGTTTGGCGCGTACGGGGTTCAGATGGATATATTTGCTCACCTCGATTTCATAGACGAGGTCCATGATCAATTTTTCGCCGAATCGACCCTGGAAAAGATGGCCGCTCCATTTGTATTTTCGGTTGATGTATACGGCGTATTTGGTGTTGATATAATGCATGATTTTGCTTATGTCTGTGTCGGTGGTTTCGATTTGGAGATGGGTGTGGTTGGACATGAGGCAGTAGGCGTGAAGGTGGAAGTGAAATTTCTTTTTGGCTTGCTTGATGGTATAGAGGTACATGAGATAATCGTCCACGTCCATGAAAATATTGCTCTGGCGGTTCCCCCGGGTGGTGACGTGGTACTTCGCTCCCTTGTACCACAATCTCTGTTTTCTAGGCATCTTTGTGAGATCTTCCTTTCTGTTTTGGGTATTTTGTGTTGAACTGTTATAGGTTCTACGCGAGTGAGGAAATTCCTGCCGGGGTCTGGCCCCCGATTTGATATTTTTTAAAAACCCCGCGTCCTCCCCCCATGAAAACAGAAAAAAACCGCTGAACGGTACCCTCGTTCGGCGGCCTTAGACATTCTCTATTTGTTGCGCTGTTGTGTTGCTTTGTATCGGTAGTTTTAGTATACCCAGTTGCAGCTGGGTTTATTCCTGTCATCGGAAGTGTTTTGTGACTTTTTTATGAACTTCGGTTAATACGGCTATTCTGACTATCCTTCTACCCGCTCCATTCCATTGAACTTTCCCAGCACGGAATAAATAAGCCTGAATGCCAAAGGAAAAAAGACTAGACTCATCAACAGCCCAATGATGGCAATAGGATCAAAGAAGGATGAGACGAGCAGCATGCTGATACTGATAAAATAGAAACACACGACAAACCAATATAAACCACGGAAGTACATGGATTTAAAATCATTATGTTTTTTATATGGCTTACCGAATAATAAATGAATGAGTTTCATGTATATGCTCCTCACAAATATAATCATATTTTTACCCTATCAATCTACACCTGTGACTTTCAAGGGGCTAATGTACCTCTTTATCTCTCATTAGAGACCGGTACCCTTTTCGCATCAACATTGAATCCTCTTACGGGAGCATGGTTCAGCTTTATCAGATCATAGGTAAATGTCTTATTTCTTACTTTTACCGTTTTACCTGTCTTAGTTGCGCAGTAATCCCATTCGAGGGTAATGTCTCTCCCATTCTTTTTGAGCGAGTGGATGGAAAGGCACTCTTTGGATCCTGCTTTCAGTTCCTTGGTTAATAGCACATAGGTTTCATTTGCGTAGAACATGGTATAGCAGAATGGATGCCTTTTATAGATGAATGGAAAAAAGCTGATGAGGTACAGCACTTTTTTGGCGCTATTCAAATGGGTTTCTTCCAATTGTAAGCTGTCGAATTCCAAGGAGTTTACTTTCGTTTGTAGCATTCTATTCACCTTCCGCCAGGAGCCTTTCTTTTAGGGAATGTTTGAACTTCCCTTCTTCTTCATCTTCGTAGCCTTGATAAACAACTTCCGAGATGGAGGATCCATTGAAGAAGGCTGTATACTCATTACTTACAAATCCGTATGGATAGAGGCATGCCAGATAGTCGAACACCTGCCCCGTGTTTGCACGTGTGATTTTCCTGCCATAGATCATGAATTTTTCATCGGATTGGTGTAGCTTCACAAGCGTTCCTATAGGCAACAATTCAGTTATTTCCATTTATTTCTCTCCCTTTTTCATTTATTTCTTTTTGTCTATTTCTAAAGAAAGCCCTCCGCCGAAGAGAAATGCCCCATATAATTTTACCTTGAAGCCATCCTTCCATTTCGCTTCTCCGCGTCCGCCTATACTGCCAGCAGAGAATTCACCACCAAACTTGATATCAAACCCGAACAGTTCGATGCCATCTGTTTTTCCTTCATATTTTACAATTGCAGCTTCCCCACCAAACTTGACTTCCTCCATGGTAAGTCTTGCTTCAATTTCTGCTGCTGCCAATTTGACGCTGCTATCCACATAGTTGGTATCCCAGCCGGCATCCACCCCGCTCACACCGACCTTTCCACCATACCCATGTACACTATCTCTGTTGTTGTCAGTAGATTTAAAATTGAAACCAGCTTCGGCATTCCCGATGTTCCCATAGAATCCGTCTGAATCAGAAACGGTTTGATAGGAATATTGTCCATCTCCTTTTACATGTTTCTCCACCTTTATGTCTCCACGTTGATTCAATGCTTGAATGCCTTTCTGTTCCTCATTTATTTTATCTCTATAGCCCTCTATCTTTTCTTGTATATCCACTAGTTTCTCCAGCGGATCCTTTTCCCGGTTTGTGACACTGCCTTCGCGAAACTTAAGAAGCAGCTCGTTTCCCGCTTTAGGGTCACCTTTGTAATTTAGGATATCATTTTTCAAGCCTTTCATCTCTTTTTCCAACTTCTTGATCTGTTTTTCATACTCGCTGATTTTTCTTTCCGCTTTGGTCAGGCCATCTGAAGCAGACGAGCTTTTCCCTTTCGGGGCACCTTGATCAAATAGCTGGCGGTATTTGAATTCAGCATGCCGTTGCTGTGGTGATTTTGCTTTTGCGTTCAATCTTTGCTCAGCCTTTAGGTAGTCGCCTGCGGATTGATCGATGAACACCTGCAATTTTTGTATGTTCTGCGTCAGTTCATGCATCCGGTTAGCTACAAGGGAAACACCGAAGCTGATGCCATTCCTAGAGAGTATCCTGCTGTCCAATCTGCTTTGTATCGAAGAGGCCATATCCCTGGCCTGGATGATTTGATTTTTTATCGCATGAAGCCTGGGATTCTGAGCCTTTACGGTATCAATATTTATCCTTATTTCTGACATAGCCGACCTTCCTTTCCACCTTATCGCAACTCTTATTTCCCAATTTGTTTCCATCATCCTATTCCCTGTTTTTATTTTACAGAAACGTTATTATTTATCTTTTACTCAAAAAAATAAAAGCACCCACACATTAAGCGTGGATGCCCTTGCAAACATTTATTTTTACAAGACTTCGTATTAGATGTTATAGCTGACGTTTTCTTCTTCCTCTGCGGAATCAGTTCCTTCGTCGCCATCTTTTTCTTCTCCATCTTCAGGCTTGTCTGTGCCTTCAGCTGGCTTTTTCTCTTGCTCGTCAGCCGGCTCGCTGCTCTCTTCGGAAGCTTGTCCCTCTTCGTCAAGAAGCGCTGTTACCGGTCTGTCAAAGTACTCAGTAGGATTCACTGCTACAGAATCTTTGCGGATTTCAAAGTGAACGTGGACGGAATCCTTGTTCATCAGGCTTGTGCCTGCTTCCGCGATCTTTTGGCCTTGGTCAACGAAATCTCCAGCTTTCACTGTTACATTGGAAAGTGCTTGGTAGTAAGTTTTAACACCATTCAAATGCTCGATTTCTACAACATTACCTAAAAGCGAATCTTCTTCTGCACGAATTACAGTTCCACTTAAAGATGCTACGACGTCAAACGTTTCGCCATCTTTCATTTTGATATCTACCCCAGTGTTTGGATGGTACATACCATTGTAGTATACGAAAGATGCCTCTTGCTCTTCCTTGGACGCATCTGCATCCCAGAATTGCTTTTCGATCACTGCGGAATTTTTGTCCGTTACCGGCATTACGAAGTTTTCGACTGGACGGTTAACCTCTACTGCATCGTCTTCATTGTATGAAGTAGTTGGTCCTTGTCCGTTGTTGTTTTCATCCTCTGGATTCGTTTCCGTGTTACCTGCTTGGAACATCAAAACCGCTGTCAAAATGATTGCTGCGCTAGCTAGATAGATTGCCGGGAATACCCAACGCTTTTTCATTAAACGCTGCCAATTTGAATTTTGAGAAGTCCGTTTCTTTTCTTCCTCTCTCATTGTATCATCACCTCAGCAATCATTCTGAACAGAATCAGAGAATAATATACACACCGACGAAAAAAAATTTAAAAAACTTATTTTCCTTCAAAGTTGGCGGAATTATGCATGAGGGGGGAAAGTTTTTTTAGCGGGGAACTACATTGAAACTACATTTGGGGCCAGACCCCGGCAGGAGAAGTGGAATGGGTGTCGAATAGTTTAGAGTTTTGGTATGATTAGTTTGTCTTTATAGCCTTCTTTAATATCACAACTCTCCCATAAAGAAGTTCACAACAGCTTATACATAATAAAGGAGCACAAAATATGTTTCGCAACCTAATCAGATTTTGTTTAAAACTTGCACCCTTCGCCTACATGGGGTTCATCTGGTTCCTATCGAGCAACCCCGCGGATGCATTCGTCGATACAGGAATGTCCTGGGACAACGCATTTAAAGAATCACTCCATCTCATTGAATTCGGGATTCTGTACGTCATGCTCGCTCTATTCTTCCTTATAGACGGCAAACTCACAACAAAAACAAACATCCTATGCGCAGCCATCGCCATCGCCTATGGCCTAACAGACGAGATCCATCAATCCTTCGTCCCAGCCCGTTCAGCAACCGTGATCGACTTCGTGAAGGACACAACAGGAGTGTTGATTGCCTTTTTCTTTATTCATCATGCACACTTCGGCACCAGGTTCCAAAAGCTCGGCCACCTTTTACAAAAAATCGAAACCACATTCAAAAAGCCCGTATCACTCAAATAAGCGATACGGGCTTCTTTCTATTGTTATTGCTTCGCTGTCAGCTTCGTCAAATACTGCTCCGCACTGCCAATCTGAACACCTTTATAATAATGCGCCACAATATCCGAATGCTTTTTCCCCTCAAGCGCCATTCCATTCGCGCCGTATTGACTCATCCCGACGCCGTGCCCGTAGCCTTTGGTTGTGATGACGATGTTATCGCCCTTCCTCTCCCAACTGAAGTCGCTTGATTGCAGCTTCAGCTTTTCACGGACTTCCCTGCCTGTCAGCCTCTTGCCATTGATCTCGACCGTATCGACCCGGTTTCCGGTGGTGCGTGCGGTGATTGTCCCAACCGTCCCATCCGCGCCAAGCTGTACGCCAAGCTTATTTTGAAAATCGGCAACCGATAGGCTTACCTGCTTCAGGAATTTAGGCGTGTCGATGTCCCACGGGCTTTCTACGCTTCGCAAGTAAGGAATTTCGTTTGGCCAGTATTCCTCCGAGTTTTCCGTTTTCCCGTTGCTTGTGGAGAAGAAGCTTGCGGTGATCGGTTCATTATTATAGGTAAGGATCTGGCCGGCAGTTGCCTTTACGGCTTCTGTCACTTTTGCCAGTTTCCATTCGTAATCGCCTTTCCAAATATTTTTCAGTTCCTCTTGCCCTTTATACACTTGATGTGCCACCGTATCCGTCACATCAGCTCCCTCTGGCGTCCCAATCTTCTCCCCTGCCAATAGGTGCCTTAAAATAAATGTCCTAGCAGCGAGCGCCTGGGCCTTTAATGCCTCTTCTTCAAACTCTGCAGGCATTTCAGAGGCCACCACCCCCACCACGTACTCTTCTAATGGAATGTTTTCTATTACATCTTTATTCGCACGGTACACCGCTACATCGATGGGTGATTCCGCTACTGATGTCTGGACCTGTTGCTTGCTCTGGAGTTCTTCGGCGAGTTTTCCACTCACTTTGTCGGTGAACGGCATGACTAGCAATGTTGGTATCATTAATACCATAACGAAAAGGATGGATGTTAGTACGATGAATGGTTTTAAGTTTCTCATAGCGTCGAGCCTCCGTTAGAAATTTTGAGTAGTTGTTAGCACCTTTACTCTTACATTCTTATGGGGGCGGACAAGCAATTATGACTAAAAACTGGGCAAGTTTTAGTGTTGCGTTTCTATAGAAAAAAAGCGGTGAAAAAATATATTTCCAACACATTACACATAACTGGAAAATGTTACATTCCTGTGAAAATGCATTTTCCTAAAAAAAGTGGAATAAAAATAATTTAAACATCCATAATAAATGAGGTGAAAAAAATTAAAAAAGATGAAAAAGAGGGCCAGACCCCGGCAGGAGTTTGACCCTCTTCGTAGAATATATGTTATTAGGAAGGTTTATGCTTCTTTGATCTGCTCAAGGATGACTGTTTGTTCTTGTTCCATTGAGCTTACACGTTCGATGTCTGCACCAAGTGCTGCTAGCTTGTTGTGGAAGTTCACATAGCCGCGATCTAAGTGTTTCAGTTCTGTAACGCGTGTATATCCATCTGCAATTAATCCCGCCAAGGTTAATGCTGCCGCTGCACGCAAGTCCGTCGCCGCTACTTCTGCACCCTGTAAGCTTGATGGTCCGTTTATTACAACGGAACGTCCTTCAATCTTGATGTCACCGTTCATGCGGCGGAATTCTTCCACGTGCATGAAGCGATTTTCGAATACAGTTTCCGTGATCATACTTGTGCCTTCAGCCGCTAAAAGAAGAGACATCATCTGGGACTGCATATCAGTCGGGAATCCAGGGTGAGGCATTGTTTTGATGTCAATCGCCTTCAACTTTTCTGGTCCAATGACACGTAAGCCGTTTTCGACTTCTTCGAATTTAACGCCCATTTCTTCCATTTTGGCAATAAGTGAGCTGGAGTGTTCCGGCACTGCTCCCTCAACGATTACGTCTCCGCCAGTGATTGCAGCTGCTACCATGAAAGTACCTGCTTCAATACGGTCAGGGATGATGTCGTGTTTGCAGCCGTGAAGCTCAGACACACCTTCGATTCTTAATGTTCCAGTACCCGCGCCACGAACCTTCGCTCCCATGGAGTTCAGGAAGTTCGCCAAGTCCACAATTTCCGGCTCTTTTGCTACGTTTTCCATGATAGTCGTACCTTCTGCAAGCGTCGCCGCCATCATGATGTTTTCAGTAGCCCCTACACTTGGGAAATCCAAATATATTTTCGCGCCTTTTAGTCTTCCGTCTACTTCAGCGTCGATATAGCCATTTCCTACTTTCACTTTCGCACCCATCGCTTCGAATCCTTTTAAATGCTGATCAACCGGTCTAGAACCGATTGCACATCCACCAGGTAGAGCAATTTTGGCTTTTCCGTTACGAGCAAGCAATGATCCCATTACAAGTACGGATGCACGCATCTTTCTTACATATTCAAATGGTGCTTCGATATTCAAGTCTCTCGTTGCATCGACAGTTATACGATTATTTTCAAAATCAACATCGGCATTCAGAAAACGCAAAACCTCGTTAATCGTATAAACGTCGGAGAGCTCTGGTACATTTAAGATTTCGCATTTGCCTTTGCTAGCTAATAATGTTGCGGCGATAACAGGTAGTACTGCATTTTTTGCTCCCTCTACTCTTACAGTACCTTTCAACCTTTGTCCGCCGCGGACGATGATTTTTTCCAAAATTTTCCCCTCCGCGTCATATGTTCTATATATTAATATTCAACAGTAATAATTGGCGTGCCTACAATCACGGTAGTCTTATCGCCCAATCCTTGTTTTCGTAACCCAATTTGTAAGTTCATCTTTCCATGATGTGTCGGAAGAACATTATTCCATAATTCAGTGTATGCTGAAACTGAAACAAAGGTATCTTCATTCAACTCTTCGATTACACTTGCTGAAAATGCGTCCAGCAAAATATTTGTCGTATTTTGCAAACCATCTTCAATTTTATCACTGAAATCGCCTGTCATACAACTAAATATTTCAATGTTCTCTTGAGAAATATTGGTAAGATTAGAATGGAAGTCCTTTAGTATCTCCATTGCCGAGGTGTTTTCCCAACCATATCCAGTGACCTCATATAATAAGTACGATGTTGGGGCTGAGTTTATGTGGGTTGTGATGAGCTGAAGGGATTCTTCCTGCTTTAATGAATCATTATAATGAGTTCCAATCGCTTTCCACTGATCCTCTTCCACTTCCACAGTCCAGTTTAAATGGCCCATCTTCTGTTTTAAACCATTTACCTCTTTTTGAAAACCTACTAAATCCCTAATTTTATAGACGTCGTTTCTGCCATAAAGTTTCCACTCTCTAATATTAATTTTTTTCTCTTGAAAAACTTGAGCAATTTCAAGTATCTCAGTACTGATTTCGTTTGGTAATTGAGCTCTGCTTCTTTCATTCCCAAGAATTACCCCAGTAAAACATATAACCAAAATAAAAATCAAACTAATTACCCTCTGCACCATCTTCTTCCCCGTTTCACCGCTCAAAACCATCCTCATTTTCATATCCCCCACGTCCCTTTTTCTCTTCTCTCCTTACTAACCATTCTTACCACCAAAAGCCCCGCCATACATGGGAATAATCGTCAAATTTCTCATAGCGACCCGGCCGGGAAAATGATAAAAAAACATCAAATAGGGGCCAGACCCCGGCAGGAGATTTTAGACATATGTCGAAAGACGCACAATTTATTTATTTTTTTATTTTTGTCGCCTGATGTCAGGTTATGGCAGGACTATTTGCATGGTTTTGGGGTTTTATGGAGGATATTACCAAGGGTTTGTTTGGTGGGTTTGGTGGGTTTGGTGGGTTTGGGGCTTAAATGTGTGATGGGGTGTAGTTAAAAATGGGGGTGGGTATCGGTTTTTTTCTTTTTTGAAGGATTTGCTTCATTTTCTTAGGCTGGAACGCTGAGCGACTATGCCAAATACATGCTTATGCTCAAAAAAGACGAGGTTATGCACAATTATTTCAATTTGCGGTGAAAAATCATGCTCTTTCGCACAAAAATTATGATTTGCGCTCAAAAATGAAAGGTTTATGCACAATACGCAATCCTCGACACAATAAGTCACTCCCCGATTTGTCGATTCGCCAATCCACCGATTCCTCGATACGCCAATCCGCTAATCCGCCATACCGCCGGCCTCCCACTCGCCACTCGCCGATCCATATCCACTCCCCTAACCAAAACAAAAAACCGAGGCACACACCATCACCTCGGCTCCCAACTCTCTATACGTTTCTCCCTGCCTACCACATCATCGGCAATCGCTGCGACAGGAACAGATAATCCAAAAAGAAATTACTCACAGCCGATCCGATCGCAATTGTTACCAGTATAAGCAACAGTCTCATCTGCACCACGCGATTCGGCTTCATCCATTTTTCGTAGTGGATGGCCTGCAGCGCCCACCAGGTGATGCTGATGAAAAGCAGATGCGACAGGATGCTGATCAATGATTGTACGCCTAAGTCAACCATACTGCATCTCCTTTCTCCCATTCGTAATCATTATTTATGTATACTTTTTTCCGCCCTTGAAATGATAAAAGTGATGAGCGGAAACCGTCACTTTAGCACATTAACGCACAGCGGGTCAGGCACTTGAACGCACTTGAACGCTCTTGAACGCTCTTGAACATACTGATCCTATAAAAAAGAGAAGGAGCACATCCCCATGCTCCTTCTCACATTAAACCATATACCCCTTTTTACTTTCAAACCGTGAGTTTGCGTTTACTGGCGGTTTTCAGGTTATCATCTGCCAGGTGCGAAGAAGTCCTTGAGCACGTCGAGATTTCCGTTGTAGAAGTCGAGTGCCAGGCCTGGCATGATTCCAAGTGCGATGGTCCCGAGTGCACAGAGGATGACCGTGATCCAGATTCCCACTGGCACGGTGATTTTCTCTTGGCTTGCTGCGGGACGGAAGAACATTTGGGTCATGATACCGAAATAGTAAAAATACGAAATGACGGTGGTTGCGATCAGCACCGATGCAAGGACGTATGCCTTGGATGGTTCTGTGATCGCGCCGACGAAAATCCCAAGCTTTCCGATGAATCCGGCTGTTCCCGGAATTCCTGCAAGTGATAAAAGAAAGATGCTCATCAGCACAGCGAGCACCGGCGAGCGTCGGTACAATCCGGCGAATTGGCTCAGATCCTCGGAATCGTCCTTCGATGTAAGCACCTGCAGGACTGCCAATGCCCCGATGTTCATCAATAGATATGCCGCCAAATAGAACCACATTGTCTCAAAAAGGAACAACAGGTTGATTGAGCTGATCGCGACGAGCAGGTAACCTGCGTGTGCAATCCCGGAGTAGGCGAGCATTCTTTTGACATTGCGCTGACGCAACGCGACTGCATTCCCGACTACCATCGAAACGACTGCAAGAATTGCGATCATATCCTTCAGCGAGAAGAGCATGGAATTCTGCCCTTCAGCGGCAGGTGTCATCAGGAACAGCGTGATGAACAATCGTGCGATGATGACAAAGCCCGCAGTTTTGGATACGACCGCAAGGAATGCCGTTACAGGTGTCGGTGAACCTTGGTACACGTCCGGCGCCCACATATGGAACGGGGCGGTGGCGAGTTTAAAGGACAATCCGACAAACATCATGACAAAGGCCATCATCAACAGGAATTGCATGTCGCCTGCACGGGTTTGCATCAGGACCTGCTGCATTTCCAACAGGTTGGTCGTGCCGGTCAATCCGTACACATAGCTCATCCCGAATAGCGTGATGGCAGTGGCGATACCGCCGTTGATGACATATTTCATCGCTGCTTCGTTGGACTTCAGATTCTTTTTGCGCAGTCCAGCGAGCACGTATGAGGAAAGGGATAATAGCTCCAATCCTACAAACAAAGTGATCAGGTCGCCGCTTGACGCCATGAACATGGTTCCAAGGGTTCCTGCGAGTAGTAGATAGTAGAATTCCCCGCGATATTCCTTCAAGCCTTCCTTCGGTTCGTAGCTGACTGCCATCAGCATGACAAGTGCCGAGCCTGCCAACAACAGGAGCTTGAAGCCTTTTGCAAAGCTGTCCAATCGATAGGTTTCAAAAAGGATGCTTGTGACCCCGCCCTCATCGAAGTAGGACAGTACCACAAAGACGATCGCAGCCAAAATGCCTGCAAACCCGATCCATCCGAGGATGCGTCGGTCGATGTCTTTTGGCATGAATAGATCTAACAGAGTTAAAAGAGTGATTACACCAAGGATGATGAATTCCGGTGCCATTGCTCCCCACTCAAAGCTGAGCAGCGTATCTAAATCCATCTTTCATCACCCTCCTATTCCTAAAATAATGGCTTCGATGGTTGCCTGAAGCGGTTCTGCCAGGATGCTCGGGTAGACACCGATCAGTACGATGAAAAACAGCATCGCCACCACCGGAATGAATTCCACCCCGCGGATGTCGACCACCTTTTCCCCATAAACAGGCGTTTTGCCGAAGGTCATGCCCATCACTGCGCGCAGCAGATATGCCGCTGTCAGGATGATCCCGAGCGTGCCGACTGCTGCCACAACAGGCATTTCGTTGAATAATCCCAAGAACGCAAGGAACTCACTGACAAACCCTGACATGCCCGGCAAGCCAAGTGACGCCATCGCGCCAACAAGGAAAAAGCCCGCCGTCAGCGGCATCACTTTTGCCAAGCCACCTAATTTTTCAATCGAAGTCGTGCCAACACGCTCATGCATCACACCGATCAGGAAGAACAAGAGTGCTGCGATGAAGCCGTGGGAAACGACTTGGAAAATGGCCCCCTGGACGCCCGCTTCGTTCATGGAAGCGAGTCCGATCAGCACAATTCCCATATGCGAGATACTGGAGTATGCCAGCACCATTTTGAAATCAGTCTGGATCAGTGCAAGGAACGCTCCATATAGAAGGTTCACGACACCAAGTATTGCAAGGACGAACGCAAGCTGCCCGAACTGCTCAGGGAAGATCCCCACCCCGAAACGGATCAGACCGAATGCCCCGATTTTCAGGAGCACGCCGGCATGCAGCATGACGATCGATGGCGGAGCCTGGACGTGCACCTTCAGCATCCAGCTGTGCAAGGGCACGATCGGCAGCTTGATTCCGAATGCAACAAGAAGCGCGATCAGCATGCCAAGTCGGAAATCATCCGTCATGCCGCCGATCAATGCATCGTTGCCGGAATGGAACAGATACGTGATATCGGCAATGTTCATCGTCCCTGTTTTTGCAAAAAGAATGACAAAAACGATAAGCAATATCGCAGAACCAAGTCCGTTGTAGATAAGGAAACGGTATGCTGCATTTTCTTTTTCAAAATAGCCCCACTTACCGATCAGGAAGAACATCGGGATCAAGGTCAGTTCAAAGAAAAAGAAGAATAATAATAGATTTTCAGAAGCAAAGACTCCAAGCATCCCGATCTGTAAAAGAAGGAACAGGATGAAATATCCCTTCCACTCTTTTTTGATATGGATGGAAGCAATCGCTGCAAGCGTCGAGAGCACGGCGGTCAGAAGGATCATCACCAGTGAAAATCCATCGATGCCAAGCTCATAGGAAATCGGCTGGTAGAGCTCGATGCCATAGAGATTTTGCATAGCTTCCTTGTTGCCGAAGCTGAACCATTCCGCTTTTACCGCGAATTGCTCGAGTCCCGCTCCCGCCTTGTACTGCCAGAATGCGATGATGGCGAAGATCAAGGAAGGCAAGGTAGCCGCGAAGCCGACGAGCTTGATCAGCTTTTCGTTTGTTTTTGGTATAAACAATAATGCCAGTACACCTAATAGAGGGGCGAAAATCAAGATTGTCAAGAACATGTTGTTCATCCCAAGTACCCCCCTGTGAATGCAAAAATAATCAATAGGATTGCCAGGCCGACGAATGCGACAGCGCCGTAGACCTGCGTCTGGCCGTTCTGCATTTTCGCGCCAAGGCGTCCGATGGATTGGGTCGCATAGACAATGCCCTTCATCGTCCCGTGAACGAGGAATTCATCAACATACTTCAGGAACAGGCTGATTACGCGCGTGCCGTAGACGAATGTCATCTTATAGAACTCATCGACAAAGTATTTGTTTCGTAAGATTCCGTACAGATGCGGTGCCCCCGTGCTGAATGTGGCACGGTCGATGGAGCGGCGGTAGTAGATCATGTAGGCAATGCCGATTCCAGCGAGGGAAACGAGGATTGCGGCAATCATGATCCATGCCGGGCCTTCGATATGGGACGGGCCGTACATGTCGGTTCCTTCTGTCAGCCAATCTCCCAGGAAATGACCGAACCACGGGGTATTCATGTACCCAGCCACGACTGCCAGGACGCCAAGCACCATCATAGGGATAGTCATGACGGACGGCGACTCATGGGCATGGCGCTGGTCCCCGCGTGCCTCGCCAGTGAAGACAAGGAAAAAGAGGCGGAACATGTAGAACGCTGTAAAGAATGCTGCAATTAGTGCCAGTGCAAAAAGGAACGGATTCCCGTTTACCCAAGCTGCGATCAGGATTTCTTCCTTACTGAAGAATCCGGAGAACAATGGCACCCCTGTGATGGCGAGTGTGCCGATCAGAAACAGGATTCCGGTTGTACGCATTTTTTTCCATAGTCCGCCCATTTCGTCGATGTTCTGGGTATGTGCGGCATGGATGACGCTACCTGCTGCAAGGAACAACAAGGCTTTGAAGAAAGCATGCGTGGTAAGGTGGAACACTCCTGCCACATAGCCTGCAGAGCCAAGCGCAAGCATCATGAAGCCTAATTGACTAACAGTCGAGTAGGCTAGTACTCTTTTAATATCCTTTTGCACAAGGCCGATCGATGCGGCAAAGATCGCGGTGAACGCACCGACGATCGCGACTGTCATCAAGGCCGTTTCACTTGCTGCGAATAGCGGGAACAGGCTCGCCACCAGGTAGACCCCTGCTGCAACCATTGTCGCGGCGTGGATGAGGGCGGAAACCGGTGTCGGACCTTCCATCGCATCCGGCAGCCAGGAGTGCAGCGGGAATTGACCGGATTTCCCCATCGCCCCGATGAAAATCAGGATCGCGATGAGGGTCAGCATGCCTGCAGAAATCACGCCTGCATTAACAGCTGCAAAAATCGCATCATATTCAAAGCTTCCAACCTGCCAGAATAATAGGATAATCCCGATGAACAATCCGACATCCCCGATGCGTGTCATGATGAACGCTTTCTTGGCAGCAGCTTTTGCATCTTCTTTAAAGAAATAGAATCCGATGAGCAAGAACGATCCCAGTCCCACAAGCTCCCAGAAAATATAGAGCTGAAGCAGGTTAGGCGAAATCACTAAGGCCAGCATGGCAAAGGTAAAGAGCCCAAGGTAGGCGTAGAAGATGTGGAAACGCTCATCTCCATGCATATATCCTTTGGAATAGATATGTACTAATAAGCTGACAAGTGATACTACGACAAGCATCAAGGCATTCAATTGATTTACTTCATATCCCGCCGTCAAAGTCACATCGCCGATTTGCAGCCATTTGAATGTGGCCTTGAAGGTTGGTGCCGAAAACCTTTCCCATAATGCCATCACAGAAAAAATGAGGGATAGTCCGATGAGCGCGATTCCGACGAATGCACTCGCTTCCTTCAGTTTTTTCCCGATGAACAAGAGCAGGATAAAGGAGATCAGCGGAAAAAGCGGGATGATCCAAGCATTTTCCATCATCGTATCAAGTCCCCTTCTCTTACGCGGGTTTGTAATTTTCCCGCGCTTTTGTAAAGCAAGCTACCCCTCGTTAATTCTTCAAGGTGTTCATTTCATCGATATTTACCGTCTTGCGGTTGCGATATAGCGCAATCAGGATAGCTAACCCCACCGCTGCTTCAGCTGCTGCGACCGTAATGGTAAACAGAGAAAAGACTTGCCCTGTAATGGACGGGTTAATACCGAATTTACTAAAAGCAACTAGATTGATATTCACTGCATTCAGCATCAGCTCGATACAGATCAGCACGATGACCGTATTTCTTTTCGTCAGTGCCCCATAAAGGCCGATACAGAATAGGATTAGCGCTAAAACCAGGTAGGCCGATAATGGAACTGTTGTCATTCCTTTGTCGCCTCCTCTTCCACGTCATCACGTTTTGCCAAAATGATCGCCCCGACCAGCGCCACAAGCAACAGCACGGAGGTCAGCTCGAATGGAATCACGTATTTTGCATAGATGGCAAGACCGATCTTCTCCGTGTTGTCCACGTGCAGGTCAGCGGCACCACTGCCAAGGTCCAGGTTGTACACGCCGAAATACATCAGCCCGGCGAAACCGAGCACACCGAGTCCGATAAGGATTTTACGAGTCAGGCCCGCTGTTTCTGTTTCATCGTTATGGCGCGTGAGCATGATCCCGAACAGCATGATGATCGTGATGGCACCGGAGTAGATGAGAATCTGGACAAATGCCACGAACTCAGCGGAAAGCATCACGTAAATGCCGGCGATGCTGATGAAGGTGAACACAAGGGCGACGACCATGTGCACGACCTTCGTCAAATTCAGCATGAGCACGCCACCGGCAATCGCAGCAAGCGCGAGCCCTATGAAGGCAATGAATTCACCGGATATACTCATGCTTTATTCTCCCTTCTGATGTTCGTATCGTTTTCATCAAGCCACTCAAGATTCTTGAAAAGTCGATCGCGGCTGTATTCCGCTAGTTCGAAGTTATTCGTCATGATGATCGCTTCCGTCGGGCAGACCTCTGTACAAAGGTCACACAGGATGCAGATTTCAAAATTGATATCGTACGTATCGATGATCTTCCCTTTTTTCGTCGGATCCGGATGTTTTTTCCCGGTAAGCTGTATGCAGTCTGTCGGACAGATGTTGGCACACTGATTGCAGACGATGCACTTTTCCGGGTAGAACTTCTGGATGCCGCGGAACCGGTCCGGTAGTGGAAGCGGCTCCTTCGGGTAATTGTACGTCACTTTTTTCTTGGATAAGTTTTGTAGGGTATATTTCAAACCTTTTGCAAGACCGCGCATTTCGCTTCACCCCTATTCTTCCGTTACGCTAAGTAAGAAAGGCATTTTTATTTGAAAAATAATTCCTTAATGATCGCTGTGAAAAAGATGTTTGCCAATGCCAGCGGCAACAGTACCTTCCAGCCGAATTCCATGAGCTGATCCGCTCTTAGGCGAGGGAACGTGACACGGATCCAGATGAGGAAGAATACGACGATGCTGAACTTCAATGCGAACCAGATGGCACCAGGAATGAAGTCAAGGAACCCTCCGAATGGGGCCAACCAGCCTCCAAGGAAGAGGACCGTAGTCAAGGATGCCATGGCGAAGAGGTACACATACTCGGCAAGCATGAAGAATGCCCAGCGGAAGCCGGAATACTCGACATGGTAACCTGCAACAAGCTCCGACTCCGCTTCCGGAAGGTCGAATGGTGTACGGTTCAGCTCTGCGACAGAGGCAATCATGAAGATCAGGAATGCTACTGGCTGCAGGAGGATGAACCATGTTGTTTCGCCTTGTGATGCCACGATTTCGTTGAGGTTCAAGCTTCCTGCTAAAAGAACCACCCCGATGACACTCATGACAAGCGGCACTTCATAGGAAATCATCTGTGCCGCAGCACGCATGCCCCCTAGAAGCGAGTATTTATTGTTGGACGCCCAGCCTGCCGCCACAACCCCGACCGTCGTGATGCCGGAAATGGCGATGTAGTAAAGCAAACCTACCCCGATATCGGCAAATTGGAATTTGTCGGTGAACGGAATCGCAGCCAGCACCAGGAATGCCGGTGTGAACGCGATCACAGGCGCCAGGATGTATAATGGTCGATCCGCATCCTTAGGGATGGTATCTTCCTTAATTAATAGTTTCAGAACGTCGGCCACGGTTTGCAGGAGTCCCCATGAACCCCCGACCTGGTTCGGTCCCATGCGTCCCTGCATGAAGCCCATTACCTTACGCTCGGCAAGGATTCCGTATGTAACGAAGCCAAGCACCGCAAGCAAAAGTGCCGTTGCCAGTCCGAAGAATATGAAAAAGTTCGTCCAGGACGGTGATGATTCCAGCAGATTTTGTACCATTAACCATCAACCTCCCCAAGAACGATATCGATTGCCCCCAAAATGGTGATCAGGTTCGCCATGTTCTCCCCTTCAAGCAGCTTCGGAAGGATCTGAAGGTTGTAGAACGACGGGCGACGGAACTTCAGGCGGTACGGCTCTTTTTTACCATCACTGGCAATATAGCAGCCTATCTCCCCACGAGGAGACTCGATGCGTACATACGCCTCACCCTTTGGCGCCTTGATGATCCGTGGCACCTTTGCCATGATCTCGCCCTCTTGCGGGAACTGTTCCACCGCTTGTTCGATGATCTTCAAGGATTCCTCGATTTCCTCCATGCGGCAATGATAGCGTGCCCATGCATCCCCGCCATCACGGGTCGGCACATCAAAATCAAAGCGGTCATAGATCGAATACGGCTCATCCTTGCGCAGATCCCATTTCACGCCGGTACAGCGCAGGTTGGCCCCGCTAAGTGAGTATGCAAGTGCATCCTCCTTCGTATAGCGTCCCACCCCTTTTACACGGCTCATGAAGATCTCATTTCCTGTCACCAGATCGTGATAGCCCTTCAACTGCTCCCTCATATAAGGAACAAACTCGGCCACCTTTTCGATCCAGCCCTCAGGTGCATCCCATTTCACCCCGCCTACACGCATGTAGTTGAAGGTAAGTCTGGCACCGGACAGCTCATTCAATAGATTGATGATCATCTCGCGCTCACGGAACGCGTATAGGAATGGACTGACTGCCCCGATATCAAGGAGATATGTGCCATACCAGACAAGGTGACTCGCCACACGGCCAAGCTCCATCGCTAGCACGCGAAGGTACTCGGCACGGTCCGGGATCTCAAGTCCCATCATCGTCTCCACCGCGTGACAGAGCACATAGTTATTCGTCATCGCAGACAGGTAATCCATGCGGTCCGTATATGGGATGATCTGCGTATACTGCAGGTTTTCCGCCAGCTTCTCCGTCCCGCGATGCAGGTATCCGACGACAGGTGTAGCCTCCTTGATGATTTCCCCGTCGATCTTTACCACCAAACGGAACACCCCGTGCGTACTCGGATGCTGCGGCCCTACATTTAAAAGCATTTCCTCCGTGCGAATCATCTGCTACACCTCCACATCGTACGGCTCATAATCTTTTCGAAGCGGATGACCGACCCACTCATCCGGCATCATGATTCGCGTCATATTCGGGTGTCCGGTAAACTGGACCCCGAGAAGATCGTATGTCTCGCGCTCCGGCCAATTCGCCCCCGCCCACAATGGCACAAGGGATGGGATGACAGGATTGTCGCGATCTATTTTCACCTTCAATGCCACCGACTGTCGATTCTTATAGGAGTAAAAATGATTATAGATCTCCATATGCGTCTCAAAATCAGATCCGTGCATTTCCGACAAAAATTCAAACGTCAGCTGTTCATTGTATCTTAAAAATTCTGCAATTTTATAATAGGTCTCAGGCTTTGCCACCAGCGTAGGGACATCTTTGGAAAGTGCATTGATGTAGGAATCCTCCAACATGCCCTCGCCAAGATTGTCGTTGATCACTTTTACATATTTGTCCAAGTATTTCTGGTTTGGTGACGGCGCAGCCGGTGCTTCTTTCGTTGCTCCCGCGGGGCCGCCTGCTTTTGCTGCTGCCGCTGCCTTTGCCTTGGCTGCCGCTGCGGCTTTTGCTTTCGCTGCTGCGATTGCTTTTGCTTTTTCCTTGGCGAGTTCATCGTCACCGGCAGGCTGGTCTGCTGCTCCGCCATCGCGGTTTTGCTTGGCTAGTGCTGCAGCCTTTGCTTTTGCCGCTGCTGCTGCTTTGGCTTTTGCCGCTGCGATCGCTTTTGCTTTTTCGTCGGTTCCTGCGTCACCCGCATCGGCAGTTTCGCCGTTTTGCTTTGCCAGTGCGGCCGCTTTGGCCTTGGCTGCTGCTGCGGCCTTTGCTTTTGCCGCTGCTGCCGCTTTTTTCTTGGCGAGGTCGAGGTCATCGGTGGCGTCGGCGTTGTCGGCGGCTGAGTCCGCTCCGCCTGCGTCACGTTTTTGCTTGGCGAGTGCCGCTGCTTTCGCTTTGGCTGCCGCTGCGGCTTTCTTTTTCGCGAGTTCTTTGGCGTCCTCTTCCGCTGGTGCTTCTGACGGAACCTCCGCTTTTTCCGATGCGGATGCTTCCTGCAATTCTTTCGCCTTTTGCTTCGCTAGTGCTACTGCTTTCGCTTTGGCTGCCGCTGCCGCTTTCTTTTTCGCGAGGTCCACGTCGTCGCCTGAGTCGGCTGACGCTTCCTGCTCCTGCTTCGCTTTCATTTTTGCCAGGGCTGCCGCCTTTGCTTTTGCCGCGGCTTCCCTCTTTTGTTCTTCTAGGCTTTTTTCATCGCTCACTACTAGATCACCTGCTTCCCTGTCTTAGCTTCGTGGCGAATTTTCTCTCTCAATTTATTGATTCCATAAATAAGAGCCGCTGGATTTGGCGGGCATCCCGGAATGTACACGTCTACAGGTACAATCTGGTCCACTCCTTTGACAACGGCATAGGATTTGATATACGGACCTCCCGCGGTAGCACAGGAACCCATTGCAATGACCCACTTCGGCTCAGGCATCTGATCATATAGGCGTTTCAGGACTGGTGCCATCTTCTTCGTCACGGTGCCTGAAACGATCATACAGTCCGATTGGCGCGGAGATGTACGGAAAAAGGACCCGAAACGATCCAGATCGTAATGAGAGGAACCTACCCCCATCATCTCGATTGCACAGCAGGCAAGTCCAAACGTCATCGGCCACATGGAGTTGGAGCGCGCCCATGCTTTCAGCTCTTCTAAAGTTGTCAGGAAGACGGTCTGCTTGAGCTCTTCCATTTCCTCTGGTGATATACTCTCTAGATTTAGATCCATTTCAACACCTTCTTCTTCCAAGCATAGATTAATCCGATCAGCAGCATCACAACGAAAATCAGCATCTCAATCAAAGCAAAGATACCCAATTTCTCATACGCCACCGCCCATGGATAAAGGAAAACTGTCTCTACGTCAAAAATGACGAATAACAGAGCAAATATGTAATAACGAACATTAAACTGGACACGTGAATCATGAAAGGGATCAATCCCACTCTCATAGGTCGTTTGCTTAGCTGCAGACGGTTTATGCGGACGCAACAGTCTCCCTATCGCAAGCGCAACAACCGGTAATAAAACCCCTAGAGCCAAGAATACAACCACGATCAAATAGTTATTTTGATATAAGTTTAGTAGATTCATGCCCGCCCCCTCCGAAGCTTTCTATTTTTCAGACTGCTCTCAATATTTAAATTTGTAACCGATAACAATTATATCAAATACCAATATCTGTGTCACCAACATATCGCCCTTTATCTGACTATTGCTTCGATAGTGGAAATTTGTTGTTTGTTATTTCACATTTATTTGGGAATAAGGTATGGTTTATAGATTATTTTGCTGGTGTGGTTAATCTTTTGTTTTTGAGACCGCCATTTCATGCTTTCCTCCCGATCGTGGTCTCATTCCGTAGCTTTGAGACCGCCATCTCATGCTTTCCGCCAGATGGTGGTCTTATTCCGCTGCTTTGAGACCGCCATTTCATGCTTTCCCCTCGATCGTGGTCTCATTCCGCTGCTTTAAGACCACCATTTCATGCTTTCCCCTCGATCGTGGTCTCATTCCGTTGCTTTGAGACCACCATTTCATGCTTTCCCCTCGATTGTGGTCTCATTCCGCTGCTTTGAGACCGCCATTTCATGCTTTCCTCTCGATCGTGGTTTCATTAACCCTTTTCAAGACCGCCAATCCATTCCCCCCCATAGTCGCTGTCTCATAACCTAATAATCTCAACGCCCACATAAAAAACGCCTGGCAGCTACCAAGCGTCTTTCCCTACCAAATCATGTCCGCAAATTCCGGGTGGTCGATGAACGGGTTGCGGTTGCCCTGGTAATCTTCAAAAATGATGAGGTTCCGTCTGATTTCCCTCGCATCCACAGGGTCCTCCTCATGCCACTCAAGCAGGACGGACATTTTTCCGTGTAACGGTGCGCTTCCGTTGTTCACAAGGTCATTGAGCTCAAGATTGATCTCCCCGCTGTCCCCTTCATAGCGGACTGCCATATAAAATAACATGCGCGCGACGTCGCCCTTCACTTCATCCCTCGGCTCCCAGGAATCGCTATCGTAATAGTTGCCAAGCGCCTCTGCATGCTCCCTGCCGCCGTTGTCAAAATCAAGGTTACTGCGTGAGGAGTTGACAGAAGCGTCTGTCGGTCGCAGATGATGGAGATCGGTGCCTGGCCCCCTCTCTGTCCCGAAGTCACCGTGGGATTTTGCCCAGACATGCTCGCGGTTCCAATCATTTGCTCCCCCGCCATTTGAGGTTTTCGATTGGGAGCGCCCGGTGTAGAGCAAGATCACGTTGTTTGGGTTAGCTGGATCTTCATCGGTTACCCGCAAGGCTGCCCATAATGCGTCATAGGAAAGGGTCTGATGGTCATCGATGATGTTGTGAAGTGCTGTTTTCAAAGCCGAGCCTGTTTTGCCTTCTGCGTCTTTATAGTATTCTTCAAAGGCCGGTGGAGGGTCTACCGGGTCTTCAGGGTCTGTTGGCGGCGGGTCTCTCGGAACTTCGTCTTCAACTAATTCGATGGCCGTTGCCGACTTCAGGCCGGGATGTGAAAAATAAGCTGTAAGAGAGCCTGTCACTTTAATCTTTTCACCAAGCAGGTCCGGATTGCTTTGCAGGCCGTAGCTTGTTCTGAATGAGGAAGGAATCTGTACATATATCATTTTACCTGTATTAGCTTCGGTGGATGTATCGGCTAACGCTAGAGCATAATCGTTTGGAAAATTGCTCGTGACGACCGTTGCCGTGGAAGTCGGCTGACCCACAATATACCCTTCCACTGTCTGCGTGAATCCATTTTGACTGGATATCGCTTGTGTGACCGTCAAAGGCGATGTCCAGGATCCCGAACCATCTGCATTCATCTGACTTGGTGATACTTGGCCACAGGCAATGGTAAAGGTAAAAAGAAAAGCAACGATGCTGAGGATTTTTCTGTTCAAGTATTCCGCCTCCTTGAGTGATTTACATATTTTCAGCGTACAACATCTACTATTAAAATAGGATGAATTTTTTGTAAATGGGTGAAAATGAGTCCAATGGAGGAGTAGGCAAAAAAAAGAAGCCCCACTTGGAGCCTCTAGGTCACATGTTATATTGCCGATGGTTGGTTGGAGTACAGTTTGACCTTTTGAATGATGTTACGTTCAATCTCATCGTTCTTCAGTTCCATTCTGCGTCCAATGAAGAATACGTCTACGAAATTCCAGATAAATAAAGTAAAAATACCGAATAATAGCATGCAGACTGCGTAGCCTGTATCCCCAACATAAAAACGGTGACCTGCAAATGTGCCTGTAAACCACCATAATAAATATCCCAGCGTCTTTGATTTTTTCTTTTTGTCCATCTCCGACTGTACCAATGACAATTGTTGAGCTGACAAACTCTGTTTCTCCAAAATGTTACTCATTCTAGAATATCCCCCTAATGGATTAGTTTACCAATTAATTATAGAATTGACCTGTTTAAAAGGCAATACCTATTTAAAATGGCATGATACATAACACTCTATGTGTTTGGAAGGAGAAACTGACCAGGTTTTAGTTAAAACAAGGTAATTGAAGATTCTTTTTAAGGGCCAGTTACCTTATTTTTGGTTGGTCGAGGTCTTTTATGTAGCGAATCTGTGGGGATATCTCGTTTCGTATATGAATTTTCGTGGTTTTTTAGCATCCTCAGGGAGTATCATTTTGACATATCAACGGTTTTGGGCAGGATATCAACGGTTTTTTATTTTTATCAACGGTTTCGACGCACATATCAACGAAAATTTTCATATATCAACGAATCGGGGCAGGATATCGACGAATAGACATAAAGCTACACATTTTTACAAATTTCGCGGACCGCGGTGCAATGAGGAATGCGCAATACCCACTGCACGATGTACAACGGCCAATGCACAACGCCCATTGCCCAATACATCCCCAACCCCACCCCAAACAAAAAACCCCCACTACCAAAGTGGGGGTCTCTCCATCTATACACGGGTCACCAGAAGTTACCCTCTTTTTGCTACATTGATGCGGTTGATTGCGCGTTGGAGTGCAAGCTCGGCGCGGCGGTAGTCGACGTCATCCTGTTTGGATTGCAGTCTTTGCTCCGCCCGTCTTTTTGCTTCCTCAGCACGAGTAAGATCGATTTGCTCAGCTGCTTCTGCAGATTGTGCAAGGATCGTAACTTTATCAGGACGCACTTCCAGGAATCCTCCGCTGACAGCCACTTGTTCTGTGCTTCCGCTTTTTTTCATGCGGACTGCACCGATCTGAAGTGGGGCAACCATTGGAATATGTCCAGGCAGGACGCCGAGCTCTCCGCTTTGAGCTCGTGCCACTACCATTTCTACGTCTGATTCATAAACCGGGCCATCGGGAGTAACTACACTGACTTTTAACGTCTTCATTTCATTCCCTCCTAGGTCCCTTTAATTAAACTTCTACACCCATTTGCTTCGCTTTTTCCACTACTTCTTCGATGCGGCCGACTAGACGGAATGCATCTTCAGGTAGGTGGTCGTATTTGCCGTCAAGGATTTCCCTGAAGCCCTTCACAGTCTCTTGGACAGGAACGTAAGAACCTTTTTGTCCAGTGAACTGCTCCGCTACGTGGAAGTTCTGAGATAAGAAGAATTGGATACGGCGGGCACGTTGAACGATCAACTTGTCCTCATCCGTCAACTCATCCATACCAAGGATGGCGATGATGTCTTGTAGTTCTTTGTAGCGTTGTAAAGTGGATTGCACTTCACGCGCTACTTGATAGTGGTCTTCTCCAACTACTTCCGGTGATAGTGCACGGGAAGTGGAAGCTAGAGGATCCACCGCTGGGTAGATACCCATCTCGGAAAGCTTACGCTCAAGGTTAGTCGTTGCATCCAAGTGAGCGAAAGTTGTTGCTGGAGCCGGATCCGTGTAGTCATCGGCAGGTACATAGATCGCTTGGATCGATGTTACAGAACCTACGGATGTAGACGTGATACGCTCTTGTAATTGACCCATTTCAGTAGCAAGTGTCGGTTGGTAACCAACGGCAGATGGCATACGGCCTAGTAGCGCGGATACCTCAGAACCTGCTTGAGTGAAACGGAAGATGTTGTCCATGAAGAAAAGAACGTCCTGACCTTGGTCATCACGGAAGAACTCAGCCATTGTAAGACCTGTTAGTGCAACACGCATACGTGCTCCAGGCGGCTCGTTCATTTGTCCGAATACCATGGCAGTTTTCTTGATAACTCCGGAATCTGTCATCTCGTGGTAAAGGTCATTTCCTTCACGAGTACGCTCACCAACACCTGCGAATACGGAGATACCACCGTGCTCTTGTGCGATGTTGTTGATCAATTCCTGGATAAGAACTGTTTTACCTACACCGGCACCACCGAATAGACCGATCTTACCACCTTTGATGTAAGGAGCAAGCAAGTCTACTACTTTGATACCTGTTTCAAGGATTTCAACAGCAGTTGATAATTGTTCGAATGTAGGAGCTTGTCTGTGAATCGGATCACGACGAGAACCTGCCGGGATTGGAGCATCCAAGTCGATGTTTTCTCCAAGTACGTTGAATACACGACCTAGTGTTACGTCACCTACTGGTACAGAAATAGGATGACCAGCATCTTCTACTTCCATGCCGCGAACGACACCATCAGTAGAAGCCATAGCGATTGTACGAACTGTGTTGTCACCTAAGTGAAGAGCAACTTCAAGCGTTAGAATAACATCAACTTCGTTAGCGCTACGAGCTTTATGATTAATATGAAGAGCGTTGTATATTTCAGGAAGATGCCCGCTGTCGAACTTTACGTCAACAACCGGACCCATGATTTGAGTAACGCGACCTTTCATCGTATTCCCTCCTATCTTACTTTTGCAAAATTTGTTCGAAACGTTCTATTCTAGAGCGGAAGCACCAGCTGTGATCTCGGTGATCTCTTGCGTAATCGCTGCTTGACGGGCACGGTTGTAAGAAAGTGTAAGTCCATGGATAAGCTCTTTCGCGTTGTCCGTTGCACTTTGCATCGCTGTCATACGAGAAGCGTGCTCACTTGCTTTTGCATCCAATAATGCGCCGTAAATAAGGCTTTCTGCATATTGTGGCAGTAGTACTTCCAAGATGCCTTCCTGGGAAGGCTCAAACTCATAGGATGTGATTTTTCCTGTTGTAGGAGCGATGTCTGTAAGAGGAAGGAGTTTCTTTTCCGTTACCTCTTGAGAGATGGCACTTACAAAGTGGTTGTAGTACACGTATAATTCATCAAACGTCCCATCTGCAAACATGCTTACTGCACGGTTTGCGATGTCTTTGATTTCCGCAAAAGAGACTTGGTCCCCAAGGCCTGTGATTTCTGAAAACACAGGAATGTTGCGTTTTCTGAAGAAGTCGCGGCCAATACGACCGATGGCAATTACTGCGTACTCATCTTGAGACTTATGACGTTTTTGAATAGTTTGATGAACCGTACGTAAGATGTTGCTGTTGTAGGCACCTGCAAGTCCACGGTCAGAGGAGATGACGATGTATCCTGTACGCTTGACCGGACGGGTCTGAAGCATAGGATGCGTCACATCTGTGCTTCCTAGTGCGATGCTTGCAACAACCTCTTGAATTTTATTCATATAAGGACCAAAAGCTTTAGCATTAGTTTCTGCACGATTTAATTTCGATGCGGATACCATCTGCATGGCTTTGGTGATTTGACTTGTCTTCTTCGTCGAGGTAATTCTCGTTTTTATGTCGCGTAATGATGCCAAAGGTTCTCACCACCTTTTTAACCCTATTCAGAGCGGTCAGACACATGTAAAGGAGGAATCGAAGGGTATTCGGGTTCCTCCATTACGATGTGCAAAACGCGCTTTGTCGATCTATTACTTTTCAGTAGCTACGAAAGTCTTTTTGAATGCAGTGATTGCTTCAGCCATCACTTCGTCGCTTGGTAATCCTTTAGTTGTGCGGATTTCTTCCAATAGTTCTTTACGGTTGTGCTCCAACCAAGTCAACATTTCATCCTCGAAACGAGTAACGTCCTGTACAGGAACATCATCGATGAAGCCTTTAGTCAGTGCGTAAAGAATCGCAACTTGCTTTTCTACTTTAAGCGGCTTGTTCAAGCCTTGCTTAAGTACTTCAACCGTACGAGCTCCACGGTTCAATTTCGCTTGAGTCGCTTTATCAAGATCAGAACCGAATTGCGCGAACGCTTCTAGCTCACGGTAAGATGCAAGGTCAAGACGTAATGTACCTGATACCTTTTTCATCGCTTTGATTTGAGCGGATCCTCCAACACGTGATACGGAAAGACCAGCGTTGATCGCAGGGCGAACACCGGAGAAGAATAGGTCTGATTGTAAGAAAATTTGTCCATCAGTGATGGAAATAACGTTTGTCGGGATGTACGCGGATACGTCACCAGCTTGTGTTTCGATGAACGGTAAAGCTGTTAGGGATCCAGCGCCTTTTGCATCACTAAGTTTCGCTGCACGCTCGAGTAGACGAGAGTGTAGGTAGAATACGTCACCAGGGTATGCTTCACGACCTGGAGGACGTTTTAATAGTAGGGAAAGCTCACGGTATGCAGCAGCTTGCTTCGTCAAGTCATCATAGATAACAAGAACGTGCTTGCCGTTGTACATGAATTCTTCACCCATTGTTACTCCAGTGTAAGGTGCTAGGAATAGCATTGGAGCTGGTGCAGATGCAGATGCCGTTACAACGATTGTGTAATCAAGGGCACCGTTTTTACGTAGTGTTTCAACTACTCCACGAACTGTGGATTCTTTTTGACCGATTGCAACATAGATACACACCATGTCTTGGTCTTTTTGGTTAAGGATCGTGTCGATCGCAACAGATGTTTTACCTGTTTGACGGTCTCCGATAATTAACTCACGTTGTCCACGTCCGATTGGTACAAGCGCATCGATCGCTTTGATACCAGTTTGAAGCGGCTCATGAACGGATTTACGATCCATAACACCAGGAGCTTGTGCTTCAATTGGACGAGTTTTTGAAGTTTCGATAGGACCCAATCCGTCAACCGGTTGTCCTAATGCGTTTACTACACGGCCGATAAGTGCTTCACCTACCGGTACCTCCATGATACGGCCTGTACGACGAACTTCATCGCCTTCGCGGATTTCTCGGTATGGTCCTAAGATGATAATACCGACGTTGTTTTCCTCCAAGTTTTGGGCAAGACCCATTACTCCGTTAGAAAATTCAACTAGCTCTCCAGCCATGACGTTGTCGAGACCATGAGCACGAGCGATACCATCCCCAACCTGGATAACAGTACCAACATCGCTAACTTCGATTTCTGACTGATAGCTTTCGATTTGCTTTTTTATCAGTGCACTAATTTCTTCAGCTTTGATGCTCATGAATTTCACCCCTATCTACTATCTATTCGTTGTAAGTTGACGTCCAAGACGTTCTAATTTTCCGCTGACACTTCCGTCAAAAATGCGGTTACCGATGCGAATCTTCACACCGCCGATTAATGAGGAATCTACAATATTGCTGATGTTCAAGGATGCTTTACCAACCTTCGCTGCGAAAACAGATGAAAGCGTCGCTTGTTCTGCTTCAGAAAGCTCACGTACAGAGTAAACCGTAGCGTTTGCCACATTGCGGGCTTCGTTGGAAAGCGTTTGATACGCATCGATCATGTCGATCACGATGGATTGACGGTGACGATCTATTAAAAGCTTTAACGTATTGACGATAAATGGTGAAGCAGTTGCAAATGCTTCCTGGATGATCTGCTTTTTGGAATCTTTGCGGATTTTAGGATTGCCAAGCACCGTGATCAAATCATGGTTACTTTCGAATACCTTTTTCACTTCCGCAAGCTCCAAATCGAATTGCGCATAGAGATTATGTTCTTTTGCAAGTTCGAAAAGAGCGAGTGCATAACGCTTTGCTGCTACGTTTTTGCTCATCGCGCTTCGCCTACCTGTTTCACATAATCATCGATAAGCTTCTGTTGATCTTTTTCGTTTAATTCTTTTTCGATTACTTTAGAAGCAATCAGTACAGATAAGGAAGCAACTTGCTCACGTAATGCGATGACAGCTTGCTCTTTCTCTTGTACGATTTCTTTTCTTGCAGATTCTTTAAGACGTGCAGATTCCTCTTGTGCAGCTCTGATGATGTCTGCCTTCTGGTCTTCTGCAACCTTCTTCGCATTCTCAACTAGCGCCTGACCTTCAAGGCGTGCTTCTTTCAACAATGCTCTTTGCTCTTCTACAAGAACGCGAGCTTCTTCATTGCTTCGTTCCGCTGACTGGATTTCTGTTGCAATGTGGTCTTCACGCTGCTTCATCATTCCGATAAGCTTATCCCAAGCGAATTTACGAAGTAAGAATAGTAAGATTAAAAATACAAACAGTTGGTATAGTGCGTCCCCTAAATTAAGGGTTCCCGCTCCTGCACCAAGAACTAAGTGATCTAAGCTATACAATGCTTTCACTCCCTTCAAGGAATACATAAGAAAAGCGCAAGCACCTTAGATGTTTTGCGATTGTCGAGATTCAAAACATGGCGCTTTTGCTAAACGTTCTGCTTTTATCTGGCGTTACTTTTTACTTGTTTAATTGAAAGTCCCTTATAGTGATATAAAGGAAAGGCGAAGGTTCTCTACTGAGACGGACTTCGCCATTTTAAACCAAAAGAAATATTTTGGTATTAGTTGCTTCCGATTACCATGAACGCGATTACTACCGCGATGATAGGAACAGCCTCAACTAGTGCTACCCCGATGAACATTGTAGTTTGTAGTACGGATTTAAGCTCAGGTTGACGAGCGATACCCTCTACTGTACGACTTACGATTAGACCGTTACCGATACCTGCACCTAGTGCTGCTAAACCAATTGCAATTGCTGCTGCTAATGCACCCATTGATTATTTCCTCCTTATGTTTAAAAAAATAGTATTTTGGTTATTGAAGATTTATAAATTAATGGTCATGACTCACTTTGTGTGCCATATAAACCATTGTTAACATGGTAAAGATAAATGCTTGGATGGTACCTACGAAAATACTGAATGCCTGCCATACCAACATCGGTATGAAAGCTGCCAGAGTTCCAAGCACCCCGGATAGGATACCTGTTTCATAGCCTGTTACTGCTAGTCCTGCCAGTAACCCGAGCAAGATTTCCCCTGCAAAGATGTTACCGTATAGACGAAGACCAAGAGTCAAGGTGTTTGCAAATTCTTCTATGATCTTCAGTGGGAAAAGGAAACTCATCGGTTTGAAAAAGTCTTTCCCGTATTCTTTGAAGCCTTTCAGCTTAATCCCATAATAGTGCGTCAAGGCAACAACCATTGCCGCGAGACTAAGTGTGATTACAGGGTCGGCTGTAGGGGATTTCCACCATAAATTGTGTTCTTCTCCCACGATGATTGCGAATGGCAGACCTAACATGTTTGATACGAATACATACATTAATAGGGTCAATGCCAGCGCAAGGAATCTTCCGCCTGTTTTGTAATCCATTGTACTGCTAATGATTCCTTTTGCGAAATCTACGAGCCATTCCATGAAGTTCTGCATGCCTGTAGGTCTCAACGCCAGGGTTCTTGTCGCCAGGACAGCTATCAGGAACACTATCGTTGCCGCAATCGTTGTCATTAAAATATTAGACATATTGAAATGAAGGTCGAAGCCAAATATTTCAAGCGTCTGTATTGGAGCACCGTGATTCAACACTACTCACCTCTCTTCCCCACTGCTTGTAAAGAGTTTAACAAATGAATCTATGATAATGACAATATAGGATGTCATGATCCCTATGATGACACCGTAGAGATTCAGGTATTCCGGAAATCTCACAGCGATGACTACAGCAAGCACTGCAGCAGCCATTCTTGAAAAAGATCCTAATGTGTAAGCTTTCGCCCCAGATGCAACCGCGTCTGTGAACTTTTTCACCTTCTGGTACAAGAGCCAGTGATTATAGAAGCTTACCGCGGTCCCGAGGATCAACCCCAGAAACCAGTCCTGGTAAGGTGTGAAACCCCAACCGAGAACATATAAGGCTAATAAGAACAAAAAGTACTTTATGTGCCTTAAGAGATTTTCTTTTGATTCAGGCATATTATGACTCTCCTGAGAAGAATTGGCGGACTGCATACAAAACGCCGTATACGCCGGCTGCTAGTCCTAATAGAAGTCCAATGACCAGAAATAATGGTTCTGTGCCTATTTTGCCATCCAGCCATCTTCCACCAAATAATCCGACTAAAGTTGGGCCGACAAGGTAGGAAAGAATCGCGGACATCAAGGCCATTGCTTGGAATGGGCGGCGTTTATCACTCATAGAAAACACCCCGTTTTTCATGCGGTAAAATACTGAGGTCTTGCTTCAAAAACGATGCTAAATATGTATAAAAATGGTTGCAAAAGGTTTATGAAAACCTTATCATTTTATACCCTTTGTAAGCATACAATAGCCAAAATTCAATGTCAATGTGTTATACGGAAAAAATCGACAAAGTTTTCTTGGTAAGATTTGCAGGTGAAGCGCTTCAAAATCTCTCCTATTATTACCCAGAAAAAAACAGCCAAATGATGAACGTTTTCCTCATTCGGCTGTTGTATATCAATATTTTAACATAGATATTGTCGGGTTTAACTTTGTCGATTGTGAACATTATGTGACTATTCACGGTTTTCAGGTCGGGTTGCTTGATTGTTTTTTGGATATATGTCCATGGATGAGTTGTAATTATTGAACTCCCCTGTTGATTTTCGTTCCAGGGGTTCGCTTTCCGCGGGCGGTCTCGGGAGCCTCCTCGGCGCTTTGCGCCTGTGGGGTCTCCCGAGACGCGCTACTGCCGCAGGAGTCTCACCCCTTGCCCTACAATCAACAGGGGTCGATTGGATTTAATATTACTCCCCTTCTAAACAACTAAGAACATTATTCAAAATACAAATCCGCCTCGACCGAGTCTTCCTTTTCTAGCTTTTTGGCGAATACGACTGCTTTCACGAGGCCTTTTACTTTTATCTTATCCGCTGAGATCTGCTTTTTGAAGAGTCCCCTCGGCAGGTCGCGTTCCCAGTCAAGGTATTTGATGAAGTGGAGGGTGTCGGTTTCATAAAGGGCTATTCCGAGCTCCTCCGCTCCCTCGGGCAGATACACTTCGTACTGGTACTCCCCTTCCCTGTCGCCGTATCCGAACTGGAAGCCCATGATCCGTGGATAGTCGGGTTCTTCTATTATATAGAGGAAAGGCAGCCTCAGCTCCTGATGGTTCGCTTTTACCACGACCGCTCCTTCATGCATCCCTGTTTTCTGCTGGTTTGGGGTGATGTCGAGCGTTACCGCTGTTTTCTTCTTTTCGTTCGGTTTCAGGGTAAAAGAAATCGGGGTCTTCCACTGGATTCCTTTTGACGCTTTTGGCGGCGTGAACGTGTATTTGATATCGCGGTCGGATACGTTCTCCACCTGGATCTCGATCTTTTTTTCCTTACGGGTGTCCTTTTTCTCGAACATGCCGAAGTTCAGCGTCCCGGGATAAATCAAGCTGTTGGTGTTCACGGCTTCCTCGAGCTGGATCCGCCCTGTTCCCTGTTCGAGTACAGAATACTGGGTGCCGTCCTCTTTTTTAAGCGGTTTGGTGGTATTCATGAGTGCCGCCTTGATCTGGCTTGGCGTCCAGTCCGGGTGTGCCTGCTTGAGCAGTGCACTGGCACCGGCCACATGAGGCGCCGCCATGCTTGTTCCTTGCAGGGCAAGATAGCCATTCGGGATGGTACTGTCGATTGCCACACCCGGCGCGACCACATCGGGCTTTATCTCCCAGTTGTGCGTCACCGGCCCCCTGGAACTGAAGCTCGCGATGTCGTCCTTATGCCATTTATAGGTCGTCCTGACGTAGGAGAACTTCCTTTTCAACTGCTTTTTCAGAAAGAGGCCATCTTCCCTTGAAATGGATACCACCGGCAGGTCCATCTCTACCTCCAGGGATCCTGTAAAATTCCCCTCGAGATTATTGTAGATGACAACTGCCGCCGCTTCCTTCTCTTTGGCGTTCCAGGCTTTTTCCGAAAAAGGGATTTTCCCCCGTTCCATGAGGACTATCTTCCCTTTCAGGTCGACGTCCTCTAGATCGTCATCTTCCCCAAGCCCGACATATTCCATCTTGATTGGCCTGTTGTTAAAAATCCATTTCGCAGACCCTTGAAGCGGAAGCATCTCGATCTCTTTTTTAGACAGGAGCGCAGAGAGATGGGGAATGTTAAGCGGCGGGGTCGAGGCGCCAACCGAAATTGCCTGGGTGGAGGTTCCCGGTGATCCGACCGTCCAAAGATTTGGCCCTGAGTTGCCGCTTGATGTAACCGCTACGACGCCATGCTCCACCGCTTTGTCCAGGGCAAGGCTTGTTGGCCAATCCGGGCCATTGATTGTATTGCCAAGAGAGAGATTCAGTACATCCACCTTGTCATGTATCGCCTTTTCTATTGCGGCAATCACATGCTCGCTCGTCCCATGACCGCCAGGACCTAGCACACGATATGCATAGATCTCAGCTTCCGGAGCCACCCCTTTCAGATGGCCGTTTGCTGCGATGATTCCGGCAACATGTGTTCCATGTAGCGTCGGAATCCCCTGTGACTTCTTCGTTTCCATCGGGTCCTCGTCCTCATCGACAAAATCATATCCGCCCCCATAACTATGCTTCAGGTCCGGGTGGGTATAATCGATTCCCGTATCGATGATTCCTACCTTCACACCTTCACCTGTCAATTTATGGCCATCCTCATCATAAAAACTCCGCATCCGGTCGCCACCGATGAACGGCACGCTCTCATCGATCATCGGCGCATAGTTCGTAACCGGGGACACTTCCACCACGCCATCCTCCTGCTGCAAGCGCTCCAGATCCCTAATCGGCCCCTTGATGGCAAAGCCCTTGAACACTGCAGTATAGGTCCGCTTGATTTGGAGATCCGGATAATCGGTCGTTATTTTCCGCCGCATTCTTTCATGCTCGGACTCTTCCACTATGAGAATGACGGTCTGCTCTTCGTCCTCTTGTTCCGTTCCGGCTGCCGGCAGCGGTGGACGCTCAGGGTATTGCGGCTGCGGCGTTGGCTCCACCTGGGCCTGGCTAAAGTTGTGTAATGCATCTATCTGCAATCTATCAGCTGCAGTTGTATATGTAGGCAGAGCAGTCGAAACGATTCCGCTCGCAAAGCTTATCGCCATCACAAAATTCCTTATTTTCACGTCCCTCACCTCTACAAAGTAGCATTCGCTTATGGGTGGGAAATATGCATGTGAAGGAACAACCTACAACATACCTCTACAAAAATCATATCAATGAACGAATAACAAATTTCATTGTCCACCAGGATCTCAATACACATCCTTCTGTGTAAAACTCCAAAACGCCACAGCCAGGCAGCCTGCCGTCCAAACCCCAAGCACTGTCAGCGAAAACGGCAGGGACATACCTTCAATCGGCGGGGCCTGGCCTTCCAGGTAGTTAATAAGATCAAAGTTCAAGTTAACCAGGTATTTGGAGCTCGTCCAGCTTGAGCCGATAGTAGACAGAAGAGTGCCTGCGATTAACACAGCCATCATGGCCCCAATCCCCGTCGCTGTATTTTTCACCAGGACGGAGATCATCAGGCTTATCGTTCCAACGACCGCTGTTACCACCCACGCAAGCCCGGCTGACATCAGCAGGTATTCCCACATCGGGAGGGTGTGAATGTACTCAGTTGAAAACTCACCAGATGCAGAAGCTTGAAATCCGGTTAAGATAGGTGCGGTCCAGCCGTCATATCCGAGGATGATCCCTGAAATCCCATAACAGACAATCACGGTTACTGCCATCACCATGGAGGTATACAGCAAAACCGTCAGCCATTTGGCCATCAGGATCCTCCATCGCTTAACCGGCCGGGACAATAATGTTTTGATCGTGCCATCATTGTATTCCCCGCTCACAATATCCGCCATGATAATGATAATGAACAGGGGCAGGACAAGCGAGACTCCCTGTGATAAAAAGATGCGGATAAACGTAGGGGCTCCTGGATAGTTAGGGTTGATATCGTTGTCCAGATAATACTGCTTTTGCTTCAGGTCAAATTCGAGGAACTGTCTGAACTCGTCCTGAATTCCGCTCGATGCCAGCCGATTTTGCCGGTCGACAATTTCCTGCTGAAGATCCACCCGCCAATCCAGCGTGCCTTGCTTTTCGATTTTGTCCTGTATCTCCCGGTATTGGGCGTATGTAAACATCGACACTAGAATGACTAATATAACGCCGACAACCGCGAGGCGCTTTTTGGAAGCAATCTTCATCACTTCATTGCGAATCAGGCCAACCATATTAGGATTAGACAATATGATCGCCTCCTGTCAAACTGATAAATAGATCCTCCAAGGTCTGCACTTTCCTTTCAATCGTCCATACCTCAATGCCCGCTTTCATTAGGGCTTCATTCAGGATCGAGGTTTTGCTTTCGTCCATCAGTGTATGTATCGTATGATCATCGTACAGCTCTGCCGCCTGGACATGCGGGGATTCCTGAAAAATGTCAAGCGCACGAAAAGAATCACTCACTCTCCAGTCCACACCTGCGGAAAGTGCACCAACCAGATCGCTCACACTGCCGACCTTTACGATTTTTCCATGGCTCATAATAGCCACGCGATCCGCCAGCAATTCGATTTCACTTAATATATGACTGGATACGAGAACCGAAAGGCCCGTTTCATCGACCAGCTTTCTGATAAATAGGCGAAGATCCTTGATTCCCATCGGATCCAGTCCATTTGTTGGTTCATCCAGTATCAGCACATCCGGCCGGCCCAGCAATGCCTGGGCGATTCCAAGCCGCTGCCGCATCCCTAAAGAATAGGTACGCACCTGATCATCGATTCGCGCAGTCAGATCGACCAGATCGATGACCTCCTGTATCCGTTCTTCATCCACATCAGGCAGCATCCGCGCAAACATCTGCAGGTTTTCGCGGCCGCTTAAATATTTATACAGCTCCGGATTTTCGACGATCGAACCAAGGCGCCGCATCGCCTGAACGAATTGCTTTCTGACATCAAAGCCGCACACGTGAATCTTACCGGACGTTGGCTTAATGAGCCCGACAAGCATCCGGATCGTCGTGGTTTTCCCGGCCCCATTCGGACCCAGGAATCCAAAGACTTCGCCTGGATAAATATCAAATGATATATTATTTATAATCGTTTTCTTTCCAATGATTTTCGTTACATTTTCCAATTGTACTGTTGGCTTAACGCTCATATCTTCACCCCTGTTCTGTTCTATTCTAACTAAATTTTCAAACAATGACTCTTTTTAATACTCCATTTGAGAAATAAATTGTTACAATCACTTTAGAAAGAGAGGTAAAAACATGAAAAAATGGAAGTGGCCTTTATTTTTCACTCTATCCCTCGCCCTGACAGTTCTGTTTGGATATGGACTTGCCAGTGCATATATGGATGTTACCAGCCCGCCCCGTGGAAATATTTTGGAGAAAACAGAAGAAAGTCCTGAAACACCCGGCGATACATATGTCGCCCTTGGAGATTCCTTGACAAGGGGCGTCGGCTCGTCGAAAGGAGAAGGTTTTGTCTCCCTGGCCGGGAATGAGCTGAAAGAAAAGAATACGGTCGATCGCTTTCAAAACCTTGGTGTGCGAGGCGCCAGAATTGAAGATTTATTAACGCAGCTCGAACAGAAGGAAGTCGAGAGATCTCTTAAAGAAGCCAAAATAATCTCCATCACCATTGGTGGCAATAACCTATTTAACAGCGGGGAGATACTGGAGAAATATTCAGAGAAAACCGCCCTTAGCATCGTGGAGACTGAAATTCCTAATCTGGAGAAGACATTCAAAAGCATTCGTGAAACCAATCCGAATGCCGTCATCGTCTACATGGGACTGTATAATCCTTTCAAGCAATCGCCCAACGGTGATTCATTTGATTCCGTCATCCAAAAATGGAATGAGTCCGCTCGGGATTTAGGCTTGAAATACAGGGTTCAAGTAGTGGATACCTTCAATCTGGTCACAGATGCTAAACGAGACCTGTCCAGTGACCTCTTCCATCCGAATGATGCCACATATCAGGAGATGGCTGAAAGCCTGTCACTTGTCATTGTAAAAAATATCGTTGAATAACCAAAAGGTGAAGCTGCAGCAGATGTGCGGATTCACCTTTTTTATTCTAAACTAATCGTAAAAAAAGCCCGACCCCCACCACTGTTTAACGCTTCACAGTGCTGAGGGTCAGGCCCCTGAATTTTAATGCTTTAAAGCAGTGAGGGTCAGGCCCCTATTACTTTGTTCCGTACAATCTATCTCCAGCGTCGCCTAGTCCTGGTACGATGTAGCCTTTTTCGTTGAGCTTTTCGTCGAGGGCTGCGATGTAGATGTCTACGTCAGGGTGTGCGTCTTTTACGACTTCGACGCCTTCCGGTGATGCGATGAGGCACATGAACTTGATGTTCTTGGCGCCGCGCTTTTTCAGGGAGTTGATCGCTTCTACTGCAGAACCGCCTGTTGCAAGCATTGGATCCACAACGATGAAGTCTCTCTCTTCCACATCAGAAGGTAATTTTACATAGTATTCAACCGGTTGTAATGTTTCAGGGTCGCGATATAAGCCGACATGTCCAACTTTTGCAGCCGGGATCAGCTTCAGCATCCCTTCCACCATTCCAAGGCCTGCGCGAAGGATAGGGATGATCCCCAGCTTCTTACCTGCAAGAACGTTGGATTTTGAAACAGATACAGGAGTTTCAATTTCTACTTCCTCAAGCGGAAGATCACGGGTAATCTCGAATGCCATTAAACTTGCTACTTCATCAACCAGTTCACGAAATTCCTTCGTACCAGTATTCTTGTCTCGGATGTATGTAAGTTTGTGCTGAATTAATGGATGATCAAAGACGTACACTTTTGCCATTCGAAATCTCTCCTTTTTAATTGGTTTCATAAGCCGGCTTGTGGCCTGGCTTCGTAATCACACTTCCATTGATTCTACATAAAAAGGGATGCTGATTCAAGTTAATCTTTCGTTTTTTTACGCAAAAAGAAGAGGTCTAACATCAGACCTCATCCGTAAAGCTATTATCCTAGTGAAGGATACAATTCGTATTTTCCAGAAAGTGCTTCTACACGGGACTTCACTTCTTCAAGCTTCGCTTCGTCCTCATGATTTTTCAGCGTGAAAGCAATCAGTGACGCAATCTCATCCATGTCTTCGAGGCCAAATCCCCGGCTTGTTACGGCAGCAGTACCGATACGGATTCCGCTAGTTACAAACGGGCTTTCCGTGTCGAATGGAATCGTGTTCTTGTTTACTGTGATTCCCACTTCGTCCAATACCTTCTCCGCGATTTTACCAGTGATGTTCAAGGATTTTACATCAACCAATAGAAGATGGTTGTCCGTTCCGTCGGAAACAAGGGACAAACCTTCCTTTTTCAGCGCTTCTGCCAGACGGCCGGCATTGTCGATGATCTTTTGCGCATATTCCTTGAATGAAGGCTGCAATGCCTCACCGAATGCCACCGCTTTAGCTGCGATTACATGCATTAAAGGACCGCCTTGGATTCCAGGGAAAATGGATTTATCAATCTTTTTCGCCCACTCTTCACGGCAAAGGATCATCCCGCCGCGAGGACCGCGCAATGTTTTATGCGTCGTAGTCGTCACGAAATCTGCATAAGGAACCGGGTTTGGATGCAAGCCAGCTGCAACCAGGCCGGCGATATGCGCCATATCGACCATCAGGTATGCTCCCACTTCGTCCGCGATCTCACGGAATTTTGCAAAGTCGATGACACGAGGGTACGCGCTCGCTCCAGCCACAATAAGCTTCGGCTTGTGCTGTCTCGCTTTTTCCGCTACATCTTCATAGTTGATCGTATGGGTATCCTTGTCCACTCCATACTCTACAAAATTATATTGAATTCCACTAAAGTTAACAGGGCTACCGTGCGTCAAGTGACCGCCATGGGAAAGATTCATCCCAAGGACCGTATCGCCTTGCTCAAGGATTGTAAAATAGACGGCCATGTTCGCTTGGGCACCAGAGTGCGGCTGAACGTTCACATGCTCCGCCCCGAAGATTTCCTTCGCGCGATCGCGGGCGATATTCTCTGCCACGTCCACGTGTTCACATCCACCATAATAACGACGGCCTGGGTATCCTTCTGCATACTTGTTGGTAAGCACAGAACCCTGCGCCTCCATTACCGCTTCACTCACAAAGTTCTCTGATGCAATCAGCTCAATCTTCGTACGCTGTCTTCCTAACTCATCTTGAATCGATTGAAACACTTGTTGATCCTGTTGCGCTAACTTCACTCCGGTATCCCCCTTTAGATAGTAACATCCTAAATTATATTAATAAGCTTCTCATTCGGTTTTTCAACCTTTACCTCTATCATTTTATCACGGTGTACACACAATAGAAACAGAAAAGGAAGATTGACAGCGCTTACTGTGAAAAACTTTCGGTTTGGGACATGGGGACAGGTCCGTTGTCCCGATGTTGCCCATGGGGTCGGTCCGAAGCGTGGGACAGAGGGACAGGTCCCGCGTCCCTCTGTCCCACTCCCAAAAATCGAAAAAAGGCTCCACTTCTGGTAACGGGTTCGGTTTTGAACGTAAAAAATATCAATTAGAACACCATTTAGCATTAAGTTTTGAATCGGTATTAACATTAAATTTGCACTAGAAAAGCAATGGAATTGATTTTCCATTGCTTTTTAAGTTAATTTTTATACTTTTCTTGGTACACTTTGAATTGTTCTTCGTATTTTTGTAACTTTTTCACATCAACTTTTGAATTTAAAAACGGTTTTCGTTTTCCTACAACCATCACATCTTTATCTTCAATAGGACTTGATAAAAAGATGTATGGTTCAAAACAATCACACTTAGTATTTGGAAGGGTGACGGATAACCTAGCATATTCTTCTGTCGGGAATTGGTTCGAAATTTCAAGTTCCTTGAGCCCCTCTAATTCCGATATTGGCTCTAAAGACTCGTCCTTAACTTTTATATTTGATAAGCCCAGATATTTTAAATTCTTGAGGTATCTTAAAGGTTGAAGAGAATTTAAATCTAATGAATTCCAAATCCCGCCTGACAATTGCAACAATTCTAATCCAGTGTTTTTTTGCAAAGGGGTTATATCATTCAACTTTGAAAAGTCTGTTATTGATAAAGATTTTAAAGAAGTGTTTTTGGATAAATCCCATAAACTTTGTGCCTTTGTATTCCATTCAAGTGCCAATACCTCAACTTCTTTAAGAGAACTCATTATTGATAAATCTTCTACTCTCAGTTCATACATATGGAGCATTTTGGGATTAACTAAGCTCAAAATAGTATTGAATTCCTTTTGGTTCACTGTGTAAATCCACAATTTCGTCAGGTTAGAAAAAGATTTCAACCTTTCAATATTTTTTGTTTTTCCTCGGATTAACAACTCAGTGGGATTTTCATCTATATCGGCTAAATCATTAACAAATTCTGGTCGTTCATCAATACGAAAAATATATTGAGGGTGTTCTTTTAGCATTCTTTTACCTCCACACCTACTATTACGGAATATCTAAATATTTTATCATAATTTCAGTAGCTGAAGAATTTGTCTTCAGCTACTGCATATAGATCATGTCCTTTATTTTAAATTCCTTGTCTGCAATTCCTACCCGTTGTGCAGGAGTCCCAACTCTTGCTCGTTTTTAAACGAATTTAGATAATAATGTTAGTAAAATGCCTATATATAAACATATAAAAGAACTCCAATTCATATACGAATTAGAGTCCTAATTATATTTCTGATTTAATTTTTCTAACTTAAAACCGAACCCGTTACACTTCTGGGAGCCTTTCAGAATTGAACGATTATGAGTGGAACAAGGGACCTGTCCCCGAATACACCGCACGCGCCCCGCCGATCAGCTTTGGCCTTGTTTTCGCCATGGTGACGTGTGCTTCGCCGATGGATTTAATTTTGCTCCTTACCGGGACCGCGACATGCTTGATGTGCATGCCGATGAGGGTGTCGCCGATGTCGATGCCGGCGTCTGCCCTGATGTACTCGACCATGACCGCGTCGTCAAATTGATGATAGGCATGGGATGCCATGGCGCCTCCAGCCTGGCGAACGGGGATGACGGTCACTTCATCGAGGTGGAGCCGTTCTGCTGTAGCCCGCTCTACGACAAGCGCCCTGTTCAAATGTTCACAGCATTGAAAAGCAAGCTCGACACCAGTGCTGGTACGGAATTCCGCCAGGGCCGCAAAAATCGTTTCCGCAACGTTTTCCGTCCCGGCTGTGCCTATTTTTTCTCCGATCACTTCACTCGTGCTACACCCGATCACAAGCACCTGCCCACTCCGCAAGGATGCCTGGGCCTGCAGGTCGGCGAGCGCCTGAGCTAATTGCTCTTTCCACTCATTGTTCATGAAACTCCTCTCCTTTCACCTCTCGGATAAAAAATAAGCCCACGAATGTCCCTATCCTCTGACACCCATGGGCTCCTCATCATTTTTCGATATTGTGGATCTTTTGTACTCGGTTCGCATGGCGGCCGCCTTCATATTCCGTAGTCAGCCAAACTTTTGCGATCTCACGCGCGAGTCCAGGTCCGATTACGCGCTCTCCCATTGCCAAGACGTTGCTGTCGTTATGCTCACGTGTCGCTTTTGCACTGAACAGATCATGCACCAACGCACAGCGGATGCCCTTCACTTTGTTTGCCGCAATCGACATGCCGATCCCGGTTCCGCAAACAAGGATGCCGCGGTCGAATTCGCCATTTGCCACTTTTTCTGCAACAGGCAATGCATAATCCGGATAATCCACGGATGTCTCACATTCACAGCCAAAGTCTTCAAACTCTATATTCAACTCTTTTAAAAGTCCTTTAATCTCTTCACGGATATTGATTCCGCCATGATCTGACGCGATTGCCACTCTCATCTTTTCATCCTCCAAAATTGAAGATTTATTATATGTACATCTTACCCTTGCTCTGTGAAAAAATCCATTGTTGTGGTTGGATTTTCTCGAGATTCTAATTAAAAAGAGATCAATTACCTGTTTTGAAAAGTGCCACACTTATCTTAGTGGGTCGGAGTGCCGTTTTCGGGCTTTTTAGGGCAGCTTTTCCGCAAGCTAGAGTGTCGCGAACTACTGTTTCTGTCGAAAATGAGCCTTATTCTGTCCAAATCACCCAATAATCTATCGACTTTTTGAATTAATCTATCCACTTTAAGCCTTAATCTATCCACTTCACCTGATATTCTGTCAACTTTACAAAAACTTACAATTCACACACGAAACAGAGCCGCCGCTCCGCTCCACATAGACAAAAAAAGAAGCCGAAGAGAATGTTCCCTTCGACTTCTACCTGGCGGACGGTACAACGGGCCCGCCCCCGAAAACCTACACCCGGAACTTCGAGATCGTACGCTTCAGCTCGCTCGCCTGTGCCGCAAGCTCCTGTGAGATTTTCTCCACATTTGCGATCATGCTTGCTTGTTCTTGGGTGGTGGCGGTCACTTCTTCGGCTCCGGCTGATGTTTCTTCTGCGATGGCTGCGACTTCCTGGGATTGTCGTGCCGTTACGCGGATGCTGTCCATCTGCTGGTCGACGAGGGTTGCGATCTGTTTGACCGCTGCCGCCACTTCAAGGACGGAATCTGTCATTTCAGCGATGACGGTGTTCGTGGCGGTTCCTTTTTCCGCTTCCACGTTTGCCGCTTTTACCTGGCTTGTGATCTGGGTGACCACATTTTTCACTTCTTCCTGGATGTTCTTGATCAGTTCGGAAATGCCCTGAACGGCCTTGGCACTTTCATCCGCAAGGGAACGAACCTCTTCCGCCACCACTGCAAACCCGCGTCCATGTTCACCGGCTCGTGCCGCTTCGATGGAAGCATTCAACGCTAACAGGTTTGTCTGGCCTGCGATGTCGCCGACAAGGGAGATGATATTCTCCACTTCTTTTGCATGCTTTTCCAAGCGCTCCACTGAATCGAGGGATTGCTTGTTTTCCCCTGCAAGACGTTGAATCCCGGAAACAAGGCTATGGATGACCTCTTTGCTTTCTTCGAGGTCTTTTACCATTTCTTCAGATAAGGATTGGGAGGATGTTGCCTTCTCATGCACCTCGTCCGCAATCTTGATCACTTCTTCCACCGACTCTGCCGTATCCTGGATCGAGGACGCGGAGCTCTCGGCACCTTTTGCAATTTCTTCAATGGTCATGGAGATGCTTTCCGCTTGATCGGATGCTTGCAATGATACGTCGGAAATCTCTTCCACCTTGCGATTCGTCTGCTGGAAATGCTGGTCGATCGATGTTACCATTTCACGCAGATTGTGAAGCATCAGATTGAACGCGTCACCGACTGCACTGATTTCATCGCGGGAATTAGTGACAGGCACATCTTCCGACAGGTCGCCATTCGCAACCTTTTGCGCCACTTCTTCAAGCTGTTGCAGCGGCTTTGTGATAAATCGTGCAGCGAAGAACGCGAGAATACCGGACCATGCCACACCAAGGACGAGTGTAAGGACCGTGAACAAACTCGCATCTATGATATTTTCCACGTAATTGACTACTACATAAATAAAAATCCCACTTACTGTGTACGTGATTGCAGCCAGGATTGTCGCAAATAAAACGAGCTTGTAGCGCAATCCGAACTTATACTTTCGTTTTTCCCCCATGATGCTCATGCTCCTCCTCCCTTGCTGCTGCAGTCCGAAAGGAAGAAAGCATCACCAAGGTTTCTTTATATGATTTTTTTAATTACCAACTCGATCAAATCTTGCAATTCTTCAAACGTGTTGCGATATGTATGGACACTGCCGCCAAAAGGATCGGATACCTCGCCATCTTTCCCGACAAATTCCTTCAGGGAGAATGTTTTGCCCAAAGCTTTTGGAAAGCGTTCTTCCACCAACGCCCTGTGCTGCCCTGTCATCGTCAAAATATAGTCGGCCCAATCAATGGATTTTTCCGTTACCAGTGAAGACGCATGACTGGATGGGATGCCTTTTTCCTTCAGCACTTCCTGCGCCTGATAGGAGGCTAGGCTACCCGGCATGGCAAAAACCCCAGCAGAACGGACCTGCACATCTTTTAGCTTTTTACTGGCCAAAATTGCCTCTGCCATCGGGCTCCGGCACGTATTTCCTGTGCATACAAACAATATATTCATGACGCACTCCTCCTTTTTACCCCCATTATAGACAAAAGGACGGAGAAGAAAAATAGTTTACATGTTTTATTTCGGCAAACATCATCCAACCTTTAACCCAGAAATGAAAAAAAGACCCGCGAAAGGTCTCTGTTAGGTGAAAAATAAAAGCTTCAATCCAAACCCAAGCAAAATGCTTCCGCCAAGCGCTTCGCTGTACGAGCCGAGCCAGCCCTGAAGCTTTCTGCCAAAAAATAACCCCATCCAGGTGAGCAGCATGCTGACAGCACCGAACATGAGGATCGTCAGCAGGGTGCGCGCCCCGTAAATCCCAAGGCTCAAGCCAACCGAAAAGCTGTCCAAGCTGACGCTCAGGGCAAATATGATCAGCCCCATGCCGACCGGGGTGATCAGAGGGCCGTCCTCTTTCTTGAACGAGGAAAGCATCATTTGGACACCGAGCATGATGAGGAGCAATCCCCCTATCAAGGTGGCGATCGAGCCGAACTGATCGGAAAGCAATTTTCCGATACTCATGCCGATAAGCGGCATCACCACATGAAAAACCCCAATGGTCACTCCTATGTAAAAGATCTGGCGCAATCTCAGTTTGATCATCCCCATGCCAAGGCCCACCGAAAATGCGTCCATTCCTAATGCGACTGCCATTAAAAAGAGCGTCATCAATTCCCCAAACATCAATGCCATTTAGCGCATACCCCTTCCCAGGACTTGTCTACTTCCAAGATATGCAGGGGGAACGATGAATAGAAGGCAAAAAAAGAGGCAAGTTCCGCTAAAGGAACCTACCTCTCTTTGATGACTTTGTGGCCTGCCGCCTTTTCGAGACGGTTCATGATCGCTGCCCCCATCCCGCTCTTCGGGAAGGTTTCGCTGAAAATGATATCCACATCGGTCGCATTGAACGCCCGGAGTGCATCATATAAGTTTGTGGCGATTGTGGATAAGTCGCTTCGTGTTCCACAGGCTAGCATCACATCACCCGCTTCACCCATTTGTGATTTCGTCTCCTCCGTCACGAGCAAGCCGACTTTTTTCCCGTCGTTCTGGGCTTTATGGACCGTACTTTTTAGAAAATCCAACCCGCCTTCCACTAAAAAGACCGGCGCAACAGGTGCGTAATGGGTGTATTTCATGCCAGGTGATTTTGGCGCCTGATCCTGCGAGGTCAAGGCTGGATCGACTCCGACCTCTCCTACGACCGCTTCAAGCTGTTCTTTTGTCACCCCGCCCGGACGCAAAATGACCGGGATCTCCGTTGTGCAGTCCACCACCGTTGATTCCAGGCCGACCCCTGTTGATCCGCCGTCCACGATTCCGGCGATTTTACCGTTCAGATCCTCGTCCACATGCGCGGCGCTTGTCGGACTCGGCTTTCCGGAAAGATTGGCACTCGGTGCAGCAAGCGGTAGCCCCGCCACTTCCATCAACGCTAGGGCAACCGGGTGATCCGGCATTCGCACCGCAACTGTATCAAGACCTGCCGTCACGTACCTTGAAACACTCCCCTTACTTTTCAACACAAGCGTAAGCGGACCTGGCCAGAAGGCATCCATCAATTTCTCCGCAACTTGCGGAAGGTTATCCACAAGCCCTGTGAGTTGTTCTTTTTTAGTAATATGGACAATCAAGGGGTTATCGCCTGGACGTCCCTTCGCTTCAAAAATCTTTTGTACAGCCTGGTCTGACAAGGCATTCGCCCCAAGACCATATACCGTTTCAGTAGGAAAAGCCACAACCTCTTCCTGTTGAAGAAGTGCGGCCGCCTCTTTCAGCTGTGGATAATTCATTTTCATAGGATCTGCGTTATCCACAGACCATTTCTTCGTCAACATCTTATCTACCTCTTTTTACAATCTATCAACATGTGAATAGAAAAGGATTCATTGCACCAAATATAAACAAATTGCCTCCATAACACAATATTTATCCACAAATTGTGGATAAGGCATGTGTGTTCGGTGGATAACTTTGTGAATATCATAGGGGGTGCCTGGCCCGCTCCGCATTAGCGCACTAAAGTAACAAGTGCCTGACCCGCTCCGCGGTAGCGCACTAAAGCAATTGGGGTCTTGCCCCTCCTTTAAGCGGCCACTCTTATAGTTTGCACATCATAAAGGTGCAGGTTTGTTGTTCGAGTGTTTCTTTTAGGTGCGGCGATTGGGTGATTTTCTTCGGGACGTTGTGGATTTCTTGTGGAAAGAAGCCCAGTAGCTCGAAGAATTGTATGTAGTCGTTCTTGTTGGTCACCAGGAATAATCGGTCGAGTTCTTTTCGGCGGGCATGCTGCTGGGTGTGCTCGAACATCTGCAGCAGATGCATCTGTTTGACGGAAGGACCGATCACAAGCGAGCGCAACAGACCATCCTTATCGACTTTTTCAATCCCGATGGTCCCGCAGATGCCTGTTTCTTCTTCCTCCAGGATGATATAATCCTCGATTTTCTCTTCCAACCCTATTGTACTAATATTTGCTTGTCTTAAAAAGACCTGCATCGCCCATTGATCCTCTTTTGTTGCCTCGCGTAACTTTTTCATTTCATCCACCTCTTCTAGTATTTTTTCTACTACTACTCTATTGAGGTGGATGAAAAAGTAGAACAGTTATGCGGTGATTTTTTCCCATAGAGATGATAGAGCTTCGAATACGAAGAATTTCACTTCGACTTCCTCCGGCTCTTCATCGACGACAAATTCCTGCGGCTCTGCGGATGCGGATGCGGATGCAGATGTAACGTTCATTTCCGTGTCATTTTCAAGGATGCTTGCTGATTTTTTGGACTTGCTTTCTTTTGCATTGGCTCCTGTCTCTTCTTCTTCAAAAGGCGTCGCGGTCGCTTCCCCATTGGAGAAGTCAAGGAAGCATAATGGCGGGAACAGCACGCACCACCAGTTGGCTCCTGTACCTTCACCAAGTGTGATCAGGATCGCTTCGTAGTCACCGGCAGGATAGATGAATTTGCCGTACATCTTCGTTGGGAAATCGACTCTTCCGAAGTCTACATTATACTCCTGAACCAATCCTTCTGCCACCATGACTTCTTCTACAATCTTCTCGATCTCCGGGATGTTCCCCTGAATGACTTCACGTGCATTCTCCATGGAAGTGAGCCCTTCCACCCAAACTGTGATTTCCTCATTCACTCGGTCGCGGATCTTCCTTTTCAGCTCCTGATCTTCTTCTGAATCACTGTTGGCCAATATGCGGAGCCTGATCGCCTCATCCGGAATGACCATCGCGCCATTCTTCACTTCCAAGCCGGCTGAGGCCTGTTCCCCTGCCACCGTTAAATACGCTCCCATAAACATCAGTACTATATATAAAAAGATCACATTCTTTTTTAAAGTTCTCATCTCAAATCCTCTCCCCTCTAGGAAACAGTCTTGGCAGAAATGAACCATCCTAAACTAGTAAAATGAAATTTTTTTAACTGATACTAGTTTAATAGTTTGGAGGTTTTACTGCTCTGGCTTCGGGGTATACAAATAGGACGTGCACCCGTTATTTCGGAACACGATACTAGTTTAAATTCGAGGAAAGGAAGAAGTACTGATGAGATCGTTTACGTGCAACATTGAATCTTTTCGCATTGGGGAAATGAAGAGTGCTTTTAATCATATCAGCATTCCTATTGATTTCGAAATCCTAGTAGGCGGCCGGTGGATGAATGGCAAGGCTTTTTATCACCATTATCACCGCAGCATCTCTTATGATTCCAATCTGTCTCAATTGATAAACTTTGCAAAAGCGGAGCAGAAGGAAGAAATCCGTCAATCTGTCGTCCGATATGTGGAAGAAAAGACAAATAGGGGCCTGACCCTCGCCAGACCCCACATGGATGAAGGAGCAATCATTTAAGCTCAACTATCAACACCTTGCCCCACAAAAAGTCGCAAGGTGCCGCTCCTTATCTCCTTTTAAAAATCATCCTAATTCTGCAAATACCATTCTATCTTTTCCGTTGATATCGAGCACCACTTCCGCACGGGCATCCGGGAAAGTTTCCAGCAACAGATTTTTCACCGCTTCCCCTTGTCCCATTCCCACTTCAAACGCAACAATGGCACGGTCCTTCAACACCTGCGGCAACTCCACCATGAAACGCTCGTAAAATTCCAGTCCGGAAACACCGCCGACCAGCGCACGGTATGGCTCAAAGTCCTTTACCACGACCGATAAGCCTTCGTATTCCTTTTCCGGAATATATGGCGGATTGGACACCACTATATCCACTTTGATGCCCTGCTCAATGAACGGCAACAGCAGATCACCCTGCAAAAATTCCACATCAGCACCAAGCGCCTCCGCATTATCCTTGGCAACCTCCAACGATTCACCGGCAATATCTGTTGCCATCACGTTCAGGTTTTTATTTTCAAGCGCCAAGGTCACCGCAATCGCACCGCTGCCTGTCCCGACATCGACCACACTCAACTTTTCCGTAGCATCGGCAAAATGCCTTTTCACCCTATCCAGCAAGCCGACAACCAATTCCTCCGTTTCCGGCCTTGGAATCAGCACCTCTTCGCTTACAAAAAAGCTGCGGCCGTAAAACTCCTCTTTACCCATCAAATACTGCACCGGAATCCCTGCAGCATGCTTATGGACATTGAAAACGAAGGAGCTTTGTGTGTCCATCGGCATCATTTCCTGCATCCGGCTGAAAAGCTGGGCCCGATCGAGCTTCATATGATGACGCAACAATAATTCTCCCGCATTCTCGTCGCGCTCATTCTTTTTTAAAAAATAAGAAGCCCAGTTCAGGGCTTCGTATACCTTCATAGCCTTCATCATTTCTCCATCTGTTCCATTCTGAGCGCTTGGTCTTCCATGATCAAAGCGTCCACGATTTCCTGAAGCTTACCTTGCAGGATCTGGTCGAGCTTCTGGATCGTCAAGCCGATGCGGTGATCTGTAACACGGTTCTGCGGGAAATTGTACGTACGGATACGCTCGGAACGGTCCCCTGTACCGACAGCCTGCTTACGATTGGCATCATATTCGGCCTGGACTTCACGTTGAAACTTATCATACACACGTGCACGAAGTACTTTCATCGCTTTTTCCTTATTCTTGATCTGCGACTTCTCGTCCTGACAGGAAACGACCGTGTTCGTCGGAATATGCGTCAAACGGACTGCCGACATCGTCGTATTTACCGACTGTCCCCCAGGTCCGCTGGAAGCAAATGTGTCCACCCGTATATCCTTGTCATGGATCTCGATTTCCACTTCCTCCGCCTCAGGCAATACCGCAACCGTCGCTGTGGAAGTATGGATGCGCCCGCCGGATTCCGTCTCAGGCACACGCTGTACACGATGCGCGCCGTTCTCGAACTTCAGCTTGGAATAAGCACCCTTACCGGTGATCATGAAGATGATCTCCTTATAACCGCCGACTCCAGTCGATGCAGCCTCCATCACTTCCGTCTTCCAGCCCTGCGCTTCCGCATAACGGCTGTACATGCGGTAAAGGTCCCCTGCGAACAATGCAGCCTCGTCCCCGCCTGCAGCGCCGCGGATCTCCATGATTACGTTCTTGTCATCGTTCGGATCCTTCGGTAAAAGAAGGATATGCAGACGTTCCGCCAATGCTTCCTGCTGCTCCTCAAGCTCCGAAATCTCCTCTTTCACCATTTCGCGCATGTCCGCATCCATCTTGTCCTCGAGCATCGCTTTCGCACCTTCGAGCTGCTCTTTGACATCCTTATATTCACGGTATGCTTCCACGGTTTCCTGTATATCGGACTGTTCCTTCGAATACTCGCGAAGCTTCTTCGTATCACTGATAACTTCCGGGTCACTCAATAGCTCCGTTAATTTATCGTAACGCATTTCCACTGCCTGCAAACGATCAAACACGTGCATTCACCTCTATGTAATGTGTGCAAAACCTATACGGGTTTGCATCAATATTTTTCTACCTATAACATTCTAATTATAGTATAGGTTAGGTGGTGCGTCAAAATCAAATAAGTGGAAGTTGGGGGTTTTAGCGCGATGTGGTGTGGTGGTGCTTTTTACGGCGGCCGCGGGATCTTGGAGAGATGCGACATAATCGCGTGATACCCCTACCTGTATGGGTACCAACAGGTATTTTAACGAAAAATTGTAAATATCAACGAAAACGTTGCACATATCAACGAGAATTTTTATTTATCAATGAAAATAAATTTTTATCCACGAAAACCGACCACATATCGACGAATCGACAAATACCCCCACATTTCGACCACCGACCACACTAACACTAAATCACCGCTACACAAAAAATCCGCCCATAAAAATCGGACGGATCACTTGCGAGGGTGTGGCCCCTCAACGTTCCTTGATGGTCAAATGCACCCGATATCTAGGCATCACATCAATAAATTTACGCTTCAGCGTGCGCTCGACCTTGTCTTTTTCCTCTTTGGACAGGGAACCGTTGGAGTAAGCGGTCACCCGGGCATGGTCGCCTGTGATGGAGACAGGGCCGGGTTCGAGGTCACTGTTCAAGGTGATGACCTCGGCGAATTTTTCCTGATCATCCCCGTAATCGGGCCGTTCTTCGGTCAGATCGAGGAAATTTGGGTTTTGGTTTGTATTGAAGTCATTGGAATCCTTATGCTCTTCATACGATCCATCGTCGTCGGTGACGCCGATCAGCCTTGTACCGTTTTCCACTTCGCGCTGGCCGGTGAGGTCTTTATCAGCCCCGCATCCAGCTATAAAAAAAGAGCATACGACTATTGCCAGGATTGCATGTTTCATGCAAACACCTCCTGCCTTTAGCGTATCCCCTTCTCCAAAATATTTTCGGACAAATTATAGGAAAGAATGTTATTTTTTCACTTCTTGCAACACGGACACATGTAGAGGAACTTCATGATGATGACGACAGCGAGGTTCATAAGATTCAGAAGCGCCGACTAAAATAATTGGGTCATCGTAGCATGCTGGCTTTCCATTGATCAGACGTTGCGTACGGCTTGCAGGTGATCCGCATACAGCACATACCGCTTGCAGCTTTGTCACCGTTTCAGCAATCGCCAAAAGCTCCGGCATCTTACCGAATGGCTCTCCACGGAAATCCTGGTCAAGCCCTGCAGCTATTACACAGTAGCCCCTGTTTGCTAATTCCTGAATCACTTCCACAATATGCTCATCAAAAAACTGTACTTCGTCAATGCCCACCACTTCTGTCTTTTCCTCCACCTGATCGAGGATATCTTTTGAAGTTGGAACAGGCATCGCTATGATGGATGTCCCATTATGAGAAACCACCGCCTCATCGGCATAACGGTTGTCAATTGCTGGTTTGAATACTTGAATGTTCTGTTTGGCAAATTGGGAGCGTCGCATGCGGCGAATTAGTTCTTCTGATTTTCCAGAAAACATACTGCCACAAATCACTTCTACCCAACCCGAATGCTTCATTACGTACATGCACGGCCTCCCCCTTCTGTTTATAAGCGTATAAAAAGTGCTTAGTCTTTAGCAAGAGACATAAGCACATTTTCATGAAATATGTAAGGTAAGTAAAAAAAAACAGGCAAGATATAGGATAACCTGCCTGTTTTACTTTATTACTTAAGGCCGTATTTTTTGTTGAAACGCTCAACACGTCCATCAGCAGCAGCATGCTTCTGACGTCCAGTGTAGAATGGGTGAGAATCAGAAGAGATCTCAACTTTGATTAGAGGGTAAGTAGTACCGTCTTCCCATTCGATAGTTTCGTTTGTTTTCATCGTAGAACCAGTGATGAATTTGAAACTAGTGTTGATGTCCATGAATACAACTTTACGGTAATTTGGATGAATTCCAGCTTTCATTCTTTTCATCTCCTTTTTGCCCTGAGTCTTTCGAAACAGAGTTAGGTTTCAAATGATACCAAACAAGGTTCGACATCATTTATCTTAAAAACACACTGATGAAATTATATCAAGTAATGTTTGGTTTTGCAACCTTACTTTTGGACTTATATTTACCAAATCGGCACGCAATATTTTCCACAAAGATTAGTTGAAGTCATCAAACTCCCCTGTTGGTTTCCGCTCCAGGGGTTCGCTTTCCGCGGGCGGCCTCGGGAGCCTCCTCGGCGCTAATGCGCCTGTGGGGTCTCCCTTGACACGCTACTTCCGCAGGAGTCTCACGTCTTACACTCCAACCAACAGGGGCCAAAGTAATGTAGATTATTTACCTTTTTAAATTCCTATCGCTTCGCCGTTCCTGCCTTTTGGTCTTCTTCGAGCATGTCGAAGAATTCCTGGTTGGACTTGGATTGGCGCAGGCGTCTTAGGAGCTTTTCGGCAAAGTCCGGGGTGTCGGACATCGTTTTGCGGATGGCCCATAGCTTGTCCAGATGGTCTTTAGGAATAAGAAGTTCTTCTTTACGGGTTCCGGAACGACGGATATCGATCGCCGGGAAGATTCGGCGCTCGGCCAGGTTGCGATCAAGGTGTAATTCCATGTTCCCTGTTCCTTTAAATTCCTCATAGATGACGTCATCCATACGGGATCCCGTTTCAACAAGAGCCGTCGCAAGGATCGTCAAGCTTCCGCCCTCTTCGATATTACGCGCTGCACCGAAGAAACGCTTCGGACGGTGGAAAGCAGCCGGGTCGATACCACCGGAAAGCGTACGTCCGCTTGGCGGGATGACAAGGTTATAGGCACGTGCAAGACGTGTGATGCTGTCCATCAGGATGATGACATCGCGCTTATGCTCAACAAGGCGAAGTGCTCGCTCCAGTACAAGCTCTGCCACCTTGATATGGTTTTCCGGTACCTCATCAAATGTGGAACTTACAACGTCTCCTGCAACAGAACGCTCGATGTCCGTCACTTCCTCAGGACGCTCGTCGATCAGAAGTACGATCAATTCCGCTTCCGGATGGTTGGTTGTAATGCTGTTGGCGATCTCTTTGATGAGCATTGTTTTACCCGCTTTTGGCGGTGCAACAATCAATCCACGCTGACCGAATCCGACAGGTGCGATCAGGTCCATGATGCGTGTGGAAAGGCCTTTAGGCTTTGTTTCCAGGACGATTTGTCTGTCCGGATATAAAGGAGTCAACGCAGGGAAATGGACGCGCTCTTTTGCCGATTCCGGATCGTCGCCATTGACTGCTTCTACATGTAAAAGTCCGTAATAACGCTCGTTTTCCTTAGGAGGACGCACTTTCCCGGATACCTTGTCCCCGTTTCTCAAGTCGAAACGACGGATCTGGGAAGCCGAAATGTAAATATCCTCGGAGCTTGGGGAGTAGTTGATCGGGCGCAGGAAACCGAACCCTTCAGATTGCACCACTTCCAATACACCTTCCATGAAAAGGAGGCCGTCTTTTTCTGCCTGTGCTTTTAAAATGGCAAAAATAAGTTCTTTTTTCGTCAGTTTGCTGTAGTAGGAAACTTTATGCTGACGGGCAAATTCATATAGTTCTTTAAGCTTTAAATTTTCTAAATGAGAAATAGTCAAATCCATAAAAAGAAAACACCACTCTATTCTTTTATTTAGTATCAATGGAAAAAGATTGTTCATTTGTCTTCCAGAACTGATTCAAGCTGAAATAAGTTCGAAGGATGGGAAATCCGGCAGTCGGATCTAAGGTAAGTTCCTGCACCATGATAAATTGGATGAATTGGATAAAGGGTGAGGACTTACTCCCGTTTTACATGTGGGATAAACTCTCCTTTTGAAGAAATTGTAGAAGAATCGCTAGGAAGAAAAAGATAGATTTTAACATAAAACGCGTAGCATATAATATTTTACCCACATTTCATACTTTTAAGCAACAACTTTCTATAGACAGGCTTAGTGCCATTCTATTATTTTCTGGGGAATATTCCACAATCCCCCCGAATAGTGTCGAAAAGAATCTCTACGCCCTAAATAATTCGTAACAGCCTGTGTTTTTTTGACCTATCAAATAGAGGAAAACCGTAAACGGCATACGCGTTTACGGTTCAAGAAATTTATGGTTTGAAAACAAGATTAGGTTTTTTCTTGATGTTATGCTGTCCATCGATGAAGCGCACCGTTCCGGATTTTGCCCTCATGACCACGGAATGAGTCGTTGCGTTGGTGCCTTTGAACTGGACACCGCGGAGAAGCTCACCATCTGTCACTCCCGTTGCTGCAAAAATGGCATCATCCCCGCGAACGAGGTCTTCCATTCTCAGTACCGCGTCAATGTTTTCGATCCCCATCTTTTTGCAACGAAGCAGCTCTTCTTCGTTTTGCGGCAATAGCTTCCCTTGGATCTCTCCGCCGAGGCATTTAAGGGCAACTGCAGCGATTACGCCTTCAGGTGCTCCGCCTGAACCGAACAGGATGTCGACACCTGTGTGGTCGAATGCCGTGTTAATTGCCGCAGCTACATCGCCGTCATCGATCAGCTTGATGCGCGCCCCTGCTTCTCTCAGTTCGGAGATGATCTTTTCATGGCGCGGTCTGTTCAAGATGACTGCCACCACGTCTTCAATCTCTTTATTCTTCGCTTCCGCTACTGCTTTCAAATTGTCCAAAACAGATGCGTTGATATCGATTTTGCCGACCGCTGCTGGACCTACTGCGATTTTGTCCATATACATATCTGGTGCGTGCAGGAGATTTCCGTGATCCGCCACCGCTAAAACAGCAAGTGCGTTCCATCCTCCTGATGCCACGATGCTCGTTCCCTCTAACGGGTCAACCGCAACGTCCACACGCGGCCCGTATCCTGTTCCAAGCTTCTCGCCGATATATAGCATCGGCGCCTCATCCATTTCCCCTTCACCGATCACAACCGTACCTTTCATAGGAATGGTGTCAAATACATCGCGCATCGCAGAGGTAGCCGCTCCATCCGCACTGTCCTTGTCGCCCCTACCCATCCAACGTGCTGATGATAGAGCTGCCGCTTCTGTTACTCGAATTAATTCCATGGATAAACTTCTTTCCATTCTTCCCACTCCTTCTGTTCACTATGAATCTAGCAATTTATTGTCAAACTACCAGTTGCACGTGCAAATGATAGCATTGTGATATACTTTTCGTTAATAGTATATCACATTTGACGAAAAGAGAAAGTGGTTTCATGAAAAAAGCAGAACTCCCGGGATGGTGGGGGTTCTGCTTTATTATTTGGTAGACAGTTCTAAAACCGCTGGTGATTTCCGCACTAGGCTGCGCTTTCCGCGGGGCGTTTGTGGAGCCTCCTCGGCTTCGCCTGTGGGGTCTCCACTAAATGCTATCTCCCGCAGGAGTCTTCGCCTATTGCTCCAATCACCAGCTAGTAGACCTGTGAAAGTTCTCTTTTGTCTAACTGCAGATTGCTAAAACTTCTTACGAATTCTGCATCTGCTCGATTTCTTCTTCGGTCATGGATTCGCGCCAGATTGTGGCTCCAAGTCCTTCGAGTTTTTCTTCGAGATGGCTGTAGCCGCGGTCGATATGCTCGAGGCCTGTCACTTCGGTCAGTCCATCTGCCAATAGGCCGGCTATGACAAGTGCGGCACCTGCACGCAGGTCGCTTGCTTTTACCTTTGCGCCTTGCAGCTGGACAGGGCCGTTGATGATGGCTGAGCGCCCTTCGACTTTGATCTGGGCATTCATGCGTCGCAGTTCATCCACATGCTTGAATCGCGCAGAATAGATGGTGTCAGTGACGATGCTTGTCCCTTCCGCTTTTGTCAAAAGGGTCGTCATCGGTTGTTGCAGGTCTGTCGGGAATCCTGGGTGGACGAGCGTTTTCACGTCGACCGCCTTCAGTTTTTCGCCTGGTACGACCAAGAGCTGATCCTGGTTGTCATTGATGTCGATGCGTACGCCCATTTCTCGCAGCTTTGCGATCAGTGGCTCCATGTGAGTCGGGATGACGTTGTCGATGATCATTTCTCCACCGGTTGCAGCTGCCATAATCATATATGTACCTGCTTCGATACGGTCAGGGATGATGGTGTGCTTGCAACCATGAAGGCTTTCGACTCCATCGATACGGATCACATCCGTCCCTGCTCCCTTGATTTTTGCGCCCATGCTGCTCAAAAGGGTAGCAACATCGATGATTTCAGGCTCTTTTGCAGCATTTTCGATGATCGTTCTGCCTTTTGCTTTTACTGCAGCAAGCATGATGTTGATGGTTGCACCAACACTGACGACATCGAGATAGATGCGTGCGCCGCGGAGCTCATCTGCCCGCAAGTAGATTGCACCTTGTTCATTCGTTACTTCTGCCCCTAAGGCTTCAAAACCTTTGATATGCTGATCGATCGGTCTTGGGCCAAGATGGCATCCACCTGGTAAACCTACCACCGCTTTTTTGAATCTGCCGAGCATCGCCCCCATCAAATAATAGGAAGCGCGAAGCTTTTTCACTTTTCCGCTAGGCAGAGGCATGGCGATCATCTGGGATGGGTCGACTGTCAAGTCCTCCCCGTCCATATTTGTTGTGCCGCCAATCTCTTCAAGTAGGCTGCTTAAGATTTCTACATCTGATATTTTTGGTAAACCCTCGATTGTTACTGGTGAATCTGCAAGGATTGTTGCAGGAATCAGTGCAACCGCGCTGTTTTTCGCACCACTTACACGCACCGTTCCATTTAACTTATTGCCACCAAGAATTTTTAACTTTTCCATATAGGTCTCCCTTCAAGGCGAGGTTGGTTTCCAAGAGTGTTATTTTCATTATACACAATTATTACCAATCTTAAAATTTTCGTTAAGTATTAGTTTACACGATATTTTTAAATTCTTATATGGAAAAGCTTAATTCTTTATCTAAACGTAATATTTCGTACTTTATTCCTAATTTTTACACAAGGATCATTGTTGGCGGTTGTTCCAATCAGCAAGGAATTTCTCGATCCCCTGGTCAGTCAGCGGGTGTCCGAACAGCTGCATGATGACCTTGTAAGGAACTGTTGCAATGTGAGCACCTTTTAATGCTGCATCTGTGATATGCATCGGATGGCGGATCGAAGCCGCAATGATTTCAGTCGGGATGTCATGGATCGCGAAAATGTCAGCAATCGTGGAAACGAGATCCATGCCGTTCTGTCCGATATCGTCAAGTCTGCCAAGGAATGGGGATACATAAGTTGCTCCCGCTCTAGCTGCCAATAACGCTTGGTTCGCGTTGAAAATAAGTGTTACGTTCGTTTTGATGTTCAGCTCGGAAAATACTTTTACAGCCTTCAAGCCGTCCGGTGTCATTGGAACCTTCACTGTGATATTCGGAGCAATCGCAGCAAGCGCCTTGCCTTCTTCAATCATCCCATCAGCATCAAGCGCGATGACCTCAGCAGAAACTGATCCCGTTACAAAAGAAGTGATCTCGCGAAGGCGGTCTTCGAATGTGATGTTCTCTTTTGCAACTAAGCTTGGGTTTGTTGTAACTCCAGAAAGGATTCCTAGCGCATGCGCCTCTTTAATTTCTTCCAGGTTTGCTGTATCGATGAAAAATTTCATTGGTATCTCTCCTTTTAATATATGGTGTGTGCGCTTTCATATAAGAAATAAACAAAACCGCCTGAGGTGGCGGTTTTGCAATATCGTTGCCTTGTTGTTGGTTGAATGGTTGTTGTTGTTGAAATATGTTCTGTTGTCTTATGCTTTGTTGGAAGAACCGAATTCGCGCATTTTTCCTTGAACAGTAGCTTTGATCGCGTCACGAGCTGGTCCAAGATATTTACGTGGATCATACTCTTCCGTTTTCACTGCTAAAGTTTCACGGACTGCTTTCGCAGATGCAATTTGGTTTTCCGTGTTTACATTGATTTTCGCAGTTCCAAAAGAAATTGCTTTCTTAATGTCATGCGTAGGGATTCCAGTACCACCATGTAATACTAGAGGAACACCAGCACGGTTGTTGATGTCTTCCATCTCTTTGAAGCCTAGGTTCGGTTCGCCTTTGTAAGGGCCGTGTACGGAACCTAATGCAGGAGCCAAGCAATCGATGCCAGTGCGTTTTACAAGCTCTTCACACTCAGCAGGGTCTGCATAGATAACGCCGTCAGCAATGACGTCGTCTTCCTGTCCACCTACTACACCAAGCTCTGCTTCAACAGATACTCCGTGGAAGTGTGCCAATTCTACTACTTTGGAAGTTGTTTCGATGTTTTCCTCAAAAGGATGATGGGAAGCATCGATCATAACAGATGTAAATCCAGCGTGGATCGCTTTTGCACAAGATTCAAAGCTTGAACCGTGATCTAAGTGAATCGCAACCGGAACTGTCACTTTATATTCTTCCATTAGCGCTTTAACCATTGCTACTACTGTTTTGAAGCCACCCATATAACGAGCTGCACCTTCGGAAACACCAAGAATGACCGGTGATTTTTCCTCCTGTGCCGCCTGTAGAATTGCTTGTGTGAACTCAAGGTTGTTCAAGTTGAACTGACCTACTGCATAGCCTTCTGCATTTGCTTTTTTCAGCATTTCTGTCATGGAAACTAAAGGCATGGTAAAATCCTCCTTCGTATTATACTCACTCCGAAAAGTTTTTCCCGTTCTTACAAGATGGCAAACCTAAAGGACGCGGTGGGAAATCGCAAGGAATTCCAACCATGTTCTTAGATACCCCTTCTTATATGTAACAGTTTCACCAATATCAAATCTAGCTTGACCAATTGAAAAACTAGTTATGTATGAGAGTGAAACAAACTGTAAAACTTGTCGGAAGATATTATCCAGTACCTAGCATACCAACTCTGAAAGAAAACTACAACTACCGAACATTCCCCTTTTTCGTTGTAAGCGGTAACACCCTCAATGTTTTAATTTTCAGTCACAATCCCGATTATTTTTCGGTGGATTGCGGCATATTTTTTCTAACGGCATCCCGTATTTCATCAATATCAAAAGGCTTCGCAAAGTGCGTGATGGCTCCTAAATCCTTCGACTCCTGGATCATGTCCAATTCCCCATACGCTGTCATGATGATCACTTGGATATCTGCATTGATCGCCTTCAGCCTCTTCAAGATCTCAATTCCATCCATTCCAGGAATCTTCATGTCCAGCAAGACCAAGTCAGGTGAATGCTTTTCTACGATATCTAACGCTTGATAACCATTTGCAGCCTGGAACGTCTGGTACCCTTCCTTCTGAAATACCTCATTTAGCAAAATGCGTATCCCATACTGGTCATCCACAATCAGCAATTTTTGACCCATCATTCCACCTCATTCCTAGAAAATAGTAAATCCGTTTCCACCCATCCACCTATTTCTACTATAATAGACTTATTTCCTGCTTTTCCCCGATAATATTTTTTAACCATGACTAAATATTAACCTATAACGAGTGCTATTTTAACTATTAGTATGGGATTTTAATAAATTCTTTGTAGGGGATAATAAAAATGATTTATAAAACAATATTAAAAAAATTTCAAATTGGGGCCAGACCCCGGCAGGGATTTCCCTACTTGTGTCATACTGCAAGTAAGTACAGGTTGTAATTGTAGGAGGGTGTTTTTATGTTGAAGATTTTTACGACGCAGCTTCAGGGTGTGTTTGGGCGTATTGGTGGAGATGAGGATTTTGGGTTTGAGGATGGTGCGAGGCTTTTGGCGCAGGCTGTGGTCGGGGATGGCCGCATTTACATACATGGGGTGAAGGAAATGAAGGCGGTGGAGTTTGAGGCTACTGAAGGTGCGGAGCCGCTGCCTAAGGCGACGCTTCTATCGGATCTGGACAGTTATCATGATCTGACTGACACGGACCGTGCATTGATTGTTTCCCGGTTTTCCACGGATGAGGAGGCGATCGAAACAGCGAAGGCTTTGAAGGAGCTTGGGATCGAGATTGTCGGGATCTCCACCGTGATGCCGGACGAGGGGGCCGAAACGCTTGATTCCATTGCGGATGTCCATATCGACTTGAAGATGAAAAAGCCGCTCATCCCTGGCGATGATGGGGAACGCTTCGGCTTTCCGAGCGGCATGGCTGGCCTTTATGCCTATTACGGACTGGCTTTTACCATTAAGGAAATTTTAGAAGAGCAAGACGACGAATATTAAAGGGAAAACAGTCTCAAATGGCGAATCCATTTTCGTTGGGAGGTGCATCAAATGGAACTGATAAAAACATTAGAGGTACAAAGGGCCGTCGCAGGAGATGGTCCTGCCATATTAAAGATCTTGAAGGATCGTGCGACATTGTTGAAGGAAAAGGGCTCTACGCAATGGAATTTCCTTTTGACAGACGAGGAAGATGAAGAAATCAAGGAATATGTAGTGAAAGGTTTCTTTTTCAAAGTGATGGATGGGAATGACATCGTTGCAACCTTTCTCCTCTCGCCAAGTCAAAATGAATGGGACATCCATCTTTGGGGCCAGGAGGAATCCAAACCGTCCACTGTCTATCTGCATAAACTCGCAGTTGCTCCGGATAAGAGAGGCGGGAAGATCGGGGACTTTGTCATGAAGTGGATCAAGGAGTACGCGGCACGGCAAAGGATAGAAACAGTCCGATTGGATTGCGTCGCCTCGGACTTTTTGCGCAACTTTTATGAAAGTCACGGATATATACTTTATAAAGATACGCAGGGCCAACTTTTATACGAATGGAAAAGAAACCATCATACACTAGCTTGAAGAATACAAAAAGGAGAAGCCGCTCCCATGAGACTGCTTCTCCTTTTTCTATCTATAAAATTAAGCCAATACTGTTGTGTTCTTGATTGCAGCTTCCACGAAGTCGCGGAATAACGGCTGCGGACGGTTAGGTCGGGAAGTGAACTCCGGATGGAATTGGGATGCAAGGAACCAAGGGTGGTCTTTGATCTCAATCACTTCTACAAGGCGGCCGTCCGGGCTTGTACCGGAGAACGTGAAGCCTGCTTCTTCCATCTGTTGACGGTACTGATTGTTGAACTCATAGCGATGACGGTGACGCTCGTACACAACGCCTTCGTTGTAAGCCGCTTGTGCAAGGGAACCGTCATTCAATTTACATGGATATAAGCCAAGGCGAAGGGTTCCGCCAAGATTTTCAATATCCTTTTGCTCAGGCAATAGATCGATGATCGGGAATGGCGTTTCCGGGTTCAACTCGGCAGAGTGCGCCCCTTCCATTCCAAGTACGTTACGTGCAAATTCCACTGACGCAAGCTGCATGCCGAGGCAAATACCGAAGAATGGTACCTTGTTGACACGCGCATAACGGATCGCTTCGATTTTACCTTCGACGCCACGGTCTCCGAATCCACCAGGAACAAGGATCCCATCTGCTCCTTGAAGAAGCTCGTCCACATTTTCAGCTGTCACGTTCTCAGCGTTGATCCAGTTGATTTTCACATCTGTATCAAACTGGTAGCCTGCATGACGAAGTGCCTCTGCCACAGAAAGGTACGCATCCTGAAGCTCGACATATTTACCGACCAATGCGATCGTCGTTTTCTTGGAAAGGTTTTTCACCTTGTCGACAAGCTTCGTCCAATCCGTCATGTCCGCTTGAGGTGCTGCTGCATCAAGCTTCAAATGTTCGCAAACGATGTTGTCCATGTTTTGCGCCTGGTATGCCAAAGGAACCTCATAAAGAGTTTCCGCATCGATGGACTCGATGACCGCCTTCTCATCGATATCACAGAACAAAGCAATCTTGTCCTTCATATCTTGGGAGATCGGCATTTCGGAACGCAATACGATGATGTTCGGCTGGATCCCCAAACCGCGAAGCTCTTTTACACTATGCTGTGTCGGCTTTGTTTTCAGCTCACCTGCAACACGAATGTAAGGAACGAGTGTACAGTGGATGTACATCACATTGTCACGGCCGATATCGCTCTTGATTTGACGGATCGCTTCAAGGTACGGCAAGGATTCGATATCCCCTACTGTTCCGCCGATTTCCGTGATGACCACGTCTGCACCAGTTTCTTTGCCGGCGCGGAATACGCGCTCTTTGATTTCATTCGTGATATGTGGAATAACCTGTACTGTCCCACCAAGGTAATCTCCGCGACGCTCTTTTTTCAAGACCGTGGAATAGATCTTCCCTGTAGTCACGTTGCTGAACTTGTTCAGGTTGATGTCGATGAAACGCTCATAGTGACCAAGGTCCAAATCCGTCTCCGCACCATCATCCGTTACGAATACTTCCCCATGCTGATAAGGACTCATGGTACCCGGGTCCACGTTAATGTATGGATCGAACTTCTGGATCGTCACACTCAATCCTCTGTTTTTCAAAAGCCTTCCTAAAGATGCTGCTGTGATCCCTTTACCTAGAGATGACACAACCCCACCTGTTACAAAAATATACTTTGTCATGCTGTCTCCCCCTCGATTAAATGTATTTTACTGTTATTTACAAACTAACTGATCTTTTAGAGGCAATTAATATTTTTATCATTAGTCAAAAACACGAAAATCATTTACTAAAAAATGAAGCTGTTCCTAAAATGGTTTAGGTACAGCGTGGAATTTCCGTCTTCTGTTTTTTGACCAATAAAATAAAAAAACGCTCCTCCTGCCAGTGTTTCTGGCAAAGGGAGCGTGTATCTGATATACCGAATCATTCTTGTCCTTTTAAAAGGAGCCCAAAAAAGATTCTACTTAGTTTGAGGGGAAAAGTCAAGGAGGATTTTTTGGGGTTGGTGGGAGGAGTGTTGTTTGTAGTGGATGTTGGTTAGGGTGGGCGTGGTGTCGCATGGTATGGGGTGGCATGGCATGGGGTGGCATGGCATGGGGTGTGGTCGCTTGGCGTGGCGTGCCTTGGAAGGCATGGCGTGGCGAAATATGTCGTATCATGCGGATTGTGCATATCTGTTCTGTTTTTGAGCGCAAATCGGATTTTTTGTGCATATAATCATTTTTTTGTGCATAAAGTGCTGGTTTTTCACCGCAAATCAAAATTATTGAGCGTAAGAGGTTGAGAAGGTGCAATCCACTTGGGAATTTCGTGGCTTGGACCGACCTTAAACAAAAAATGCTCCGAAAAATAATAAAACCCCCTGAAAAACCAGGGGGTTTCATCAAGAACACTCAAACTTTTACAGCTTGTCGTCCTCATCTTCTTCAAATTCTTCGTCTTCCTCTTCTTCCTCATCGTCTTCAAGGTCGTATTCCTCGTCTTCGATAAGGTCTTCTTCGAATTCTTCGTCGTCATCGTCTGCATCATCTTCTTCAACGTCGTCAAAGTCATCGTCTTCGGCGTCATCCTCTTCGTAATCGTCAAGGTCGTCGAATTCAAGCTCTTCTTCATCCAGCTCCTCGAACTCGTCCGCATCAAGATCGTCATCGTCGGATGCTTTCTTCGCCTTCTTCTTCTTCGTTTTAACCTGAGGAGTCGTTTCCTCTTCTATTTGATCATAAGGATACCATGCACGAAGTCCCCATTGGTTTTCTCCAATACAAATAAAACGGCCGTCAACGTTTAAGTCCGTGTAGAACTGTGATAATTTGCTGCGAAGGTCTTCATCAGTGAAGCCTGTCAGCTTTTTGATCTCCGTAAGTAGTTCCCCAAATGTCACAGATTGCTTCTGGTCTTGGAAAAGAGCGTACGCGATTTCGATAAGCGACATTTCTTTTACTTCTTCTGCCGTTAAGTGGTTTAATGCCAATGTCTGCACATCCTTTCTTTATATGTAAAAGGTATATAATATTAAAGATTTCTAGAAAAATCCATACCATTCATTATAAACAAATCCTTTGGGTTTAATCCAGTATAAATTAATTCTTTGGGGAAATTTTTGATCAACCGTGGTTAGGCAACCTTGAAAATATAGCAACAACATTAAACACCCTGTTGGTTTCTGCTCCAGGGGTTCGCTTTCCGCGGGCGGTCTCGGGAGCCTCCTCGGCGCTAAAGCGCCTGTGGGGTCTCCCTCTACGCGCTACTTCCGCAGGAGTCTCACCCCTTGCGCTGAAACAAACAGGGGAAAGTACATCAATATCTCTGATGCTTTCTAACAAAAACCCTACACAAAAGGACAGGCAACTTTCCCCCTGTCCTTTTCCTAACCTACTACATATTCCGTCTAAACTGCCCGCCAACTTCATAGAGTGCAGTCGTGATTTGACCTAAGCTCGCTACTTTTACTGTCTCCATTAGTTCTTCGAAGATGTTTTCTCCGTTGATGGCGACTTGTTTGAGGCGGTTCAGGGCTTCTTCGACTTTGTCGGTGTTGCGGTCCTGGAAGGCGCGCAGGTTTTTGATTTGTGTTTCTTTTTCCTCTTCCGTGGAACGTGCCAGCTCGATGTCGTTGAGCTCGTCTTCGGATGGAGGGTTTGGATTTTGGTATGTGTTGACGCCGATGATCGGCAGTTCGCCGGTGTGCTTTTTCATTTCATAGTACATGGATTCGTCCTGGATCTTGCCGCGTTGGTATTGTGTTTCCATCGCGCCAAGGACGCCGCCGCGGTCGTTCAGGCGTTCGAATTCCTGGAGCACCGCTTCCTCCACTAGATCTGTCAGCTCTTCCACAATGAAGGACCCTTGTAGCGGATTTTCGTTTTTCGCGAGGCCGTGTTCTTTTGTGATGATCATCTGGATGGCCATCGCGCGGCGTACGGATTCCTCTGTCGGTGTCGTGATGGCTTCATCATAGGCATTCGTGTGAAGCGAGTTGCAGTTGTCCTGCAGTGCCATCAGAGCCTGAAGCGTCGTACGGATATCGTTGAAGTCGATTTCCTGTGCGTGCAGGGAACGGCCGGAAGTCTGGATATGATACTTCAGCTTTTGGCTGCGCTCGTTTGCCTTGTATTTATTTTTCATGACGGTCGCCCAGATGCGGCGCGCCACACGGCCGATCACGGTGTACTCTGCATCCAGCCCGTTGCTGAAGAAGAACGACAGGTTCGGTGCAAAGTCGTTGATGTTCATGCCGCGGCTCAGATAGTACTCGACATAGGTGAAGCCGTTTGCCAGCGTGAACGCCAATTGCGTAATCGGATTCGCGCCCGCTTCGGCGATATGATAGCCGGAGATCGAAACGGAATAGTAGTTTCGCACCTTTTTATCGATGAAGTACTGCTGGATGTCGCCCATCACACGCAGTGCAAACTCGGTTGAGAAGATGCAGGTGTTCTGGCCCTGGTCCTCTTTTAAAATGTCCGCCTGTACGGTTCCGCGGACCGTCTGCAGCGTTACTGCACGAACCTCGGCAAACTCCTCCACTGTCAGGACGCGGCCAATCTCTCCCTCGCGCTTTTGCACCTGCTGGTCGATCGCCGTGTTCATGAACATTGCCAGGATGACCGGTGCAGGCCCGTTGATTGTCATGGATACCGATGTGCTTGGTGCGCACAGGTCAAAGCCTGCATAAAGCTTTTTCATATCATCGAGCGTACAGATGCTGACGCCGCTGTTTCCGACTTTTCCGTAGATGTCCGGACGTGGTGCCGGGTCTTCGCCGTAAAGGGTGACAGAATCGAAGGCGGTGCTTAAACGTTTCGCATCGTCATCCTTGCTCAAATAGTGGAAACGGCGGTTGGTACGCTCAGGCGTGCCTTCTCCTGCGAACTGGCGCTTCGGATCCTCGCCTTCACGCTTGAACGGGAATACGCCGGCTGTGTAAGGGAACTCCCCTGGAACGTTCTCCTTGTACACCCACTTCAAGATCTCCCCGTAGTCCACATATTTAGGGAGGACAACTTTAGGAATTGCAAGGCCCGATAAGCTCTTGGTCGTCAATTTCGTGATAATTTCCTTGTCGCGGATCACCGTGACGAATTGGTCGCCGCTGTACTTTTCTTTCTTTTCTGCCCAGCCAGCTAAAATCTTGCGGGAGTCGGCGGTCAGCTTTTCTTCATATTCGTTGCGGATTGCCTGAAGCGCCTCGACCAGCTCCTCTTTATCGGAAGCTGCTTCCATCGCACCATCAAGTTGGAAAAGCTTGCGTGCAAGCTCCACCTGCTCCTGTGCATCTTTATGGTACGTGCGGACGGTGTCGCTGATTTCGCGCAAATAGTAACGGCGGTCGTTCGGGATGATGACGTTCTGCTTTTCCACGTCCTTGGATGTCGGCAGGTTCGTTGTATGGTTCGAGCCTGTTTTTTCATTGATCAAACCAAGCAGGGCTGCGAAAAGCGTATTCGTACCCAAGTCGTTGAACTGGCTTGCAATTGTACCGTATACCGGCATGTCGTCAAGCTCTTTATCCCAGAGGAGACGGCTGCGCTGATACTGCTTTTGCACTTGGCGCTTGGCATCCTCGGAGCCCTTGCGCTCGTACTTGTTGATGACGATCAGGTCGGCATAGTCGATCATGTCGATTTTCTCAAGCTGGGATGGTGCACCGAATTCGCTTGTCATCACATACATCGAGATGTCACAGATCTCGGTGATCCCTGCGTCCCCCTGCCCGATTCCGCTCGTTTCGACGATGATCAGGTCAAAGCCTGCCGCCTTCGTAACAGCGATCGCGTCCTTGATCGCCAAGGACAATTCGGAGCGTGAGCCGCGGGTTGCGAGTGAGCGCATGTAGACGCGCGGGTTGAAGATCGCATTCATGCGGATGCGGTCCCCGAGCAGTGCGCCGCCTGTTTTCTGTTTGGTCGGATCGATGGAAAGGATCGCGACCTTGTTGTCCGGCACTTCGTTGATGAAGCGGCGGATCAGTTCATCGGTCAACGAGCTTTTCCCTGCTCCCCCGGTTCCAGTGATCCCAAGGACCGGTACCGTTTTCTGCATTTCTTTTACCTTGCTTAAAGCAGCCTGAGCTGTCGCTGCCACTTCTTCATTCGTTGTCACCTGAAGCTCGGCAAGCGTGATCAGCTTGGCAATGGCCTGGTGATTGTCGGCTGACAGACGCTCGACTTCATCACCCAAGCTTTTTGCTGTCACAAAATCGCAATCCTTCAGCATCGAATTGATCATGCCTTGAAGTCCGTGCTCGCGGCCGTCCTCCGGTGAGAAGATGCGGGCGATCCCGTATTCATGTAGCTCCTTGATTTCGCTCGGGATAATAACCCCACCACCGCCGCCGTAGATGCGAATATGTGAAGCTCCTTTTTCCTTCAGCAAGTCAAACATGTACTTGAAATATTCGACATGCCCTCCCTGATAGGATGAAATCGCGATCCCCTGGACATCCTCCTGGATTGCGGCATTGACGATTTCCTCCACCGAACGGTTGTGGCCGAGATGGATCACCTCTGCCCCGCTCGCCTGCAGAATGCGTCTCATGATGTTGATCGATGCGTCATGCCCATCAAATAGACTTGAAGCCGTGACAAATCGGATATGGTTAGTTGGACGATATACTTCCATGCTTCACGTTCTCCCCCTTTGTAAGTCCGTTTAATAACAGTTCAATCTGGCCTGCGATATAATCCTCGAGCTTGAAATGCTTATGCAGCACCCAGCGCCTGAAGCCCCACATCTGTCCCTGGACAAAGATGTTGTGGGCCATGAGCTGGATTTCCTGTTCCGGAAGCTTCATCCCCTCCGCCTCCATGCAGTTGCGTATCACCTGCTCGAACATCGCGACCATTTCAAGCTCCTTATTCAAAACATATGGCAAGGCATCCTTGGAGAGCGATTTTGCCTCCTGATACATCACCAATACTTCATCCTGCATATCATCCATGACGCGAAAATAAAAGGAGATGGCGGCCTTCAAGCTTTCAAGATTGCCCCGCTTCATATCGAGCTCCTCCTGCAGCCGCTCCCCAACCTGGTCATAGATCCTGTCGCACACAAGGTAGAGTACGTCCTCCTTCGTGCGGATATATTCGTAAAGCGTACCGATACTAAATCCCGCTTCCTTGGCAATTTCACGGGTTGTGGTGCGGTGGAAGCCTTTTTCCTTAAAAAGGCTCACCGCACCCTTGATCATCTGGTCACGCCGTTTTTCAATCAGCTTTTCATCTTTGACGGATGCATGTACTTGACGTTTTTTCATCCCGTTTTCCACCCACTTACTTGGTAAGCATTCTGGAAATGACTAGACGTTGGATTTCTTGTGTTCCTTCATAGATTTGCGTGATTTTCGCATCCCTCATATAGCGCTCGACCGGATAGTCCTTCGTGTAGCCATAGCCGCCGAACACCTGAACCGCCTCGGTAGTTACCTTCATTGCCGTGTCCCCGGCAAAAAGCTTCGACATTGCGGACTCTTTTCCGTAACTTAGGTTTTCAGACTCTCTCCAAGCAGCCTGATAGGTCAATAGCCTTGAAGCTTCAACAGATGTTGCCATGTCGGCAAGCTTGAAGCTTACTCCCTGCTGTGCTGCGATCGGCTTGCCGAACTGCACGCGCTCTTTTGCATATCCTACCGCTGCATCAAGGGCACCCTGTGCAATCCCGACTGCCTGCGCGGCAATTCCGTTACGTCCGCCATCAAGCGTCGTCATCGCGATCTTGAAGCCTTCCCCTTCTGCACCAAGCATGTTCTCTACCGGCACACGGCAGTCTTCAAAAATGATTTCCGTTGTCGGTGAGGAGCGGATCCCGAGTTTCTTTTCCTTCTTCCCGACGCTGAAGCCTTCAAAGCCGCTTTCGATGATGAATGCACTCGTACCCTTATGCTTACTGGATGGGTCAGTTACCGCGAACACGACATAGATATTGGCAATGCCGCCGTTTGTGATGAAAATCTTCGAGCCGTTCAACACATAGTGATCGCCATCAAGCTTTGCAGTCGTTCTCATTCCGCCAGCATCAGATCCGGAGCCTGGCTCAGTCAGGCCGTAGCCGCCGATGCTCGTTCCCTGTGCAAGTGGCACCAAGTATTTCTGCTTCTGCTCTTCTGTTCCGTATTTGTAGATCGGCCAGCTCGCAAGTGACGTGTGGGCAGATAATGTCACCCCAGTTGACGCACATACGCGGGAAAGCTCCTCGACCGCGATGCAATATGCCAGATAGTCACTGCCGATTCCGCCGTACTCTTCCGGAAAAGGAATCCCTGTCAGTCCGAGGTCCGCCATCTTGCGGAAGATCTCCATGTCAAAGCGCTCTTCCTCATCGCGCTCCGCTGCTGTCGGTTCCACTTCATTCTTGGCAAAATCGCGTACCATTTTACGAATCATTTCATGTTCTTCGCTTAGTAGAAAATTCATCTGTTCCATCCCCTTGATTGTTAGTTTAGTAGGTGTTTCCCGATCACCAATCGCTGTATCTCACTTGTACCCTCGTAGATCTCGCATACCTTCGCATCGCGGAAGAACCGCTCAACCGGATAGTCCTTCGTGTAGCCGTAGCCGCCGTATACCTGTACCGCTTCTGTTGCGACATTCATTGCCGTCTGTGACGCGAAAAGCTTTGCCATCGATGCTTCCTTGCCGCAAGGCTTGCCTAGTGCACGCAGGTTCGCAGCACGATAGGTCAAGAGCTTTGCGCCTTCTACCGCAGTTGCCATATCAGCAAGCTTGAAGCCGACTCCCTGCTGAAGTGCGATCGGCTTGCCGAACTGCTCGCGCTCTTTTGCATAGGCGGTTGCATGCTGCAGTGCCGCTTCTGCGATTCCGAGTGACTGGGCTGCAATCCCGATCCGGCCTACATCAAGGTTTGCCATCGCGATTTTGAACCCTTCGCCTTCCTTGCCAAGCAGGTTTTCTGCAGGCACTCTCGCATCTTCAAAGGTCAGCTGCACCGTTTTGGAGCCATGCAAGCCCATTTTGTGCTCATCTTTTCCGATGATGAAGCCTGGAGTGTCCTTTTCCACGATGAATGCGCTGACGCCCTTCGTCCCAAGCTCCGGATTGGTGGAGGCAAATACGATATACGTATCCGCTTCGCCGCCGTTTGTGATGAACACCTTCGAACCGTTCAGCACATAGTGGTCATCTTTTTTCACCGCACGTGTCTTCAGGCTCCCTGCATCCGAGCCGGCACTTGGCTCGGTAAGGGCGAATGCGCCAAGGTACTCACCTGAAGCAAGCTTTGTGACGTATTTTTGCTTCTGCTCTTCTGTTCCAAAATAAAGGATCGGGTTCGTTCCAACCGATGTATGAACGGATAAAATAACCCCAACTGTCGCACTGACGCGGGAAAGCTCGTTGATTGCAATGATGTAGGATGGAAAGTCCATGCCCGCTCCACCGTACTCCTCAGGAATTGTCATGCCCATCAAGCCAAGATCGGCCATCTTTTTCAGAATCTCTCTCGGGAACTCGCCGTCCTCCATTTTTTCCACAAACGGGGCGATTTCCGTTTCTGCAAAATCGCGCACCATTTTCCGTACCATTTCCTGTTCTTCCGTGAATCTCAAGTTCATCCCGTTCGACCCCTTTCCTGCTGCCTTATGTCTCGTATGTGTAGAATCCGCGTCCTGTCTTGCGTCCGAGCCAGCCTGCTTTTACATATTTACGAAGCAACGGGCATGGGCGGTATTTGTCATCGCCAAAGCCTTCATGCAAGGTTTCCATGATGTAGAGGCAAGTATCGAGCCCGATGAAGTCAGCAAGCGTCAGCGGCCCCATCGGATGGTTCATCCCAAGCTTCATCACTTCATCGATCGCTTCCGGTGTTGCCACCCCTTCATATACCGTGAAGATCGCTTCATTGATCATCGGCATGAGCACACGGTTGGACACAAAGCCTGGGAAGTCATTCACTTCGACTGGCACCTTGGAAAGCTTTTTCGTCATGTCTTCAATCGCGGCATACACCTCATCGGCTGTTTGCAGGCCGCGAATGATCTCGACCAGCTTCATTACCGGTACCGGGTTCATAAAATGCATCCCGATCACTTTTTCCGGTCTGTTTGTCGCCGCGGCGATTTCTGTGATTGGCAGGGAAGATGTATTGGTAGCCAAAATCGCATGTGCTGGAGCGATACCATCCAGCTGTGCGAAGATCTTTTTCTTGATGTCCATGTTCTCCACTGCCGCCTCGATGACGATGTCGACGTGCTTTGCGTCTTCAAGATTCGTTGTAGCCGTGAGTCTCCCTAGCACCTCATCCTTCGCTTCTGCGGTCATGCGGCCCTTTTCGACGCTTCTTACAAGGTTTTTCGTGATGCCTGCAAGCCCGCGATCAAGGAATTCCTGCTTCAAATCGTTCATATATACATGGAAGCCTGCCAACGCACAAACCTGCGCGATTCCAGATCCCATTTGCCCTGCTCCGATTACCATTACCTTTTGAATTGTCATGTTCTTTGAGTCCCCCTTCTCATTAAACCCGGATCAAGATTGCGTCGCCCTGTCCGCCGCCCGAGCAGATGGATGCGATACCAAGTCCGCCGCCGCGGCGTTTCAGTTCATGAATCAGTGATACGATGATGCGGGCACCACTTGCCCCGATCGGGTGTCCAAGTGCCACTGCCCCACCGTTCACGTTCACCTTTTCCAGATCCAGCCCTGCAAGGTTTGCAGATGCCAATGCGACTGCCGCAAATGCCTCATTTATTTCAAAAAGATCGATTTCTTCCAGTGTCGTCCCTGTTTTCTTTAAAAGCTCATTGATGACAAGTCCTGGCGTTTTCGGAAAATCCTTCGCTTCCACGGCGATCGATGCATGCCCGAGTATCGTTGCAAGCGGCTGCTTTCCTTCCCTGTTTGCACGGTCCTCACTCATCAGGACAAGCGCGCTTGCCCCATCATTCACTCCCGGCGCGTTTCCTGCCGTGATGGTTCCGTCATGGTCGAATGCCGGTCTTAAGCTTGCCAGCTTTTCAATCGATGTGTCCTTGCGCGGCGATTCGTCCTTGCTCACGACAACAGGCTCGCCTTTGCGCTGAGGAACTTCGACAGGTACGATTTCTTCTGTGAATACTCCTTTTTCCATTGCATCAATTGCACGCTGATGACTTCTGTATGCCCAAGCGTCCTGATCCGCGCGGGAGATTTCCATTTCCTTTGCGACACTGTTTCCGTATGTTCCCATGTGCACGCCTGTAAAGGTACAAGTCAAACCGTCATGCACCATCAGATCCTTCACCGAGCTGTCACCCATACGAAGTCCCCATCTTGCTTTCGGCAGGATATATGGGGCATTGCTCATGGACTCCATGCCGCCTGCGACGATGACCTCTTCTTCACCGGAGCGGATCAGTATATCGCCAAGCGCTACGCTTCTCATCCCTGATGCACATACCTTATTGATGGTTTCTGTTTTGACGTTCCAAGGAAGCCCCGCTTTTTGTGATGCCTGACGGGAAGGAAGCTGACCCTGCCCTCCCTGGAGCACTGTACCAAGGATCACTTCGCCTACCTCGTCACCTGAAACGTTGGCTCTTTTCAGCGCCTCTTTAATAGCTACAGCTCCCAGATCCGATGCGGACAACGAGCTCAATCCCCCGGCAAACTTTCCGATTGGCGTACGCACTCCACTGACGATTACTGTTTTTCCCATTTTAAGTTCCTCCTCTATATTGGTTGAATATATTGTTAGCGCTTACAGACAAGCGACTGAACGCTCGCTCAGTTCCGTTAAAAGGGTATGGTGTACGCAATTGGAATATCGCGTACACCCATTTATTTTTCTATGAAGCTAGCATTCTCTTTATGCCACAGTTTCTTTTTTATCGCCGTAAATGGATTTCTCGAGGAGCTCGGCAACGTCGTATGTGCTGACCTTCTCTTCGACTTCCTTGGCTTTTGTGCCGTCTGATAGCATCGTCAGGCAGTAAGGACAGCCGGAGCTGATGACGCTTGGTGCCACTTCGAGTGCCTGTTCGGTACGGGCGACGTTGACGCGCGTTCCTGTGTCCTCTTCCATCCACATGAGACCCCCGCCTGCTCCACAGCACATGCCTGTTTCGCGGTTGCGCTTCATCTCGACAAGCGTCACACCAGGGATGCTCTTCAGGATTTCACGAGGCGGCTCGTAGACTTCGTTGTATCTTCCAAGGTAACAGGAATCGTGGAAGGTGATCGTTTCGTTCACAGGATGCTGCGGCTTCAGGCGCCCTTCTTTTACAAGCTGAGCCAGTAGCTCTGTATGGTGATATACCTCTGCCTCGAGTCCGAAATCAGGATACTCGTTTTTGAAAATGTTGTAGGCATGAGGATCGATCGTGACGATTTTCTTCACTTCGTTCTTTTCGAACTCGGCGATATTGCCTGTTGCAAGCTCTTGGAACAGGAATTCGTTCCCAAGGCGGCGCGGCGTATCTCCGGAGTTTTTCTCTTTGTTGCCGAGGATCGCGAATTTCACGCCTGCTTCATTCAGCAATTTTGCAAAAGAGATCGCGATCTTCTGGGAACGGTTGTCGAAGGATCCCATAGAGCCGACCCAGAAAAGGAATTCGAACTCTTCGCCCGCTTTTTTCACTTCTTTTACTGTTGGGATATTCACTTCAGGTGCCGCTTCACGCCAGTTTTCGCGCTCTTTGCGGTTCAAGCCCCAAGGATTGCCCTGACGCTCGATGTTCGTCATCGCACGCTGTGCATCGGCATCCATTTTCCCCTCCGTCAGTACAAGATAACGGCGCAGGTCGATGATTTTATCGACGTGCTCGTTCATGACCGGACACTGATCCTCACAGTTACGACAGGTCGTACATGCCCAGATCTCTTCTTCTGTGATGACATCGCCGATCAGACTCGGGCTGTACTCGATCGTTGCAGCACTTTCCTCCGCACCTTTTCCGGCAGAAGCAAGTGCCAGCTGATTGCCTTGCGTATTGTTGAATGCGAACGTCGGAACCCAAGGTGATTTGGACGTGATCGCAGCTCCCTTGTCTGTCAGGTGATCACGGATTTTCAAAATAAGATCCATCGGAGAAAGCATTTTCCCCGTACCGGTTGCAGGACACATATTCGTACAGCGTCCACATTCCACACAGGCGTACATATCGATCAGTTGGTATTGGGTGAAGTCCTCGACCTTCCCGACCCCGAAGGATTCCTGTGTTTCATCTTCAAAATCGATCTTTTCAAGCTTTCCTGGATTCGTGGTGCGGTGGAAAAATACGTTCGCCGGTCCTGCAATCAAATGTGCATGCTTGGACTGCGGTACATATACAAGGAATGCAAGCAGGAATAATAGATGGATCCACCATCCTACATAGAACAGCGCGACAGATGCCGTCGTATTGATCCAGCCGAACAGGAATGCCACTCCGGATGCAACCGGCTCACTCCATGTCAGGCCATGGTCGTGCCAGATAAGCCCCATACCGTTTGAGAAAAGGACGGAAACCATCAGCCCGCCGATGAAAATAAGGACAAGACCTGATTTAAAGCCGCGCTTCAGGCGGACAAGCTTTTCCACATAACGGCGGTGGAACGCCCATAGTACTGCGACCAAAATCATGAGCGTGACAAGCTCCTGGAAAAACGTGAACGCTGGATAAAGCGGTCCCAGCGGCAGGTGTGAACCTGGGAAAAGACCTTTGATGATCAGGTCGATCGCGCCAAGCTGGACCATCAAGAACCCATAGAAGAACATGACGTGGATGATCCCACTCTTCTTATCCTTCAAGAGCTTCTTCTGGCCAAAAACATTGACCCAGACCTTATCCAATCTTTCTTTTACTTTTTTATCAAACTCGACCTTCTTGCCCAGCTTGATGAATGTAATCCTTGTTCTGATCAAATAAACAAATAGTGATACTGCGTAAGCGGTTACAATTATCGTTAAAATCCAATTGGCTATTAACAAACCGTTCCCCACATCTCTCCACTCCTTTCTTATGTCCCCTTTTTTTGTGTCAGCGGCTTTCTATATTACCCGAAGAGCCTTAATGTTTGGAAAGAATATAATTTTCAGAACTTTAATTTATCTCTATTCTATTTGTGAATGAGCATTCAGTCAACACATTTGCTGAAAATTTTGCTTATGCTTTTTCCCATGTGGGTATGGATTGGAGACGGCTTTAGTATCTTTGGCCCAACCTGGGCATAAGGACCTGTAAAAAGGATAAGTCAGGGCCGTTCGGTAGAAACTAGAAACAGTCGGATGACGGAGGGGTAAACATGACTATCGCATTATATATCGGTTTAGCAATACTACTTATTCTTATTTGGATCGTCATTGATTTTCAGCTGGGACGAAAGATGCATCTTAAGAAGGTCACTAGGCTCGAGTTCCCGAAAAGAAGGAGCGACTTTCACCTCTATTCCGACGGCAACAAGCTGTATGAGGACCTTTTTGCAGAAATGAAGGATGCCAAACATCACATCCATTCCCTCTTTTACCTCGTAAACGGGGATCATGTCAGCGAGGAATTCTTCACCATCTTAAAAAGCAAGGCGGATGAGGGGGTCGAGGTCCGCCTGCTCGTGGATTACCTTGGCTCCCATAAGTTGAAAAGAAAACAGGTGAATGAGCTTCGTTCCCATGGAATCGAGGTCGAATACTGCCGCAAGCCTTCATTCCCCTTCATCTTTTTCAGCATCAACCAACGAAACCATCGCAAAATCACTGTTGTGGATGGGAAGATCGGCTATGTCGGTGGATTTAACATCGGAAAGGAATATCTCGGCCAGGACCCTGAGTTCGGTGTGTGGCGCGATTACCATCTGAAGCTTAAGGGAGAAGGAGTGCAGGATCTTCAAACGCAGTTTTTCGAGAATTGGGATGATTGCACCTCGAAACCGCGCTCGGAATCATCGGCCTACTATCCTCCGTTGGAAGCGGGAAAAAGCTTACATCAATTCGTCCCGACAAACGGCGAAGCCCTGAAGGAAACTTTCCTTAAGCTGCTTCAGAAGGCACAGCGGTCCGTGATCATCTGCACGCCTTATTTCATTCCGGATGAGCGGCTTTATAACGAGCTGATGGCGGCGCTTCGGCGCGGTGTCAAGGTAACCATCCTCCTGCCCGATAAAGCGGATCACGCACTTGTCAGGGATGCGGCCTTTCTATATTTCCCATCCCTTCTGGAGGCAGGTGCCGAGGTTTACCGTTTCTATATTGGCTTTTATCATGCCAAGGTGATGGTCATCGACGAGGAAATGTGCGATATCGGCACAGCCAATTTTGACAAACGCAGTCTCTTTTTAAATAATGAAATCAATTGCCTGATATATGACCCAGAGTTCGTAAAGGCAACCATCCCTGAAATCCAAAAGGACATCCATAATTCCGAGAAGCTGACGCTAGAATACATCAGTGAGCGGTCCATTCTGGATAAAGGAAGGGAACAGCTTGCAAAGCTTGTTTCTCCTTTGCTGTAATTGTAAGTCAGGAAAATAAGAAAGAGGTGAATCCCATTGCGAATACGCTTTGGCTTTGTATCACAATCATGGAACCTTTGGGACGCCTCCCCCGGCAAGACATTGACCTATACGCGCTATAAGCAGATGTCGCCTGAGGACGGGCGCGCCAAACTGCTGGAGGTGACCCGTCAAAACCTTGCGAGCACCCTGCGCACCATACATCTCTGCATCGCAAACGAGATCAAGGTATTCCGTTTCTCCTCCTCCATCGTGCCGCTTGCGACACATCCCAAGGTCAAATGGGATTTCGTTTCGGAGTTCGGGGCTGAGTTCAAGGAAATCGGCGACCTGGTGAAGCGCTATGGCATGCGCACTAGCTTCCATCCTAACCAGTTCACGCTCTTTACAAGCGACAAGCCACATATTACCGAGAATGCTGTGGTGGATATGGTGTATCATTATGAAATGCTTGAGGCAATGGGCCTTGCGGACAGCGGGACGATCAACATCCATGTCGGAGGCGCCTACGGAAATAAGGAGGCTGCATTGGAGCGCTTTTATGAAAATATCAAGCAGCTTCCGGAGCACGTTTTTAAGCGGATGACATTGGAAAATGATGATAAGACCTACACGACGGAGGAAACGCTGGTGCTGTGCGAAAAGCTCGGCATACCGCTTGCTTTCGACTATCACCACGAATATGCGAACCCAAGCGCTGTATCCTGGGAGGAGCTTTTGCCGAGGGTCTACGAAACATGGCGCGGGATTGGCATTATCCCGAAGGTCCATATCTCCTCCCCCATCTCGGAGAAAAAGCTGCGCCATCACGCGGACTATGTGGACTTGCAGTTCTTGACGGAGTTTTTGAAGGTCGTCGTCGGACTTGGTCAGGATGTCGACTTCATGATCGAGGCCAAGCGCAAGGACGAAGCCGCCCTCCAGCTTGTTGAGGACGTAGCGGCGATCCGCGGGGTGAAGCGGATCGGCGGGGCGACTGTGGAGTGGTAGATTGTGAAGCAGCTGGGGGCGATGCCGTCCATTCGGTGATTTGCTCCGTAGAACGGTACGATTCGCTTGTTTTCGTACCGTCACTTAGGCCATTTGCTCGGTGGGACGGTGCGATTCGCTTGCTTTCGTGCCGTCTCCTCGACATTTAGCTCGTTATGACTGTAAGTTACAGCAGAGTTACCCAAACAAACTACTTTTAATAGCAAAAAGGGTCTGGCCCCATTTGGATGTTTTACCCAAATGGGGCCAGACCCCTGTTGTTATGTCAACTTCAACTTCAACCTCAACTGCCTGTGCTCTGGAACATTGGTGCGATCCAGGAGAATAGTTTGTAGCCTAGGTAGATGCCGACGATTCCGATGATGCCGGAGAATACTGGTGGTGCGGGGATGGGCAGGCGGAAGAGGGCGAATACGAACCCTACGACCATGCCGGTTAAGAGTGCCAGGATGCTTTCTTTCATAGATGAAAAACTCCTTTTGTTTTCAGTTATTTATTTCATTATTTTTCACCAAAAAAAGGTTCACTACTCATAATGGTAGTGAGCCTTTTCTTGTAATTTCTATTACATTTTTTCCGGAGCGGATACACCGATCAGGCTTAGTGCGTCCTTCAGCGTGATTTGAACGGCTTTCATCAGGCCGAGGCGCGCTTTGGATTTTTCCATATTTTCTGCATCCAATACTTTTTCTGCATTGTAGAAGCTGTGCAGCGCGGAGGATAGCTCGAAAACATAGTTCGTGATACGGTGCGGGATGCGTTTTTGTGCCGCTTCTGCCACCGCTTGCGGGTAGTCACCCAGCTTTTTCAAAAGGTCGATCTCTTTTTCGGAATTGATATTTTCCAATGCATACGGTCCTTCTAAGCTTAATCCAAGCTCTTCCCCTTGGCGAAGCATGCTGCAGATACGGGCATGTGCATACTGCGCGTAGAATACCGGGTTTTCATTGGACTGGGAAACTGCCAGGTCCATATCGAAGTCCAGATGTGTATCGCCAGAGCGCATTGCGAAGAAGTAACGAACCGCATCAAGGCCCACTTCCTCCATCAGGTCACGCATCGTCACGGCTTTACCTGTACGCTTGCTCATCTTCATTTTTTCGCCGTTTTGGAAAAGGTGAACCAATTGGATGATTTCCACTTCCAGGGCGTCCTTCCCGTAGCCAAGCGCCTCGATTGCCGCCTTCATACGTGGGATATAGCCATGGTGGTCGGCACCCCAGATGTTGATCAGCTTATCATGGCCGCGCTTCAGCTTGTCCTGATGGTACGCGATATCCGGCGTCAAGTAAGTGTAAGAACCGTCATTTTTGATCAATACACGGTTTTTGTCATCGCCGAATTCCATGGATCCGAACCAGGTCGCGCCGTCCTCTTCATAGATATGGCCTTTTTCACGCAGTGTCGCCAACGCTTCATCGATTTTGCCGTTATTGTATAGGGAAGTCTCGGAATACCATACGTCGAAACGGACACGGAATTCCTCAAGATCCTGCTGTAATTTTTTCATCTCATATTTCAAGCCGTATTCACGGAAAAAGCTGCGGCGGTCTTCTTCTGATTCATGAACAAAGCGGTCGCCGAACTCATCTGCAATCGCCTGTCCGATGCCGATGATATCCTTTCCGTGGTAGCCGTCCTCAGGCATCGCCACATCCTGGCCAAGCGCCTGGAAGTAACGCGCCTCTACAGACAACGCAAGATTGTTGATCTGGTTTCCGGCGTCGTTAATGTAATATTCTCTTGTGACATCATAGCCAGCCTTGTCCAATACGTTGCAAAGGGAATCCCCAACTGCCGCTCCACGGGCATGCCCCAAGTGAAGGTCGCCTGTAGGATTCGCTGATACGAACTCGACATTGATCTTTTCGCCGTTTCCGACATTCGATCTACCGTAATCGGAGCCTTGCTCGAGTATCGTCGGAATCAGGTCCGTCAGATAGGAATTGTTCATGTAAAAGTTGATGAAACCAGGTCCTGCGATATCGATTTTTTCGATGCTCGCCTTGGATTGGTCAAAATTTTTCACAAGCTCCTCCGCGATCATGCGTGGCGCCTTCTTCGCGACACGTGCCAGTTGCATCGCCATGTTGGTGGAATAGTCACCATTTGCTTTATCCTTCGGTGTTTCTAGCACCACATCCGGGATCTCCTCCTCTGTCGCCAAGCCTGCCTTGATCACGGCATCTTTAATTTCAGTTTTTAAACGTTCCTGGACTTGTTCTACTATATTCATGTCGTTTGTTCCTCCTCGTAATGGATGGTGATGAAATATTGACCTGTCTCTTGCCCTTGTACCTTCAGCTGGTATTGCAGCTGTATGGAGCCACGATTTTTCACAGGATCCTGCATCCTTACAACCTTCTCGGTATCTGTCTCCAAATGGAAAATACCAAATTCACTGTCATACAGCCCGGCTGTCAGTTCACCTGCACGAAAGGTCTGTTTCATTTTCACTCCGTTGCCTGAACGGCTCACCCAAACCTCTTGATCGGATAATTTATAAATGACATCCAGCTTTTTCCCGTTCCCTTGATCCTCGGAAAAAACGATATATTCAGTTTCACCTTTAAGGTAGTATTGACCATTTGTCTCATACGCCATAACCTGCCGTTCTTCATCTTGAAGAATTTCCGACTTGAACTTCACCCGGATAGGCATCTTGGCACTGTTCTGATTGTCCAGCAATCCAGACACATCCTTTATGATTAACGCTTTTCGCGGCGCTTTTACTTTTCTATAACCTTCATAGTATAAAACAAGTAGTGGAGCAAGTTCAATAGCGGGGTGGCCTGTTTAGGGAGAAAATGAGGTTCTGGGACTTGAAGCTGATCTCTGGCGCGAATGACATGCAAAAGCCCCATCCACCAACCAACCGGTCAGCAGACAGGGCAACAACTTTATTTCACCCAGCCAAGGATCATTTCACGAATGAGCTTGCTTGCTGTGTTTGCAGTTTGTTCGGATGTATCATAAATTGGTGCCACTTCCACCAGGTCCGCTCCAACGACGTTCACTTTCGAACGTGCGATTTCGTGGATGGAAGCCAGAAGCTCACGGGATGTGATGCCCCCGCAATCGACTGTCCCGGTACCAGGTGCGTGCGCAGGATCGAGCACATCGATGTCGATCGTCACATATACAGGGCGGCCAGCCAATGTTGGCAGGATTTCTTTCAGCGGCTCAAGCACCTCGAATTTAGAGATGTGCATGCCCACTTCCTTCGCCCATTTGAATTCCTCTTTCATTCCGGAACGAATTCCGAAAGAATAGACATTCGTCGGTCCGATCAGGTTTGCAGCCTTCTTGATCGGCGTGGAATGTGATAGAGGCTCGCCTTCGTAGTCGTCACGAAGGTCGGTGTGCGCATCCATGTGGATGATGGCAAGATCCGGGTATTTCTTGTACATCGCCTTGATGACAGGCCATGAAACAAGATGCTCTCCACCCATTCCAAGCGGGAACTTGTCTTTCTCTAAAAGGGAGTCGATATACTCCTCGATCATTTCGATGCTTTTTTGCGGGTTACCGAATGGCAATGGGATATCCCCTGCATCAAAATATTTCACTTCTTCCAATTCGCGGTCCAGATACGGGCTGTACTCCTCAAGCCCGATGGATACCTCACGGATGCGGGATGGGCCAAAACGGGACCCAGGTCGGTAGCTAACCGTCCAGTCCATCGGCATGCCATAAATCACAGCCTGGCTGTCCTCGAAAGTCGGATGACTCTTAATAAACACATTACCAGAATAAGCTTCATCAAAACGCATCATAATTTCCTCCTTTGAAGAAGGGGCCTGACCCTTAGCGCTTTAAAGCGCCGAGGGTCAGGCCCCTCTTTCATTCTCTATAACTTCGACGCATCACCGCGGAGCGGGTCAGGCCCCTCTTCACTGCGTTACTTGATTAAATCACCAACGAACTTCGGCAGGGCGAATGCTGCTTTGTGAAGTTCTTTTGTGTAGTATTTTGTGTCCATGTCGTGGAAGCGGTCTTCTTTTACTTCCAATGGGTCGTGCTTTTTGGATCCGATTGTGAATGTCCACATTCCGCTTGGGTATGTTGGGATGTTTGCGATGTAGAGGCGGGTGATCGGGAAGATCTCGCGTACGTCGCGTTGTACGTTTGTGATCAGTTCAGGCGTGAACCATGGGTTGTCTGTCTGTGCAACGAATACACCGTCTTCTTTCAGCGCTTTGGAGATCCCAGCGTAGAAGCCTTTTGTGAATAGGTTGACTGCAGGTCCGACAGGCTCAGTGGAGTCTACCATGATTACGTCATACTCGTTTTCGCTTTCAGCGATGTGCATGAAGCCGTCGCCGACTTTCACTTCCACGCGGGCATCGTCAAGCATGCCAGCGATCTCAGGCAGGTACTGCTTGGAGTACTCGATCACTTTTCCGTCGATTTCCACAAGTGTCGCTTTTTTCACGCTTGGGTGCTTCAATACTTCACGGATTACGCCTCCGTCCCCGCCGCCTACTACCAACACGTTCTCAGGGTTTGGATGTGTGAAAAGTGGTACGTGTGCCACCATTTCGTGATAGACGAACTCGTCCTTTTGCGTAGTCATGACCATGCCATCAAGGATAAGCATGTTTCCGAACTCCTCGGTTTCTACCATGTCAAGCTTTTGGAACTCCGTTTGCTCTGTATGTAAAGTGCGTTTGATCTTCGTTGTGATCCCAAAGTTTTTAGTTTGATATTCTGTGTACCATAATTCCATTTGTACAACATTCCCTTCCGTTTTTTAATCTGTCCAAAATACTCGTGCTATATCGAATAAACTTCGCTTTTATCGTTCCCTAACCTAAAAAAAAGCAAACATGATTTATAGGTGTTTTCGTACTCTTCGCTGTTTTTACGTATATAGGAAATCCTCGAACCAAGCGCTTCATCGTGCTCTTTTCCTGTAGATCAAGTCTTTCCTATTATTTTGAATGGGGATAGGCTGTAAAAAATCCAAAAGCCGATTTTTTACTTTTTTGCCACATCAAATAATGTTAATGAAAAGAGCTTAATTTAATTTTATACAACAAGAAAAAAGTATAGATGAATCTAGCAAAAATTCAAGTTAAAATTTATTTTTTTTTGAAAATGTTTAAAACGCGGGAAAGGTTTTCATACTGAGTAGTAATGATGCAGGACTAGGACTCTCACGGAAAGGGGGAATTTCTGAAATGGAATTGATGACAGATGACCGGTTGCAGCGGGTTTTGAAGTATGTTCGTGCCTTTATTTTTATTTTTTCAATCCTAGCAATCTCGTTGATGGTTTTAATAGGAAGTGTCATCATTTATGCGAAGTCCAAGGGGGCACCTCCTCTATCTGTGTCCCAGTCTTCGATTTTCTATAGCAAGGACGGCTCGATCATCGGGGAGGCACATAGCGGGGAGAAACGATATTGGGTTTCGCTTGCCGATATCTCCCCTCATCTGATCGACGCCACGGTTGCGGTGGAGGATCGCCGCTTTTTCAGCCATCATGGGTTTGACCCGAAACGGATTGCCGGTGCGCTCCTTGCTGACATCAAGGCGATGGCAAAGGTCCAAGGGGCGAGCACGATCTCGCAACAGTATGCCCGCAATCTTTTCTTGGAGCATGAAAAGACATGGAACCGAAAATTGAATGAGGCACTCTATACAATCCGGATCGAGGCCAATTATTCAAAGGAAGAGATCCTTGAAGGCTATTTGAATACGATCTATTACGGGCATGGTGCGTACGGAATCGAGTCAGCCTCCTATTATTATTTTGGCAAGCCGGCAGCGGACCTGAACTTGGCCGAGGCCAGCATGCTTGCAGGGATTCCCAAGGGTCCAGGGGTGTATTCCCCTTTTACAGATAGTGAACGGGCTTTGGCAAGACAGAAGACGGTGCTTGATTCGATGGTCGAAAATAAGGACATCACACGCGCCGAGGCCGAGGCTGTCCTTGCTGAGCCGCTAGTATATGGAGATCGCGAGCATCTGCCGAAGGAATTCATGGCTCCATATTTTCAGGATGCAGTCAGGTCCGTGATCCGTCATGATCTGAAGCTGGAAAAAGAACTCGAGGACGGCGGGCTTCATATCTATACGACGCTTGACCCGAAGATGCAGGAAATTGCGGAGGAACAGATCACAGCCACTTTCGATCCGAACTCCACGATGCAGGTCGGTTTTGTCGCGATGGAGCCAAAGTCCGGAAAAGTGCTGGCACTTGTCGGTGGACGGGATTATGAGGAAAGCCCGTATAACAGGGTGACCCAGGCGGAAAGGCAGCCTGGCTCCACATTTAAGCCGCTCCTTTATTATCGTGCGCTGGAAAAGGGCTTTACGCCATCGACCGGGTTCCGCAGCGAGCGGACGACATTCCAGGTCGATGAAGGGCGGTCCACTTATACGCCGCATAATTTCAACCATTACTATGCCAATGACACCTTGACGATGATGCAGGCACTGCCGCTTTCGGATAATGTGTATGCAGTGAAGACCCATCTGCTCCTGGGAAAAAGCGAACTGGTCAAACAGGCGAAAAAGATGGGCATCGAATCGAATGTAAAGGCGGTCCCTTCCCTCGCACTTGGGACTTCGCCTGTCCGGGTGCTTGATATGGCAAATGCCTACAGCACGTTTGCCAATGGCGGAAAAGAGGTCCAGCCAGTTTTTATCGAAAAGGTGGTCAACTACAAGGGCGAGGTCCTCTATGAGCGCGATGCCAAGGCAAAGCAGGTATTGGATAAGGATGTCACGTTCGTGCTGAACCATATGATGACAGGGATGTTCGATACGGCCCTGAATGGCTATATGGCAGTGACAGGGAATGCCATCAAGGATAAGCTGACCCGCCCCTATGCAGGTAAATCGGGCTCGACGGAAACGGACAGCTGGATGATCGGCTATACGCCGCAGCTGGTGAGTGCCGTCTGGACGGGTTACGATAAGGACCAGAACATCACCCTATGGACGGAAAAGCGCTATGCGAAGGAAATCTGGGCAGGATTCATGGAAAATGCCCTGAAAAATAAATCGGTGGTGGCGTTCCAGCCGACCGATAATGTAGTCAGTGTGAAGGTTAACCCGCAAAGCGGACTGCTGGCTTCAGAGGACTGCCCGGTTTCGCGGATGACGTATTATGTAAAAGGATCTGAACCGACGGAGTATTGTACTAAAGAAGCGGAGGGTACCGAGCAGGAGCAGGCACCGCCTGATACGACAGCTCCAGAGAAGAAGGAAAAATGGTGGAAGAAGCTTGTACCTTGGATGTAGATGAATAAAAAGTTAAAACCCCCGAGATGCCTCTCGGGGGTTTTAGGTGTCCTAGCTTTCCATGTGCTCTATACACATGTAGACTTAGTTTACTTTTTTTGCGGTAATAACTCAAGTGGGTATAGCCGAACGTTCAAAAAAATGTCACAACTTTATTTTTCAGATGGTGTTGACTTTTAACTGGTTTTTCAAATCGTCGGACGCACGCTCCCACATTCCGCTGTCATGTCCGATGAGATATTTTTGCAGAATAGTTTTAGACTTGTCGTCCATATGTTCGACGATGATATGGCGCTTCATCGATTTGTCCATTCTGTTCACATGCTCCGGCAAGGATTTGTAGCCTCTTCGGATCTCACGGTCGACGGTCATTTCGCAGGCTGTCACACCGGCATAGTACGGTCCCTCCTGCTTGCGGTCAATCGTCACCCAGACAAGCCAAAACGGCTTTCCGTTCGGTACATCTTCCTTATTCGGCAAAAACTTGATGCCGCGTTCCACCGTGCTTCGTGCGTGCATGGCGCCGATATCGACAAACGCCTCGCCACCCTCCACGTCAACGAATACCGGTGATACATTATCAAGGCTTAGTGCACCAACACCAAAGCCTCCATGGCCGTCTGTCGGGTCATTTTTTATGATATTAAATCCAATCGGTTTCTTTTTCTTTTCCTGGTCCATGATGGTTCCCCCTTAACGTAAGAATATGCTAGCAAACCACTGCATGATTGTTCCTTGTATACTCGGGACAACGTCATACAGCAGCGGATTGATGGTATAGTCACCAAGGTCTGTAAAAATCAATACTAAAAAGATGATGATGCCGAATGGCTCCAGTCTTGTCATTTTCACCCTCAAATCGGCCGGTGCCAAATCTTCAAGGATCCTGTATCCGTCCAATGGCGGAAACGGCAGGAGATTAAAAATGAAAAGAAGCACGTTCAACCTTGTGAAAACGTCGACGAAGAGCTCTATTTTTTCCAGGATGGAGATCGGCAGTCCTTGGAGCAACCCCAGGCTCACAAGTAGAAAGAACAGCAAATACGCGAGGCACGCAAGCAATAGATTGCTGAGCGGTCCGGCAAGCGAAACGAGTATCCCCGCCAATCTCGGATTCTTGAAATAGAACCTGTTGACCGGGACCGGCTTTGCCCATCCGAAGCCTGCAATGAATATCAGTATCGTCCCGATCGGGTCCAGATGCACATGCGGCGCCAAGGTTAGCCTTCCCTGATTTTTCGCTGTCGGGTCCCCAAATTTATAAGCCACAAAGGCATGGGCATATTCATGCAGCGTAAACGCTATAATCAGCGTGATCGCCAAATATGGAATCAACTCCAGATTCAGTCCAAAAAAACTATCCAACCCTTTTCCCCTTTTCTACGCGATTTCTTCGCTTGCGCTTTTCTAATAAGTATACAATAATTTATGTAAGGATAGAAAATATTAGTCGAAATAAGCTCTTTTCATAAAGTTTGTTGCTTTTGTCTGTAAAAAATCGGCTTTTGGATTTTTTATAGCTATAATTACACATTATTTAGTTAGAAAAATCCTATCCTACAGGAAAAGAGCACGACAGTAGTTCATCTTGCGGGGGTAAGCTGAATACGTCAATGCAACAACATATGCGAAAAAGCCTAAAACTTAAAGGAGTGTCATTCACATGCCATACGTAACAGTGAAAATGCTTGAGGGCCGTACAGAGGAACAGAAGAAGGCATTGGTGGAAAAAGTGACGACCGCTGTCAGCGAGACAACCGGCGCACCGGAGGATAAAATCGTTGTGTTCATTGAAGAGATGACAAAAGGTCATTACGCGGTTGGCGGGAAGCGCTTGAGCGATCAATAAAATATTGTGAAAGGTGTCCCGTTGGTTGGTGTTCGGGACACCTTTTTTGATGATGGAATGGGGTGAAAATGGGAATCGGGCGCAAATTTTTTTTTGCGGGCGATAAACACGCACTACCGGGCGCAAATTTAATTTTGCGGGCGAAAACCGCGCATTATCGGGCGCAAATCCTGTTTTGCGGGCGAAACCACGCTAATACGGTGCGTGGGGCAGCATCGATTCCCCCGCTACCGAAGAAGTTCATTCAAACACGCCTTCTTCTCCTCGATTTTCACAATATCCAACGGCTCGAACTGCCCTTCCTTGATGCTGTTGACTAAAAAATCATACATGCTGTTGATTTTCCGTCTGATCGGTTTGCTGCTTCCTTCTGCTGTAAGGATCAGGCATTCCAGGATGGTCAGGATCACCGAGATATCAGCCTGTCCGTAGATCCTGAGCTGGTAGAATGCCGTATACAGAATCTCTTCAAAGGTCCGCTGCGGCAGGAAGATGCGCTGCTTGTGATCCTCATCCAAGAAGAGCAGCAAGTCTGAATCGATTTCGCCAAATTCGATCAAGAGCCGGCTCATATACCGGATACAGTTGTTTGCGGTGTTTGGATCATTGATTCCTGGCGAGATGGCCCGCAATGCCACTTCTGCAAGCTTCTGCAGGGCAAACTCCCCGTCCTGAAGCGGTGTCCTCTCAGGTCCGATTTCCAGATATGGATTGATATCGATGGTTTCCTTTTTTTCTTTAAGAAAATAAACTTCTCCGATGACACTTTTGTCTGTCACAAAATCACCGATCCGCTTGTGGTAATGAATGAACAGGTCGTGCTCCTTCGCTTTTTCAGCCAGTCCTTCAGTGTCTAAGAGCTGGATGTAGCCTGTAGCTTCTGCCATCCATTCCAATTTCTCGATATAGTCGAAGTTCTGCTTTTCCGAAAGGACCAGTTTCCCCTCTTCTATCAGCGTCTTCTTCTTTTCGGCAGTCTCCATCCCTTCCTTCATCAGCCGTTCGATCAGCATGCTTACCCGGATTGACCTGGAAACGTGATGAATGAAGAACACAAAGTAGCCGACACAGATGATGGCAAGGATGATGCCGACCCCAGCAGCCAATACGCGCTGGTCGTCGAGCCAGTCCTTCATGAATAGAAGCGAAAGCACAGTATAGATGAACGCTCCAACGAAAACGCCGAGCACCCTGACTGTACTGCTTTCCGTCATAAAGTCCTGCAGGGTACGCGGGGAGAACTGTGAGGAGTATGTCGTCAGCACAACCATGATCGTGGAAAACGAAATCGTCGTCATCGTCAGGATTGCCGTCGAGATGGAGCTCAGTATCGTCGTTCCTAGGTCCACACTCGTAAACAGTACCTTTGGCAGGGCATTCTGCACCGAATCTGCAAACACTGTATCAATCAAAATCACTATGATGGTCAATATGATGCTTGCTATGCTGTATATGCTCGGAACAAACCATATGCTCTCTCTCGCCTTCAATGTCCACTTATCCATCGCTAAAGTATCCCCTTTTATCCGTACTTTTTTCTTATACCATTCCCTTTTGTGTCGGGGATTAAGCGGGTTAAGGAAAAATAATCCACATTGGTGGAGAATTGAGTGAGATTTTTTTAGCTGATTCAGTTTATCGGTCGGAAACTCACACTTATCGATCCGTTTCTTTGCGTAATCGATCCGTTCGGTTCCGTTATCGATCCGTTTTCCCACATTATCGGTCCATTACGAAGCATTATCGATCCGCTCGACAATCAGTGACAAAATCCGCACACCAAAACAAAGCTTCAGCAAATAAAAAGCCAGACCCATATCTACGGGTCTAGCTCAGCAACTGCGCTCGCAGCTTTTCGATATATTCGTATGCCTCGTCCACTTCCTGCTCGGTGTAACGCTGCTTGCTCTTTAACGTGAACACCTTTTCCTGCACTTCTTCTTTTGGCAGATTCTCAAAGTAAAGCACCGTTGAAACGAGCTCAAGGAAGCGTGAGCTCTGTTCGTTCATGGCGGTCATGCACTCGCCGAGATGCGGCATCTCCAGGTCGTAGTGCTTGAGGAATTCCGATCCCGTATCCGTGAGGGAGTAACGGTACTGCGAGTAGCCGCCTTTGTTTTCCTTCAGTTCGTGCAAAAAGCCCAGGTTGCAGAGCTCTTCCACTCTTAAGGTCACCTCTTCGGAATATGGTCCATAGAAATGGAAATTGTATTTTTCATAGAATGGGTAGTTCAGCTTTTTGGCTATGTACACCATCTTTTGCAGCTTTTTTCTCCCGATGACTTCCCCGGCCGTAGCAAAGACCTTCATTAATTTTGCGTGATCGATCAACAAACCCTTCATCTCCTAACGTGTATCCGTAGCCTATATTCCTAATATCTCTCTGATTTTTTTCTTTATCGCGCGTTTTGACGTCTGGTCCTCTAGTATGTCCTGTGGAAAATAAAGCTTATGGTCGGTTCTTCTTTTGCCGGAAATCGCTTCTACTATCTCCGATTCCCTGGAAAGCTCCCGGATGTCCCCGTTTGGCTTCAACAGATGGATCGGCAATCTTTCTTCCTCTTCACCAGGACGGTAAAAGTCGTACGGCAGGTCGGAGGAGGAATCGACTACAAGGTAATATTCCGGATCGAGTCCCGCTTTTTTGAAGAGACCCATCAGTTCCATTAAATCCATCATCTGCTTATTAGGATTAAATTCGACATACTTAAACAAATTCCTGTTCATAAATCGTCGACAAAGGTCACTTATTATCGAATCTTCTTCCTCTTCCCAAGCCTGGAAGTAAAACATGATGACGGCTTCGTCCAATTTTATATAATCCTCAAGCTCAAGCTTGTCCTGAAAAAGGGAATAAAAATGTATCGGATCATGCTTGAACGTATAGTTTTCCTCATACAGTTGTTTTGCTCGATGAAGGATCTTCGTTAAAATAACCTCCGCACTTCTTGTCACCGGATGGAAATAGACCTGCCAGTACATCTGGTAGCGGCTCATGATATAATCCTCGACCGCGTGCATCCCGCTCGACTTGATGACCACCTGATCCTCTCTCGGCCTCATGACGCGCAGGATCCGCTCCATATCGAAGTTCCCGTAGCTCACCCCTGTAAAATAGGCATCACGAAGCAGGTAATCCATCCGATCGGCATCAATCTGACTGGAAATCAAGCTTACTACTAATTTATTTTTATATGTTTTGGCAATCACTTCGGCTACATGCTTCGGAAAATCCTTATGGACATTACGCAATACGGCATTCACCTCGGTTTTGCCCAAAATGATCTCTTGTGTAAAATCCTCATGATCGAGGTGGAACACTTTTTCAAAGGAATGGGAGAACGGACCATGCCCAAGATCATGGAGCAATGCTGCACACAGGCACAATAGGCGGTTTTCAGGATGCCAGTCCGGCCTTCCGTCAAAGCCGTCGTCAATGATCCGGCGTACGATTTCATAGACTCCAAGCGAATGGTTCAGACGGCTGTGCTCCGCGCCATGAAACGTCAAATATGTCGTCCCTAGCTGACGGATCCTTCTCAGGCGCTGGAACTCCCTTGTCCCGATCAAGTCCCATATCACACGGTCACGAACATGCACATAACGATGGACCGGATCTTTGAATACTTTTTCTTCACTAAGCTTTTCCGTTGCATAACTCATTCTCTTGACCTCGTTTACGTGTGATATTTTTAAACCTGACTCTATTATATAGTATTTTTTTTACAAAGAAAGGATGGCCAAAAGGCAAAATAGAGGGTCTATCCTCGTATTACCCGAACATATTCCCGCCTACTCTTTTTTTCGTCATTCTACTGATAATCTGAATCTTTTAGGCGAATAAAAAATCACCTTTGTACGAATACGAAGGCGATTTCTATTTTTTGATCTTTTTCACTATTTTTTCGATCAGTTCATCTTCTGTTGGTGCAGAAACAGGACGGTTGTTCACAAATGCAAACGACTTCTTCCTTCCCGGTCCGCAATAAGATTGGCATCCCACATCCAGCGTTGCTTCCTCATCCACATTTTTCAGCTTCGGAATCAATGTTTTGATGTTGGTTGCCTGGCAATCATCACATATTCGAAATTCATTCGCCATTGCTGGTACAACCCTTTCTTTTCTGGGGATCTGTCCCCATGGCTTTGCAAATGATATTTTACATGTAAAATCCACCCTTTGCAAGGGAGTTTCCGGAGAATCAGCCTCGAATTGGCGGCAGATAACAATCTAGTAATTTTTTCTATGAATATGTATAAATATTTTTTTCTCGTCAAAAATAATAACAGAACTAAAGCTTAAAAGGGAGTTGGATTACAATGAAAGATCGTCAGGACGCTTGGTCCGAGGAGAATGATTTATTACTAGCCGAAACGGTTTTGCGACATGTAAGGGAAGGCAGCACACAGCTTAACGCATTCGAGGAGGTCGGCGACAAGCTGAACCGCACCTCGGCAGCCTGCGGATTCCGCTGGAACGCAGTGGTAAGGCATGATTATGAAAAGGCGCTTCAATTAGCGAAAAAACAGCGCAAGCAAAGGCAGCGCGCACTTGGCCAGCCTACGAAGAAGCTTCTTTACAACCCACCTGAGTCCATTGTGGATGAGGATATCCCATATGTGCTTGAGCAGACTGAAGTGTTAGCCCAACCTGTCATGCAGGCACCGGTGCAAACAAAGATGGAAACTGCAGCCGAGCAAATGCCTCTGCAGCAAAAGCAACCAGTCTATTCCGGTTTTAACGGTACGCTTTCCATCGATCAGGTTATCGGTTTCTTACAAACCATGAAACACTCAAACGTTCATACTAGCGCTCTAAAACTAGAAAACGAGAGACTAGCAAAAGAAAATGCCGAACTTGCCCGGAAGGCCCAGGAGCTCGAACAGCGCGTCAAAACGCTTCAGGATGAGCAGCTGACCGTCCAGGAGGATTACGAAACACTGATGAAAATCATGAACAGAGCACGCAAGCTCGTCCTGTTCGACGAAGAAGAACGCGTACCATCAAAATTCATGATGGACCGCAACGGGAACTTGGAGAAACTGGCGGAATAGATAAAAAGATCAGTGGCCAGACCCCCTTAGCGCTTTAAAGTGCTAAGGGGGTCTGGCCCCTTGGTATGTTGGTGTGTTGATTCCCTCACCGCTCGCTATTCCCACGAGTGAGGGTATCATTCTGCCCTTTTGATTCCCCCACCCCTCGCTTTCTCCACGAGTGAGGGTATCATTCTACCTTTTTGATTCCCCCACCCCTCGCTTTCTCCACGAGTGAGGGTATCATTCTACCTTTTTGATTCCCTCACTCCTCGCTTTCTCCACGAATGAGGGTATCATTCCGCCTTTTTGATACCCTCACCCCTCGCTTTCTCCCTGAGTGAGGGTATCATTCCGCCCTTTTGATTCCCCCACCCCTCGCTTTCTCCACGAGTGAGGGTATCATTCTACCTTTTTGATTCCCTCACTCCTCGCTTTCTCCACGAGGGAGGGTATCATTCCACCTTTTTGGTTCCCTCATCCCTTGCTTTCTCCACGAGGGAGGGTATCATTCCACCTTTTTGATTCCCTCAACCCTCACTATTCCCCCAACACCTTCTCATTCCGCTCCACAATCCGTTGGTAATAGTGGTGATAGAGTTCTGTTTCTGCTCCTTGTAGCGTGCCCGCAAAAATCTGCCCGCTCATTTCTTTCAGCGATGTGAGCAGTCGCAGCATCACGTCCTGGACGGTCAACCTTTCTCCTGTCAGCTCGGTCAACGAAGCCATCACACTTGGGTCGATCGTCGGGAAGGCGAATTTGGTCTGTTCGCCTTGCAGTGCACGCTTATAGAACTCACCGATCATTGCAGCCCGCTCCGACCCGCTGCCACCGATGCAAAGATAGATCTGGACGGCCACGCCGCCCCGGATCCGCCGCTGGGAAATTCCCGCAAACTTCCTGCCGCCGATGCTCAAGTCATAGCTGCCTGGACAGTATGAGCCGATGATCTCCCTAGCTTCTATTTCAGACGTCAGATCCTTGAACATATCCTTTGTCAGTTCAAACATCGCGTCATAGCCTCTATTGATATCGATCGCTTTTTCGCCTTCCGGGAATACAAGCGAAATGTTAAGGACGCCATCGTCGAGTACGACTGCCAATCCGCCTGAGTTGCGGACGATAACCTCATACCCCTGGCTGTTCAAATAGTCGATGCCTTCCTGAAGATGGGGCAGTCTTGTATCCTGGATGCCGAGTACGATCGTGTTGTGGTGGACCCACGTGCGGCAGACCGCTCCGCTTTCGCCCTTTCCAACAGACGTGCATAACGTGTCATCCATGGCGAACGATTGGAGTGCATGGAAGTTTGCGCCCAATGATGATTGATCGATGATTCGCCAGCCCGGCTGCATGAGCAGCGCCTGGGCGAGCGCATTTGTTGGTTCTATCATGATAATGGTAACTCCTCTAAACGTTCAAATTTATTCCTTTGCATTATAATACAAGAATGAAAAAAGAGGAAGGCGCGCCGCCAGGCACACACTTCCCCTTTCACTGTCAGATTCAGTTCATTGCCTGCCCGGCTGTAATGAGTGCAAGCTTGTAAACGTCCTCCACGCTGCATCCGCGGGATAGGTCGTTCACCGGTTTGTTCAAACCTTGCAGGATCGGGCCTACCGCTTCGAAGTTTCCTAGGCGCTGGGCGATTTTGTAGCCGATGTTTCCTGCTTCAAGGCTTGGGAATACGAATACGTTCGCGTCCCCTTTGATGATGGAGCCCGGTGCTTTCTTTTCTGCAACGGATGGCACGAATGCTGCGTCGAATTGGAATTCTCCGTCCACCACAAGGTTCGGATCGCGCTCAGCGGCAAGGCGAGCCGCTTCCACTACGCGTTCGGTTTCTGGGGATTTTGCCGATCCTTTTGTCGAGAAGCTCAGCATTGCAACCTTTGGCTCGATGTTGAACATTTTAGCAGTTGCCGCACTTTCAACCGCGATTTCCGCCAGGTCGTTGCTGTCCGGGGAAATGTTGATCGCGCAATCAGCGAATACGTACTTTTCGTCGTTGCGTACCATGATGAACACGCCTGAAGTTTTGCGGACGCCCTCTTTCGTCTTGATGATCTGAAGTGCCGGGCGCACCGTATCGGCTGTAGAGTGTGCCGCTCCGCTTACAAGTCCTTGTGCACGGTTCACGTGTACTAGCATTGTTCCGAAATAGTTCGGGCTGAGAAGAATCTTGCGTGCATCCTCTTCTGACGCTTTTCCTTTGCGGCGTTCCACGAAGGATGCCACAAGCTCGTCCATGTGCTCGTAAGTTTTAGGATCGTAGATTTCCACGCCGTCCAATGTCAGTTTGAGGCTTGCTGCAAGTCCATTGATCTCATCAAGGTCTCCAACAACGATCGGCTGAACCATATTTTCCGCTGCCAAACGCGCAACAGCTGTCAGGACACGCTCATCGTTTCCTTCGGGGAATACGATTTTGATATCTTTTCCTGCCACTTTTTCTTTTAATGTAGTAAATAATTCACTCACACAAATCGCTCCTTCATTCGCTTTATACTAGCTTCTACAGATAAGGATACTTCAACAAAATTGAAAAGCAACCATTAGCCACCCTTGTTATCGCTTACAAGAAAAAGTCTTTATTTTCTAATAAAATCCTGTAATCTTCGCCCTTCTATTGTTTCATGCCCACCGCTTCCTATTCATCAACCCGTCACATTTTTAGGGTTTTACAAATAAGAAGATAAGGATAAACTGTGTTATAGTAAGAAGGAATACATATTAATTCTATTTAATTTTATATAGGAGTGATAATGATGAGTGAAGCAGCACAAACATTAGACGGCTGGTATTGCCTGCATGATTTCCGTACGGTTGACTGGGCACTTTGGAAGACGCTTTCAAGTGAAGAGCGCCAGACTGCGATCAACGAGTTCCTTGGACTTGTGGAAAAATGGAACCATGTTCAACGTGATAAAAATGGAAGCCACGCGCTTTATACTATCGTGGGACAAAAAGCGGATTTCATGATGATGCTCCTTCGTCCGACTCTGGAAGAATTGAACGCGATCGAAAACGAGTTCAATAAGACGACACTTGCACAGTATACGATCCCGGTACATTCCTATGTATCCATCGTCGAGCTGAGCAACTATCTTCCTGAGGGCGAAGATCCTTATCAAAACCCGCAGATCCTTGCGAGACTATACCCGGAATTGCCAAAGGCGAAGCATGTCTGCTTCTATCCGATGGACAAGCGCCGCAACGGGGAAGACAACTGGTACATGCTGCCGATGGAAGACCGTCGCCGCATGATGCGCAGTCATGGAATGATTGGCCGCCAGTATGCCGGAAAAGTGAAGCAGGTCATCACAGGTTCTGTCGGATTTGATGACTATGAGTGGGGCGTAACCTTGTTTGCAGACGAAGCGCTTCAATTCAAGAAGCTTGTCTACGAAATGCGTTTTGACGAAGTGAGTGCCCGTTTCGGTGAATTCGGTGCGTTTTATGTAGGAAACCTGCTTGAAGAAGACAAAGTATATTCTTTCTTGCACGTATAATAGTACGCTTGAGTGCCGACTTCCGGGTTGGCGCTCTTTTTTTCGTGGCACCAACACCCAAACTCCCCCTGTCATATTTACTCCCCACCTTTCATACAATCTACTAGTATGAATTCTGCTAAAAGATGCACCATTTTCTTTCCTCTCAATATGTTATTAAGGGAGATGCCTATGCTTTAACTTCAATTGAGGTGAGAGAATGTCAGTTATATCTCACAGAGACGCGGATGAAAAGAACAAGGCACGGCAAAAAGAAAAGAATACTTACACGTTTTTGAGGAGGGAATAGCATATGAGTCAACAATTTTCACAGGCAGCAGGTTACCCTTATGCACAGGGGTACGGAGATCCTTACTCAGCCTACACAAGAAATTCCCAGCAAGGCGGTTATCCATATGGAATGAACGGCCAGCAGATGCAGCAAATGCAACAGATGCAACAAATGCAGCAGATGGCGGCGCAAAACGGGACGCAGCCACCATCTTTCCCGGCCCAGACTACTACCCTACAAGGACCGGATGTACCAGGAATGCTGCCCATTGAGCAATCTTATATCGAGAATATCCTGCGACTGAATCGCGGCAAACTTGCAACGGTGTATATGACATTTGAGAACAACCGTGAATGGAATGCAAAGATTTTCAAAGGGATCATTGAAGCGGCAGGACGGGATCACATCATCTTAAGCGACCCGCAAACAGGGAAGCGTTATCTGCTCTTGATGGTTTACCTGGATTACATCACATTCGATGAAGAGCTTGAATATGAATATCCTTTCAATGGCACAGGACAGCTGTCTCAATATCAGCCTAGATAAAATAAAAACACGCAAGCCGCATATCTTCATGCGCCTTGCGTGTTTTTTTACGCCTTCATTGCCGCCACGATCACCAATGCCCATCCAATCAGGAATGCCACTCCGCCAAGCGGCGTTATGGCCCCGAGAATTTTTACCCCGGACAATGTCAGGACATACAAGCTTCCTGAAAATAGGATGATTCCGATGGTCATGCTCCAGCCTGCAGTGGATAAAAGGCCTGAACCGCCAAAGCGGTCGATCAGGAATGCAACAACGAAAAGACCTCCAGCATGGAACATCTGATAGGTTACGCCGGTCTTCCAAATCTCGAGCATCCGCTCTGTTACTTTCCCTTCCAACCCGTGTGCCCCGAAAGCTCCGAGCGCCACCGCCAAAAATGCATTAATTGCACCAAGTATGATAAAGAGATTCATGAATGGGTCCGCCTTTCCTATCCTGTTCTTTTAGTTTAAGCTAGGGTAGTAAGTATTTTAAGCTTATTTATATGTATAACACAATTCTCCTCATGTAAGGGTGATGTTTTTTGAACTATCTGTTACAACCGCTTGGGGATCAGGCGTTGCGAATCGAATGGACGGATAAGGATATTGCCATCCGGACCATCTGTGCCAAGCTTTCATCAAGCAAAATCCTGGGTGTCGTGGATATTGTCCCCGGCATCAGCAGTATAACCATCTTTTATGAGTATCCTACGACTGATTATTATATTTTAAAAGAAAAAGTGATCGGCTTTCTGGAAGATATGCCTGTCTATGAAAGTGACGTTTCATCAAGGACGGTCCTTTTGCCTGTCTTATATGATGGGCCTGATTTAGCTGATCTTGCCGGCAAGCACCAGACTTCAGTGAAAGAAATCATTGAAAAGCATAGCGGGGCTGCCTATGAGGTGGCAATGCTCGGATTTTTGCCTGGATTCCCTTATCTGAACGGGCTGCCATCTTCATTGACAACGCCAAGACTCGCAACACCAAGAAGCAAGGTTCCTGCAGGTTCCGTCGGGATCGGAGGAGATCAGACTGGCGTATATCCGGTAGAGTCGCCTGGCGGTTGGAATCTTATCGGCAGAACGCCGATCCCGCTTTTTTCACCTGATGAAAAGGACTCCTTCCTGATGCAGGCAGGCGATAAAGTGCGATTCCAACCTGTCTCTGAAGAAGAATTCAACCTATGGCAGGAAAAGGTTTCTCAAAGTGATTGGAAAAAGGAAGTGATTATCTATCATGAAAAGAACGATTGATTTGAACTGTGATTTGGGAGAGAGCTTCGGTTCGTTTGTGATGGGCAATGACGAATCCATTCTGCCTTATGTGTCCTCTGCCAATATTGCCTGCGGCTTTCATGCCGGGGACCCCCATGTGATGGCCAGGACCGTCAAGCTAGCAAAAGAGAACGCTGTGGCAGTCGGGGCACATCCCGGATTTCAAGATATTCAGGGTTTCGGCCGGCGCAGCATGCCGCTAACCCCCGATGAAGTATATGATCTCGTCCTTTATCAGATTGGGGCCATGGAAGGGTTTTGCCGGGCACACAACGTGCCGCTTCATCACGTAAAACCGCACGGCGCTTTGTATAATATGGCGGCAAAGGACTACACCCTGGCCGAGGCAATCGCAAAAGCGGTAAAGGCGTTCGATTCTTCCCTTCTTTTATACGGCCTCGCCGGCAGCGAACTTATCCGGGCGGGAAAAGATATGGGGCTCCAGACGGCTTCTGAAGGTTTCGCCGACAGAACCTATCAGCCCGACGGAACACTCACACCACGTAACCAGCCGAATGCTGTCATCCATGAGGCGGATGCGGCTGTGCAGCAGGTCATTCAGATGGTGGAGCACGGAACGGTCACTGCCGTCAACGGGGAAAAGGTGAAGCTCCATGTTGATACCATCTGCCTTCATGGAGACAATGAGCATGCGATCCTTTTTGCCAACAAGCTCCATGAGACCCTCTGTGAAAATAAGATTGAAATCTCGAGGGTGCAGCGCCTATGACCACTCCAATTTTTCAAGTAGACAAGCCGGGGCTGCTTACTTCTTTTCAAGATTTGGGGAGGAAAAATCACCAATCAAAAGGTGTGGTCGCATCTGGAGCGATGGATACGAATTCATGCCAGATTGCCAATCTCCTTGTCGGTAATCAAAAGGAAGAGGCATGCATCGAGGTGGCCGTACAAGGTCCCTCTTTTACAGTGACTGCAAAAAGTGCGACCATCTCGATCTGCGGGGCGGATCTCTCTCCCGTAATCAATGGAACTCCGGTCGAGATGTGGAAGACGCTGCAGGTAAAAGAGGGCGACAAGCTGCAATTTGGCGCACCTAAATCGGGAGTGTATGCCTATATTGCGGTGAGTGGCGGATTTGCGGTACCGAAGCAGCTCGGAAGCAAGTCCAGCTATCCTAAAGCAAGTCTCGGATTGGAGATAAAAAAAGGGGAGATTCTCTTTGCGGAGTCCCTTCCCTCTGCCTTTCCTGCAAGAGGCCTGCGCCACGATTTCAGCTTTCCGAAAGAGGTGGAGGTACGAGTCATCCGGGGGCCACATGAATCGCATTTTTCCGTTGAGGATTTTGAAACATTTTTCTCCCAATCGTATCAGGTGAGACAAGGAGATCGCATGGGGTATAGGCTCCAGGGTGAGCTATCCCTTTCTTCTCCGACAGATACCGGAATTGCCTCGGATGCAATTCCACTCGGGGGGATTCAGGTGCCTGAAGACGGCCAGCCGATTGTACTGTTGGCTGACAGGCAGACGACTGGCGGCTATCGCCGGATCGGGACGGTCATCACAGCGGATCTCCCTAAATTGGTACAGGTTCCTGCCGGTGGGATGATCCGTTTCAAGGAAGCGACACTTGAGGAAGCATACGAAGCGCTTCTGGAACAGCAGCGGTTTTTGAAGCATGTAGGGATTTTCATCCAATAATAAAACGCCCCACCTCTATCGGTCATGGGGCGTCCTATCATCGGGAGTTCAAATACAGCTGAAGTGCGTGTTTGAGCTCTCGTTCCTTTTTGTTTGTTCTTATATGATAATGATCGCCGTCAAGATTCGTCAGGAAGTCGTTGTGGCCCTGCGTGTGCAGGAATTCATTGACACTTGTAACGTCTTCCCTCGTCGAAAGCAGCGTTTTTTGTCCAACAAAGTCACCGTTCACGTAAACTTCATAGCGATCATGGGAAAGCTTCGTGCTTGTATCGATAAAATTATCCATATTAGAAGCTATCCCGAAAAATGTTCCGTCCATACTACCCATCATGTGTAAAAAACACCTCCATACTTGCTGGGGTGTTTTTAGTTTAGCTACTTCCCATGCAGTTTAGTATGGTAACTTTTCGGAAGAACGTTAAAAATCGAAAATCGAGTCGCCGTTCGCCTCGTCCTCTTTCATGGGCTTGGACGGAAAATGGTTCACCGGCTGGCTGGGCTGGACCGGTGGAACAAAATTGTTTGCCGCAAATGTTGGGGCTGAGGGCTGCATGCTTGGTGCTGCTGGTCTTCTTTCCTGCTGGGCGTCCTCTTCCAATGCAAGCTCGCAAAGCGATTTCATCGCCGCCAGATGCTCCCGCTTCTTTTGCACATTTCCCGTTTCCTGCGCCCGGTTCAATTCCGCCTGCATCCGCTGCAAGACTTTATCCAATGTGATGCTCATCATGTCCCCTCCTTTAGTAATATGGCGATATCATCAAATACACGATCACACCCGTCAAGCTTACATAGAGCCATAGGGGCATCGTCCAGCGTGCAATTTTGCGGTGTCGTTCCTTTTGCATGCTCCATCCCGTCGCCAGGGAATATAGTGCAAGGGGTACAATCACTACCGCCAGCACGATATGCGTCAGTAATATGAAGAAATAGATTGATCGAATGATCCCCTCTCCGCCAAACGGTGTCGACTCTGTAAGCGAATGATAAGTCACATAGGTGACCAAAAATAATGTGGTGGATGTAAATGCCGCTAAAATAAAACCGCGGTGTACCTTAATATTTTTCTTTAAAATCGCTATTAGCGCACAAACTAGGAATACAAAGGTAAAGCTGTTGAATATCGCGTTCATCATCGGCAGGAATGTCAGATTCACATGAGCCAGCCCTTCATATCGCGGAAGGAAAAACAGCAGCGCGACAAGTGCATTGACCAAAATGGATATGCCGATGATCCACGGCAGGAAATTTCTCTTTTTCATGGTTGTCTCCTTTTACAGGCTCTTTAAAAATAAAGCCTTTATATGTAATAGCCTTTTTGGGCAGGTTCTTTTGTTGAAGCCTTTTTTTCAAATTTCATACAAGGGCTTCCTGATGAACGGAAGACGGCCAAGGAAGGCAACTGATTGGTTTTGAACCCGAATGCACGGCAGCCTTTTGGAAACTTCGCATCCCAGGTGACATAGTAATGTCTGCATTTCAAACAATCAATCCGCTTCTGTTCCATCCCTTCACACCCTTTCCCCCATTATGCTCCATTTTACCATTCTTTAAGTGCGCATCCTATGAATAACCTGTGACGAATGCGGTACATTGTCATAAAAAGATCGTGTCTGGGTTTAAGACCGCTGGTGATTTCCGCACTAGGCTGCGCTTTCCGCGGGGCGATGCTGGAGCCTCCTCGGGCTTCGCCCTGTGGGGTCTCCAGCCTACCGCTTCCTTCCCGCAGGACAAGGAAGGCTTCGGAAGCGATACATCGCACGCAGAAAATGCTCGCATTTTCAAGGAGTCTACGCCTATTGCTCCAATCACCAGCTGGCATACACTTTGAATTTTAGACGTACAAGGGTGACAGAGTTCAATGTCTTTCGCCTTTGCGTATTAACATATATCACGTTGAAAAGGTCTAGGTCTTCATCCGGGTTGATGAAGACCTTTTCTCTATACAACGGCCGGTGTTTTGGTCTTCATCTCGCTTATGAAGACCTTTTCTCTACACAATGGCCGGCGTTTTGGTCTTCATCCCTCTTTTGAAGGCCTTTTCTATTCACAATGGCCTGCATTTTGGCCTTCATCCGGCTTATGAAGACCTTTTCTCTACACAATGGCCTGCATTTTGGTCTTCATCCCGCTTATGAAGACCTTTTCTCTACACGACGGCCCGCGTTTTGGTCTTCATCCCGCTTATGAAAACCTTTTCTCTACACAATGGCCGGCGTTTTGGTCTTAATCTGGCTTTTTATATGACCAACATTATTAATTCCACTCTCCCCTGTTGTTTGTAGTGCAAGGCATGAGACTCCTGCGGGAAAATAGCGGTTGACTTGAGACCCCGCAGCAAGCCGAGGAGGCTCAAGCATCGCCCCGCGGAAAGCGAATGCCTGGAACGGAAATCAACAGGGTGTTTGATGAGGATACTTTATTCTAAATTGATCTTCAAACATAAAAAAACCTGTGACAATTTCATCACAGGTTTCTTAGTCAGCGGTTGTTTATGGATTCGATGGTTGAGGCTAGGTCTTCTGCTGTTTCTTTGACGACATCCACGGTTTCTTTCATGCTGTTGGAGACGGCCACCTGGTGGTCTGCCGCATTTACCACTTCCCCCATCTGCTGCGTCAATTCCGAGGAGGAAGTCACTAGGTCATTGACGGAGTTCACGATATCATTCACCCCAAGGCTGATTTCCTCCATCGCTGCTGTAATATGCGTGCCCTGCTCCAAAAGGGTACCGCTATTGGCAGCGATATCCTGAAACAGCTGTGCCGAAGCGGCGTTCTGGTCATTAGTCTTATCAATCGTCTCCTTGAAGGTTTCGAACTCGACCAGCACAGAGTTGGCATCCTCCTGGATACGTCCGGTGATGAGGTTGATTTCTTTGGAAAAGAGATCTGTCTGGGAGGAGAGCTTGCGTATTTCCTCTGCCACCACTGCAAATCCTTTTCCTGCCTCCCCGGCCCTTGCCGCTTCGATGGAAGCATTCAGGGCCAGTAGATTTGTTTGTGTCGTGATTTCGTTTATTCCTTTTAAAAAGCTCTGTGCTTCATCAATGCTCGTCTTGATCTGTGAAAAACGGCTGACGATGGACTCTGTCTCCTTGGAGGAATGGTGCATCGTCTCAAACATCGCCTTTACGGATTGGGCTCCCTTTTTCGAAAGTGTTTCCATATTTTCGAGGTTCCGCTTCATTTCATCGACAATGCTGTAAATTTCCTGTGTGCTGGCAGAGGCCTGCTCAGTAACCGATGATATGGCGGCTGTCCCTTCATATTGCATGGCCACTTTTTCTGTCACCTGTTCGGATTTCGATTTTATCAGAGCTGATTTATCAAGGTTCTGATCTGCCCCGATCAGTAGCTCCTGCATGACAACCTGCAGACGCTGATTGGCATCGAGACTTCCCTTCATGAGCTGATCGATGTTCTGGCCCATTTTCGTGAGCGCATGATTCACCTGGCCAAACTCATCTTTCCTTGCCGAACGCTTTGATGTGAATGTAAAATCCCCTTGCTGATATGCCCCGACACGTTCGAGCAACAGATTCACGCCCCTGTTAAAGGCTGTCCGGAAGGTAAGCAGGGAGAAAATCGGCACAATCACCACCACCAATAACGATAGCAATGTCCAAAATTCCGTCGAACCGACCTGTGCCTGTATTTCCTGTCGATTCTCGTCATTGAACGTTTGAAGAAACTCCATTCCTGTCACATTTGCACGCTCCACCTGATTGCGTGCTTTTGCCAGCTCCTCTGAGGTCTGGATTCGCAGACGGTCCATGTTTGCTGCATTGGATACGTCACTTATCAGGAGATATTGTTTTGACAATGTTTCATGTGAAACGACAAAATACTGCTTTAACTGTCCCAATTCTTCATATTCTTTAAAATAAGGCTCGAAATTTGCCAGCTTCTCTTCCGTTCCCAGGAGATTCTTCTCGATGCCCTCTACATGTTTTTTAGAATAGCCATTCGATACCACAAAATACATATCCGTCAATGTAGACTGATAGGATTGAACCAGCTCAAAATAGCGCTCATTCAGCTCTGTCAGCTCTTCCATTTCATTTACACTTTTCTTCACCTGCATGCTGCTCATCCATATGACGATCGAAGCAGCCACCCCGATTGCCGCAAGTAAAACCGTCAAGACCAACAACCTTTTTCTCATACTCCCCATCATCCTTCCCCCTCCATCTCACAAAGCCACTCCCTATTGTGCATCCCGGTTCATGAAACCGTTTGCACAAAAGTTCAAAAAAACTTCTCTCTCTACTTATTTAATTCGGCAGAAAGTCCTACTTTATTAAGTTAGTTTCATAAAAAAAAGCGATTTTCAACCAGGGGCCTGACCCCTTAATCGAAAATCGCTACTTTTATTTTTCTTTTTTCATCAACAGCAGCTTCAGTTCGTTGATTTCGTTAGTGATTTTTGCGAGTTCGTGCTTGCTTACTTCAATCTTGTCATCCTTTTGTTCTTCCTCTTTTGCCTCTTGGATGTTATTGAGGATTTCCCCGACAATCAGGTTAAGGACAATAAACGTGCCGACAAGGATAAAGGAGACAAAATAGATCCACGAGTATGGGCTCTCGGCAAAGATCGGTCGGAAGACGCCGCTTGCCCAGCTTTCCAGTGTGATGACCTGGAACAATGTCACAAGGGACAGGTGAAGCGAACCGAAGTATTCAGGCGAGATATTCCCAAAGAACATCACCCCGAGCACTGCATAGATATAAAACACCAGTCCAAGGAGCATCATGATCGTCCCAAGCGACGGGATGGTTTTCAGAAACGCCGTGACAAGCCTTTGCAGGGACGGAATAACTGTCACCGCTCGGAGGACTCGCAGCACCCTGAGGATACGCAATGCGGAAATGAAGTATGTTCCGCTAAATAGGAGCACCCCTGCAACGACCACAAAGTCGAAAATATTCCATTTACTATAGAAGAACTGATAGAACTTCTTCTCCGCAAATATTCTTAATATGATCTCTATCGTAAAGAACCATAAAAAGAACACCTCGAATCCTTGAATGAGTCCCGGATAATCCTCCCTGAAATGAGGATACGTCTCCACTCCGATCAAAATGGCATTCAAGAGGATGACAAACATGACTGCATTTACAAAATAACGGTGGCCGACCAGGTGCCGTAATTTCAATTTCCAACTTTCCATATGTACTCTTCCCTTCATCTAACTGACCCCTATGGCGTTAATTGCCAATCTATTTCTTTTTCGCCCATTTCCTTTAATATCCCATTCACTTTCGAAAAAGGCCTGCTGCCAAAAAAGCCCCTGTTTGCGGAAAAAGGACTCGGGTGAGGACTTTTTATCACATAGTGACGGCTATTGTTGATCAGCTTTTCTTTTTGCTCTGCATGCTTTCCCCATAATAGAAAGATGACAGGGCGGCTTCGCTCATTCAACTTACTGATCACAGCATCGGTAAACCGTTCCCAGCCCTTGCCCTTGTGGGAGTTGGGCTCCGATTCCCTGACAGTCAGCACCGTATTCAGCAGCAGCACACCTTCATCCGCCCATTCCATCAAGTAGCCATGGTTGGGTGTGGCAATCCCCAAGTCTGCCTGCAGCTCTTTATACATATTGCGCAAGGATGGCGGGATGGTCACCCCTTTTTGGACAGAAAAGCTCATTCCGTGGGCCTGTCCCCTTCCATGATACGGATCCTGGCCGATGATGACGACCTTTACATCCTCATAGCTTGTTGCCCCGAACGCACGAAATAAGTCCTCCCTCGGGGGGTATACTATTTTTGACTCGTATTCCTTATTTATAAATCGATTCAATTCATTATAATAATCTTTTTCCGATTCTTCCTTGAAAAGAGCGGACCAATTTTCACAGCTTATTTCCATGGATACACCACTCCAATCTGTTACTGTTTCAATCTTTACTTTACCATAGTCGCTAGCTATTGGGTTAACATTTCCCATGAGCCAATCATTCCGGGAATATCGTCATGTTGTGGTATAGTGGTTTCGGAAAACATTGAATTGCGATGTCTTTTTATATAAAATAAAATACTTGGGTAGGTTATTTTTTAAATGTTCCATACTTATTTTAATAAATGTTACTTTTTTACATAATTGTTTGTCATGAATGAGTAAATTGTTGTAACACAATTCCATTTAGACTAGCTACTAAAAGTGAGGTTCTTACTGTGATGACAAAAGAAAATCCAACAAGCTTAATCGTTATTTTCGGAGCAACCGGGGATCTGGCAAAACGTAAGCTTTATCAATCCCTCTATCGCCTTTATAAAAATGGAAGCATCTCAAAGAACTTTGCGGTTGTCGGTGTGGCCCGCCGCCCCCTTACAAATGAGGATTTCCGGGCGAATGTGGCAAAGTCGGTGAATGGCGCTGCGAGTGGAAATGCCGATGTTGAGGAGTTCAGCTCCCACTTTTACTACCAGCCGTTTGATGTGACAAGCAGCGAATCTTATCAACAGCTTAAATCTCTATCAAGTTCATTGGACCAGGAGTATCAAACGAACGGAAACAGAATGTTCTACCTGGCCATGGCGCCTGAATTCTTTGGTACCATCGCCTCCAACCTGAAAGCTGAGGGCTTGACCGATACAACCGGCTTTAAACGCCTTGTCATCGAAAAGCCGTTTGGACACAGCCTGCCAACCGCAAAAGAATTGAACGAAGAGATCCGCGGGGCATTCCATGAGTCCGAGATCTATCGTATCGACCATTATCTAGGTAAGGAAATGGTGCAGAACATAGAAGTGATCCGTTTTGCCAATGCCCTTTTCGAACCGCTATGGAACAACCGATACATTTCCAATATCCAAATCACATCAAGTGAGGTGCTTGGAGTGGAAGATCGCGGACGCTATTACGAGAATTCCGGAGCCCTGCGCGATATGGTCCAGAACCATATGCTGCAGATGGTCGCACTGCTTGCGATGGAGCCGCCGATCAAGCTTAACCCGGAGGAGATCCGGAGTGAAAAGGTCAAGGTGCTACGTGCACTTCGTCAGATCGACCAGTCAGAAGTGGATCAATATTTCGTACGCGGTCAATATAGCGCAGGAATGATCGAGGAAGAAAGGGTGCCAGGCTACCGCGAGGAAAATTCCGTGGACCCTGCTTCCAACACTGAAACATATGTGGCAGGAAAGCTTGTCATCGACAACTTCCGCTGGGCAGGCGTTCCGATCTATATCCGTACAGGGAAAAGAATGTCCTCCAAGTCGACCAAGGTTGTCGTACAGTTCAAGGACATCCCGATGAACCTTTACTATAACCGCGGTGAAAAAGTCGATCCTAACCTGCTTGTCATCCACATTCAGCCGGATGAAGGCATCACCCTGCACTTGAATGCGAAGAAATCGGGTAAGGATATAACAACCACCCCGATCAAGCTCGACTATAGCAACAATTGCATCGATGGCATCAACACACCGGAAGCTTATGAGCGACTGATTTTCGATGCCATGCGCGGAGATATGACCAACTTCACCCACTGGGATGAGGTGGCTCTTTCCTGGAGCTTCATCGATCAAGTATCCAAGGCATGGGAAAGCACTACAGCAGAAGACTTCCCGAACTACGAAGCAGGATCAGTCGGGCCAAAGAAGGCGGACGAGCTGCTGAAGAGGGACGGATTCCATTGGTGGAATGTCTAAGGTATTAATATTGTCAGAAAGCCCATTTTGAGAGGAGTTTTTCACATGAAAGTATATGATGTATCTTCACCGATTTTTACAGGAATGCCTGTTTATAAAAACAAGCCTGAAAAGCAGCCGGCATTGACAACGAATACGAACGGCTATGTAACGGAAACACGCCTGGAGCTTGACGTACACACAGGGACTCACGTGGATGCACCGCTTCATATGATCGTGGACGGCGAAACGATCGAGACCTTGCCTCTTGAAAGACTGGTAGGTCCTTGTAAGGTATTCGATTTGACTACTGTGGAAGACCGCATCAAAAAAGAAGATATCCTCCACCTTGATATCCAGAAGGACGACTTCATCCTGTTTAAGACGAAAAACTCTTTCGACGAAGAGTTCAATTTCGACTTTGTATTCGTGGCAGAGGATGCTGCGCACTACTTGGCGGAAATCGGAATCAGCGGAGTGGCAGTTGATGCACTTGGAATCGAGCGCAGCCAGGAGGGTCACCCGACACACAAGACCCTTTTCAACAACAACGTCATCATCATTGAAGGATTGCGCTTAAAAGATATCGAGGAAGGCAGCTACATCATGGTAGCGGCTCCTTTGAAGCTTTCTGGCGTAGATGCTTCGCCTGCTCGAATCGTACTATTGGATATGAACTGATAAAGAAAGTGTCACGATGCTTACCCCATTCCAAGGGGCAGGCACCGTGGCATTTTTTTGTACTGTAACACGTAAAAAAAGCCAATCCCCAAAGCAGCACCTGCTGCCCCGGAATTGGCTTTTTTAAATTATATTATTTAGACATCCATTCTGTATGGAAGATGCCTTCTTTATCTGTACGTTGGTATGTGTGTGCACCGAAATAGTCGCGCTGTGCCTGGATCAGGTTGGCAGGCAAAGTCTCGGAGCGGTAGCTGTCGTAGTATGCCAATGCGCTTGAGAATGATGGCACAGGTACGCCGTGCTGGATTGCGACACCAAGGATTTCACGCAGGCCGCCCTGGTAGCTTTCCACGATCTCCTTGAAGTAAGGGTCCAACAATAGGTTCGCTAGCCCTGCTTCACGGTCATATGCTTCCTTGATTTTTTGCAGGAATTGGGCACGGATGATGCAGCCGCCACGGAAGATCATTGCAATCTCACCGTACTTCAGATCCCATCCATATTCTTCGGATGCCGCACGTAATTGCGCGAAACCTTGTGCGTAGGAACAGATTTTGCTCATGTATAATGCCTTGCGAACGGACTCGATGAACGCTTCCTTGTCACCGTTGAAGGTTACCCCTTCCGGTCCGCGAAGCATGCCGCTCGCTTTCACGCGCTCGTCTTTCATTGCGGAAATGAAACGTGCGAATACGGATTCAGTGATGATCGGAAGCGGAACACCAAGGTCCAATGCGCTTTTGCTTGTCCATTTTCCTGTACCTTTTTGGCCGGCAGTGTCGAGGATGACATCCACAAGCGGTTTGCCTGTTTCATCGTCCACTTTTGTGAAGATATCTGCAGTGATTTCGATCAGGTAGCTGTCGAGCTCTCCCTTGTTCCACTCGGCAAATACTTCATGAAGCTCTTGAGCCGACAATCCAAGGACATTTTTCAAAAGGAAATACGCCTCACTGATCAGCTGCATGTCGCCGTACTCGATTCCGTTATGCACCATTTTCACATAATGTCCGGCTCCGTCCGGACCGATGTATGTGCAGCAAGCATCGCCTTCCACTTTTGCGGAGATGCTTTTTAAGATGTCCTCTACAAGGTCATACGCTTCTTTTTGGCCTCCAGGCATGATGGAAGGACCTTTTAATGCTCCCTCTTCCCCGCCAGATACGCCTGTTCCGATGAAGTGAAGCCCAAGCTCTGCCAATTCCTTGTTACGGCGGATCGTGTCCGTGTAAAGCGTGTTCCCGCCATCGATCAGGATATCTCCTTTATCAAGGTGAGGCTTCAAGGATTCGATCGTTGCGTCTGTCGGTCCGCCTGCTTTTACCATCAGTAAAATTTTGCGAGGGGATTCCAGTGACTGGACGAACTCCTCGATGCTATATGTACCTTTGAAATTTCTGCCTTCCGTTTCTTGCATGAATTCTTCTGTTTTTCCAGCTGAACGGTTGAATACAGAAACGGAATAGCCTCTGCTTTCGATATTCATTGCGAGGTTTTTCCCCATGACCGCAAGCCCGATTACACCAATTTGTTGCTTTGCCATTTTATAAAAACTTCCCTTCTACAAGGTAATTGGTTTCGCGATAGTCCGAATTGAAAATACCATAAAAAGCCTGATGGAATCAAGCTTTAAACCCATTATAACCTATCTTCCGAGATGCGAACGCTTACACACGAATATTCTTTATTCTTTGTCATAAAGGCTATTCACATACTGTTTGGCAAGCGATTTTAGGTACCTTGTCCGAACTGCGAGGACAGCAACCAAAAGGGACCGTAATATCTTGCTTTTCTCCGTCTGTGTATACAGTGATTCCTCTGCAAGATAAGCCTCGATTTCCTCTTTTATATGCTCTTCTGTTAAAATCTCCGTCTGTGCCATCAAGTTTTCATAAAGACAAGCATATGATTTATAAAATACCACCGGACTGATGATATCATCCGTGCGATCTTCCGGGTTGTTGAAAATGGACCCGAGCACCTTGCGAATCTCTTCGAAATCCAATAATACCTTTAGATCCTTTACTATAAAAAGGAGGGCTGCCTGTTCAATCGAATATTTCCGTCCCACCTGTGGTGCACCGATGTATTCCTTTATTTCGCGTTTTACCCAGTTCTTCAGTGCAGGCTCCGAATAGACTGCCGTTTCGAGTTGATTGCCGAGCCAGACGATATTCGACATGGTGAGCCCTATTTCCCCAACCGTTTTTTTGCTCACCAGCTGCTGGAAATTTCCGGGCAGGGAATCCGCATAACCCACTAAACCTATTTTAGTCTGGAACTTCTCCAAAAGCCTTGCCAGCTCTAATCTTGTCCACCCTTTTCCCATCAGGATTACCTCTTTTCAATCGTCCAATTATGCTCTAATAGTAAAATGCAAATGTGTTTTCGTCAAATATAGTCAAGGTATTTTTATTGATAAATCTGACTTATATCTTTATAATTGTAACCATAAGATATAGGTTCATAAGAACTCAAAAACAATCAGGAGGAGAAACATGGCTAAACGTATATTCTACTTTCTTTTAACGAATATTCTAGTTCTGACTACGATTACAATTATCTTCAGTTTAACTGGAGCTGGCAGTTACATTGATGAAAATGGCATTGATTTCGGTGCCTTACTGATATTCAGTGCCATCATCGGTTTCACTGGTTCCTTCATTTCACTATTGATGTCCCGCTGGATGGCGAAAAAAATGATGAATGTCCAGGTCATCGATCCGAACGGTCCGATGTCCAATCAAGAGCGTCAAATCGTGGAAATGGTTCACCGCATGTCCCGTGCGGCTGGCATCACAAAAATGCCTGAGGTTGGTATCTACCACTCTCCAGAGGTAAATGCATTTGCTACAGGTCCTTCCAAGAACCGTTCCCTGGTGGCTGTTTCTTCCGGACTCTTGCAGGAAATGGACGATGCTGCCATTGAAGGCGTCATCGCACATGAGGTTGCCCACATCGCAAATGGCGACATGGTTACAATGACACTTTTGCAAGGTGTTGTGAATACATTCGTTATCTTCCTTGCACGTATTGCAGCGTTTGTGGTTTCACGTTTCGTAAGGGAAGATCTAGCACCAGTGGTTCACTTTATCGCCATTCTTGTGTTCCAGATCGTCTTCTCGATCCTTGGAAGCTTGGTAGTATTCGCATTCTCCCGTTACCGTGAATTCCACGCGGACCGTGGCGGTGCAGACCTTGCAGGCAAGGACAAAATGACACACGCACTGCGTTCCCTTCAAGCTTACACACATCGAATACGAGATGAGCAGGATTCTGCGATTGCGACATTCAAAATCAGTGGAAAGAGAAAAAGCTCTCTTTTCTCTACTCACCCTGACTTGAACGAACGTATCCGCCGCTTAGAGGCGAAATAATAGAGACGCAAAAAGGAGTCGGCCGATGAGGCTGACTCCTTTTTATTTTGGTTAATTATGTTGCACTTCTAAGACCTCTTGAGATAAGGCTAAGCAAGAATACAAAGATTGCTGCTCCGATGATGGCAGGTACGATGGCCATATCCGCGATCACAGGACCCCATTTCCCCAATAGTGCGTGGCCGATCCATGCGCCGACAAGTCCCGCGATCATGGCACCAAGGATTCCCCCTGGCATTCCGCCTGGCGCGATTGCGCTCCCGATAATTCCGATTATGATTGCAATAATAATAGTAATTAATAGTCCTAACATGTGTTTTCCTCCTTTTAGTGTTGTTCGTTGTGTTGCTTACAGAGTATATTTCCGTTTGCAAAACTTTTTAAACTTCCGGCCTTCAGATTCTATCCCCGCCTGGTCAAATCTGGTATATTAGAGTTGAATTGTTTGAAAAATCCCATAGATAAAAATAGATTATTTTTAGAAAATAGCTACTTAAAAGGAGGATGTAAAATGGCAGATATTCAGGATTCCGTCGTAATCAATAAGTCTGTGGAGGAAGTTTTTTCGTATGCTTCCAATATGGAGAATTCCCCGAAGATCATGGACAATGTCGTTGAAATTGAAAAACTGACGGACGGTCCGCTCCAGGTCGGCTCACGCTTTAAGGAAACCCGTGAAATCAGGGGGCGTAAAGCTTCAGCGGTTATTGAATTTACGGATTATGCTCCCAACAAAAGCTTTGTGGTTAAGAGCGAAGCAAATGGCTTGAAGGTTGTGTACTACTACGATTTCGTCCCTGCTGATGGCGGTGGGACAAGGGTGGATTTCAAAGGTGACATCCATACTACAGGGCTTGTGATGAAGCTTACCAAGCCGATCATCCGTAAAATCCTGAAGAAGGAAGACGGGGATCATTTGAAAAAGCTGAAAAGCTTGCTTGAAAGTGAGTAAGGTAAAGGTGAAAGTGAAGGCAGCCGGGCGGGAAGCTTGGCTGCCTGTGTTTTGGGGTATGGTCTTTTGATAGGCTTGCAAAAACCTCGAAAAATGCTATTTCACAGTTAAAAATCACCTTTTTTTAGTTTTTTTGCACTAGCTTGGGGGAGTTTTCGAATGTTCACTCAATAAGCATAAAAAATATGCTCGATCTGCTACCGATTCTTACAAATCTACGTAGCATTCTAACACTTTCTCCTGCCATTCTAACAAATCCGTCTCGAATTCTAACAAAATCGACAATCATTCTAACAAATCACGTTGCCGGTAAAGACTCGGTACAGTTGAAACGAACGAACATAATCCAAAGGAGACCTCCATGAAAAAGCACGCCATATCCATTATCTTCTCTGTCATTATACTTTTACTTATGATTCCAATCTATCAGCCCCTTGCCACCTATCTACATCCATTAGTCATACCTGTCGTATTCTTCTGTGTGTATGTAGTGATCTTTTGCATAGCTCTTTTTTACAGGAAAGAAACAGTAACCTTTTCTGTCAAGACGCTTAGTACTGGTTTAGGGATCTACACCCTATCCCTATTAGTTCTACTCTTTTTTCGACCTAACGAGCAGGATTATGGGGCAGCACACAATGTCAACCTTGTCCCGTTCTCGACCATTTCCCTCTTTCTCTCGGGAAATGCGGACCCGCTTGTCGCCTTCTATAACATAGCGGCCAATATTGTCCTTTTCATTCCTTTTGGCATTGCCCTGAAATGGAAAAAGAGGAACTGGTTCTTGTTGCTCATTGCGCCGGTTCTCGTCATTTCCCTTATTGAACTCACCCAGCACCTGACCAACCGCGGCAGCCTGGACATAGACGACCTCCTGCTTAACACACTTGGTTTTCTCATCGGCTACCTGCTCACTCCCGTCTTTAAGCGGATCATAAAAATCAGCTCCTGACAAAAACGCACCGCCCTGAATCTCCCGGACGGTGCGTTTTTTTGTCGAAATTTGTAGGGGTCAGGCCCCTTTTCAGTTTTTCTTCTTGCCTTTTTCTTTCCCTTTGCCCTTCTCCTTTTCTTGCACGTTATCCAGCAGGATGGCGTTTCCGAGGAGTCGGTAGCTGTGCTCGGTGTGGGCACGAAAAACAAGGTCGTTGGCGAATAGCGTGACATTGGCTCCGCTCTCTTCCACCGTGGTGGTCAATGCGAGTACCTGACCTTTCACCTGCTCTTTGCCTGGCCACCAGCCAGCTACAAAGTAATCCTCTGCATCTGTCACTTTCGCCAATACCTCCGCATTTTCCGGAACGCCGGTGATCCAGGAGCCTGTCGTATTATACAGGATTTCCTCCGCTCCATAGCCGGATGTCAGGAATGAATCCGTGTTGATCACTGATTTCAGCAAGCCCTCATGATAGAAGTTCGTTCTTTCAAAGCTGAACCCTTCGAGAAGACCTGACTGCTGTACAGAGGAAAGCGCTCTGCCACCGATTCCAATATACGATTTGCCTACCGATACATTTGCGGCATCAAATCGGCCTGTATCGTCCACAATCACATCCGCCTCTTCTACACTAGTAATCTCAAAGCCTAGCTGTTGCAGAACAAATCGGCTCACTCCGCTGCCTGCCACCGCCACTTTCGGAGCAGCCGGCAGTTCTTCTACATTCGCTTTGCGATCTAGTGCCACCACTTCAAGATAGTAGGAATCTTTTATAGCCAAGAGGTCGTTCCGCTTTATCACATAGTCACCCTTGCCATAGCCATTTCCGTCAGCTGTGGCAACCCCCACTTCCTTGCCTGCTTTTAAAAGCTCATTCACAGCTTTGATCGCGTCATTATTTACGTTTTTCACAACATAATGCCCTTTGTTCTCTGCAATCTCCGTGGTAGGGTAAACAGCTTCCTTCACTTCCGCCCCTACACCTGCAAAAGCATCGGGAGTACGAATCTCCTCAATGGTAAATCCTCTTAGGTCAGGGAAATTCACGACAATGGCGTCATACATATTGTCCCAATCCGATATATCATCGCCCTGATACAGGACAGCGTTTGCGAAACCGCGTTTTGCCTGCTTCATCGGCACAATATATGTTCCTTCCGGATAGGTGACGCCGTCCACTTCTACTTTTGATGTGGTCTGCTCCACTTTTACCCCATTGCGGATCAAGTAATCTACCATTTCTGCAGCTTCCTTTTTGTTCTTCTGCAAATCATGCATCGGCAGCACATAGTAATCCGGGAAGAAATTCTCGTTATCCCCACGATCACGACCTATTGCTTCCCCTTGCTGATTGACAAGGTGCTGGTCCACTGCACGGTTGTCCTCGCCTTCCACCCCACGCTTGAACACTTCAAGTTGCTGGGAGAAAAGCTCATCTTTATTTTCCAGCACAAAATCAGTGGCCCCGAGTCCTGCGTGAACCATCGCGTATAGGGATTGCTGATTCAGTCCAGGCACTTCTATCGTGTGTCCCAAAGATCCATGCAGCATGGAATAGATTGCCGTATAGGCCGGTGTCATGTCATCCCAGCCATTTTCATAGTCCAGATAGGGAATTGCATAAGAATCATAATCGGAATTCGCTGTACCGGCCTGTCCCATGGAATGCGCCTGCTCGAGCATATTATCAATCAACAGGTCGAACTCGAAATTAGGGTTATGCGGCGGTGTACATGGCTCGATCAGAAAATCGCTCACATAACCGTGCATATCCAAAAACGATAGCGGAGACCATTTTGCAATCTCTTCTGTCACCACTACTGATTCCTGCTGTGTCTGGTACGCATTATCACGGTTTAAATCAAAGCCATTGATATTGGCACGCGTGTTATGTACCCTTCCATCGGGATTATGCGTAAAGTTGAAAAGGAAAATCACGTGCTCGAGTGCATCTGTCACATTAAGTGTGATTTCTTCCTCTTCCCCTTGTTCATTCACCACGTTGAAGGTGATTTCTTCTTCCTGTGAAAACTTGCGGAACAGCTCCACCTGAGCATCCACACCCTCCACTTCATCAGGATGGATATTGTTGAACCAGATCGGCACCTGATAGTCCCCGATTGTTCCATCCTCGATTTTTTTCAGAAGGCTTGCCGGATTTTCCAGCGCTTCCGGCAGTGTCTGGTTTAAGTACTTGTCCACTGCCTTTTTGTTCTTTGCAAGGGTAATAAAGTGGATGTCGCGTCCTTCATAGGATTGCCCCAGCGACTTGTATTCTATGAATCTGCCATTCTTGGCATTTGCCTCTTCTGTAATACGATCAAGCTCCGGCTTCAGTTGGTCATAGGTCAAATATTCATCATAAACATTGTATGTAATGGGTTTGCTTAATACTTCTTCTGTATTTTTATTCATAACACTTAAATCATATGTACCGATCATATCGGGATATAAAACACGGATGGATCGAGGAGCAAGATTGTCAGTCCCGTAAAGAAGACCGAACTCCAAGGTTGCCTCCACCACTGTGGAATCCCCTGCATATGCTGGTGATTCGGCAAATGTGATAAGGGGGTCCCCGTTATAGCCCTTGGTGTTGGAGTCATATGCTCTCCACTCTTCCAAAGCTTTTCCGCCAAAGGTCCATTCGATGTCCTCCAATGGGACTTTTTCACCAAAATCGAATTTCACCTTCATCGAACGTGCTTCTGTCATTGAAATGGTGGAAATGCTTGTAGTCATTTCTTCTTCCGCTTGTGTCTGAACCTGCGTCTCCGCTTGGGCATTTTGCATCGGAATGCTATATGCCACTAACATCCAGACAGATAAGCAGGTAATAAGTATTTTTCTGAATTGCATCTCTTCAACTCCTAATAATTATTCTTAACAATGAATATTTATAACATAAAACCCTTTAATTCTGAAGATGTTTTAAAAAAGTTTAAATATTATAAATTCTCCATATCAAAACCTTACTAATAGTCCCTTCCTTCTCATAGGGACAAATGACACAAATTCCTTGCTCCAAAAGCACGAAAAAAAGAACAGCCCGCTTTCGACTGTCCTTCATCGTCCCTATATGCATTTCTCCGATTATCTTTTGGCCAACCCCTGCTTTTCCACATAACCTTTCATTCCTGTACGTTTTGGTTCACGCAGCATATTGGCCATCTGGCTTGACCAGGTGTCGGCGCGCTTGCCTGCGGTACGGGCATGATAGTAGGCGGAGGTGGTTTTATTGTAGTCCTCAAGTTGTTCCTTGTAGCTTTCCTCGTCCGTATTATAGGTGTCCTCGTGATAGACGTGTTCAAACGGGAGACGCGGCTTCACATCGGTTTGCTGTGCCGGGTAGCCGACTGCAAGGCCGAATAGCGGCATGGCATGGCTTGGGATTCCAAGCAGTTCTGTCACCTGTTCCATATTATTGCGGATCCCGCCGATATAGCAGATCCCAAGACCGATGGATTCCGCTGCAATTGAGGCATTTTGTGCAGCGAGCGAAGCATCGATGACAGCAACCATGAATTTCTCCATGCTCTCAAGGGAGCCGTTCACATCCGTCCCTTCCATTTCCCCTATTCTTTCATGGCGGTGAAGATCGGCACAAAACACGAAAAAGTGCCCGCTATGCTCGACATAGGACTGATTCCCGGCAAGCTCAGCCAGCTTCTTTTTCTTCTCCTTATCCTTCACGCCGATGATCGAGTAGGCCTGAATGAAACTTGAGGTGGAAGCGGCCTGTGCACATTCCACAATCGTTCTGATCTGTTCATCAGTTAACGGCCTGTCCTCAAATTTTCGAATCGAGCGATGCTGTAAAATGGTTTCAATTGTAGGGTTCATCCCTGCTCCTCCTCTTGTTGGCAATCTTACTATCCATTAAATCAGTTCCTGAGGAGGATTTCCAGAAGGAGCTCTTTTCGTAGAAATTCTCTTCCCCCATTCTAATCCCGGATTGCCCCTTGTTTGAATTTTGCAAAAAAGAAGGAATCCTGTCGCCAATAGAGAATTGTAGAAGATGGATGGGAAACATTTTAAAAGGGGGAGTATATTTGAAGGCAGTCATTTCTTTTTTTAACAGATTGATGCAACGTTATCTACCTGATCCATTTTTATTTGTCATCATTTTAACTTTTGTTGTATTCGGTTTGGGTCTACTTTTCACCGACAGTGGTCCTGTAGATATGGCAAAGCATTGGGGTGGCGGCTTCTGGGCCTTACTTGCTTTCTCGATGCAGATGGTGCTTGTCCTTGTAACAGGACATGTGCTGGCCAGCAGTCCCATTTTTAAAAGAATGCTTGGTGCTCTTGCGTCCACGGCGAAGTCGCCTGGCTCGGCAATCATTATCGTAACCATCGTTTCCATTGTCGCGAGTTGGATTAACTGGGGCTTCGGGCTTGTTATCGGGGCATTGTTTGCAAAGGAACTGGCAAAGCGCGTGGAAAACGTGGACTACAGGCTATTGATTGCAAGCGCTTACAGTGGTTTCATTGTCTGGCATGGCGGATTTTCAGGATCCATCCCGCTTACCATTGCGACAGAGGGCCACTTTTCACAGGATCTGATCGGTGTCATCAGTACAGATCAAACCATTTTTGCTCCATTCAACCTGGCTATCATCGCGGCGCTATTCATTACGTTGCCTTTGTTGAACCGCTTAATGATGCCTTCCAAGGACGAAACGATCACTGTCGATCCTGCTGTGTTGGATGACTCTTCAAGTCTGCAGGCGGCAACTGTTGAGAAAGTAGAGCTCACTCCAGCGGATCGTTTGGAGAACAGCTGGGTCCTTTCCCTGCTTGTTTCGGTGTTGGGACTATTTTTCCTGTTCCTCTATTTTGCCGACAATGGCTTCAAATTGAATCTGGATATCGTAAACTTCCTATTCCTTTTCCTGGGCATCCTGTTCCACTGGCGCCCTAAACTTTTCCTGGAAGCAGTGATGAATGCAGTAAAAGGGGCAAGTGGGATCATCATTCAATTCCCGTTCTACGCGGGAATCATGGGGATGATGGTAACTTCAGGCTTAGCCGGAGTCATGTCAGAGGCATTCGTCTCCATTTCCAATGAGCATACCTTCCATTTCTTCACCTTTTTAAGCGCTGGTATCGTGAACGTCTTCGTTCCATCCGGTGGAGGGCAGTGGTCGGTACAGGCACCAATCATGCTGAAAGCTGCTCAATCACTTGATGTATCTGTTGCAAAAACGGCAATGGCAGTGGCATGGGGGGATGCATGGACAAACATGATCCAGCCATTCTGGGCTTTGCCTGCACTTGCAATCGCCGGCTTGAAGGCAAAGGATATCATGGGATTCTGTGTGATTGTCCTATTCATAAGCGGAGTCATCATCTCCCTGGCATTTTTACTTTTATAACAGCAACTCTGCGCTCCTCCTATTTATTAGGGGGAGCTTTTTTCATAAGGATTATGAATAGCGTTAGGGTCAGGCTCTGGATGTAAAAATAAAAGGGAAACGAGTACACAAACTGATAGCCATTTTTATAATGGAACACCCCTAAATACGTTGCCAACCCTTCGACAAACATGGCAATGATCGACCACATGATGATATAAAGGAATGTGAAGTAGCCTTTCAGCTTTAAATAGTCATAGAGATAAAAGAACAGATAGCCGAACGGCCCATACATGATGTAGGACAAAAAGTCGTAGATTTCAAATTTCGAACTGTCATTCACGTCATAAAAATCGAATGGCGGAATGCTGATCGTATGGTCAAAAACGATGCCGCTGTTGATGCCGATGAATAGGAAAAGCAAGGTGTAAGCAGGTGGATATCGCTTTGGGAGAATCAAAATGAGTGTGTAGCCCGCAACAAGACTCGCAAGAATAAACCATTCATTCGAGTTGAAGGATTGGTCATATTGGACAATGGCAAAAAGGTTCATGGCGATTCCTTCACCACCTTTTCTCTTTCTATGAGATAGCGGTAGGCACTGGCTATCACAAATGCGGTTGTCAAATAAATGGCGGAAAGAAGCAAGGACCTCCCAAAGGACCAATCGGTATAGGTAATGATATTAAACTCGATCCCTAAAGCGTCCAATAAGAGCCAGACTGCTGAAATGATGAGCCCCCAGCCTATTTTGGTCAGAAAGGGCTTATCCATGATTTTATTCACAAAGATAAGCAGCAGAATCGGACCGATGATTGTCCGCTGAAACCAGAAGCTGATAAAGAGATGCGGCTCTCTTGAATACTCGATCATTTTGAGATTCAAGCTCAGCATGGTAAGCACATTCTTATTGATAAAAAAGAAGAAGAAAAAGAGAAAAAAATTCTCAAGGAGGGACAGTGATTTTTTCTGAAACAGGAAATATGCCGCAAAAAACCATGTCAGGATAAGAAAAATGACCACTTCCACTTGTGTTTCCTCCTCTTTAGTTAAAATTCGACAAATTTCGCGCATTCATATAAAAAAGAGAAGCTATCTCGCTTCTCTTCTGCTAGTATGCACTAATTGCATCACTTTATTAAATTCCACAAAATCACAATCCTGAATTCAGCCTTTAACTTTCCAATCCACAAGCGCCGTTGCTCCCTTGAATGCATCCTGCACATCATGCTTCTGTACGTTATCCAGGATGTCCCCGTTTGTCAAAATAACAGGTGTCACGATGCTTTTCGCTTTTTGCTTGATCAGCTCGATATCGAATGTCAGTAGTGGCGTACCGACTGTGACTTTATCGCCGACACTTACCAATCCTTCAAAGCCCTCACCCTTCATGCCGACTGTTTCAAGGCCCACATGAATCAGGATCTCCACGCCAGTTTCAGACTTGATCCCGATGGCATGCTTTGTCGGGAAGAATTGCATGATTTCCCCATTTACCGGGGAAACGACTGTTCCTTCCGTAGGTTCGATCGCGATGCCGTCTCCCATCATCTTTTGTGCAAAAACAGGATCAGGAACGTCTTCTAGCGGAATCATCTTTCCTGTAATCGGTGCTACCAATACCTCTTCTGTCTTCACTTCGTTCTTTCCGAAAAGCTTTTTCAAAAATGACATACTTGTTACCTCCTAGTGGTCTGAATTGTCAGGAAAATAAAAAAGACCCAACACGCCCGGGGGTTATCCGGTTTCGTATTAGGTCTTGCCTGCTTTACCAGTCACAATCCATCTTGTTATTTTTATAAAATATATGACAACGCACGGTTTGTCAAACAGTTTGTTCTAGGAGTTCACAGGTCCCTTTGCAAGCTGCTCCCAGTCCGGGTATAGATCAGAACGGCGGTCCCGCCACGTTGTCACAGATCCACTCTGCCTCACTTTTTCCAAAAGGGAGATATCAAGGTCGCCAGTCACTATCATATCCTGGTTCAATTCCCCCTCCACGACGATGCCTCTTGGCGGGAAAGGAACGTCATTCGGTGAAATGATCGCTGCCTGGCCGAAGTTGCCGCGCATAAAGTCGACGGTCGGCAAGGAACCGATCGTGCCTGTTGTCACCACATACACCTGATTCTCGATGGTGCGGGCATGACAGGAATAGCGAACGCGGTGGAAGCCATGACGGTCGTCGGTGCACGATGGACAGAATACCACATCTGCCCCCATCGCCTTCACGAGGCGCACAACCTCCGGAAACTCGATATCATAGCACGTCAGCATCGCGATGGTGCCCTTTTCCGTTTCAAACACCTGCAAGCCTTCCCCAGGCGTGATGCCCCATTCCTGAACCTCTGTGGGTGTCAGATGAAGCTTTGTCTGGATGGCAATCGTTCCATCCGGGTAGAAGAGATGTGCAGCGTTATAGAGCTTGCCATCTTTTTCGATAACATGGGTCCCCCCGATGATGTGCATGCCCGTCTGCTTGGCAATACCGGTGAAAAGCTGGTAATACAAGTCCGTATAGGACGGTAGATCTTTTATCGTCTGCTCTCTTCCGTCAACTGGGAACGAGAGTAATTGGGTGGTCAGGAATTCAGGAAACAATACGAAATCCGCATCAAATTCAGCGGCTGTTTTTACATAATGGATGACTTGATTTGCAAATTCTTCAAAACTATTGATGGTATGCAAGTGATATTGCACAGCAGAAGCACGAAACTTCATCTGGAGGCCCCCTTTTTCCGGTCTTTTACAACTAGTTTATTATAGAGGATGTGGGGGGTGCGGAACAATGGTTAATTTATTGGAAACTGTTTTGGGTGTAGATGAGAAAATGGAATGTGTACATTAAACAACAAAACCAACCACAAAATCCCCCACCAAAACTAGTGCCTGGCCCCTCCATCAACCCCAAAAACTCTCTCTCCCCAAAATAAAAAAAAGGGGCCTGGCACTAATTAGCACCGCCCCCCACTACAATTAATTTACCAATCCTACTCCTACCCCAGCACTTCCAGCACGGCTTTGGCGACGCCGCTGTTGATGTTGGTGTCGGTTTCCATGTGGGCTTTGGCCTTTACGCCTTCTGGGGCATTGCCCATTGCGACGGCGCGGCCGACTCTTTCGAACATGGAGACATCATTGTAGTTGTCTCCGATTGCCATCGTGTCCTCCATGGAAATGCCGCGCTCGCTCGTGAAGACCGACAAGGCTATCCCTTTTTGCGCTTCAATGCTTGTGATCTCCAGGTTGTCCTTACCGGATGAGCTGATGGCCACATGCCCTGTTTCAAGCAGCTCGCTTCGTGCCGCTTCCAGCCTTTTCTTATCAAGCGAGAAGGCAAGCAGCTTGAAGATGATTGTTTTTTCATCATTTAAAATTGGTTCAAAGCTGTCAACCAGCTTCGTTCGACCGTCTTCCATTCTTTCCTTTGCTGCCTTGAGTACTTCCTCATAGTCGTTTTCCTCATTCACAGACATGAAAATGTCCAAAAGGGTGGCAACCGCCTTGTCGTAGTCCTTGGAATAGGTTCCGCTTTGTGTGTAGAGCTCAAAATACACATCATGTTTATCGAGGATCTCAGCAAGTTCCAATACTTGTTTGTTCATCAAGGGGTTGATGGCTACAACCTCGCCCTCCATCGAACGCACTTCCGCTCCATTGACACAGATGATAGGGGTGTGTATGTCCGCTTCTATCAGGACGTCCTTCGCTTCTGCATACGACCTGCCTGTGGCAATGACAACCTCGACGCCATTTCTTTGTGCAACCTTTACTGCCTTTGCATTCTCTTCACTTACGACATGATTATTATTCAATAACGTTCCATCCATATCTATTGCAATACATTTTATCAATCCGTTCACCTCTTATATAATTTAAGTGCTGTCTTCTATCCTAAAGTATTCCTTCAACTAATTTCAAATATTATACTAAGAGAATTATTTTCTGGCTATTTTGAAAAATATAGATTTTTTGGGCAATAAATGTTAAAATTTCTAATATTAAGGGAATAATATTTGGTTTAGGCGAGGTAGAATGCTATGAGAATTTCCTCAACACATATCGGTAAAATCCTAATAGATGATATATATTCTGTATCAGGAAATCTTTTATTGAAAAAAGGCACTATCTTGACTAAAAAGCATGTAAATAGTCTGGAGAACCATGATTACATTTTCAACCAAAAATCATTAGTGGAACAGCCTAATCATCTCTCCAATAACTACTTTCAGCATGTAAAAAGCATTTATGAAAACAGTGTGAATGCTTTTCAGACGATTTTTTCGAAAATGGAACAAGAGAACATCCCTCCTATCGAAGAAATTCATGAAATGCTTGCACCCTTAGTGGACAAGCTGGTTGATGACCCTGTATTCATACGTTATATTGAGCAAGTAAAAAGTTATGACAACTATACATATTCCCACAGTCTGAATGTAGGCATTTATGCATCCCTGATTGGAAAAATTATGGGCCTCGAAAAGGATAAGATAAAACTCTTAGGTCAGATGGGCCTGTTTCATGACGTCGGAAAGCTGTTAATAGACAAAACCATTCTGCAAAAGCCAGGCCGTCTAACTGAAAGTGAATGGACCGAGATTCAAAGACATACAACACTTGGATACGAACTTTTGCGAAAGAATAAAACAATTGACCCACATATTCTGCAAGGAGCCTTACTGCACCATGAGCGTCTGGATGGTAGTGGCTATCCCACTGGAATCAAGCACGAAAGAATTCCTTATTTTGTACAAATTCTTTCCGTAGCAGATATGTACGATGCTCTTTCATCCGAGCGTAGCTACCGTGCGAAACAGAATCTTTTTGTCACAAGCAAGATCCTTATCCAAGAAGCGAGCTATAATCGCGTCAATCCGGCAATCGTTTATCCATTCATCCGCTATATCTTCTCGAATCATATACGCGATGAGGTCTTGCTTAACAATGGACAGCTTGCTGAGATCATTTTTATCCATACCGACGAACCACATCTGCCCATCATTAAAATCGATGACCATTTTATCGATCTCAGAAAACATAAAGAACTGGAGATATTGGATTTTGCCAACTGATGGCATGTCCGGTATCTCTTTTTTGTGTTTGTTTTTGCGAATTTAAGGGAAAGTAATAGGAGAAACTTTTCGATCTGCCAATAACTACCTTTGAAAAATGAGAGAAATGTATTAAAATAACTAACGTTGCATATTTACGCATAAGGAGAATCTACATTGAAAAATACACCATCTTATCGCACGATTGATATCTTAAAATTTCTTATTCCATCACTAATCGGGATCCTGTTATTCATGTTCCCCATTTCCTATAACGATGAAATCACGATACCCATCGCCATTCTTTCCGGGGAGCTGCAGGAGCTGCTTGGGGGCACCATCCCATATATCATGACAGCCATCATTACCATTACTGCTATCGCGACTGTCTTTACAAAGCTCGCGAAGCCTTCTTATACGAAACGGCCCGGCTTTTTCAATGCCCTGCTGAATGTTTCCCTGTTCTGGACAATCACCCGCATTGTCGGGATGGTCTTTGCGATCATGACCCTCTTCAAGCTTGGACCGGAGGCTGTTTGGAGTGAAGCGACAGGTGGCCTTTTATTATTTGAACTGCTTCCCATCCTGTTGACTGTATTCCTTTTTGCCGGTTTATTTTTACCTCTGCTTTTGGATTACGGACTATTGGAGTTCTTCGGGGCTTTATTAACGAAGATCATGCGACCGGTTTTCACCCTGCCAGGACGCTCTTCCATCGATACGATGGCTTCCTGGCTTGGGGATGGTACCATCGGGGTGCTATTGACCAGTAAGCAATATGAAGAAGGTTACTATACTAAGCGTGAAGCGGCGGTCATCGGTACGACCTTTTCCGTCGTTTCGATTACGTTCAGCTTGATCGTCATATCCCAGGTCGGACTTGAGGAAATGTTTGTTCCTTTCTACGCAACCGTCGCACTATCAGGACTTGTTGCTGCGATCATCATGCCGCGCATTCCGCCACTTTCATGGAAGCCGGATACGTATTACAACGGCGAGGAGAAAGAAGAGAAAGAATTGATCCCGGAAGGTTACTCCCCGTTAAAATGGGGTTATACCCAAGCCGTGGAGCGTGCTGCGAAAAATAGGAGCGTCAGCAAATTCTTCATCGAGGGCGGAAAAAATGTCCTCGATATGTGGATGGGTGTCGCACCGATCGTCATGGCGTTCGGAACAATCGCCCTTGTTTTAGCGGAGAATACGCCGCTGTTCACATGGTTGGGAGTACCATTCATCCCGCTATTGGAGCTGCTGCAGATTCCTGAGGCGAAGGCTGCATCCGAGACCATGATGGTCGGATTTGCCGATATGTTCCTGCCTTCCGTATTGGGTGCCGATATCCAAAGCGAACTGACACGTTTCGTGGTCGCGACAGTATCCGTGACCCAGCTCATCTACCTTTCCGAGGTCGGTGGCGTATTGCTAGGATCAAAGGTACCGGTATCATTCAAGGACCTGTTCATCATCTTCATCCTGCGTACATTGATTACGCTGCCTGTCATTGCAATCATGGGCCATATCTTTTTCTAATAAAATGCGAAAGGTGCCAGACCCCGTTTTTAGGGGTCTGGCACCTTTTTTGCTTATGCTCTTTCCAACTCTTCACCAAGCAATTTGGCCAATTGCAGCATACCGAATTTCCCTGCCACTTTTTCGGCATCGGCATTGTAGTTGGTGTTCGTGTTGACATCATAAGTGAAAATTTCACCATTTGCGTTGCGGATAAATTCTATTCCGGCAACCTGGATGTTATTTTCCTTCAGGAATGTCTCGTATTTTTCAATGATTGGATCAGCGAAATCCTCGACAATGCGGAACTTCGGCTTCTCTTCCACTTCTTCCCCTACCGGACAGAACAGGTCGTCAATCTGGCAGGCATCCGCCGGGCAGAGCTCAAACCCTTCTGACGTATCCACCCTCACCGCATAGAGGAACTTGCCGCCTACAAACTCGCATCTCGTGATATAGGATTCCGGTGATTCGATATATTCCTGGATCAAGGTAATCCCGTCGACAGGTTCCTCAAATGTCGGACCATACAAATAATCCTCTAGGCTTGCCGTGGAGCGGAATAGCTGGACTCCCAGACCTTTTCCGGCGCGGTTGTGCTTTGTGATGAACGCCTCGGACCCCAATTTCTTTGCCGCCTCGATAATATTGGCCTTTCCAACTGCCGCTATCGTTTTCGGCGTACGGATCCCCTGCTTCTCGAGAGACGTATACTGATTCACCTTGCTCAGTTCAAGCTGAAGCGCACGGCTGCCGTTCAGCACTTTTCGGCCATGATGCTCAAGCCATGAGATCACTGCCCCCGTCAATTCCGGCGCAAAACGGTGGTCCCTTGTGTGGGAGGACGCACTCATCCTGTTATAAAATACCCCTTCAGGTGGCGCCTCCACCAATGGCACGAGCCCTTCGTCAAGATGCCATTCCTCAAACGGCAGGTCCAATTCTTTTAATCTATTGGTCAGATGGTCGGTCCATTCTTTGTTTTCATGTATGATATATATCTTTTTCAACGTCTATTCCTCCAATTTCTGCAAGTCTACTGGTTTGAATGTGCTTTAGGCTTGAGCAAGCCGTTGACCTTGTACAAGGGGCATCACTTTTTCCGCAAAGCGCTCCATTTCCTCGAGCTGCGGGGAAAATTGCAACAAGAGCAGGTCGACGCCAGCATCCTCGTACTCTCTTATTTTGGCGGCAACCTGTTCCGGTGTACCGATCAGGTTAGGCCGCAACCCCCTATTGGATACCGAATAGTCCTGCAGTTGGATCTGCTGCTCGAGCTGCGATTTGCTTGTGAAATCCTTGAAGCCCGCATAGGCATCGGACTCCTTCACATCTGTGATTCTAGCAAGCTCCTCGTTTGCTTCTTCCTCAGTATCCCTGCAGATGACATACGCCGCCATCCCGAATGATTGGAACGGAGGGTGATCCGTCTTGGCTCTGAGCTCTTTCATTTCCCCTATTTTGCGGGCAACCTCTTCCACTGTTCCGCCATGCATGACATACGCATCGCAATAGGAGGAAATGACCTCTTTCCCTTTCGGACTCTCGCCACCTGCGTAAAGAATCGGATTAGGACGCTGCACCGGCTTTGGGAATAGCTTCGTTTCCTTGAATTGATAGTACTTTCCGTCATAGCTGAAGGAATCCTCGGTCCATAGCCCTTTCAGCACATCGATGAATTCCTTTGTCCGTTCATACCGTTCATCATGCTCGGTGAAAATGCCGCCATACTGCCGCGCCTCCTCCTCCCACCAGGCAGAAACGACATTCAGGGTCAGACGGCCATTACTGATGTGATCGATATTCGCAATCGCTTTGGCCGCTATCGCAGGATTATGAAAGCCGGGACGGATCGCGGTCATGATCTCGATTTTCTCCGTCACAGCAGCAAGTGCAGCAGCCGTTGACCAAGCCTCCAGACTGTCCTCCTGTGGCCCCTTTATATCATTTAAAAATAATTCCGCAATCAATGTGGTGTCATAGCCAAGCCTTTCCGCCTGCTGTATGACCTTTTTTGCATAATCAAAGGTGGGCGGCATCTGCTCATCCTCCACATTTCTCAACCACCCGCCAAAAATCGGTAACCAAAATCCGAATTTCATCCGCTATCTTCCCTTCGCCCTTAGATTTTTGACAAATAAAAAAACTTCCTCGATAAGAAGAAGTTTGGAATGGGAACCCGTCCATCTACTTATCTGCCAAGAACAAATTGTCTTGCTGGAATTAGCACCTGCACACACCTGTGCGGTTGCCGGGTTTCATCGGGCCAGTCCCTCCACCTCTCTGGATAAGAAAATAACTATTAATTTAGACTAATCCTATCACGAAAGTCAGGATTAGACAACTGTTTCGGATCGCTAAATATGTCTGTGATATGTTATGCAGGAGGAGGGGGAGATATGTTGTTTGCTGTTTGAGGGGATTAACATTACGGACAGATGGAAAGGTGCCGGCCGGCCAGGAATGATGTCGAATATCCTCGAATCCTGCGCTTTGTGCATAAGACAACCGTTTTTGAGCGTAAATCTGATTTATTGTGCATAAAATTGATTTTTTGTGCATATATTTATATTTTTGAGCATAAACCATGGTTTTTTGTGCATAACGTAAATTTCGGACCACTTTCACATCCCGGGAGACCCAATAAACTATGAAAATAGCACAAAAAAAGCCACCTGCCGCAATTCCCGCGACAGGTGACTCCTTATTAAGTAATTATTGTACGTCCTTTTTGAAATTCGGCGCATGCAATCCAGCCTTTTCGAATGTTGCGCCGATCTTTTCGTGGAATGCTGCAAGTGCCGCATCCATTTCTGTCAGGTCAGCATCTGGCTTTAATGTTGCCGCGCGCTCTTCGAAGTAAAGCGCAAGCAATTCAACGGATTCTTTCATGTCTCCCTGAAGCTCTTTGCTTAAGTCGGAAGGGATCTCGAGTCCGCGTAGCTCGTTTGCAATAAGTTTACTTGAGGAAACCGCTTCTTCCTGAAGGGCTGCATCCTGTGATTGTTCATATGCTGTCACCGGCTCCAGGTTTTTGCGGATGGTATGGATCATTTCCATTTGAAGGCCGACCAATGCCGTAATCTGCTTGCTATCGTTATTATCAGAAGGCTTACTTGCTTCCGTTTCTTTTGTTTCATTTTTATTTTCTGCATTGCATCCTGCCAATACAGCGATGCTAAGTAATGCTGTCAATAGTATGCTCATCCATTTTTTCATTGTAAAAGTTCTCCTTTATTGTCCATCTTAGTACGGTACATAGTTTACTTCTTTTATAAAAGGATGTATAGCGAATAGAGGAAAGTAAGACTATTTCAGCAATAATAAATTTTCTTAAAATAACACTTTTTACATGAGAATAAACTTTATTAATTTTAGATGAATGTTAAATTTTTTACTTGCATTGTTACGGGACATCTCTTACAATAGAAAAATGCAAACGGTTGCACTAATGTTGCATATAAGTTGCACTAAAATGAATTCGTTTTCAGGTTTATATAATACTAATGAAGAAAGAAGGCTGTAAATATGAAGAACTTTTTGTCTTTTGATTTCTGGCAAAAATTCGGGAAAGCGTTGCTGGTTGTAGTCGCGGTTATGCCGGCTGCCGGTATCATGATTTCCCTTGGTAAATTGGTAGGCATGACGGGTGGAGACATCGTTCTTGTGCAAACGATTGCAAGAGTGATGGAGGACATTGGTTGGGCGATCATCACCAACCTGCACATCCTATTCGCCGTCGCAATAGGTGGATCTTGGGCGAAGGAGCGTGCTGGCGGTGCTTTCGCAGCGTTGATTGCATTTGTTCTGATCAACCGTATCACCGGTGCCATTTTTGGGGTTAATAATGATATGCTTGCCGATCCGGAAGCGACATTCACTACCTTGTTCGGCCAGGAGCTGATCGTAGGGGATTACTTCACTTCTGTATTGGGTGCCCCTGCCTTGAACATGGGAGTATTCGTCGGGATCATTGCCGGATTCCTCGGTGCAAATCTTTTCAATAAATTTTATAACTATAGTAAACTACCAGATTCATTATCATTTTTTAACGGAAAACGCTTTGTACCTTTCGTCGTGATCGTCGGGTCGGTCATTGCAGCACTTGTACTATCTCTTGTATGGCCATTCATTCAAGGGTTGCTGAATGATTTCGGACGCTGGATTGCATCTTCCCGTGACTCTGCGCCGATCATCGCACCATTCATTTTCGGTGCACTTGAGCGCTTATTGCTTCCATTCGGTCTTCATCATATGCTGACTGTACCGATGAACTATACGTCCCTTGGTGGAACTTACACGATTTTGACTGGCGGCAGCGCTGGCTCTGTGGTATCCGGCCAGGATCCATTATGGCTTGCTTGGATCGCCGATTTGAACAACTTCCTTGCAGCAGGAGACAAAGAATCGTATGAAGCATTATTGAAAGAAGTAGTTCCTGCCCGTTTCAAAGTGGGACAAATGATCCTTTCCTGTGCAGCATTGATCGGTATCGCATTTGCGATGTACCGTAATGTGGACAAGGACAAGCGCAAAAAGTATAAATCCATGTTCTTATCTGCAGGTCTTGCAGTATTTTTGACTGGTGTGACAGAGCCGATTGAATTCATGTTCATGTTCGCTGCCCCATTGTTATATGTGGTATACGCAATCATGACAGGTCTTGCTTTTGCCATTGTCGACATCATTGACATCCGTGTTCACGCATTCGGTGCCATTGAGTTGTTGACTCGTACACCGATGATAATCAAAGCTGGATTATGGTTAGATCTTGTAAACTTTGTCATTGCTTGTCTTGTATTCTTCGGGTTGAACTTTGCAGTAGCAAATTTCCTCATCAAGAAATTCAACTTCCCTACTCCGGGACGCAATGGTAACTACATCGAGCAGGAAGAAGGAGCAGGTGCTTCTGCTTCTGTATCGGCCGACTCCATGGCCCCTGCCATCATAGATTTGCTGGGCGGAGCAAGCAATATCGAGGATGTGGATGCATGCATGACCCGCCTGCGTGTAACGGTAAAAGACCGTGAGCTTGTTGCAAACGAAGCGAAATGGAAAGAAAACGGTGCACTTGGCCTGATTGTGAAAGATAAAGGCGTTCAAGCCATCTATGGACCAAAAGCCGATGTCATTAAATCGGACATTCAAGATTTGTTAGGAGCGTAATACGATGAACCTGCTAACCTTAAACTGCCACTCTTGGCAGGAAGAGAATCAAATGGAGAAAATTCAGCATCTCGCCCAAACCATCAAGGAAAAAGCATACGATGTCATCGCTCTTCAAGAGGTTAGTCAAAGCATCGATGCGCCACTGGTCCGGGAAAACATAAAAGAAAACAATTACGGACTTGTTCTTTTGCAGGAGCTTAAGAAGCTTGGTGTCCAGGACTATCAGCTCGTGTGGGATTTCGCCCACATGGGGTATGACACGTATGAAGAAGGCCTTGCGATCCTGACGAGGCTGCCCCTGGTAAAGTCGCATTCCTTCTTTGTTTCCAAGGGTACGGATACTGACTATTGGAAAACCCGGAAGATTGTTGGCGTGACGGTGGAATATGCCGGGAGGGAGCTTTCCTTCTATACCTGTCATTTAGGCTGGTGGACGGATGAAGAGGAGCCTGCCCGATATCAGATCGAGCAGCTTCTCCATGAAGCACAAGGATGCGGGACGCCTTTCTTTTTAATGGGGGATTTCAACAACAGTGCCCATATTAAAGGGGAAGGCTATGAGCTGCTGACTGTGGAGAACGGGTTGTATGACACTTACCTGTTTGCTAAGGAGAAGGATTCCGGCATCACAGTGCGCGGCAAAATTGCAGGCTGGGATGACAACAAGCAGGATCTCCGGATCGACCTTATCCTGGCAAGTGAGCAGGTTGACGTCGCCTCGTCCCTAGTGATTTTCAACGGGGAAAATAAAGAAGTCGTGTCCGATCACTTTGGTGTGGAAGTACGCGTTCGTTTATAAAGTTATAAAAGGGGCCATCCGTTACGAGTCGGATGGCCCCTTTTATGTTTGTATTCCTGTTAAACTGACTACTTCGATTCCGCAATCTCCTCTATCTCTGCCTGAATCTTCTTCGTCCACTCATCCACTACGCTATAGTCCATCGCTTTTACATAGATAGCTTCAAGCTTCTCATGCCAGGTCTTCGCTTCTGCCAGCTTGCCGATAGCCTTCTGCATAGATTCGGAGTAACGGTCCTTGACTGCCTGGATTTCTTTTTCATAGCGCTCGTCTGTTCCGTTTCTGATGGTAGTTTCGTACATGTCGATGATGGAATCGCCTTCCCGCTCCGGAAAATACTCGTGAGGTGCGGTGCTGTCAAAGATGGCGAATCCGAGCTCCCGGCAGATGATCATATCCAAGCTGTAGGGATCAAAGCCGCAATGGTACACTTCCACGTCAAAGCCTTTATCCTCTGCTGCTTTGGCCAGCTTTTTCAGCATCGTCGACTTGCCTGAACCAGGGCGTCCTTTAATGAAATAGCGGTTGGTCAAGCCCTCTGTCAGGTTTGGTACGCAGTCCCTTGCGCCTACAGGAGTGGCTGCACCAAGGAACCGGTGACGGACATCGGCTTTTTTATCCAGGCTCTTCCCTTCAAAGAGGGAATCCACCAGGGAGAGGGTAAGCTCATTTGCCGCTTCAAAATTCATATTATGGATATAGTAGCGCTCCCAGTCATCATGGACCTTCAAGGCTCTGGCAAACGTTTGATAGGCTGCCTGATATGCCTGCTTCTTTTTCTGGGCAAGTTCCACGATTTCGGCCTTATACTCTTTTAGGAAACTGGAATTCCAGGCCTCACCCAAATTGACATACTCCTCGATGGCGCCTGGTGCTTTCGGCTCGATGACATGCGGTGCCGTTCCATCGACAATGCCGACACCCAGTTCCCTGATGATGAGGCCATCGACCGAATTCGTATCAGAAGAGCAATGCAGCAATTCGATATCATAGCCTTTTTCATTCCATGCCTTGCCGATTTTTTTGATGAGGGAGGATTTCCCTGTACCGGGGCCGCCCTTCAGGATGAATATCCGGTCCAGACCCTCTATGTTTGATTCATATAAACTGTAAAATCCACGTGCCGTATTTCCGCCAGCGTAATAATTCAACACTTTCCCTGCCAAAAAGAACACCCCTTCAATGGTAGGATATCTTACAAAGAACTATCCATTTTACCATATGCCAAATAGGCTGTATGGGTGATTGCCTAATTTTCAGTCCAAGATTATTTTAAGTCATTATAAAAAAGAAGAGTATACTAAACTCCTCTTTTTTACTTCTATAAAACTACTTTAAGAGTAAATTGATGTTTACTCGCAATCCTTTTCAAAATGCAAATTGATACAATAAGTACCAAAGCACCTCGAATTTCCTACACCATCACAACTGACTTCCAGGTTTGCGATCTGGGATAAAGAAACAGACTTTGTTTGCCCTTTTTCACTTATCGTAAACAAAATAACGTCATCGCCTCCTCCTGTTCCCGCTCTAACAGTCATCGGACAGTCGCTTTTATTTATAACGGAAAGGGTTGCTGAAGGCAGAGAAGAGAACCCGATTGCTCTCCAATACTCTACAAATTCCCCATTACATGTCTGCTCTATGTTGCCACAAATTTTATCTGTGACCAATTTCTTTTTCTTTCTAGGAGGTGGTGGTGGTGGTGGCTTTGGATGGGGCTTTGGATCTGGGTCTGGGTCTGGAGGACACCACGGATCCATATGAGAATGATCCCTGTGGGAATGATCATTGTAAGAAAAACACCTGCAAATATCATCTCTATAACCACATTGAGTACAAAATTCCACTTTATTTCACCTCCTAAAAATAATTTCATCGAATTGGTTTAATTAATTTTGTCTTAGTCTAAATAGCTAGCCTACATGGAGTAGACAATTAGATATTTGAAAACAAATTAAGCAAATAGGCGTTTATATAAAGTTATACAAAACTTTCCTCTTGTTCCCTCTGGTACCTGTACATTAAAAGTATTAGGATTGTTTACTGAAACCGCAACTGAATTTCCCGGTGGTACATCTATAGTACCAACCGTTGCACCCAAACTGTCTAAAATTTGAGCTGTAATATCTTCAGGTCCAGCGTTAAAAATTTCGAAGGTGCCTTGAATATAATCATTTACTTCCGGACCTTCCCAAGCAGTATAATTAAGAAGAGGTCCATTCAAATTTCCACAGATCTTTTCTTGAATCACTGTTGGACTTGGACAGCAACAACAGTTATTAGCAGATCCATTTGTACTGCACATTATTATCCCTCCAATCATCTGTTTTTTTATGCTATCACTCGTTTATAAAGTGTTATACACCATTTCCCTGTAGTGCCCGGCAGTGCACCAGTTTGCCCGGTAGTTTGAACGATAAACACCGTTGGGTTATTAACTGATACAGCTTTACTGCTTCCCGTTGGCACTGTGTAAACATCACCATTTACAGAAAAGTCGATCGTCCCAGGACCATTGTTTGTAACTTCAAACGTCCCTTGGATATAGTCACTTGCCTCAGGGGCACTCCATACGATTTGATCTATTGGATCCGTTATATTACCACATAATTTTTCTGTAAAAACAACGCCACTTGGACAACAACAGTCACTCCCTGTATTTAAACACATACTATCCCCTCCTTTTTTGTTAATTTCGATGAAATTTCCACCTACTGACATATTATGAATCCGCATTTTAGCATGTACATGTTATACGCGGAACAAATGTGCCTATTTCTATTGTTCCATCTGTTAAAGGTGTCTTAGGAAACCATCCCGCCGGGGGAAGCATGTCCTAAATTTCGGTAAACAGCAAATTAAAAAGACCGCCCAATTTGAGCGGTCTTTTCTTCATATTATTTTTCTTCCCATCTGTTCCAAAGCAAAATGGATGCCATGCTGCAGGGACTGGAAGAAATCAAAATGATCCAGGTCAATATCAGACTTTGTAATTTCCATACTTAATTGTGCGGATATCCCGACCAGTATCGTCTTGATTCCAAGCAATTCGGAAGATGATCCCAGCTTTTCGATCATGCTTGCCGTGTAGGCGGTAAGATTCTGGTCAATGCCTGTCAGGTCAAGCACCAGGTAGCTCGCCTTGTACTTCGGCAAATTGTAAAGGGTCTTTATTATCAGCTCATCTGCCCGTTCTTCATCATACTTCCCTAAAAGTGGAACGACCACAATGCCTTCAAGCACAGGAATGATCGGGGAGGAAATTGTCTGGACAAGCTCCTTCAGTTCTTTTGTTTTTTCTACAACCAGGGCTTCAAGCTTTGCAATCTGCTCCGCTTCTTTTCTGCGTGCAAGGCCATGGATGTTCTCTGCGACATTTACTTCCTGAGGGAAATATTGAATGATGGAGTATTCATGCCCTTCAATTTGGGACTGGATGACCTTGTACCAAATATCCGTTTTGAAAAGTCCAGTGAAGATACCGGCGTAGTGGGCAGCGAGGAAGATGCCGCCTTTCTTTTTTCCTTGCGCTTTGTTTATTTTGTATTCCCAATCATCCTTCAAATGGACGGTAAGGCTGTACTTCTCCACATCCAGATCGTGGATATAGGCCTTGCCCCAACCTGCGGAGGCATACGTATTTGTTATCAAGCCTGCAATTTTCTCGATGCTGATGTCTGTCATATTTTCAAAGTACTTCCCGACAACCGCTCCTTGGCGATAGCCTGTCGATTCCATTACGAGACAAGTGGATTCTTCACCTGAAACCTCTTCAATGGTATCGAAAAATGTTTTCATTGCCGATGATATCCAAAAAAGTACAGAGTCCTCCCCTTCAAAGAGGAATTCCCCCTTCTCCAGATCCCATTCAAACTGAAGCCCTTCTATGTCCATTTTATGTTGAGCGCTCATAAAACCAGTCCTTTAAAAGTTTATGAGTCTATTATAAACCATCTTTTTCGTAACATTAAATAAAATGTTATTACCAAAAAAAGAGTGGCGCTTCATTTAGCTCCACTCCTTTCCTTTTTTATTTTAACTTCAATTTAGCCAGGGCATCGGCAAGTGCGGTGTTGACCGGCTCATCCTGATCCTGGTTCTTCATGTATTGATTCACATCACGTTTGGAAGCTTTTTGGGAGTCATTTTTCTTGCGGCGTTCCTGGAAGGTGCTCAGCTTCTCGCGATGGCCGCAGACACAGGCAAACATCTGACCTTCCCCTTCCCCTCGCAATTCGAGCTTCTTGCGGCATTTCGGGCATCTTGCATTCGTCACCTTTGACACATTTTTGCGATGGCCGCATTCACGGTCCTGACATACGAGCATTTTCCCTTTTTTGCCGTTCACCTCGAGCATCGGCTTGTCACAATCCGGGCAGCGTTTGCCTGTTATGTTATCATGCCTGAATTTCTCTGTGCTGTTTTTCACCTCATGGACGATTTCCTTGGCATACGCCTTCATTTCGTTGATGAAGTCCGCTTTTCTCAGCTTCCCTTTTGCAATCAGGCCAAGTTTCTGTTCCCATTCCGCAGTAAGTGCGGGCGATTTAAGATCCTCTGGCACCAGATTCAAGAGCTGTCTTCCTTTGGAGGTAATATGAAGACCCTTGCCCCTCTTTTCCATCAGGAAGCTGTTGAAAAGCTTCTCGATGATATCGGCTCTGGTTGCCACCGTTCCTATCCCGCCTGTTTCCCCGATCGTCTTGATCAGGTTCCGGTCTGACTGCTCCATATATTTCGCCGGATTTTCCATGGCGGAAAGCAGGGTTCCTTCGTTAAAAGGCTCCGGCGGCTTGGTCTTGCCTGTGGTGATTTCCACCTTCCTGATGGACAGGGAATTCCCTTTATTCAAGCTTGGCAGCAACTGGTCGGTGTAGCCATCGCCAGCGTCTTCCTGCTCCTCAAGCGAACCGAATACTTCCTTCCACCCTTGGGAGATGACAGTTTTTCCTTTTGCCACAAACTGCTCCGAGCCGAGTGTTGCGGTGACGGTCGTCTGCTCATAGATGAATGGCGGCATCAATATTGCCAGGAAGCGTTTGACGATCAGGTCATAGATCTTGTACTCCTTGTCGGAAAGCTTGCTTAGCAGCACTGTCTCCTCAGTCGGGATGATGGCGTGGTGATCGGTCACCTTTTCATTGTTCACGAATGATTTGCTCCCCTTGATCGGCTTGGACAGAATTTTGGAGGCAACTGATTTATAGGAATGGGCACGAACAGCTTCCACCCTCTCCTTCAGTGTGTCAACCATGTCTGTCGAGATGAAGCGGGAATCCGTTCTTGGATAGGTGACTATTTTATATTGCTCATACAGGCGCTGCAGGATGGACAAGGTTTCCTTGGCAGAGTAGCCGAAGATCCGGTTTGCATCACGCTGCAGTTCCGTGAGGTCGTAAAGGGCAGGGGCGTAGCTTTTCTTTTCAGCCTTTGAAATTTCTGTGATGTTGCCCTGTTTGTTTTTCACCTGTCCATAAAGTCCTTCGATCTCACTTTTGTTAAAACTGCGTCTTTCCTTCGATTTCGCATCCTGCCATACAAGCTGGAAGCCTTTTTCGGTGAGTGCCTTCATGCCGTAAAATTCCTTTGGCACAAAGCTCTGGATCTCCTCTTCCCTTTTCGCAATCATCGCAAGGGTCGGGGTCTGCACCCGGCCGCAAGAAAGCTGTGCGTTGTATTTGGTCGTGAGCGCTCGGGTGGCATTCATTCCGACTACCCAGTCCGCTTCTGCACGGGCGACAGCAGAGTAATAGAGATTTTCGTATTCCTTTCCATTCCGAAGCTGGCTGAATCCATCCTTGATTGCTTTGTCTGTAACAGATGAGATCCAGAGACGCTTGATCGGCTTTTGCACACGCGCCTTCTCAAGGATCCAACGAGCTACCAGCTCCCCTTCACGCCCTGCATCTGTTGCAATGACGATCTCTTTCACATCTTTTCTGGTCAATTGGGCCTTGACCGCATTGTATTGCTTGCCTGTCTGCTTGATGACGACAAGCTTTGTTTCGTTCGGCAGCATCGGAAGGTCCTCGAGCTTCCATGCCTTGAATTTGGCATCATAGGCTTCGGGGTCCGCTAGTGTCACAAGGTGTCCGAGTGCCCATGTCACGATATACTGGTCTCCCTCAAGGAACCCGTTCCCCTTTTTGCCGCATTTCAATACGCGTGCTATATCCCTTGCCACGGATGGTTTTTCTGCAAGTACTACTGTTTTTGACATATCATACAAATCCCTTCGTTTCTTATTCCTTCCATCATCTTGGCATAATGTTTGGAGCTAGTCAAAAAAAGAAGAGAAGGGTGATTGGCCCCTCTCAGACTTGCTTTTATTTGTTTTCCGGCAGCTTTTTTAATTCTGCGACCGCTTCTTCCAAGCTGCCGACCGGAATCAGTTTGATGGACAGGCCTTCTCCTTTTACTGTCTGTTTTGCAATCTCTTCGTTGTTTCCATAATCATTGTCTTCTGGTACAAGGAAATATTCGTAGCCTGCCAGGTCCGCGCCGATGACCTTCTGTTTGACTCCGCCGATCGGACCGACAAATCCGTCCATTTCAATCGTCCCCGTCCCTGCTACTTTGTTGCCTTTTAGTAACGACTCTTCTGTCATCTTCTCGATCAGGGTCAAGGTAAGCATCAAGCCGGCACTCGGCCCGCCGATCTCTTCTATGTTGAAAGAGATCCGTTCATCCTCCACGAGCTCAAATACCTCTTCCACGTACATGCCAAGGAACGTATTGTTGTAATAGTCGCGTTCTGGATAGGTGCGGACCTCGATATCCTTTCGTTCCCCATCCCTCATTACACTAAGTACCGCCTTTTCATCCGGTTCCTTCTCTAGGATCAGTTGATCGAGCTGTTCATAGGATTCAAGCTCCACCCCATCCATCGCTACTAAAATATCAGTCACCTTTATCATATTCTTGTATTTCCAGTCAGGCTCAAAGTACGCAGGATAGAAGCCGGTCAAGGTCAAATCGGGGGAATCATCCATATATTCCCTTGCCTTGTATTCAGCCTTTATTTTAGATTGGATCATCATCATTTCATATTGATAATGAAGATCCTCCACGTCGATATCCAGCTCCTCGGTGGCAGCTGGCTCGATATCCACTCCCTCTTCGAACAGCATGCCCAGAACAAGATAAGGCCACCCGACATTTTCTAAGGAGGAAACATAGGTCATCCCAATCTCCCCATCAAGCTCATAGCCGTCCTCATAATCGACAAGTTCATCGAGCATGATCGGCTCATCGGCAAACAATACATCGTAGCCTGTAGGTACTATTGCCGATCCCACTAAAAGTATTGAAGCTAAAACGATACCCAATGCAATTTTCTTATCTCTCATCTAGTAAGGCCCCTTCTCTTCCAATTTTCTCTATTTTCTATTTTATATGAAGTGAAAGGGGAATAGTTCAAAAAAATTACGATAATAGGAAGAAACTTCTCTTTTCCTTTCCTAGCAGAATTTAGTATGATGAAAAGTAGATATTTTTAGAGGATGTTCAAAAAGTCCGGTAAAAATAGCTTCGAATTTCTACGTCAGCTTGTCTCTCCGCTCCTCACGTATACAAATCATACGCTGCGGTGCTCGAGACTTCGCTTCCTCGAACTTCTTTGCTCTTTTTATCCTCCTTTTTGAACTCGCTCTTAGAGATAGGATGGATACGAGCATGAGTTTATTAAGCATAGATGGATTAAGCCACAGTTTTGGCGATCGCATGTTATTCAAGGATGTCTCCCTGCGCCTTCTTGCAGGTGAGCATGTAGGGCTGGTTGGAGCCAACGGGGTTGGTAAATCCACTTTGATGAATATTATTACTGGGGAAATAGTGTACGACACAGGACGTGTGGAATGGACGCCAAGTGTGGAATACGGATATCTGGATCAGCATACTGTGCTGACACCGGGAAAGACGATCCGCGACGTATTGCGCGATGCATTCCTCCCGCTTTATGAAAAAGAAAAAGAGTTAAACAGCATCACTGACAAAATGGGCACAGCAACTCCCGAGGAATTGGAAGAACTTTTGGAGCAGATGGGGGAAATTCAGGACCATCTTGATGCCGGCGGCTTTTATAATCTGGATATAAAGGTGGAAGAAGCAGCGCGCGGACTTGGCCTTGATGCCATCGGACTTGAACGTGACGTTGCTGCCCTAAGTGGCGGACAGCGTACAAAGGTCCTTTTGGCGAAGCTGTTATTGGAGCAGCCGCAAGTATTGCTTCTGGATGAGCCGACGAACTATCTGGATGTCGAGCATATCCGCTGGCTGAGTTCTTATCTGAAGGAATATCCTCACGCATTCCTATTGATCTCCCATGATACGGAGTTTATGAATGGCGTTGTGGATATCATCTTCCACCTGGAATTTTCAAGATTGACCCGCTACACAGCTTCCTATGAGAAGTTCCTGGAGCTTGCGGAGCTGAACAAAAACCAGCATATCAACGCATACGAAAAGCAGAAGGAGTTCATCAAGAAGCAAGAGGACTTCATCGCGAAAAATAAAGCGCGCTATTCCACGACAGGCCGTGCGAAAAGCCGTCAAAAGCAGCTCGACCGCATGGAGCGTATCGACCGTCCAGAAACTGCAGCGAAGCCGACATTCGAATTCAAGGAATCCCGTGCAAGCTCCCGTTATGTGGTAGAAGCAAAGGATCTTGAAATCGGGTATTCCGAGCCACTATTGCCGAAGCTTACGATGGAAATCGAACGCGGCGATAAGATTGCCATTGTCGGATGCAACGGGGTCGGTAAATCCACCCTGCTGAAAACGATCTTGGGTAAAATCGATCCGCTTGGCGGGAATGTAGTCCGCGGGGATTTCCTTTTCCCATCTTATTTCGAGCAAGAGGTCAAAGCGAAAGACATCACACCGATTGACGATGTTTGGAATGAGTTCCCTGGACTCGATCAGCATCAGGTCCGTGCCGTGCTTGCGCGCTGTGGTTTGAAGAATGAACACATCTCCCGTCCACTGAGCCAACTGAGCGGTGGAGAACAGGCGAAGGTGCGCCTATGCAAGCTGATGATGCATGAAAGCAACTGGCTCCTTTTTGACGAGCCGACCAACCACTTGGATGTAGTCGCAAAAGAAGAGCTCAAACGTGCCATCAAGGCATACAAAGGCACCATCCTGCTGGTCTGCCACGAACCTAGCTTCTATGAGGACTGGGTAACGAAGGTATGGAACGTCGAGGAATGGGCTGAGCAGAAATAATTACTGGAGGCTGTCCGGAAAGTCATGATTTGTATGACTTTTGGGCGGCTTTTTTTGTGATGGGAACTTAGTGGTTGCGTGTTGAGTGTCGGATTATGTCGTAAAATGCGTTTTATCGATATCTTGGGGGTTTTCGTTGATATGTGAAAATTTCCGTTGATATATGAACGAGATCCATTGATAAAAAGATATTTCCGTTGATATATGAACGAAAACCGTTGATATCCGGTTCCGACGCCTATTCATGGACACGTATCCATTCATTATTTGCGGATAAATCATCCTCCACGCAACACTCTATGGAGAAAAGCTACCGTTCTTCGCCACTTTTGCCAGAAAACGCCTCCCGATATAAAATAAAATATATGTATCACGAAAAAAATCAGGGAGACGGTGCAATGAGCGACATAGATAAAAGAAACCGATTATCCGAAGAACCATTCTCTTATCAAATCACGAAAAAAGGGACGGTCCTGATCCAATACGAGGGGAAACAAATTAAGATTGTAAAGGAAAAGGAAGCCGAGCGCCTTATAGCCAGGATCCAGGAAGTCGAGAGAAACACGCCAGAAGTACAATTATTGCTGGCTAAAATAACAGGCAATTTTAAACGCGGTAACGAAAGACTCGGCAAAAACAAAAAATGAACGAAAAAAAACTCGAGGGCCTTCACCTTCGAGTTTTTCTTATATTCAATTTCCACTCGCCATTTACAACGGCTTCGGATTATAGCTCGATCCGGTCCAGTCTGTAAGCTCACAGATTGCCTCCCAAAGCTTTGGATAAAACTCGAACTTTGCCCCACGTTCAAGCGCTTGTGCCGGGATTCCCTTCAGGCTCTTCGTATTCAGGCCGATCATTCTCCGGACAAGTTGGATATGATGCTGGCGGAAGGTTTGGAAATTCTCATCAAACGCAATCATCTCCTGCATGAGCATAAACAGCTCCAGGTTATCCCCTGCGTTCTTGTGAAGTTCTAGCGGTGTCAGCCCGCGTTCATTCAAAATCGCTTCAAACGGCTGCCAGAGTGTCGGTCCCAATTTCAAAATGTGATTGAAGCCCGGTGAATCCTGACCGCTTCCTCTGCCAAGTGCGAGACGTATCGTATGGTAATCCCTCGGACTGATCACTTTTACCATATCGAACACTGGCGGCAGGTGCTTCATGTGCATATTGACCCGCTGCAGCTGCTGCGTCGCCTGAAGGACTTCCTTCGCTTTCATATCGGCGTCTGCGAGATTGATATATTGGATGACCAGCTTGAAGTGAAGCTCAGCGATCTGATGGATCATCTGAAATGTCAATTCATCCTCGCAGCACAGCTCCTGCTCCCCTTTTTGCAGGCTTAAAAGCTCTTCGGTGCGAATATATTTCTCATAATCGGTTATCTTTTTCTCTTCCATTTTTTCTCCTCCTGCTCCCGATCGAAATGGAAAGACTAACGGCTAACAACTAAGTTCCACTCTTTTCAGATATTTATGTAAACCCTTACATCCTATGTTACGCATTGCCTCAAACCACTGTCAACTATGATTCTATTCCCCTTGCAGGCTTTTATGCATCCATATGGCCGCCTGCACCCCGTCCCCCATGGCAATCGCCACCTGCTCGGAATGTGCCACAATGTCACCTGCCGCCCACACATGCTTCACATTCGTCATTTTCGTCCTTGGATCCACTTTGATATGCCTGTTCTTTTCAAGCAGCACTCCCAACCCTGCAGAGAGATCTGTATGAACCTCATTCCCGCCTAGAGCGAGAAACCCCTGTGAGGCCCTCAGGTGCAGACCTCCTTCCAATCTTATCCCTTCTAACCGCGTCCCGTTGCAAGCCACGGACACAATCTTTTCAACAATCACACGAACCCCTTTTTTATATAATTGTTCAAGTAGCTTTTCTCCGATGGGAGCCTTTCCATGGTTTACAAGAGTAATCTCCTGCGACCAATGTGTCAAAGCTAGTGCCATATTAGCCCCAGCATCCCCTGACCCTATGACCAAGGCCGGTTTATCGCTGACTTCATATCCATCGCAATCGGGACAGACAAATATACTGATTCCCATACATGGGATGAGCTCAGGAAACATGGGGATGTTGTCTTTTATCCCGGTGGCGAACAGGAGACGCCTGGACCTATAGGCACGGGACTGCTCTGTGGAAGCCTCAAACTCTCCAGCATCCTCTGATACGCTTGTCACACGGTCACTTACAAAATGAACACCATATCCCTCCGCCTGCTGCTTTCCAAGCATTCTCAGTGTCTCACCGCTCACACCATCAGGCCAGCCAAGGAGATTATGATAACACCGGCAGAGATTAGATCTCCCATCATTTGAATCAATCACAATCACCCTGTAGCGGTACCTGCCCAGCTGGATGGCAGCCTGCAGACCCGCAATACCCCCGCCGATAATCATGCAATCGTAGAGCATCATCTATCCCTCCTCCGACTCTTTTGGGTAGTATTATTTGTCAGTTCGGGATGAATTATCAATCCTTCACAAATCAATATTTGAGAAAAAAATTGTCCAAGCATGTTTCACTTTTTGTGAAGCGGGTATTTTTATTACATAACCAAGGAGGCGATTAACATGAAACCAACTTATAAAGAATTTCAAAATGATGAACAAGTAGTAGGAGCTGTACAGGAGCTTAAAGCGCAAGGTGTACACGAGAACGACATCTACGTGATCACACATGATGATGACCGCACAAAGCGTGTAGCTGACAACGCGGATGCTAACACAGTTGGCGTAGGCGATGTTGGATTAGATACTTATGTGAAGAATGTCTTCCGCAGTAAAGGCGATGAGCTTCGTGCCCAATTCCAGGAGCTTGGATTCACTTCCGGTGAAGCGGAGCAGCTTGAAGAAAAGCTTGATCATGGAAAAGTCATTCTGGTTGTAAAAGACGCAACTGCAAGCAGCACCTTTTAAGTAATCCTAAAACTAGTAAACTCCCCCCCTTATATATATAGAAAGAGGATGGTCCATGTGGCCATCCTCTTTTGTTGGTCCTATATGTCATACAATTCATCCACGTCGCGCTTTTCCCGTGTTAGATAAAAATAGTCATTACAGCTTGCACAATATACATACTCCCGCTTCCATTCCTCCTGATGACGAATGATGAGCTTGAGCGCGTCCACAAACTCGTATATCTCCCCATTGGTCATGGTAGGGTGCATCGAAAACCTGATCCATCCAGGTTTTCCGGAAAGGTCCCCTTCAGAGATTTTATCTGTGATACTTTTGGAAGCCGCTTCATCGATATCAAATAAAAAATGCCCATAGGTACCTGCGCAGGAACAGCCCCCCCTTACCTGGAAGCCGAATCGGTCATTCAACAGTTTCACGACGAGATTGTAGTGCAATTCTCTGATGCAAAAAGATACGATGCCGATGCGATGCCTTTTTTCCCCTTCAAGAACACGTACTTGTGGTATGCCCGCCAATTCACCAAGAAGCAATGCAACCATTTCCTGCTCACGTTCCATTATTTGCTGTGCACCCATCTTCTCTTTGAGGCGGATGCAGAGTGCCGTGCGGATAGCCTGCAGGATACCCGGTGTGCCCCCGTCCTCCCGCGTTTCAATATCCTCAAAATAAGCATGCCCGCCCCAAGGATCCGTCCACTTGACGGTCCCGCCTCCTGGATGGTCCGGCACCCTGTTGTGATAAAGATTTTTATCAAAAATCAGGACCCCGCTTGTACCCGGCCCGCCCAAAAATTTATGTGGCGAAAACAGGATGGCGTCGAGCTTCTCTAATGGATCCGGCGGGTGCATATCCATTGTTAAATAGGGTGCCCCTGCCGCAAAATCAACCACGCAAATTCCTTCATACCTGTGCATGACCTTGGCCAATTCATGATAGGGCGTCATGATCCCTGTCACATTTGAACAGGCGGTAAAAGAACCGATTTTCCATTTGCGATGCCGGTACTGTTTCAGCAACGCTTCCAGATTCCGAGGGCTTACATTGCCATTTGGGTCCGGCGGGACGATTACCACGTCCGCGATGGTCTCCTGCCAGGAGGTGTGATTCGAATGATGCTCCATATGCGTAATAAACACCACCGGCCGTTCCGCTTCAGGCAAAAATATACGGGCTTTCCACATCTCCGGGCCACGCAGGCCGAGAATTCTTTGAAACTTGTTCATGACGCTGGTCATTCCGAAGCCATCCATGATGAGGACATCCTCCTCACCTGCATGGACATGGGACTTAATGATGTTTCGCGCTTTATTATAGGCTGCTGTCATGAAGGAGCTTGTCGCATTTGACTCCGTGTGGGTGTTTGCCATGAATGGTCCGATTTTTTCAGCAATCCTCTTTTCAAACGGTTCATATAACCTGCCGCTTGCCGTCCAATCTGCATATCTGATTTGCTTTTCTCCAAATGGGGTTTTCATCTTATGTCCGTTCCCGATTATCCCTGTTCTGAAAGAGGAGAAATAAGTCTCCAGTTCTCCCCCATACTCCCTCCGCTTGCTCCCGATCCGAGCTCTAATCATCGATACTCCACCTTATCCTCGCGCATTCTCCACCCATTATATGTAAAGAAACATGGTAAGGGACCACTCTAAGGTTTTCAGTGATTTCTCTTTCTCTACGGATCCGTGTTACAATAAAGAGAGGCTATCTCTCAACACAAGGTACAAACCATTGGAGGGAATATAATGACGAAAATGACGTCCATTAACATTCAACACGATAAGCACTCCTTACTCCTTGAGCCAACCGGCCTATATACGTACCAAGGCTTTCAAGTACTGGAAGCACAAAATCAGGATCAGACAGACTGCTATTACTTGCTTTTTTATAAAACCGCCTATCTGACCGGAAAACATACAATCAAGATAAAAAGAAGCTCCAGATTAAGCTCCATCCTGCAAAAAGGCATCACTCTACCGCCGACCCATCCATTTGTATCCTATCTGCTTACACACAATCGCATACACACTTTCCCAGCCTTGAATCCACTATGGGAAAAAGTGCAGAAAAAATACTCCCCCCTTGAAGCAGCTAATATTCTCACCATCTTCGACACCTATATGAAAAAGGAAAAAATCATCAAAGCAATCAAGGAGCTTGCACTCAAGCTGCGACGTGATGGACAGCTACTCCACACTTATCAAATGCTGCGCCTGCTTTCTGATTTATATCCTTCCCACCCATGGGCACCTGACATGTCCAAGAGCCTGCAGTATCAGTCCTACCAATCACTCTATCAATCAAACCTTGCAACCCTTGCTGTAAAAGATCCCCTATATGCCGAGCAATACTGCTATGAACATCTGGAGGACAAGACATGCCTCACAACCCTTCATCAGCTTATGGAAAAGGAAGGACGCATCATGGAACTGCTCTGCTTGTATGCACACTCCCTGATTCATGACTCCCCTTGTGATGATCTCAACTACAAACAATTGACCGCCCTAATCACCGAGAACCCCGGCCTTGAGGGGAAAACGGATATCCTGGCTCATGTCGCACAGGCGAGAGCTGTCCCTCATGATAGATTATGGAAGGATCTCCTCACCCTTTTAAAGAACGAAGGGCGCTATGAGGACGCACTGCTGCTATTGACCAAAAATAATTCCCAGATTTCCACGAAGAATTTCCCTTATCTACTGGAAATCCTGACTCATCTCGATCCATCCAAGTATGTAAACATGCTGGAGAAGCTGAGACTCCCACTTTCCGACAGCATTTCTCCGAAGGAAGCGCAGTCGTTCTTCCAGGTTGTCATACCCATCCTTCTGAAGGAAAAGGGATTAGAATATACGAACGAATGGCTGATGCCGTACTACATTCAGTATCCTACCGTCCCGATCCTGCTGAAAATAAAGAAAATGGCCGTCCTCAAAGACGACCCGGATCAAATGTATGCCCTTGGCGAACTTTACTACCAAATGAAACAGCTGAACGAAGCGGTGGAATGCTTCAACTGGGAGCTCGAGCTCGATCCAACGGACACCCGCTCCATCAAATGGCTGACCAAGCTCTATCTCGAGCTCGGGATGATAGAGGAATCCAAATCCTATCAGTATATGTATCATAACCTGCAAAAGGGGTCTTGATAGTTGGTTCCATTTAAAAAAACTCGTCAAATTGACGAGTTTTTTTCATTTTGGGCTATGTTGCAGCCGCTTGGTTGAGCCGAGAAGTCGGATATCAATGAAAATTTCAATATATCGATGAATCCGGCCACGATATCAACGAAAATTTCCGGATATCAATGAAAATTTAAATTTATCAACGAAAACACAGGAGATATCGATAAAACGCATAATTCGACAAAAATCGATAAGGGCCTGGCCCCTGTCCCGTTAGAATGTTCACTAGTACGGGGTCTGGCCCCGCTAGGAATTTATCAATCGAATATTCCGCTCGGTAAGGAAGAATACTCCCACTATATCCTTAGTGTTGCGGGGCCAGACCCCCCTCGCTGAATCACGTGTCGTTTAAACGTTTATTCGCTCATCCCAGCATTTGCACAAACACAACCTTCAAGTAGTTGCCTTCTTTAAACTGCTTGATCGTCGCAAAATCACTTGGCAACGAAAACTCTTCGAGGATTTTGTATTTCTTTTTGTTGTCCTTGAAGGCCTGGTCGATAAAGCCTTTGAACTTGTCCATTCCGAAGGTGCTGCAATTGGTGGAAGCGACGATGATCCCGTCATGCTCCGTGATGGCTATCGCGTCCGAGACGAGGCTGGTGTAGTCCTTTGCTGCCCGGAATGTCACTTTTTTGGATCGTGCAAAGCTTGGGGGATCCATGATGACCATGTCGTATTTCAGGCCTTTTCTTTTGGCATATTTGAAAAAATGGAATACTTCCTCCACCAGGATGGACTGCGTCTTCTCGTCGATCCCATTGACGTTGAACTGCTCGGTCGTCTTAGGCAGGCTGCGGTTCGCAAGGTCTACACTCGTTGTTTTGGCTGCCCCTCCAAGTGCCGCATAAACCGAGAACGCACCAGTGTATGAGAAGGTGTTGAGGACCGTCTTCCCTTTCGCATATTTGTCCCGTATCGTTTTTCTGACCTCGCGCTGATCGAGGAAGATTCCCACCATGGCGCCGTCATTCAGATAGACTGCAAAATTCACGTCATTTTCTTTAATCAAATGAGGTTCGGGCGCTTTTTCCCCTGAAACAAAGTCATCGTCCTCGACATAGGTGCCGCCATCTGTATTGAATCGTTTCTTTTCATAGATGCCCTTTACATCGAGTACCTCCCCGATAGCGGCGAGCACCTCTTCCTTAAAGGTATAGATGCCTTCGCTGTACCAGTTGATCACAAGATAGCCGTCAAAATACTCGATGGTAAAGCCGCCGATTCCGTCGCCTTCCCCATTAAAGAGGCGATAGGCTGTTGTGGAGTTATCCTTCAGGAGGAATTCCCTTTTACCAAGAGCCTGCTGAAGCTTCCGTACAAAAAAACGGGTATCGAATTCCTCGTTTTCATTGTTGGTGACGATCCAGCCGTAGCCTTTATTCTGATTTCCATAATACCCTTTCCCAAGAAACTGGTTGGACTCATCCACCAATTTCACGAGGACCCCTTCTTCCTTCAGGTCCTTGCCATTGATGATGGCCTCTTTAGTTATCAGGGGATATCCGTTTCTATACTGCTTGCTGAATTTATTTTTCACTCTTAATGTGGTTTCCTGTCGCATCCCGTCATCCATTCTTCATATATTTTATTCTAGTATAACTCATTTACTGTTTTAGGGTATTTTATACATTCTCCCACAAAGATAAAGCCCCTACCCAATGGATAGAGGCCGTAAATGTCAATGTGTCGGTATGTTCGCGTTGTCCTCGCACACTTTTACCATGAATTCGTATTGAAGCAGTCTTACTTCGAATAGCTTCAGAGGGTCATAATAGCGCTCAGGGCTTGCTTTCATCTGAGCAAGCTTCTGATTTGCGTTTTCAATCGTCTGCTCGGTATCTATGACCGTTTCATCCAGTTCTGTGAAGGATGCCTGGTAGAACAAGCTGACATCGGCTTTCAGGGCCTTTTCAAACAAGTCGAATTCCAGGAAGAACTTTCTGATGACTGACTCTGTCACATCTTCAAATCTTTCATTCTCGATGTATTTTTTATATTGGTTGTAAAGCAGCTGGTTGTTGCTTTGAATGGAACCAAACAGGCGCCCTGCACTTTTCAGCAGGAATTGGGTCGTGTTTGGCCTGTTTAAAATGTTTTCCTTTTCCACGTCAGCCCTGCTAAGCATACGGTTGACGTCTCTTCGCCAGTCTTCGATCACTCTGAAATCACATTCCAGACGCATGCGGTCCTCTTTATAAAGGCCATTGAAGGTTTGGCTCATCTCCCTCAGGTATTCCTGACTTTCAAGGAGCTCCCTGTTCGAAGAGTCCAGCCATAGTTGAAGCTCCCCTCGGAATCTAGGCAAAAGATCCTCTTGCATGTAATGTTGGATCTTTATATTCATCTGCTCGTTCAATTCATGGTGCAGAGTGCTGAAATTGCTGTCCTCTTTCACGAGGCTTGAGCACTCTCTAAGCAGCTTCGGAATGGTGAGCTTCACTTCCCGTTTCATTTCCTGTGTTACCGCGCGATAATTCTCTGAAACTGTACGGATTTTCTCCTGTTCTGCATCCTGCAAATGATGGATGAAGCCTTTTAGTCTGCCTAAGATATCCTCATTGAATGCCACAGTGCTTACCAAGTTATCCTCCATCGCTATACGGCTATTCAGAAGCTCGGTCAATGTGGATCTGATCAGTTGCAATAGCTTGGACGTACGTCTTTCTTCCACTGCCTTGCTGCGCAGCTTGAAGTTGGCGTCCATGAAGGTGGCAAGACCAGGATGCTGTTTATTCGCCGCACGCAGAGAGGAATATGGATACACTCGTGCATCCGGGAAAAATTCGTTGATCCTGTTCTTCGTCTCCTCGATGATCTGTGTCGCTTCCGCCTCATGGAAGGCAGTATCCATTTTATTGATGACAAAATGCACGGGAATCTCCGGTGCACGTTCTTTAATTTTCACAAGCACATGCAGCTCTTCCTCCGTAAACGGAGTTTGAGCATCCAGTACGTATAGAAGGCCATCAGACAATGGGACAAAATCAAGGGTTTCGTTGCCTTCGACATTTTTCACATCAAATTCAGATGTGCTTATTAGAGAGTAATTCTGCTCTTCGAGGAACGTGGATGGCCATTTCAGATCAACAATCGCTCCTGCTTGATGTTCGCCTAGATCGTTCAGAACCCTTGTGCCCTCGGCCGTTATTTCGTTCAACTCAGCCTTTTCCCCATCAGCCCTGATAAAGATCGGACAAGCCTCATCCCCTAACAGCTTTTCCCCAATCAGGGAATTCAAGAAGGATGTTTTGCCATTCTGAGCAGTTCCGGTAACGACAATATGCTTTTGGTTCAGATTTGTCAGCTGGGAGAATAGCCACTTCTTGTGATGGCCCACCTCAAGGTGATTGTTCTTCGCCCAGTTGATCAATGTCTTGAATAACTCTACAGTATAATTCACCTGGATGCTGTCATGCTCATAACGGAAGATGCGAGTTTCGGCATCATGCAATGTATCTGCCGAAATGGCTGTCGGAAACACTTCCGCCCATGACATGACTGCAGCTGCAGCGAACAAGGAGTTGGACTGATTGGAGATCTTCAGCCAATTGCTTAAAAGATCCGGCACTATCCCTTCCAGTTCCTTGACCAAATATCTGCCGTCAATCAGATCAAGATAGGTTTCCTGATGAAGATCTGCCACCACATTCCAGGAGACGGAAGAGTTCTTCTCCACGTTCAGGAACACGGAATTAATCGTTTTTATCCAAGATAGGTATAACGGATGATTTTTATAGCTATTCCACAATCCTGCCGTCACTTCTTCGAATACACGTTTGTCGGATTCCAGCAATGCAATAAGAACATTTTGGAAATACTCAGGTGCAAAGCCTTCCGCGTGACGCTCCTGTTGCACATAAAGGCTCAGGCGCTCAAACCAGTGCGGCGACTTTGTACGGATGGACTCATTGACAGCAAGCTCGATTGCATGGTTCCAGTCCTCCTGCTCTTCATAGAACATCCTCGCAGTGGATGTCACTTCCGGATAATCAGGATTCACAGAGATCGCTTTACGCAATTGCTTATAGGCACCCTCAAGCTTCTCCCTTTCCACATACAGATTGAAGAGCTGCATGGCAACTTCCACTCGCAGGACATCATTATCGGTATGGATCTGCGTATAGATATCCTCCGCCTCTACAAGCATTCCCAGCTCATAATAGGCGTCCGCGATATTCTTTTTGGCCCATGGTGCCAGTTCATTGTTGATATTTTCCCACTTAAAGATGGCGCTCTCATAGTCCTTGCTATGGAAATATACCTCACCTTGAGCAAAGCGGATAAAGGATAGATCATACACTTCCTTCGTCTGTTCTGCCAAAAATGCCTCTCCAAGCACCTGGACAGGATGCTTCGTTTCAATATCGAGCATGAATGTTTCAAAATATGTTTTATTAATGAATTTGCTTTCCGTAGTCATTTTTCCCTCCACCAATCTCTATTTCTGCTTATTTTTAAAGAGAAAAGTAATCTAATGGTTCTAGTAGCTTCGTCTCTTGATAGAAAATATACTATTCTGCTATATAGTTCGTCAGTCTTTTCGTTTTTAGGACCATTCTATACTATACCCTTTTACTTATTGGTATAACTTTTCCTGTCCGAAAAAAATTCGACACATTTCCTTCGTACTTAACTTGATAAAATCGCACGGAATCTGGGATAATTCAGATGGTAGAATAATCTGAAAACAAAGGGGATTTGGGATGAAGATCAATCAAGTAGGTCAAATAGGGATACCTGTAAAGGATTTTGAAAGAGGAGTAGCCTTCTATAAAGAAAAATTGGCACTCCCTTTGCTATTCTCAACTGGGAATCTAGCTTTTTTTGATTGCAATGGCGTCAGACTACTTCTTAGCCTGCCTGAAAAAGAGGGATTTGCAAACGCCAGCTCTATCCTTTATTTTACAGTTGAAGATATTAAAGGCTCCTACGAAGAAATGTTAGAAAAAGATGTAAGGTTTTTGGATGAACCACATGTAGTAGCCAAAATGGGAGATACTGAGACTTGGATGGCCTTCTTTTCGGATGAAGAGGGTAATACTCATGCATTGATGAGTGAAGTTACTGTTTCCTAAGCTATTGTATTGGAGTTTTCTCATACACCATACATGCAAAAGAGGGCGCCCCAATCAGGAGCACCCTCTTTCTGCTACTTATTCATATGCGCCAGGAAATCCCCGAGCAGCTTATCGACATCTTCCACTTCCAGCTCTTCAGGCTCGTCTTCACTTGAAGCTTGCTCCTGTAAGGCTTTATCCCAATCAAAGGAATCCAGATCATCTTCTCCATTTACATCGATTGGGGCAACTTCCTCTTGAATGGAATCTTCCTGCTTGTCAAATCTTGCAGGGATATCCTCCTGAAGATAAAGTGCTTGATCGATATCCGTCGAGTTGCTGTTCATCGCAGCAAGGATGCTCGTGGCACGAACAGGGTCTGAGAGCAATTGATACACGATACTCCCAAGCAATGCCTCTGAGTGCTGATGCTTCAGCCAGTCCCGTTGACTTTTATTTAGGGAATTCGGCAACGGAATTGAAATGGTTTCTTTTTCCCTGGCACTCGAAGTGGTAACCCCTTGCAGGACAAACTCGGCTATTTTACTGGAAAAATTTCTTCTCTCTGTTTCCTTCAGCTTTTGCAGATGCTTCAGCAAGTGATCTGGGGTATCAGAGGGAATCCGGAAAGAGATGGCCTGTCCTCGCTTTATTTCGTTAAGGGAACCGGTTTTCTTCATAGAATCACCTTATTTTACGCTTTAACAGCTTTTTGGTCTTTCGGTTCTTTCGCTTTATCGGACTTCTTTTTGAAATCTGCGATCAGTTTATAGTATGCATTCGCCATCATCCAGATACTTTCCTTCTCATCCTCGAAGAAATCGATGTTATAGCCATCCAAGCTGTTGTTGAGCGTCTTCAGATAGTCCTTTAGCACCGTTGCTCCGCCGCCGACAAAATAGCAGATCTCCGTCTGGGAGTTTTTCAGCCAGACATTACGCAGAAGGCGATATTGCTTTTTCGCCAGATCTAATAGGATCCTATCCGTGATATCATGCACGCTCGTTCTGCTGCCGCGCACCATGATGTGGTTGCGGTCATTCTTCTTCGTGATGATTTCGACAACATCCCTGCGGCTATCAAGCTCCACGCCGTGCTTGGATCGGATTTCTTCGCGGATCTGCTCAAGCGCTTCAGACACACCAAGGTTGAACCCTTGTGCTTTATCATCGTCCACATTGCGGTTTTTAATGACTGCGATATCAGTTGACAGGCCTCCGATATCCTGGATAAGGATGCGCTTATCAATTAGGTCTTTATTGATGATATTTGCATTGTTATCCATCACAAGATTGATGTATGCAGCGAATCCTTCCGGATATACCTTCACTTCGTCAAATTTGATATTCACTTTCAAACCTTGATACTTCGGGGTAATAAGGAACTCTACCTGGTGTACTGATCCAAGGAGCTTGGAACGGTAGCCAGCGTCCTTGCCTTCCTTCACTTCTCTCAAAGGAAGTCCGGTCCCCAATGTGTAATTGGCATCAATGACATTTTTATTTCGCGGAAAATGCTTTTCATTTCTTGCATTTACAGCATCCAATGCCAAAGTGGCAAAAAGCATGATCAATGTCTGATCTTCCTCAGACTTGCTGCTTCCCGGATCCAATTCTGTCGCATTATTGCTTTTCGTTGCAAGATTACCAATCCGATAGATGCTGTTGTTATCTTTCAGGGCAGGGGAGTGGAGACGAACATGCAGACCATCCAGTGGATCCTTGTTGTCAAGCTCTTCTATTCCGATAACAGGACGATCCTCAATGTCTCTTGCCACTACGTTTGGAATGTTCAATTCTGAATCCATGTGGCCAAAAATAGCTTTAATAGAATCATTACCTACGTCAACTGCTGCAATTCTTGAATATGTCATTTGTTCATCTTCCTTTCTTTTCCTGTTTCATAAGTATCTTTCCATATGTAGCAAATAAATCTAGTCTGTATATCTTAAGCGTACAGAATGTTTGTCTACTATTCAATCATTCTTGCAATTCGTAATGAAAGTGTAAAAAATGTATACGTTTTTGTAAACTTAATATACTTGTATACACTTTTGGTTTACAACAAATACAAACCTGTACACATCCTTATATACCAACATGTTTACATATTTGTACACAAGTAAACCTAATTGTACACTTTTGTTTACTTTTATGTGTACATGTATACGTGAAGTGTAAACATGTAGAAATTGGATATTCCTCTATGTTTCACTCCCCTCCCCTCTTGTGAAAAAAGAGCGGGGCACCGTTATAATAACGATACCCCGTATCCATGTTCATGATCATTGCTAACCTAAATCAATCCGTAGTCTTGTATTCGAACGGGAAACACAGCTGACAATCACATTATGTGCATTCTTCTCGTCTTCCGTTAAAAAGGTATCCTGATGAACAACCTCCCCTTCCAGTACACGCATTTCACACGTGCCGCATCTTCCCATCTTGCATGAGTAAGGAACCTCTATCCCTGCTTCATGCAGTGAATCAAGTAAACTCCTATCAGCTGGTACAGAAATCGAAATTCCATTGCTAAGTTCTGCGATAAAAGAGGAAGAAGCGCGAATGATAGGAGGAGAAAAGTGCTCACTGTGTACACTGGAGGCAGGATAGCCAAGATCTTTACACCGCTCGATATGAGTGGAAATGAACGAGTCCGGGCCGCAAAAGTAAACATGCGTACCTATCCTGTGATCGGATAGCCCCTCCCCTTTCAACCGTTGACCCAGCTTGGAAAAGTAGAAATGGGTCTCTTTTGCATAATACTCAAGCAAAAAGGAAGAAAACGCACATTTGTCTTCACTCTTGGCTGCATAATGAAGCTCGAAAGACTTTCCCCTGCTTCGCAGATCGGCCATCATGGATAGAAAAGGCGTGATGCCGATACCTGCTGCATAAAACACATGGTGCCTGGCTTTATAGCTTAAAGGGAAGTAGTTTTTGGGGTAGCTTATTTCCAGCACGTCTCCTACCCTGGCTTCCCGATGCAAATACAGAGAGCCACCCTTTGAATTTGCTGCAAGAGCAACAGCAATCTTATATGAACCAGAATCATCCGGACTGCTTATCAAGGAATAATGCCTTATCAGATTAGAATCTGGTAGAAAGACTTTGATATGTGCTCCGCCGCTGAATGCCGGCAGTGATTTTCCATCTAGAGAAACCAAGTTAAATGATTTCACAGTTAACGTTTCCATTTTTATGGAATTTATGATTACTTTAAGCTTCTTTTCCACCAAACTTGGCCTGCCTTTCTACTGAAAGTCTGTATACCCTAAATACGCTTCCTTTTTTCTTGAAAAATGGTCGGAAATCGTTAAGGGAATCCCACATTTTGGGCATTCGATATTGAAAAGGTTATCCTTTACACTTGTTATTCCATGACACCTGCCACAAAAAACTACTTTTTCTTGTTCTCCGATTCCGTGATACTGTGCCTCTTCTTCTGAAAAACCTACTTCGCTTGCAATTCGTTTTATCACATTCAACTTATCCCACGAAGCAGCAACATAAAGGTACGTCCCCATTTTTTGCTTTAGGAGCCCCTCTTCCAATTCTGTCTGCCATTCTGTAAAATCCTTAACGCCAGCTACTTGGAACAGCTCATAAGTTACTTGGTCAGATTGGACATGCATCATGACATTCGCAACTTCTGCCAACCCTGCCTCATCGACACAGAATACGTAATGTCTTTTATACGGAATATAGGTTAGTGTTTTTCTCTCCATATCCATCACCAGCACTCCCCTATTCTCTTATTCTCTCATTCAAATAATCAATGACCGCCTCCCGATATAAGGCAATCCCTTTGTATTCATATATGTAGGAAGGAAGTTCTTCCAGAATCGCGGTAAACTGTTTGGCCCACTCCACATTGCCGGAAAATGCCTCCAGAGAAAGTAGATGTGTATGAATGGAAAATAGAATGGAATGTGTCCTTGGAAGGCGAAATAGTTTTTGCACCTCCACCCGAATATGTACCAGTTCCCCTGCATTGTCCTTCGTGACTTGCTTTCTTGCCTTGCCCCAATCGTGGAATGTCTCCAAGGGAGTATCAAGCCTGTGCCCGGCCGTCATCTGCCAATTGGTCCTTACCCACGGGGCTCCATCCTCAATTTTTAAAATAAATGCCTGAATTCGGTCCACCAAATCGTTGTCCTTAAATCCGGGTATAGGATGATGGAGCTCCTTAAAACTCATCCCCAGATTGAATGCAAGCGACCAGTTGGCAGGAAAACAGAGCTGGCCTGCATCCAAAAAAAGCTCCCCGTCTTTCTGAACCATCAGGATCAGGTCCTCCTGAACATGCCGTCCGATAAAATCCAACGGTTCCACGGGAAAAGAACTGTCATCCCCGAAAATAAACGAATGATGCTCGTTCATAACCTTATTGGAAAAGCTCCAATTCCTCCCTTCCTTCAGAAGACTGAACTTTTCCGGGAAATAAGTGGTCAGGTTATCCGCAACAAGGGCTAATGCCTCCCATTGAGCATCCATCGTATTCGGCAAGGATTGATAGCAACGCTCGGGATGTTCTTCAAGAAGCTTTCTTTTGATTTGTACTTCTCTCTCATAGTAATCGGTACACTCGATGCTGGATGGCGGATCCAACAGGACGGAATTATTCGTATACCTAAAACTCTTCCCCTTAAATGGATATGGGAAATTTCCACGATCATTATAGATAACCATCACACCACTTTCAGAATATTATTTATATTCATGTTAGGGTATTATTTACTGTTTCGCAATATGAAAAAGAAGGATGGAAGTCATTTTGACTCCATCCTCCTTATTAAAGACTTTTAATGAAGCGTTCCAACTCATGATTAAATCTTTCTGGTTCTTCAAGAAACGGACAATGACAGCTGTCTTCAAAGAAGACAAGTTCCGAATTGGGCAGATTGTCGCGAAGATGTTCACCCGCTGTAACAGGAATCAGCTTTTCTTCCCTTCCAAAACAAAGAAGAGTCGGCACTTGAATAGAAGGAAGAGAGGCTCGATAATCCACTACAGACTGATCAAAGAGAATGGCACTCGCAACTCCGGCAGGCAGGCTAGTGGTCTCCTCCAGCATCCACGTCATTTCCTCTTCTTCTACATCCTTTTTAAACATAAGTGGAATAAACCCTTTCAGGAATTCCTCTCTATTTTCCTGGACCTCCCTCATGAAATGCGTCAAGGTTGCGAGGTCAAAGGCGCCTATAGGAAAATCCGGCCATTTGTAGTCAGATGCCAACTCATCCACAATCACGGTTCCTTTTACATTATCCTCTCCGTACTGCTGTAAATACTCCCATACTAAAAATGCCCCCATCGACCAGCCTACCAGCACAACATCCTTCAATTCTAGTTTTTGGATAAATTTATGCAGATCTTCAGCATACGTTTTAATCGTATGGCCATCTTGATTCTTACTCGACCTTCCATGCCCTCTTAAATCCAATGTAATGGCTCGATGCTCCTCTTTGAAATGAGGTATCTGATTGCGAAAGAATCTACTACTCATCCAAACCCCATGAATGAACAGAACCGGCGTCCCTTCTCCCTCATCCTCGTAATAAAGCTCCACTCCTGGTTTAACTTCTAAAAAAGCCATCCTCTCACCACCCCTTCATATCACTACTAGATTATATATTCAGGGAGGAATTTAAATATTAATCACCTACAAAAAAGAGTGATTGCCGCATACGGGAAATCACTCTAATGATTATTCTTCTTCCCAAAACAGATCGTTCAGTGTCTTGGAGAGAGCTTTGCAGATGGAGACACATAAACTCAGACTCGGATTGTATTTCCCAAGCTCAATGAGCCCGATTGTCTGTCTGGATACCCCCACTATATTCGCCAGCTCCTCCTGTGAAAGATCATTTTCCACCCTGGCCATCTTCAATCTGATATTTTTCATATTCTCACCTTATATCTTTTCATCATCGTCAAGTTCCTTACTTTCAATTTTATCACTGATCCTTTTAGCAGCCAGGAGTGGTCCGCCAAAAATAATCAGGAAAAAAGGAATGTAAAATAATAGCGTGATAAAAAATACGCTGATGAAATAGTAAATGCTTTCTTCCCTTGTATCGGCAAAATTCACCGCACTGTTGGTTGCAAAAAATGCTGCAAGCCCAAGCCCGGCTAAGCCTGGTAATATAAAATTCTTCTTCGTAAACGACATCTTGCTGTTGCGATTATGCATTTCCACCTCTGATGACAGCAATCCCATGCTGGTGGAACGGATAATGTAATAGATGCCCTGCCCCATTATTATTACCAGCTCTGTTGTGACATTCACCAGATCTTTACCATTCAGATAGAATTTCACTGCGATGAACGCAAGGCAAATTATCATGATACCCATATAGATTTCACGATAAATCTTATTTTGCATATTAACGATTCTTTCGTCCACCACTTTTGTTTTCCCCTTAAAAATCCTCACCACTAACCCCTCCATTTATTTCCTTTGTTAATTCTATTATATATAATAAGTGTCTTTTTGCAACATATATATTGCAAAAAGCTAAATATATTTTATGCACCCAAAAAAAAACACAAAAACCAAGAATGGTTTTTGTGTTTTAGAATGTCACGATGATCTTCCCTCTTACATGGCGGCTTTGCAGTTTTTTCAGGCCTTCCACCAATTCTGTATGAGGTAGCACCTCTGTTATGAGGGGATTAAGTTTCTTATCCTTTATCATTTCCATCAATTCGCTAGCCATGAAGGACAGGTTACGGATCGCCCGCTCATCCTTGCTGGCATGGGCCGCTCCAAGTGCGACTTCATGGATGGATGGAGAAAGGGAAAATGGCTTTACTCCGGAAGTATCAGGTGGCCCAGCAATGAATGCAAGCTGGCCAGAAAAAGCAAGGCGTTCAAGGTCTGCTGTAGCGACATCCCGGCCCACTGTATTCAAGATAAGGTCCATGCCACGTCCAGCCGTTTCCTCGAGGATCCTCGCCGTCACATCTTCCTCTTTGTAGTCGATGGCAATATCTGCGCCAAGCGATTTTACCCACTCATGGTTTTCTTTAGAGGCGGTGGTATACACCTTCAGCCCAAGCTGTTTCGCGAGTTGGATGGCAAAGCCTCCGACCCCTCCTGCACCGGCATGTACAAGAATCGTTTCCTTCTGGGTTGTATTAAGCTTCTGGACGACTGCCTCATAGGCTGTCATCCCAGCACATAGAATGCCAGAAGCCTCTTCATAGCTTACATCTTCAGGGATAAGCGCTGCAGCCCTGGCATCCACTGCGGCGTATTCGGCGAATGCACCTTTTCTTGAAAGGTTCGTATGGATGGCGACACGATCACCTACGCTGAATCCTGCCCCTTCCCCTAACGATACAACCTCCCCGGCCAAGTCAACTCCTACAATATGTGGATACTCCCACGCCGGGTTTCCGTTTTGGGCGACTTTATAGTCAACAGGGTTTAAAGCGACTGCTTTGACTGCAACCAACAGCTCACCAGAATGTACAACTGGCGTCTCTATTTCCCCCCAGGTCATCCCGTCAAGACTCCCCGGTTCATTTAATAACCAAGCTTTCATTGTTTTACCTCCTCGTATATCAGTAAGCACCCTCTGAATAGGTCAGCTCATATGAGTGTGAATAAATTTCAACCAGATTTCCGAATGGATCTTCACAATATACCATTCTGTAAGGCTTTTCCCCCGGATAATATTCCCGGATCGGCATGCGCTGCTTCCCGCCGTGGGCTACAATTTTTTCGACTAGCCCCTCTACGTCTGGATCCTGGACACAATAGTGGAAGATTCCCGTTTTCCAATACTCAAAATTATTTTCCGGCTTTTCGTTCTGTGGGAACTCAAATAATTCGATTCCGATTTTATCTCCTGTAGCAAGATGGGCAATCCGGAACTTTCCCCAGCCTTTACCGAATACATCCGTACACATGATGCCGATGGCGGAATCGTCTTCCACGACCTCAGCAGGCTCCATGATGACGTACCACCCCATTACTTCCGTGTAAAATTTCACTGCCTCTTCAAGATTTGGGACAGAAAGTCCGATATGTGAAAATGTTCTTGGATATCTCATGGTTCTTCCTCCTCGTAATTTGTTATGATTTTTAATATAATGCATATCGTAAAGGATTATCCTAAGAAAAAAAAGTACGCACTTTCAGGTAACTACCAAAGCAAGGGAGGTATGTTTCACGTGGAACCAACAGCATTCCCTGTAAACAGGGCATTATCCATCATTGGAGGCAAATGGCGCCCCCAAGTATATTGTGCACTCGAATCAGGCCCTAAACGCTTTTCTGAACTGGAACGTGAGATTCCTGAAATAACCCGAAAGGTCCTGACCGATCAGCTTCGGGAATTGGAGGACCTGGGAATGGTGAAACGCACCTCTTATCCCGGCAAGGTCCTACATGTGGAGTATGAGCTGACAGGGGAAGCCCTGACCCTACAGCCTACGATGAAAAGCCTATGTAAGTGGGGCGAGGACAACTGTGAAGATAAATGAAAGCACGGCAGCCTGTATATTGACTGCCGTGCTTTAGATTCATTGCCCTCTCTATCTTTCTTCCTTCAGATCCTCATTTAAAATACCTTCTTCTAAAACAGCCGTTTTGTCTCCATACACCTTAGTGATATGTTTTGCTCCCCAGGCACATAAGGAGTCGAGAATCTCCTGTAAACTCCAGCCATATTCACTTAATTCATATTCAACCTTTGGAGGAACCTGATTATAGACGATTCGGTTTATCACACCGTCCTCCTCAAGCTCGCGCAATTGCTGTGTGAGCATTTTTTGCGTGATGCCGGGCATCAATCTTTTTAGTTCGCTTGTCCGCTTTTTTCCATGAGTCAGATGGCATAGTATGACGCATTTCCACTTGCCGCCGATCACTTCGAGTGTGGCCTCAACTGATATATTGTACTTCTTCTTTTGCATAGAATGCCCCTCCTGATTCCAAGGAACCTAAAAGTGCCTATATAACTTTTTGGTATCTATGGCACTTTAAAGTACGTTCTTCTCATAAGATTCCCATTGTATCATAATAACATTTGCCGGCTAACTTACACCAATTTCATTTTGCTGCTTTAAGAATTAGGCTGGGCTAAAGATAAGATGCCAACATTGAATGCCCTGTTGGTCTCCGTTCCAGGCGTTCGCTTTCCGCGGGCGGCCTCGGGAGCCTCCTCGGTGCTTGCGCACCTGCGGGGTCTCCCTTGACACGCTGCTTCCGCAGGAGTCTCACACCTTGCACTCCAACCAACAGGGGTGACCCGTAGAATAAATTCGCCTTAATAAAAGTACAAAAATTGCATTTTATCTTAGTCTTTAATTTCAGGGGCGAATTTAATTTATTTTTAGGATTCTCCTATTGGTAAATAACATTTATCCACTGAGTTGATTGGAACGGAGGACACTTGACTCCTGCGGGAAAGTAGAGGGCATGGGAGACCCCACAGGCAAAGCCGAGGAGGCTCCCATCCGTCCCGCGGAAAGCAAGTGTCCGGAGTGGAAATCAACGGGCTTCATTTGATGTATTCATACATCTATTTTCATATAGTGTGCAGCCATGGAGAGTCTTGCATACAACAAAGAACAGAACCCAAGGAGGAGAAAAAATGAGTTTAGATAAGAAAAGAAGTATCTTCGCACTGCTTGCTTTGGCAGTTAGTGCATTTGCGATAGGGACAACAGAATTCATCAGTGTTGGATTGTTGCCGCTGATTTCACAGGACCTTGATGTTCCTGTTACAACAGCAGGATTGACCGTTTCATTATATGCTTTAGGCGTTACATTAGGCGCACCAATATTAACCGCCCTGACATCCAGAATGTCGCGAAAAACCTTGTTGCTTTGGATCATGGTGATCTTCATCATAGGAAATAGTATCGCAGCCAGTGCGAGCGGCATCGGTGTGCTGCTATTTGCACGCGTGATATCTGCTTTTTCCCATGGTGTGTTCATGTCGATCGGCTCCACAATCGCAGCCAATCTGGTTCCTGAAAATAAAAGGGCCCAAGCAATATCCATTATGTTTACAGGCCTTACAGTAGCGACTGTTACAGGTGTACCATTCGGAACATTTATTGGACAGCAGTTTGGTTGGAGGATTGCTTTTATGGCAATAGTAGCTGTCGGAATCATCGCTTTTCTTGCCGTCAGTATCCTTATCCCGTCCGATTTGCCTAAGGGTGCTAAGACAAAAATCAGTGATCAAGCCAAGCTTCTGAAAAACGGCAGATTACTCCTTGTATTTATGATTACTGCATTAGGTTATGGTGGTACGTTTGTTGTATTTACTTATTTAGCGCCACTGCTACAGGATATTACAGGCTTTGGGGCAGAAACAGTCGTCATTATTTTACTTGTTTATGGAATTGCCATCGCGATCGGAAATATCATTGGTGGAAAGGTTGCCAATAAAAAACCGATTGTCGCACTCTTTTATATGTTTTTGGTACAGGCAATCGTACTGTTTGCCATAACCTTTACTGCACCGTATAAAATAGCCGGTTTAATTACCATCTTCTTGATGGGTATCTTTGCTTTTATGAATGTCCCGGGACTGCAAGTATATGTGGTGATGCTTGCGGAGAGGTTTGTGCCAAGTGCTGTTGATGTGGCTTCTGCCATCAATATAGCAGCATTTAATGCCGGCATTGCCATTGGATCTTATTTAGGCGGAGTGATCACTGACTCGATCGGATTGATCCACACAGCCTGGATCGGCGGACTCATGGTGCTCGCAGCCGTCCTTCTAACAGGCTTGAGCATGTCCCTCGAACGAAAGGATAACGAAGAAAACCGCTTTAAAGCAGTATAAAATTTAAAAAGGTATAATCCCACACACAGTAGGGATTATACCTTTTTATGTTATATATTAAATTTGCTCTCGATTCCAATGGCGATGTGCGGATATAGCTTCGATAAAGCTGGCAGAGAACTGTTTCATGTCCTCCCCTGCCACCACACCTGGACTATCCGATATTTCAAGCTTTTGCAGCCATTTCACTCCTTCATGTGTTGCTCCGATCGGTTTGAAATGGTCAAAGGCTTCTTCTGCAAAATATGTGGCTTCACGGTCGAACTGCTTGTCTGTTTCTTTGCCTCCTACTAGATAGAGCGCATCAAACAGGACAGAGTCACAGGTTAAGAAGGTATGATCGACCTCCAATTCGGAGCCGTCTGATCCCTTCACAACTCCAAGCTTTGCACTGATGACCTCTGCTTGCACACCTTGTTCTTTCAGTGTATCCAACACCGTCTTCACTTCGCTTCCGTTGTATTGATCAGCGATGATCACCCCAACTTTTCGAGTATCCGGTTTTTTCACCGTTTTCTCCTGGCTCAATGCAGGCGAAGCTTTGCTTACCCCTGAATCCTGTTCCTCAGGTGGGGTTGCACCGATTGCTTCTGCAAAAGTGGATGCAAGTTCCACGCTGACATTGGCGAACATATCCACTACCTGCTGTTGGACGGATTTACTCTTCACTTTGCCAAGCTCAAAGCTGAATGCCTGCTTGATATGTTCTTTCTCAGGCTCGCTCATGCTGTTCCAGAACATCGTTGCCTGGGAGAAGTGGTCCTTGAAACTCTCGCTTCTGTTTCGCACCTTGCGCCCTTCCACCTTTTCCTGATAGTGCACATAGCCGCCTTCCTCTTCACTCACTGGCCTTGGCGTGTTGGAGGCAAGGGAATTTTTATGATAGCTTACAGGGCCGCGATTGATGGTTTGACGGCCATAGCCATCCCTTTGGTTGTTATGGAACGGACATACAGGACGGTTGATTGGCAACTCGTGAAAATTTGGTCCGCCAAGTCTGATTAATTGTGTATCAGTATAGGAAAATAAACGTCCCTGCAGCAATGGATCATTGGAAAAATCGATTCCCGGCACTACATGTCCAGGGTGGAAGGCTGCCTGCTCGGTTTCGGCAAAGACATTGTCAACATTACGATTCAAGGTCATTTTCCCGATGATCTTGACTGGAATGTCCTCTTCCGGCCACAGCTTTGTAGGATCGAGAATATCAAAATCAAATTTAAATTCATCTTCCTCGGCAAGAATCTGAACGCCGAATTCATATTCAGGATAATCCCCGTTTTCGATCGACTCCCACAGGTCACGGCGATGGAAATCGGGATCTTTTCCGTTTATTTTCTGCGCTTCATCCCATACAAGGGAGTGCGTACCAAGTACCGGCTTCCAATGGAACTTCACGAAATGAGCCTTTCCTTCTTCATTTACAAAGCGGAAGGTGTGAACTCCGAACCCTTCCATCATCCGAAGGCTCCTTGGGATGGCACGGTCTGACATGGCCCACATCACCATATGTGCGGACTCCTGGTTGTTCGCTACAAAGTCCCAGAAGGTATCATGTGCAGATGCTGCCTGGGGCATTTCGTTATGCGGCTCCGGTTTTACGGCATGTACAAGATCAGGGAACTTCATGGCATCCTGGATGAAAAAGACCGGGATGTTATTGCCGACCAAGTCATAGTTTCCTTCTTCTGTATAAAATTTCGTGGCAAATCCTCTGGCATCCCGCACCGTCTCAGCAGAACCCTTGGACCCCGCAACGGTGGAAAATCGGACAAAAACTGGCGTCTTTTTTGAAGGGTCCTGCAGAAAGCCAGCCTTTGTATATTCCTTCATCGACTCATATAATTCAAACTCGCCATGTGCCGCGAATCCACGTGCATGTACAATTCGCTCCGGGATGCGCTCATGGTCGAAGTGCGTCATCTTTTCTCTGAAATGGAAATCCTCCATCAAGGTCGGGCCGCGTTCGCCTGCTTTCAGTGAAAATTCATCCTCCGACACCTTCACGCCTTGGTTGGTGGTCATCTCTTTTCCTTCATCTTTTACACGAAACTGTTCCAACTGATCGTTTTTGCGGTTTTCATTACTCAAACTGCGTTCCTCCCCTTGGTAACATTTATGTAAAACACATACCCTTTACACGTACCCTACCCTACTAAAGGACAAACGGGTATTAGGGGATTCTTTTTTACTATTTTTCTATAAAAGTCCTGTACTTTTGAGATACAAAAAATGATTCAGTTCACAGTTTTTTACTTCCAAATAAATATTATGAGAATCTCTCCTATAAAAAGGATTATGATATTATTGTAAATAATGGATATTCCGATAAAAGGGGGAGTAATTTGAAAATTGTAAAATGGGTAATACCATCAATTTTGTTAATTATTACATTCTGGTATTCTATTGATTTAATTAGATTTAGTGATTATGACGAAAAGAAATTAATATCTGAAGTTAGTGGAGATACCTTGGTATTATCAGAACTCATTATTGATCCCGAAGCCTCATATAAAGATTTAGAGGTGGAAATTACAGGTGAAACCAAAATAACAGGGTTAGGTCTGAAAACTCTCTTTGTAAATAGCATTGATGATTTAAAACAAGGTCAAAAAGTAAGAGTTTGGTTTAGTACAAATGCCGATAATAAATACATAGCTGAAAAAGTGGTAGTGTATAACTTGTTTAATTTTCATTGAAATTGTATTTAACAGTAAGAACCCAGACCTATATGGCACTGGGTTTATTGCGTTTTTATTAACTTCTTATTCAGTTAGAGCTCCAGTTTGTTGAAGATCTCCATTTATATCATTACAAATTCTTATGCAGGGTCTCTGCATTCATAATTTTTATTTGGGACATATTTTCTTACTTTATATTCTTTTAGCAACCAACCTTTATCCTCCCGGTCTTTCTTTACTATTACAGTAAATATATCGTGAGGTGGACCATGAGCCCCAGAGTAAGTCATTCCTTCCAACGTAGCTTCAAACATCCAAGAGCCTGGGTGGTGAAGTTTTTTGATCTCTATTACTCTTAAGCATTGAAAAGCTTTATCGTATGTGGTGCCATAATGTTTTTGAACTGCTTCATACATTTGTGATTGTAATAAGTCAATAACGGCATCTTCTAACAAATTTTCTCTTGTTGCTTCGGTTTCTGTGGGTAGGTTAGCATATGCTGAAGTTGTGATAATAAAAGTACATAAAATTAAGAAAGCTAATATTTTTTTCAATTAATCACCTTTATTTTTTTCCATTAGTTTCTCTCATAATTAAGACTTTATTCTTGTTCAGCTAACCTCTCCAATTCTTAAATAAATAGCGACTCAATATGCAGCTGCAATCGCTCCTAGATTGTGGAACACTTTACCTTTTATTAAAGTCAATTTTCTTATATGTAGATGTTCCTTGTATTAACTGGCATAATTCTACCTGGTCAGTTTCCCATAGTCTATATGCCTCTTCACCAACAAAAACTCCACCTATTTTTCCTACTGACAGTTTCCGAATAAAACTTTGTAACTGTTTATATACTTCTTTTTCGAAAGTTGCCTGTTGAATATTCCTTAAATCATCTTCCCATTCCGTTGTAATAGCAATTCTTCCAGTATCAATTGTGTTATGGGATTGTCGTGATAATTGTAATTGAATTGCCCTTGAATTTAGATTATCGAATGGGAATTTTTCTTTACCATTTCTTAATTTTATTGTATTCCACCTAACGAAGTGAGTTTCAGATTTAGGTATAATAAAATAGTGGGGGTCATTTTTATCAATACTTTCTTGATTATTAATAGGAATTTGTTGAGAAATGGCATCAACAGTGTGTTTATATAAAACTAAGTCTTTTTCAAAGAGTAGTTTGACCAACTTTTCATTATCATTTATTTCAAATATAAAACTTGTTGTAATCCCTTTTAAAAAAGAAGCCATAATTCCTCCTAAAAACATAGCATTATACACTATTTTTTCATTATTCTTACTCCGCAACCCTGTCCTTTAATGGAATATCCAATATTTACAACTGTATCACCTAATTCCTTACTAGAGGCTTAAAAGAGTAAGGTTCTCCGCAAGGACAGGTTGCGGATTAACAAGTCGTTTAGCACCCTAATTAGCACCTCATTCTATAACAACCGCTAAAGCAGGTCTAATTCACATGCGAATTATCCTGCTATTTTAATGCAATTTGTCACTTTCTCTCCCAAAACTGAGTCCCTTGCTCATCTCAATTCTCAGCCTCGAATATCAATGTATGGAGCTTCTTTCTGATACTTCTGATAGGCGTCTCGCGGCCGTAGTGGACGGCGTTGGTGAGAAATACGGCGGTTAGCTGATTGATCGGGTCTACCCAGAGGCTTGTGCCGGTAAAACCGGTATGACCAAATGATCCAATTGACCATTTATCCCCACAGGAGGGAGCCTCCCCATGTCCGCTCCAGACCTCAAAGCCCAGTCCACGATTAAACTGGCGATGTTCGACTGCCATTTTCAGATAAGAGGGCGGAATAACCGATTGCGACTCGGGGTGCAGCAGGATTCTTGCGTATTTCGCCATATCCCCTATCGTGGAAAATAACCCCGCACTTCCACTGACTCCTCCAAGCTGGAATGCCTTCTCATCATGGACCTCTCCTTGAATGAAGCTATCCTGATACTTTTCGGTGGAAGCTGCCTGTCTTTTGGACTCTTCGGATAGATTAAATCGTGTATGCTTCATTCCCCACGGTTCATGGATCTGTTCCTTCACAAATATGTCGAGTGGCTGATTGGTGACCTTTTCTGTTATTTTTCCGAGCAGGATCATGCCAAGGTCGCTGTAGATCATCTTTTGGCCAGGTTCATAGGTTAATTCCTTTTGATAGATTTCCTGGAGGACGTCCCTTTCTATTTTTCTTTCCCTATAAGGAAGATCTGCAGAAAAACCGGAAGTGTGCGTCAGCAGGTGCTCAATGGTGACATCATTGTGTCTGAACCCGGGCAATACATCCCTGACCAAGGTACTAAGTTTCAATTCTTTTTTTGCTAAAAGATACAGGATGGACGGTACTGTGGCAGAAATTTTGGTTAAAGAGGCTATATCGAATAGCGTACTTTCACAGATGCGCTGCTTCACACCAGACTTATCAGTAAATGATCCGTAAGATTCCAAGCATTTCACTTGATCATTTTTAGATACGTAAATGACCCCGCCTGGAATCTCCCCATTTTCCACCAGCTCTTTGATATAATCTTTATACAAGATGGTATGCCTCCAATCTTTTAATCTGACTTTTCTATCATTATATAATAAATGCACTAGTTGGATTTTCTTACAAAGGAATAATTAACTTTTAGGTAGTTTTATTTAAATTGAGGGAGAGAAAAATATGAATACAGCTTCACAAAAATATTGGAATGAGTTTTGGACAAGCAAAGGTCAAGAAAAACCAAGATCAGTGAGTGCATGGCAATTTGGATCAAAACCGGACCATTTAGCTCAATTAGTAATGGATGGTGTTAAAACAGCCACTTGTTCTGGTTTGATTTTTTATGAAATGGAAAACGAGCCCCTGCCTGCCGTGGAAGATTATAGCGTAATTTTAAATGGCAACGATGAACCTTTGGCGATCATTAAAACCGTCGATGTTAAACTGATGCCAATGAATGAGGTTCCAGAGGAGTTTGCTATTGCTGAAGGCGCAGGGGATCGAACATATCAATATTGGAAAGATGCGCACGAAAAGTTCTTCAAGAAAGAGTTGCGTGATCTAGGACTGGAATTTTCAGAAGATATGATGTTGGTATGTGAACGATTTAAATTAGTAGATATAAAAAACAAATAAAAACGCTTGGGGATACCCAAGCGTCTTTGTCTTTCAATCAGCTCAATATCCCATGAAGGCCACCGAGCAAAGTGAATATAACAAGATGGTCCCCGATTGCGATAAAAAATGCCTTTCGGGTCATCAATTTAAACAATGAATTTTTAAGATAAACCAATGAGATCACTACACCTATCATCGCTCCTATCATAAGCCCTTCCAGTAAGGTATGGGCACCAGTTGCCTCTGTGAGTACAGCCATGATAAATGAACCTATAAAGGCAATGATGACAGATACGATGTATTTGAGAGGCCCCTCACTTTGCGTGAATTGTGCATCCTTCTTCTTTCCGAGCATGATGGAGTAGTAAATGCCCCCGTAGACCATATAAAGGATCCCACCCGCTAATATTGCCAGTAAACTTAATTCGTTCAAATCCAATTCCATATTTGTTCCCCCTATTTCGGTTCGATGGCTAAAGCAATACTTTTAATCTTACACCGCAGGCTTAACGTGCCAGGAATGGGCTCCACCTCTACCAGTTCCACTGGATTCGCCAGATACTTATACCCGCTTTTAGGCAACCAGAAGCTGTAAAGTTCCGAATAGCATTCAATCAATCTGTTGCGCTCTCTATAATCGACAGGCTCCTCAAATTCATAGACAGCATGCTTACCGCCCCGGAAGTGATAGATCCGCTCCTGCTCCAACGTGAGCTTGTCAGGATCATTAACGGATAAGAGGCAGTCGTACCGGCTTTTTCCCGGTGGTGTAATATACGGGTTATTCTTAGGTATCCCGTACATAAACGTATCCTCCGTCACCAGATCCCTTGCATTCGCAAAGCGATAAATTTCCTCCCAAGCATTTGGCACACCTTCTGTATAAGGCCCGACACTTTGCCTTTTAATGGCTGAAAATGGAGGGAGTTCCACGATCTTGACCTTTTCCAAGTTAAGCCACTGAAACTTATTATATTCCTCTTGATCTTGAAGTTCTTTCTCCATCTTGCGGGATTGTTTAGATTTCTTGCTATCATCTTCGTATTCACGCGGGAACCGCTCCAGATATCCGCCTTCCCGCCACTTTTTCGGACTCATCTGGAAATTTGCCTGAAAGGTAGCTGTAAAATAGGAGAGAGAGGAAAAGCCGCACATGAGTGCAATCTGGGTGATGGGAATCCTATGTTCATAGATAAGGAAATGTGCTGCGTTCTCCAGGCGTAGCCTTTTAACATAATTAGCAGGTGTTTCCCCTACTATCCCTTTGAAAAGTCGCTGAAAATGATAAGGGGAATAGGTGGATATCTTAGCCAGATGTTCGAGGGAAAGCGATTGGTCAAGGTGAGTTTCTATATATTCGAGGACGATGTCTATCTGGTAGTGCTGTTCTTTTGTGTACATGTATGTAAAAAACCCCTTGCATTAGCTTTTATTGGTAATTTCATTATAGCAAGAAAACGCGAAAAGAACCGGAATATATCCGGTTCTTCGTGTATGATGCACCTTATTAGATGGACACATCTCCAATGGAAAATGACCATTTAAGTGCTTCAGATAGTTTATGTAAGGTAGATACTTGAACATCGACCGTTCCTGCTTCGATTGCAGCGATGTCGTTTACATTCAAGCCTGTTAAAAGGGCAAGGTTCTCTTGATCGAGGCCTCGTCTTGTTCTAGCCGTAATTAGTTGTTTGCCAATAATGTTCACCATAGTCCCCCCTGTGTTTGAAAGCGATTACATATATACTCATTATAATTAAATTTTTCGAAAATTACAATATCAAGTTGACGAAGGTTCTTACTCCGCTTTTGATTTCCGCAATAGGCTGCGCTTTCCGCGGGGCGTTTTGTGGAGCCTCCTCGGCTTCGCCTGTGGGGTCTCCCCTAAACGCTTCCTCCCGCAGGAGTCTTCGCCTATTGCTCCAATCAAAAGCTAGCATACTAAAAACATTTTTAAAATGTAAAATTCCGTGTCTTAGTTGTATCCATAACAAGCAACAATTTCTACAATAAACAACCATTAATAAAGGCAGTACACCTCTACACCCGGTGCACTGCCTTTTAGAAAGATGCTAAATGAAGATTAATATCCTGTTCCTTTTCCGCCTGTTACGATTGCGATGCCTGAGCTTGCTCCGATACGCGTTGCGCCGGCCTGTACAAGCTTTCTGGCAGTATCAAGGTCTCTTACGCATGCAGAGGCTTTTACGCCCATATCAGGGCCTACAGCTTCTCTCATGAGCTTGATGTCTTCAGCAGTGGCACAGCCAGGTCCAAACCCTGTGGAGGTCTTTACAAAGTCCGCCCCAGCCATTTTGGCAAGGATACAAGCTTTTTTCTTTTCTTCATTTTCAAGGAGTCCTGTTTCGATGATTACTTTTACAGGTGCATGGTCTTTTGCTGCAAGTACTACAGCCTCGATATCCTTTTTCACCGTTTCAAAATCGCCGGATTTAAGGGCACCGATATTCATCACCATGTCGATTTCCGTTGCGCCGCTTGCGATGGCGTCTCTTGTTTCGGACACTTTCACGAAGCTGTTCGTTGCGCCTAAAGGAAAGCCTACAACAGTAGTGATCCCGACGTTGGAGCCTTTCAGTTCCTTTGCAGCCGTTGCCACCCAGTAAGGATTTACACACACTGTCGCGAAGTTATATTCTTTCGCTTCTTCACAAAGCTTGATCACTTGGTCTTTTGTGCTTTCAGGCTTCAAAAGCGTATGGTCGATCATGCGCGCAATGGAAGGGCCTGTGATGATATTGGAAGAGGAGCTTGAAAAATTGCTGGATTGCCCGGTGACAGGTGCTGCCTGTACAGGCTTGCCATCCTTCAGTTCCTGTTTATTTGTAAGCTGTTCCATGATCTGATTCGTTATTTGTTCCACCAATGCTTCTATTTGCATTGTTTCCACCTCACATTAATGTAATCGGTCGACAATTCCGGCAATGACAGCATCAAAGGCGCCACTCGGGTCTCCGATGATGTCCCTTGCCGATCCACCTTCTTCTAGAATGAGCACATAGTCTCCCGCTCCTGCATGGAAATGATCGATGGCGATCATTGCATCGCCGCATTCCTTCCCCTGTGCATCAACGGGAATGACGACCATGAGCTTTTTATTTTGGTGACTTGGTGTTTTTATCGTCGAAACGACGTTTCCAACGACCTTTGCCAGCTTCATAGAGTGCTAGGCAGGATTTTCTCGATATCTTGGTGTGGTCTAGGAATAACGTGAACAGATAGGAATTCCCCTACGCGCTGTGCTGCATCCGCACCAGCTTCTGTAGCCGCTTTAACAGCTCCAACGTCTCCACGTACCATGACAGTGATTAGGCCACCGCCTACTTGCACCTTACCTACTAAAGATACGTTCGCAGCCTTCATCATTGCATCCGCCGCTTCAATTGCTCCTACCAAACCTTTTGTTTCGATCATTCCTAATGCGTTGCTCATTTATATTTCCTCCATTCGTTTTACGTTGTAATAGTCGATGATTCCTAGGATCCCTGCATCTGAGGGAACAAGATCTTTATTCAATGGGAGGGAGGATTCCCGGCTTTTTGCCAGGTATACTAGATCCCCTTCTCCGGATTGCCCGATGGTATCTATAGCAACAAGTGGTTTGCCTTTATTCTGCAGTTGATCATCCACAGGCTGGACAATCAGGAGCTTTAATCCTCTTAAATTGTCGTCTTTATGTGTACAGATCATATTACCGATCACTTTTGCTACAAACATGCTCTAACCTGCTTTCAGCGTTTGATAAAACGGCTTTCGATTTCCATGACCTTGGTCACACGGCGATCATGGCGGCCACCGGCAAAGTCCGTCTCAAGCCATGTCTTGACCAATTGTTTGGCAAGGCCTTCCCCGATGAATTGCCCTCCTATGGATAGCACATTGGCATTGTTATGCTCACGGCTGTTGATCACAGAGGACAGGTCCCAGCAAACGGCTCCACGCACGCCAGGTATCTTATTCAATACCATGCCGCTTCCTACTCCGACACCGTCAATCATGATGCCGACATAGGCCGGATTCGTTGCCACACACTCGCCGACAAGAAAGGCAATATCAGGATAGTCAACGGATTCGCCAGCTTTGCAGCCAAAGTCGAGATACTCATGTCCAAGCTCCGTCAAATAAACCTTCAACGCTTCCTTCAGTTCGTATCCACCATGGTCGCATCCAATTGCAACTTTTTTCATTTACATGTCTCCTTTGGCAAATACAGCGATGATTTTTTCAAATGATTCTGCGTTCAGGCTTGCTCCGCCGACAAGCACACCGTCTATATCAGGCATTTGGGAAAACTCGGCGGCATTTTTGTCATTCACTGACCCTCCATAAAGGATGGAGATGCCCTCTGCCCTGCCTCCGAGCAAAGCAGTAAGCACTTTACGGATATAGGCATGCGTGGACTGGGCCTGCTCGGCAGTAGCCGACTCCCCTGTCCCGATCGCCCAAACCGGCTCATAGGCCAGGATGAAATCTGAATCTATATCTTGCAGGGCACCGACAAGCTGTGTTGTCAGCACCTTTTCTGTTTGCCCGCTGTTCTTCTGTTCGATGGTTTCCCCGATACAGATGATCGGGGTCAGGCCCTCTTTTATGGCCTGTTTGATCTTTTGGTTCACCTGTTGATCATTTTCGTTAAAATACTGCCTTCTCTCTGAATGCCCGATGATGACATACGCACAGCCGATGTCCTTAAGCATGCTTGCAGACACTTCACCTGTATAGGCGCCCTTGTCCGCTTCATGGACGTTTTGGGCACCGATGCTGACCGTGGAGCCTTGTTGCTTCGCCATTAAGCCTGCTGGATATAAGAGCTGAGATGGTGGACAGATGACCACGGATACGCCTTCTTTGCTTTTCAGTTCCTGCAGATAGACCGCCATTTCCGAGAAGGTTTTATTCATTTTCCAATTCGCGATTGCGTAATTGGTTCTGGCGGAGGGGCTTGTGACGGATTGCCCAAGTGCATCTCTCACCATTTGTTCGATATAGGATTTTATCGCTTGATCCATCATGGTTTCCCTTACTTAGCTTTCGGCAGGATTCCATCCACTTCGCTGTTAGGGCGTGGGATTACATGTACAGAAATAAGGTGTCCCACACGTCCTGCTGCGTCCGCACCAGCTTCAGTTGCCGCTTTAACCGCCCCAACATCACCGCGTACCATGACTGTCACAAGGCCTCCGCCAACAAACTCTTTTCCTACAAGTGTTACGTTTGCTGCCTTCACCATTGCGTCTGCTGCTTCGATTGCCCCGATTAATCCTTTAGTTTCGATCATTCCCAATGCTTCTTGACTCATTTGAATTCCTCCTATTGATTGCTCTTCTATTTTTATTTTTGGTTGAGCTTTCGCCCGTGTTTTACCCTTGATTGGTTCTTGTACCTGCTCTGTATTCAATGGCAGTTCTTCGTTACGTTCTTCCATCTCATATCACCACACTAGATTATTCTGAAGCCGTCCACCAGCACGCAGCGTCTCTGACGGGTAAAGGTTTTGGCGCTTGTCAGCCCTTCCCCTGTCGGCCCTGCGATGGTAAGGGTTGTGAAACCCTCACTCTCATACCCGAGGCCGGATACGGAAGGTCCGTTTTTCACGAAAATGGTTGCTTGGATTTCCTTGGCCATCTTTGTGAGATTGGTAATGTTCTGTGAGTGCATCATGGCTGTATGACGATTTCCTTTTTCCGCCTTCACTGCAAGCTCAATCGCTTTGTCCACATTCGGGACCCTTACGATCGGCAGGATCGGCATGAGCATTTCAGTTTGTACAAGCGGATGGTCGGCAACTGTTTCGGCGATGATCAGTTTCACATTCGCGTCTGCTTTGATGCCTGCCGCTTCCAGGAGGATACGTGCATCTTTCCCGATAAAGTCACGGTTTGGATACGATTTGTCGTTCTTTTTGACCATGATTTTTGCCAACAGCTTATCCAGCTGGAAGCCTTTCAGCTCGATGGCGCCATTTTTGGTCATTTCATTTTTCAGCTCTGTAGCTACCTTATCGACGACAAATACTTCTTTTTCCGCTGTACAGAGGACATTGTTGTCAAAGCTTGCGCCTGTGACAATGTCTTTTGCCGCCTTTGAGAGGATGGCTGTCTCATCCACGACAACCGGAGGATTTCCCGGGCCTGCCGCAATGACTTTCTTGCCTGCCTTCATGGCTGCCTGTACGACAATTCCTCCGCCCGTCACCACAAGTGCATTCACTTTCGGATGAACCATGACCTCATTGGACGTTTCGATATTGGGGTTTGCCACAGAAGTTAATGTGTTCTCTGGCCCGCCTGCCTCGACAATTGCCCTGTTTAGAAGCTGCATCGTTCGGATGGATACCTTTTTGGCACTTGGATGCGGGTTGAATACTACCGTATTCCCCGCTGCGACAAGCGAGATCGAGTTGTTGATGATGGTTGCACCGGGATTCGTTGAAGGCGTGATTGCCCCAAATACCCCGATGGGAGCGTACTCCACAAGTGTCAGTCCGCCGTCCCCGGAATAGGTGGTGCTTACGATATCCTCCACCCCGGGAGTCTTATTGGCCGCAAGGAGGTTTTTGGCGATTTTGTCCGCCACCCTTCCAAGACCGGTTTCCTCTACTGCAAGCTTTGCCAGCTCCTCTGCATGGGACCGGCTTGCCTCGCGCATCTTATCGATCATTTTCTTTCTTGTTTCCAAAGAGGTTTCACGGAGCTTCTCCCACGCGACTCTTGCAGCTTCTGCCGCTTCGTCCACCGTAGTGAATACACCGTTGCCAAGTTGGACATCCTCTTCTGATACAACTGCCGCCTGTACGTTTCCGCCAAGCTGCTGCAGTACCTGCTCCACCATTTTCTTTATGTCGTTTTCCTTTATCTGCACAGATTACTCTCCTCCTTTTTTGAAGGTAAGTGACCCTTCTATTTCAATCTGATCCACTACTCCGACAATGGCTGCATCGACGGGTACACCGTTCGTGATTTCCGTCTGCCTCGCAGAGCTTCCACTGACAACAAGGACCACTTCCCCCACCCCTGAACCGACGGTGTCGATGGCGACGATGGGCTTTCCATCCTCCTCGATGGTTTTCATATCAAGGGGAGTGATGATAAGGAGCTTTTTTCCCTTCAGCTTTTCCGCTTTAGTAGTGGAAACAATGCTTCCTGTCACTTTTGCAATAATCATAGATTTGTCTCCTTTCTAGGAGTCCTGTTTTTTCAGTTGTATCTTGAATTCCCTGGCCAAATCCTTCGCCACTGGAGTCAGCTTGCTTTTCTTTGGCAAATGGAGCTCTTCCAGACCTTCCTGACTCGCTTTTTCAATATGCTTTGCGAGAATAAGAGGCTGTTTTTCATCCCATGCCTGAAGCTGTTCCTTGACCGTACGTACAAGGCTGCTCAATGGCACCCATTTCACCTGATCGGCTTGAATTTGCCTTATGTACCCATCCACCCTGTTCTGCACAGCATGCGGTGCTGAGATCTGTTGATACACATTGAACTCCACTTCGTCTTTCACCACAATCACCGGTTTGCCGAGCATTTGGAATTGAAGGACCAAGGAGGATATCGGATCGTCGTCGATTGTCAACGCAAGTTTGGCGAGCAATTGATAGGACGCAACCGGAAGAACAATGGCCCCAAGTTCATTCAGGAGTCCATTGACATCCTCCCGTTCGAGCCCCTCCAATGGCAAAATGGAATAGCCACTGAATGCATCCGTCTCGGCGAGATATTTCCTGCTCAAAAGCAGCGTTACTTCATAGCGTTCGGAAAGTATCGTAACCGCTTCCAAAACTCCTGTCAGATTACCAGTTTCATAGCCTAGCAGGATGCCAATCGGCCTTTTTTCTGCTCTTTGCTTATTTTCATTCAGATAAGCCTCCACTGCCTCTTGGACGAGCAGCTTAATCTTTTCCTTTACCGTTACATCCACAACCACAGCCTCCCATTCCATTTGATGGTCGTTCAATGGCAATGATTTCACCAAGCGTGCCATTCTGTAGTCCAGCTGCATTTGCTTCATCAAGGTCGATGTGCATTTCCAGCTTGTATCTTTCGGAGGACCGGATCAATACGTTGGAGAAAATCACCCCGCGGTCCCCATCCACCTTTACTTGCACGAGATCGCCATCCGAGACTCCGAATGTCTCTGCATCGCGTGGGTGCATGTGAATGTGGCGCGCAGCACAGATCAACCCTTCTTTTAAGATAAGCTGACCCCGCGGTCCCTGAACGGTGATGGATTCAGAGCCTTTTATATTCCCTGACTGCCTCACTGGAGGTTTGACACCAAGCGTAAATCCGTCAAACAAGGATACTTCCACCTGGGTATCCCCTCTTGCAGGACCGAGGACCCTCACCTTTTCTATCTTACCCTTGGGACCGATGAGTGTGACGGTCTCTTTGGCAGCAAATTGACCAGGCTGGGAAAGGTCTTTTTGCTTTTGAAGCTCATAGCCTCGGCCAAAAAGCCGTTCCACATGCGCAACCGATAAATGAATATGCCGGTTGGAGGCTGCAATCGGAACCATTTTTGCTGATTGCCCCAAGGAGTTCTGGACAACCTCCTGAACGAGCGCTTTAATTTTTTCCCTATCCATTCCTGTTATCACCCCTTTTCAAGTAAGGCTTTTGCCGTATACTGATCGGTAATCAGCACATTTGCATAGCCACCCTTAAGAGCACCCATCATTCCATCGGTTTTCTTGTTTCCACCCGCGACAAGAATGCTATATTCCTTTTTCGTCAGATGTGGTAGTTCGATGCCGATGGTTCTTTCATTCAAGGATTGATTGCTTAGATGCCCCTGTCCATCAATGAAACGGGAACAAATATCGCCGACTGTGCGATTTCGCTTGAGGGTTTCGATATCCTCATCCAAAAAGTAACCCGCACGCATCAACGTGGAATGATCCCCAGGCTCACCAACCGTATAGATCGCAATGTTCGCCTGTATGCCAAGCTCGAGCACTTTTCTTATGTGACGGTCGGCTACAATGGCCTGTTTGACGACAGTATGATCCACCACAGCAGGCACCGGTAAAAAGTGCGGTGTTGTATGGAACGCAGCTGCTAGCCCATTGAGTATTTCAGAAGCGTGGGTATTCAATTCCGAATAGCTGACCCCGCCATTCAACTGAACGATGGTTACATCCTTTACGTTTTTCGGATAGAGCCTTTTGGATAGCTCATAAAGTGTCGTACCCCAGGTGATGCCGATTGTATCTCCAGTTTTCACAATCGAATACAGGTAATCCGCCGAGGCCTCCCCAAGCTTTTCCTTGATCACCCGCTCCTCATTTGAATGGGAGGAGGTGACGACGCAGTGCTTCAGCTGATATCTGTCCCTTAACTGGTTGGCAAGCTCCTGGATATCTTCTGTCGGGTCATTGATGGTTACATGGACGATTCCGTCCTGCTTCGCCTGCAGCAGCAATCTGGATACCGTAGGACGGGAGACTCCCAATTCCTTTGCGATTTCCGCTTGGCTGAAATCCTGTACATAATACATTTTTGCCACTTCCACTAGACGAGCCATTTTTTCATTCGACATGTTCCACTCACCTAAATCTGAAATTATGTTCAATATAACGAGAATTTAATACGCTTCATTACGTGCTCTGGCTGTCGATTCTTAGAGGAAATAAAAGTAAATATGCTCAGTAAGCGTTTACAAATAAAATATTGTTCATGCGATATGAACATATGTTTAATTCTATTATAAACCCACTAAAAATTCTGTCAATACAAGTTATTCTTAATAGTCTAAAATTTATTTATTACTATAATTATAGAGGCACAAGCCATTTTTTTTGAAACCTATTAAACTGCCTATTCCTTTTCAAATAGGAAACATATATTACTAGAAACGACAGAAAGGATGTTTGTATGTATGGCACTTAGATTATTTTTGGCTATTCCGGGAATCCCCGGGAACTCCACTGTTATTCGGTTTGAAGATTCTATTGAACTATTGACCTACTCGTTGAATTTCTTTAATTCCGTTACCTCTCAATCTTTGAGCACCTTTACTGCCTCAAGGGCGACTTTAAGTCCATTGGTAATCACTAAACGGTCAGATAGATCCTCCCTCCCGCTATTATTTAACTTATTAACCGGCAGGACTATCAGGGAGATGACACTTTATGTTACGGATGATACCGGGGGAGATTTTCAAACACTATTCATTTTTACCTTAGAAAATGTTAAAGTTACACAATTCAATCAATCAGGTGAGGATGGGGCAGATTCCCCTATGGAAACCATTAATTTCCGTTACACTAAAATCACTATTGAGTCAGACGCTTTTGATGCGAATCAAGTTCTAACTTATGATACTTCTACCAATAGAGCCACCTTCAGTGATGGAGTAACATAAAAAACAAAAAAACATACGTCCTAATGGATGTATGTTTTCTTTGTTTGAAACCTATTCATTATGATTGTTACTTTCTAATTATCTCTTACCAGAATCAAACGGTTCTCCCACAGCCTTTGGTGCTTGTGAAGACTTGGAGAAAATAATCAGTGCAACAAGTGTTACTACATACGGGAATACTTTCAGGATCACCGGCGGAAATAATGCCAATGATGGAATTACCTGTGATACGTTTGCGATGGTGCTTGCAAAACCGAAGAAAAGGGTTGCTCCAAGGATTCCAAGCGGCTTCCATTGTCCGAAGATCAGGGAAGCAAGAGCAAGGAAACCAAGCCCCGCTACCGTTCCGGAAAACTCGCCCCCGAATGTTACGATGATGATGGCACCGGCAAGCCCTGAGAACGCACCCGAGATCATAACCCCGATATAGCGCATCTTTCTAACGCTGATACCGGCAGCTTCTGCAGCATGAGGATGCTCCCCGCATGCTCTTAGGCGCAGTCCGAATGGCGTCTTATACAGAGCGATCGTGCTGATGATCAAGATGATCAGTACAATCCAGGTTGTACTATATGTTTTAGTGAAGAACAGGCTTCCGATAACCGGAATGTCAGATAAAAAAGGAACGTCAAATGGACGCAAGCCATTGGAAATACGGATGTTCCCGCTTCCTGTAATATTCCGTGCAAGGAAAACCGTGATGGCACCGGCGATCATGTTGATGGCCGTACCACTGATGATCTGGTTTGCACTCAAGTTGATACTTGCAAATGCATGCAACAGGGAGAAAAGCAATCCCACAAGCGTCGCTACAATCAAACCGATCCAGATGGCCTTGGGATCTCCCGGCATGGCTTCTTGCATTTTCATGATCACTAGGGCACCAGAGAAAGAACCTACTACCATAAGCCCCTCTAGTCCGATGTTCACGACACCGCTTCGTTCACTGAATAATGCTCCTAAAGCTGTAATCAAAAGAGGGATTGTAAAAATAATTGCATACGGAGCTATTTGTTGTATGGTTGTCCACATAACCTATTCCCCCTCCTTGGCTTTCACGTTCGTGGATTGTTTGCTTTTACGTTTTTTGATCATAAAGCTGACAAGTCGTTCAATAAGAATACTTGTTGCTGCAAAGTAAATGATGATTGCGATAATGGAATCCGCAATTTCCGGCGGGATGTCTGTCATCGCGTTCATGAATCCGCGTCCGGAGTAAAGAAGACCGAAGAACACAGCTGCCAAAAGAACACCGATCCCGGTATTGGCACCAAGCAGTGCAACCGCAATTCCGTCAAATCCTTGAGTCGGCAGAATACCGATCTGGATACTGTTGGAGTTACCTGCATAATACGCCACCCCGCCAAGACCAGCCAGACCACCGGAGATCAGCATGGAAGTGATGACGCTGCGGTTTACCGCAATACCTGCATACTCTGCTGCGTCACGGTTGAATCCAACCGCCTTCAGCTCATATCCAAGCGTTGTTTTATTGATCACAAAAGAAAAGACAATAACCGCTATGACTGCAAGGAATAAACCTAGGTTGATGTAAGACCCATCAAATGCTTCAGTTAAAAATGGAACTTTAAGGGATGCTGTGTCCGGAAGCTTCTTTGATTCCGTTTCTAAGAATTCCCCTTTAAAATAAGCTGGAACTGCATAATATACCGTCCAGTAAGCGATCCAGTTCATCATGATCGTGGATACAACCTCATGAACATTGAATCTTGCCTTCAACAGACCTGGGATGAATGCCCACAGTGCCCCACCGATGAATCCGACAATGATCATTACCAAAAGCATGATTGGTTTTGGCGCATCAATGGATAAACCGATTGCTACAGCACAAAAACCACCAAATAGCATTTGGCCCGCAGCACCGATGTTGAATAGTCCTGTACGGAATGCAAATGCAACCGATAATCCTGTGAAAATCAACGGTGTTGCTGTTGCAAGTGTATTACCGGTCCTTGAGATGTTCTTCAGACCGCCTTCAAACAAGTATTGATATCCTTCTATCGGGCTGTTTCCCGTGATAGCCATTAATATCGCCCCTGCAATCAGTCCAAGAACGACTGCAATCAGCGAGATAATTCCTGCTCTCATTCGTCTTCCCCCTTCTTCACGCCTGCCATCATAAGACCGATCTCGTTTTCATTTGTGTCTTTTGCGTCCACGATACCAACGAGCTGTCCGTTATTCACGATAGCGATGCGATCCGATACATTTAATACTTCATCCAGTTCCAGAGATACAAGCAGAACGGCTTTTCCTTTATCTCTCTGTTCAATCAATCTCTTATGGATATATTCGATGGAACCTACATCCAGTCCACGAGTAGGCTGAACCGCGATCAACAGCGTAGGATCGAGTTCGATTTCCCTTCCGATGACAGCCTTTTGCTGATTTCCACCGGATAGGGATCTTGTAACGGAAACTGCCCCTTGTCCAGAACGGACATCAAAGCTTTTGATGATATTGTCTGCATGCTTTCTGATTTCAGAGAAATTCAACAGCCCTCTTTTTGAAAATGGCTTTTGATGGTAAAGCTCCAAAACCATGTTTTCTTCAATGGTATAATCTAAAACCAGACCACGTTTGTGGCGATCCTCCGGAATATGGGCAATACCCTTTGCAATCCTTGAACGGATCGGAAGCTTTGTGATATCTGCTCCCTCAAAGGTGATTGTTCCGGAATCGACACTTTTCAACCCGGTGATGCTTTCTACTATTTCAGATTGCCCGTTTCCATCGACACCGGCAATACCAAGGATTTCCCCTTTTCTCAGTTCAAAGGACATATTTTTCAGTCCGAAAACGTCCTTGCTCTGTTTCACGGAAACATCATCCATTTTGAGGACGACTTCGCCAGGAGTACTTTCTATTTTGCTCACTTTGAAGTTAACTTCACGTCCGACCATCATCTCGGCCATCTTTTCCTTGCTCGTTGCTGCAACATCTACGGTACCGATGGTTTTTCCTCTTCGGATGACCGTACATCTATCAGCCATTTCTTTGATTTCCTTCAATTTATGCGTGATGATGATGATGGATTTCCCTTCACCGATCAGGTTTTTCAGGATCTTCCCGAGTTCCAATATCTCCTGTGGTGTAAGGACCGCAGTGGGCTCGTCCAGAATAAGGACGTCCGCTTGACGATAAAGCATCTTTAAAATTTCTACACGTTGCTGCATTCCTACAGATATATCTTCTATTTTGGCATGGGGGTCTACATTAAGGCCGTACTTCACGGATAACTCTTCTATTCTTTTGCTTGCCGACTTTGTATCGAGCATGTAATAGTTGTGAGATTCAGAACCGAGAATGATATTTTCTGTAACGGTAAAGTTGCTCACTAGCTTAAAATGCTGATGCACCATTCCGATCCCGAGCTTCGTTGCAACGTTCGGATTGGAAATTTTCGTTTCATTTCCGTTGATCTTGATGGATCCTCGATCAGGTTGGTACATTCCAAACAGGATAGCCATAAGTGTGGACTTGCCCGCTCCATTCTCCCCTAAGAGGGCATGGATCTCTCCCTGTCTAAGTTGGAGGGTAATATCGTCGTTGGCAACGATCCCGGGAAACTCCTTCCTGATATTGAGCATCTCAACTACATATTCCATATAGCGATTCTCCCTTTTGAAGAGCGTATCCAGTAGGTTTTTTTACCATTTGGACACACTCGAGTATTATTTTTCCAAGAGGACAGACAACTAACCTCTAACAATATAGGCAACAAAAAAGACGGGACAACCCGTCTTTTTTTATTACATTATCAGCTTGCTTTCTCTCTATTACTTGATCAAGTCACCTTGTTCAGAAGCTACTTTCACTTCTCCGGACTTGATTAGCTCGAATACTTCATCAACTTTAGAAGTTGTGTCTTCGCTTAGGTTCGGGTTCTCATCAGGAAGACCAACACCGTCGTTTTTCGCGTCGAAGATTAATGTTTCTCCACCAGGGAACTCTCCGTCTTTTTCAGCTTTGATCATATCAGCCGCAGCTTTGTCGATTTGCTTCATAGCAGAAGTAAGGATAACGGATTTGCCGTCAGCGTATACGCCTTCTTCGTATTGGTCAACGTCTACCCCAACCATCCATACGTTTTCGCCGTCTTGAACACGGTTTTTCGCTTCCGTGATCGCACCAACACCAACACCACCAGCTGCTGCGAAGATTACATCCACACCACGGTCAAACATTTGAGCAGCGATTTGCTGACCAGCTGCCACATCGTCAAAAGTTCCTTGATATACAACATTGTCCGCTTTGATTGTTACGTTTGTTCCAAGGTTTTCATTTGCATAAGCAAGACCTTGTTGGAAGCCCCAGTTGAATTTTTGTACTGGAGGAATTTCCATACCACCGATGAATCCTGCTTCACCGTCTTTAAGCTCTAACGCAGTAGCAACCCCAGCAAGGAATCCTGCTTCATGCTCAGCAAAGAAGATGGAAACTGTGTTCTCTCCCACTACAGGATTGAAATCTCCATTATGTGGAGAACCATCGATTAAAACAAATTTAGCATCTTCGAATTGAGTTTGTGCATTGAAGATAGCTGTTTCAAATTTAAAACCAGGAGTTACGATGAATTTGAAATCTGCATCGTACAGGTTTGTGATTTCTTTAATATAATCTGCTTCTAACGTTCCAGCAGGCTTTAAGTATTTGTTTTTTAGGCCCAATTCTTTTGTAGCTTCTTTAATACCTTCCCAAGTACCTTGGTTAAAAGATTTGTCATCGATCGTTCCAGCGTCTGTTACCATCCCGACTTTAAATCCACCTTTATCTCCGCTGCCGCTGTCACTGCCGCAGCCAACTAAAAACAACATAGTTGTCATGACAGTAATGATTGTAGCTAGTAATCCCTTTTTCATGCCTTAACTCCCCCAAAATTAAAAATTTATAGTAAATTGAAAACCCTTACTAACATTACTATATTCGTAAACTTCCTATTTTTCAACATATGTTTTTAAAAGATGAACAAAATTTCCTGATTATATTTTCCTAGTAAAATATTTTGTCGAAAATTAATAGATAAATAGCGAATTCCTTCAATGGCACCTGGTAGAATTTACATTTTATCAGGGTCATTTGCTACTGGGGTTTTGTCGAATCGGTGTCTATTTTTCACCCTGGAACAGTTTCATTTTCACATAATAAAACCCTATTGGAAAAAAGTTGTTCCATAGGGTTTGCATACTATTTAAACGATCACCTCCAACTGAAGATCACGTGGTTCACGGGCATAGATGGCCGGATGGATTTCCTTGGCAGGAACGCAACCCATCTTTCTATAGAAGTGTTGTGTTTCGACAGAAGGATGTGCACCTATGTATAGTTTGGTGGCACCCATCCTTTTTGCTATCTCTTTGGTCCGATTGAACAGTTTCTCTCCAATACCCTGTCCCCTGCAGTCCGCAGACACATGAATATAGGAAAGCTCAAGGTAGCTGTCACCGGTTCCAAAGGGTTCTGGTTCAATACATGAGAAGCCCACAAGCTTTCCTCCCTTCATGATCGAAATCACTGCACCTCCACCTTCCGCTGCCTTTCTCAAATGTTCGGTAATCTTTCTTCTCTGCTCCATATCCCAATCGTCGATAAAGGAATCCTGTTGCTCCACAAAAACCCTGCTTTCCTGTACATAGACTTTTGTTGTTTGCTGATAGCGGGTAAAACCCTCAAGGAAATCATCCGAAATCTCCTTACCCGTAAGTATTAGCATCTCCAATTTCTTCACCTCTCCATTTGTAAGCACATCTATCTATATTGTATGATTAGTATATTCAAAAACAAACATATAAACATGTATATTCACTACGATTGAGAATATCGTAAAATTTTTCATAGAAGGACGTGGGTACACTGCGAATCAATAAATTCATCAGCGATTCTGGCATAGCATCCAGACGCGGGGCAGATAAGTTAATAGAAGAAGGCAGAGTGAAAATCAACGGCAAGGTAGCCAAGATCGGCGGGCAGGTGGAGCCTGGGGATGAAGTGCTGGTGAACGGGCAGCTCATCCGCATCGCCCGCGATAATGTATATATTGCCTTGAATAAACCGGTCGGCATCACCTGCACAACAGAGAAGCATGTAAAAGGGAATATCATCGACCTTGTCAACCATCCTCTGCGCTTATCCCATATCGGCCGATTGGACAAGGAGTCCGAAGGCTTGATCCTTCTTACGAATGACGGTGATATCATCAATGAGATCCTCCGCCCGGAAAATAGGCATGAAAAAGAATACATCGTCTCGGTCGACAAACCGATCACACCTGAATTTGTGAAGCAGATGTCGGAAGGGGTAAAAATCCTCGGTACCAAAACACTGCCGTGCGACGTGGAGCAGTTATCAAAGTTCGATTTCAAGATCATCCTCACCCAAGGATTGAACCGCCAGATCCGCCGCATGTGTGCCGAGCTCGGCTATGAAGTATATCGCCTTCAGCGCACCCGCATCATGAACATCGAGCTCAACAACCTCCCGATGGGCCAATGGCGCGACCTCAGCAAAAAAGAGAAAAAACAGCTTTTCGCTGAACTGAACTACGAACCAAAAGAATGGTAAAAGATCATAGGGGCCAGACCCCTGTTGTTATGTAAACATGAGAAAGAGGAAGCGCTCATCGGCTTCCTCTTTTCTTATATAGAAGAAAAGTGATCAATGCCAACAAATCTGTACAAATGCAAGAAAAACAAACTTTATTGTATTTTCATGCATTTCATGTATAATTGTTTCGAATTTAATATTTTTAATTTTCGAAATTAAAGAGCTTTTCTTTTGGCTGCATTTATAATAGAAAATTAACCTATTACAAAAATCATTTCGATACACAGGGAGGTTGCCATGACAAACACAATCATTCAATTTAAGCATGTTAAAAAGCAGTATGAACAAGACGCTGCCGTTTTGGATAATGTCAGCTTTGAAATAGAAAGAGGAAAGTTTTATACCCTGCTTGGTCCTTCGGGATGCGGCAAAACTACGATCCTGCGCTTGATTGCAGGATTTACCGAAGCAAGTGAAGGGGAAATCTATTTTAACGGAAAGAAAATCAACGATGTTCCTGCCAATAAGCGCCAGGTGAACACCGTTTTCCAGGATTACGCCCTGTTCCCTCATCTGAATGTATTTGAGAACGTCGCATTCGGACTTCGCATCAAAAAAATGAAAAATGCGGATGTGAAGGCAAAAGTAAAGGAAGCATTGAGCTTCGTTAACCTTGAGGGCTTCGAGGAGCGCGAGATCAGGGAGATGTCAGGTGGACAGCGCCAGCGTGTTGCCATTGCAAGGGCCATCGTTAACGAGCCGGAAGTCATCCTCCTGGATGAGCCTTTGTCGGCATTGGACCTGAAGCTCCGTACCGAAATGCAGTACGAGCTGCGGGAGCTACAGCAGAGACTCGGGATCACATTCATTTTTGTCACCCATGACCAGGAAGAAGCACTTGCAATGTCTGACGAGATTTTTGTCATTAATGAAGGAAAGATTCAGCAGAGCGGAACACCGACAGATATTTATGATGAGCCGATTAACCGCTTTGTTGCCGATTTCATCGGGGAATCCAATATTGTAGCCGGTAAAATGATCGAGGATTTCCGGGTGGAATTTGCAGGCAAGGTATTTGAATGTGTCGATAAAGGGTTGAAGCCGGACGAAACGGTGGAAATCATCATCCGGCCGGAGGATCTCGAAATCACGACACCAGAACATGGGAAACTTCAAGTTCGTGTGGATTCGCAGCTTTTCCGTGGTGTTCACTATGAAATCAGCAGCTATGACCAGGACGGCAACGAGTGGCTCGTTCACTCAACGAAGAAAGCGTCAGTAGGGGATACGATCGGCCTCCATTTTGATCCGGAAGCGATTCATGTCATGCGCTTCGGGGAGTCAGAAGAAGATTTCGACCGACGCCTCGAAGGATACGACACTGGAGTACTACATGGAAAATAAAGTATCAAGGAATCTATATTTTATTCCATATGCCCTTTGGATCGCACTATTTGTCATAGCACCCATCCTGCTTGTTCTCTATTATTCTTTCTTTGATATCGAGGGAAGCCTGTCTCTTGCAAATTACCAGAAGTTCTTTACGCCGGTCTATTTGAAGATGACCTTCAGCTCGTTCTGGTACGCTTTTCTCATTACAGCGATTTCCTTGCTGGTGGCTTATCCTACCGCCTATCTATTGACCAAGACGCGCCATAAGCATCTATGGCTCTTATTATTGATTGTCCCTTCGTGGATCAATCTCCTGTTGAAGGCCTATGCGTTTTTAGGGATTTTCGGTACATATGGGGTGGCAAACAGCTTCCTTGAGGTGTTGGGGATCGGGACCCAACAGATCCTCTTTACAGATTTCAGCTTTGTCTTTGTGTCGGTGTACATCTTTATACCATTCATGATACTGCCGATTTTCAACTCCCTGAACGAGCTTAATCCTACCCTTGTGGATGCAGCGAACGATTTGGGTGCGTCCCGTTTCACTACCTTCCGCAGAGTGGTGCTGCCGCTTACGATGGACGGGGTGAAAGTCGGTTGCCAGATTGTCTTTATCCCAGCTTTGTCCCTGTTCATGCTCACGAGATTGATTGCAGGGAACCGGGTCATCACATTAGGTACTGCCATTGAACAGCATTTCCTCGTGACACAGGACTGGGGAATGGGCTCGACGATCGCCGTCTTTTTAATCATCATCATGTTCTTGTTCATGAAACTGACAAGCAGCAGAAAGCGAGGGATATAAGTTGGATAGAAAAATATCTCACTCGTCCAGATTATTTCTAGGTTTGATTTTCATCATCCTTTACTTGCCTATTTTCTTTTTGATTTTCTACTCGTTCAACAGCGGCGGAAATATGTATGATTTTGAGAGCTTCACGCTTGATTCGTACAAGGAGCTTTTCGCCGATACACGGCTATTGATCATCGTATTGAATACGCTGCTGATCGCCCTTTTATCTGCCCTTATTTCAACGATAATCGGCGTATTCGGGGCATTGGCCATCCATTCTTTTAAAAAAAGAAGCACCAAAAACACGTTGCTGTCGCTCAATAATGTCCTGATCGTCAGCCCTGACGTCATTATCGGTGCTTCATTCCTGATTCTATTCACGATGGCAGGAATCAAGCTCGGACTCTATTCAGTATTGCTATCCCATATCGCCTTTTGTGTACCGATCGTGGTGTTGATGGTCCTGCCAAAGCTTTTTGAGATGAGTCCCTCCCTGATCGATGCCGCCCATGATCTTGGCGCGAGCCAGTTCGATGTGTTTAGAAAAGTGGTGCTTCCCTACATCACCCCCGGGATTTTTGCAGGGTTCTTTATGGCACTGACTTACTCGCTTGATGACTTTGCCGTTACTTTTTTCGTGACAGGAAATGGATTCACGACGCTTTCCGTTGAAATCTATTCACTTGCACGCCGCGGAATATCCTTGAATATCAATGCGTTATCGACCCTGCTTTTCCTGTTCACCATTATCCTGGTGATTGTGTACTACTTTATCACGGTGCGCAACAAACCTAATGGAATGGGGGTTAGACGATGAAAAAGCTTGTCCGTTTTTTCGTATTGATTGTGCTTATGTCTGCCGCCCTGCTTTTCACCATTACAAAAATGAATGAATCTCAAGGATTTTCAAGCGGCAATACCCTCACCATCTATAACTGGGGGGATTATATCAACTCCGACCTGATCGACCGATTTGAGGAAGAAACAGGCGTCAAGGTCATCTATGAAACATTTGATTCGAATGAAGCGATGAAAACGAAGATAGAACAGGGCGGCACCACCTATGACATAGCGGTCCCGTCTGAATATATGATCGATAAAATGCGCAAGGAGGATCTGCTGATACCATTGGACCACTCGAAGCTTCCCAATTTGAAAAATATTGATGAGCGATTTATGGATCTTCCTTTCGATCCGAAAAACAAATACTCTGTCCCTTACTTCTGGGGTACTGTAGGAATCGTGTACAATCCTACGATGCTTGACGGAAAGGAAATCACGAGCTGGAATGACCTGTGGGATGAGGATTTGAGGAATGAGATCTTGCTTATCGATGGCGCCCGCGAAGTAATGGGGATGGGACTGAACAGCCTTGGTTATTCATTGAATGATACCGATCCCGAGCATCTTTTGGAAGCGAAGGAAAAGCTGAATGCCCTCACCCCGAATATCAAGGCGATTGTCGGGGATGAAAGCAGGATGCTCCTTGAAAATCAGGAGGCCGCAATCGGTCTTGTCTGGTCCGGGGTGGCTTCTGAACTCATGTACGAGAATGAGGACCTGGAATATGTGGTGCCGGAAGAGGGCTCCAATCTCTGGTTTGACAATATGGTCATCCCGAAGACGGCGAAGAACGTAGAAGCTGCGCATCAGTTCATCAATTTTATGCTTGATGCCGAAGTGGCCGCCGAAAACACGGAATATGTAAGCTATTCCACGCCGAACAAGGCCGCCCTTCCGCTATTGCCAGAAGAGCTTGTAAACGATGAGAGATTCTATCCTTCACCGGAACTGACGGAAAAACTTGAAGTATACGAAAATCTGGGTGTTAAAAACCTGGCTTACTATAACGAATTGTTCCTTGAATTTAAAATGCATCGAAAATAACAAACATCACGAACTTTTTTTCATCTTTTTATTAATGAAGAAAAGTTCGTTTTTTAGTTCCATCGACCCGCGCGCATTCCCATTTATATTCCTTTTTATCCGTTCTAATATCACCCTTTGTTACATTTTATTAATATAGTATTGTTCTTGACATAAAATCGCTTTCAATTGAAATAATACTGTTAATTAATGCATTTTGACAAAATTGAATTATTTTTTTATTATATTAGAAACGTTGAGGGGGCTATAAAATGTCTGATTTTAATAAACAGAAAATTGTGGATAGCGTTCCTCAAAAAGGGTTCTTTGGACACCCTAAGGGACTATTCACTCTATTTTTCACTGAGTTTTGGGAGCGCTTTTCCTACTATGGAATGAGAGCGATCCTTGTATTTTACATGTACTATGAGATTTCAGACGGTGGACTTGGTCTATCTGAAGAGCTTGCACTATCCATCATGTCGATCTACGGTGCTTTGGTCTATATGTCCGGAGTGATCGGAGGCTGGCTTGCCGACAGGATTTTCGGTACCTCCAAAGCCATATTCTACGGCGGTATCCTGATCATGTTCGGTCATATAGCACTTGCCGTTCCTGGCAGCCTTTCCATGTTCTTTGTTTCCATGGTACTGATCGTCATCGGTACAGGTCTGTTAAAGCCTAACGTATCGAGCGTGGTAGGGGATATGTATGCAGAAGGCGATGACCGCCGTGATGCAGGATTCAGTATCTTCTATATGGGGATCAACCTTGGGGCTTTCCTATCTCCGCTTATTACCGGGGAATTGGCAAAAGAAAGCTTCCATCTCGGTTTCGGTGTTGCTGCAGTCGGGATGTTCCTTGGACTTTTAGTATTCATGCTTACGAAAAAGAAGAATTTAGGTTTAGCTGGAACATATGTTGCAAATCCGTTGAGTGCAGCTGAAAAGAAAAAGCTGACGCTTATTTTTGGTGCCGGCATCATCATCATTGGTGCGCTTTTGGCATTCTTGATTCCAAATGGTCTATTTACTATTGAAACAGTCATCAATATGGTAGGTATCTTTGGCGTAGCCATCCCAACCATTTACTTTATCGTGATGTACCGCAGCCCAAAGACAACGGCAGTGGAGCGCTCGCGTATCATTGCTTATATTCCGTTGTTCATTGCTGCATCCATGTTCTGGGCAATCCAGGAGCAAGGATCCACGATTCTTGCATTATATGCAGACAAACGCACACAGCTTGAGTTTGCCGGAATGACGATCTCACCAGCGTGGTTCCAATCCTTGAATCCATTATTCATCATCCTCCTTGCACCTGTTTTTGCATGGATGTGGGTAAGACTTGGAAAGTATCAGCCATCTGTCCCGAAAAAGTTCTCATTGGGACTGCTGTTTGCCGGTTTGTCCTTCCTTGTCATCCTGATTCCCGGTTATTTTGGGGGAGGAGAATTGGTTAGTCCGTTATGGCTTGTACTGAGCTACTTCATCGTTGTACTCGGGGAACTATGTTTGTCTCCGGTAGGCCTATCGGCAACAACCAAACTGGCACCTGCGGCATTCTCTGCCCAAACCATGAGTATCTGGTTCCTTGCCAGTGCTGCAGCTCAGGCGATCAACGCCCAGCTCGTCAGATTCTACAACCCGGAAAATGAAATCATGTACTTCGGTACCATCGGCGGAGCCGCCATTCTACTGAGCATCCTATTATTTATCCTTTCACCGAAAATTCAAGTGTTGATGAAGGGTGTCAAATAAGGAATTTTACTAAAAGGGGCCTGACCCTCAACGCTTTAAAGCGTTGAGGGTCAGGCCCCTTTTTTCATCTCCAAACGCTAATTCGGTCCGCTTTATCTTTAAATGTGGCGGTTAGGGATTTTGTTCTTGCCTTAATCAGTTCTTTTCTTCCTTCGAGGGTTCGGGCATAAATCAATTCAGCCTTGGCGACCCGTTTGTTCCACTGGCTCTGAAAGAATTCGGCACCTTTTTTGTTTCTCGCAATCACCAGGGGGACAGCATGATAATTGTACTGCCTGAATGGGCCCCATTTTGATTTTCTCTTAAGGAAGTATCGTGGATTATCCAGGGGATCATGAATTTCTTGCATGGCTTCAAGTAGCATCATCTGCTCCTGCCTTGTTCCACCACTGATCCAGAAGTGTACCTCTCCATCTGGCATTTGCTCTGTATTCATCTTGACTTTATCCTTTTCCGTTTTCCAAACCTTCATTTCAATCAGCGTCTCGAGGACCGTCTCCCCGATCTGCTTCGCACTTGTTTCCACGGTTCCGTACCTGATCCATAACCACAGTCCTTTAATCATTTTTGGCAGCATCACCAAGACTGAGAGAACAAGCCCGACAAGCAAGAAGATCATAAGAGTTTTCAAAGTGGTAAACCTATATGGCAAACCGCTGTCCAATATCGTTAGAAATGTAAACAAACCAATCATCATACCCTGTATGACAAGTGCCCTGATGGTATAGGGAAAGATGGCGCTTTTCGGGATTGCTTCAGGCAAGAAGGTCATCTCTTCTACCATCCCTTTCCCTTCACTTCGATCTATCGCTTGGTCCCAGTGTTTTGCCAGATTGTGACGATCGGCGGCATGATTCCTCATCTTTTCATTGGATGTTTTCATTTTCATTATGTCCATCGGCGGCTCTTCCAAATGAAGTCGGTTCAACCCGTTTTCAATCGTCTCCCCTGAATGGGAAACACCTACAAACCCTTTGAATCTCCGCTGTAACGTATTCATATCATAGCCTGAAAGATTGTCGGAAAAATCCATGCATACGAGATGCCAGATGGTACTGGTTTTATCTTCGTTCCCCCGTTCCACACGGATCGCCCTTCCTCTCATTTGATTGGAAAGCATAAACGTCCCGACATAGGATGCCAGAATAATCGAATTGATGCCCGGGGCGTCCCAGCCTTCCCCCAGAAGTGCAGTGGTGCCCGTAAGGACGTGCACTTCCCCCTGCATGAACATGGCTGTCATGACCCTTACAAGTTGCTGGTTGTGGGCACCTGTAAATTCAATCGAGATATATCCGGGATCATGGGGCAGGGGTGAAATTCGCAGGCTTTCTTTCATGGACCCAATAACGGAATCTTTTAAGGCTCCTTTTGCACTTGCAGGTAAAATGGCAATGGATCCACAAAGCACCCCCAGTTTAATACCCGGGAGATGTTTACGGCGGAGCGTTTAAAAAATCGGGATGACTCCAAGCCTGCTAATGGCCTTTTCATCTTCCGGACTAGTAGGCATATCCTCCATTCGAATATAATCGGTCAATATGACCAGTCTTAACTTCTCTTTTAGATTATTTGCTTCAAATGCCACAATGTCGCGGATGCTCCCTAGTTTAGAAGCGCTCGTCAGCAGCATCCGATCAATTTTTTTATTGGTACGCAAGTATACCCTTTTCCGGTCGATGGCACCTGCTCGACTCAGTTTTTTCCTTATCTCCTTCATTACATCTTCAAAAGCTAAGGTATACATATCCCGGAACAGGCAGTTCGTCAGGAGCTCCTCGGTCCAATCCAAATCAAGCTTAGGCAGAGTTTCTCCCCCGCTTCCAAGAATATGACGATAGGCTTTCCAATCGAACACCCCTTCCTCTTTCAGAAAGATGAGAATGCTGGAAAAATAAGAAGGAGACTCCAGTATTTTTTCAATGTGAACTTCAGGCTCCACAATCCATGGATGATTTTTCATGACAGTTACGAACTCAAGGTTATTGACCAGAAAGTCCATAATCTGATCGACCTCAACCCTGTAGGACTGTATGATTTCCCTTTCTTTCAATGATGGGGCAGACATATACACATAATCCTGATGTGGGCACAGGTCCTTCTCTTTGATCAATTCCGGCACACTGATTTCCAGGTCAATCGGTCCGCAAAGCTCGATATAACGCTGCCATTCCGCCAATGAAACATCATACGGAGGCGTCGCTGTCAGTGCAACTACCGTTGGTTCAGAAAGACGCTTTCGAAAATCCAATGCACTTTTCCACCATGACGCCCTCAAATGATGGGCTTCATCTAAAATAATTGTCTTAAACCCGGTACGATCGATGGCCTCCAAAACGCCATCTTCCTGGATGTCTTCCTTCTCCTCTTTATCCGAAAAAACACTATGTAAGGCCTGATAGGTGGTGACCGTCAAAAATTCCGGTTTTTTCAGATCCATCGATATCCAATCCGGCTTTTCATTTTGTTGAAGAAATAGTTCCAGAAAACGCTCCAACCATTGATTCTTTATTGCGAGTGTCGGGGCTACAATCAGGGTCGGCCCGTTCAGCCTCAGCATCACCTCAAGCCCCAGCACCGTCTTTCCCGAACCAGGAGGCGCAATCAAGTGAAGGTGCCGGTTCTGCAGATGCTCCTCCAAAGAAGAAAGAACACGACGCTGATACGACCGCCAATCAAACATGAAATTAATATCCGGTGGGAATGCCTTCACTTTGCGTCATCTCCTTTTTGGTTTATCGTAGCATTTGTCGGCAATCCCTGTCATGTAAAAGAGTGGCCAAAAAGGGGCCTGACCCCCGCCGCGTTACCACATTAACGCGGCGGGGGTCAGGCCCCTTTATACTATTTCATCATTTCCTTAACAAGCTTACGATTCCGGTTTTTAAATACCTCGTTATGGGATGAGACCATTGCCGCTCCCGGTGCGGTTGGCTGGATGTACTGTTTGGCTTTGTTCACTGCGTTGGCAGCATCCTGGAAGGCACCTGATATCAAGTGCAGCTTTCCGTCATGCTTCAGGATATCCCCAGCAGCATACAGTCCCTCGACAGAAGACTCACTGTTGGCATTTCCCGCCACATAAAAGTTTTCCGCTATCTCTATATTCAAATCGCTGTTCTGCAAAAGGCTCGCGTCCTGTTCGTACCCGTGGTTGATGATCACTTCTTCGATCTCGAGATGACAGACTTCCCCTGTTTCCGAGTTGGTCAGCTCCACCTTTTCGATCTCTTCCTGATTGGAATCGGCAACAAGCTTTGTGATGGTGGAATTGAACATGCACTCGACAGAGCTGTTCAAAAGCTGTTTCACCTGTGCCTCATGCCCCCCGAGAGCATCCTTACGGCAAGTGAGATACACTTTTTTTGCAATGGGCTCGAGTTCATTCGCCCAATCGATGGCCGTGTTTCCCCCACCTGAGATAATCACGGTTTTATTCCGGAAATGCTTTAAGGATTTGACCGTATAGTTCAGATTGGAAACTTCAAACCTTTCCGCACCTTCTATATTGAGCTTTTGCGGATTAAGAATGCCACTTCCGACCGCGACGATCACCGTTTTGGAGTAATGCTCCTGCCCTGAAGCGGCATGAAGCACAAAGATACCATCTTCATCCTTCGTGATGCTATCCACCTTTTCGTTCAAGACCACTTCCGGATTGAACGTCATTCCCTGCTGGACGAGCTGCTCGATTAATTTTGCCCCTGGTATCGGGGTCTGACCCCCAACGTCCCAGATCACTTTTTCAGGATACACATGGATTTTCCCACCGAGCTGCGGCTGGAATTCTATTATTTTTGTTTTCATTTCTCTCAATCCACTGTAAAAGGCGGAGTATAACCCTGCTGGACCGCCGCCAATGATTGTTACATCATATATTTCCTTTTCCCCCATATGTGCACACCCCTCGCATCCACCGATCGTGTAATTGATTATCATTCTCACTAAAATATACGACTTTCTTTCTACTTTTACAACACAAAAAACGGTTGACATAAGAATTGGTTGGTTTTATAGTATAAATGTACCGATACTGATAATCATTATCAACTGTTTTTTATTTACATATTTTCAAACCTTGGGAGGGTTCAGCATGGTGAGACTTTACACAAATGAATTGAACATTGGCTATGGTGAGCACCTCATTGTCAAGGATCTTTCAATAGGGATTCCTGACAAGCAGATTACCACCATCATCGGCTCCAATGGCTGTGGAAAGTCCACACTTTTGAAAGCGATCACTCGCATTATTTCCCAGCAATCCGGGACTGTGGTCCTGGACGGCCAGGATATTTCACGCGAGCATACAAAATTGCTAGCAAAAAAGATGGCCATCCTTCCACAGACCCCGGAAAGCGCAAGCGGACTGACAGTCGGCGAGCTCGTTTCATATGGGAGATTTCCTCATCAGAAAGGATTTGGCCGGCTGACCAAAAGGGATTATGAAGTCATCGATTGGGCCCTGCAGGAAACAGGTACCCTTGACTTTAAATACAGACCAGTCGATTCCCTTTCAGGCGGCCAGCGTCAGCGTGTCTGGATTGCCATGGCGCTGGCACAGGAAACGGAAATCATTTTCCTCGATGAGCCGACCACCTATCTTGATATGGCCCACCAGCTGGAGGTGCTCGAGCTTTTGCAGCGGCTGAACCGTGAACAGGGGCGCACCATCGTCATGGTCCTCCACGATCTTAATCAGGCTGCCAGATTTGCCGATTATTTGATTGCCTTAAAGGATGGTCATATCATAAAGGCCGGTAATTGCGAGGAAGTCATCCATCCGGACGTGCTAAAGGACGTGTTCCAGATCGATGCCGTCATCGGACGGGATCCGCGTACCGATAAACCGATGTGCATCACTTATAATTTACTAAAAGGAGAAAATACCCATGAAGAAAATTCTAGTACCATTCGTATTCCTGCTCTTACTGGTTGTTAGTGCCGCATGCAGTAACAACAACAATAATAATGCTGCATCTGAAGATACTAACAAAAAAGGTTCATCTGAAACCATCACCTATGAATCTGAAAACGGCCCTGTAGAAGTGCCGGCAAATCCTGAGCGTGTCATTGTTCTTTCCTCTTTTGCCGGTAATGTCATGGCACTCGATGTAGACCTTGTCGGAGTGGACTCCTGGTCTGCGATGAATCCCCGCTACGCTGAATACCTGGAAGGCGTGGAACAGGTAACGGATGAAGACCTGGAGAAAATCATTGAACTGAATCCCGATTTGATCATCGGACTTTCCACCATCAAAAACGTTGAAAAATTGAATGATATTGCCCCTACGGTAACTTTTACATACGGGAAATTGGATTACCTTACACAACACCTTGAAATCGGAAAGCTTTTAAACAAGGAAAAAGAAGCACAAGATTGGATTGACGACTTCAAACAGCGTGCAGCTGCTGCCGGTGAAGAAATCAAATCCAAAATCGGAGAGGACGCAACAGTATCCGTCATTGAAAACTTCGATAAAGAGCTTTATGTTTTCGGCGATAACTGGGCTCGCGGTACAGAAATCCTTTATCAGGAAATGAAACTGAATATGCCTGAAAAAGTGAAGCAGACAGCTCTTAAGGATGGATACTACACATTGTCCTTTGAAGTGCTTCCCGAATTTGCTGGCGACTACATGATTTTCAGTAAAAATTCCGACGGTGATACTTCCTTCCAGGAAACAGAAACCTACAAAAACATCCCTGCTGTAAAGAATGGCCAGGTATTCGAGGTTAATGCGAAGGAATTCTATTTTAATGATCCTATTTCACTTGAGTTTCAATTGGAATTCTTCCAGAACAAATTTTTAGGTAGATAAATAGTGAAGGCAAGAGGGATTCTGTTTGATGGGATCCCTTTTAATCTATAAAAGAAAAGATGAATGATGATGAATGAAAAACAACGAAGGTTCCCTTTCCTACTAAAACTTATTGCAGCAATCCTGGTATTTTCCGGAACATTTGTGGTTGCGATGCTTTTTGGGGCGGCTGATACTACGATCCGGGATGTTTGGGCAGCACTTACTGCAACTGATTTGGATGAGAAATCCATGATGATCCGAGAAATCCGCCTTCCCCGTGAAGTGGCGGCTATTTTTGTGGGAGCAGCTTTATCCGTATCTGGAGCCATCATGCAAGGGATGACAAGAAACCCGCTCGCTGACCCGGGGCTTCTCGGGCTCACTGCCGGAGCAAATGCAGCGCTTGCGGTAACACTCGCATTTTCACCTTCCACGAATTACTTCGGCATCATGATCGCCTGCTTTATCGGGGCGGCTGTCGGGGCGACGTTGGTTTTTGGTATCGGGGCCATGAAGCGTGGCGGCTTTTCCCCTTTCCGGATCGTGCTGGCAGGAGCGGCCGTATCCGCGTTCCTTTTTGCCATTGCAGAAGGTGTGGGACTTTATTTTAAAATCTCCAAGGATGTTTCGATGTGGACTGCCGGGGGCATCATCGGGACGAACTGGTCACAGCTACAAGTCATCATTCCTTTCATTACTGTCGGGATTTTAATCTCCATCTATCTGTCTAGACAGCTGACGATTCTGAGCTTGAGCGAGGAGGTTGCAGTCGGACTTGGACAAAAGACAGTGCTGGTGAAAACGGTACTGTTCATCGTGATAGTGTTGTTGGCCGGAGCTTCTGTGGCACTTGTCGGCAATATGGCCTTCATCGGCTTGATGATCCCCCATATAGGCCGCGCGATCGTCGGTACGGATTACCGCTATATTTTGCCGATGTCCGCAGTCGTCGGTGCCATATTCATGCTGCTTGCCGATACACTTGGCAGGAATTTGAATGCCCCGTTCGAAACGCCTGTAGCAGCCATCGTGGCACTGCTCGGCTTGCCCTTTTTCCTCATCATCGTACGGAAAGGGGGCAAGGAATTTTCATGATACATCCATCTTTGGTTAGAAGGCAGCGCCTGATTGTTGGTTTGCTAGCCTTTCTTATACTATTGACCGTCATTGTCGGAATAGGGATCGGGTACTCCTCTGTATCCTATGATCGGCTTCTGCCTACATTGCTCGGAAACGGTACCTTCAAGGAGGAATTTGTCCTATTTTCCATCCGGCTCCCGAGGATCATCATTACTCTGTTGGCAGGAATGGCGCTGGCATTAGCGGGGAGCATCCTGCAAGGAATCACGAGGAACGATCTTGCAGATCCGGGGATCATCGGCATCAATACTGGCGCCGGGGTTGCTATCACAGTGTTTTTCCTGTTTGTCCCGATAGAAGTCGGCTCTTTTGTCTATATGCTCCCGCTTGTCGCCTTTATAGGGGCCCTGCTGACTGCCTGTTTGATTTATCTGTTTGCATATAGCAGGCAGACCGGACTGCAGCCTGTCCGGCTTGTACTGACAGGTGTCGGATTCTCGATGGCCCTCTCCGGTATCATGGTCGTTCTTATTTCCAGTGCCGATCGGGAAAAAGTGGACTTTATAGCTAGTTGGCTCGCAGGTAACATCTGGGGGACGGACTGGCCGTTCATCCTGGCACTGCTGCCTTGGCTGGTCGTTTTGATTCCATTTACCATCTATAAGGCGAATAGACTTAACCTGTTGGCGTTGAGTGAACCTGTATCGGTGGGAGTCGGGCTATCCGTGGAAAAGGAGCGGCTGGTCATGCTCTTTACTGCAGTTGCCCTTGCAGCCTCCGCTGTTTCTGTAACAGGGGGAATCGCCTTTGTCGGCCTGATGGCGCCGCATATCGCCAAAGCGCTCGTCGGTCCGAGAAACCAGCTCTTCCTGCCAGTGGCAATCCTGATCGGCGGCTGGCTGCTCCTCTTTGCAGACACACTCGGCCGCAACATTGTCGATCCAAGCGGCATACCTGCAGGGATCATGGTCGCGTTGATTGGCGGGCCTTACTTTATGTATTTGTTGTTGAAGAAGTAATTAGCGAGGCCAGATTCCAAAACAGTTCTTATGGGGAATGATTCAGGGCTTTTGATTCCTTCACTACCTTGTTTTGGGGAGGGGGAGGGTATCATTCGGGCCTTTTGATTCCTTCACTACCTTGTTTTGTGGCGGGCGAGGGTATCATTCCCGCCTTTTGATTCCTTCACTACCTTGTTTTGTGGCAGGTGAGGGTATCATTCGCGCCTTTTGATTCCTCCACTACCTCGTTTTGGGGCGGGCGAGGGTATCATTCGCGCCTTTTGATTCCTTCACTACCTTGTTTTATGGCGGGCGAGGGCATCATTCGGGCCTTTTGATTCCTTTACTACCTTGTTTTGGGGCGGGCGAGGGTATCATTCCCGCCTTTTGATTCCTTCACTACCTTGTTTTGTGGCGGGCGAGGGCATCATTTTTCGAGGACAGCCTTTGATTCCTCCCTTACTCTTTTATTGGTGTCTAATGGACTGGACTCAAACCAAGATTTTTTTATGCAACAAATAAAAAAGGTGCCTGCCCCTCAACGCTTTAAAGCGTTGAGGGGCAGGCACCCCTTATTATGTCAACTCATCACCAATTCACATGGTTTTTTCACAAGCTGTCCTTCTTCTATGAAAAGGACGCGATCGGCGATGGCTTTGGCGTCTTCGAAATCGTGGGTCACCAGGATGGAGGTGATGCCCGTTTTCTTTAGTATGTCTTTCAGTTCTTCGCGGATTTTCTCCTGCAGGTGGACGTCCAGGTTACTGAACGGCTCGTCGAGCAGCAGCAAGGATGGTGAGGGTGCAAGGGCGCGTGCCAATGCAACTCGCTGCTGCTGGCCTCCACTCAGCTCATACGGATAACGATGGCCGTAGTCAGACAGGTTGATCAGGGCCAGCATTTCCTCGAGTCGTTCCTGCTTCTGCTTCCGATTCATTTTTCGCAAGCCGAACTTGATGTTCTGGGCTACCGTCATATGAGGGAAAAGCGCATAGTCCTGGAATACGACACCTATCCCCCGCTTCTCAGGAGAAAGGTGTGTCTTTTCATCAAACATGCATTCCCCATTGATTCTCATGATCCCATCCTGGGGAGTCTCAAGACCTGCTATCAGGCGGAGGAGCGTGCTTTTACCGCTACCGCTTCTCCCGAGGATCGAAATGATTTCCCCTTTTTCAATATCCACCCGGATATCCCGCAATGTATGATTTTGTGCATTTTTATATCGGAACTTTAAATCTTGAATCTGAACAAACATTACTTCCCCTCCTTATCCAGTACTCGATAAAAGACAAAGATGCTTAAAGCGCTGATAAAGATGATAAGCAGCGATGCGATGGACGCTTCCTGTACCCTCTCATCATTTGCATATTTGAAAGCCTGTGTTGCCAAGGTCGAAAAATTGAATGGCTGCAGGAACAAGGTAAGCGGCAGTTCTTTCATGATATCGATGAAAACGAGAATGAACCCGCTGACAATCGCTCCCTTCAACAATGGAAGATCTACTGTGAAAAAGGTTCTGAGCGTCGATGCCCCCAAAGTACGGGAAGCTTCGGTAAAGCGGTTCCCAGTCTTTTCAAAGCCTGACTCGATCGCATTGAAGCCGATTGCCAAAAAGCGGATCACGTAGGCAAAGACAAGCATCGATAGCGTGGTCCGAAGCACAAATTCAGGCTTCAGCTTGAACATGGCCAAAAAGGACACAATCTGCTGGTCGAGCAATATAAAAATCGTGATGACTGCTATGGCGATGGCCGCCCCTGGTATCGAATAGCCGAGTGTCGTGACCCTCGAGAAGATTTTCGGGACCATCCCTTGCTGCAGCCTCGTATAATTGGAAATGATCAGTGCAATGACAAGGATGATCGTCGCTGCAACACCTGCAACAAAGATGGAGTTCTTTGCAAGCTCCAGGAATTCAGGCTTGAAGACTGTTTCAAATGTCATGGTCGCCCACGCTAATAGCTGAAGCAACGGCACAATGAAAGCAATGGCAAAAATGCCGAAGCAATACGCAAAAACCAGCCAGCCCTTTACTCCCGTCAAGCGCTTAGGCTCAATCGGCCGCACCTTTGAAGACGGATCAAAGAATTTCTTCCGCCCCCTTAACAGGCGCTCCATGGAAAGGATCACCATCACCATGATCATCAATGTCCCGGCAAGCTTCAGGGCGGAGTCTAGATCCATCATGCCATACCAGGTACGGAAGATAGCCGTGCTGACAGTCTGAATCCCGAAATAGCTTGTTACCCCGTAATCATTGAGCACCTCGAGAATGACAAGCGTCACACTCCCGACGATCGCACCACGCGAAATGGGAAGTGCCACCCGGAAGAATGTCTGAAAGCTGTTGCTTCCCAAGAGCCTTGCGTTTTCGATAACTGAAGCGGAAAGGCTCTGAAAATAGCTTCTTGTTATGGAATACACATAAGGGAAAAGCGTAACCGTAAAGACAAAGATGGCGCCAGGGATGCTCATCATATTAAAATACGCTTGGTTCACCTGCATATCGAAATCGTTTCGCAAGGTGGACTGAATGATTCCTGTGTAATTGATGATGCCATGATAGGTGTATGCTGCGATATACGGTGGGATCGCAAGCGGCAGTATCAGGCTCCATTTCAGGAAGTTCCGCAAGGGAAACTGATAGATCGTGATCAGCCATGCAAGGCTCGTTCCGATCAGCATCGTTGCCAAAGCGGTAAACAGAATGATCAGAACGGAGTTTTCAAGATAGTCCCTTAATAAATATTCTTTTATATGTAGCCAGTTTTCATTAGGCTCTGTAAAAAATTCGACCGCTATTAAAATATTGGGTATGAGAATGATAGTGATAAAAACCAGACTTAGAATGGCCCAGCCTTTATGTTTCACCCTTGACCAATGGAACTTACTCACTGTGACACATCCTTTAGATGACAAAGCTGTTGTAAATACTTTAATTATCCAATCTAAATTATAACGAAAATCATTCTCAAATGGAACGTCCAAACAAAAGAAAAGAACCGATTCACCCAAAAAGGAACCGGTTCTTCACATTATTGTATTATTTCCAGCCTACTTCATTGAAAATCTTGATGGCAGCCTGTTGGTTTTCACCATAAACAGTCAGGTTTACATCCTGCTCTTTGAATTCGCCCCAAGACTTAAGTAGCTCGGAAGGCTCGACATTCGGATTTGCAGGGTACTCGTAGTTTGCTTCAGCAAATTTCCCTTGTGCTTTTTCATCAGAAAGGAACTCGATGAATTTCACTGCATTATCTTTGTTTTTCGCATGCTTCGTCACAGCCGCTCCACTGATGTTGACATGTGTACCAGTCGTATCCTGGTTCGGGAAGAACACTCCTACGTTTTCTGCAACCTTCACTTCTTCCGGATCATCGGAATTCAACATTACACCAAGGTAGTATGTGTTCATGATCGCTACGTCCGCTTCACCGGCAACAACCGCTTTAGCCTGGTCGCGGTCTCCGCCTTGCGGGTCACGTGCCATATTGTTCACGATTCCTTGTGCCCATTCCTTCGCTTTATCCTCACCCATTACATCGATGAAGGATGCAACCAAAGAAATGTTGTACATGTTGTCAGATCCTCTTACTACTACACGGTCTTGCCACTCAGATTCTGTTAAAGCTTCATATGTGGAAAGTTCTTCAGGTTTTACTCGGTCCTTAGCATACGCAATGATACGTGCACGCTTTGTAAGACCGAACCATTGGTTATCTTTATCACGCAGTTTTTCAGGAATATTCTTTTCAAGAACTTCACTTTCCACTGCTTGGAATAATTCACGATCTTTTGCTTGATACAGATTACCTGCATCCGCTGTGATGTATACATCCGCTTCTGTCGCTTCGCCTTCGATGCTTAGACGCTCCATCAATTCTTCGCCTTTACCCTCTACCACGTTGACCTTGATGCCTGTTTCTTCTTCAAACATCTTGTACAACTCTTGATCCGCTTCATAGTGGCGGCTTGTATATACATTTACTTCCCCGGATTCTTTTTCTTTGTTCGCTTCTTCACCTGAACCGCTATTGTTCTCTGAAGAAGTATTGCCATTATTATTTGTGCTGCTTACGCAACCTGTTAACGCCAACACTAAAGCAAGCATTAAACTCATGATGATATTCAGTTTTTTCACGAAAGACACTCCTTATGTAAATTAATATTGATAATCACTCTCACTTACTATTGTAATGATAATCATTATCAAGTCAACAACTTTTTTTCTTTTTTAAAAATAATGAATATGGCGGAGAGCATCCTATGTGCCCTCCGCCATTATCTTTTGCTTTTTCTGGAAAATTATTTACCCTCGTCTTCAATCAGTATTTCCTTAAACCACTTTGCACAAGTATAGGCCTGCTGCCAGTCTGGATCGTGATCCTCTATCCCCCAACATGCAGAAAGGATTCCCATTGCCACAGCTGCTTTCAGCAAACGATTTCGATCAAGCGATAAGCACTCCGATATCCATTCCACGCGTTGTGATAACAGCCTTTTCGGGTTTTCCTTTTTTAAAAGATGATTGGTCATAAAAGAAATCAAATCAAAATACGGATCCCCGACCACCCCTTTCGGATCGATGGCCAGCCATCCTTTTTCCTCATCATAAAGGATGTTTTCATGATGAAGGTCGCCGTGAAGCAACTCCATCCCAATTGTTGATTCCGTCAATTCTGCGAAATACGCTTGAGCCATCTCTATGTAACGCGAGTCAATGGGACCATCTCCATTTGGATGCATGGAGTTATAGCGGCCAAGCCCGGATGCCCAGTCAAGTATGGTCGGGCTTTTGCATTCTGCAGGGACGGGCCTGCGAATCGCGCTCCACACTTCCAGAAACTGATGAACCGCAGCCTTTTCGTCCTTTTCCTCTGAAAGCATCGTACCTGGCACAAGCTTCTCGAGCAGCATGGCACCACGTTCCGCGTCTGCCTTCAATAGCCTGGCACATCCTTTTCCTCCATAGACGTTAAGCGTGTTAATCTCATTAGAAAAATCAAAGGAAGGGACGCCGAGCTTCAGCATAACGGGGGTACCGTTCGGTTCCTTGGCATGCAGTACATAGTTGTAGGATAGGTTGGATACTGGCTCTCCTATCTGCAACTTCCATTCTTTTTCACAAAAATGTATCGTTGAATCCAACTTGGTCAGCCAAACCTTACCCGCTTCCCCGAAAACATCCACCATTCTCTTTTGAAACCATTCCGGAATATTCATAGCTTGCAAATCTCCCCTTCTAATCATAAAAAGGCATGCCACTCTCAGCCGGCATGCCTTTTTGAGCTATTGCTTATACACCTATATTGATATTATTCGGCTTTTCTTTCTTTTCCTGAATGAAATTAAGGATGAAAATCGATGTGACGATGATGACTCCGGCAATATCCGTGAATGTCTCTGGGATGATCATCATCAGTGCGCCTGCGCCAAGCACGATACGTAACAATGCGTTCAGGCTGGTTCGGAAATATCCTTCAATGGAGGCACTCAAGGCAATGATTCCCACCACCGCTGTAATGGAAATCAGCGCAATGTCGAGTGCGGATGCCATCGGGAATTCCTTGGCATTGACCGCAGCATCCGTTGCATCGATCATCAGCATCGCTGGATTATAGACAAACAAATAAGGAATCAGGAATCCGGCAGCAGATAATTTCAATGCCGTGAACCCGGTACGCATCGGATCTCCACCTGATATGCCCGCTCCCGCAAAGGCTGCCAGGGCGACGGGTGGCGTGATGTTGGCAAAAATCCCGAAATAAAATACGAACATGTGGGCAATCAGGATCGGAATCCCGAATTCTGCAAGGGCAGGTGCCGCCATCGTTGCCGTAATGATATAGGCAGGGATGCTAGGCAGACCCATTCCGAGGATCATGGATGCAATCATCGTAAAGAAGAGCGTCAGGAACAAGGATCCTGCACCAAGACTTGCGATGGAGGACGTCATGACATTCCCAAAGCTAGTCAAGCTGACTACCCCGATGATGATACCGACTACCGCACAGGCCACCATAACAGATAGGGATTGCCTTGCACCATCATTCAATGCGTGCAGGATATCCATGAAGGACATGCGCGTCGTTTTTCTCAGTGCCGCCACCACTACTGTGGAAACGATCGTATAAAATGCTGCATGCCCAATCGGTACCCCTTGATAGAGCAGCACGATAAGGAATACGATCGGCAAAAGCAGATGTCCGCGTTCCTTCATGATTGCACCAACCCGAGGCAGGTCGGCCTTTGGAATGCCTTTCAGATTTTCCCGTCCGGCCCTGAAGTGCACTTGCATGATCACGGCCAAAAAGTAGAGTACAGCCGGAATCAAAGCGGCGAGGGCGATCGTACCGTATGCCACACCGGTGGTTTCGGCCATGATGAAGGCGCTGGCCCCCATGATCGGTGGCAGGATCTGTCCACCGACCGAGGCACTCGCTTCGACCGCACCAGCGAAGTTCTTGGAATACCCGATCCTTTTCATCAAGGGAATTGTAAAGGCTCCTGTCCCGACAACATTCGCAACCGCAGCTCCGTTGATGCTTCCCATGAAGCCACTGGAGATGACGGCCACTTTTGCAGGTCCCCCCTGTTTATGCCCTGCAAGCGCCAAGGCAAGGTCATTGAAGAATTGACCCATCCCAGAGCGCGCCAGGAATGCTCCAAATAAGATGAAAAGAAAGATGAAGTTGACGGAAGCCCCGATTGCGGTGGAGTATAATCCTTCCGTCTTCAAGTATAGCTGTCCAAAAATATCCCCCAAGTCGTATGGGCGTGTCATCATCTTGATCGGCATCCAGCTCATATGGCTGAAAAACGGATAGGCAAGGAACACGAGCGCCAATATCGGAAGGATAATCCCGGTGACTCGGCGTGCCCCTTCGAGTACAAGGAGGACCGTCAAAATGGCAAGGACAATATCCGTTGTATTTGGAATGCCGCCACGGGAGGTTACAATATCTTGATACTCCATGATGAGATATCCTGCAGAACCTAATGCAAGGACAAACAAGATCCAGTCATACCAGGCTATCTTGCTGCGGTCCTGATTTTTGGTTGTAGGATAGAGCAGGAAAATCAACGCCAGTCCAACCGCAACATGAACGGAACGCTGCTGGAGGGCAGGCATTGGATTGAAGGTAACGTATAAATGGAAAAGAGAATAGAGAATGGCAACGGCAGATACAACCAGGACGGTTTTTTTACTGGCAAAATGGCGCACCTTTGACTCGGCATCATACTTTTCCAGTATTTCCGCTTTTTTGTCTTCTGAAATTTCATCCTTTTCTACGCGATCGTGCTGTTTTTTTGAATCTTTCACTTCTTATCACCTCTTAGATACTGCCATAATGGTAGTTTTATAGCTTTGATTTCAACAGTTTCATAGTCTTCCACGTATGTATACAAGGGGATGGTCCGACCTTCGAGATACAGTGTCGTTTGTACATTTTCGGAAACGGAAAGTTGAAGATTCTCCATTTTTTGATTGATTTTCATATGGATAAATCCATCCTTGGAAGGAATGACTTCTCCTGTCGAGGGAGTCCCTGCACCGAAGGTTTTAAAACGCGTCCGGACGAGAAAAAGACTTTCATCCCTTCTCTCATAGGTTTCAAACCAAGGCTCTTTTTCGACGGAATGAATCCAGCCAAGTTCAAACTTCCCCTCCTTCAGGAAAAAGCTATCCCCCTTAAAGGAAACCTGAGTGACAGGTACTTTGACCAAAAGGAGAACGAGGAGCACTATAAGTATTACAGTGCTCCCCAACATGAAACGTTTACTGTTCATCGTAATATTTCTTTGCTCCTGGGTGGACAGGTGCCACCATGCCTTCCTGTGCTTTCTCTAAAGATACTTCAGTCGCTGCCTGATGGGCATTGCCAAGTGTCTCCAGGTTGTCAAAGAATGATTTTGTCAGCTTGTATACATCGTCTTCGCTCAATTCACTGCTTACTACAAGTGCGTTCATGATGGCTGCAGTCGGAACCGCTTCTGCGTTTCCATAAGTATCAGCAGGAATATCCATGGCAACGAAATATGGCTGATCCTTAGCTAATTTTTCAATATTGGCAGGATCTACGGACACCATTTTGATATCAAGCGTTTTGGATAATTCAAGTACAGATGCATTTGGAAGTCCGCTCGTTAAAAATGCCGCATCGATTGAACCGGACTTCAAACCGTCCGCCGCTTCTGCGTAGCCAAGGTAATCCACTTGGATATCATCGTATGTAATACCATGACCTGCAAGAAGATTACGCGCGTTCACTTCCACCCCTGAATTCTGGTCCCCTACTGCTACACGCTTTCCAACCAGGTCTTCAATTGTTTCGATTCCGGAATCTGCTGTCGTGACGATCTGTACAAAGTTGGGATACAAAGTGGCTACTTGCTCTACATTCTCCACTTTTTCAGAGAAGTTTCCTGTCCCATTCACCGCTTCTGTCAGGACATCACTCATGACAAATGCCATCTCGATTTTCCCTTCTTTAATTAAGTTGATATTTTCCACGGAAGCACCAGTCGCCTGTGATTTCGAGTTGATGCCGAATTCATCGGAATATTCATTTGCAAGGGCTGTCCCAATAATATTATAAGGACCTGATGAACCACCTGTGGCGATGGTGACGATGTTCGTCTCCAACCCATCCTCTTTTTTACCTGAGCTTTCGTTACCCCCACAGGCAACTAGCATTGTGCTGGTCAATAGAACGCTTACAATTACAGAGCCAACCTTCTTGATTTTCATCCAATCTCTCCCCTTTGCCAGATAAAATAGTTCTAAATTAGTTTAGCAGAATAATAGTTATGCTTCAATTAATTTTTACACTTTTCTGGTTATTTATACAATTCTGTTTACGGTACTCGCCTCTAAAGGTAATTTCTCTTTCTATATGGAACTATTATTAGTAGAAAAGGGGGCAAGGAACATGAAAAAAAGAAAACTGGTAATGGGAACCTTTGGTGGGCTACTTTTGTTGTTCGGGGCAGTAACAGGTTTCCAGACTCTGACCTTGGAAAGCAGGCAGCCTGCTGCTAAGCCGACAAGCGTGGAAATAGACAAGGATAAGGCCCTGCAGCACTTATCCGAAGCGATCACCTATCAGACGATTTCCTATGAGGATCGTACAAAATTTGATTTTAGCGAATTTGATAGATTCATTGAATTCCTGCAAAACAGCTACCCTTCAATCCACGAGGAACTGGCATTGGAGCGGATTAATAATTATGCACTTCTATATAAATGGGAGGGGACCGACTCCTCCTTGAACCCCATTGGCCTGACAAGCCATTATGATGTCGTGCCGGTCCTCAAAGGGACAGAAGAAAATTGGGAGCAGGAGCCGTTCAGCGGAACTGTGACAGAGGATGCCATCTGGGGGCGCGGTACGCTTGATGATAAAATCGGGGTAATCGGGATCATGGAGGCTGTCGAGTACCTCATTCAAGAAGGTTATCAGCCAAAACGTGATATGTACTTCATGTTTGGATTCGATGAGGAGATCGGCGGCGAGGAAGGTGCGAAGGCGATTGCAGAAACGTTAAAGAATAGAGGCATCCGATTTGATTTCGTCATGGATGAAGGCGGTGCCATCGTGGAAAACATGGTCCCTGGTGTTTCTCAGCCTGTCGGGGTCGTTGGCGTCTCGGAAAAAGGCTCGGCGACAGTGGAATTGACCATAGAAGGTAGCGGCGGCCACTCCTCCCAGCCAAAGGATCAAACGAATATCGGAAGGATCGCCAAAGCGATTTCCAAGCTCGAAGAAACCCAATTCCACGCTGAACTTAGAGGGCCTGGGGAAGACCTTTTTGAATTTGTGGCACCAGAAATGAATCTAGGGATGAAGTATGTGTTCGCTAATAAGGCGATCTTCAAGCCGGTCATCGAACATATCCTGTTGCAGGAGCCTGCATCCGCAGCCCTGATACGGACCACCATCGCCCCGACCATATTCCAGGCAGGCGAGCAGTCCAATGTACTGCCGGAAAAAGCGACGGCCATCATCAATCTCCGCCTAATGCCCGGCGACTCGCTTGAAGAGGTGAAAAGCTTTATTGAGAAAACAATCGATGATAAGCAGATTAGCGTCTCTATCAGTGGCAGCGAGGCAACCAAGGTTTCCTCTGTGGACGGTTGGGAGTTTTCCACCATCCAACAGGCGGCAAGGAATGTCTATGGAAATGCTGTCATCGCCCCTTATCTGATGGTTGCGGGATCCGATGCCAAGCATTACGACGATGTGTCAAACAACACCTACCGCTTCCTGCCTGTCCAGATTACGGCGGAGGACCTGAACCGGATGCACGGGACCAATGAACATGTGAGCATCGACAATTATTTGAATAGCATCAAGTTCTATGCTGAATTGATAAAAGAAGCCAATAAATAACTCCAGCTCAAACTGGAGTTTTTCTTTTTAATTGAAACCAATTTCTGCCGATATACGTAATGTAGTATGAAAGGTGGAAAATACATGTACATACATATTGATGAACCAACAGAAAAGATTTCGACGAACGCCATCACGGTATGGCGGATCAGCAATACAATCGGACATGCCGTTGCTTTGCTTATTACAGCGATTCTTATATTTTGTGCAGATAGTTTCGACTGGTACCGCTGGGTGGAGATAACGCTCTACTTCATTGGTGGATTTTTGAGCTTCTCTGCCCTCTATTCCATCCTCATCGAACCGACCCTTACGCAGCGCTATTGGCGTTATAAAATCGATGAGGAGTTTGTGCAACTAAAAAATGGGATGTGGAATGAAAATCATACGCTGATCCCGATGGAGAAAGTGGAATACGTCCGAACCGAGCAAGGTCCCATCCTGAGGAAATTCGGATTATACAATATCGTCATCGGCACCACCACATCCAACCACACCCTTCCTGCGATTCCAAATGAGGTGGCCCTGGAGCTGAAATCCCAGATTGCAACCTATGCCAAAATCAAGGATACGCTAGATGTGGATGGAGGGGTAAATGAATGAATGACGCACATGATGTGAAGCGATATCATCCTGCCTGGATTGCAGTGGAACTGATAACAGCACTGAAAAATTCCGTCTTCGCCATAGTCTTCCTCTTTATCCTTAAGGCGAATTCGACCTCAGGCTGGATTGTCTGGGGCCGCTATCTATTCATCGCGGCTGCCATCCTGACGATCTTTTCCGTATTTATGAAATGGTTCATGCACCGCTATGAATTGCAAGCATCCTCCATTGTTGTGAAGGAAGGAATACTCGTAAAAAAACAACGGACCGTTGCAATTGAACGCATCCAAAATCACCATTCCAATACCACTTTTGTGCATAGGTGGTTCAACCTTACCTCCCTCACCCTGGAGACGGGAACGAGCGGTGATGATGCAGCCATCACATTCCCTGTCATCACAAACCTGGAGAAGGACCGGATCTTGTCCCTGTTGGAAGAAAAGGGTTCTGCTCAGGTGGCAGAAAACGGAGAGAATCTTGAACAGAAGGGGCGGACCGTTCATTTTCGATCCACAAGAAAAGATCTCTTTAAGGCATCTTTTACTTCGCTGAGCTTTTTGGCCATCTTCCCTTTGCTTTCGGCAGTCTATTTCAATCTTGCAGATTTCTTTGACATCGAGGATTCTGCCGGTAATGCAGCGGAGTACCTGATCGGGCACTGGTGGATGCTCATCATTCTATTTGTCATCGCCATGGCACTTTCTGTAGCGATCGGCTTCTTCAAAACGGTCATCAAATATGGAAACTATGAAATTAGTGATGACGCGGAACGTATATATATCGAAAAAGGGGTAGGCAGCTCCTCAAGCTTTTCCATCCAAAAGCATAAGGTGCAGGCAATTGTCGTGGAACAGTCCATCTTGAAAAGGCTGCTTGGCCTTGCTTCCATCAAATTGATCACGGTCGGTTCTGCAGAGGGCGAGGAAAAGGATTCAAGCTCCCTCTATCCCTTTATGCCGAAGCATGAAGCCTACGAGCTCCTGCATACCCTTCTGCCTGACTATCCCATTGAGGAGAATATGAGTCGATTCCCTCTGAAGGTTCTCTGGCTGAAGCTGGTGCTGCCCTACTATTTGACGATTTTGACTGCAGCTGGCCTGTTCTTCTTTAAAAGGGAGTGGATCTGGGCCGCTGCAATCATCTTCTTCCTATCGGTTATTTCTAGAGTATTGGATTACTATTTTACAAGTTATATCCGTCATGGCGACACCGTACAGGTCCGCAGGGGCGGCATCACCAACGAAACGTTCGTCACCAGACGATCCCAGATCCAGCAGATCACCGTCCGGCACTCCTGGATCCAACGCAAATTCGGCGTCGCCTCCCTCAGCTTCATCAACAGGGCCAAACCGATGCACACCAGCGAACTGTACGGACTTTCCAAAGATCAAGCCAGCGAATTTTATCGCTGGTATCATAGAAGTTGACCATAACGGTGCCTGACCCTCAACGCTTTAAAGCGTTGAGGGTCAGGCACCGTCTTTTTGTTTCACGTGAAACTTTTTTGGAGTTGCATCCCCATAATTGAGTAAATTTTACATTTACACTCCTGTTATATATCAAATGATTTGAAAACAGGCTGTAATAACTGTAAAATAAGATATGTAACTTTAATATTAGGGGGAGTTCGATGAAGAAGAAAAGTAGTTTACTAATCATGGCTATGTTTCTAGTACTTTCGTTATTTTTGGCGGCTTGTGGAAATGGAAATGGAAACGACGGGGAATCCACAGGTGATAAAAAGGATCCAAAACTAATGAGCATGCTGACCGGTGGAACATCTGGTACATACTATCCACTTGGCGGCGAAATGGCTAAAATCATTACAGACGAAACAGGAATTCAAACTGACGCACTTTCTTCCAATGCATCTGCTGATAACGCAGCTGCGCTGGCAAAAGGCGAAGCGGACCTTGCATTTGTACAAACTGATGTAATTGCGAATGCAATTGAAGGTAAAGGTGCTTTTGAAGGAAAAGCGATTGATAATGTAATGGCTATCGGTTCTTTATATCCAGAAACAGTACAAATCGTTACAACTCCAAAGTCAGGCATTAAAAGTGTGGAAGACCTTAAAGGTAAGAAAGTATCTGTAGGTGCTCCTGGTTCCGGTACTTACATGAATGCGGAACAGATCCTTGAAATCCACGGCATGACTATGGATGATATTGATGCACAAAACCTTGACTTCGGTGAATCTACTGGAGGAATCCAGGATGGCAACATCGACGCGGCTTTCATCACTTCCGGTACTCCAACAGGAGCGGTTGAAGGATTGTCAGCTTCTGCTGATGTCGTGATTGTGCCAGTTGCACAGGACAAAATCGATGCTTTGATTGAAAAATACCCTTACTATGCAGCAGATACGATCCCTGCAGGCACATACGGTCTTGAAAGTGAAGTAACTACAGTTGCAGTACTTGCGATGCTAGCTGTTACTGACAGCCTTTCTGAGGATCTTGTATATGACATTACAAAGGCGATCTATGAAAATTCCGGAAGCCTTGCACACGCTAAAGGGAAACTGATCACACTTGAGACAGCAACAGACGGAATCGGAATCGACTTCCACCCTGGTGCTGAGAAGTACTTCAAGGAAAAAGGATTACTAGACTGATCTACAAAAGAATGAAGGAACGGCCGACTGTCAATTTCACTTTGCTGTCGGTCCTTCTTTATTGTTGGCTGTTTTCGCATACAGTGTTGCTTTTGACGTATTCAACGTAAGTACGTAATATTATTTGCATTCGTGCTCTTTTCCCGTGTAATAGATTTTTTCTTTTGAATAATACGGGGATAAATGCTGTAAAAAATCCAAAAACCGATTTTTTACGGACATAAGCAACAAACTTTACGAAAAGAGCCTATTTGTTAACATGAATTAGGTGGTTTTTACCATGAAACTTCTCTCAAAAAAATCAATAGTACTTATTATTTCCTCGTTTACAGCAGTTCTCATATTGTTTCTTTTTTTATTCCCTCTCCGCACAGCGCTGGTATTTCACGTTGAAAATACTGAAGAAATCCAAGCATTCCTTCCCATTGAGGAAGAGGACACCTTCCAACTCATCTTCACCCACTCCATCCATCTGACAGATGTTGTGGAAAAATACCGGGTGATGGACGATCTCCAGATTGTCCAAACAGAGATTGTGTATGAAGAATTCGGGATCGGGATGCCTTCCAATGCAGGGGAAGGGGAGGAGTTTGTGTATGAAGATGGAAAATACCACATCAAGAATATGAGCAATGTCTTCCCTTCCCTGAATATAAGGAATGGAAAAACAGTCTCCAAAAACCGTCTTGCCTGGGGTAATGATGGAGAAAAAATGATTTGGTTCAATGAGTACTTCATCCCAGGGGACTGGTATAAAGTAAAAGTAGAAAAGCTGACATTATGGCAGTATTTGAAAGGAATGAAAATTCATGAGTGATACAAAGGACAAATTAGAGATGACAGCAGAAGAGCAGGAAAAGCTCTTAAAAAAGTATGATGCAGAGGCCAATACCCGCGATCTTACGGGCTATACCGCTAAAGTACTCTTCGTCATGCTGCTGGCCTTCTCCCTGTTCCAGCTATATACGGGGATATTCGGGCAGTTCACCGCCTATATTCAACGTACCGTCCATCTGGGCTTTGCGTTGACTATCATCTTCCTCCTGTTTCCCGCTAGAAAAGGGTTAAAGAAAACGAAGGTCGATTGGTATGATTATATTCTTATAGGTTTGACCATTGTTGTGTGCGGTTACTGGCCTGTATTCTATGATACATTGGTTCAACAGATCGGCGGAATCAACACTCAACAGACCGTCATTGGCGGACTTGCCATACTTCTTGTACTTGAAGCGACAAGAAGGGCCGTCGGACTACCGATCACCATCATTGCCGGGGTGTTCATGGTGTATGCATTGTTTGGTCCGTACATGCCGGGAATTCTGATTCATAGAGGACTCAGCATGGAACAACTGATTCAATCGATGTTCTTTACAACAGAAGGTATTTTAGGGACACCACTACAGGTATCCTCGACTTATATCTTCCTGTTTCTATTATTTGGGGCATTTTTGGTACAGACGGGTGTCGGAAATTACTTCAATGACCTTGCCATTGCCATCGCAGGAAAACGGACAGGCGGACCTGCAAAGGTTGCCATTTTCTCCAGCGCCCTGCAAGGTACCATTTCCGGTAGCTCCGTTGCAAATACTGTTACAACTGGATCTTATACCATCCCGCTGATGAAAAGGCTCGGCTATCACCGAAACTTTGCCGGGGCTGTAGAAGCAGCCGCCTCCACGGGAGGTCAGATCATGCCCCCTATCATGGGTGCAGCTGCCTTCTTGATGATTGAGTTTGCTGGTGTCGCTTATTGGGATATTGCTAAGGCAGCAACCATTCCTGCCATCCTTTATTTCTCCGGTATCTGGATCATGACGCATCTGGAAGCGAAGAAAAATGGTTTGTTGGGATTGCCAAAAGAAGAAATTCCGAAAAAGAGTGTCGTGCTAAAGAAAATCCATTTATTAATCCCGATTATCGTTATCGTCGTTTTGCTTTTCCAAGGATTCAGTATCGAAAGAACGGCATTGATCGGTATTTTAAGTACCATCGTTGTAAGCTTATTCCGCAAAGATACGCGGATCACTTTTGAAAAGTTCCTGCTTGCCCTTACGACAGGGGCACGAACTGCACTCGGGGTTGCTGCTGCAACAGCCTGTGCAGGTATCATCGTAGGTGTTGTAACGAAGACCGGACTTGGCTTGAAGATGGGGAACACGCTGGTTGATTTGGCAGGATCGCTTGCATCCACGCCAAACATCCAGCTATTGCTCACATTGTTCTTCACGATGATCGCTTCCATCATTCTTGGTATGGGATCACCGACTACAGCCAACTACATCATTACATCAACGATCGCTTTACCAGCGATCATCGCATTGAATGATCAGCTTGAAGTGGCAATTCCGATCCTTGCTGCTCACATGTTTGTATTCTATTTCGGGATCGTAGCGGATATCACCCCTCCTGTTGCCTTGGCCGCTTTTGCTGCAACGGGGATTTCAAAAGGAGATCCAATCAAAACCGGAATCAATGCATCAAAGCTCGCCATCGCGGCATTCATCATTCCTTATATGTTCGTATTCCAGCCGCAACTGCTGATGATCGATACAACCATCCTTGAAGTCTCATGGATCCTTGTCACTTCGATCGTCGGTATGATCTCCATCGGTGCCGGCCTCATAGGCTTCTGGTACCGCAAGCTGCACTGGATTGAAAGAATCCTGACCGTCCTGACAGGACTACTACTTATCTATCCGGAATCCAATACCGACATCATCGGCTTCACTGCATTCGCCATCATGCTGGCACTGCAGATATTCTGGAAAAGGGATAAAGGCAATGTAGGAAAAAGAGCAGAAGCATAAAATAATTTAGGGGCCTGACCCTCAACGCTTTAAAGCGTTGAGGGTCAGGCCCCTTTTTAATATCTCCCATTAAGGCCCTATGATCCCTTCTTCCTTGGCTTTATACACCGCTTTATGCCTACCTGTGACATCGAGCTTGGAGTAGATGTTCGAGATGTAGTTTTTTACGGTTCCTTCTGTCAGGTAAAGCTTGCGGGCCATTTCCTTGTTAGAAAAGCCGTTGGATAGCAGCTGGAGAATTTCTATCTCCCTTTCCGTCAGCCTGAAGCTATTTTTCTGATTCTTTTCCTCTTTAATAGATTCATGCGGTTTCACCCACTCGGAAATCAACTGTTTGGCAATTTCCTGTGTAATTAAAGTTCCGCCGTGATGGACGAGCCTGATACCAGAGGCAAGATCTTTAGGATGGATTGCTTTTAGCAGGTAGCCTTCCGCTCCTGCCGCAAGTGCCTCTCTCACATAAGTCAGTTCCTCAAAGGTGGTAAGAATCATCACCTTCACACTAGGAAATCGCTTTTTTATTTCCCCAGTTGCTTGCACTCCATCCATTACAGGCATATGGATATCCATCAACACTATATCAGGGTCAAGTCGCTCCACCGAATGAAGCCCCTTTTCTCCATGCTCTGCCACCCCGACAATTTCAAAGTCGGCTTCCCCTCCCAATACGATAGACAGACTTTCACGGATGAGCTCCTGGTCATCCACAATCAGCACTTTTATCATCCTCTTCCACTTCCCCTCTTAACCGGCCCAAAATTACAGGTATATAGCAGGTAATCTTGGTACCTTCATTTTCATCCGACTCTAAATGGATTCCACCCTGCAACGATTCGAGACGGTCCTTCATGCCCTTTATTCCATAGCCCTGTAGGATATTCCGGTTACCGCGTCCATTATCTTTCACCTCTAGCACGATATTCAGGTTTTCCTCCTTCAACGTAATCAGGACCTTCTTTGCCTGACCATGCCGGACAGCATTTGTCAGTGCTTCCTGTAGACAGCGAACAAAAGTAAGTTTGCCCTGCGAGGATAATCCCTTTTCTGGTGAACCTGACACATGGAATTCCACTTCTGTACTTGTATGTAAGGAAAATTCCCTTGCGATTCTTTGCAGCTGCTCTGTGGCCTCTTCCCTATTCTCATATGGGGAGATTTTATGTATATGACTTCTGATTTCGTTAAGTGACTCCCTCATCACCTTGCTTAGCCGTTCTACTTGATCCTTTGCTTTATCAGGAGAAGCTTCCAGCAGGTAGGAGGCAGCGTCCAGTCCCATAATGACAGACGTATACGTATGCCCTATCGTATCATGAAGATCTTTCGCCAATCTGTTCCGCTCTTCCAATAACGTTACTTTTTCAACCTGCTTTGCATATTCCTCCAACAACTGATTTTGTCTGCGATTCTCCTCCAACAATAACTTCGTTTTCTTTTCAGCCTCCAAAACCTTCGCTACTGCAATACCAATCCCAAAGAAGAAAAATCCATCGATGACACCCAGGCCCAGATGCTCTATGCCGATGGCCAATACAGCAAGGAATGGCACAACTGAAAACCCTAGCCAGAGGAACTTTCTCTCTTTTCCAGGCTTGCTATAGATTGCTGCGCATAGGGCCGGATAAGCAAGGAAAGATGAGTATTCCCCTAATAGATAACAGCCCACGATTAAAAACACACCGCTGAATATCAGTTCAAGTAAAGGGTAGTGCCTGACCCCAAGACTTTCCTGTTGATGCCCTGACCATTGCGGGATAAGGAAGGACGCAAAGAATAACGGCAATAAAAGCCAGAAATAAGTTGTTTCCAAAAGCAAAAATACCAGTATGAAAAAGTGAAAAATAAACCACCCGATTCTGGTGATTTGTGCTGTTTTGTATACCCAATGTGTTTCTTTATGAATTGGCAGCATAATGACTCCTTCAAGCGTAATATTCAACTTCTAATATATTCCACATCAGACTCCACTTTCCTTTTCAGAAGATGGGTTAGTCATAAAAAGTCATATGACTGCCTTTATGACGAAGTTCACTTTTGGGTATGACCTGTTCTGTCACATAATGAAGATACAAATTGAAAATATAAAGGAGAATTTAACATGAAAAGTTTTTTCTATAAGCATAGTTTGATTCTGTTTCTGGTGGTACTTGTAGGAAGAGGCATTCTAGGAATGCTTGCAATTGGGGGGATCCAATACTTTAACCCGGATCTGACGATTGAGAAGGACTTAGGCTGGGTGGTCATGCTCATTTATGCAACGTGTACGATTCTTGCTGTAAAATGGGTGAAGATTGATAAAGAAATAGGATTGACCTTGCCTGCCTCAGCAAAAGATTGGTATGCCTGGCTTCCAGTACTTGTTATTCCTATGTCCCTTACCTTTGTTTTGGGATTTAATTCAACATGGGGGCATCTGCCGTTTCTTCTAATTGCAGCTGTCGGTGTAGCGATAAATGAAGAAATACTTTTCCGCGGCATCCTTCTGCGTGCCATCTTGCCATTCGGTAGAGCTGTAGCCATAATCGTCCCATCCCTGCTGTTTGGCGCTGCACATCTTGGTAACATTTTTGTAGGAGGAGATATCACCTATGCACTGTTCCAGTTCGCTTGGGTGTTTTTTGGCGGCATGGCTCTAACCGCTATGACCATTGCCAATAAAAGCTTACTCCCAGCCATCGCCTTCCACTTTATTCTCGATGCGATTGAATATGCTGCAGTAGGCGCATACGGCGTACACAGTGAAGGGTTTTCCTTGCCGATCCTTACAATGTTCCTTTTGCTGAATGTCGCTTTCTTCTTTTACTCGATCATTATCTTAAAACGAGAAGGCACTAATGATGAAAAAGCAAATTTTGCTGATCCGATTATTATTCATAGATAAGAGAAAAGGACAAATCGATGAGGTTTGTCCTTTTGGCATTTTTTTACTTAACTGATTTCATATAGGGATTTAGTACCTTTCCCCGTTTCCCTTATAATTCCCCGTCTAAACTGCGTTTGAATTTATAACTGTTGAAATGTAATATTTGCACTTTGACTTTAACCTCTGTGAGAGATTCTTGATTTAGGTAAAAATTACGATTTTCTTTTAGTTTTTGAAAGGCCTTAGGATGTTCTCTGAACCATTTTTCTCCTGCATTCAGGATATCAAGTTTATTTTCCACCCCTTCCGAGTAGATTGCTTCGATTTTAGCTTTTATATCTTCTTCTATCTGTTTTTGTAAAGTATTCAATGTTAGATCCTCCTGCAGTTTTTCCAGCAGATCCGCACTGACAGAAACTTCTATTGAAAACTTTGGATTTTTTGCTGTTTTATCATACTTGATTTTCATCTTCGGCTCCCCAAGCTTGACCGCAGCTACCAGCTCTCCCTCCTTTTCCACCCTCTGATTCAAAGATATCCCCTTTTCCGTCATCCAATTAATTGTGACGGCATGTTCTGAAGGTATTTCTCTTCTATACTCCTGGTGCTGAAAGACGGAAAGACCATTCAGATACAATACAGGATAGTTCTGATCGGCCTTCCAACTGCCTTCATCAATTTTTACAGAAGGAATTTTTGCAGTTCCCATCGGTTCATAATAGTCCCTCAGGAAATCCATCATGGTAATAGCCTTTAATTCATTCTCTGCCATCTGTCCTACCTTTTCTTTAAAAAGTACCGTGTAAATGGCAGGATAGTTGAAAAGAGCTGTTACATTAAAAACATCCTCGATCTTCTCTTCTGTCGTAAATATTTTCATGGTCGGTCGCAAGGAACGGTTTCTTCCGACTTCCTCCAGTATTTCGTTGGACTTGCTCTGAATGAGACGATTGGTTAACAACAACGTATTTACATGTCCGAAATATAGTGGCGGTTCGGATTTACCATAAAGCTTGCTGACTGCCATATTCAGTGTTTCCCCCCTTGCAGTCGCGATATAAATCGGTATTGGCTCCACCGATTTCGCTCCCTCCTGCTTCGCCACATTGGCAAAATTTAACCCTTGGAGATATACGAGATATTCTTTATTTTCTTCATCATAATCCAGACCAATTGCCACAATATAGGTAAGATCCTGGATATTCTTTATCCCTGAACATCCTGAAAGCAGGATGATACAGCTTAGAAAGAGTAATTTCACCTTGCCCATCATGAATGATCCCCCCTTGTGGGATCATCCGGACTTGTGGAGGTCGTTCGTGATTTATAGAATTGTGTCGGCGCCCTCAGGAATGACTTGATGATCTCTTTCAAACTGATAGGAGCCAAAGAACCGAAATATGGCGTGCCAAAGGAAGTGAGGGTAGAAAAATAGAACACTGTTAAAATAAAGCCTAATACTACGCCGAACAACCCTAGGAACGTACTAAGTATTATAGCTCCGAATCTTATGATGGTGATGGCAGAACTTAACGATTGATTCACCAAGGTGAAGGAGGAAATATAGGTTATGGCCGCGACGACCAGCATAGTCGGCGAAGTCAGGCCTGCCCTGATTGCAGCATCCCCCACTATCAAGCCTCCGAGAACGGCAACGGTCTGGCCGATTGCCCGAGGCAGGCGGACTCCTGCCTCATTAAACAGTTCAAAAAGAAAAAGGATGATAAACATTTCTATCGGTGCGGACAAGGGCAGCCCAAATCTGGAGACAGAGATGGTCGCTACAAGGAGATAGGGAATCTGCTCAATATTAAAGGCGGAGAAAGCAATCCAGATGCTCGGCAAAAAACCGGATACCATAATCCCGATCATTCGGATGATTCTCTCCAATGACACATAGGCATAATTGATATACAGATCTTCCGGAGATTTGGTCTGTAACAGCAAATTGGCCGGCGCATAAGAGACAGTCGGGTTTCCATCGACCAGAAGAGCAAATCTTCCCTGGTTCATAACCTGTACGATAAAGTCTGGCCTACCTGTAAAATCCATCGTTGGAAAGACGGAATAAGGTGTATCCCGTATGGTTGATTCCAGTTCATAAATACTGGTCAAAAGGTCCAAATTCACCTGATTCAATCTTTTACGAATTTCATCCAGGACTCTTTGGTCGATCACATCATCCAGGTACATGAGGGCAACTTTTGTATTGCTTCTTTTTCCGATTGTAAATTTCTCAAGGCAAAGGGAAGGCGTATTAAGCCTTCTTCTGATCAAGGAGATATTCGTTCTAATATCCTCTACAAAACCATCCTTGGGACCTCTGATGGAAGTTTCTAGTGCCGATTCCTCCGGCTGGCGCTTAGGGAAATCCCCTGCTTGAATGCTTAGAAGCCTTTCTTCTATAAGAAACAGCACTTTGCCTTCAAAAAGCAGCTGGGATAACTCGTCTATCGTCTTGCAAGTAACATCCTCTGCCTGAAATAGTGACTTAATATTCTTCTTTGTCGTTCCTTCATGTGCCTCTCCAAGCTTCGGTATGATAGATTGATTCATAAAATTGCTATCAATCAAGGTTTCCAGATAAATGAGTTCAAAGCTTCCGGTATCTGTTTCATGCTCCTTGCAGACCAGATCCTGACTTTTCGAGAATTTCCCCTTCAGCCCTGTTGCTTTCTCTACCACATTTTCCTCACACTGTGGAGTTGATTCTGGTGTCATTGCCATGTTTTTCATCCTTTTTTTTGATTACTAATATGAGTAACGCTGATATTAGTATCTGGATTAAAAAGAATGCCATGCATGCTGGTAAAAAGTAATGATAAATTGCTTGTGTAAAGTAATAGGTTTCCACATTGATCATGATTGCGGTAAATAACAGTAGATAGATGCTAATGACAAGCTTGGCATTCAGCCTGTAATGGTTTTTTTTCTTCGTCAAAAAGGTCCCAAGCAAATACATGAACAAGCCTATACGGATGACAGCCCCACTCAGCCATTGATATAAAGCAAAAAAATCGAGATGGGAGATGTATTCCCCAATTTTCAGGACACGCCACTGTTCATAGGCAGGATAGCGGAAGGTAATTGCTTCCGTTGGTCCGAATTCCATAATGGCGGCGGTAAGAGGACCGAGAATCAAGCCTATCAATATGGTCAGAAGCAGAATCAGTTGACCGAACTTGATCGGTGCCTGGGAGAAGGGCTGCAGAAGTATAACAAGATATATTTCAAGCAAGCCTGATAGCGTATAGATTCCCCCTTTTATGACAGGCTCATAGCCATCTGCAAGTAAAGGAAACAGAAGTTGCGGATCCTTCAGGCTGGTGTTTGTAATGGCTATGAATATACCGAAGAGCATGACAAGTGGCAGAAGGAAGCCACTCGATATGGCCATGGTTTTTATACCGGCCCATGTGACCGTGCAACAGACAATTATAAGCATGATATTGATCATCAACACAGATGCATCCGCGAGAAAATAGGCATTCAGCCATATTACAAGATCTTTGAAGGTAACATAAGAGCTGCAAAATAAATAAAGAATAACTGGAAGTGATAGAATGGTGGAGAAAACCTTGCTAAACCGGTTCCGGACCATGCTGAAAAAACCCTCATCCGGACAATTTTTCACAATGTAGTAGATCAGCCATAAAAAGAATAAGGCTATCGGATAGCACAAAATGACACTTAACCAGCTGTCCCTGCCAGAGGACGTAAGCAGATTTGGGATGAGAATGACGTGATTAAGCAGCCCCGTGGATAAAATAAGCAGCATAAAAAGCTGTCTAGGAATCAGGATTTTCGTTAAGCTTTGCATAGGCATCTCCAAATTGTATAGATTTACCTTTTATCCTTACCTGGGATTCTATATTATATGTAAAAAAATAAGCAATCAGAGGGAAATAATGTTTCTCCTGATTGCTTATTTCGAATGGGTCCCTTTTTCTCTAACTATCTCTTTTCCACAAAAAACATAGAAATGGCACCCAAGCCAACATGTGTGCCCACGGAAACTCCCATCTGCATGATGTGGATGTCCCCTGTGAAATCTGTATCCTGTTCCATCTTTGCTTTCAATTCCTCTGCAATGCTGATATCGGATGTGTAGCCTATGATGACAAATTCCGTGATGTCCCTGTCATATCTGTTCATAAATTCCTGTACATAATGCCTCAGGACCCTTTTCTGGCCTCTTTCCTTTCCGACGATCGCCCCTTTTCCCTGCTTCATGCTCATGATTGGCTTAAGGTTCAGGATCTTTCCCAGAAAGGCCGTAGTATTGGTGATTCGGCCACTTTTTATCAGGTGATTTAAGTCATCGACGGATAGAAAATGTTTTACATTCACTTTATACTTTTCTATAAATTCCACGATTTCTTCAAATGAAGCTCCCCGTTCCCTCATCAAGGCACTTTTCATGATCAGCCATCCGCTTCCATGGCTCATGCATTTTGAGTCCACTACATGAATCTTGATGGGGGAGCCTGGATTTTCCTCATAGAAATAATCCTTGGCCAACACTCCGGACTGATAGGCACCACTGGTCCCACTAGACATACAGATACATAGTATTTCCCTGTAACCAGCTTCAATCGCCTCGTTAATGATGCCCAAATACTCCATAGGACTTGGCATCCCCGTTGTCGGGTGCTCCGATAGCGCTTCCAACATACCGTAATATTCATCAGGTTCTAAATCTACTCTATCCTTATAAACTTTCCCCTCAATATTAATCGTCAATGAAGCCAGACTAATATCGTACAGCTCCAGCACCTCATTTGATAGATCACAAGTCGAATCCGCCATTATCTTAATCATTCATATCCTCCAAAAGTCGTTCTGCTTCAATCTTACCCCAAACCGCCCCAATAAACTATCGTGTCTTTGGAAATGGAAATACTTTCAGGGGGCCAGACCCCTGTTGTTATGTAAACTAACCAAACAGTAATTCAGATTAAAACTACCTTTTTTATAGATTTTTTCTTTTAAAATTCCATTTTAGCTATTTGATGTAAATATCATGTTAGTGGTATTCTAAACGCAAACTTAGAAGGGAAGTGTATTATGCCTTATAAAGAACGTACAGAACCTAAAGAACTCCAAGTGATGAACGTATTGAATTCAAGAATGTCCTTGTCAGAACAAGACCTCATTCAGTTATCTACCTTGAGGAAAGGTTATGAAGGTGAATTACTTTTTGATAAATTAGTAGAAAACCTTCAGGGAAACTGGCTCGTATTAAATGATCTCCTATTAAAAATAAATAATTCTCTTTTCCAAATAGATTCATTAATCATTACTCCAGAAATCATAAACTTATCAGAAATAAAGAACTTTGAAGGCGATTTCTATTATGAATCCGACCGCCTTTACATGAAAAATAAGAAGGAAGTAAATAATCCACTAAATCAACTAAATAAAAGTACTCTATTACTTAAGCAAATGCTTCAAGCAATCGGCTTTCAAATGCCTATCCAGTCAAATGTAGTCTTTATCAACCCCGAATTCACCTTATATCAAGCACCTCAAAATAAACCTTTTATCTTTCCAACCCAGATAAATAAACATCTGAAAAACTTGGGTTCCACTACTTCAAAGATTAATACTAAACATAAGATATTGGCAGAAAAATTAGTATCTCTGCATCTTACAGACTCCCCATATAATAATATTCCCGATTATGAGTACAAATCGTTAAGAAAGGGGATCGTTTGTGAAAAGTGTGTTACTTTCAATATGTTATTAGTTGGAAGAAGATGCAAATGTAATTATTGCGGACATGAACAAATGGTTGCGTCCTCCGTAATTAATAGTGTAAAAGATTTTAAGCTTCTTTTTCCCGACTCTAAACTGACAACCAATGCAATTTATGAGTGGTGTGGAACTGCATTACCGAAAAGAAGAATAAGAAATGTTCTCGAAAAGAATTATAAAGCTTCTGGTGTTCATCAGTGGACTTTTTATGAATAACGATTATCTCTTTTTGAAATGAAAACAGGTTACTGCTGGTCGGCGTCTTCTTTCGGTCTTCATCCAACCTTTGATGACCGGTTTTCACCGACTACCTTCTTCTTTCGGTCTTCATCACACCGATGAAGACCACTTCCTGTCAAATGGCTTCTCATTTTGGTCTTCATCCAACCTTTGATGACCGCTTTTCACGGACTACCTTCTTCTTCCGGTCTTCATCACATCGTTGAAGACCTCTTCCTGCCAAACGGCTAATCCTTTTGGTCTTCATCCAACCTTTGATGACCGGTTTTCACCGACTACCCTCTTCTTCCGGTCTTCATCACACCGATGAAGACCGCTTCCCACAGACCGACCTCTTCTTTCGATCTCTCTAGTACCTTTGAATACCGCTTAGCGTGAATCGGCTTTTAAACTCATCTCTAATCCTACCTACGCAAAAGAACCTCCAATCCACATAGGGTTTGAAGGTCCATTGACATGTTATATTTATTATTTGCCTAACTACTGACGGTAGCTTTCTTGCCACTTTCTATACCGAGACCAAGCGTCTCCGCAGTTGAGCGGTGAAGTTCATGGAAAAGCTCTGGGTTTTCCACTAATGACACCCCAAATGATGGGACCATTTCTTTTATTTTGGCTTCCCATTCAAACATATGTTGTGGGAAGCATTTTTCCAATACTTCAAGCATGACATGGACGGCAGTGGAAGCACCAGGTGATGCGCCGAGCAATGCAGCGACCGAACCATCCGAGGCACTGACCACTTCGGTGCCGAATTGAAGCGTTCCTTTTCCTGCCTCCGTGTCTTTGATGACCTGGACACGCTGACCCGCCACCACGATGCTCCAATCCTCGCTCTTTGCGTTTGGAATGAATTCGCGCAGCTCTTCCATGCGCTTTTCATTAGACAACAATACTTGCTGGATCAAGTATTTGGTCAATGCCATCTCTTTAAAGCCCGCTGCAAGCATCGTCATCACATTATTCGGTTTGACCGATCCGATCAAGTCCAAGTTGGAGCCTGTTTTCAGGAACTTAGGTGAAAAGCCGGCAAATGGCCCGAACAGCAAGGTTTTCTTGTTGTCGATATACCTGGTATCTAGATGCGGAACAGACATCGGGGGAGCCCCAACCTTTGCCTTTCCGTATACCTTTGCATGATGCTTCTCCACGACTTCCGGATTGTTGCACACCAAAAACAGGCCGCTCACCGGGAATCCTCCAATTTGCTTGGACTCTGGGATACCGGTTTTTTGCAGCAGGTGCAGACTTCCGCCTCCACCGCCGATAAATACAAACTTTGCTATATGAGATTCGGTTTTACCGCTCTTGATATCCTGCACTTTCACTTCCCAAGAGCCGTCGACAGTCCGTTTAAGGTCCTTTACACTATGCTCATAGTTGATCTCGACATCTCTTTTTTTCAAATGATCAAACAGCATGCGTGTCAACGCACCGAAGTTGACATCTGTCCCGGAATCGATTTTTGTTGCCGCAATCGGATCCTTCGCTGTACGGCCTTCCATCATCAGCGGCATCCATTCCTTCAGTTTTGTAAGGTCATCGGAATATTCCATTCCATGAAACAAAGGGTTGCTTGATAGCGCTTGCATACGTTTTTTCAAAAACGTTACATTTTCTTCCCCTTCTACAAAGCTGATATGAGGAATCGGCATAATGAAGTCCTGAGGTTTCCGAATCACTTTATTTTTCACAAGATAGGACCAGTACTGCCTCGAAAGCTGAAACTGTTCATTCACCTTGACTGCTTTACTGATATCAATAGAGCCATCCGCCTTAACTGAAGTATAGTTAAGCTCACACAACGCAGCATGTCCCGTGCCTGCATTATTCCACTCGTTCGAGCTTTCCTCACCTGCCCTCGCAAGCTTCTCGAACACTTTTATTTTCCAATCAGGTGCTAGTTCCTTCAGTAGTGCACCCAAAGTCGCGCTCATCACTCCGGCGCCGATCAAGATCACGTCTGTTTTATTCTGTACGTTGCTCATTATTACATCCACATCCCCTATATTTATAAAAGAGCATGCACGCCCGCTAAAAGCAAGGCGCCACCTAAGAAACAAAACCATTCCATCCAACTACTATTATATCGTATCTATCACATTTTTTTATAGATTAGAAATATCTACTATTATCTGACTATTATAAACTAAATTCGATCTAGAAAAAAGAGAAGTCCTGTTCTCTCCACAACTATTGCATCTATTTCCACTAATTTTCATGGCTGAAAACAAGAGATTGACTCCAAATTCACCATGTTACTTGTCCAGAAAATATAATAAGATTGGAATTTTGATAAAACAAATAATGGTATAATATATATTATTTACAATAACATCCCAATTTTTCGTTGTTTTTCCGGATACAAGGAGGCTTGATATGTTTAAAAAACGAGATTTTGTCATCCCAGAAACAGGAGTGGATGAAGTTAGAAGCATACGTATCGGCAATATGGATCAAACCGTTTTGATTCAATCATATGACATTTCCAATCCTGTTTTGTTATTTATACACGGTGGTCCCTCCATGCCTTTGCCTGGTGTATCTTCTAGGGGAAAGGATTACACCATTGTGACGAATACAAGAGAACTGGTGAAGCACTATACGGTGGTTTTTTGGGATCAAAGAGGGACCGGAAAATCGTACCAGAAAAATATTTCCCAAGAAACGATGAATTTCGAGCAATTCCTACAGGATGCAATCGAAGTAGTAGATTATGTTAGAAAAGAATTTGGTAAAGAAAAGATACATATAGCGGCTCATTCATATGGGACGTTAATCGGCATGTATTTAGTTAATAGACATCCAGAAAAATTCCATTCTTATACCGGTTTTTCTCAAATAATAAGTTGGACTGAAAACGATAAATCCTGTTATGAATGGGCGAAGAATGAAGCGGAGAAAAGAAATGACAATAAGGCTTTAAAGGAGCTAAAAGCAGTAGGGGAACCTCCTTATATTGATAGTTACAAGCAATGGGCGGTTATTAGGAAATATCAGATGAAATACAGTTCGATGATTTATTCTGATGATCAGATCAAGCATCCAGGGCTTTTGAAGATTTCTTTGGGCATGTATTTTTCAGAGGATTATTCCTTTACCGATCTGGTGAATACCTTTTATAGAGGATTTAAATTAATCTATACGGATGATTTTATCAAGAATATCCCTACTATCAATCTCTTAAAAGAAGTTAAAGGACTAAAAGTACCCACCACATTCATTCACGGGGAAAAAGATGTTCATGTCCCTTTTGGTTTATTGGAAGAATTCTTAAAAGGCCTCCCAAATAATCAGCTTGCAGAGTGTGTCCTGCTTCCAAACTCATCCCATCTTTTTCATCCCATCGATACGAAAGCCATTGAAGGCATCTTGATTGAAAAATTAAGGGCCAAGGAATTGTCGCTGTAACTTATGTCACTACGAAGAAAAGGCCCTTCAAAGTATTTGTAGGGCCTTTCACGTTTTACTCAGTTCTTATTGAGATTCTCAAGTTCCGTTAAGATGGTTTTAAATTTAGACTCAGAATCTATAATCATTTCTTGTAAAATGTTGGTTATATTATTGACTCGCTCTGTTTCCTGCCTTATGTTACCTACATTTTCGTTCACTTGGTTGATCGATTGCGCCACATTTGCAGCCAATTTACGGACTTCATCTGCCACCACACTGAATCCTCTCCCATGTTCACCTGCACGGGCTGCTTCAATGGCGGCATTCAATGCCAGTATATTAGTTTGCGTGGATATATTTTTAATAAGTTTAGAGACCTCACTTATCAAGTCGGTTTGTTTATTTAATGCATGTAGCGCTTCCATTTTTTCTTTGGAGTTATCGACTACGATGTTCACGAGTTCAACCGGCATTTCCTTTAATTGGGACATTATTTTTAAAGCATTATTTTCCCGATCTGTTATGTCAGTAGCTATTTTGAGTACAGCTTCCACTTTTCCTTCATCATTCAATATAGGAATATAGGTTGCTTCCAGCCAGAGGATATTCCCATGTTTCCCAACTCTCTCGATCTTTTCTTGAAATTTGACCCCTTTGCCAAGGTTCATCCATAACTCTTCGTACGCTCTACTCCCTTTATACTCCGAAGTACAGAATTGCTTATGAGACATGCCTTCCATTTCGTAGGCGGAATACCCCATTGCCTTTGCAAAATTATCATTCATCCAGATCACTTCTTTATTCAAGTTGAACTCTATCATTGCCAGATTTCTTTCAAGAGCTGATAAAACCGATATTTCCTCTAGTATTTGCGTACTCACATTAGGATTTATTGTGCTACTTAACATTAACGGACCCCTCTACAAAAAAATACTTTCTTTTTTAGGATAGAGGAGTTTACAACTTTTTACAAGAATTGAAAATTATCATCCTTTTACCCATATTTCTTCTGATGATCTTTTTTCCGCTTAAGATAATCCTTATCCTCTCGGGCAAGCTTCCACTTTTCCATAAAGATGGCCGCTGATTCAGCCTTCACAGGATCAATCTGCCTTTCGTTTACCTTGCCGTTCTCGTCATATTTCTTCCCGCCCTTATAGTTTGTATAACGGCGGGATCGTGTATATCCCATCTGCAGGAATTTTCTTGCCATGTCCATTCCGACAAAATCTTCTTCGTCCTTATAATCAAGGAACATCTGATAGATTTTTTCGGACGACTCCTCGGCAATTTCCGGGTTCTTAAAGCGCCAATGCTGCAGGATTTCACTTTTATAAGGTTCCACCAGCAAGACACCCTGTTCTCCCCTGCCAACTCTATACAGTTCAGGATTCTTACGAAAATCTATCTTCTCAAAGTCCAAATCATAGTCGAAAGCCATGGCTGTCACCCTTTTTATTTGAGGTTTACCCTTGGTTGCCTTTTAGTATGCAAATAAATATTCCCCTTGAAGATCACTCTTATTTAATTAAGGTCACAAAACTTTTCAACCTACCCCCAGAATCTTCGTATGCTTATCTAAACTTATTTTGTTAGTCACTTTTTGACGAAAGATATTAACCGCTAGTACTTGAAAATCCCTATTAGTTTTATTACCTAAAAAAAACTCTATAAAAATAGATTTATAAATTATGACACTACATCCATGAGGAGGAGTCTTAGTGAATCGAGTTTTTAGGTGGATTGTCAGATCATTGTTTGCACCTGTCACTGGGAATGCCGGGGCGGTAGCGAGTACACTTGGTTTTTTTCTGGCATTTCTACCTTTAGATAGTTTTAGAATTCCATTATTGCTTGCTTTTTCACTCTTGTTCCGTCTTAATATCATCGCCCTATTCCTTGGAACGTTGATTACGGTTTTTATTCCAAATATATCCGATTTACCTTCCACGGATTTTGGTTCATTGGAAGATCACTGGTTGGTTTCTATGCTGAAAAATAAAATATTAACTTCCCAATCCCTTGTAGCTGGTGTTTTCGGGGGATTGGTTGGACTAATCTGCTATTTTTTCTTCCACTGGTTTTACAACTTGGGATTGAAGACTATGGAGAGAAATCAGGAATCCGTTTTTCTTGATCCTGCCAAAAGGCGCTGGTCTATCATTATGCGCATGAGCGTTGGATTCATTATATTGATTGTAGTAATATCGACTTTTTTTATAAAAAGTCTACATACTAATCCAATTTTTCCTGAGTTGCAATTGAATGAAAGCGCAGTACAAAGCGAAATCGAGCCAATCAATGAGCCTTTTAGTGAAGAAGAGCTTGCTTCAAAAATACAAAAATCAAATTCAACTGAAAATACTGTTCAATTAAATAAAGAAAAGATTACGAAAGAACAAGAGGTGTATGGATTTTACGTCAATTGGGACGAAAACAGCAAAGCTTCTTTCAAAAAAAATAAAGATTCCATTACAACACTGGTGCCTGAGTGGCTGCAAATCACGCCTGACCTAACCCTGAAATCCGACACTGACCACTTAATTGCTAGAGAGGCAAAGAAAGATAATATTAAGATCCTGCCATTAGTGAATAATTTTATAAACAATAAATGGGATGGCAATGTGCTGCACCGATTATTCACTACTCCCGGTGCTGAAGAGCGTTTCATCAAAGATATGCTGGCATATGTCAAAAAAAACGGTTTCGACGGCATTAATATTGACTTTGAAGAAATCGATCCAAAGGATAAAGAACGTTTCACCCAATTCATGGATAAGGTCTATAAAGCATTCCACGAGCATGGGCTTATGGTCACATTGGACGTGCCGCCGAATGACAAAAGCTATGATTATGCTTCCTTGGCAAAAAGCGCTGACCGTGTTATCGTCATGCTCTACGACCAGCATTACACTATGAGCCCGTCCGGCCCTGTGGCCCAAACAGATTGGGTCAAGGAAAACTTGAATCAACCCGATATTCCTTCTGAAAAATTAATTGCCGGCTTAGGGACTTACGGATACGACTGGGAAGAAAACTCGAATGAGCCAGCAACAGAGATGACATTTAGGGATATCATGAAATTAGGCAGGGATACGGACCTTAAAATCAATTGGAGTAAGGAAGCTGGCAATCCTTATTTACGATACAAACGAAATGGGAAAGAACATACTGTTTGGTTTTTGGATGCTGCTACATTATATAATCAAATGAATCTCGCGACCGATAGCGGATCAAGGGGAATAGCGCTTTGGCGCCTCGGTTCAGAAGATCCCTCTATCTGGAGTTACTTGAATAAACCAAAGGAAATCCTTAATCCGTCTAATTCCCTTGGCACCATTGATATTCTTTCTCCAGATCTCCATACAGGAGCAGGGGATGTTTTAAAGATCACTTACCAACCTCAAAAAGGAAAAAGAACGTTTGAATTTGATTCAAATGGGATGATCGTAAATGAATCCTATGACAAATTTCCACAACCAATCGAGGTGACCCGTTACGGAAAATCCGACAACAAAGAAGTCGTCCTTTCCTTTGATGACGGTCCAGATCCAGCATATACATCAGAAATATTGGACATTCTGGACAAGTATGACGTGAAAGGCACCTTTTTTATTGTAGGAAGGAATGCGATGATGCATCCTCAGCTAGTAAAGAGGATGCATGATGAAGGCCATGAAATCGGTAATCATACATTTACTCATCCTGATATTACATCCATCACACCATCTCGGTTAAGAATGGAACTAAATGCAACTCAGCGTTTAGTTCAGGGCATAACAGGGCATTCGATGACTCTTTTTCGGCCACCATATATAGCGGATACGGTACTAGGTTCAAGAAAAGAGCAGTTGCCAATAATGGTGACCCAGGATATGGGCTATACCTTGGCCCGTGAATCCATTGACTCTGGTGATTGGCAAAAAATATCCAGCAAGGAACTTGTGAATCGTATATTGGATCAGCTGAACGCAGGAAAAGGAAATGTGATTTTGCTACACGATGCCGGCGGTGACCGCGCCATCACAGTGGAAGCCCTGCCGACCCTCATTGAAGTGCTAGAAGGTAAAGGATACACATTTACCACCATTGGTGAGCTAATTGGGAAAAGTGATAGGGAAATGATGCCCCCCGCTGACCCGGACAGCCCTTATCTGGTCTATGTCCAGGCTGTATTTAAGGTTATGCAAGGCTGGAATTTTGGATTGACCTTCCTTTTTTATTCAGCCATCCTTTTAGGAATCTTGCGGCTGATCCTATTAGTTTTCCTTTCTAGAAAACAGGTGAAAAGGACTAAAGAGACCGAGATAGACCCTGACTTTTCACCTTTTGTCAGTGTTGTTATTGCTGCATATAACGAGGAAAAAGTAATATGCAAAACAGTGAATTCCATTCTATCAAGCGTATACCCTGCTTTTGAGATACTGATTATAGACGATGGATCAAAGGATGATACCGCCGCTAGGGTTCAAGAAGCTTATTCAAATCATCCTCATGTCAGGTTGATCAAGAAAAGGAATGGTGGAAAATCTTCCGCTGTTAATCTCGGCTTTAAAGAAGCCAAAGGGGAAATCGTGGTTGCTCTTGATGCTGATACACTAATAGCTGAAAATGCCATCTCCTTGCTTGTGAACCATTTTAAAAATGAAAATGTTGCCGCTGTTTCAGGCAATGTCAAAGTCGGCAATAAGGGGAACCTCCTTACTAACTGGCAGCATATTGAATATGTGACAGGCTTCAACCTAGAAAGAAGGGCTTTTGCAACTCTCAATTGCATTACGGTTGTACCTGGTGCGATCGGTGCGTGGAGAAAGAAAGCGGTCGAAGAAGCAGGATATTTTCAGGAAGATACATTGGCAGAAGATACCGATATCACCCTTACTCTTTTACGCAATGGGAAAAAGATTGAATTTGAAGAAAAGGCTTATGCCTTCACAGAAGTGCCAGAAGATATTAAAAGTCTGGCAAAACAGCGTTATCGATGGGTTTATGGTACGTTACAATGCTTATGGAAACACCGTGGGGCTTTGTTCGATAAGAATCATAACTCATTGGGATATATCGCCCTTCCTAACATGTGGCTTTTCCAATATTTTTATCAAACGATCTCGCCTATTGCAGATATATTATTCATCATGGCTCTTTTCACCCCTCACGCTGAAAAGGCAGCCATCGGGTTTGTTCTTTTTTACTTGATGGATTTCTTTACTGCTCTATATGCGTTCAGACTGGAGAAAGAAAGTCCTAAACCACTGACATCATTGTTTCTGCAACGAATCTTGTACAAGCAGCTTATGGCGTATGTGGTCATAAAATCTATTCTTTCTGCAGCGAGGGGAGTAACCGTTGGGTGGAATAAACTAAAAAGAAAAGGAAATGTTACGAAAGAAACCTCTATTGTGAATGTGGAGGAAACTAAATAAAGAATCTTCGCAAAGGTCTTCCCAATTTAGGGAAGACCTTTATCTATTGGTTCATAAAAAAAGATCACCTTAAGTTGGTGATCCATTTGGAAAGATTACATTTTCTTTCCATTGTTTTCTTTATTCTCCTGACGAGTCTCAGCCTTTTCTTTTGCAGCTTGTGAAACGTCCTGACCATTGTTGGTTATCGTGGTGGCTGCATTATTTGTACTATTTCCCGTCGTCTTCGGTATAGTCGTTTGAACCGGTTTAGCCGGTTCGGCTGGCTTTGCTGTCACTGGCTGTGCAGTTTTTACAGGTGGTGTAGTCGTTACTGGCGGTTCACCCGTTACTCGCGGTTCAGTCGTTGCAGCTGGTGTCTTGGTTGGTGCATTCGTACTTGTCACAGTTGCATCAGAAGTGCTTACATTCTTTTTAGTAGGATTTGCCTCAACTTCATTAGTGGGGTTTTCCTTTTGAGTATCTGCTACGGCCACATCATCATTTTTCGATGCCGTTTGGGGCGCAGCAGTAGTATCGGAAGGCTTTTGATTGTTTTGTCCGACTTCCCCATTCGTAGCCTGGGTTTGATTTTTCTCTTTTAATTCACTGATTACATCCGCTTTTAAATCCTTGCCGAATATGTTTAAAGCATGATCCCCTGCTATGTGTTCGACTAATAGGGCATTAGTGACCGAAAACGTAACAGCACCCGCTAGCACCATGGAAAATGCTCCTCTGGATAGTTTTTTCATATTGATCCCCTCGTGTTCTATGTATTCATACTAATAGAATACGAACGAGCAAAAATATAATATGGGGGTAGCAAGGAACTTATTTACAAATAGAATCTATTTTCTTGTCATTGTGCTTTAAATATTGATAGGGTCGAGGTGCCTGTCCCCTCGACCCTTCCTTTTTATTCAAATCGGTTCCAATTTATTAACTCATCAAGCGGAAGGCGAGTTTTTTCAAAACCTGCTTTCGCGCCTTTGCCTAGGGAGATTAACATGATAGCTTCGTAGTTTTCCGGTACATTGAATTCTTTTATGAATTTTGTTTCATCGTATCCACCCATTGGAACGGTATCATAGCCTTTTGCTTTAGCTGCAAGCATTAATTGCATGGAGACAAGTCCCCCGTCAATGTGAGCAATTTTCGCTAAGCGTTCTTTAGAAAAAGATCCGTAACCATCCAAAATGCTATTAACATACATGTCTTTTACGTCTTCTGGCATTCTTCCCTTTTCAGCGATTGCACTATAAATACGATCGGCATTCTTGTATCCATCTCTGTCACCAAGGACTGCGATGACCACGGAAGCATCTACAATTTGTTGCTGATTATTGGCGATTGGCAACAAGCGCTCTTTTTCCTTTTGATCTTCAATAACTAGAAATCTCCATGGTTGAAGGTTGCTAGATGATGGTGCTAACGTAGCTGCTTCAAGAATCTCTAAGACTTCACTTTTATCCATTTTAAATTCAGGATCATATTGTCTTACTGAACGGCGTTCTTTCGCGACTGTCAGAAAATCTGTGTCCTCTAATTGTTTTGGCGCTTCTTTTGTTGTATCTATTTCTTTTACTTTATTTAAGTATTCTTCTTTGCTCATTGTTTTTTTAGACATATTCATTCCCCTTTAACTGTATTTTCTACAAGAACAGTATAGGTTGTTAACTGTTCCTTTGTCAAATACAGTTAACGGAAACAAAATAAAAAAGCGAAACAGCTATGTTTCACTTTTTCATTAAATCAGCTATGGTCTTTTGTTCTAAACCGGCAACGACCCAGCCTTCCATTTCATCACGTAAAGTACAGAGGGATTCACGAGTAGTCTCAGCAAAACATTCTTTACTTTCTACATTAAAGAACCCCTTAGGAAAGGTTTCCGCTTTCATTGCATCATATACTTCGGACAGTTTGATTTCACTTGGATCTTTGACAAGAAAATACCCACCGTCTCGGCCTTCTTTCGCCTGGATTAATTCGGTTTTAACCAGGTGCCTTAATATTTTTCTTAAAAAGACAGATTTAGAATTAAGTTTCTCTGCTAATTCTCCGCTCGGACATCGGCCTTCATTATTAGCAAGCACCACGAGGGCCTGAATGGCCATACTGAACCACTTTGTACTCGTCACCTTTTCACTCATTGTCTCACCTCTTCATCTACACTTTATTCTGAAACATCTCCCATAAAAAGTCAAAGTGTTTACAGAGGGGTTTAAGAGCTTGACGCTTTTACCAAGCTCTTAGACTAATCTATCATTTGCCGGAATGATACTTTCTAACTCAATAGTATCTTCATTAATTAACCTTTCTAGTTTCTTTGCAAAATCATCAAGTTGATTTAGTTCAGTGATTATGAAAAAGTTTGAACGCATATGGTATGGTTTTTCCATCTTATTATCAGCTATTATCTCTATCCCAATGTGTCCTCTGTTGTTATGTATAAAAAATCTAATAGATAAAAAATGAGTAACATTTTCAATATCATTTCCGGAAGTCCAGATAAACTCATTACCTTTGGAATTTGAAAAATTGTTAATACCTTGTCTTAACTCTTCAAGGTCTTCATTAGAAGTGTAAATATCTATGTATATCATGCAGTTTAAACCCTTAATTTCCATTTGTAGCTCAAAAAAATCAACATCTTCCCACATCTTTGCTAATCTAATACTCGGTTCAGGCATAAGGTATTCACCTCGATTCTTTACTTCCAAATTATTCGACTATCTATCTGCCTTTTCCTTTTTACCTTCTTGGACTTTTTTATACATAAAACGAAATATTGTATTATCATTTATCTGTATTTATATATGGAACAGGAGTGATTATATGTTTTTAAATGGTAAAGGTCGTGTCATTTCATGTGGGCACTTTACTACTAAGATTAATAATAAAAAAATGAGTATCATAAATATTCAAGTGAATGGGGAAGTACATAAATTCTTTGGTAGTGGGAAGATTCCAGAGTTTAAGTTTGGTGACATTATTGAATTTACAGTTATAGCTCAAAAACAAAAAGGGCTTGAATATAACTTTTACCTTGCAAAAGCTGAAGCAATAAAAACTGAGAATCAGTAATAAATATAAAACGGCTACAAATGCAGCCGTTTTAATTCGCCCTAATACTCCAATTATTTATCAAGCAATTTTAACATTGAACTATCGATATTTAATTCAAATCTCTGCTTTACCACTATTTGTGATACGGTTCCCCCCGATTAATCCGGAAAGCACGATACACCTGCTCAACCAAAATCAACCTCATAAGCTGATGAGGAAAAGTCATCTTAGAAAACGACAGGGTATCATTCGCCCGCTTCATCACTTCATCGCTCAAACCGAGTGAGCCTCCGATGACGAATGCGATTTTACTTTTCCCATATGTAGCGAGCTTATCGATTTCACCTGCGAGCTGCTCGGACGATCGCTGCTTTCCTTGGATGGCCAGCGCGATGACGTGGGTGTCATCTGATATCTTCGCCAGGATCCGTTCTCCTTCTTTCTGCTTGACCTGGATCATTTCGGCATCGCTAAGCTGTTCTGGTGCTTTTTCATCCGGCAGCTCCACTACCTCCACCTTTGCATAGGCGCCAAGTCGCTTCAGGTACTCATCTATTCCTTGTTTCAAATATTTTTCTTTTAGCTTCCCAATTGTGATTATTGAGATATTCACAGTCATCCCCGCCTTGCAAACAGTTTATCCACAGAAGTTATCCACATATCAACAATTTCTACCCACATTTAGTATGCGAATATTAGTTCCCCACCATATATACTGCATGTTCGGAGCAGAATTCACAGGTTGTTGATAACTTTTCCTCTTCTGGCACCATCTCCAGGATTGGCGCCTCTTCGTGTTCATCTATGTACATTTCCATTGCCAGCTCGATATGTTCCAGACAGCATTTCATTGTGTTCAATCCTTTCTGTACCTTGTTTTCTTTACAAGGATACCACTTATCCACATGTTTATAAATGAAAGCACACAAAAAGGGAGAAATCTCCCCTTTTTTTAAGATGATTCTTCTGATAGCTTCACGGAAACGTTCTTTACATCCTTGCCTCGATAGAATGTCACTTCCATGGTGTCACCGATTTCTTTTTCATTATACAAATGTTTCCGAAGCTCAATGACATCTCTTACAGGCTCCCCGTCGAGCTCGACGATTACGTCGTATTCCTTAAGTCCTGCTTCCGCCGCTGGTGAACCAGGGGACACTCCTGTTACGTAGACGCCCGCTTTGACCTCTTTTGGAAGCTTTAATGTTTCCTGCCAGTGGTAGCTCGATACATCAGACAAGGAACCGATGCTCACTCCAAAGTATGGTCTTTTTACTTCGCCATACTGTTCCAGGTCGTTGATGACAGGAATCACCGAGTTGATCGGGATAGCCAGACCGATCCCTTCTACTTCCTGCTGGGCGATCTTCATGGAATTGATTCCGATTAGCTTTCCTTGGATATTGATCAATGCCCCGCCGCTGTTACCAGGATTGATGGCGGCATCCGTCTGCATGACATCCGCATGCCAATCAAAAGTCCCGTCGCGGTTAATATCCACCGGGATGCTTCTATCTGTCCCAGAAATGATTCCTTGTGTGACAGAGCCGGAAAATTGAAGCCCCAGGGGATTTCCTATCGCTATCACCGGTTCACCGGTTCTCACATTATCAGAGTTGCCGAAGTCGGCCACCTTTGTCACAAACTCATCCTTCATCTCAAGGACGGCCAAATCTGTCCAAGGATCCTCTCCAAGCACCTCAGCAGGGACCCTGGTTCCATCAATTAGACTCAACTCGACTTCCCCTGCACCTTCTATTACATGGAAGTTTGTGACTACGTAGGCTTTGCCGTTTTCTTTTTTATAGATTACACCAGAACCTGTGCCCGCTTCGCCTTCAGAACCCGATTCAACTTCACCGTTTTCCCAAAAAGACGACTGCTGCAGATTGATGACCCCCACTACTGCTTCCGCCACAGCATCCACCGCATTGGTGATCGCAGATTCTACATTGACAGAAACATTACGCACTTCAGCCGTTCCGGCATCCCCGGGCTCTGGGACTCGCCTTGCTTCTTCTTCTCTAGCCGGTTCACTAAGATCAGGCGTAGCATTGTTTGACAATGACGGTATGGCCACCATAAAGAGAAAGGCGCCTAGCAATAACCCAATAAGTCCGGGAATCAAATAGCTTCTTTTTTTTCTTTTCTGTTTTGAATGATCATGCTGATCGTAGTATCCCACTGCCTCATCCATCCTTCCTGAAAATGCAACTTTATGCCAGCACCTCCTCCGCGTAAAATACTTAGGGGAGTAAAGTGCCTTTGCATTTTCATCCTGGAAAAAGACAAAAAGAAAGGCGCCAAAGCCTAAGAAATTACACGAAAGCAAGCGCTGTTGGAGATTTTGGATCTGTATCATATAGCTCGACCTGCTCACCGGTGATGATCCCCCGTGTGGCAAGTGTTTGCTCTACAGACATCCTCGCTAGATCTTTCATGTTATTATCTTGACTTAAATGCGCCAAATAAATACGCTTTGTTTGATCGCCCATCACATCTGCCATGGCAAGCGCTGCATCCTCATTGGATACATGCCCGACATCACTGAGGATACGGCGTTTGATGCTCCAAGGATAATGTCCCATCTGCAGCATCTGCACATCATGATTGCTTTCAAAAACATACGCGTTTGCGTTCGAGATGATCCCTTTCATCCGGTCGCTGACATAGCCTGTATCGGTGATGACGACAAGCTTCTTGTCTCCCTGGTGGAAGGCGTAGAACATGGGCTCCGCAGCATCGTGGGATACACCGAATGATTCTACATCCAAATCACCAAAAGTTTTGACCCGCTCCGTTTCAAAATTGAATTTCAAATCGGTCGGGATCGCGCCGACCAGGCCATCCATCGCTTTCCAAGTCTTTTCATTCGCATAGACCGGGAGCTTGTACTTTCTCGCAAGCACCCCGATTCCCTTGATATGATCGCTATGCTCATGTGTAACGAGGATACCGGAGAGGTCCTCTATCTTTTTATCTATTCTGGTAAATAACTCTTGCATCTTTTTGCCGCTCAAACCAGCATCAATTAATAAAGAATGCTCCTCTGTTGCGACATAAATTGCATTTCCAGTGCTACCACTGGCAAGCACGCTAAAATGCAGGCTCATGTCACTTCACTCCAATGTTCTATTTTCTTTTCGGATGATCTGTCCTTCCAACGCATTGACGAAGAAATCCTGTTCCCCATTGACGACAATATGCCAGGTTGGTGTCAGTACATGGGAAGATGTAATCTGTACTAAAGTATAATAGCCAAGTTTGACATCCGTCACATGGCTTCCAGGCTTCAGTTCATTCATATTATACAGGTTTTCAAGTGCATTGAAGGCCGTTATCAGCTCCTGCGCTTCATCCATCTCTTCCAAATCTGAAATCAATGTCTGTTTGTAGGAGACGATATTGTTTTCATCATCCAGATATAAACTAAGCATGCCGCTTTCATTATTACTATAAATCAACCCTTTTTTATAGGATTGAAAAAAGATAAGTTCCTTTTCGCCTTTACGGTAGAACTTATAATCATATTTATCGTTGAACAATAATTGATCTTTCAGCAGTGAAGGAAGCCTCGTTTCCATTTCTGTTTCAGGTGCAGGTATAGGCTCTTTGAAAGCACCAACCAGAACTGTTTCGTTTACAATCTCGACCGTTTGCCCTTTTTTCTCCAAAGCTTCCTTGTCCTCAACAGAAAATTTATAACTCTTTCCACTGATATAGCTTTCGGATACCTGTTCCTTTGGAAGATTCTCATAGGTAATTTCATCTGCTTCGAACTGCTCTTCAATTGTCGCCTCTGTAATGATAGACCACTGATTTTCATTTCTCTTTTCAAAAATTTGCGAAGCCAAAAAGATATTCAAGATGAGAAATGTAATAATGAAAATGGTCTTTGTTTTGCGCCAATCCATTTTACATTCCCCCTCCCAATTCATCTGTTTCCGTGAAAATGACCTTTGACCAGCTGCTGTTATCAAGGTACATCCATACAGGCTCCAAGATGAATACCCCTTGATAATCCATTTCACGTTTTAACTCATATCCTACCCTGATATCCTGGACCGTTGACATGTCCAGATTCTTCAGGGCATTCAATTCACGCTCCACTTGGCTTGCGGGTGGGAGAATTGTAGTCTGTGGATCATTTATCGGTGGCCCCAGTTGATAGATGGGACGTGAATAGCTTGACACTTCATTGTTTCTCCATACCTGATTTATCTCGGTCAATCCATCACGATTCATCACAGGATAATTTCCGACATGTAATTGAAATACGACCCTTTCATAATCTGCATCAGATACATTCCAGCGTGAAAATTGGAATCGATCCGTCCAGCCGCTATGCTCGTTCACAAAGTCTATCCCTCGTTCAATCACATTAAAATCAGGGGAATTGGCTTCATTAGGCAATACTGTATTGACATACTGAAGCTGTGTATACGTACGGTCCACGCTCATGAATCTTTCGCTGTCCGTATATACTTCCCCTACATTCATCTGATCCTTTGTCACGACACTTGGATCATTGAATAATGCATCCCTGAACTCATCCGGATTAATTGAATCTGTGAGGAAGTTCATTCTGGGCAATTCTATTGGACCCTTAGGTACGAAAATATACCTGTCTTCCTCTGCAGCAATACTTACATACTCGTTATATATAACGGATGGTGTATAGAATTTCTCTTTGAGAGTAGAGAGGGAAATATTATTGACCTTTGCTTTATACATCCTTCTATCTTCATAGTTGACCAGGTGAAGGATAGGCGCACCTTTTTCCCCTTGATTATTAATGTCTATCAATATTCGATCCACCGTTCCATTCGGCACTTCTTCGTCAGTAAAGCCAATAAGGAATCTCAAGGTTTCCAATGGGATATCATCAGGGAATATCACTTCCATCTTCCCATTGTCATGCATAAAAGGAATAAATTCCTCTTCGTCAATCAAGGTGGAAGTTTGATCTATGTCAAACAGACTCCACTTTTTCATTTCTTTGGTAAAACGGAGTATTTCCTGATTCTCAATCGTTCCATAGTGCACCCCATCGAAATGATACAGGATTTTGGAAGGGCGAATAATGTTTTCCGGCTCTTCCGTTTTACTGATTTCAACATTTCGAAGCAGCTTTTCATTGCTTGTATAGTCCAATGACGGCTGATAAGTCCACAAATTCCAGGAAAGAACCAGGCTGGTCAAGACAAGGATGGTTAATATAAGTGATTTCAGATTTTCGTATTTCATGACCAATCATCCTTTTGTTCTTCTTGCGTGATAGGAAGTGTAAAGAAAATCTTTGTTCCCTTCCCTTCCTGACTTGACGCCCAAATGTCCCCATTATGTGCATTAATCATTTCCTTTGCGATGGCAAGACCTAGACCGGTCCCCCCAAGCATACGCGTCCGCGCTTTATCCACGCGATAAAAACGATCAAATACCTTGGAAAGATCAGCTTTAGGTATCCCAACCCCCTGATCACTGATGCTAACTAATATCTGGTTGGCCGTTTCCTCTATATGGACAGCAAAGGTGATGGTACCACCTTCAGGTGAATATTTCATGGCATTCGAGATGATATTGTCCAATACCTGGGTGATTTTATCCTCATCCAGACTCACCCACACTGCTTCTCCAGGCAAGTCACGGACAAACGTTACGTCTTGGGATTTTGATAGCTCGAAACGGTCGATGATTCGGTTAAAGAATTCCACAAAATCCACGGATACTTTATTAAAACGATAATCCCTTGTATCCATTTTGGAAAGCTGAAGCAGGTCATTTACGAGACGGATCATACGCTCAGTTTCCGTTTGGGTCACATCCAAGAATTTCGGTGCAATCTCGTCATCCTTCCAGGCACCTTCCGCCAGCGCCTCCAAGTAACTGCGCATCGTGGTCAAAGGTGTCCGCAGTTCATGGGATACATTTGCAACAAATTCCCGTCTCTCTTGATCTATCTTCTCTTGTTCTGTAATATCATGCAAAACCGTTATCAAGCCGTTAATGAACCCCGTTTCCTTCTGAATGATGGAGTTGCTGGCTCGGAGAATCAACGGTTTCTTTTCTGTGCTGAAGTCCAGTATCAACGTTTCCTGTTCCGATACTAAACTATCAAATGTATGCGTTTCGACAATATCAAGGACTTCCACAATCGGTTTTTGCAGGACTGTTTCACGTGAAACGTTCAGCATCCCGAGTGCAGGCTCATTAATCAGGATAACCCTGCCTTTCCGGTCTGTCGCAATAACCCCATCTGTCATATGGGAAAGGACCGAGCTTAGCTTTCGCCTTTCTCCCTCTGTTGTAGCTTGTGCTTCCTGGAGTTTTCTTGTCAGGTTATTAAAAGAAAGCGCCAGTTGCCCTATTTCATCATTTCCGTATATATTTACCTTGCGCGAAAAATTCCCTCTTGCCATCTCCAACGCCTGTTTTCGCATATCCGACATCGGCCTCGTTATCGTCTGTGCCAACAGTACTCCCAATACAGCTGTTACGGCCAGAGCAAGCGTTGTCCCAGCCGTAAAGATACTATTGATCTGACGCATCTGGGCATAAACATTTTCCATGGATGCCTTCATATAGATAGCACCTATGATTTCCTGACTGTTCGTCTTTATGGGAGCTGCAATAATGCGTACGCGGTCTCCTGTATTACGATCGATGGCATCATCCTCGGAATACTGTCCCACTGCTAGCGCACGTTTAATAAGCAGGTCGGTTGTCCTTTTCCCTACCATTCTAGTTTGATTGTAAGGATCTGAGGTTCCCAAAACCCTGCTTTTGTTATTGATGACCCGGACTTCCAAGATGTCCTCCATGGTAACATCCTGCAAGACATTCCGGATATCCTCCTCAATTGTTAATGTAGTATCGTCCCGCTGCTTCTTGATTTCCTGCTCGATACTGTAGGTCAATAACGTTATCCGTTCGTCTAGAGAGTCTGAAAAATTGTTAATTAATTGCTTTTCAAGCTTGCTTACAAAATAAACCCCGATAATCTGCATGGCAATCAGAATCAACAGGACATAAATCAACACAAATTTTAAGTGAATGGAGCGAAAGAAACCAACTTTTTTCATGTGTATTATTCCTGCTCGGATTGTCGCAGGTAATAGCCAACTCCTCTTCTAGTTACAATCCATGTAGGATGGCTTGGATTGTCCTCTATCTTTTCGCGGAGGCGTCGCACTGTTACGTCGACTGTACGGACATCTCCATAATAGTCGTAGCCCCAAACAGTTTGCAACAAATGCTCACGAGTCATGACCTGTCCTATATGCTTAGCCAGATAATGGAGCAATTCGAACTCACGGTGCGTCAGCTCGATCATATCTCCGCGCTTTGTCACCATATAGGCATCCGGGTGGATTACAAGCGAGCCGATGGAAATCTCGGTCGGTTCATCCACGTCATTACCTTTCTGTTGATGCCTGCGCAGATTAGCCTTTACTCGTGCGATTAATTCGCGTGTGCTGAAAGGCTTTGTGACATAGTCATCCGCACCAAGTTCAAGACCCAATACTTTATCTATTTCAGAATCCTTGGCAGTAAGCATGATGATAGGCATTTCATACTTTTTCCTGACTTCACGGCAAACTTCCATTCCATCTCTTTGAGGAAGCATGATGTCCAATAGAATCAAGTCCGGGCGAATTTCTTCCACTTTGTTGACCGCTTCTTCGCCGTCATAGGCGCAATAAACATCATAACCCTCTTTTTGTAGGTTGAATTTCAATATATCTGCAATTGGTTTCTCGTCGTCTACAACTAATATTTTCTTTTCCATCGCGAATTCGCTCCTTATCACATCTATCTATTAGTATCATTTAAATTTTCTATGTGCATTATACTAAATACTTTACCATGTAAAGCTCGGTAAAGCATCTAATAACAGAAAAGCAGGTATTTCTATATCAACACCGCTGTTGCTCTCCGCAATAGGCTGCGCTTTCCGCGGGGCGTTTGTGGAACCTCCTCGACTTTCGCCTGCGGGGTCTCCACTAAACGCTATCTCCCGCAGGAGTCTTCGCCTATTGCTCCAATCCACAGCTAGATTCTTAATTAGTTTATACTACTCATAAACCTAGCCTGAAAGAAAGAAAAACCTCTAGCTTTTTATGGTTTGCTAGAGGTTTGAGAGATTATTTTAGTTTAAGAATTGCATTGGGTCTTTTAGTTGACCGTTTTGGTACACTTCAAAGTGCAGGTGGATTCCAGTGGATTGACCAGTTGTTCCCATTACCCCGATTTTTGCTCCTCGGGCTACTGTTTGTCCAACTGATACATCAATGGATGCCAAATGAGCGTACGTAGTCTTCATTCCATTTTGGTGATTGATCACGATTTTATTGCCATAACCGCCATCCCAGCCAGCTGACTCTACAACACCATTATCAGCAGCTTTGATTGTACGGTCGCTAGGACGTGCGATATCGATGCCTTTGTGCATCTTACCCCAACGATGTCCCATTTTACTTGATACATAACCGCCTACTGCCGGCCATGCAAGTGAACCGCTGCCACGTGATGGGATTACCTTTGTTCCTTTTAGTACGATATGCTTAACAGGTTCTTTTAACACTTCTTCGTGTGTAACCTCTTTATTGACTTCAACACCATTTTCTTTAGTGACGATGGTTTGAATGTTTTTCTCCCCATTTACACCTTGCTGCTTCACTTTTGTTTCCCCTTTAGGAAGATCTGCATCTTCCACTACTTCTTGCTCATAAGGGATTTCTTCGTTACGGGAGGATTCCTCTTTCACTACCACATGTACGAATGGTTTCAATGCCGTAACATTTAACGTAGAACCTATCTTCAGTAAAGAATCTTCCTTGATGTCAGGATTCAATGCCAACAGCTCTTCGGAAGTAAGATCGTGCTTTTCAGCGATATCCCCAAGTACATCACCTTGTGCCACCTCGTACTTTTCCTCTTCCTTGACACCCTTCTTCAGAAGGTTAACAGCTTCTTCAACCGTCAGTACTTCAGAAGGTTTAACATTTTTCTCGGAAAATGAAACTTTTTCTTTCATTTGAACGTCTAATATACGAGACTCATCCACTTTGATAGCAGGAAGCTCCACATCGACTTTCTTTCTTTGCTCTAGCTCTTTCAATTTCTCCTCAGAGACAAAACCTAAAGTCAGTTGCTTTATTACTTTTTCCGCATCTTCCTTGCTTCCAAGCAGCACGATTTCTTTTCCATCGACAGTTATGGCAGAGGCATTTGCCTGTACTTCCAATTCAGCGGTAACTTTATCTAGAGTTTCCTTGTTCTGAGTGGAAGGTCTGAATACCTTTTCCGGTAAAACGGAAAGCTGGTTTCCTACAGTAAGGTCAAGACCTTTGAAATCCTTCTGCATCTCTTGAATCTTTGCATCGACTGTTTTATCCAGCAGGCCTTTATCATCTACTGCTCCAACGCGTTCTCCATTTACATAGACATGGTAGATTGTCCCTAAAAGGGAGTTTTCGCTTGCTTGGGCAGCTACAGCTCCAACTGATAACGTTCCTACGGCAACAGTAGTAAGCAACGCCTTTTTAGTCAGTACAGAAAAACGATTATTTTCTATTTTATGTTTCATATTTAGTTTTTTTGTGTATGTACTATATATAGACTTTAATTGGCTGATCATGGTTAAATCCCCCTGATTCCATTCCTCTACAAAAAGAACATGTTTATTTTTATTTGTTGAAAGATTACTAGGTATTTCGATACCCACGTAAATTTTTCGACTTCTTTACCATACCATATAACTATAAAAGAATAGAATAGTAGAACAAAAGATGTAACATAATTGTATTATTGTTGTCATATTTAGGCGATTTTTAGTGGTTTTTCCTTATATAGTTAGCAGAATGGGTAATTTTTCTTACATAATTGTGATAAATAATGAGGCAATTTTGGTAGATTTGTATAATGAAGGGTTTATTAGCAATAATCATGGAACATAAAAAAGCCCTCCGCTTTTCGTCATTGAAAAGCGGCGGGCTTTTTGGGATGGCTCGGGACGGAATCGAACCGCCGACACATGGATTTTCAGTCCATTGCTCTACCAACTGAGCTACCGAGCCTAATTTAGTTATGTATAAATTAGAAAAAATGGCGGTCCCGACCGGGATCGAACCGGCGATCTCCTGCGTGACAGGCAGGCATGTTAACCGCTACACCACGGGACCTTTGATGCTGATAAGTAAAAGATGGTGACCCATACGGGATTCGAACCCGTGTTACCGCCGTGAAAGGGCGGTGTCTTAACCGCTTGACCAATGGGCCTTGCAATGGTGTGCCATGAAGGACTCGAACCTTCGACCCTCTGATTAAAAGTCAGATGCTCTACCGACTGAGCTAATGGCACTTAAGTGTCTAACAATCTACTGTTTTGACGACGTTTTTAATAATATCATAATATCATTGCTTTAAGCAATAGTCTTTTTAAAAAAAGATTTAAACAAAGTGTACCCTTTAAACACCGCTGTTGATTTCCGCACTAGGCTGCGCTTTCCGCGGGGCGGTAGGCTGGAGCCTCCTCGGCATCCGCCTTGCGGGGTCTCCAGCCTACCGCTGCCTCCCGCAGGAGTCTTCGCCTATTGCTCCAATCAACTGCTAGAGTCACATAGCCAATACTATTCTATAATAGAACCAATAATAAAAGATGGCTGCTTCATCAAGAAGCAACCATCCCTAATTACATTAAATCAATATATTATTTATTAGCGTACACGCTTCTTACTACATTCGTCTGAGATCGGTCTGGTCCTACTGAGAATATGGATAGTGGGATGCCTGTTAGCTGGGACACGCGCTCGATGTAGTGGCGTGCGTTTTCAGGGAGCTCATCAAGGCTTCTTACGCCGGTAATGTCTTCTGTCCAACCTGGCATTTCTTCGTATACCGGTTCACATTCAGCAAGGACTTTCAAGCTTGCCGGGAAGGCTTCCATCACTTCGCCCTTGTACTTGTAGGCAACACAGATTTTTAAGGATTCGATGCCGGTTAACACGTCAATAGAGTTAAGGGATAGATCTGTCAGCCCACTGACACGTCGGGCATGGCGTACCACTACGCTGTCAAACCAGCCGACACGGCGTGGTCTACCAGTGGTTGTCCCGTACTCTCTTCCAACCTCACGGATTTGATGACCGATTTCATTATCAAGTTCTGTAGGGAATGGACCATCACCAACGCGTGTTGTATAAGCTTTCGCAACACCGACTACGTGATTGATCTTAGATGGGCCGACACCGGAACCGATTGTCACGCCACCAGCAACAGGGTTGGAGGATGTTACAAACGGATACGTACCTTGGTCGATATCAAGCATAACGCCTTGTGCACCTTCAAACAACACTCTGCGGCCATCGTCTAATGCGTCATTCAATACAACAGAAGTATCTGTTACATATTTTGCGAATTGTTGGCCATATTCGTAATACTCGTCAAGGATGTCCTCTAGCTTAAAGCCTTCCGCTTCGTACATCTTTTCTAGTAAACGGTTTTTCTCTGCAAGATTGTGTGCCAATTTCGCTTCGAAAAGCTCACGATCAAGAAGATCTGCGATACGGATTCCGACACGTGCTGCCTTATCCATATATGCCGGTCCGATACCTTTTTTCGTTGTACCGATCTTATTTGCACCTTTGCGCTCTTCTTCCACTTCATCCAGTTTTAGGTGATATGGCAAGATGACGTGCGCACGGTTACTGATGCGAAGATTATCTGTGCTTACTCCGCGATCATGAAGATATTTCAGTTCTGTGATTAAAGCCTTTGGATCTACAACCATCCCGTTACCGATAACACAAATCTTATCGCTGTAGAAAATTCCAGAAGGGATTAGATGTAATTTATACGTTTCACCATTGAATTTTATTGTATGTCCTGCGTTGTTTCCACCTTGGTAACGCGCGATCATTTCTGCGTTTTCTGAAAGGAAATCCGTGATTTTACCTTTTCCTTCATCGCCCCATTGTGTTCCTACTACGACTACTGATGCCATAGTTTGTACACCTCCACTAAATATGTAGACTTTTATTTTCACTATTTCAACCAAAGTAAGTTTATCAGCTGATCATGAGAAAGTCAACCAAAACCCGAACGATTAATAAATTTGCATTGTTATTTGTTCGTGAATATTACAGTTTTGTTGCATTTTGTTTTGTTCTATAACATTTATCATATAAAAAAGGCACCTACAAGTGTAGATGCCTTTTATTATGCCCCCGGTGGGACAGATTCATCATCAAATCTGCGCTCGAGGTTAACGAATTTGTTGTATTCTTTTACGAAAGCGAGTGAGACCGTACCAACCGGACCATTACGCTGCTTGGCCAGGATGATCTCGATGATGTTCTTGTTTTCACTTTCTTTGTCGTAATAATCGTCACGGTATAGGAAGCCAACGATGTCGGCATCCTGCTCGATACTTCCGGATTCACGGATATCGGACATCATCGGGCGCTTATCCTGTCTTTGCTCCACACCACGGGAAAGCTGGGATAGGGCAATAACCGGAACCTGCAATTCCCTTGCTAGAGCTTTTAAGGAACGGGATATTTCGGATACTTCCTGCTGACGATTCTCTCCGCCGTTTCTGCCGCTTCCCTGGATCAGTTGCAGGTAATCGATCAGGATCATCCCAAGGCCGCTCTCCTGCTTCAGACGGCGGCATTTGGAGCGTATTTCACTCACTCGGACACCTGGTGTATCATCGATGTAGATCCCGGCATTGGAGAGGCTTCCCATCGCCATGGTCAGCTTGCTCCAATCCTCAGCAGTCAATTGACCGGTCCTCAGGTTTTGTGCGTTGATATTCCCCTCCGCACAGAGCATCCTCATGACAAGCTGCTCAGCACCCATCTCCAGACTGAAGATAGCGACGTTCTCCCGGGCTTTTGTTGCCACGTTCTGAGCAATATTCAGTGCGAAAGCCGTTTTACCAACAGAAGGACGGGCCGCGATGATGATCAGGTCATTTCGCTGGAAACCCGCAGTCATACGATCAAGCTCAGTGAAGCCTGTTTCGATACCGGTGATTTCCCCTTTGCGTTGGGTGAGGACTTCGATGTTATCGTAGGTTTTCACAAGCACGTCCTTGATGTTCTGGAAGACCCCGGAATTTTTGCGTTGTGATACTTCAAGTATCTGCTTTTCCGCTTCATTCAGCAGGCCTGCCACTTCGTCTTCCCTGGAATAGCCTTCCTGTGCGATGCTTGTAGCCGTACGGATCAGTCGCCTTAGAATGGACTTTTCCTCAACGATTTTTGCATAGTACTCAATATTTGCTGCAGTCGGAACCGAGTTTGCCAAGTCACTCAAGTAGGAAACCCCGCCTACTTCTTCTAACAGCCTCAAGTTCGCAAGCTCTGCTGTGACAGTTACAAGATCGATCGGTTCCCCGCGGTCCGATAGATTCAATATGCAATTGAAGATCTTCTGGTGGGCAGCACGGTAGAAATCATCTGGCAAAACCAGCTCTGCCGCCATGGTAAGGGCCGAAGGTTCCAAGAATATGGCACCTAGGACGGCCTGTTCCGCTTCTATATTTTGTGGTGGTATACGGTCAGCAAAAAGATCGCTCATCCTTGTTCCTCCTCCCTCGTAAGCTTGTCTATATATTCCTTTGCAAAAAGAAAACCCGGCTGCTGCCGAGCATCGATTGGTTGTTGGCTTTATCTATTATTTTTGTTCCGTTACATGTACTTTCAGCGTTGCAGTGACTTCGGAATGCAGCTTAACCGGAACATTCGTATAGCCCAAAGCTCGAATCGCATCGTTCAGTTCCATTTTACGTTTATCGATTTTGATCTTATGCTTTTTCTGCAGTTCTTCGGAGATTTGCTTGGTCGTGATAGAGCCGAAAAGGCGTCCGCCTTCCCCAGCCTTCGTTTGGAACTCCAATGTCAGCTTTTCGATTGTTTCCTTGAGTTCTTTTGCATTCTCAAGCTCTTGCTCCGCTTCTTTTACTTCTTTATTTTTTTGTGCCTCTAATGATTTAAGGTTACCATGTGATGCTTCCATCGCCAACCCTTGTTTTAGTAGAAAATTATGGGCATAGCCATCTGCCACATTTTTAACTTCGCCTTTTTTCCCTTTTCCTTTTACATCTTTCAAGAAAATGACTCTCATTCCTTGGTACCTCCTTGTAGGTATTCACGAATTGCTTCTTTAAGTTTCTCTTCTGCTTCATCTATCGTCATGCTCAGCTGAGTCGCTGCATTAGTCAAGTGTCCGCCGCCTTCCAGCATCTCCATGACGACCTGCACATTGATGTCGCCAAGGGACCTTGCACTGATGCTGACCTGATCTCCAGTCCGATGGGCAATGACAAAAGAGGTATTGATATCACTCATGGCAAGCAACGTATCGGCCGCTTGTGCGATCATGACTTGATCGAAGAAATCTTCCGGATTGCCTTTTGCAATGACGATTCCATCCTGATAGAGATAAGCACTTTCGATAAGCTTTGCACGCTTGACGAAGCGATCCAAGTTCTCTTTCAATAGCTTTTGCACCAATATCGTGTCTGCCCCTTGTGAGCGCAGATAGGATGCAGCATCGAATGTACGTGAACCAGTTCGGACAGTGAAGCTTTTTGTATCTACTATTATACCAGCAAGTAGTGCTGTCGCTTCAAGCATGGTGATTTTGAGGCGCTTTGGCTGGTATTGTAAAAGCTCGGTCACAAGCTCTGCTGTTGAGGATGCATAAGGCTCCATGTATACAAGCAACGGATCTTCGATAAAGTCTTCCCCTCGACGATGGTGGTCGATGACGACGACATCCTCGATCTTGTTCAGAAGCTTTTCCTCAATCACAAGTGACGGTTTATGGGTATCCACCACCACAAGCAAGGTATCATTGGTTGCCATATCTAAAGCTTCCTCAGGCGAGATAATTTTCTCCCATAGCTCGTCATGACTTTTCAATTCGCTTAGCAGGCGCTGGATGCCGGCATCAATCTCATTTTGATTCAACACGATGAACGAATCCTTTTGATTGAGCTCCGCCACCTTGGCAATCCCGATGGCCGCACCAATTGCATCCATATCCGGATAGCGATGACCCATGATAATGACCTTGTCACTTTCATGTATCAGTTCTTTAAGGGCGTGGGAAATGACGCGGGCTCTTACTCTCGTACGCTTTTCCATCGGATTGGTCTTTCCTCCGTAAAAACGCACTTTCCCATTTGTCTGCTTGATGGCTACCTGATCACCGCCACGGCCTAGCGCAAGGTCGAGACTGGATTGGGCCAGATGCCCGAGCTCCGGAAGGGAAGGGACGCCTGTACCGATACCAACACTTAGCGTCAGCGGCATGCTTTGTTTAGCCGTTTGTTCCCGGACTTCATCGAGAATCGTAAATTTGTTTTTTTCAAGCTGCACTAGAATTTGTTCATTCAATACTACGATAAAGCGTTCCATCGAGGTCCTTTTAAGGAATACGCCATTTTCAGTGGCCCATTTATTGATGATGGAGGTGACTTGGCTGTTGATGGCACTCTTCGTCTGATCGTCCATGCCTTGGGTCACTTCATCATAATTATCAAGGAAGATGATACCGAGTACTGTTCGTTCTTCTTCATATTGCTTTTCAATTTGCGTCTGTTCTGTGACATCGAAAAAGTAAATCAGGCGCTCCGCCTTTTTGATCACCACTTTATATTTTCTATCATGAAGAGGGACCACTTCGGTCTCGACGTCCTGCTTCAGTAAAGGGATCAGATTCTCCCCCACATCATAAAGCGATCTGCCGACTAACGTCTCCTCATGAAAACAAGAGGCCAGGAAGGGATTGGTCCACTCGATCTGATAGTCATCATTGTAGAGCATGATCCCGATCGGCATTTCCATCAATGCCTCTTCGCCCACCTTTTTTAACCGATAGGATAAGGTCGAGATATAAGTTTCCATTTCCTTTTTGGCTGTTTGTTCTACTTTCATATAGAAGTAAATGACGATACCAAGGAGCAGAAAACTTGCCAGCCCTATTTGCCATTGGAAAAACATGATTACCCCGAACTGGATCACGCTAATGAGCAGCAGTGTATAGAAAGGGTAACGGAAATTCAGTTTTTCAAAATAATTAGGCATTTATTTTTCAGCTCCTAATTAACAATTTACTGTTTATTTTGTGTTTGAGTTAAACACCGCTGTTGATTTCCGCACTAGGCTGCGCTTTCCGCGGGGCGTTTGTGGAGCCTCCTCGGGCTTCGCCCTGCGGGGTCTCCACTAAACGCTTCCTCCCGCAGGAGTCTTCGCCTATTGCTCCAATCACCAGCTAGCATTCATAAAAAAGCCAACGATTTTTTAACAATGAGTAATGTAATAACTACACAATGCAAACAAAAATATAATGCGGACCGTTTTGGGTTAAATGCCTCCCCTGTTGATTGGAGTGCAAGGTGTGAGACTCCTGCGGGAGATGGCGGTAGACTTGAGACCCCGCAGGCAAGCCGAGGAGGCTCAAGCAACGCCCCGCGGAAAGCGAACTCCTGGAACGGAAATCAACAGGGTGTTTAAAGTGAAGACATTATTTATATAGACCTTACTCCAAATAATGTCTTTGAGTAAAGTCTCATTTTTTTATCCGCTTTCGTAAGTCGAATCCTAAATCTATGATGCCTACCATTCTTATTATATAGAGCAACGGAGGGATTAGAAAGGATAAAATTAGCATGATGATGGGTACAGCCTTTGTAATTCTTTTTTCATGGCAGAAGTGAAAGATAAAGGACATACCCTGTACGGTCATGAGCAGCATAAGGATATAGGACAAATTCATGGTTGCCAAAAAGAGTGTGGAGCCCTTCTCCATTTCCACCAGGGAAAGCAGTATCACAATCAGGTAATACCACAGCAGGCTTTTTGGCAGCATGAAATCACGGAATGGAGGAAAAGGCTGGACCGGTTCCTTCAGACGCTTCAGGACGAACCCTGTGATCATTTGCGAAACAAAGGCAAATACAAAAGCGACCGTGACCATGCCGGACGGCAAAAGGTAGGTGAATTGTTCCACCATCTGCTCCATGAGCGCCATGGTTTCCTCTGAATTCTGACCGAGTGCTGAAGCCATTGCCTCCGCATTTTTCAAGGAGTCATTCAGCATTTCATCTATCAGTTCGGCAATATTTATTTCAAATAGGACAATGGCAACCACATACCCTAGAACCAAGTTCAATAGATACATTCCGGTTGCAGCACCTAAAATGGCATAGCGGCTGCTGTTTTTCGCGAAAAGATAGCCCATCACCACTCCGACCGAGCTCATGGGAATGCTAAGGATAAGTGCTGCGGGAGATCCCATCAGCAAGCTCAGTATATTGGCAAGCACCGCAAACCATATTCCCGATTTCCAATTGTTCCGGACCGTATAGATGACAAAAGGGACAACGAGCGCAAACAGGGTAATGACCCCGATTCCAGGTATGAATAATGTCATCAGGAGGAGCAGTACAAAGATTCCGAGCAATACCGCTCCCTCTGTAATATTTTTGGTTTTCAAAGCTTACAAACCTCCATGAATACTTTAGTTAAACTTATGTATAGTTTATCCTTTAGATACTATTACAATCAATTTCAAGGACTTTTATTCATACCCAAACTAGCAAAAAGGAAGGCAGCAAGATATTCTCTCACTGCCTTCCTCTTTTATTGTATATGTGCGTGATTACTCACCAGATACGTATGGTAGTAATGCCATTTGACGAGCGCGTTTGATTGCGATCGTTAATTTACGTTGGTATTTTGCACTAGTTCCAGTTACACGACGTGGTAAAATCTTACCGCGCTCGGAAACGAACTTTTTCAGTACATCGATATCTTTGTAGTCGATATGAGTGATACCGTTTGCTGTGAAGAAACAAACCTTACGACGTTTGTTGCGTCCACCTCTGCGTCCTCCTGCCATGTTATTCACTCCTTTGCTATTGGATTTTTGGCGTTAAGCCGTTTTTTTATCAAAACGATTCCTTCTAGGATTAGAACGGAAGATCGTCGTCAGATATATCGATAGGTTGACCATCATTTTTGAATGGGTCGTCATCAACACGAGTATAACCTTGGTTGTTGTTATTGCTGCGTTGTTGTTGGTTCTGATCGTACCCAAACGGAGATGAACCATAGCCTTGATCTTGATTTGGATTAGGACGATTGTTGTTATATCCTCCTGAACCGCCAGATCCACCGGATCCTTTAGGCTCCAAGAATTGAACACCTTCTGCCACTATTTCCGTTACGTATACACGTTTTCCATCTTGGCCTTCATAATTGCGCGTCTGGATTCTGCCGTCGACACCTGCCAAGCTTCCTTTTTTCAGGAAGTTAGCTGCGTTTTCCGCTTGTTTTCTCCAAACTACACAGTTTATAAAATCAGCTTCGCGTTCGCCCTGCTGATTCTGGAACGTACGATTTACTGCCAAAGTAAAAGTAGCAACCGCCACTCCACTTGGGGTATAGCGCAATTCAGGGTCTTTCGTTAAGCGACCAACCAATACTACGCGATTTAACATCAGAACCACTCCTCCTTGAGACGACGTCCATAAAGAGGACAACTATTATTTAACTTCTTTTTTAACAACAATATGACGGATGATATCTTCGCTGATTTTAGCTAGACGATCAAACTCTTGAACTGCAGCTGGCTCAGTAGCCACGTTTACTAACATATAGTAACCGTCACGGAAATCATTGATTTCGTAAGCTAAACGGCGTTTGCCCCACTCTTTTGCTTCAGTAAGTTCTGCACCGTTGTCAGTTAAGATCGTGTTGAAACGTTCTACAACAGCTTTTTTAGCGTCTTCCTCAATGTTTGGACGGATGATATACATGATTTCGTACTTGTTCATCACAGTCACCTCCTTTTGGTCTAAACGGCCCTTAGTGGGCAAGGAGCAATCAATTATAAATAATCATTACTCACAAATTTAGATTATAGCAGAACGCATGTCTTTTTGCAAACATTCCTTAGACGTTAAAACGGAAATGGATGACATCCCCATCTTTCACGAGGTACTCTTTTCCTTCCAGGCGGACCTTTCCGGCTTCTTTCGCAGCAGTCATGGTACCTGCTGCCAATAGGTCTTCGTAGGATACCGTTTCGGCACGGATGAATCCACGCTCAAAGTCTGTATGGATGACACCGGCACATTGTGGTGCCTTCATTCCAGTACGGAATGTCCATGCACGCACTTCCTGGACGCCGGCTGTAAAGTAAGTAGCAAGTCCAAGAAGGTTGTAAGCCGCACGGATCAGTTGATCCAAACCGGACTCTTGGATTCCCAGTTCTTCCAGGAACATCGCTTTTTCGTCTGCATCCAATTCCACGATTTCAGACTCGATTTTTGCACAGACAGTGATCACTTCCGCGTTGTCCTTTTCTGCAAATTCACGGACCTGTTTTACAAATTCATTGTCGGACGTGTCGGCAACATCCTCTTCCCCGACATTCGCCACATAAAGAACAGGCTTGCTCGTCAATAGGTGCATGCCTTTCAGATACTTCACTTGCTCGTCTGTCACTTCAACAGTACGTGCTGGAAGCTCATTTTCAAGCGCTTCTTTCACTTTTACAAGCACTTCATGCTCATAAACCGCTTCTTTATCTTTTTGCTTTGCAAGCTTTCCGACACGCTCAAGACGCTTATCCACGGACTCCAGGTCGGCAAGAATAAGCTCCAGGTTGATCGTTTCGATATCTGCAATCGGATCGACTCCGCCAGCTACGTGTGTAATGTTGTCATCAGCGAAACAACGTACCACATGGCAAATTGCATCCACTTGACGGATATGGGATAGGAACTTGTTTCCAAGACCCTCCCCTTTGCTTGCACCTTTTACGATCCCTGCAATATCAGTAAACTCAAAGTGTGTGGGAACTGTCTTTTTCGGGTTTACAAGCTCAGTCAGTTTCTGAAGGCGCTCATCCGGAACATCTACAATCCCGACGTTTGGATCTATTGTACAGAACGGGTAGTTGGCAGACTCTGCCCCCGCTTGTGTAATCGCATTAAAAAGCGTTGATTTCCCTACGTTTGGAAGACCAACGATACCAGCTGTTAAAGCCATTTTATCCACTCCTAACTTTCCGTTAACACATATTTCAATCTCCCACAATTATAGATACAACCACCAAAAAAGACAAGGCAAACCAACATTACCCAACTATAAAATAAAAAACAGCTGTCAACTCACAGCTGTTCCACTTGGTTTATTCTTCTTCACTCCGGACCAGGATCTTCTTGATCTTCCGTGTGAACTCTTTCCTTGGCATCATGACGGTGTGCTGGCACCCTTCACACTTGATGCGGATGTCCATTCCCATGCGCACCACCTTCCACCGATTCACTCCACATGGGTGTGCTTTTTTCATTTCCACTATATCGTTCATCCCGAATATCTTATCGCTCAATTTCTACACTCCCATCTAAGTTCTATCTATATAAAAATCAATTTACTGTTTTCCTTTTTCCATCTGCTGCTGCGGCTCCCGGTTATAGAGGACCATTCTTGGCGATGGGATATCAATGCCATGCTCATCCAACCGCATTTTCACTTCTTTTCTTATTTTCCTGGCGATATAAAAATGCTTCATCGGCAAAGTTTCGCAAGTGATCCGTAATACCACTTCCGCATTCCCGAATGTCTGGACACCCAAAAGCTCGGGAGGTTGTACAATTTCTTCGTATTTCAGGGGCATTTCGGCAAGCATTTCTTTAATGACAGCCTCCGCTTTCTCGATTTCCCCTTCATAGGCAATGCTCACATCCACTATCGCGATGCTATTGTGAATGGAGAAATTCGTCACTTCAATGATACTTCCATTTGGCAAAATATTCAATTCACCTGTCCAGCTTTTGATTTTCGTTGTCCGCAGTCCGATTTCCTCGACATGACCCTCGAAGGTCCCGACCCGGACATAATCACCGACAGAGAATTGGTCTTCAAAAATGATAAAGAAACCGGTAATGATATCCCGCACAAGATTCTGTGCCCCGAATCCGACAGCAAGCCCCACAATCCCTGCCCCGGCCAGCAGTGCCCGCACATCGATATGCACCACTTCAAGAATCATGATGAAGGCAACAAAATAGGTGACATAGGAAATGACATTCTCCAATAGTTTTACGAGTGTATTTTCCCGCCTTACAGATACCTGCAAAGGTCCCTTGGCTCTTATTCTCACAAAGTTCCTTATGATGGCTTTTCCTATTCGGATGACCAAGCCAGCTACAATAATGATCGCAATAATTTTCAAGAAACCTGCACCCATGCCAATCCAAAGATCTTCATTGGTCAAGGCTTCCTCCAACTTTTCATTTAATCGAATGATCCATTCCATCTACACTTCAACCTTTTCCGTAATGATTTGCTTACTATTTCTTCATTTTACTTAAGCTTATCATAGCCATCAATCCCTAACTTCACTAATCTATTTCAATTCCCCCAGCCAGTTTTTCCGGTTAGTGATGGGATACAGCAAAATACAAACAAGAAGATAAAGATTGACAAGTCCAAATAGCGGGTAAAGTATTGCTACGAGAACAGAGAATCCAAAAGCGGTAAAAGGCACCATGCAAAGCAGCAATAGCATGCAGATGATCCATACCGGGAAAGGAAGACCATCCTTGAACCTTGTGACAAGCCCCAATAGGCCTGATGCAGCGGTCGTATAGATGGCAACCCAGAGAAGGAGCGTCATGACGAAAATCATATAGTAAGGATAGCTTTGGATGACCGCAAAAAGAGGAATTTCAAAAAACTCCATTTTACTTTGGACTGTCAGGAGCGTCTGGTTGTAGAACAGTGAAATGACCCCGAGTATTCCTCCGCTTCCGATACTTGCGATCAGGATCTCTCCCTTGGTTTTCACTTCTTTTCCTATTGCGGATAGAACCGCAACAAGAGGCAAAATATTAAGCGCGGTAAATGTAAAAGCGGATGGCCAGTTTGAATGGTGATGCCCCGCCAGGTATCGTATGGTGTCAGGACTGATTTCCGCTGAATGGAACAGCACAAGGGCCAGGACCAGTATGATGGCCGGAATGATGATGCTATTGACTGTAATCATCCCATTGACTCCATAAACGAATAGCATGACCAGAAGAATACAAATAATCATGATTCCCGCCCAGTACGGGATGGAGAAAACTTGCAATGCAGCCCCGCCCCCAGCCAGCATGACTGCGGTTGTCGTAAACAGATAGATCACCATCACCACGTTATAGATCCTGGATATTTTGGGACCTACCAGCTTCTCTAATACAGGGGAAAAGTGGGCCGATTGCAGCTTTCGGCTAAGACTGAGCACCACATGACAGGCAACCATGAAGAAGATGGTGAATAAGAGGATGGCCAGTCCGCTTTCCGCCCCGAAAAATTGCCATATTTCACGTCCTGAAGCATAACCGGCACCGATAACCGTGCCTAATATTAAAAACATCCAACGAAATCCGCTATTCCACATACATTTTACCTCCTGCCACCAATTAACCGTAAAGTGGACGTATAGTTTCCAATAAATAGTCGTATACTGTTACTACTATTAAGAAGGAGTGGAACCTATGAATCTTAAATCTAACTTTTTTGAGAAGAAAGGAGGCAATATTCGTATTGCTCATGATGAAGCAAATGCATCCAAGGAAATTGCACTTACTTTACAGTCCAACCTCCCTTCTAGTTCCATTTTTCGCCCTATCGTTTTTGTATGCATCGGAACCGACCGTTCAACAGGAGATTCCCTTGGTCCACTGATCGGAACGAAACTCCAAGATCATAACCTCCATCATGTACATGTATATGGCACCTTGGATGAACCTATTCATGCGGTCAATCTTGTCGAGAAGCTCGCCATGATACAGTCCACCCACTTTAATCCGTTCATCATTGCCGTTGATGCGTGTTTGGGGAGATTGAAAAGTGTCGGTCAGCTGACGGTTGGAGATGGCCCCGTAATGCCTGGTGCCGGTGTCAAGAAAGACCTACCGCCTGTAGGGGATATTCATATAACAGGAATTGTGAATGTCAGTGGGTTCATGGAGTTCTTCGTTCTTCAGAATACAAGGCTTAGTCTTGTAATGAGGATGGCCAATGTGGTTGCCGCTTCCATCAAGGATTTGGACATGGCACTTTCGCGCAAAGACTTTTTGGCCGCTGCTGCCAAGGATAATGACATTCCGCCTATGATCCACACGCAAGAATAATTTCCAATTAATGTAAAAAAGACTGACGAATATCATCAGCCTTTTTAATCCTATAGATATAAGTATTGTAATAAAACTAATCCTGCAGCAACAAGGATGCCTGGCAACAGATTCGCAACGCGTATGGAGGTTACCCCGATGATGTTCAATCCTATCGCCATGATCATGACGCCTCCTGTTGCCGTTATTTCAAAAATAAGCAGTTCAAGTAAGTCAGCTGGAACAAATTGATCAATCTGGGTCGCAAACAAGGCAATCGTCCCCTGATACAGCATGACAGGTATTGCCGAGAACATGACACCGATACCAAGTGTCGTGGTCAAGACAATGCTTGTAAATCCATCGATGATCGATTTTGTATACAGTACCTGATGGTCACCCCTTAGGCCACTGTCAAGTGAACCTACGACAGACATCGCCCCAATGACGAATATTAAGGTGGCAGTAACAAAACCTCTTGAAACCGAACCATGCTGTCCAGTACCGACTTTTTTCTCTATCCAGATCCCAATATTATTCAGGATGCGGTCCAGGTCTATCCATTCACCAATCACTGCCCCAACAACCAAGCTGATGATGACAATCAAAAACTCATTGCTCTTGAAACCCATTTGGGCCCCAAGCAGAAATACAGCAAGTCCGATCACCTTCATGACGGTTTCCTTGGTTTTGTCCGGTATCCGTGTAAACAATTTTCCTAATAACGTACCAAGTATGATACATACTCCATTGACAATGGTGCCTAATAAAACCAATTTAAATCCCCATTCCTCATTATCTTTTTAACCACAAAAAAACTATCAAAAAAGCAAACCATCTATCGTACTGGATGGTTTGCTTTCATTTATTCAGATTGAGCTAACAGTTCAAGCAATCTGTTTAAGTCATCATCGGAAAAGAACTCTATTTCAATCTTTCCTTTATTCTTTGACTTTTTAATGGATACAGTAGTGCCAAATCTTTCACGGAGGTAGGATTCCTGATCCTGTAAGAAAATATCCTTTTCCACCGGATCCTTTTTTGTTTCACGTGAAACATTTTCGTTCACCTGGTGAATAAGCTGTTCAAGCTGCCGCACATTCAAATGGTCTTTGACCACTTTTTCGATGACTGCCTTCAACATTTCTTTTCTTTTCAATCCAAGGAGTGCCCTGCCGTGTCCCATCGAAAGCTTGCCTTCGTTCATCAGCTCTTGTACATAGGACGGCAATGAAAGGAGGCGTACATGGTTGGCAATATGCGGTCTACTCTTCCCTAGGCGGCTAGCCAATTGCTCCTGGGTCAAATCCAGTTTTGCCATAAGGGATTGGTAGGCAGCTGCCTCTTCAATGGGAGTAAGGTCCTCCCGTTGCAGATTCTCCAACAAAGCCAGTTCCATCATCTGCTGCTCCGTCAGTTCACGGATAACCACTGGAACCTTTGTTAATTTTGCTTCTTTTGCTGCACGATAGCGGCGTTCGCCGACAACGATTTCATAGCCTTTGATGCTCTTTCGGACAATGATGGGCTGAAGTATTCCATGCTGCAGGATTGATTCCTTCAGCTCCTGTATCGCATCTTTTTCAAAGACTTTTCGTGGCTGATACGGATTTGGCCGAACATCCTTGATATTGATTTCCTGTACCGCTTCTTCCTTGGAAGCTTCAATGGAAGGGAATAAAGCGTTAATGCCTTTACCTAATCCTTTACCCATGAGTCACCACTTCCTTTGCTAATTCTAAGTAAACTTCCGCTCCACGAGATTTAGGATCATAAATGATGATAGGTTCTCCATGACTTGGCGCTTCACTTAAACGGACATTGCGTGGAATGATGGTGCGATACACTTTATCCTGGAAATACTTCTTCACTTCTTCTATTACTTGGATCCCCAAGTTCGTCCTTGCATCGAGCATGGTCAAAAGGACCCCATCTATCATTAATTCTGTATTCAAATGCTTTTGTACGAGTCGTACTGTATTTAATAGCTGACTTAAGCCTTCCAATGCATAATATTCACATTGAACAGGTATGACAACAGCATCGGAAGCCGTCAATGCATTGATCGTCAACAACCCTAAAGATGGGGGACAATCTATGATTATGTAATCATATAAATGCTTAACATCATCTAACGCCCTTTTTAATCTGACTTCCCTTGAAATAGTCGGTACCAATTCTATTTCAGCACCTGCCAATTGAATGGTAGCAGGAATTATGGAAAGATTTTCCACTTTAGTAGAAAGGATTGCTCGTCGTGCTTCTACGTCCTCTACTAAAATATCATATATACATTGATCAACTTCTGCCTTAGCAACGCCTACTCCACTGGTGGCATTCCCCTGTGGATCTACGTCTACAAGCAGCACTTTTTTACCAATATAGGCTAAACACGCACCTAGATTCACCGAGGTTGTTGTTTTACCAACTCCACCTTTTTGGTTAGCAATAGCAATAATTCTGCCCATGCTGTCACCTGCCTTCAGAAAAGAACATACTTTTTATTCGTTTCTCACTTATTTTATCATGAATTTACAGAAAGTTAACTTGTTTTTGATAATAAATAGAAAGAGATGATGGTTGGTTATATAGGACGGGGAGGATTGTGCGGTTTGTAACTGTGAGTTGTGCTCGTGTATTTAATTGGCCCTTTTAAATACCGCTGTTGATTTCCGCACTAGGCTGCGCTTTCCGCGGGGCGTTTGTGGAGCCTCCTCGGCTGCGCCTGTGGGGTCTCCACTAAACGCTATCTCCCGCAGGAGTCTTCGCCTATTGCTCCAATCAACAGCTGTAGACATAAATTCAACAATTATGTTGTTTCAAAGAAAAAAAGGACATGGCGTCTCTTGGTATCTATCAATCTTGTATGTACAGGATTTGATAGATACTCATAATTGGTGATTAGAGAAGCCAAGCCCTTTGTTAAAGGATATATTATTTTATTATTTCTTCGGTATACGGATGGTGAATTGGTAGTATTCTTCTGTTTCTTCTTCTTGGGAGTCGAGTTTGATCCCGCTGTCGTTCACCATTGTCAGAGATTGGCGGATGGTGTTCATGGCGATCCGCATGTCTTTGGAGAATGCCTTGCGCTTAGGCTTTGGCCTAGCAACGGATTGTTCGAGCATCCGGACGACACGTTCCTCTGTCTGTTTCACGTTCAGTTGCTTTTCTAGAATCTCTTCAAGTAATGCAACTTGTTTTTCTTGCTGCTTCAGCGGGATGAGAGCACGGGCGTGGCGCTCTGTGATTTTCTTCTGAAGAAGGGCATCCTGGATCTCAGCAGGCAGCTTTAAGAGACGGAGCTTGTTTGCTACCGTGGATTGGCCTTTTCCAAGTCTTTGAGCCAAGGCCTCCTGTGTCAGATTATGCAATTCCAGCAGCTTCGAGTAGGCAATCGCTTCCTCGATAGCGGATAATTCTTCACGCTGCAGGTTTTCAATCAGTGCTACAGAAGCAGTTTCTGCATCATTGAAATCCTTTACAATCGCAGGTATCGTTTCCCATCCAAGCTTTTGGACGGCACGCCAGCGACGTTCACCTGCAATGATTTCATATTTGTTTTCTTCAAACTGACGGACCACAATCGGTTGAATAATGCCGTGAGTGCGGATTGTCAGGGATAATTCCTCTATTCTTTCATCGACAAAGACCGTACGAGGCTGATATCTGTTTGGAACAATATCTAGCACCGGTAATTGTTTTATTTCTTCATGATTCGTCTTTTCTACTATTTCCTGTTCTTCTTTTTCGCCAATTCCAAAAAATCGAGAGAACGGAGATTTCATAGTTAGTTCCACCACCTTATGGATAGAATCCCTTACAATAAATTCGCTGTTTAGAACAGTAATTCCTTCTGGGAAAGGTAAAATGTTTCACATGAAACACTCACAACCCGGGTCATCATCTACAATTATTCAAGCGGTAATTTATTAGGTGTACCGGGCTTGCGCGGGTACTTCTTCGGTGTAGGTTTTACTTTGTTGATGATGAGGATATTCCTTTCGCTTTCTTCTAAAGGAAGTTGAAAAGAATGGACTTCTTCCAATTTTCCGCCAAGGATTTGCATGGCTTTTTTCCCTTTTTCCACTTCTTCTTTAGCTGCAGCGGCTTTCATCGGAATAAACTGGCCACCCTCTTTGACAAGAGGCAGACAAAGCTCACTAAGGACAGACAGTCTTGCAACAGCCCTTGCTGTCACTATGTCGAATTTTTCCCTGTAATCTGCATTTTGGCCAAAAGTTTCTGCACGATCATGCACAAAATTCACTTCTGTCAGCTCCAATGCTTTTGCAAGCTGCTGAAGAAATGTAATCCTTTTGTTCAATGAATCGACAATCGTAACCTTGAGGTCAGGGAAACAAATTTTTAGCGGGATACTTGGAAAACCTGCCCCTGCCCCGACATCGCAAAGATTTTGTCCTTTAGAAAGGTCTACATAGAACGATGCGGTAATGGAGTCAAAGAAATGCTTAAGGTATACTTCTTCCTCTTCTGTAATGGCAGTGAGGTTCATTTTCTCGTTCCACTCGACCAGCATTCTGTAATATGTATCAAATTGAGAAAGCTGGAAAGGAGTAAGGGAGATCCCTTTCTCCTCCAACATACTGATGAATTGCTCTTTGTTCATGTGCTTGTATCCTTTCTTGAACCTTTTCATAGGCTGTTTTGTATGGAATGATGCTTTCATTACATTTACGAAAAAAGCCTAGTCGTTAGATACTTTAGCTATACGTCCTTGTTCGAGATAGACGAGTAAGATGGAAACATCGGCTGGGTTGACCCCTGAAATCCGGGATGCTTGCGCAACGGAAAGAGGGCGAACTTCCTTCAGTTTTTGGCGTGCTTCATTTGCCAAGCCATGGATTGCATCATAATCGATGTTTTCCGGGATTTTCTTATTTTCCATTTTTTTCAAACGGTCTACCTGTTGCAGGGACTTTTGGATATATCCTTCGTATTTCACTTGGATTTCTACCTGTTCTGCGACATCCGGTCCCAATTCCGTTTCAGGGGGAACTAGAAGGTGAACGTGTTCATAGGTCATTTCTGGACGTTTCAGAAGGTCTGCAGCCCTGATGCCATCCCTCAGTTCCGTACCGCCGGCATTCTTTATCGTTTCCTGCACCAATGCAGTCGGCTTGATGATGATGCTTTGCAATCGTTCTTTCTCCGCTTCGATCTGCTGTCTTTTCTCCTGGAATCTCTCATAACGTTCTTGTGAAATCAGGCCGATTTCGTGACCTATTTCCGTTAATCGAAGATCTGCATTATCATGGCGCAAAAGTAAGCGATATTCTGCACGGGAAGTCAAAAGACGGTAAGGTTCATTGGTTCCCTTCGTTACAAGGTCGTCAATGAGGACACCGATATAGGCATCGGAACGGCTTAAGATAAGATCCTCCTTGCCAGTGGCACGAAGACCTGCATTGATTCCGGCCATGATACCTTGTCCTGCCGCTTCTTCATAGCCTGAAGTACCATTTATCTGGCCAGCCGTATAAAGATTCTGCACCTTTTTTGTTTCAAGTGTCGGCCAGAGCTGAGTAGGTACGATTGCATCATATTCGATCGCATATCCCGCTCTCATCATCTGCACATTCTCAAGTCCCGGGATGGTGGAAAGGATTCTTCGCTGCACTTCCTCCGGCAAGCTCGTGGAAAGTCCCTGCACATAAACTTCCTGTGTGTTTCTTCCTTCCGGCTCCAAGAAAATCTGGTGTCTCGGCTTATCGTTAAAACGTACAATTTTATCTTCAATGGAAGGACAATATCTCGGCCCGGTCCCTTTGATCATGCCTGAATACATCGGGGAACGATGCAGATTCTCATCAATCAGTGCATGTGTTTCCGGACTTGTATAAGTCAGCCAGCATGGAAGCTGATCGGTGATATACTCGGTCGTTTCATATGAAAATGCCCGCGGGGTATCATCACCAGGCTGAATCTCCGTTTTACTGTAGTCAATCGTGGAACTGTTCACACGTGGTGGCGTACCCGTCTTAAAACGGGCCAGTTCAAACCCAAGCTCTTCCAAGTGTTCGGAAAGCTTAATGGAAGGCTGCTGATTGTTCGGTCCGCTCTGATATTGCAGGTCACCCATTATTATTTTTCCGCGCAAGAAAGTCCCAGTTGTGATGACAACTGTCTTGGATTCATAAATGGCACCGGTCTGTGTAAGGACACCTTTGCATACGCCATCCTCTACGATCAATCTTTCGACCATTCCCTGCAATAAGGTAATGTTCGGTTCATTTTCAATCGTCTTCTTCATTTCATGCTGGTACAGGAACTTATCGGCCTGGGCACGCAAGGCACGTACCGCAGGGCCCTTCCCGGTATTCAACATCCGCATCTGAATATGGGTCTTATCGATGTTTTTACCCATTTCTCCGCCTAGTGCATCAATTTCGCGTACAACAATTCCTTTTGCTGGTCCCCCAACAGAAGGATTACATGGCATAAATGCCACCATATCAAGATTGATGGTGATCATGAGCGTTTTCGCTCCCAATCTTGCCGAGGCAAGGCCCGCTTCGACTCCGGCGTGCCCCGCTCCAATTACTATGACATCATAGGAACCTGCATGATATTCCATGTTTGTTCCCTCCTCTTCTATTTACCTAAACAAAATTGTGAAAATAACTGATCTATCAAGCTTTCATGGACTGCATCCCCGATAATTTCACCGAGCAGCTCCCATGTCCGCGTCAAATCTATTTGGACGATATCAATTGGTACCCCGCTCTGTACCCCTGAGATTGCGTCCTCCAATGCCTGCTGTGCCTGTGTGAGTAATCCGATATGTCTGGAATTGGATACGTACGTCATGTCCCCGGCTTCAAGATTTCCCTGGAAAAACATCGAGGAAATCGCCTCCTCCAGCTCGTCCACTCCTTCATCCTCTTTTAATGAGGTCGTGATGAGAGGCTGTTCCTTTGCCAGAGCTTGTACTTTATCCAAATCTATCTTTTCATCAAGATCCGTTTTATTCACGATGACAATCACGTCCATGCCCTTCACCGCTTCAAAGAGCTTTTCATCCTCCTCGGACAAACGTTCATTATAGTTCAGGACAAGAAGGATTAGATCCGCCTTTTTCAATACTTCACGGGAACGCTCGACACCGATGCGCTCGACAATGTCCTCGGTCTCCCTGATTCCTGCCGTATCAACCAGGCGCAATGGGACACCGCGCACATTTACGTACTCTTCGATTACATCCCTCGTGGTACCCGGTATATCTGTCACGATTGCCTTGTTTTCATGAACAAGGCTATTCAAAAGGGAAGATTTCCCTACATTCGGTCTTCCTACAATGACCGTAGATAGACCTTCTCTCAATATTTTTCCCTGCTGTCCGGTTTGTAGCAGTTTTTCCAATTCAGTTTTCACATAATTGGATTTCTCTAGTAAAAGCTGATGCGTCATTTCTTCGACATCGTCATATTCAGGATAATCAATGTTTACTTCCACGTGGGCCAGTGTTTCCAAGATTTCCTGACGCAGCTTCTGTATCAGCTTGGATAATCTGCCTTCCATTTGGCCCAATGCGACATTCATCGCCCGGTCGGTTTTTGCCCGGATCAGGTCCATGACCGCTTCGGCCTGTGAAAGATCGATTCTTCCATTTAAGAAAGCGCGTTTCGTAAATTCCCCAGGCTCGGCCAATCTTGCACCTCTGCCCATTACTAGCTGAAGGAGCTTGTTCACTGAAACCAAACCGCCATGACAGTTTATTTCAATGACATCTTCCCTTGTAAATGTTTTCGGCCCTCTCATTACAGAGACCATCACTTCTTCTATCGTCTGTTCTGTCTTTGGATCTACGATATGCCCGTAGTGAATGGTATGAGACGGTACGTCCTGCATCTTTTTCCCCGAAGGACTGACAAAGATTTCATCGATGATCCGGAATGCTTCCTCCCCACTCAAACGGACGATCGCAATGGCTCCCTCCCCCATCGGAGTGGATATTGCGGCAATTGTATCTAACTCATACATATCATTCACCTCATTTCTTTTATACTGGTTTCTATTTATACATTTGATCGGTCTTACGATTCGTTTGACTCGAACAATTTTAGTCTTATTGAATAACTAATTAAGGTTAGCATAATTCATATCACTTTTAAAGTATTCCTCTTCGACAGTTATCCACAAAAATTTCCCGGACGCTCGATATTCTATCATTAATTCTAACTTATCCACATGTGAATAACAACAAACAAAACTCGAGCCTCTCTATCATCATTTCCTATCATCTGAAATTGAAACAACGGCTTTCTTTTTTCTTGGGTCAAGATCCTCTTCCGCAATAAAAAAATAGCCGCCTTCCAATTAGGTAGGCGGCTGCTCTATTATCTTGTGACTTTTAGTTTTTTGGGCGTGATGACGAGCGATCTGTTGGGCTCTTTTCCGACAGAGTATGTTTCCACTTCCGGAAAACGCGAGATGATCGAGTGCATCACTTTGCGTTCGAACGATGGCATCGGCTCCAGGTGAACTTCCTGTTTCGTTTTCATCGCTTTCTGCGCTAATCTTTCTGCAAGCTGTTCGAGTGTTTCCCGCCTCTTTTCCCGATACCCTTCTGCATCTATCTCAACAGAAAGGTACTGGTTAGAATAGCGATTCGCAACAATTTGTGTCAAATATTGAAGAGAATTGAGGGTTTGTCCCCTTTTACCAATGATCAGAGCGGTTTTTTCCCCACTGATGGAGATAAAAATGTTCCTGCCTTCGACCTTGGTCTCCAATTCTGCGACAATGTTCATTTCTGTCAGAACTTTTTTCAAGAAATTCGTTGATTCTTCAACCGGATCATATTTCATCTTAACGGTTACAATACTTGGCTTGGTACCAAACAGTCCGAATAATCCTTTTTTGCCTTCTTCAACGATTGTTATGTCTGCACGGTCTCTAGTTGTGTTTAGTTGAGTTAAAGCAGATTGGACAGCTTCCTCGACAGATGGACCAGTTGCAGTTATTTCTCTCACTTTTTCGTTCCTCCTGCAGTTCCAGTAGCCGGTGCTTTTCTCAGCTCTGGTCCCTTAATAAAGTAAGTTTGTACAATCATGAATAAGTTACCTACTACCCAGTATAAGGATAGTGCAGATGGGAAGTTGAATGCGAATACCACGATCATCACTGGCATGATATAAAGCATCATCGTCATCTGCGGGTTGTTCTCCATTCCAGCCATCATGATTTTCTGCTGGATGAAAGTGGTGATCCCTGCGACAACAGGAAGGATAAAGTAAGGATCCTTATCACCAAGGTCAAACCATAGGAAGTTATGTTCCGCAATTTCACGCGTACGAGTAATTGCATGGAAGAAACCGATCAGAATCGGCATTTGAACCAATAGAGGGAAACATCCAGCAAGTGGATTTACTCCATGCTTTTGGAAAAGTCCCATCGTTTCCTGCTGCAGCTTCTGCTGAGTCTTTTGGTCTTTGGAGCTATATTTTTCACGAAGTGCCTTCATTTCAGGCTGCAGTGCTTGCATCGCCTTCGTGTTTTTCGTTTGTTTGATCATCAATGGAAGAATCGCAAAGCGAATCAACAGTGTTACGATAATAATGGATAGTCCATAATCATTTCCGAGTAATGTTGCAAAGTAAGTAATCAGCCAAGATAGCGGATATACTATGTACTCATTCCAAAAGCCTTCACTTTCGTTTGTGATCGGCTGGTTGATTTCCGTACAGCCTGTTAGTAAGACTACAAGTCCAACAAGGCCCATAAGTAGCCATATTCGTTTTTTCAACCTCTTTTTCCTCCTTTTTGCACAAAAAAAATAATTCCTATTACATCCTACCACTTTTATTCGGATAATTGAATAAATGACAGGACACTGTCAAAATTTTTACATGTTTCCCGACTAATTGCATGATTTACCTTTTTTATTGGATAGCAACGGAAGTTTCCGCATGATGTGCTGCAGACTCTTCTGCACTTCCTCATAGCTCATTTCTGCCGTAGGCTTTCTGGCAATCACTACAATGTCTACACATCCAGGGATCTGCTCTTTCATTTCCAGAAATGCTTGGCGAACCAATCGCTTAATCCGATTCCTCGTTACAGCGTTACCAATCTTCTTACTCACCGACAGGCCGATCCGAAAATCGGGCTGCTCTTTTTTTTCTAGTGTGTAAATTACAAATTGTCGATTTGCCATGGACTTTCCACCCTGGAACACATGTTGAAACTCTTTGTTCTTCTTGATTCTTTGTTCTTTTTTCACATGTGGTCCCCCTGTCGCAGCAATTCCTAATTTGTCTTATTTCGTCTTTCTTCCACATTCTTTCTAAAATCATGTGAAATCATAACAATTTTCTTCTTAAAATAGTAAAAAAGACCACTGACAGTCAGTGGCCTTATGCGGATAATACTTTTCTTCCCTTACGACGACGGCGCGCAAGCACTTTACGTCCGTTAGCAGAACTCATACGCTCACGGAAACCGTGTACCTTACTACGTTTACGCTTATTTGGTTGAAACGTTCTTTTCATTACTATGACACCTCCCTGAGGATTACCTTTTAGATTATCGAAAAACATGCTTCGCATTGTATGATCATCATACCATAATAGCCGTTTTTCACGCTCTCTTTGGAAAGTCTTGCTTTCCTATAATATAAATTTTAACAGACAGTCTTATCAATTATAGAGAAAATACCATCGGAATGTCAACTTCCCAATAGTTAGTATAAATTCCTTCGCGATTTAAAGCAACCTTTTCTTTGAAATAGTAAAAAGTAACCAATAATTTGTTGGCAGGTTCTTGATTACTCATTTCTTTTTTTTATCTATATAAACACCCCTGGTGATTTCCGTTCCAGGTGTTCGCTTTCCGCGGGCGGCCTCGGGAGCCTCCTCGGCTTCGCCTGTGGGGTCTCCCTTGACACGCTCCTCCCGCAGGAGTCTCACACCTTGCACTCCAATCACCAGGGGGCGAACATAAATAATCTTATGCTTTTCTAGATCCTCTCCGATATTGCTGAATAAATTCTGGAATTATTTCGAAACAACTTTTTTATATAAGGAAAAAAGCAGAACCAGTGATTCCAACCATAAACAAAACTAGCTCCTAAAATTCGTAAGATCGTAGGTTAATCTGGTTAGAATTTTAATAAATCAACCAAATCAGAGCTACATTACGAAAGGAACTAGTCATTAAGAAGGATGTCACAAAAAGTATAGCCTTAGACACTTCAAAAAGAAAAAACTGCATTTACTGTTGCAAACGAGTAAAAAAGAGGATTCTTAAAAGCTACAAAGATTTTATACAAGAAACGAAACTTTGTTAAAAAACAGCGTTCTTTATGTCGCCAGCAGTTTATTGGAGCAATAGGCGAAGACTCCTGCGGGAAGATAGCGGTAGGCTTGAGACCCCACAGGGCAAAGCCCGAGGAGGCTCAAGCATCGCCCCGCGGAAAGCGAAGCCTAGTGCGGAAATCAACTGCGGTGTTTAACGCCCCCATAAAAATCCACCATAAAAAAAATCTCATCAAATTTCTCCCTCTGCATACAACATTTTTCCAACCTGTGAATAACTTTTTTCGAGTTTTTTCGTCATCCACAACAGTTATCGACAAGGTTTACACAGTATATTGTGTTGTGGAAAACTTTTCTCCACAAGATGTGTCGATTGTGGATAATCAGAAAAAGACGTTGCAACAAAAGGTTTTATTTGATATTATTATTGTGTTTTCACTCTTAATAATTATTAACAAGGAAAAAGTTATCAACAGATTGTGGATAAGATGTGGACAGTTATTCAAGGTTGTGTGTAAACATTTGTCCACAGAACGGTTATTTTGTCGAAAACTACTTTTCTACTATATTATATGTTATGCACAGTATACGAATGAATAAACATACAACAGGTGTTTTTCTCAAGAAGGTTTGTTAAACAAAACTTGTACAGATAAGCACCTTATTTATTTTGCTTGGAGACTGACAAGTATTTGCGGCAGCAAAGCATATGGAAAAATCCATTAACCTGCATGCATGAGACATCTATCGTGAAAATTATATAGAGATAAAGAGAAAGGGGGATACACATTGAAAAACATATCAGATTTGTGGGAGAAGGCGCTCAAGGAAATTGAGAAGAAAATCAGTAAACCCAGCTTTGAAACATGGCTCAAGTCTACTAAAGCATACTCTCTTAAAGGGGATAATCTCGTTATCACAGCACCAAACGAGTTTGCCCGTGATTGGCTGGAGTCCAGATACTCCAACCTGATCGGTGAGACCATTACAGATATAACAGGGGAAGAACTGACAATCAAATTTATCATTCCCCAAAATCAATCGGATGAGGATATTGAAATCAAGACTCCTCCTGCCAAAATGAAAAAGGATGAGGATCCGATTGAAATTCCTCAAAATATGCTTAACCCTAAATATACGTTTGATACATTTGTAATCGGTTCTGGGAACAGATTTGCCCATGCCGCTTCTTTGGCTGTTGCCGAAGCGCCTGCCAAAGCCTATAATCCCTTGTTCATCTATGGGGGAGTCGGACTTGGTAAAACTCACTTGATGCACGCCATCGGTCATTATGTGATCGAGCATAACCCTGGGGCGAAAGTGGTATACTTGTCCTCCGAAAAGTTCACGAACGAATTCATCAACTCGATCCGGGACAATAAGGCCGTTGATTTCCGCAATAAATATCGAAGTGTCGATGTTCTATTAATCGATGATATTCAGTTTCTTGCCGGAAAAGAACAGACACAAGAGGAATTCTTCCATACTTTTAACACGCTTCATGAGGAAAGCAAGCAGATTGTCATATCCAGTGACCGCCCTCCAAAGGAGATCCCGACATTGGAGGACAGGCTTCGTTCCCGTTTTGAATGGGGATTGATCACCGATATCACTCCGCCAGACCTGGAAACACGGATTGCCATCCTTCGTAAGAAAGCGAAAGCGGAAGGGTTGGATATACCGAATGAAGTCATGTTGTATATTGCGAATCAGATTGATTCCAATATACGGGAACTTGAAGGGGCGCTTATTCGCGTGGTTGCCTATTCCTCACTCATCAATAAGGACATCAATGCCGATCTCGCTGCGGAGGCTTTGAAGGATATCATCCCTAGCTCCAAACCAAGGGTGGTAACGATTCATGATATCCAGCGAACAGTCGGCGAGGAATATAATGTGAAGCTTGAGGATTTCAAAGCGAAGAAACGTACAAAATCCGTTGCTTTCCCAAGGCAGATTGCCATGTACCTTTCCCGTGAGCTTACTGATTTTTCCCTTCCCAAGATCGGGGAGGAGTTTGGCGGCCGTGATCATACGACCGTTATTCATGCCCATGAAAAGATTTCAAATCTTGTTCAAACAGATACATTATTACAAAAACAGATACAATCCATTGCCGAGCAATTAAAGAGTTAAAAGAATCAACCGTGAATTATGTGTATAACTGGGACATGGTTAACAACAGTTTGTCCACATGTGAATAACTGTGATGCCATCCAGAAATGTCACTTATCCACAAATTCACAGGCCCTACTATTACTTCTACTATTTTTTTATTAATAAATATATATAAAAAGACCTGCAATTAGAGGAGGATAACGATGAAATTTATCATCCAACGAGACAAGTTGGTTCAAAGTGTACAAGACGTGCTAAAGGCTGTTTCATCACGTACGACGATTCCCATTCTTACTGGTATCAAGATCGTCGCGACTGAAGAAGGGGTAACCCTTACAGGGAGTGACTCTGACATCTCCATCGAATCATTCATCCCTAGTGAAGAGGATGGAACGGAGAATGTAGAAGTAAAAGCATCTGGAAGTGTAGTCCTGCAAGCTCGTTTCTTCAGTGAAATCATCAAGAAATTACCTATGGATACAGTTGAGCTTGAAGTTCAGAACCAGTTTGTCACGACGATCAGATCTGGTAAATCCGAATTCAATCTAAATGGCCAGGATGCTGCGGAATACCCTCATCTTCCTCAAATCGAAGAAGACAGTGTATTCAAGCTACCTACCGATCTGTTAAAAAATATTATTCGACAAACAGTCTTTGCGGTGTCCACCTCAGAAACACGCCCTATCTTGACAGGTGTAAACTGGAAGCTCGAAAATCATGAGTTGACCTGTATTGCAACAGATAGTCACAGATTGGCATTGCGCAAGGCAAAAATCGATGCAGAAAATAATCTGGCTTGTAACGTAGTGATTCCAGGTAAAAGCTTGAACGAGTTAAACAAGATCCTTGATGATACAAACGAACTGCTCGATATTGTCATTACGGACAATCAAGTCCTGTTCAAAGCGAAAAACATCCTATTTTTCTCTCGTCTGCTTGATGGGAACTATCCTGATACATCCCGTTTGATACCGGCTGAAAGCAAAACGGATATCACCGTTTCCACAAAAGACTTTCTGCAAGCCATCGATCGTGCTTCCTTGCTTGCAAGAGAGGGAAGAAACAATGTCGTTAAACTCGCTACACTTGAACAGAGCGCTTTAGAAATCTCCTCCAATTCCCCTGAAGTCGGGAAAGTAGTGGAGCAGGTACAAGGTAACTCCGTAGAAGGGGAAGAATTAAAAATCTCCTTTAGTGCAAAATACATGATGGACGCGTTAAAAGCTCTTGAAGGCAATGAAATACTAATCAATTTCACAGGGGCAATGCGACCATTCCTGATCAGGACGATGCATGACGATTCCATGCTCCAGCTGATCCTGCCAGTAAGAACCTATTAATCATCGATCCGGAAAGCTACTTGCGTCAAAGCGCGGTAGCTTTCTTTTCTATAGTCCCAAGTTTTAGTACAATAAGGGAAAAGACAAAACGAAAGTGAGCGCGAAATCATGAAGGAAATTGAAATTTCTACAGAAATAATTACACTCGGTCAGTTCTTGAAGCTAGCAGATGTCATCCAATCAGGCGGCATGGCTAAATGGTTCCTTCAAGAGTATGAGGTTAAAGTGAACGGTGAACTTGACGATAGAAGAGGAAGAAAATTAAGAGATCAGGATATTGTGGAAATCGACGGCTTCGGAAGCTTTGTCATTATTTCGTCCTAAGATGGTGAAAAATATTGTATATTGAAGAGTTGTCCTTAAGGCACTACCGGAATTATCAAAGCTTGGATGCCGTATTTGAAAATGGCGTGAATGTCATCCTGGGGGAGAATGCCCAAGGAAAGACAAACGTAATGGAATCCATCTATGTACTGGCCATGGCAAAGTCGCATCGTACCTCAAACGACAAAGATCTTATCAGTTGGGACGAAGAGTATGCTAAAATAGAAGGCAGGATACATAAAAGAAATGGACCGTTGCCATTACAGCTTGTCATTTCAAAAAAAGGGAAAAAGGCAAAAAGCAATCATTTGGAACAATCAAAGCTGAGTCAATATGTCGGAAATATGAATATTGTCATGTTTGCGCCTGAGGATTTGTCCCTTGTTAAAGGGAGTCCGCAGGTAAGACGAAGATTCATCGATATGGAACTAGGCCAGGTTTCCCCTGTCTATATGCATGATCTTGCACGCTATCAAAAGGTTTTGCAGCAGAGAAACCATTATTTGAAGCAGCTCCAGACCAGAAAGCAAAAAGACGAAACCATGCTTTTTGTCCTGACGGAACAGATGGTGGAGCTTGCGGCCAAAGTGACTGTCAAACGCCTGGAGTTTATCCAGCTATTGCAAAAATGGGCTCAACCAATACATAGCAGCATCAGCAGAGGGTTGGAAGAATTGACGATTATTTACAAACCCTCTATTGATCATGTATCAGAAAGCTTAAATTTGTCGAAAATGATAGAAGCATATAACGAAAAATTTGATAAAATAAAAGATAGAGAAATTGAAAGAGGCGTCACACTGTTTGGACCGCATCGGGATGACCTGATCTTTCATGTGAACGGAAAAGAAGTGCAGACTTTCGGGTCGCAAGGACAACAACGGACTACAGCCCTTTCTTTAAAGTTGGCAGAAATTGACCTCATCTATTCTGTAGTCGGCGAATATCCGATTCTACTCTTGGATGATGTGTTATCAGAATTAGATGATTATAGACAATCCCACTTGTTGAATACGATTCAGGGAAAAGTGCAGACCTTCGTCACAACGACAAGTGTGGACGGAATAGACCATAAAACGCTGAAACAAGCAGCAACCTATGAGGTAGTCTCTGGTTCTTTAAAGAAATTGAACTGAGGTGAAGGAAGTGTACTTGCATATCGGGGAAGAGGTTATGGTACGCGCATCCAATATTATTGCAATCTTGGACAGGCGACTGTTGAAAACGGATTGGCAGAGCTCATTGCCGACAGTGGCAGCCCAATCAATCAGGAATATCAGCAAGCACGATGTAAAATCGGTAGTTATCACAGAAGAGATAATTTATCTGTCTCCTCTAGCCTCTACAACCTTAAAGAAAAGAATGGACGCTTCCCTGGAAGAGCTATTTCTTAAAATATAGCGGCAAAGCATAAAGAGTCATACTCTCGTACGCAATGCCCGGATTGAAATAAAAAGTGAAGGTGATAGATATGGCGATGGACCAAAAAGAAATACAAGAAAATGCGTATGATGAGAGTCAGATACAGGTACTTGAAGGATTGGAAGCTGTACGGAAAAGACCTGGTATGTATATCGGTTCTACAAGTGCAAAAGGATTACACCACCTCGTGTGGGAAATTGTCGATAACAGTATCGATGAAGCATTGGCTGGATACTGTTCAGAGATCAATGTCGTCGTGGAAAAGGACAACAGCATCACTGTAAAGGATAACGGGCGCGGTATCCCTGTTGGAATCCATGAAAAGATGGGCCGACCTGCAGTTGAGGTAATCATGACCGTTCTTCATGCAGGTGGAAAATTCGGAGGCGGAGGATATAAAGTTTCCGGCGGTCTTCATGGTGTAGGTGCTTCTGTTGTAAATGCACTTTCTTCCGATTTGGAAATCTACGTTCACCGTGATGGCAGCATTCATTATCAGCAGTTCAAAAAGGGTGTTCCTCAGGAAGATTTGAAAATCATCGGAGAGACAGAGGTTACCGGTACGATCATTCACTTTGTCCCGGACTCGGAGATTTTTACGGAAACACTTGAATATGACTACGATACATTGGCACACCGTCTTCGTGAACTTGCATTCCTTAACAGGGGGATACGCATAACGATTGAAGACAAGAGAGTCGAGGAAGGCAAGAAGAATGAATACTACTATGAGGGCGGAATTGCGTCTTATGTAGAGCATTTGAACCGTACAAAAGAAGTCATCCATGAAGAAGTAGTGTTTGTGGAAGGTGAAAAGGACGGCATCTCCATAGAGGTGGCCCTTCAGTACAACGAAAGCTACACAAGCAACCTTTATTCATTTGCCAATAACATCAATACCTATGAGGGTGGAACGCATGAATCAGGCTTTAAAACCGCCCTTACACGAGTGATCAACGACTATGCGCGTAAACATAATATATTTAAAGACGCAGACTCAAACCTTACAGGTGAGGATGTCCGTGAAGGATTGACTGCCATCGTATCCATCAAACATCCAGATCCACAATTTGAAGGACAAACGAAAACGAAGCTCGGAAACAGTGAAGCACGTACCGTGACGGACTCTGTCTTCACCGAGAAATTCGAAGGCTTCCTATTGGAAAATCCATCAGCTGCAAGAAAGATCGTAGATAAAGGATTGATGGCTTCCCGTGCCAGAATGGCTGCGAAAAAAGCAAGGGAGCTGACTCGGAGAAAGAGCGCCCTTGAAATCTCCAGCTTACCGGGAAAATTGGCGGACTGCTCCTCCAAAGATCCATCAATCAGCGAACTATATGTGGTAGAGGGTGACTCTGCAGGAGGTTCTGCAAAGCAGGGGCGTGACCGTCATTTCCAGGCTATCCTGCCTTTGCGAGGAAAAATCATCAACGTAGAAAAAGCAAGACTGGATAAGATTTTATCCAACAATGAGATCCGTGCGATTATCACTGCACTAGGAACGGGTATCGGCGAGGATTTTGATATCGCAAAAGCCAGATATCATAAAATTGTGATCATGACGGATGCGGATGTCGATGGTGCGCATATCCGTACTCTATTACTGACGTTCTTCTACCGTTACATGCGCCAGATCATTGAGCACGGTTATATCTATATAGCCCAGCCGCCACTTTATAAAGTGCAGCAGGGCAAAAAGATTGAATATGCCTATAATGATAGACAACTTGAAGAAGTGTTGGCGACCATGTCGGAGAATCCGAAACCAGGAATCCAGCGTTACAAGGGTCTTGGAGAAATGAATCCGGAGCAATTATGGGAAACCACAATGGATCCGGTAACGAGAACATTGCTGCAGGTCAGCCTGCAGGATGCCATCGAAGCGGATGAGACATTCGAAATCCTGATGGGTGATAAAGTAGAGCCAAGAAGGAACTTTATCCAGGATAATGCCCGTTACGTGAAAAACTTGGATATTTAGGAGATTCCTTATTTATCCATTTGAATAATAGATTTTTGCAGGGTAGGGTGCCTATCCTGCCGGTTACATAGGGCGGATCCGGTGTGAAACCGGATTTCGCAAGGAGGTTCATATAAATGTCTCAAGTTAAAGAAATTAATATCAGTCAGGAAATGAAAACGTCCTTCCTGGATTACGCAATGAGCGTTATCGTTTCCCGTGCCCTTCCTGATGTTCGTGACGGCTTGAAGCCTGTTCATCGACGGATCTTGTACGCAATGAATGATTTGGGGATGACATCGGATAAAGCCTATAAAAAATCTGCCCGTATCGTAGGGGAAGTTATCGGTAAGTACCATCCGCATGGTGACTCTGCAGTTTATGACACGATGGTGCGTATGGCGCAGGATTTCAATTTCCGTTATATGCTGATCGATGGCCATGGGAACTTCGGTTCTGTCGATGGTGACGCTGCAGCTGCGATGCGTTATACAGAGGCAAGGATGTCCAAAATCGCGATGGAGATCCTACGTGACATCAATAAGGATACGATTGATTATCAAGATAACTACGATGGTTCTGAAAGAGAGCCGATTGTACTTCCTGCAAGATTCCCGAACCTTCTGGTGAATGGTGCATCCGGTATCGCCGTTGGGATGGCAACGAATATTCCCCCGCACCAACTTGGTGAGATCATTGACGGGGTCCTCGCGGTAAGCAGAGATCCTGAGATTACGATTCCCGAGTTGATGGAGATCATCCCTGGTCCTGATTTCCCGACCGCCGGGCAAATACTTGGCAGAAGCGGCATCCGCCGTGCTTATGAAACAGGTAGAGGCTCCATTACGATCCGTGCAAAGGTTGAAATCGAAACAAAGCCGAATGGTAGAGAAGTCATCCTTGTCCATGAATTGCCTTACCAAGTAAACAAAGCCAGACTGATTGAAAAAATTGCGGACCTGGTCCGTGACAAGAAGATTGAAGGCATTTCCGATCTGCGTGATGAATCAGACCGTAACGGTATGCGAATCGTCATGGAAGTGAAGAAGGATGCCAATGCGAACGTCCTTTTGAATAACCTATACAAACAGACGTCCTTGCAGACAAGTTTCGGTATCAATATGCTGGCCCTTGTCAATGGCGAACCTAAAGTATTGAACCTGAAGCAGTGCCTATACCACTATCTGGAGCATCAAAAAGTAGTCATCAAGCGCAGAACGGCATTCGAACTCCGTAAGGCCGAAGCACGTGCCCATATACTCGAAGGTCTGCGTATCGCACTTGATCACTTGGATGCGGTCATCACATTGATCAGAAGCTCCCAGACAGCCGATATTGCCCGTGAAGGCTTAATGACTGAATTCTCCTTATCGGAAAAGCAGGCACAAGCTATCCTTGACATGCGTCTGCAACGTTTAACAGGATTAGAACGTGAAAAGATCGAAGAGGAATATCAAGGTCTCATGCAGCTAATCGCTGAACTGAAAGCAATCCTTGCTGACGAAGAGAAGGTATTGGAGATTATCCGTGAGGAACTGACAGAGGTAAAAGAGCGCTTCAATGATAACCGTCGAACTGAAATCATGGTCGGTGGCCTTGAAGCAATCGAGGATGAAGATTTGATTCCACGCCAGAATGTCGTCATTACCTTGACTCATAATGGCTATATCAAGCGTCTCCCACTTTCGACTTACCGCAGTCAGCGACGAGGCGGCCGTGGAGTGCAGGGGATGGGAACAAATGAAAATGACTTTGTGGAACATCTATTGACGACTTCCACGCATGATACGCTTTTATTCTTCACCAATAAAGGCAAAGTATACCGTGCAAAAGGTTATGAAATTCCGGAATATAGCCGTACAGCAAAAGGCATCCCGATCATCAACCTCCTAGAAGTGGAAAAAGGGGAATGGGTCAATGCCATTATCCCTGTAGAGGAGTTTGTCGATGATTGGTATCTCTTCTTTACTACAAAGCACGGGATTTCCAAGCGTTCCCCGCTATCTCAATTCGCCAATATCCGTAAAGGCGGTCTGATCGCACTCGGCCTCCGTGATAATGATGAATTGATCAGCGTAAAAATGACGGATGGTACGAAGGAAATGATCATCGGTACGAAAAAAGGTATGCTCATCCGTTTCCATGAAACCGACGTTCGCTCCATGGGTAGAACTGCAACCGGTGTAAAAGGAATCACCATTTCAGATGACGATGAAGTGGTCGGCATGGAGCTTCTCGAAGAAAATCTCGATGTATTGGTCGTTACGAAAAATGGTTATGGAAAACGTACTCCTGCTGAAGAGTACCGCATCCAGAGCCGTGGCGGTAAAGGAATCAAAACGTGTAACATTACCGATCGCAATGGAGAACTCGTATCAGTTAAGACAGTTACAACCGATGAAGACCTTATGCTTATTACTGCAAGCGGCGTACTGATACGCATGTCCGTCGATGGCATTTCACAGATGGGCCGTAATACGCAAGGGGTAAAATTGATCCGTTTAGCCGAGAACGAATTTGTTACGACTGTAGCAAGGGTTGATAAGGAAGAAGAAGGCCCGGACGATTTAGAATTGGAAGATTCCAATCTCGAAGAAGGAATTCCTGCTGAAGAGGTCGAAGAATAAGAAGTGCAAATAGTCTAATCCAAAGAGGGACACTCTATGTGTTCCTCTTTGTGTATAAAGAGGTAAGGAGAGGAAAGCGTGTATGCTAGTGAAAACTGAACAATTGGTGGAAGGGTGTATATTAGCCAAAGAAGTAAAATCTCTGACAACAAAGCCAATCATTACGAAACGAACAGTTCTTACAAGTCAACATATCGAAATCTTGGAACTTTTTTTAATAGATGAAGTCGAGATCGAAGCATTCCTTTCAAACGGACAGCCATTCAACCCTCAACTATTACCTGTTCGCGAGGAAAAGCCGAAGGAAGATTCCTTCCTGCAGATGTATTTTAAAGCAACGCAAAGCTATAAGCGTCTGTATCAAACCTGGCAATCAGGTGCTCCCATCGATTATTCAGAAGTAAGAAAGGCCATTATCCCCATGATTGAAAAATCCTTGGTCTTTCCACAAGAAGTGTTTTCTGTCTACCATTACACCAATGAAGAAGAATATGTCTTTCATCACTCTGTAGCGGTGGCTATCATCGCAGCCTCCATTGCAAAAACGATGGGATTCAAAAAGAAGGATATCATCCAGGTAGGCATTGCAGGTTTTCTGATGGATTGCGGAATGTCCAGGATCGACCAGAAAATCCTAAAAAATGTAGCCGCATTGAAGAAGGAAGAGTTTGATCAGATAAAAGAACACCCGATATTCAGTTATCAGATGGTGAGCAAGCAGCCTGTCATTCAAGATGAGATCAAGCTCGCTGTCCTGCAGCATCACGAACGCTATGATAAAAGCGGCTATCCTTTTGGACTGTCTGAGGATAAGATTCATGATTATACGAAAATACTTGCTGTTGCCGATGTTTTCCACGCTATGACCTCTCCAAGGAAGTATCGCAGCAAGCAATCACCATTCAAAGTCATCGAGCAGCTCAAGCATGAGACTTTCGGGAAGTATGATCTTGCTGTCGTCCAAGCTCTGACAAACAGCGTATGCAGAATCAGCGTAGGGGCAAAGCTGAGACTTTCCAATCGGAAAATCGTGGATGTGGTATTCATCGATCCGGCAACCCCGACAAGACCGATGGTGAGAATAGAGAACAGCGAACAATTCATCTCCTTAAATCAAGAACTCGATCTTTTTGTAGAAGAGATCATTAAGTAGGGATTACATAAAAAGGTCATGCTGCCGATTCCGGAAGTGTGACTTTTTTATATCTTTAAAAATAATTTAATCATATATTGAAAAAGTAATTGCAACCGGACAAACCCCGTGCTATAATCAATCAAGTCAGCAACACAAGTAATTGTGAATAACATTCTTCAAAAAAAGAATTTCAAAAAAACGTTGACTTAAAATAATGATTTGTGTTATATTAAAGGGGTCGCTTTTAACAAAGCTTCTACCGAAAGAGCTCTTTGAAAACTAAACAAAACAACAGCGTCCACGTTAATCTTATAGGGATTAACAAAGAACGAAAATGTAACATAAGCTAGTCAACATTTGAGCATAAGCTCAAACTCTTTATTGGAGAGTTTGATCCTGGCTCAGGATGAACGCTGGCGGCGTGCCTAATACATGCAA
>NZ_JAFBED010000002.1 GCF_016908565.1 Sutcliffiella tianshenii
TGTACGGCTTGATGTTTTACTTCTCGTGTAAATTTAGTCAACTGAAGTACACCTCCTATTGTTAGATGTGTGTCCAACAAAAGGGGTGCACTTCTCAAAGCGCCGAGGAGGCTCCCGAGGCCGCCCGCGGAAAGCGAACACCTGGAACGGAGACCAACAGAGAGTTTAATGTTGACATCTTATTCTTAGCCCAGTCTTATACTTAAAACAACGATCTTTTCCAAAAGAGCCTTTTCAATAGAATGAAATTTTATCAATATTTTCTGTAGATTCTGCCTCATATATTGGTACAATAAGAAGAAATAGGTAATAGGGAGGGGGTCCATGATGAAAATTGGAATAATCGGAGCCGGTGCAATAGGCCTTTTATACGCTTACCAATTTTCCCCTATTTTTCCTGTCACCCTTTACACAAAAAGAATGCACCAGTGTAAACTGTTGAAGGAAAAAGGTATCACATTGATGGAGAATAACTCTCCCGCCATGAACAGGAAGGTACAAGTAAAGCACATTTCCGATATGGTAAAGCTTGAGGATGATGTGATCCTAGTAGCGGTCAAGCAATATGCACTGCATGAAATAATGCCTCATTTAATGGGCTTAAACAAAGAGCAAAGTGTCCTTTTCCTCCAGAATGGGATGGGTCACTTGGACTTGGCCGGAAGAATAAACGCCGCAAAGCCTCTGATAGGCGTTGTGGAGCATGGTGTGAAAAAGCTGGATGATGTGACTATCATTTGGACTGGAAAAGGAATGACGAAAGTTGCCCCACTACGAAAAGATTGCATGGACAAGCAGTTTTTGACCCTTTGGGAAGAAGGGTTGGAAGATTGCTTTCCTGTCCAGACAAGGGATAACCACAAAATCATGTTGACGGAGAAATTGATTGTCAATGCTATCATCAATCCGCTGACAACCCTCTATCGCGTGAAAAATGGACAATTGGTACAAAACCGTTTTTACAAAAATGCCATGATTACTTTATATGAGGAAATTTCATTTCTAATAGACGAAGAGAAAAAAGAAGAAGTGTGGAACCACGTATTGAATGTCTGTCGCAACACCGCAGAAAACTGGTCTTCCATGCAGCGGGATATCGAAAATGGGAGAAGAACGGAAGTGGAGGCTATCTTGGGTTATGTGATTTTTTCAGCGAAGGAACAAGGAAAAACAGTACCGCTCACAGAATTCATTTATACAAGCATAAAAGGTTTGGAAGAAAATCATTTGTACACAACAGAACTTAGGATTGAGGAAGAGAGGTAATAGAGCGGTGTCCAATATTATTTCTGTCTTATTTGCAACCATCGTCACGGCACCTGTATTGGGTTTGTTGATGTTTTATGTATGTGCGAGATATATAACGAAGAATAATAAGCGGTCCTTTCATGTTGCAGTAGATACCTCAACCTTATTTTTTATCCTTGCAGTGCATTTCCTTATAGTCATCATCTGGGAACGCTCCTATCTTTGGATCATAATGATTGTCCTGGTTTCCATTGCCATGATCATGGTGATTACACACTATAGAATCAAGCAGGAAATCCAATTCAAAAAAGTATTCAAAGGGTTCTGGCGCTTCAATTTCCTCTTGTTTTTCCTCGCTTATTTCTGTTTGGCCCTATTTGGTGTCATACAAAGAATTTATGAGGCATTTACTTGATTTTTTTATAAGCAATTTTTTTTGTTTCGATTCAAATCAATGCTATACTCATGGAGATATGGATATTTGATCGATTAGAAAGGAAGTACTTTATGAATATAGTAGAACTTGCGCTTCCTACTATTAATAAGTTTGCATCGGCTTATTTATCAGAAGAGGAAAGCTTACACCGTTTTTTTACATATAATCCGTTTTCAGCAGATACATTCGAAAATAGAAAAAATTCCTTGGCTCAACAGACCTTTCTAAGGGATGATTTAGCAGATCATCTGTTAAGCTTCAATGCCAGATACCATGCCGATGAAAAAACTTTACATAATATAGAGAGATTCCGCTCCGAAGAATCATTGGTTGTAATCGGTGGACAGCAGGCAGGCTTGTTGACGGGACCGGTTTATACAATCTCCAAAATCATCAGCATCATTAAACTTGCAAAAGAACAAGAAAATAGGTTGGGTGTCCCTGTACTGCCTGTCTTTTGGATTGCAGGCGAGGATCATGATTATCATGAAATCAATCATGTAAACATCCCAAGGGAAAATGGCGTAGAAAAAATTTCCCTCCCGATGAAAGCTGCAGGGAAAAAGATGGTTTCGGAACTGCAATTAGATAAACAGCAACTTTCCGAATGGATGCTCAAAATAGTGAATTCATACGGGGAAACAGCTTTTACGAATGATATTAAAGCATTATTGGAAAGATCATTGGAATCTGCAGACAATCTAGTCGATTTCTTTGCCGAACTTATTACCACCCTGTTCAAGGGAACCGGCTTGATACTTGTTGATGCATCCAACCCGGACTTAAGAAAAATAGAAGTTCCATTTTTCCAAAGATTATTGACCAGCCATAAAAGGATTACTTCGGAAGTTTTGGCGGCCCAAGACGATCTTGAAAAAGCAGGGTTTGGCAATATGCTGGATGTGCAGGGGAATTCCATGAATATTTTCTTCCACAAACATGGTGAGCGTGAGCTGCTGTTTTGGGATGAAGAACTACAGAAAGCCTGTACCAAAGACGGGAAGACCGAGTTTGCTTGGGAACAACTAATGGAAGAAATGAAATCTAATCCACATCTTTTTTCCAACAATGTCGTAACCCGGCCATTGATGCAGGAATTCCTTTTTCCGGCACTTGCATTCATCGGAGGTCCTGGGGAAATCAGTTATTGGGCTGAATTGAAAGGTGCTTTCGAAGCGCTTGACCTTGAGATGCCGCCTGTTGTCCCCCGTATCGGACTGACTATTGTGGAGCGCCATATTGATTCCACAGTCAAGGAATTGGGTGAAAGCATGGAAGACATCTTGATAAATGGATTGGAAGAGAAGCGGAAGGCATGGTTGAGAAGTCAGGAGCTTGAAGAACTTGAGAGCCGATTGGAGTCCTACCAAAAGGAATACGAGAAGGTGCATAAGCAGTTCAGGACGGTAGGGAAGGATGTTTTTCCCCATTTGGAGCCTGTATTCGAAAAAAACTGGACCTTGATCGACAGGCAATTCGCCTTCATGAAACGCCTGATGGAAAAGTCGTCCTATGAAAAGCATGAAACAGTCATGAAAAAATACCTCCGAGCCGAACTATCACTTATCCCGGATTCACTTCCACAAGAACGGGTTTGGAATATCTACTACTATTTGAATCAATATGGCTTGGACCTCGTACAAAGAATCGTTGAACTGCCGCTGGAACATAACGGCAAACATAAACTGATTTATGTTTAATGCTTTAAAACTAATTCTTAATGTTTACTAGCTGTTGATTGGAGCAATAGGCGAAGACTCCTCGAAAATGCGAGCATTTTCTTCGTGCGATGCATCGCTGCCGTAGCCTTCCTTGTCCTGCGGGAGGAAGCGTTTAGTGGAGACCCCGCAGGCGAAAGCCGAAGAGGCTCCACAAACGCCTCGCGGAAAGCGAAGCCTAGTGCGGAAATCAACAGCGGTGTTTTATAGGGTCCTAAATAATAGACGTAAAGAAAAAAGCGACCATTTCCGGTTGCTTTTTTTGTTTTTATTTTCTGACAATTCGTTCAGGGAAAATAGGTCGTAAACATAAAATTGTTGAGGAATGATAGCATATCATGTTTTTGGAAAGTCAAAATCAGTCAAGTTCGTCCTTAATTCATCCCTTTGTCAAAAAATGTTGTAAAAAGATGAAAAACGAAAAAATTTTAGGCTTAAAGGATTTTCTTTTAGGGAAGAGAATAGTACAATAAAGTAAGTGGAGATAAGTGGGGGATTGTGGTGTAAAGTAGAGGGAAGGTGGGGAAGCCGAATGTTCATGGGGGAATATCATCATACTATTGATATAAAAGGGCGTATGATTGTTCCGGCTAAATTCCGTGATCATTTAGGTGAAGCCTTTGTCCTTACAAGAGGGCTTGATAAATGTCTTTTTGGGTACCCACTATCCGAATGGAAAACTGTTGAAGATAAACTGAAGCAGTTGCCACTTACAAAAAAAGATGCCCGGGCTTTTACACGATTTTTCTTTTCAGGTGCAACAGAATGTGAACTCGATAAGCAAGGCAGGGTGAACATCGCATCACCACTTGTGCAATATGCGCAGCTGGAAAAAGAATGTGTCGTGATCGGGGTATCCAACAGAATAGAAATTTGGAGCAAAGAGAACTGGAATTCCTTTGTGGAAGATTCGGAAGACTCCTTCGCAGAGATTGCAGAAAACCTCGTAGACTTTGACTTATAAAAGGGATCTATTACAAAGCGCAAGAAAAGAGCATCTTGGATAAAAGCCCTGATCAGTGGAAAAATATCAGGGTATAAAGCACGCTAACAAGATCGAAACAGCTTAGAGCTAGAAAGGCGGTGGAAGATGTTTCACCATGTAACAGTACTATTAAATGAAGCAGTGGAAGGTCTTAACATCAAAGAAGATGGAATTTATGTCGATTGCACGCTTGGTGGGGCTGGACATAGCTCTGAAATTGTCAAAAGGCTTTCTGAAAAAGGAAGGCTGGTTGCATTTGATCAGGATGATAGTGCCCTCGAGCACGCGAAGAACGTATTACATAACTACCTTGATCGTGTCATCTTCATCAAAAGCAATTTCAAATTTTTGAAAGAGAAGTTGTATGAGCAAGGAATCACAAAGGTGGATGGCGTGTTATTCGATTTAGGTGTTTCCTCCCCGCAGCTGGATACACCTGAAAGAGGATTCAGCTATCATCACGAGGCACCGCTTGACATGAGGATGGACAAGGATAGTCCATTGAGTGCTTATGATGTAGTGAATGAATGGCCATATGAAAAACTTGTCCGTATTTTCTTTCAGTATGGGGAAGAGAAATTCTCCAAGCAGATTGCAAGGAAAATTGAGGAATACCGCAAGCATAAACCGGTAGAAACAACGTTGGAGCTTGTTGAAATCATTAAGGATGGCATTCCCGCTCCGGCAAGAAGAACGGGAGGACATCCTGCAAAGCGTGTATTCCAGGCGATTCGAATCGCTGTAAATGATGAACTCGGAGTTTTCGAGGATGCTATACACCAGGCTATCGATGTGCTGAGACCAGGTGGGAGAGTCAGTGTCATCACCTTCCATTCACTCGAGGACAGAATGTGTAAAGTGGCTTTCAAGGAAAAAAGCCAACTTCCTCAATTGCCGCAAGGTTTGCCGATCATCCCGGAAGAATTTGAACCGGTGCTTAAGCTGGTCACAAGAAAGCCTATTTTACCAAGTGAAGATGAACTTGAGGCGAACAACCGTGCCAGAAGTGCAAAACTGAGAGTAGCCGAAAAAGTTAAAGACTAATGAGAAATAGATAAAATAATAATGATTTGGGGGAAGGGAAATGAGTAACTTAGCTCATAAAATTCAGAGACAACACGAAGAACGGCAGCAGCAAGCTCCGAAAAAGAATCTAGTAATCAAAAAACGTGCCAAGATCACCCTAGGGGAAAAAGTCTTAGGCTATATGTTCATTGGACTCCTGGCTTTTGGATCTATCCACATCATCTCTAACAACAATACGATCTATCAGGTAAACAGTGAGATACAAACGCTTGAAGGAACAGTAGCCACCCAAATCAATAAGAACCGTGAATTGGAATTGCAGGTAGCAGAAGAAAGCAGCTATGAGCGAATCCTTGAAAAAGCAAAGGATCTAGGGCTTTCATTAAACGAAAATAACGTGAAGAATGTTCGGGACTGACTGCCATGCAAAATTTTGTTCATAAAAAAAGAATTCATTTAGGAGCCGCATTTTTACTTGTAATATTTGCGTTGCTCTTTTTTCTATTAATCGGACGATTTTTATTCCTTCAGGCAACAGGCGAAGTGAAGGGCCATAACATGTCTGCCGAAGCGGCCAAATACTACAATGTAAATAAGAACATCCAGGCCGACAGAGGGGCGATCCTTGACAGAAGCGGTGATCCGATAGCTGAGGATACACCTTCCTTCAACCTGGTTGCGGTATTGGATAAATCTCTTTCAACAGGAAAAATTAAACGACATGTCGTCGATCCACAAGAGACTGCAAGTAAGCTTGCCCCCCTGCTTGAAGCGGATGAAAGCGAAATCCTTGAAAAGTTGTTACAAGATAGAAAACAAGTGGAGTTCGGAGCGATCGGGCGTGATATCTCTCCTTCTGTTAAGAATAAAATTGAGGAGCTTGAGCTTCCAGGCATAGCATTTATAGAAGGGAAAAAACGTTACTACTGGAATGGTGTGTTTGCAAGCCATGTGGTGGGTTTTGCCCGGCCTGATGAAAATGGTCAGGTAAAAGGATCCATTGGATTAGAAAAAATGCTGGAAGAAGAATTGAAAGAACAGGACGGCAACTACACAATCAAAACGGATAACAAAGGTACCATTTTACCGAAGGATGCCAATGTATCCTTTGTGCCTGCGATAAACGGGAAGAATGTACATCTGACCCTGGACAAGACGATTCAGACGTTCCTTGAGGAAGCGATGACTGAAGTAGATGAAAAGTATGAGCCGGAAAAGATAATGGCAATCGTGGCCGACCCAAAAACAGGTCAGATCCTTGCGATGGGTTCAAGGCCGACTTTTGATTTAAATACACGTGCGGGGCTAACGGACAATTGGAATAATGATACCATTTCCTACCGCTATGAACCTGGTTCGACGATGAAAATATTCTCTTTGGCCGCTGCGATCGAAGAAGGTGTATACAACGGTTCAGAGCTCTATGAATCTGGGACATACATGCTGCCTAAAGACCCGATCCCGGTAAGAGATCATAATGGTGGAGTGGGCTGGGGTACGATTACGTTTGACGAAGGTGTTCAACGCTCGTCCAACGTTGCTTTTGCCCTGCTTGCGGACAAAATGGGAACAGATACACTTTTGGAATATATTAAAGCATTCGGGATGGACAAGCCGACAGGCATCGACCTGCCCGATGAAACTACAAGTAACATAAACTACCATTATTATCGTGACCGCATATCCACTGCATTTGGACAAGGTTCTGCTTTTACCCCGATTCAGCAGATTCAAGCGGCAACGGCAATTGCGAATGATGGGAAAATGATGCAGCCTTACGTAATCGACAAAATCGTCGATCCCAATACAAATGAAGTGGTCTTGCAAAATAAGCCAAAGCAAAAAGGCGAGCCCATCTCAAAAGAAACTGCCGATAAAGTACTCTCTGTACTTGAATCGGTAGTAAGTGCTGAAAATGGTACAGGGCGCCCTTATGCAATTGACGGTTACAGTGTTGCAGCCAAGACTGGGACAGCTCAGATGCCTGGGCCGGATGGAAAGTATCTTTATGGCCATGGGGAGTATATTTATTCCATAACGGGCATGGCCCCTGCTGATGATCCTGAGCTACTCATGTACGTAGCGGTACAAAAACCGAAGATTGAGAAGCATGAAAATGGTGCAGGTCCAGTTTCCGGAGTGTTCAATAACGTAATGCGGAGAAGCTTGCAATATTTGAGCATACAGCCTGACGAAAAGGTAGAAAGTGCCCGTGATAAAAAACAGACTGGACTTGAGGTCCCTGATCTGACCGGCCGAAGTGTAAAAACGGCCATAAGCGGAAGTGAGGGTGCAGAATCGCCAAATTATATTATTTTAGGGAATGGTTCCAAGGTACTCAAGCAAATACCAGAGGCAGGACAGTCGGTAATCAAAGCCGAAAGAGTGTTGCTACTGACAGAAAAAGAACCTCCGATGCCAGATATGACCGGCTGGAGCTTAAGGGATGTCAGGAAACTTACCAATCTCTTGGGAATAAAACCGAATATCGTCGGCAACGGCTATGTGCATAAGCAGAATATTGCTCCTGGTTCAGTTCTGAAAAGTGGTGACCATCTCATCATTGAATTGAAATCCAACAGGCCTCTTCCTGAAAGTGAAGATGAGGAGGAAGAGGAAGAGAGGGAAGCAGTGAGTTGAATTGGGAATAAGGCTATAGGGCAGAGTTTAATCTCTTTGCTCTATAGCCTTTTTTGTGTTTTTTTGATAGGCCACAATGAATACTCCTTTGCTCAAAATGTTCTATCTTCTATGGTACAAGCATATATTACAACGAATATTAAAGGAGGTTCATGTGTTATGCGGGTATCTCATGTGACGGTACGGAGAAGATTGACAGTGGTATTACTGGTAGGCATCCTTCTATTTGCAATTATCGATCTGCGCTTAGGCTATGTGCAGTTTGCTCTAGGGAATATGTTAACGGATCGTGCGAAGGACTCGTGGAGCCGCAACATCCCTTTTGAACCGGAGCGTGGCGAAATACTGGATCGTAACGGAGTCCCTTTAGCCACGAATATGAGTGCGCCTTCGGTACTGGTGGTGCCTAGACAAATCCAAGACCCAAATCAGACAGCTGAAAAATTGGCAGCTGCTTTAAATATGCCCAAAGAGAAGTTGTACAAGCAGATCACAAAAAATTCATCAATGGAAAGAATCAATCCGGAAGGAAGAAAAATTTCCCATGAGAAGGCAAAGGAAGTCAGGGCGTTGGGCCTTAAAGGTGTGTATATTGCGGAAGATTCCAAAAGGCATTATCCTTTTGGCAGTTATCTTTCCCATGTCCTTGGATTTGCCGGGATCGACAATCAGGGCCTGATGGGATTGGAATTGTTTTATGATAAACAACTAAAGGGACAAAAAGGACATGTTCAGTTCTATTCGGATGCGAAAGGCCGCAGAATGCCAGATATTCCAGATGATTATGTGGCTCCGGTGGACGGCCTTGATCTCAGGCTGACAATAGACTCCAAGGTTCAGACCATCATGGAGAATCAACTGGACCTTGCCTATGAACAATATAATCCTGATGGAATCATTGCCATCGCGATGGATCCAAACACAGGCGAAATACTCGCTATGTCGAGCAGACCGGACTTTGATCCTGCAGAGTTCCAGAAGGTCCCACCAGAGATCTATAATCGAAATCTGCCGGTATGGAGTACGTATGAGCCGGGATCCACATTCAAAATAATTACACTGGCAGCAGCATTGGAAGAAAATAAAGTCAACCTGACAAAGGACACTTTCCATGATGGAGGGGCTGCAGAGGTTGCTGGTGCGAGGCTCCGCTGCTGGAAAAGGGGCGGACACGGCCATCAGACATTTTTGGAAGTCGTCCAAAACTCCTGTAACCCGGGATTTGTAGAATTGGGGCAGCGTCTGGGTACGGATACTCTATTTGATTACATCAAATCATTCGGCTTCGGGGAGAAAACAGGCATTGACCTTCAAGGGGAGGGGAAAGGGATTCTCTTTAAGCCGGAAAATATAGGACCAGTAGAACTGGCTACAACCGCATTTGGCCAGGGGGTTTCGGTGACCCCGATCCAGCAGGTGACTGCAGTGTCTGCTGCCATAAATGGTGGCATCCTTTATACCCCGTACATTGCCAAGGAGTTTATCGACCCAGTTTCAGGGGACGTGGTATCAAGAAACACACCTGTAGAAAAAAGACGGGTCATTTCGGAGGAAACCTCCAACCAAGTCCGTTATGCGTTGGAAAGCGTAGTAGCACAAGGAACCGGGCGTAATGCATTTGTAGAAGGCTACCGTGTTGGAGGGAAGACTGGTACCGCACAAAAAGTGCAAAATGGCAGATACATGGAAAACAATCATATCGTCTCCTTTATCGGGTTTGCCCCTGCAGATGATCCGCAGATAGTTGTTTATCTGGCCATTGATAATCCAAAAGGCACAGTTCAGTTCGGTGGAGTAGTAGCAGCACCTGTAGTCGGGAATATAATGGAGGAAAGCCTGAGTGCGCTTGGTGTAGAGAAGAGAAAAGGACAAATAGAAAAGGAACTGCAATGGCCGGATGTCCCTTTGGTGGAAGTGCCTAACTTGAAGGGAATGTCCCGAAAAGAGCTCATTCAACAGCTGGTCACCCTGAAGCTTGATATCAGCGGGGAAGGTGACACAGTAGTGGAGCAGGCACCAAAACCAGGAACAAAAGTCAAAGAGGGTTCTACCATCCGAGTATACATGTCCGGTTCTGATAAGAGTGATGAAGACTAAAAAAACCAAGGGCCCTGAAGCGGGCTCTTGGTTTAATTTCCCTAAATAGGATAGAATGGAGATAGGATGAAAATTCTACCTGTCAATAAACAGTCTAAACTACACTTCGAGCGTCCTTTAGCAATTCCAAGTAGAGGGGAATGATTCCTATGATGCTACAAGACTTAATTCAATATCTACATCGTTATCAGGTATCTTCTGCTTTAAATCCTGAAATAGATTCAATCGTGATGGATTCCCGGTTGGCAAAGAAGGGGAGTTTATTTTTTTGCATTCAGGGGTATACGGTAGATGGTCATATATATGCAGAAGAAGCTATCAGAAATGGTGCGGTCGCCATCATATCCGAAAAAGTATTGGATGTCCCGGTACCGGTGATAGTGGTCCCGGATTCAAAAAGGGCCATGGCGATATTAGCTGATATTTTTTATGGTCAGCCTACACACAAACTTCACCTCATCGGGATTACTGGAACCAATGGAAAAACTACAACGACCCATATCATCGAATCCATATTCCAAAAGCATCGTCAGAAAACAGGGATGATAGGGACAATTAATATGAAAATCGGTGATCAGTCCTTCCCTGTTAAAAATACTACCCCTGATGCACTTACGCTTCAGGAATCTTTTCATCGAATGGTGGAGAATGGAGTCCAGACTGTCGTGATGGAGGTTTCCTCCCATGCTTTGCATATGGGCAGGGTCTTTGGCTGTGATTTTGATGTAGCAGTATTTACGAATCTTACTCAGGATCACCTCGATTATCATAAAACAATGGAAGAATACAAGTTTGCCAAATCCCTGTTATTCTCGTCTCTCGGAAATGCTTATAAACTTCAAAAGCCCAAATTCGCCGTATTGAATGCCGATGACGCTGCGAGTGAATGTTATGCATTGTCTACAGCCGCACAGGTCATCACTTATGGTATCAATAATAACAGTGATATCATGGCAACCAATATTGAAATATCAGGGAAGGGAACAAAGTTTGACTTAGTATACGACAACAGGGTTGTTCCTATTCACCTGCAATTGGTCGGCAAGTTCAGTGTTTATAATGTCCTTGCTGCAATCGCTGCCTCCTATGTATCCAATATTCCTATGGAGACGATCATTAAGGTTGTAGAGGAAATGAAAGGCGTGCCCGGAAGATTCGAAGTGATCGAGGAAGGTCAGGACTATACCGTGATAGTTGACTATGCACATACCCCTGACAGCTTAGAGAATGTATTAAAGACAGCAAAGCAACTTTCCCGACAAAATATAACCTGTGTTGTGGGATGTGGCGGTGACCGTGACCGTGCCAAAAGGCCATTGATGGCAAAGGCGGCGATTTCCCATGCACATAAGGTGATATTCACGCTTGATAATCCACGCACAGAAAATCCTGCAAGGATCTTTGCTGATATGGAATCCGGGATAAAAGGTCATCCTTACGAAATAATTGAGGATCGCAGACAGGCCATTTTAAAGGCTGTCAATGAAGCAAGTCCGGGAGATGTCATTTTGATTGCAGGCAAAGGACATGAAACCTATCAGTTAATAGGAGACAAAGTGCTGGAATTTGATGATAGAAAAGTTGCCCGGGAAGCCATACATGCAAAGGGTTCATCATAAACTATGTAGGGTATGGAAAAATACGCTAATCCTTAACCGAAAATATCCATGCTAAAAGTCACTGATTATCCCATATAATGAGCAGAAATTAAAGAAAAAGGTTCAATTCCTGAAGAAAAAGTAAAAACATGAAAAAAAGTATTTGCAGAAGCGGGAAAAACAGATAAAATTTAGTTTTGGTACATCTAATCTGACTTTAGGATTGGTTGCCAGTATGCAAGTTAATCGCATTTCAATAGCTTGTAAATGGTGTTGGAACCGTAGGTATGTCACGCATTTGTCTAAAAAGGCTTGGAAGGGATCATAGATTTATTCACAGGACTTGATGATTCATAGTGTTGAAGTATGCTTATGGTGATAATACCTCTAATCATATTACTAGAGAGGAGGGAATAACGATGCAACAACAGGTCGTTTTATTTGCCATCGTTATATCTTTTTTAATTACTGTTCTATTATCACCAATTTTTATTCCCTTCCTACGGAGATTGAAGTTTGGTCAAAGCATCCGTGAAGAAGGGCCGCAGTCACATCTTAAGAAAACGGGAACCCCTACAATGGGCGGCCTGATGATCTTACTCGCTGTAGTCGTCACAACGCTCATCATTACAGGCAGGTATGCCGAGGCATCCGTCGAAACCTATCTGCTGCTTTTTGTAACAGTCGGATATGGACTTTTAGGCTTTTTGGATGATTTCATCAAAGTGGTTCTAAAAAGAAACCTCGGATTGACTTCCCTTCAGAAGCTGATTGGACAGATCGTCATTGCGGTGGTTTTCTATTTCGTATTTACGCAATTCGAGTTTTCGACCGCAGTTTCCATACCAGGAACGGATCTGTCATTTGAATTGGGTATTTTTTATGTGGTATTCCTGATTTTCTGGTTGGTCGGTTTTTCAAATGCCGTCAATCTTACCGATGGCCTTGATGGTCTTGTTTCCGGGACTGCAGCAATAGCATTCGGGGCATTCGCAGTCTTGGCTTGGAATCAATCACAGTTTGAAGTGTCCATTTTTTCAGTAGCGGTAGTCGGCGCATTATTAGGATTTCTTGTTTTCAATGCCCATCCTGCAAAGGTGTTTATGGGGGATACTGGTTCATTGGCCCTTGGAGGGGCGATTGCCACTGTGGCAGTCCTGTTAAAGTTAGAAATCATCCTTATCATAATAGGTGGCGTATTTGTCCTTGAAACACTTTCCGTTATCATTCAAGTTATCTCATTCAAGACAACCGGACGCAGAATCTTCAAAATGAGTCCGCTACATCACCATTATGAGCTCGTAGGTTGGTCGGAATGGCGCGTCGTTGTATCCTTTTGGACGGTTGGCCTTTTATGTGCAGTGCTGGGAATCTATTTAGAGGTGTGGATCTGATATGAAGCATATTGACTTTTATAAAGAAAAGAACGTCCTTGTCTTGGGTTTGGCAAAAAGTGGCACAGCCACAGCAAATCTTTTACATACACTTGGAGCAAATGTCATTGTAAACGACCGTACACCGCTTGAAGGAAATGAACAGGCGAAAGAACTGCAGTCCAAAGGCATGGAGGTAATATGCGGGGGGCATCCTTTAAGCATTTTCGATCAGGAAATTGATATGGTGTTCAAAAATCCAGGAATCCCTTATACCAATCCGCTCGTGGAGATGGCCATTCAAAAGGGTATTCCTGTACTGACGGAAGTGGAGCTTGCCTATCAGATCAGCGAGGCTGACTTTATCGGCATTACCGGTTCCAATGGCAAAACAACCACCACCACACTGATTGATGAGATGCTTAAGGGTGGCGGGAAATCCCCGCTGATTGCAGGGAATATCGGTAAAGTCTCTGTGGAAGTAGCCCAACAAGCCACAAAAACCAATATCATGGTGACAGAGCTTTCTTCCTTTCAATTGATGGGGATTGATTCATTCCGTCCGAAAATTTCAGTTTTGCTCAATATTTTTGAAGCTCATCTGGATTACCATGGAACGCTTGAAGAGTATGCAAACGCCAAAGCGGCCATTATGAAGAATCAGACAAAGGAAGATTTTGCAGTCGTCAATGCAGATGATGATGTCATCATGGAAATGATCAAACATTCACATGCAACGATCATCCCGTTCTCTGTAACTGGCAAGGTGGATGGCGCGTACCTTAAAGATGGTGGAGTCTACTTTAAGGAAGAAAAAGTGATGGATGTAGCTGATATCGTTTTGCCTGGCAAGCATAATCTTGAAAACATACTTGCAGCGATAGCAGCTGCAAAGCTTGTCGGCACTGAAAATGAAGCCATCCAAAAAGTGCTTACCACTTTTACGGGGGTAAAGCACCGTCTGCAGTTTGTGGACTCAATCGAAAATAGAAGATTCTACAATGATTCGAAAGCTACCAATATCTTAGCCACTCAAAAAGCGATCTCCGCTTTTGACGAGAGTGTCATCCTCCTTGCCGGGGGGCTTGATAGAGGAAACGATTTCGATGATCTGCTTCCATACTTGAAAAATGTAAAAGTATTGATCACATTTGGCGAAACCGCGGAAAAACTTATCAAAACTGCGGAAGAAGCGGGAATAAAAGAGATAAAACGTGTCGATAATGTGGAAAAAGCCGTACCGGTTGCTTTTGAAATGTCCCACGACGGTGATGTTATTCTTTTATCTCCAGCTTGTGCCAGCTGGGACCAATATAAAACATTCGAACAACGAGGAGACATTTTTATAGACGCCGTGCATAAGCTTAAGTAAGGGCTTGGCCGAAACCTATGAGGCTTTGTTCTGATAGTTGCAAACTTCCGCGGGATTAGCGGATGCAACAGAAGGACAAAGCCTCTTTTTGCTAAGTAGAAGGATATCTGTTGCTTGGGTTCCTCATCTATATGCCCTAAAATATGCTCGAGAGGTGTTTTCTGTTGGCGACAAAGCGATCTACTCCCGATTTAATATTAATTATCACGACCTTGACATTACTTGCCATCGGATTGATCATGGTCTATAGTGCAAGTGCGGTCTGGGCGGATTATAAGTTCCAGGACACTTTCTTCTTCGCAAAGCGGCAGTTGCTATTTGCAGGTCTTGGTGTTGTGGCGATGTTCTTTATCATGAATGTTGATTACTGGACATGGCGTACATGGGCGAAGCTGATTATCATCGTGTGTTTTGTACTGCTAGTTGCCGTTTTGATCCCGGGTATAGGGATGGAGCGAAATGGATCTAGGAGCTGGATAGGGGTAGGGGCATTTTCGGTTCAACCTTCAGAATTCATGAAAATAGCCATGATTGCATTCCTGGCAAAATATTTAAGTGAAAATCAAAAGAAAATAACATCTTTTAAAAAGGGATTGGTGCCAAGTCTTGGCTTGGTATTCCTGGCCTTTGGCATGATCATGATGCAACCGGATCTTGGAACGGGTACTGTGATGGTCGGAACGTGTATTGTCATGATCTATGTGGCAGGTGCGAGAATCAGTCATTTCGTGGGACTTGGCCTGGTAGGCGTAGCAGGCTTTGTCGTACTGGTATTGTCTGCCCCATACAGGATAAAGCGTATCACTTCCTTCCTTGATCCATGGGAAGACCCGTTGAACAGTGGTTTTCAAATCATCCAGTCCCTGTACGCGATCGGACCGGGTGGCCTTCTTGGATTGGGATTGGGTCAGAGCCGGCAAAAATTCTTTTACCTTCCTGAACCACAGACGGATTTCATTTTTGCCATTTTAGCAGAAGAACTGGGCTTCATCGGAGGATCTTTTGTTGTCTTGCTTTTTGCACTTCTACTTTGGAGAGGTATACGCATTGCCCTCGGGGCACCGGATTTGTACGGAAGCTTTTTAGCAGTGGGCATCATCGCTATGGTCGCCATCCAAGTGATCATCAATGTCGGGGTAGTAACGGGATTGATGCCTGTAACCGGTATTACATTGCCATTTTTAAGCTATGGGGGATCATCCCTGACACTGATGCTTATGGCCGTAGGGATTCTTCTCAATATTAGCCGATATGCAAAATATTAAACTAGAAACACCTCTTCCCAATTTGGGAAGAGGTGTTATTATTTTTCGCCACCGCTTTTCGGTAGTATGACAAAAGATAAAATTTTGGTTACAAAATCTGATTTTGATTGCACAACCTTAACAGGGGATATAGTATATAGATATTATGCGCGTAAAGTGATGAGTCTTTTTTATTATTTCCTGTTTAGAATAACTGAAAATATGCTACGATGGAATTAAGGGGTTTAACCTTATAGTGCAATGGGTATATAACTATCGTTCGTTTTTTTTCGATTATACATATTTAGACTCATTCGATCCCTTTACGATGCATTAGGCTGATGTACCTTCTTTTTTTTACTGCATAGAATAACAGAAAAGATCAAGTACACGGCAATAAAAACGATCTGCACTCTTTCATTATAAAAATAACTTAAATGATTGACTGAACGTGTATGTAGGAGGAATTTATGGAACAGTTACAGTTGGTAAAGGAGCTTCAAGAAGCAAATGTCGGGAAGGTATTGCCGAGCGAGCCACTGGCAAATCATACCACAATGAAAATTGGCGGTCCTGCGGATATTCTAGTGGAACCGAGTAATCTTGCCATGCTTCAAGAGACAATGAAAATAATCCATCAACACCAATCCAAGTGGACAGCCATCGGACGCGGTTCTAATCTTCTGGTTTCTGACAAGGGAATAGAAGGTGTGGTCATCAAGCTTGGCAATGGCATGGATGATCTGGAAGTCGAGGGCAATGAAGTGAAAGTCGGAGGGGGATACTCCCTCATTAAGCTCGTGACCATCATCAGCAAAAAGGGTTTGACAGGCCTTGAGTTTGCGGCGGGAATCCCAGGAACAGTGGGGGGAGCAGTCTACATGAATGCAGGTGCCCATGGTTCTGATATGTCAAAAGTACTCAAAAAGGCTCATGTCCTCTTTGAAGATGGGGAGATGGCCTGGTTAACCCCAGAGGAACTGAAGTTCTCCTATCGCACATCCTTGCTGCAGAAGGAAAGACCGGGTATCTGCCTTGAGGCGGTATTGAACGTTGAAGAGGGAAATAGGGAAGATGTGGTATCTACCCTTCAGAAGAATAAGGATTACAGAAGAAACACCCAACCTTTCAATTATCCTTGTGCAGGAAGCATTTTCAGGAATCCGCTTCCGGAATATGCCGGGGCTTTGATTGAAAAAGCCGGACTGAAAGGCTACACGATTGGTGGGGCAAAGGTTTCGGAAATGCACGCCAACTTCATCGTGAATGATAATGGGGCGAAAGCACAGGATGTCCTTGATCTTATCGCTCATATCAAAAAAACGGTACTCGAGTTATACAATGTGCAACTGGAGACGGAAGTCGAGATAATAGGAAGAAAATAGTATTATTTATCCTTTTTTTCACCCCACATGTGATATAATTATGCTAGAAAATCAATGCATATTAACAGCACGGAGTATGCCGTGCGGTGGGGTGAAAACGTATTACATGGAAAAAGGGAAAGTAGTTACTTTGGAAGATCGGGTTCCTAAGCTGAAAGAGCAGCGTAAACATAAGGCTAATAGGAGGCTTATCCTTTATTTATCCTTATTTTTTATCTTGTTATCGCTCATCATTTACTCACAATCCTCTCTCAGCAAGGTGTCTGCCATAAAAATAGAAGGTAATCGCCACCTGACGGATGAGGAGATTGTAGATTTAAGTGGAATTTCCGTTAAGACAAGCTTTTGGAGAGTCGACGGGGAAGAAGCATCCGCTAAAATCCTGCAGCATAAAGAGATAAAAGAAGCAGTCGTGTCCAGGAAGCTGCCTAATACAGTGGAAATTGACGTGAAGGAATATAATCGGATCGCTTATATATATGACGAAGGGAATTACTATCCAGTTATCGAAAACGGTAAGATACTAGCAGCCATCGAATCGGAAGCACTGCCAGATGATGCGCCGCTAATGATGAACTGGAATCAGGGGGATCTGGTGGAAGAGTTCATCGGGGAACTGATGAAGCTGCCTGAATCCATCATATATGCCATTTCAGAGATACACCATACACCATCGGAAGTGGATCCTTATCATATGACATTGTTCATGAATGATGGATTCGAAGTCAGTGCTACCGTGAGAGATTTTTCAAACAAGATGTCAGCTTATCCCTCCATTGTCGCCCAGCTTGATCCGGATCAAAAAGGTGTGATCAATATAGAGGTAGGCACATTTTTTAAACCTTATGAAACTGTTGGAGATGAAGATCAGGATGAAGGTGAACGGTAAACATGTCGTCCTCTCCTTTGTATGTTTAGTGCTTGGTTTCATCATTTCCTACTCGTATCAATTAACGCAAGAGGAAGACAACAAGGGTACAGACAGACAATGGGAACGCGACTTTGCAATTCGTGATTCATTACTGAAAACCGAAGAGCGAAACTTGCAATTGCAGAAAGAATTACTAGACAAGCAGGAGGAACTCAGAAAAATCGAGGAGAGCCTCGCAACAGGAGAACAGCTTCTATTCAATCTGGTGGAAGATGCCGAAAATCTGCGCATGTACAATGGGAATGTGAAAGTAGAGGGTAAAGGTGTTGAGATAACACTATCCGACGCCTCATATGTTCCATCCGAGGAGAATGTAAACAATTATATCGTACATGAAGGGCATGTATTTAAAGTCATGAACGAATTATTCATCTCGGGTGCGGCTGCAGTTTCCATCAATGGTCAACGAATAACAAAGAATTCCTATATCATTTGTAACGGCCCAGTCATCACAATCGATGGGAATCAGTACCCGGCACCTTTTGTCATAAGTGCCATAGGTGATCCGAAAGTGCTTATTCCTGCCCTGAATATCCTTGGGGGTGTGAAGGACCAATTAGTTGCAGATAACATAACGATAAAAATGATGGAAAAAGACAGAATTGTAATAGACCCTGTCATTCAATAGAATAATTGGGCTGCATGCTTGGTAAGGTTAGGTGTTCTAAGTGGTCAATCGGAAGTTAAGTTTTACCATTATTACAGTGATTGTCGGCCTGATGATTGCCGTTCAGTTTCAAACTGTCCAACAACCTGATATCCGTGATACACGTGATACTTGGGAATTGAGAAGCGACCTTAAAAGGGAACAGGAAATACAATCGCAAATCATCCAAGAAATCCGGAAGTATGAGAATACTATTCAGGAATATACAAAAGAACAAAAAACATCCAAAGAAGCCGCTTTAAGGGATACGCTCGAGGAATTGAAAAAAGATGCAGGGCTGACTGAAGTGAGCGGTCCTGGTATCAGGATGACCGTCAAGCCGCTTTTTGGGGAGGATATCCTCGGGGAAGTGCAGGAAAATATTTCAGCAGAGCTATTGCGCCGATTTGTCAATGAGCTCAATTCCTATGATAGTGAGGAAATTTCCATCGCAGGCCAGCGGATCGTCAACAATACGGTGATCCGTGAAATCAATGGAAGGACAAAAGTGAATAATGCATGGATTCCCAACGCGAATTTTGAAATTGTTGTGATCACAGACGACCCTACCAAGATGTATAACCGTCTGCAAGTCTCACGGGCAATGGACGAGTTTGCAATCGAAAATCTCTTGCTGGAAGTTTCCACTCCCATTAATCATGTCACTGTCCCGGCATATGACGAAGCAATCAGAGTGAAATACATGGAGCCGGTGAAGGCAGAGAAGGAGGGGAATTGATATGTGGCTTCCGCTCCTGGGGCTTATAGTGGGGATTGTCCTGGGCCTGTATTCTGAAATCAGGGTCCCGGATGAGTATTCCAATTATTTATCCATTGCAGTTCTTGCTGCACTTGATACATTATTCGGGGGAATCAGGGCTCACCTACAAAACAATTATGATGATAAAGTATTTGTTTCCGGATTTTTCTTTAATATCCTATTGGCAGCAAGTTTAGCTTTTCTCGGTGTCCATCTTGGTGTAGACTTGTATTTAGCTGCAGTTTTCGCTTTTGGAGTCAGGCTGTTCCAGAATATTGCAGTGATACGAAGAATCTTATTATCCAAATGGTCACTTTCTAAAGAAAAAAACGAAAAAAAGTAATTTTAAAAAAGGGAAAACATCATGAATGTGGAATACTTTCTAGTATAATATGTTTTTCCGCTTGTTGTTCTATAAAATTGGTTGTTTTTTTAGTAGTAGAAGGAGGTGCCATAGAATGAACAGCAATGAAATTTACGTAAGTTTAGACATCGGTACATCCAGTGTTAAAGTAATCATTGGAGAAATGGTAAATGATACTTTAAATATAATTGGAGTCGGTAATGTAAAATCAACTGGTTTACGAAAAGGATCAATAGTAGACATAGATGAGACGGTTCATTCCATCAGGAAGGCTGTGGAGCAGGCAGAAAGAATGGTTGGCCTGCCGATCAACCGAGTGGTGGTAGGGGTAACCGGAAATCATGTGCAATTGCAGGATTGCCATGGTGTAGTTGCGGTATCCAGCGAAAACAGGGAAATAGCGGATGAGGATATTGCACGTGTCATTGACGCGGCTCAAGTATTCTCCATTCCTCCTGAACGGGAGATAATCGATTGCATCCCTAAGCAATTCATTGTGGACGGCTTGGATGAAATCAATGACCCCCGTGGTATGCTTGGAGTACGCCTGGAGATGGAAGGCACCATTATTACAGGTTCCAAAACAGTACTACATAATTTATTGCGTTGTGTGGAGAAAGCAGGATTGGAAATAACCGATATCTGTTTGCAGCCTCTTGCAACCGGCTCCATTGCCTTATCCAAGGATGAACGGAACCTTGGTGTTGCATTGGTGGACATAGGTGGAGGTTCAACGACCATCGCCGTCTACCAGGATGGGTTCTTAAAGGCAACGAGCGTGGTTCCTGTAGGTGGGGAATATATCACAAAGGATATATCCATCGGTTTACGCACATCTACCGAAGATGCAGAGAAAATCAAAATAAAGCATGGACATGCCTTCTATGATCATGCTTCGGATGAAGAAGTGTTCAGTGTTCCAATTATCGGCAGTGACCAGCACCAACAGTTCAGCCAACTCGAAATCTCTGATATTATCGAAGCTAGAATGGAAGAAATATTCGAACTAGTCCAACATGAGATTAAGAGATTGGGTGTAAGGGATGTACCCGGCGGTTTCGTCCTGACTGGTGGAGTAGTGACAATGCCCGGTGTGTTGGAACTGGCACAGTTGATCTTGAATAACAATGTACGCAAAGCTGTTCCGGATTATATCGGCGTAAGAGAGTCGCAGTATACAACTGGAGTAGGATTGATACAATTCGCATATAAAAATGCAAAGCTTCAAGGAAGAAAGATCGAATCTACATCCTCATCTGTAGAACATGTAGAAAAGCGCAGTGGTAAACCAACACAACAAAAAGGAAAGCAGATGAAGCAAGTGAATGAAGAAGAAAAGGTCGGCACAAAAGTGAAGAAATTCTTCGGTCTATTCTTTGAATAAACATTTGATGATTTTGTTAGTACTTTCTTAGAATTAGGAGGAACAGTTATGTTAGATTTTGATACTAATATCGATCAATTAGCTACCATTAAAGTAATCGGAGTTGGTGGAGGCGGAAATAACGCCGTAAACCGTATGATAGAGCATGGCGTACAAGGTGTGGAATTCATTGCAGTAAACACCGATGCCCAGGCGCTTAACCTTTCCAAAGCTGAAGTGAAAATGCAAATCGGCGGTAAATTGACAAGGGGACTTGGTGCTGGTGCCAATCCGGAAGTCGGGAAAAAAGCTGCAGAAGAAAGCAAAGAGCAATTGGAGGAAGTACTAAAGGGTGCGGATATGGTATTCGTGACAGCTGGAATGGGTGGAGGTACCGGTACTGGTGCGGCTCCTGTCATCGCACAGATTGCACGTGACCTTGGAGCGCTGACTGTCGGTGTCGTCACAAGACCATTCACCTTCGAAGGCCGTAAGCGTGCTACACAAGCAGCCGGCGGTATTGCTTCCATGAAAGAAGCCGTAGATACACTGATCGTAATCCCTAATGACCGTCTACTTGAAATCGTAGATAAAAACACACCGATGCTTGAAGCATTCCGTGAAGCGGATAATGTCCTGCGTCAAGGTGTGCAAGGTATCTCTGACCTTATTGCTACTCCTGGTTTAATTAACCTGGACTTTGCCGATGTGAAAACGATCATGTCCAACAAAGGTTCCGCTTTGATGGGTATCGGTGTTGCTACAGGTGAAAACCGTGCAGCTGAAGCTGCGAAGAAGGCCGTATCTTCTCCACTGCTTGAAACTTCCATCGATGGAGCGCAGGGCGTGTTGATGAACATTACTGGTGGAACAAACCTCAGTCTTTACGAAGTACAAGAAGCTGCTGATATTGTTGCTTCTGCTTCTGATCAAGAAGTAAACATGATTTTCGGATCTGTCATCAATGAAAATCTCAAAGATGAGATCGTTGTTACAGTTATCGCTACTGGATTCAGTGAAGCGGAAATCAACCACACTAAACAAGGTGCGCGCCCAGTTTTCGGTGCACAAAAATCACCTGTTCAAAAGCGTGAAGTGAAGCGTGAAGAGCAAGTACAACAGCACCAGGAGCCTGTTCGCCAGCAACAGACTTCACAGCCACAACAGCAAGAAGAAACTTTAGACATCCCGACGTTCCTTCGTAACAGAAACCGTCGCAGATAATTTTCATTATCAAACTAAAAGCGCCAAATCCTAAAATTAGGATTTGGCGCTTTTTACGTATAAATCACACTCCGCGCACCGACAAATAAGCAAAAAATCCTTCAAAAATTGTATTCTACTATCGGCATAAACTGACAGACATCCAGGGAGGCATTAATATATACTAGTTTCAAATACAAAAAGGTATAAATGAGGGACTAATTTGACCGTTTATTTAGATGCCATCTGGCTCCTAAACTTTGGTTTTGATTTTCTTCTTTTAAAAATGACCGCCTTCATTTTAAAACGCCAGGTAGCTACTTGGAGAATGGTGATAGGTGCATTCCTTGGTTCGATCATTGTTGTACTCATGTTTACCCCGCTGCAAAATATCGTGACGCATGTTGCAGTAAAGCTAATGTTTTCTGTATGTATGATTCTTATCAGCTTTGGCTTTCACCGTCTCCGGACATTTATAGAAATTCTTTTGGTTTTCTATATCACTACATTTGCTGTAGGCGGTGGGATGTTTGCCACTCATTACTTTTTAAGGGTGGATCACCAATTTGCGAATGACACGATTCAAACTTTGACAACAGGTCTTGGTGACCCTGTATCCTGGTTGTTCGTGATTGTTGGATTTCCACTACTTTTACACCTCACCAAGAAACAGTTCAATACGGTGGAAACAAGAAAATACCGCTATGATCAATTGGCCACCATCACCATTAACCTGGAAAAGGATGTGATTGTATTATCAGGACTGGTCGATAGTGGCAATCAGCTGCAGGACCCAATTACCAAGACCCCGGTTATGATTGTAGAAGTGGAGCGCCTTCGTGAAATCATCCCGGAAGAAATTGTACATGCCATGCGTTCCATCGAGAATACCCAAGGTTGGCCGACGTTTTCCGACGATACGAAATGGGTGGAGAGAATCAGGATCATCCCATACCGGGCAGTAGGTAAAGAGACCACCTTGATGCTTGCGCTTAAACCGGATAAAGCCATCATCCTTCATGATAATAAACAATATGAAACAACCAAGTTCCTCATTGGGCTGACAAAGACGGAGCTTTCCTCGGAAGGGGATTATGCATGCATCCTGCATCCGAAAATGCTGCAAAGTGGAACTGTCACCGAACATGTCTCGTGATGAAAGGCAAATTTCACTATAAGTCTACTCATCTAAGACTTTTTCTATATATAAATACGCATTCTCTTCATAAATAGAAGGAGGAATTCACTTGGGAAAGCTAAAAATTAAAATCACCTATTTATGGTATAAACTACTCATTAAACTTGGAATCAAAACGGATGAAATATACTACATAGGTGGAAGTGAGGCGTTACCGCCACCATTATCCAAAGAAGAGGAAGCTCTCCTGCTTGTCAAGCTTCCAGTCGGGGATCAGGCGGCACGATCCATCTTAATCGAAAGGAACTTGAGGCTTGTCGTATATATAGCCCGTAAATTCGAGAATACCGGAATCAACATCGAGGATCTGATAAGCATTGGAACAATTGGACTTATTAAAGCTGTTAATACTTTTAATCCCGAAAAGAAAATCAAGCTTGCTACGTACGCATCCAGATGTATCGAAAATGAGATTTTGATGTATCTGAGACGAAACAATAAGGTGCGATCTGAAGTCTCCTTTGATGAACCGCTTAATATCGATTGGGATGGAAATGAGCTTCTGCTTTCAGATGTGCTTGGGACTGATGAGGATATCATTACAAAAGATCTTGAGGCGAATGTGGACCGGAAATTGCTGCTAAAAGCATTGGAGCAATTGAATGACAGGGAAAAACAGATCATGGAGCTCCGGTTCGGTCTGGTTGGCGGTGAAGAAAAAACGCAAAAAGATGTGGCAGATATGCTTGGTATTTCACAATCATATATTTCACGACTTGAAAAAAGGATCATAAAACGTCTTCGCAAAGAATTTAACAAAATGGTCTAAAAAATTTTATGATATTTTTTCCCATATTTGATAAGGTCTGAGTTTAATTATCAGAATAGATAGATTATAGCTTGTGCATATTTTTCCCTCCGGAGGAGATACTTAACTCTGAAACAGCAACTCCTGTTAGGAGGGGAAAGAATGACACGTAATAAAGTTGAAATCTGCGGAGTAGATACCTCCAAGCTTCCTGTTTTGAAAAATGAAGAAATGCGGAAGTTATTTCGTGAAATGCAAGGCGGAGAACTTTCTGCAAGAGAAAAGCTCGTGAATGGGAATCTAAGGCTCGTTCTAAGTGTTATTCAGCGGTTTAATAACCGTGGTGAATTTGTAGATGACTTATTTCAAGTAGGTTGCATTGGCTTAATGAAGTCCATTGATAACTTTGACCTTGGTCAGAATGTAAAGTTTTCTACATATGCAGTACCAATGATAATCGGGGAGATAAGGCGCTATCTGCGTGATAATAATCCGATTAGGGTTTCTCGTTCCTTGCGGGATATCGCCTACAAGGCATTGCAGGTAAGGGAAAGGCTGATGAGTGAAACATCGAGGGAACCTACCGCAGAAGAGATTTCCAAAGTACTTGAAGTGCCCCATGAAGAAATAGTGTTCGCTTTAGATGCAATCCAGGATCCCGTCTCTTTATTTGAGCCGATCTATAATGATGGTGGAGATCCCATTTATGTATTGGATCAGATCAGTGATGAAAAGAACAAAGATATCCAATGGATAGAAGAGATAGCTCTAAAAGAAGGAATGAGGCGCCTCAATGACAGAGAAAAGCTCATTTTAAGAAAACGGTTTTTTCAAGGGAAAACGCAAATGGAAGTTGCTGATGAAATCGGTATATCGCAAGCGCAAGTGTCAAGACTTGAAAAGGCTGCGATCAAACAGATGAATAAAAATATTCAAAGCTGAATGCATGTAGTGATACAATGCCGAAATAACACGCACCGGTCCTTCTTCACACCGAAGAGGACCGGTGTTTTTATTTTGTTGAATTCACATGAACGCTTCAGAAGAAGTCCGTTGATTTCCGCTCCAGACACTTGCTTTCCGCGGGGACGGATGGGAGCCTCCTCGGCTTTGCCTGTGGGGTCTCCCATGCCCTCTACGTTCCCGCAGGAGTCAAGTGTCCTCCGCTACAATCAACTCAGTTTTTTTAATATTATTTGCTCCACTGATTGCTCCACACTGAAATGAAAAAATAAGAAAAAGTAATGTTTTTCAAACTCTAGAAAGGCAAATTTTATACTAAGAGTACCCCTGTTGGTTGGAGTGCAGGGCGTGAATGATTCAAGATTTTCCAAAGATAAATTCGAAATACCTTCATGAATGGGGGTGTCGGAATCATATATTTAATTATGATGCAATTAAATGGAGGAATGTATATGGTGAAAATTTCTGAATTCCAGATGAAGGATGTTGTCAGCGTATCCGACGGGAAAAAGCTTGGGAATATTGGGGATATTGATATCAATCTATCCAACGGGAAGATAGAGGCAATCATCATTAGTGGCGGAGGGAAAATGCTAGGTTTTTTCGGAAGGGACGAAGAGTTTGTCATTCCATGGAGAAACATCGTGAAGATTGGAGCCGATGTCATCCTGGTCCGATACCAGACTTCTGTAGAGACGAAGTACGAGGAATAAGAAAAGGCGAAAATTCGTGTCGAAAGTGACTTAATCATTCTTTTTTTGAAGAAAAATGTGGTACAATGTGAAGTAATATGTGTAAACAAGCAAAGAAGGTGTCAAGCATGGGAGAGCCATTTGTTCAACAATCTGAACAATTTATGTCGATACCAAGTTGGGAGGATGCAAACTCAAGACTTGTAGTGGGCTTTACGACAAAAACAGGTGGGGTAAGCAAAGGCCCATTCTCCTCATTCAATATGGGATTACATGTGCACGACCAGGATGCGGCAGTGCGGGAGAATAAAGAAATCCTTGCGGGCTCCATTCAGTTTCCCATGTCGCAATGGGTGGGATGCGATCAGGTGCATGACGCACGAATTGAAAAGATTACCGAGACTTCCATTGGAAAAGGTGTCACAAGCTATGATACGGCGATACCTAAGACAGATGGTATTTATACGGATAAAGAAGATATTCTGCTGACACTATGTTTTGCAGACTGCGTACCGCTGTATTTTTATTCCCCCAATCATTCCCTTATTGGATTGGCCCATGCAGGATGGAAGGGTACCGTTCTGGATATAGGCGGTAAAATGGTACAAAGGTGGATAGAGGAGGGAGTTTCTCCTAATGAGATATATGCGGCAATAGGGCCCTCCATCTCCCAACATGCATATATAGTTGATGACTTTGTACTTGATAGGGTAAAAGGCATTTTGCCTAAAGAAACGTTAACTACCGTTTATCAGGAGGTGTCCGTTGGGCAATACAGCATAGATTTAAAACAGATAAATCTTGAACTGCTTTTGCTTTCGGGTTTACCAAGAGAGAATATAAGCTGTAGCTCTTATTGTACAAGCACCCATGATCAGCATTTCTTTTCACATCGAAGAGATAACGGTAAAACTGGCAGAATGATGAGTTTCATCGGAATGAAAGGGGTACGGGACAATGGATGAGACCATGTCTGTACAGCAGAATCTGAAAACCATCAAGGGAAATATCCAACAGGCTTGCCATATAGCCAATAGGAATCCTGATGAAATAAAGATAGTGGCTGTAACGAAATACGTGTCGGTCCAAAGAGCACAGGAGGCCCTTTCCTGTGGGGTCGTCCATTTTGGAGAGAATCGGGATGAAGGGCTGCAGGAAAAATGGGATCATCTGACCGAGCAGGCAGTCTGGCATTTTATCGGTTCCCTTCAAACTAAAAAAGTGAAGAAAATAATTGATAAGGTCGACTACATCCATTCATTGGACAGAATCTCCCTCGCTGAGGAAATACATAAAAGAGCAACACGACCTGTGAAATGTTTTATTCAAGTGAATATTTCCGGTGAAGAATCCAAGCATGGACTCCAGCCGGGAGAAGTGGCGGGATTTGTGAAGGATCTATCCCCATTTACAAATATCGAACTAGTGGGCTTGATGACGATGGCACCTTACACCGAGGATGAAGAACTTTTAAGAACATGCTTTCGTGACCTGAAGGAATTGCAGGGAAATATCAAATCCATGGATTTACCCTATGCACCGTGCATGGAGCTGAGCATGGGAATGTCCAATGATTATATGATTGCCATTGAAGAAGGTGCTACTTTCATCAGGATTGGCAGCGCTCTTGTCGGGAGCGAAAAATAATTTGGAGGTGTAAGGAATGACGATTAAATCAAAATTCAAAAGCTTTTTTGCCCTTGAGGATGAATATGAATACAAAGAACAAGAAGAATATGAAGAGGAAATGGTGGAAGAGACAAGGAAAACCAGATCTGCAACGCATCAGCCCAAACAAAATGTGGTAAGCTTGCAAAGTGTGCAAAAATCTTCCTCTTCAAAAGTGGTCCTTTTTGAGCCTAGGTCATATTCGGAAGCCCAGGATATTGCAGATCATCTGAAAGGACGCCGCGCCATCATCGTGAATCTGCAACGGATTGATCATGATCAGGCAAAGCGGATCGTTGATTTTTTAAGTGGGACAGTGTACGCATTGGGCGGGGACATTCAAAGGGTTGGCCAAAACATATTCCTTTGCACGCCTGACAATGTGGATGTTTCCGGTTCCATTTCAGAGATCATGCATCAGGAGCAGGAAGACTTTAGCGATAAAAGGTGGTAGAAGTTTATGGGATTAGTATTAAATATCATTCAACAGCTGGTAGGCTTTTATATGATCGCACTGATCATCTATATTTTCATGTCCTGGTTCCCGGGTGCGAGGGAGTCTTCGATAGGGAGGATATTGGCAAGAATCTGTGAACCCTATTTGGAGATGTTCCGCAGGTTCATTCCGCCACTGGGGATGATTGACATTTCCCCGATCGTGGCTATCCTGGTATTGCGCTTCGCAAACGCAGGGCTACGACAGCTGTTCATTATGCTTGGATTAGTTTAGAAATCATTTAGGGAATCCATCAGGGTTCCTATTTATATTTTTGTGAAATTGAGCTTATAGTAACCTATGTGATGGTGATCAGATTGAGTATTTATATGCATTTCCGTCAGGAAGAACATGAATTTATAGATCAGGTTCTTGAATGGAAGGAAACGGTCAATGAGCAGTATGCTCCAAAGCTGACAGATTTTCTTGACCCCCGTGAGCAGGAAATCGTCCAAAGCATCATCGGGTCGAACGAGGATGTCAAGGTCAGGCTTTTTGGCGGAGCAGAAGGTGCAGAACGGAAAAGAGCGTTTTTGTATCCTTCTTACTATTCTCCAAGCCTCGATGATTTCCAGCTAAAAGCATACGAGATCTCTTATCCGGAAAAGTTTGTCCAGATCGAGCATCGACAGATTCTTGGTTCCTTGATGGGAATCGGATTGAAGCGGAGCAAGTTTGGCGACATCCACTTCCATGATAAGAAAGTGCAGCTGGTCATCGGTGAAGAGGTCAGTTCGTATGTGGAATTGCAGCTGCAGGAAGTGGGCAGGGTGAAAGTGTCCTTACAGGATATCCCCCTATCAGAGCTTGTGAGCCCTGAAGCCGTCTGGGAAGAAGCCTCCACCACAGCCGCTTCGCTGCGTCTGGATGTGATGCTTGCTTCCATCTATAACCTTTCCAGGCAAAAGGCTCAATTGCTGATTGGGGCAAAAAAAGTCAAGGTAAATTGGAAAGTGGTGGAGCAGTCATCTTTCGAATGCAGGGAAGGGGACATCCTTTCAGCAAGGGGCTTTGGCCGCAGCAAGCTGCTGACCATTGATGGAAAGACGAAAAAGGATAAATGGAGAGTTATTGTAGGAAAACAAAAATAATTCAACTACCAGCAGGAATTTCAGCGAGTCTGTCGAATTATGTTTATAAATAATAGAGATTTTAATGGAGGTGGCATCTATGCCCTTAACACCGCTTGATATTCATAATAAAGAATTTAACAAGGCTTTCAGAGGCTATGATGAAGACGAAGTAAACGAGTTTCTGGATCAAGTAATCAAAGATTATGAATTGGTCATCCGTGAAAAGAAGGATTTCGAAGAGAAGGTCAAAGAACTTAACAGCCGCTTGACCCACTTCAATACAATTGAGGAAACTTTGAATAAATCCATCCTTATCGCACAGGAATCTGCAGAAGATGTCAGACGAAATGCACAGAAGGAAGCAAAGCTGATCATCAAGGAAGCTGAAAAAAACGCAGATCGCATCATTAATGAATCCCTATTAAAATCAAGAAAGCTTCAAGTCGAGATTGATGAGTTGAAGAAGCAATCCAAGATTTTCCGGAATCGTTTCAAAATGCTTGTAGAAGCACAATTGGAACTGATTGATAACGATGATTGGGATCATCTGATGGAATATGAGGAAAAAGAGAAAGAATTAGAAGAAAATAGAGTATAACCTTGACTAAATAAGGCTATATTCAGTATAATAACGAAACAAATTATTGTTTTAACATAAGCTATTATATGTGAACTTATCATACTTATAAAACGTTGAAAGGGATAGTAGTTTCTTCACATACTTTTACAAGCGACCCGGGGATGGTGGAAGCCCGGGAAAAGAGAAGAAGCGAACATCACCCTGGAGTATCGGACTGAACGCAGATTGCCTGTAAGTTCGATCGGTTTATCCACGTTAAGGATACTAAAGCGGACCTGTTTTTTTGCCGGGTCAATTTAGGGTGGTACCACGGGAGTTCTCTCGTCCCTTTTAGGGATGAGGGGACTTTTTTATTTTTTTATAAATAAGATTTGTTGGAGGAAAGACAATGGAGTATAAAGATACGTTATTGATGCCAAAAACCGATTTCCCGATGAGAGGGAATTTACCGAACCGCGAACCACAGATCCAGCAGCAATGGGATGAAATGAACATCTACCAAAAAGTGCAGGAACGCACAAAAGACCGTCCGATGTATGTTCTTCATGATGGACCGCCATATGCGAATGGCGATATCCACATGGGCCATGCCCTGAACAAGGTATTGAAGGACTTTATCGTCCGCTACAAGTCGATGAGCGGATACAATGCCCCGTATGTCCCAGGCTGGGATACACATGGTCTGCCGATTGAAACAGCCTTGACTAAAAACAAGAAAGTCAAACGCAAGGAAATGACTGTTGCGGATTTCCGTAAGCTTTGTGAAGAATATGCGTATGAGCAGGTTGACCGCCAGCGCGAACAGTTTATGCGACTTGGTGTGCGTGGCGACTGGTTCAACCCGTATATCACATTAAAGCCGGAATATGAAGCCCAGCAGATCAAAGTATTTGGTGATATGGCGAAAAATGGTCTTATCTACAAAGGTCTAAAGCCGGTCTACTGGTCTCCTTCAAGCGAATCGGCGCTCGCGGAAGCGGAAATCGAATATCAGGATAAGCGTTCCCCGTCCATCTATGTTGCTTTTAAAGTTCAGGATGGAAAAGGCGTATTGGAGGATAACGAACAGTTCATCATCTGGACCACTACACCTTGGACGATCCCTGCCAACCTTGGTATTGCGGTACATCCTGAATTGCAATATAGCGTGGTGGAAGTGGCAGGAAACAGATATGTCATCGCATCAGAGCTAGTGGAGTCCGTTTCCAAGACAATGGAATGGGAAGATGCGAGTGTTGTCAAAACAGTGAAAGGTGCCGAGCTTGAGCATATCGTTGCAAAGCACCCGTTATATGACCGCGATTCCCTTGTGATGCTTGGCGATCATGTAACCACTGATGCAGGTACAGGATGTGTCCACACAGCACCAGGACACGGGGAAGACGACTTTGTCATCGGTAAGAAGTATGGATTGGACGTGTTGTGCCCGGTTGATTCCAGAGGGAATATGACGGAGGAAGCACCAGGATTTGAAGGCATGTTCTATGATGAGGCCAACAAGCCGATCACTGAAAAGCTGCAGGAAGCAGGAGCGTTGCTGAAGCTGAACTTCATCACTCACTCCTATCCGCATGACTGGCGTACGAAGAAGCCGACCATCTTCCGTGCGACAGCGCAGTGGTTTGCATCCATCGATAAAATCAGAGATCAACTTCTACAAGCGGTAGCAGAAACGAAATGGGTACCTGCTTGGGGAGAAACCCGCCTCTATAACATGGTTCGCGACCGTGGAGACTGGTGTATTTCCCGTCAGCGTGCATGGGGTGTACCGATCCCTGTATTCTATGCGGAAAATGGCCAGGAAATCATCACAGATGAAACGATTGATCATGTATCTGCACTATTCAGGGAGCACGGCTCCAACATCTGGTTTGAAAGAGAAGCGAAAGATCTGCTTCCGGAGGGCTTCACACATGAAGGCAGCCCAAATGGAACCTTCTCGAAAGAAATGGATATCATGGATGTCTGGTTTGACTCCGGATCTTCCCATCAATCCGTTCTTGAAGAAAGAGATGATCTGCAGCGTCCGGCCGACCTTTATCTTGAAGGCTCTGACCAATACCGCGGCTGGTTCAATTCTTCTTTGACCACTGGTGTTGCAGTTACAGGTAAAGCTCCTTACAAAGGAATCCTGAGTCACGGGTTTGCACTTGATGGCGACGGACGCAAAATGAGTAAATCCCTTGGAAACGTTGTATTGCCTTCCAAGGTAATGAACCAGTTGGGAGCGGATATTCTCAGGCTTTGGGTAGCTTCCGTAGACTATCAAGCGGATGTTCGCGTATCAGATAACATTTTAAAACAGGTTGCAGAAGTGTACCGTAAAATCCGCAATACATTCCGATTCTTGCTTGGAAACCTGGCTGACTTCGATCCGACGGTTGATAAAGTGGAGATGAAAGACCTCCGTGAAGTGGACCGCTACATGGTCGTCAAGCTGAACAACCTGATCACAAAAGTTAAAAAGTCCTATGAGGACTATGAATTCGCAGGAATCTATCATGCAGTCCACAACTTCTGCACGATTGAACTGAGCTCGTTCTATCTTGATTTTGCGAAGGATATCCTCTATATCGAAGGAAAAGATCAGCATGACCGCCGTTCCATCCAGACGGTTCTTTATGAAACATTGCTTGCACTGACCAAGCTTGTTACACCTATCCTTCCGCACACGGCAGATGAGGTATGGTCACATATCGATTTCGTGAAAGAGGAAAGCGTACAGTTGGTCGACATGCCTGATGTATTGGCAGTGGACGATGCTGCTGCAATCGAAAAGAAGTGGGATAACTTCATGACATTGCGTGATGATGTGCTCAAGGCCCTGGAGATTGCCCGTAACGAAAAAGTAATCGGTAAGTCCTTGGCAGCAAAAATCACTCTATATCCTAACGCTGAAACAAAAGCTTTACTTGACAGCATCGAGGAAAATGTACAGCAGCTGTTCATCGTTTCCGGGCTTGAGATCAAAGGTTCCAAAGATCAAGCTCCAGCAGATGCTCAAAGCTTTGAAAATGTATCCATCGCCGTTGCACCAGCAGAAGGGGAAACATGCGACCGTTGCTGGGTTGTCACTCCTGATGTAGGGCAGGATTCCGATCATCCGACCCTATGCAAGCGTTGTGCTTCAGTTGTAAAAGAAAACTATAGTGCTTAATATGATTGCTCAAGACTCCGCTTTGGCTCTGCCAGGCGGAGTTTTGTTTATATAACCAGCTTTATTTACCATTCCTTATTTGCTATAATTCAAAGGTACATATAATAGGGCTGGGGGTACCATTGGTGATATATTATTTAATTGCACTTTTTATCATAATAGTGGATCAAGTAACAAAATATCTGGTTGTACAATATATGGAACTAGGGGAGAATATCCCAATAATCGAAAACTTTCTTTATCTATCGTCCCACCGCAATCAGGGAGCTGCCTGGGGGATCCTGCAGGGCCAGATGTATTTCTTCTACATCATTACGATGCTTGTAGTGATCGGATTGATCGTCTACCTGCAGAAGCTGCCGAATGATCAGAAATGGATGAAGTTTGCGTTAAGTCTGATGCTTGGTGGCGCAGTCGGGAACTTTATTGACCGACTTTTGCATCAGGAAGTGATTGATTTTATCAACACCTTTATTTTCTCTTACGATTTCCCGATCTTCAATGTAGCGGATTCTGCATTGGTGATTGGTGTTGGAATTATTTTAGTGTTAACCTTACTGGAAGGTAAGAAAGAGAAGGAGCTATCAAATTAATGGAAGAAACAGTACAGATACACATCGATGAAACACAGAAGAATGATAGGATAGACAAGGCGGTTTCCACCCAGAACGATGAATGGTCAAGGTCACAGGTTCAGCAATGGATCAAAGATGGACATATCCTTGTAAATGGTGAAAAAACAAAACCTAATTATAAATGCAGCGTGGGAGACACGATTACGGTAATCATTCCGGAACCGGAGGCATTGGATGTCGCGCCAGAAGAAATGGATCTTGATATTTATTTCGAGGACTCCGATGTGATTGTCGTAAACAAGCCAAGGGGCATGGTCGTCCATCCGGCTGTTGGCCATGCATCGGGAACTCTTGTAAACGGGCTTATGGCACATTGCAAGGACCTATCCGGCATTAACGGGGTGTTGCGCCCTGGAATCGTGCATCGGATCGATAAGGATACAAGTGGACTCTTAATGGTGGCGAAGAATGATTTTGCCCATGAAAAATTAGTGAATCAGCTTGTGGCCAAATCTGTGACCCGAAAATACGAAGCGATTGTCCATGGTGTCATCTCCCATGATGTAGGTACGATTGATGCACCGATCGGTCGTGATAAAAAGGATCGTCAGGCGATGACAGTAACGGATGAGAATAGCAGAAATGCGGTTACTCATTTTAGAGTCCTGGAGCGATTCAAGGATTTCACGCATGTGGAATGCCAGCTTGAAACGGGAAGAACGCATCAGATCCGTGTACACATGAAATATATCGGCTACCCACTTGCCGGGGACCCGAAATATGGACCGAAAAAGACACTGGATATCGAGGGACAGGCACTGCATGCAGGCGTATTGGGATTCGATCATCCCCGCACTGGTGAATACATCGAATTCCAGGCTCCGATACCTGCAGATTTCGAGCATATTCTTAAATCTTTAAAAAACCGTTGACAGCCTAAAGTTATTTTGAGATAATCATAACAGTTAAATAAGACCTTTAAACGACAGTCCCGTGAGGCTGAGAAGGTAACGGATATGCGAAAATCGGATGAGTACCATACTATCCCTCTATTTTCGCGTACAAAAACCTCTCATCATGCGGTGAGGGGTTTTTTGTACGAGTCGTTACAAAAAACATTGAAAAAAAGAGGAGGGCTTTGAATGTCGGAAAAAGCGATAATTTTAGATGAACAAGCCATTCGAAGAGCCTTGACCCGCATTGCACACGAAATCATCGAACGCAACAAAGGTGTGGAAGATTCGGTCCTGGTTGGGATAAAAACAAGGGGAATTCATCTTGCCAAACGCCTCGCTTCGAGGATAAATGAAATAGAGGATAAGGAAATTCCGGTGGGTGAACTGGATATAACCTTATACAGGGATGATCTAACCACCAAGACACAGGATAATGAGCCATTGGTGAAGGGGTCTGACATTCCGGTTTCCATCACGAATAAGAAAGTGATCCTGGTGGATGACGTACTATTCACAGGGAGGACAGTCCGTGCAGGCATGGATGCCCTGATGGATTTTGGAAGACCATCCCAAATCCAGCTTGCTGTCCTAGTTGACAGGGGACACAGGGAGCTGCCGATCAGAGCGGATTTCGTCGGCAAGAACATCCCCACATCAAGCGCGGAAAAGATCGTTGTCGAATTATCCGAAATTGACCTGAATGATCAAGTAAGTATACATGATAAATAACCAGCCCTTTTAAATGCAGTCCCGTGAGGCCGCAAAGGGGTAAATTGGCTCTAGACCGCTTGTGCGCAGGCGTTATAGGGACCTCTCTACCTCTTTGTGCTTAAGGATTGCGCAAAGAGTTTTTTTTATGAAAAAAATTGGAGGTCCGATTCTATGAGAGAAAAACCTGTTCTAGATATACATGAAATCCCAAGTAAACCGAAGTGGCTGATCCTGAGCCTTCAACATCTGTTCGCAATGTTCGGCGCGACGATTTTAGTACCGATGCTTGTAGGGTTGAGCCCTGCAGTGGCCTTGATGTCAAGCGGACTCGGAACACTTGCCTATCTATTGATCACAAAAGGGCAAATCCCGGCTTATCTGGGGTCCTCATTCGCCTTTATCGCCCCGATCATTCTAGTATCACAATTACATGGTCCGGGGGCAGCGATGATCGGGAGTTTCATGGCTGGGCTTGCGTATGGAGTAGTTGCACTTCTTATTAAAAAGCTCGGACATCAATGGATATTGAAGCTGTTGCCACCGGTAGTTGTGGGACCTATCATCATAGTCATCGGATTGGGTCTGGCAGGAGTGGCGGTCGACATGGCCATGTACGAAAATCCTGGGGCACCACAAGCGGAATTGATCTATAGCGTGAAGCATCTGATGGTTGCTTTGACAACCCTGGCCATAACAATTGGCTGCACCATCTTTCTAAGAGGGATCTTCAGTCTGATCCCGATTTTGATCGGGATCGTCGGGGGGTATATCACAGCTTACTTTGCAGGACTGGTTGATCTGAGTGTTGTGAAAGCAGCGAGCTGGATTGAAGCACCAGACTTCCTGATTCCTTTTGTAAGCTATACACCAAACTTCAATCTTTCCATCCTGTTCATCATGGTACCGGTTGCGATTGTGACCCTATCTGAACATATCGGACATCAGATGGTATTAAGCAAAGTAGTGGGCAGACCATTTGTAGAGAAACCAGGCCTTCACAGGTCCATCCTTGGAGACGGTGTTGCCACCATGATTGCTTCCTTGATCGGTGGACCGCCAAACACGACTTACGGTGAAAACATTGGAGTACTTGCAATCACGAGGGTTTTCAGTGTCTTCGTCATCGGAGGAGCGGCAGTGATCGCCATCATCTTCGGATTCATCGGTAAAATATCGGCATTGATCAGCACGGTGCCGAGCGCAGTAATGGGAGGCGTTTCCATTCTTCTCTTCGGGATCATCGCATCAAGCGGTCTGCGTATGCTGATCGATAATAAAGTGGATTTCAGCATCAATAGAAACCTGATCATTTCATCTGTCATCACGGTCATCGGTGTCGGGGGAGCGTTTGTGAAAATCGAAGACTTCCAGATTGCAGGCATGGCATTAGCGGCCATCATCGGTGTGGCATTGAACCTGATCCTGCCTGAACAAAAAGCAGGAAAAGAAGCAAATGAAAAGCAAAATAAAGTAGCTTAACCTTTTAAATGGAGTCCAGAGAGGCTTAGGAAGGGTGAACGGCTAAAAGCAAAGGCACAAGGGGATGTACACCTGCATCCATGACTTGGAGGCTTGCGCATGCCAAAAAACACCCTTCCAACTTTGGACAGGGTGTTTTTTTATCAAAGGGAGGTTAAAAGATGAGACATTTACGGACCATGGGTGATTTAAAAAATGAAGAGATTTTTGAACTTATAGAAGAAGCGATCTCGTTTCAACAGGGAAAAGAATGGACACCTGATAAACAGACATTTGTGGCCAATCTGTTCTATGAATCCAGTACAAGGACTAAATGCAGCTTTGAAGTGGCCCAAAGAAGGCTCGGATTGCATGTACTGCCCTTTGAAGTAGGAACATCAAGCGTGAACAAGGGGGAAAGCTTGTACGATACCGCAAAAACCCTGCAATCCCTTGGGGTGAATGCACTTGTCATCAGGCACCCGGAAGAAGAATATTACGAACAGTTACATACAGTAGAAGCCGCCATCATCAACGGGGGCGATGGCTGTGGGCACCACCCTACTCAATCCCTCCTTGATCTGATGACAATCTACCAGGAATTCGGAAGCTTCCGTGGATTGAGAATCACCATCATCGGGGATATCCGGCACAGCAGGGTAGCCCGTTCCAATGCGGAGGTCCTGAAAAGACTGGGCTCGGAAGTGAAATTCGTCGCACCAAGGGAATGGAAGGATTCAAGCTTCGCAGAAGAAATGTATATCACGATGGAGGAAGCGATCGAAACAAGTGATGTCATCATGCTGCTCAGGATTCAGCATGAGAGGCACCTTGCCAAAGACAACGTAGTGGAAGAATATCACCAACAATATGGATTGACACCAGAACGTGAAAAGCGGATGAAGCCAAAAAGCATCATTATGCATCCCGCTCCTATCAATCGGGGAGTGGAAATTGCCTCGGAGCTGGTAGAATGTGAGCGTTCCAGGATCTTTAAGCAGATGGAAAATGGTCTGTATATGAGAATGGCAGTTTTAAAGAGAGCCCTGACTACAATCGAAGGAGGAAAAAAACATGACAACATTACTAAAGAATGGGAAATGGCTTAATTCCAAAGGAGAACTGGAAAAGGTGGATCTCCTTATTCAAAACGGTAAGATTGCGAGCATCTCCTCCAATATTGAAGAGAACGGATCAGAACAAGTGATAGAGCTTGATGGTAACCTGATTTCTGCAGGGTTCATCGATGTGCATGTGCACCTTAGAGAACCGGGCGGGGAAAAGAAGGAAACGATTGAAACCGGGACAAAGTCAGCGGCTAAGGGAGGATTTACAACAATTTGTGCGATGCCGAATACAAGACCGACACCGGATACAAAAGAGCAGCTGGAATGGCTGAATAAAAGAATCGCGGAAACGGCAAGTGTACGTGTACTACCTTACGCATGCATCACCACAAGACAGCTTGGTGAGAAAATCACAGACTTTACAGCATTGAAGGAAGCAGGTGCCTTTGCATTCACAGACGATGGGGTTGGTGTACAGGATGCTTCCAAAATGCTTGCAGCAATGAAAAAAGCAGCAGGGGTAAACATGGCGATCGTGGCACACTGTGAAGAAAACACTCTGATCAATAAGGGTGCGGTACATGAAGGAAAGTTCTCTAGGAAACATGGCCTTAACGGTATTCCTTCCGTATGTGAATCCGTGCATATCGCAAGGGACATACTCCTTGCCGAAGCGGCAGGCTGCCACTATCATGTTTGCCACATCAGCACAAAAGAATCGGTCCGGGTTGTCCGGGACGCAAAAAAAGCGGGTATCAAAGTAACAGCAGAGGTAAGCCCGCATCATCTTCTCCTTTCAGAGGAAGATATTCCAGGTCTTGATTCCAACTTCAAGATGAATCCTCCATTAAGAGGAAAACAGGATCAGGAAGCACTGATCGAAGGGCTGCTTGATGGGACAATTGATTTCATTGCAACCGATCATGCCCCTCATACAGCAGAAGAAAAAGCGGAAGGAATGGAAAAAGCGCCATTCGGTATAGTCGGTCTGGAAACAGCTTTTCCTTTGCTCTTCACCAATTTTGTGGAAACAGGAAAATTTACACTAAAGCAATTGCTCGACTGGCTGACAATAAAGCCGGCAGAGGTATTCAACCTTCCATTTGGCAGACTGGAAGAAGGAGCGCCAGCTGACCTGACAATCATCGACGTACAAAGCAAGTCGGCAATCGACCCTGGAAATTTTCTCTCAAAAGGAAAAAATACACCTTTTACAGGTTGGGAATGTAAGGGCTGGCCGGTACAGACAATAGTAGATGGAAAACTAGTTTGGCAGAAAGGTAGTGTTCAAGTATGAATCGACAACTAATTTTGGAAGATGGCACTTTCTTTGTAGGAAAGGCATTCGGCAGCAAAAAGGACTCTATTGGCGAAGTGGTTTTTAATACGGGCATGACAGGTTATCAGGAGATCTTATCCGATCCATCCTACTGCGGGCAGCTTGTAACGTTGACTTATCCCCTTGTAGGCAATTATGGGATCAACCGTGATGATTTTGAATCGATCCACCCTGCCATCCATGGGTTCATTGTGAAAGAAGTGAGTGATTACCCGTCCAACTTCCGTAATCAATGGACATTGGACGAATTTTTCAAAGCAAAGGATATTCCGGGAATCGCCGGGATCGATACTAGAAAGCTGACTCGGATCATCCGTCAATATGGGACATTGAAAGGCGCGCTATGCGGGCTTGATGTGGATCGGGATGAGGTGATCGAAAAGCTCAGGGCTACGACGCTGGCAACAAATCAGGTGGAGCAGGTTTCTACAAAAACAGCCTACCCAAGTCCTGGACGCGGCTACAGAGTCGTACTGGTGGACTTCGGCATGAAGCACGGAATCCTCCGCGAACTGAACAAAAGGGGCTGCGATGTTGTAGTGGTTCCTTATAATATAACGGCGGAAGAAATCATGAGTCTGAGCCCGGATGGCGTGATGCTCTCAAACGGACCTGGAGATCCAAAGGATGTTCCAGAAGCAATCACCATGATCCAAGGGCTGTTCGGCAAGGTACCGGTATTCGGCATTTGCCTCGGTCACCAGTTGTTTGCTCTTGCATGCGGTGCAGATACGGAAAAAATGAAATTCGGCCATAGAGGTTCAAACCATCCTGTAAAAGACCTTCAAACGGGGAAAGTTGCACTCACATCACAGAACCACGGGTACACAGTGACCGAAGAATCAATCACAGATACTCGACTTGAAGTGACGCATATAGCATTGAATGATGGCACAGTAGAAGGTGTAAAACATAAAGATTATCCAGTATTCACTGTTCAGTATCATCCGGAGGCAAGTCCTGGACCTGAAGATGCAAATTATCTATTCGATCAATTCATGGAACTCATCAAGGAAGCGAAGAAGGGGGAACTAGCATGCCAAAACGTTTAGACATCCAATCCATCCTAGTAATCGGCTCGGGCCCGATTGTAATCGGTCAAGCAGCAGAATTCGACTATGCAGGTACACAGGCTTGTATCGCATTAAGAGAGGAAGGCTATCGTGTCATTCTAGTAAACTCGAATCCTGCCACCATCATGACGGATCAGGAAATGGCGGATAAAGTTTATATGGAGCCCCTGACAGTGGAGTTTGTCAGCAGGATCATCCGAAAGGAACGCCCCGATGCCATCCTTCCAACACTTGGCGGGCAAACGGGACTGAACTTGGCAGTTGAATTGGCAGAGGCGGGTGTGCTTGAGGAGTGTAATGTCCAGATACTTGGAACAAAACTCTCGGCCATACAAAAAGCGGAGGACCGCGACCTTTTCCGCACACTGATGAATGAACTCGGCGAACCGGTTCCGGATAGCGACATTATCACGAACCTAACAGAAGCATATCAATTCGTCGAAAAGGTAGGATATCCTGTCATTGTAAGGCCGGCCTATACCTTAGGAGGGACAGGTGGGGGAATCTGCAACGACAAAGAGGAATTGGATGAGATTGTGACAAGCGGTCTGAAAAACAGTCCGGTAACGCAGTGTCTGTTGGAGAGAAGCATTGCAGGTTTCAAGGAAATCGAATACGAGGTAATGCGCGATAGCAATGATAACGCGATCGTAGTCTGCAACATGGAAAACATCGATCCGGTCGGCGTGCACACCGGGGATTCCATTGTCGTGGCACCGAGTCAGACACTCAGCGACAGAGAATACCAGCTTTTACGCAACGTTTCTTTGAAAATAATCCGAGCCCTGGAAATTGAAGGGGGCTGCAACGTCCAGCTGGCACTCGACCCGAAAAGCTTCAACTACTACATCATTGAAGTCAACCCAAGGGTGAGCCGCTCTTCTGCCCTGGCTTCAAAGGCGACCGGCTATCCAATCGCGAAATTGGCGGCAAAAATTGCAGTTGGTCTGACGCTTGATGAAATGATGAACCCGGTGACAGGAAAAACCTATGCATGCTTCGAGCCGGCATTGGATTATATTGTAACGAAAATCCCAAGGTTCCCATTTGATAAATTTGAATCTGCAAACAGACGACTCGGAACACAAATGAAAGCAACCGGCGAAGTGATGGCCATCGGACGCACATTTGAAGAATCGATTTTAAAAGCGGTCCGTTCCCTTGAATCCAATATAAGTTACCTGGAGCTTGAAGCAAGTGAGGGCTTTTCCGACGAATTGGTGGAAAAACGCATCAGAAAAGCCGGGGATGAAAGATTATTCTACATTGCAGAAGCAATGCGCCGCGGAGTGACAATCGAAACCATCCATGAATGGTGTGAAATAGATCTATTCTTCCTCCAGAAATTGCACAAGATTCTCGCAATGGAAGAATTCATCACAAGTAACAAGGGATGTCTATCCACCCTGATAGAAGCAAAGGAAATGGGCTTCAGTGATGAGACCATCGCCAAGCTTTGGGCAACTAGCGAGAGGGACATCTATGAGCTTAGACTGCAGGAAAGTATCGCACCTGTCTATAAAATGGTAGATACATGTGCCGCGGAGTTTGAGTCAGGGACGCCATACTATTATGGGACGTATGAAGAGGAAAACGAATCGATTGTAACAGAAAAGGAGAGCATTGTGGTGCTTGGCTCCGGCCCGATCCGTATCGGTCAAGGGATCGAGTTTGACTATGCAACGGTCCACTCCGTATGGGCGATCAAAGAGGCAGGGTATGAGGCGATCATCATCAACAACAACCCTGAAACAGTATCGACGGATTTCAGTATCTCTGACAAGCTTTATTTTGAACCCCTCACAATTGAAGATGTGATGAATATCATAAATCTCGAAAAACCGAAAGGGGTAGTCGTACAGTTTGGCGGTCAGACGGCAATCAACCTTGCAGCGGAACTTGAAGCAAGGGGTGTGAAGATACTTGGTACCACACTTGAGGATCTGGACAGGGCGGAGAACCGCGATAAGTTTGAACAGACCTTGACTAGCCTAGGCATTCCACAGCCAAAAGGGAAAACGGCCATCTCGATTCCTGAGGCGGTTGAAATTGCAGAATCGATAGGCTATCCGGTCCTTGTCCGTCCATCCTATGTTCTTGGGGGACGTGCGATGGAGATTGTCTACAAGTCCGAAGAGCTGCTTCATTATATGAAAAACGCGGTTAAGATCAATCCTGAACATCCGGTACTGATTGATAAATATATGATAGGAAAAGAAATTGAGGTTGATGCGATCTCAGATGGCAAGGATGTATTCATCCCTGGCATCATGGAACATATCGAGCGGGCTGGCGTTCACTCCGGTGACTCCATAGCCGTCTATCCGCCGCAGACACTCGAGCCGAAAATCAAGGAACAGATCATCGACTATACAACAAGATTGGCAAAAGGCTTGAACATCATCGGATTGCTGAACATTCAATTCGTCATCTATAAAAATGAAGTATACGTCATCGAAGTAAATCCAAGATCAAGCCGTACCGTGCCATTCTTAAGCAAAATCACGCATGTACCGATGGCTAAGGTGGCAACCAAGATCATACTTGGAGAAAGCTTGGCATCACAAGGGTATGGCTCCGGATTGCAGCATGAGACGAAGGGAGTATTCGTAAAAGTCCCAGTCTTCTCTTTTGCAAAGCTGAGAAATGTGGATATCACCCTCGGCCCTGAAATGAAGTCAACCGGGGAAGTGATGGGGAAAGACAACACACTGGAAAAAGCACTTTACAAAGGGCTCGTAGCTTCGGGCATATCCATAAAAACTTACGGATCGGTACTTTTCACCATCGCTGATAAAGATAAAGAGGAAGCATTGCAGCTTGCAAAAAGGTTCCACCAAATCGGCTATAAGATCCTTGCAACGGCTGGAACAGCTGGATTCTTCGGGGAAGCGAACATCCCTGTCACGGTAGTGAACAAAATCGGTGGCGAATCACCGAATCTGATCGATGTGATACGACAAGGGCAAGCTCAATTTGTCATCAACACGCTGACAAAAGGAAAACAGCCTGCACGTGACGGCTTCAGGATCCGCAGGGAATCAGTGGAAAATGGCATTCCATGCTTAACCTCCCTGGATACTGCCAAGGCTATTCTCAGAGTATTGGAATCTATGACCTTCTCGATTGAATCAATAGAAACATTGGAAAGCAAAGAAAATGAGGCGGTGTACAGCTGATGAAAAAAGCATGGATGAAAGTGATCTCTCAAAAAAACATTGCACGTAACATCTACGAAATGACACTGGAAGGGGAACTTGTCGATCTGATGAGTTCTCCCGGACAATTCGTCCATATCCGTGTAGGGGAAGGGCTTGATCCACTGCTTAGAAGACCGATCAGCATCTCCTGCATCGATAACGTGAAGCGACAATGTAAAATCACCTATCGGGCTGAGGGAAAAGGAACCATGCTTTTAGCGAATAAACTGCCAGGAGATGTGTTGGACGTGCTGGGGCCACTCGGCAACGGCTTTCCATTGCATGAATTGCACAGGGGGGACCACGCCCTGATAGTAGGTGGCGGTATAGGGGTGCCACCACTGCTTGAACTGACGAAGAGATTACACCGTAATGGGGTAAGAACGACACATGTCCTTGGGTTTCAGTCCAGAGAGGATATCTTTTATAAAGATGAATTTACGTTTTACGGGGATACGTATATTGCTACCGTAGATGGATCATACGGAACACAAGGATTTGTCACAAATGTCCTGGATGAAATCACGCCAAGCTTTCACACGCTGTTTTCATGTGGCCCGACTCCCATGCTGAAAGCTTTGGAAAACCTTTATCCCGCGGAGAATGTGTATCTTTCCCTGGAAGAAAGGATGGGTTGCGGAATAGGTGCCTGCTTTGCATGCGTCTGCCACCTCCAGGATGATCCTGATGGTTATTCCTATAAAAAAGTATGTACAGATGGACCGGTATTCCGTGCGAGGGAGGTTGTATTATGAGCTGTCTTACTGTCAAAATGCCAGGACTGGACCTGAAAAATCCGATCATGCCTGCATCAGGGTGCTTCGGTTTCGGAAGGGAATATGCAAAGCTTTATGACTTGAACCTTTTAGGAGCGATCATGATCAAGGCCACGACCCTTGAACCAAGGTTTGGAAATCCGACTCCAAGGGTGGCCGAGACGAATGCGGGTATGCTGAATGCCATCGGCCTGCAAAATCCGGGTTTGGAAAAAGTATTATCAGAGGAGCTGCCATTTCTGGCAAACTATGACGTCCCGATTATAGCGAATGTAGCAGGTTCCAAGATTGAAGACTATATAATGGTAGCCAAAGAGATTTCGAAGGCTCCAAATGTCCATGCCCTGGAGCTGAACATCTCTTGTCCGAATGTCAAGACGGGTGGAATTGCATTTGGTACAGATCCTGCAGTCGCATTTGAAGTGACGAAGGCCGTCAAAGAGGTTTCTGAGGTCCCGGTCTATGTCAAGCTCTCACCAAATGTCTCCAATATAGTGGACATTGCAATGGCGATTGAGAAAGCCGGTGCAGACGGGTTGACGATGATCAACACGCTGCTTGGGATGCGCATCGACATGAAGACCGGGCGTCCCATCTTGGCAAACGGTTCCGGAGGTTTATCAGGACCGGCCATCAAACCTGTCAGCATACGTATGATCCATGAAGTGAGCCAAAAGGTGACGATCCCGATAATTGGAATGGGTGGTGTACAGTCTGCCGAGGATGTACTGGAATACTTTTTTGCAGGCGCCAGTGCGGTAGCGGTAGGCACAGCAAACTTCGTTGATCCGTTCATTTGCCCAAGCATCATAGAAGAACTGCCATACAAACTGCATGAGCTTGGTTTTGATCATATATCGGAATGTACCGGAAGGAGCTGGAATCAGCATGCGAAAATCGCTTATAGTCGCGCTTGATTTTCCTGACAGGGAAAAGGTATCTGCGTTCCTTGCCAATTTCAAAGGTGAAAAGCTATATGTGAAGGTGGGGATGGAGTTATTCTATCAGGAGGGACCAGACATCATCAAGTTTCTACAGGACCAGGGGCATGACATATTCCTTGATCTCAAGCTCCATGATATACCGCATACCGTCCATCAGGCGATGCGTGGAATGGCGAAGCTAGGTGTGACCATGACAAATGTGCATGCTGCAGGCGGTAAAGAAATGATGCGTGCAGCACTTGAAGGCCTGGAAGAAGGTTGCAATTCAAATGGTAGGCCGTCACTGATCGCAGTGACGCAGCTTACCAGTACATCAGAGACAAGAATGAGAGAGGAACTCCTGATAGAACGGCCGCTTAATGATGTTGTGCTACATTATGCGACGAATGCCAAGGAGAGTGGGTTGGATGGTGTGGTATGCTCATCACTCGAAGCGCCATTTTTAACGCAAAAGCTAGGAGATACCTTCAAAAAAGTGACCCCTGGTATCCGCATGAAAGACGATGACAAAGCAGATCAAAGCAGAATCGTAACACCGTCTGATGCTTGGAAGCTTGGTGCGACAGAAATAGTAGTGGGAAGAAGCATCACCAGAGCTCAAGATCCGAAACAGGCATATCTAAAGATACTACAACATTGGCAAGGAGTGGAGACAATATGAATGCAACAGTAGCAGAGGATCTTCTAAGAATAAAAGCGGTTTTTTTTCAGCCCAATGACCCTTTTACATGGTCAAGCGGTATCAAGTCACCCATTTATTGCGATAACCGTTTAACCATATCCTATCCCGATGTAAGAAATAATATTGCGGCATCCCTGGCAGACCTTGTAAAGACAAAGTACCCTGAAGCCGAGGTAGTTGCAGGGACCGCAACAGCAGGTATTCCTCATGCAGCCTTTGTGAGCGAAAAGTTGAATCTACCGATGTGTTATGTCAGAAGCAAGCCCAAGGGACATGGCAAAGGAAAGCAGATTGAAGGAAGAGTTCACGAAGGCCAGAAGGTGGTAGTTGTGGAGGATCTCATATCCACTGGCGGAAGCTCCATCAATGCAGTGGAAGCGTTGCGCGAGGCCGGCTGTGAGGTGCTGGGGGTTGTGGCCATCTTTACATATGGACTGGAAGTGGCGAAGGACAATCTGACCACCCATCAGATCCAAGCGGAAGCCATCTGTGATTATCAGACACTGATGAATGTAGCGATTGAAAAAGGCTATCTGGAGGAGTCAGACCGATTGAAGCTCGGGAAATGGCTCGAGAACCCGACAAGTGAGACATGGATGAGATTTTGACTTTGCAAAATTTCTCTGGTGAAAAATGATCACATAAAAATGCCCACATCGTGAAGGATGCGGGCATTTTTGTTTATGATGTTTAGATCATTTTTTCTATTTCGCCTTTTTTCTTCAAGTCTTCCACGATGGCTTGAAGTTTTTTTGAAGTTTCCTGTTGTTCCAAATTGCCTTTGATGTCTTCTTTCACATCAGCAAGCTCAGGGAATGGCTGTTGTTGTTTCTTTTCCTCTTCGGACATTTCTTTTAATTGTGCATCGTTTTGTGCTTTTGCCTGGTCATAGTATTCCTGGATCTGCTCATCGGTCACTTCCGTTTTACCGACTTCCTTTTCCAGATATTTTTCTAGAGCCAGTTCATCAGCAATCTGCTTTTTAAGTGTATCCAATGTAAGCGGGCTGCTTTTAAGGGCCTCTTCAAATTTCTCTTCACTTTCATAGCTTGCTTTGATTTCTGCAAGGTAGTCTTCCACTTCTTGTTCGGAAGCCTTGTATCCTTTGTTGGCTACTTCCTGTGATAATAGTTTTTGTTCGATTAAAGAGTTCAATGTCTGCTCTTTAATAGCTTCAGGGTCGGAACCTTGTCCAAATTGCATCATCATCATGGATGTCTGCTTCATCATTGTATTATATTCTTCACCTTTGACTTCTTCGCCATTTACTTTCACTACGACTTTCTTTGGATCGACTTCTTCAGCCTGGGCCTGTTCGGTCGGTTGTTCTTCTTTCTTCTTTGCATCTTTGTCAGCTGCTTTGTCATCATTTCCGCCACATGCTGCCAGAAGGAGCGTGGACATTAGAGTGATGAGCATGATTGTAAGTTTATTTTTCATGTTGAAACCTCCATTAGAAACATTTAAAACTATTTTTCCATTTAAACATGGTTTTTATTAGGAAGCAAATGATTTCCCCTATTCTTCTTAATTTTCATGAAAAGGAGGGGATATAATATTACGGTTTGAATTGGTGTATTTTATGCTTCTGTTTCGAGACCGCTGCTGATTTCCGCATTAGGCTGCGCTTTCCGCGGGGCGGTGCTTGAGCCTCCTCGGGCTTTGCCCTGCGGGGTCTCAAGCCTACCGCTATCTTCCCGCAGGACAAGGAAGGCTGCGGCAGCGATACATCGCACGAAGAAAATGCTTGCATTTTCGAGGAGTCTTCGCCTATTGCTACAATCAACAGCTAGATACATAAGTTCAATATTTTTCCTTTTAAAGCATAATAATATTGTTTCCGCTAAATAATTATTTCTTCAACCCAATAATCATTTCTTCATTCGGTGTGACGTAGATGGTTTGTTGCTGTTCGTAGATGACGAAGCCGGGTTTTGCGCCTGATGGTTTTTTGACGTTCCTTACTTTTGTGAAGTCGACAGGTACGGATCCTGAATGCCGTGCTTTGCTGAAGTAGGCTGCGATCGTTGCTGCTTCTTTAATTGTTTCTTCAGTCGGTTCTGTGCTGCGGATCACAACATGTGAACCCGGGATGTCCTTCGTATGGAGCCACACATCATCACGTCTGGCAACTTTATTTGTCAGGAAGTCGTTTTGTTTATTGTTTTTACCGACCAGGATCTCGGTGCCATCGGTTGACTGATACATTTCCAGAACCGGCTTTTGAGGCTTCGACTTCTTCTGGTTTCGCTTTTGCTTCATTTTCATATAACCTTCCTCAGCCAGTTCCTCGCGAATTTCCTGGATATCTTTTGGAGATGCGGTCTCCACCTGTTGAAGGATCATATTGAAATAGTTGATTTCAGCATAAGCCTTTGAAATCTGTTCCTCAACGATGGACAGGGAATTTTTAGCTTTTTGATACTTTTGGAAGTATCGTTGAGCATTCCCTGAAGGGCTCCGCTGCGGATCGAGTTGTATGGTGATCTTCTCAGCATCGTCGCTATAGTAGTTGAGCACTTCCACCTCTTTGTCGCCGCGGGATATTTGATGGAGGTTTGCTGTCAGCAGCTCGCCATACAACTGGAACACTTCGGCATTTTTGGCATCAACCAATGTCTTTTCAAGCTTGATGATTTTCTTTTTGTTTTTCTCTATTTCATTTGCGATGAATCGCTCCAGGTCATTTGCCTGTTGCTTGACCCTGTCTCTTGATGCTTTTCCAAAATAATAGCGGTCAAGCAGTTCACTTAATGTGGGGAACGTTTTATTTTCTCCCTTAAGATGTGTTAACGGCAGAAGATAGAAAATCTCTTTACCATCAGCCGTGATGATCTGCGGCTGCAGGGACCCCGCCTTGACTTCCCCGATGAGATTGACAAAGCTAGGTGGAAGTGTCTGCCTATTCGCAAGACCTGCCCTGTAAACGGCTTCTTTTGCAAAGAGGGGGGAAATTCCGGCAAAGGTATGGACAAGCTGCTTATCGAGCTTTCCTCCGATATAATCGATTTTGCTCCGTACCAGGTCTTCTGTTGCTTCAAAAGGATGAATCTTATTCTGCTCAGGCGGCAGTACATAAGGCTGTCCAGGTGTCAGGCTGCGATGCCTGTTCTGGGACATGGAGACATGCTTGATGCTATCTAGGATCATCCCCCGTTCCTTATCGATGAAGATGATATTGGAATGGCGTCCCATGATTTCCACTATGATTTGTTTATAAGATACGTCACCTATTTCATTGCGGGCCTTCACATCAAACACGATGATCCTGTCCATTCCGATCTGATGGATATCTGTTATGATGCTTCCTTCGAGATGTTTACGGAGGAGCATACAGAACATCGGTGGTTCGCTGGGATTATCGTAGCTTTCTTCTGTGAGATGTATGCGGGCATAACTTGGGTGCGCTGATATCAACAGCTTATGGTTGCTTCTGCCAGAACGTATTGTAAGCAGCAGTTCATTTTTATAAGGCTGATAGATTTTTGTGATTCTTCCACTTTCCAGCTTTTCCTTCAATTCTCCGACCATTGCATATGTAAAAATACCATCAAACGACATCTATATTACTTCCCTTCCATTCCAATCCAAATTTCTTCTGTCCTTAATCAATTATATACAAGCAATCCTCACACGCATAAAAAGTATATCATTTTTTTGGACGAGTCTGAATAAGCTTTGTTAGATAGATTTTGTGCAAAGGTTGTGAGGTGAAACAGATGAAATGGCATGAGATGAGGACAGAAGAGGTTGTAGAAAAAATTAATTCGAATGTAAAGAATGGATTAAGTGAATCAGAAGCGAAAAATCGTCTGTTGCAGTTTGGGGCAAATGAGCTTCAAGAGGCGGAGCGTCCCAACGCCTTTTTGGTCTTTTTGGAGCAATTCAAGGATTTCATGGTAGTTGTTCTTTTGGCAGCCACTTTAATATCGGGTTTACTTGGTGAATATATCGATGCGGTTGCCATCATTGCGATTGTCATCATCAATGGGGTACTGGGCTTCTTTCAAGAGCGGAAGGCGGAGCGGTCCCTTCAGGCGCTCAAGGAACTTTCTGCGCCACAGGTAACCGTGTTGCGCGAAAGGGAATGGCGCAAGGTTGCATCCCGTGAAATTGTGGCAGGGGATGTCGTGAAATTCTCAAGTGGAGACAGGATAGGCGCAGACATGAGAATCGTGCAGGCGAGTTCACTGGAAATTGAAGAATCTGCCCTCACAGGGGAATCTGTTCCGGCTGTGAAAAGGGACACACCTGTTCAAGGCAGTGATATCTCTATCGGTGATCAGGAAAATATGGCCTTTATGGGCACGCTTGTCACCAGGGGATCCGGCGTGGGGATTGTAGTTGCAACGGGGATGAATACGGCCATGGGGCAAATTGCCGATTTGCTTCAGTCAGCGGAAACAACCATCACCCCGCTTCAACGTAAACTCGAGCAACTCGGGAAAATCCTTATTTTTGTGGCACTTTTCCTCACAATGCTCGTGGTCATCCTAGGAGTGATCCAAGGACACAATATGTATGATATGTTCCTTGCGGGAGTATCCTTGGCAGTTGCAGCCATACCGGAAGGGCTTCCAGCAATCGTGACTGTGGCACTTTCACTCGGTGTTCAGCGGATGATCAAGCAAAAGTCCATCGTCAGGAAACTTCCTGCCGTTGAAACGCTTGGGTGCGCTTCGGTCATTTGTTCAGATAAGACAGGTACATTGACGCAGAACAAGATGACGGTGACTCACGCATGGTCAGGGGGTCATACATGGACCGTGACCGGAAATGGATATGATCCTGCAGGGGAATTCATTGCAAATGATGCCAAGGATCCAGCACAAAACAAATCCCTTCAGCAGCTTCTGACTTTTGGGCTGATCTGTAACCATGCAAATATAATCAATAAGAACAATCAATTTGTCCTGGATGGAGACCCGACGGAAGGGGCCCTTCTTGTCGCGGCAATGAAAGCGGGCTATACAAAGGAAGGACTACTGCAGGAATTTGCGATAGTAAAAGAATATCCATTCGATTCTGAACGGAAAATGATGAGTATGGTAGTGGAGGACAAACAGGGGAAATTGTTCTTGATCACCAAGGGTGCGCCTGATGTCATCAGCGGTGTCAGTGAATTTATCCTTTGGGAAGGTAAAAAGCAGCTATATACTACAAAATATGAATCAATCGTAAAGGATACGGTCCATGTGCTTGCTTCACAGGCACTCAGGAACATAGCGGTCGCGTTTAAGCCGCTGAATCATTTTCACCACACCATGACAGAAAAAGATGTGGAAAAGGAATTGATCCTAATAGGTATACAAGGAATGATCGATCCTCCACGTCCGGAAGTGAAACAAGCTGTAAAGGAATGTAAGGAAGCGGGCATCAAAACGGTCATGATAACAGGTGATCATATTGTAACGGCCAAAGCGATTGCAACTGATATCGGCATACTTCCAATGGGAGGAAAGGTGCTGGAGGGCAAAGAGCTTCAGAAGATGTCCCAGGAAGAATTGGAGGAAATGGTGGATGATGTTTATGTGTTTGCAAGAGTATCCCCTCAGCATAAGCTTTCCATTGTAAAAGCGCTGCAGAAGAAAGGCCATATCGTCGCCATGACAGGTGATGGTGTCAATGACGCCCCGGCAATCAAAGCATCTGACATCGGGATCGCGATGGGGATCACAGGAACAGATGTTGCAAAAGAGGCATCCTCGCTTGTTCTGTTGGATGATAATTTCGCAACCATTAAATCTGCTATCAAAGAGGGAAGAAACATCTATGAAAATATCCGGAAATTCATCCGCTATCTGCTTGCCTCCAATGTCGGTGAAATTCTGGTGATGCTTTTTGCTATGCTTCTGGCCCTGCCTTTGCCGCTCGTACCAATCCAGATCCTTTGGGTGAACCTCGTTACAGATGGCCTGCCTGCCATGGCACTTGGTCTTGACCAGGCGGAAAGCAATGTCATGAAGCGTCAGCCAAGGCACCCGAAAGAGGGAGTATTTGCGAGGGGACTTTGGTGGAAAATCATCAGCAGAGGCTTCCTGATAGGCCTCGTAACCTTGATTGCTTTCATCATTGTTTATAGGCAGCATCCAGACGAGCTGATCTATGCTCAGACAGTTGCTTTTGCTACTTTGGTAATGGCACAGCTGATACATGTATTCGACTGTAGAAGCGAACGGTCCATTTTTCACCGTAATCCATTCCAGAACCTGTATCTGGTAGGGGCAGTCATTTCAAGTATCATCCTGATGCTCATTGTCATCTACTATCCGCCATTGCAAGCAATTTTCCACACAGTATCGCTTGCACCGGAGGAGTGGCTGTTAATCATGGGGTTGGCTTCACTTCCAACTTTTTTGCTGGTGGGTACTCTTTTCACAGGAAAAAAGAAAAAAAATATGGTATAATATAATAAAGGTAGTAGAGGTAATCTCTATTACCTTTTATTTTGTTTTTATATTGGAATGAAATATCTTCTTTTAAAAATGGTGAAACAATGCTAATATAGTGTTTGCTTAGCATCGAAACAAGCCACTACAAGGCTCTTTTTTCAATAAATGGAGTACTTGAAAAGAGCCATTCTATACTTAGGGAACGGACGTGAGTATGATGGTAAAGAGTATGACAGGTTTTGGCCGGGCGGAAACGAATGCTGAGACCTATCGGATCCTGGTGGAAATGAAATCGGTGAATCATCGTTTTTGCGAAATCAATATTAGGATGCCTAAGCAGTTTCTTTCACTTGAGGATAAGCTTAAACGCGTCATTATATCCTCCATCCAGCGGGGAAGAGTGGAAGTCTTCATTACAATAGAAGGACATGGGCTTGCCGAAAAGCAAGTGAATGTTGATTGGGCCCTGCTATCGGGTTATATGCAATCCCTGCAGCAGGTGAAAGATACATATCAAATTTCTAGTTCCATTCAAATAAGTGATATACTTAAGTTAGAGAATGTGTTTTCCGTCACGGAAGAAGAAACGATTCATCATGAATTGGAAGAATCACTGACAGATAATGTACATAAGGCAACCAAGCAATTGGTAATGATGCGTTCCATTGAAGGGGAGCAGCTCCAAAAAGACATCGTTGAACATATATCCCATATCGAACAGACCGCGATTGAACTTCATTCATATGCCCCTATTGTTGTAGAAGCCTATCGAGAACGCCTTGCGAAAAGATTGAAAGAATATGTGGGATCGGTGATTGATGAGCAAAGACTTGTCACAGAGGCAGCTATTTTTTCAGATAAGGCGGATATCAATGAGGAATTAAAAAGAATTCATAGCCATATAGCCCAATTCAGACTCTCCCTTGAGAGTGGGGATTCCATTGGGAGAAAGCTGGATTTCCTTGTACAGGAATTGAACCGGGAGATCAACACCATCGGTTCCAAGGCAAATGATGCCAAAATAGCAAATTTTGTGGTGGAAATGAAGGCCTGCATCGAGAAAATCAAAGAGCAAGTGCAAAACATCGAATAATCTTTGATTACTAACCTCTTAAAGGGGTTAGAATATAGTTGGTAACTAGAGGTGGAAACTATGAGTATTAAGTTGATAAACATTGGCTTTGGGAACATTGTTTCAGCAAATCGGATCATATCTATTGTAAGCCCTGAATCTGCACCGATCAAAAGGATCATCCAAGACGCAAGGGATCAAGGAATGCTCATAGATGCAACTTATGGGAGACGAACCAGGGCGGTTGTCATCATGGACAGCGATCATGTAATCTTATCGGCCGTCCAGCCGGAAACCGTTGCACAACGACTTGTAAATAAAGATGATATGTCTGATGAAGGGTAGGTATTTATTAATAAATGAGAGATAGAGGATTATTAATCGTTCTTTCCGGTCCATCTGGAGTCGGTAAGGGAACTGTCAGAAAAGCGCTATTTTCAAAAGATGATGTAAGCCTGCATTATTCCATCTCCATGACAACAAGAAATCCCCGAGCAGGAGAGTTGCATGGAACGGATTACTTCTTTCATACTAGAGAAGAATTCGAAAAACTGATCGAAGAAGACAAATTCATCGAATGGGCAGAGTATGTAGGGAACTACTACGGCACACCGGTTGATTATGTGGAACAATGTCTCTCAGAAGGCAAGGATGTTTTCCTTGAAATCGAAGTGCAAGGTGCGATTCAGGTGAAAAGCAAATTCCCTGAGGGTGTCTTCATATTCCTGATGCCGCCAAGCCTTTCAGAGCTGAAAAACAGAATTACTACACGGGGTACAGAAACAGAAGACCTTATAAATAATAGGATGACAGTTGCAAAAGAAGAAATCGAAATGATGGATGCCTACGATTATGTGGTGGAAAATGATCAAGTTGATCTGGCATGCGATCGAATTCAGGCCATCGTTCAAGCGGAACACTGCAAGAGAACAAGATTGCGGGAAAAATACAAACAAATGCTGGAGGCTGAATAATTATGCTATACCCATCCATAGATTCATTGATGCAAAAATTGGATTCCAAATATACTCTTGTAACGGTTTCGGCAAGACGTGCGCGTGAATTACAGCAAGTAAACGACCAAATGATTGAAAAGACGGTTTCCCACAAGTTTGTCGGAAAAGCATTGGAAGAAATCGATGCTGGTCTGCTTTCTGCGAAAACAATTAAAACTGCGGAAAGAAGCGAAGGAATCCTGAACCATAAATAGACCCAATCGTTTTCCAACAGTCTGAAATAACAACCTAGCGATAGGTTGTTATTTTTTTAGACACGTAAAATTTCTTATCGGGGGATAGAAAAATGCTGTTAACAAATAAGAAAGTACTTTTATGTGTAACCGGCGGGATTGCCGTATATAAAGCTGTTGCCCTTACAAGCAAGCTTGTTCAGCAGGGGGCACAAGTGAAGGTCATCATGAGTGAGTCCGCCTGCAAGTTTGTCACACCCCTGTCTTTTCAGGCTTTATCAAGAAATGAAGTGTTCACCGATACATTCGAAGAAAAAGATCCTTCAGTCATTTCCCATATCAACCTCGCTGATTGGGCAGACCTGATCCTTGTAGCTCCGGCAACTGCCAATACAATCGGAAAGATGGCAAATGGGTTGGCCGATTGCATGATCACCACGACCCTTCTTGCAGCGACTGCGCCAATATGGATAGCGCCTGCCATGAATGTGCATATGTACGACCACCCTGCAGTAAAGGGAAATATGGATCGTTTAGCGGCATTTGGCTACCGTTTCATAGAGCCCGGTGAAGGGTTCCTTGCTTGCGGATATGTTGGAAAGGGGAGGTTGGAGGAGCCAGAAACGATCGTACAGGCCGTCATTGATCATTTCAGCAATGATTTTTCTAAGCCTTCTCCACTTCAAGGTAAAAAAATCCTCGTAACGGCCGGACCGACAATGGAGAGAATCGATCCGGTACGGTTCATCTCAAACCGATCAACCGGGAAGATGGGATATCGGATCGCTGAAGCAGCGGCTGAACTTGGTGCCGAGGTTACATTGATATCCGGGCCTACTGCGCTACCCGATCCCCCAAAGGTGAGAACCATCAGGGTGGAGTCGGCAGAACAGATGTATGAAACTGTCCTTGCTCACTACGATAGCACCGATGTTGTCATCAAATCTGCAGCGGTCTCCGATTACCGCCCTAAGCATATAGCAGATACGAAAATGAAAAAGCAATCAGGCGACAGTATGTTGGAAATGGAACGGACGAAAGATATTTTAAAGGCATTGGGTGAAAATAAAACACATCAGATCCTGGTCGGTTTTGCTGCGGAAACGAACGATGTGGAAGAATATGCGCTGGGAAAACTAGAAAGAAAGAATCTCGATTATATTGTAGCCAACAATGTAACAATGGATGGTGCCGGGTTTGGAACAGACACCAATATTGTTACGATTTACCGCAAAGATGGCTCGAACCTATCCCTCCCTTTAATGTCCAAAAAAGAAGTAGCCTTTTCACTATTAAATGAAATAGCAAGCAACTACGAGGAAAAAGCATGACATATGCAAGTGTCATTGTAGATGTTCCAGCAAAACAGACAGACAGGGTGTTTGATTATGAAATCCCTGATAAGTGGGAGGGATTCATCCAGCCAGGCATGAGGGTGGTAGTCCCATTTGGTCCCCGTCAAATTCAAGGGTTTGTGGTAGGCTTGAAAGAAACAACGTCTGTAAAAAAAACGAGGCCCATTTCAAACCTGATAGATATCAGCCCCATTTTGACGCAGGAACTTTTGCAACTTGCCCAATGGCTGAGGGACCATACCCTTTGTTTTACCATATCAGCCTTTCAGGCGATGCTCCCTGCAGCGCTTAAAGCAAAATATGAAAAATGGATCATTGTAAGGGACCGGAGAAAATTGCCTCCTCATCTTGAACTGTTTTTCGATTCTTCCGACAGGACTCGCTTCGAAGATTTTGAAGGTACCGGCCATTATAGGCTGATAAAGCAATTGATCGATGATGAGATTTTGGAAGTCTATTATGAGGTAAAGGACAAGCTTTCCAAGAAAACGGTGAAAGTAATCGTGCTGAGTGCCACCAAAGATGAATTAAAGGAAGCAAAGAAGAACATTTCCGCTCGTGCGCAGGCCCAGCACTGCCTGATCGATTTCTTTTTGGAAACCGGAAAGAAACGGATCGAAAAAAAACAGCTCCTTGAGGAATTACAGATAGGTACAAGCGCGATAGGTGCATTGGTTAAACTGGATATTTTGCAGGAAGTGGATGATGAAAGATACCGGGACCCTTACGCCCACAGGGAATTTGCAAAGTCAGAGCCTTTAGCACTGACTTCCCAGCAGCAGGAAGCGATTTCCCCCATCCTTTCCTCGATTGAAAATGAAAAGCATGAAGGGTATGTCATGTTCGGGGTGACCGGGAGCGGAAAAACGGAAGTGTATATGCAGGCAGTGGATGCCGTCCTTAAAAAAGGGAAAGAGGCAATCGTGCTTGTACCCGAGATATCCCTCACCCCACAGATGGTGAATCGCTTCAAATCGCGCTTCGGTTCCGATGTGGCTGTCATGCATAGCGGGCTCGGAATGGGTGAGAAGTACGATGAATGGCGAAAGATACACCGCAAAGAGGTGAAAGTGGTTGTAGGGGCACGCTCTGCCATATTTGCCCCTTTTGAAAATGTCGGAATCATCATTATCGATGAAGAGCATGAAACGAGCTACAAGCAGGAGGATACACCTCGTTATCATGCACGTGACATTGCGATGGAAAGAGGAAGATTTCATCGGTGCCCGGTTGTGTTGGGAAGTGCAACCCCGACACTTGAAACCTTCGCAAGGGCGTCCAAAGGAGTCTATCATCTGCTGACGATGGACAAAAGGATGAGCGACCAGGGAATGCCGACAGTCGAAATAGTCGACATGAGAGAGGAATTAAGAGAAGGAAACCGTTCCATGTTTTCAAGGGACCTTCTTGAAAAACTGCAGATCCGCCTTGAACGCGGGGAGCAATCCGTACTGTTCTTGAACAAAAGGGGGTATTCCTCCTTTGTGATGTGTCGAGACTGTGGCTATGTAGTGGAATGTCCGCATTGTGACATTTCCTTGACGTACCATCGGATCTCCAATATGCTGAAATGTCATTATTGCGGGTATGAAGAACAGGTCCATGCAAGCTGTCCGAGCTGTGATAGCGATCATTTCCGTTTTTTCGGGACCGGCACACAAAAGGTGGAAGAAGAACTGACAAAGCTTTTGCCAAGCGCCAGAGTAATCCGAATGGATGTCGACACGACCTCCAAAAAGGGGTCTCATGAAAAGCTTCTTCAGCAGTTCGGTGACAGAAAAGCGGATATTCTGCTTGGGACACAAATGATAGCAAAGGGGCTTGATTTCCCACAGGTGACACTGGTTGGGGTACTCACAGCAGATACGATGTTGAACATCCCTGACTTCCGTTCATCGGAGAAGACATTTCAGCTTTTGACACAGGTCAGCGGTCGCGCCGGCAGGCATGTATTGCCCGGCGAGGTGGTCATCCAGACATACAGCCCGGAGCATTATAGTGTAGAATTGGCAAGTACACACGACTACCTTGGCTTTTATCAAAAAGAAATGCTCCTAAGGAAGAGCCATCAATATCCACCTTTCTATTACCTTGCACTTGTCACGGTCACTCATCAGGAGCTGACCAAGGTAGTTACGGTAACAGAAAGGATTACGAGCTATCTTTCCGGGCAGCTTTCAAAGGAAGCGGTCATTCTGGGGCCGGTTTCTTCCCCGATCGCAAGAATCAAAGATAGATATCGATATCAGTGCATCATCAAATATAAAAGGGAACCAAATCTTCACCAGGCATTAAAGAATGTTGTAGAAAAATATCAGTCTCAAATGGATCAGGAAAAACTGGCGATCCATATCGATTTAAATCCTTACATGTTAATGTAATCGTTGGAGGAAGAAAATAGTGGCAATTTTAAAGATAGTAGAATATCCGGCAGCAGTGCTGGAGCAGCAATGTGAACCTGTTACGGTGTTTGATAAGCGGCTGATTCGCCTGCTTAACAATATGTATGATACGATGCTAGAGGCGGATGGGGTAGGGCTTGCTGCACCGCAAATCGGTATGGCTAAGCAGATTGCGATTGTTGAGACGGATGAGCAGTCAGGCAAAATAGAACTGATCAATCCTGAAATTATCTCAAGCGAGGGAGAACAGGTGGGACCTGAAGGATGCTTAAGCTTCCCTGGTCTCTTTGGAGAAGTGAGTCGTGCCAACCGGATAAAAGTAAAGGCTCAAAATCGAAAAGGCAAATGGTACGAATTAGAAGCAAAGGGCTTCTTGGCGCGTGCTATCTTGCATGAAATAGACCATTTGAATGGTGTGCTCTTCACCAGCAAGGTAATCAGATATTATGAAGATCAAGAGTTAGAAGGGTGATAAGATGAAACGAATTGTGTTTATGGGAACGCCGGACTTTGCTGTTCCGGTCCTGCAGCAAATACTAAAGGATGGCTATGAAGTGATAGCCGTCGTTACCCAGCCGGACCGTCCGAAAGGGAGAAAAAAGATCATGACACCTCCCCCGGTAAAGGTGGAGGCGGAAAAGTATGCTATACCTGTTTTTCAACCTGAAAAAATAAGACTGGCTGAAGAATATGAGAAAATTACTTCTTTGGAGCCTGATCTTATCGTTACGGCGGCTTTCGGTCAGATCCTTCCAAAGGCTTTGCTGGATTCGCCTAAATATGGATGCATCAATGTGCATGCCTCCCTTTTGCCAAAACTCAGAGGCGGCGCCCCGATCCATTATTCCATTCTTCTTGGGGAGAAGAAAACAGGGGTGACCATCATGTATATGGTAGAGAAGCTTGACGCCGGTGATATCCTGACACAGGTGGAGGTCAGCATCACGGAAAAGGATCATGTCGGTACGCTTCACAATAAATTGAGTGAGGCCGGATCTTTATTGCTTTCCCAAACGATGCCGCTCCTTTTTGAAGGTAAATTGACCCCTATAAAGCAAAATGATGAAGAGGCAACTTTCGCCTCCAATATCAAAAGGGAACAGGAAAAAATCGAATGGTCACGGTCTGGCGAGGAGATCTATAACCATATAAGAGGCCTGCACCCTTGGCCTGTAGCCTATACTACACTTGAAGGACAAGTCATGAAGGTATGGTGGGGGGAAAAGGTGGAAACAAGCAGCACTGAAGTACCTGGAACGATAATCGGTAAAGATGAAGATGGTTTCATTGTGAAAACTGGTAATACTATAGGTATCAAAATTACCGACCTTCAACTTGCAGGAAAAAAACGAATGACCGGAATGCAATATTTAAACGGAGCAGGTGCTTCGTTATCAGAGGGCATAAAGCTAGGAGAGTAAAATGAAAAACGTGAGAGAGCTTGCTTTGGAAGCACTGATAAATGTGGAGAAAAAGCAGGCATACAGTAATCTGTTGATTAACAACTACCTGGAATCAGGAAAACTGAATAAAAAAGATTCGGGCTTATTTACGGAAATTGTGTACGGGACGATTCAGCGGACCATGACACTCGACTATTATCTGGCCCCTTTCATCGTAAAACAAAAGAAACTTGAGGACTGGGTGAAGGTTCTGTTGCGTCTGACCCTGTATCAGATGCTCTATCTGGACAAGGTTCCTGCAAGGGCAGCCATTTTCGAAGCGGTTGAAATAGCCAAGAAGAAGGGGCACAAAGGCGTGGCCTCAGTCGTCAACGGTGTGCTCAGATCCATACAGCGCCAAGGCGTTCCCGATCTGGAAGAAATGAAGGATGATGTGGACAGAATATCCATTGCGACAAGCCACCCCCGTTGGATGGTGGAAAAATGGATAGCGGAATACGGTGTAGAAAATACGGAAAGAATGTGCGAGATGAACCTGGTGCCTCCAAGCCAGACCGCCCGTGTAAATACAGCAAAAGCTACAGTAGAAGAAGTCATTGCCATGTTGAGGGCTCAAGGTTTCGACGTCGATAAGGGTGAGGTTGCACAAGAGAGCATAGTTTCCAATAAAGGAAACCTGGCATATTCCAATGCATTTAAAAACGGCTTCATCACCATACAGGATGAAAGCTCTATGCTTGTCGCAAGAGCACTTGGTGCTGAGCCCGGTCAGACTGTCTATGACTCCTGTGCTGCCCCGGGTGGAAAAACGACCCATATCGCTGAAATGATGAAGGGGACTGGCACGGTCATCTCGACAGATCTTCATGACCATAAAGTCAAGCTCATCAAGGAGCAGGCTGACCGATTGGGTCTCTCTAATATAGAAGTGAAGGCAATGGATAGCCGAAAGGCTCAAGAGGCATTCCAAAAAGAGATGTTTGACAAGATCCTGGTCGATGCTCCATGCTCCGGATTCGGCGTCATCAGAAGAAAGCCGGATCTTAAATATACAAAGACCATGCAGGATGTAAAGCAGCTGGCCACCATTCAATCAGCCATATTGGATGAGGTTGCACCACTTGTAAAAAAAGGTGGAACTTTAGTATATAGTACATGTACAATTGATAAAGAAGAAAATACAGAAGTTGTAAAAGCATTCTTGGAGAATCATGAGGATTTTGAGATAGATATGTCTATCAATGAACTAGTACCACAAAAGATACAAACATACATCCAGGACGGCATGCTACAACTCTTGCCGCACTATTACGGTACAGATGGATTCTTTATAGTAAGACTAAAAAGGCAGGTGTAAGGAAGATGGAACAAAAAACTACGAACATCAAGAAAAAAGAAGAAGCGACTCATAAACCGTCCATCTATTCCCTCCAATTGCACGAACTTGAAGCATGGTTAGTGAGCAATGGAGAGAAGAAATTCAGAACAAAACAGATATTCGAATGGCTCTATAAAAAAAGAGTGACATCCTTTGAGGACATGTCCAACCTTTCGAAGGAACTGCGCCTAAAATTGGAGGGTCATTTCACTCTGACTACACTCAAAACGATTGTGCAGCAAACATCGTCGGATGGAACGATGAAGTTCCTTTTTGAACTGCATGACGGTTACTCCATTGAAACGGTACTGATGAGACATGAATACGGCAATTCGGTATGTGTCACCACCCAGGTCGGCTGTCGCATCGGATGTACGTTCTGTGCGTCAACACTCGGAGGACTGAAAAGAAACCTTGAGGCAGGAGAAATCGTTGCCCAGGTCGTAAAAGTACAACAAGCGGTAGATGAATTAGAGGAACGTGTCAGCCATGTGGTAATTATGGGTATCGGTGAACCATTTGACAACTATGATGAAATGTTGAGTTTCCTCAAGATCATCAATCATGATGAAGCATTGAATATCGGTGCCCGTCATATTACAGTGTCAACCAGCGGCATCATACCGAAGATCTATAAGTTTGCAGATGAAAACATGCAGATCAATTTTGCGATTTCCCTGCATGCACCAAATACGGAAATCCGTTCCCGACTCATGCCGATCAACAAAGCATACAAACTGCCTGACCTGATGGAAGCTGTTCACTATTACATCGAGAAGACCGGTCGCAGGGTCAGCTTTGAATATGGCCTATTCGGTGGCGTCAATGATCAGGTGGAGCATGCCGAGGAATTGGCCAAGCTCGTAAAGGGGATCAAGTGCCATATCAATCTCATCCCGGTAAACTATGTTCCAGAACGAGATTATGTAAGAACTCCGAAGGAACAAATCAATCTTTTTGAGAAAACATTGAAAAATCTAGGTGTAAATGTAACAGTTCGTCGTGAGCAGGGGCATGATATCGATGCTGCGTGTGGCCAGCTACGTGCGAAGGAGCGAAAAGAAGAGACGAGGTGACAGGTGTTAATGGTCTTTTTAACAGATAAAGGGAGAGTTCGTTCGCATAATGAAGATAACGGGGGAATTTTTGTTAATAAAGACGGAACCATTTTAGCAGTTGTTTGTGATGGAATGGGGGGTCATCAGGCAGGTGATGTGGCAAGCCAGAAAGCGGTGGACCATATCAGGGAATTGTGGGAGGAGTCTATCAACGTCTCTTCTCCTGAGCCTGCTGAAATTTGGTTTAAAACATATATAGGTCAAATCAATCAATTCTTATTTGACTATGCAAATCAGCATGAAGAGTGTCATGGAATGGGGACAACCATTGTTGCGGCCATTATCGGGGAATCATTTTTCACGATTGCACATGTAGGCGACAGCAGGGTTTATCTTGTTTCGAATGATCATGCGAAACAGTTGACAGAGGATCAGACTTTTGTGAATGAATTGGTGAAAAGCGGTCAGATCTCCAAAGAGGATGCCGAGCACCATCCGCGAAAAAATGTTATACTACAAGCTTTAGGGACAGAGAAAACCGTTAAGATCGATTTAAAAACCATTACATATGACGACCCTGGCTATCTTTTGCTCTGCTCGGATGGCCTGAGCAATAAAGTGAATGATGATAAACTGGTGGAAGTCCTGAAGAATGAACATCATTCTCTCGAAAGCAAAGCGCAGAAACTGATACTCCTTGCCAATCAAAATGGCGGAGAGGATAACATAACGGTAGCCATAGTCGAATTATCTGTCACCGAAGAGGGAAGTGGGTGATATCTTTGTTAATTGGAAAAAGATTAAATGATCGCTATAAAATTATGGAAGTCATTGGCGGCGGGGGTATGGCCAATGTCTACCTTGCGCATGACATGATACTTGATCGGGATGTAGCCGTAAAGGTACTGCGTTTAGATTTTGCCAATGACGAAGAATTTATTCGTAGATTTCGAAGGGAAGCACAATCTGCTACAAGCCTTGATCATCCGAATATCGTGAGCATCTATGATATCGGGGAAGAGGATGATATCTATTATATTGTCATGGAACACGTTTCAGGGAAAACCTTGAAGCAGTATATCCAGCAGTTTGCACCGATTGAACAGTATAATACAGTGGAAATCATGCAGCAGCTCACTTCTGCTATTGCACATGCACACGAGAATGGAATCATCCATCGTGATATTAAACCGCAAAATATCCTTATAGATGACTACGGTACGATTAAAGTGACAGACTTTGGAATTGCAATGGCGCTAAGCTCCACTACCATCACGCAAACCAATTCCTTGCTGGGGTCCGTTCACTATTTATCTCCGGAGCAGGCGAGGGGAAGCCTTGCGACCAAGAAATCCGATGTATATGCACTCGGTATTGTCATGTTTGAAATGCTGACAGGAAGATTGCCTTTCTCTGGTGAATCTGCCGTTTCCATTGCATTGAAGCACCTGCAATCCGAGACGCCATCACCAAAAAGATGGAACCCTGCCATTCCTCAAAGCCTGGAGAATGTGGTTTTGAAGTCGATGGCAAAGGATCCAAACCATCGATATGCTTCTGTGGAAGCGATGCTGGAGGATTTGAACACGGTATTGGATACAAGCCGTTTGAATGAACCAAAGTTCTTCATCCCAAATGACGACGATGAAGCTACAAAGGCAATCCCGGTCATAAAAGGCGACCTTTCCAAGCATCTGATGAACAATCATGAAACCAAGGTAGTCGCGGCTGATACAATTGCTCCAAAGCCAAAGGTGGAAGAGCCTCCTAAGAAGAAGAAAAAGAAGAAATGGATGATGATTTTCCTGATTTTGCTGCTCCTGCTTGGTGCAGGATCTGTCGCGGCGTTCACTCTGTTGCCATCCCTTCTGCTTCCTAAGGATATCGAGGTTCCTGACGTGACGAATATGGAATATGAGGATGCACGGGATGAACTGCAGGGAGCCGGTTTTGCCATTAAGGAAACAGTGGACGAACCGAGTGACGAAATTGAGGAAGGTTTTGTTACTAGGACATCCCCAGAAGCAGGTAAAACCCGAAAAGAAGGATCTGAAATATCAATTTTCCGCAGTGCAGGCAAGGAGAAAATCGAAGTGGACGATTACTCGAATCTCCAAGCGGATGATGCAATCAAAAGAATAAATCTTGTCAAACCTGATTATAAAGATTACTCAGTGGACGAAATCCATTCCGAGGAAGTGGAGGCGGGCAAGGTAATCCGTCAGTCGCCTGCACCTGGGGAATTGGTCGTACCTGGAGATGTCGTGATGAAGCTTGTAGTATCTAAAGGAGCAAGTCCTATAGTTCTTGATAATTATCAAGGCTCATCCCTTGCCTTTGCACAACGTCATCTGGCAACCTTGGAGCTTGAGCCGGTGATTGAAGAGGAGTTTAACCCAGAGGTGTCTGAGGGGAATATAATCAAGCAGGATCCAGCTCCGGAATCGCAAGTGCAAAAAGGCGATAAAATAAAGCTTATCGTTTCTAAAGGCCCTGAACCGGAAGATAAGTCCACCGACATTCCTCTTGAAATCAAGTATAATCCTTCTGAAGAAGGTAAAGAACAAAAGGTGGAACTGTTTGTAGAAGATTTAAACACAACGATGGAAAAGCCAAAGGAAACATATTTCATTACAGATGATCTCATTACAAGCTTCACCATTACCGTTGCTTATAAGCAGAAAGCAAAATATGAGGTCTTCGTGGATGGAGAGAAAGTTCAATCCGTGACCGTGGAGTACGATGATATCGAGTAATCTTTAAGGAGTGAGTGTATGCCAGAAGGCAAGATTGTCAAGGCGCTAAGTGGTTTTTATTACGTTTTGACAGCAGATGGCCATATTACCCAATGCAGGGGACGAGGGGTTTTCCGCAAAAACAAGATCACCCCTCTCGTTGGGGACATGGTGGTTTTCCAAGCGGACAACGATCAGGAAGGATATATCCTGGAGGTTCTCTCCCGCAAGAATGAGCTGGTGAGGCCACCCATTGCAAATATCGACCAGGCCATCCTGGTATTTTCCGCGATGGAGCCCGAATTCAGTACCGTCCTGTTGGACAGATTCCTGGTACTGATTGAATCAAAGGAAGTGACCCCTCTTATTTGCATATCCAAGATGGATTTGCTTGAAGAGGATGAGAAGTTGATGGGGTTTGCAGACTATTATCGGGAAATCGGTTATGAAGTGATCATGACCTCAACAAAAGAGCCTGAACAGTTAAAACAAATACTGCCATATCTCAAGGATAAAACGTCCGTCATTGCTGGCCAGTCCGGAGTGGGAAAATCCTCACTCCTGAATGTCCTCCGCCCTGAACTGGAATTGAAAACAGATGACATTTCCTCGCATCTTGGTCGCGGGAAGCATACTACAAGGCATGTGGAACTGATGGAAATCAATGATGGCTTTGTTGCAGATACACCCGGATTCAGTTCGCTTGAATTTCTGGAAATGTCGGCAGAGGAAGTGAAGGAGTGCTTCCCTGAGTTTGTCAGCATAAGTGATCAATGCAAATTCCGGGAATGCACCCACCTGAAAGAGCCTAAATGTGCGGTGAAAGCCGCGGTGGAAGCGGAAGAGATTGCACCATTTCGGTACAAGCATTATGTTTCTTTCGTGGAAGAAATAAAAGACAGAAAGCCGAGGTACTAAAATATGATAAAAATCGCCCCCTCCATCCTGAGCGCAGACTTTGCCAATTTGCAAAAAGACATACAAGATGTGGAGCAAGGCGGAGCCGACTATATTCATATTGATGTGATGGATGGTCACTTTGTGCCGAATATCACGATTGGCCCACTTGTAGTGGAAGCGATCCGTCCAATAACAACACTACCATTGGACGTTCACTTGATGATTGAAGATCCCGACACATACATCCCTGCTTTTGCAAAAGCGGGAGCTGACATCATATCGGTACATGTGGAAGCTTGCCGCCATCTTCATCGTACAGTTCAACTGATCAAGGCTGAAGGTGTGAAGGCAGGGGTTGTCATCAATCCTGCCACCCCTGTGGAGAGCATCATCCCCATCCTGGACGATGTGGATCTTGTGTTGCTTATGACAGTCAATCCGGGCTTCGGTGGACAAGCATTCATTGAAAGTGTCCTGCCGAAAATCAGTCAGGTAAGATCTCTCATAACGGAAAGAGGATTATCGGTAGAAGTGGAGGTAGACGGCGGAGTCAACCCAGAAACCGCTGCACGTTGCGTCGAAGCAGGAGCAGATGTACTTGTCGCAGGTTCAGCCATCTATCAACAAGCAGACCGTAAAAAAGCCATTTCATCCATCCGCGGAAATTGACATAAACCAGAAACTTGAGTGGAATGCTAAAGTTATGAATGGAGGTCTATTTTCATGAACATTTCAAAGGACGAGGCAGCAATCCTTGAACAGGCACTTCAATTTGCTTTGGCTAACAGTACCGACTATCAGGAGATAGGCATGTATGAACAGGTACTGTCAAAATTCCATAAAAAGAATCAAACGCAGATGGACGGCTTTCGCTACGACTACGATGATTCATCGATTTAAAAGGTCTTCTTATAGAAGGCTTTTTTTATTATTGAATGTTTATAAGCAAATGAATAAGACGTTTTATCTTTTGATAAAGAGGATTAAAAATTATTGAACTCTCCCCCTGTTGGTTGGAGCGCAAGGGGTGAGACTCCTGCGGGAGAAGCGAGTCCAAGGGAGACCCCACAGGCGCGAATGCGCCGAGGAGGCTCCCGGACCGCCCGCGGAAAGCGAACCCCTGGAGCGGAAACCAACAGGGGTGTTGGGAGCGCACATTAGTCTTTGCGGAAATTGCACATGAATAAAGGAGAAAAAAATGAATATTAAAATCGTGGCAGGTGGACCACCGGAAAATATCCCAGCCTTTGGAGCAGACACTTCTGAAACAGTCACATGGGTCGGAGTCGACAGGGGGGTCCATTATTTATTGGAACAAAATATCATCCCATCGAAGGCCTTCGGGGATTTTGACTCAGTTACAGCTGCAGAACTGGCTGAAATGAAAAGGAAAATAACTGACCTTGACTTATATCCAAGTGAAAAAGACGAAACGGATACGGAGCTTGCAGTCAACTGGGCGATGGCACAAAACCCTGCATCCATTACCATGTTTGGTGTGACCGGAGGAAGGCTGGACCATTTTCTCGGCAATGTGCAGCTCATGCTAAAAGGGATCCAAAACGGGATCACCATTGAAATCCAGGATAAACAGAATAAGCTTATTCTGGTCAAACCCGGCCAATATCCTTTGAAAAAGGATAAGAACCTCCCATACATTTCATTCCTTCCCATAAGCCCTGCAGTCAGCGGGATCACCCTGGATGGATTTAAATATCCCCTAAAAAATAGGAATATAAAATGGGGCGACACACTATGTATAAGTAATGAACTAGATACTGAAAATGGTACTTTTTCATTTAAGGATGGCATATTAATGATGATAAGGAGCCGCGATTCATCCCATATTATCTGACGGCATTCTTCATCTTCACGTAATCATTCATAACTATATGGTTAAAAAGTTCCGGGGAGGGAAATGGAATGAAATTTTATACGATAAAGTTGCCGAGGTTTTTAGGTGGTATCATCCGAGCGATGCTGGGATCGTTTAAAAAAGAGTAGAGCACCTTCATAAGGTGCTTTTTTGATAGATATTCTAATAATAATATTATGTAAACAAATAAGAGGGCATGTAAAAAGCGACAGGGAAAAGTTCCCTGTCGCTTTTGCATGGGCGCATATTTATTATACGCGCTCAACTTTACCTGATTTTAAAGCTCTTGCAGATACGTATACACGCTTTGGCTTACCATCTACCAAGATACGGACTTTTTGAAGGTTTGCACCCCAAGTACGTCTTGAAGAGTTCATTGCGTGAGAACGTGAGTTACCAGAACCAGTCTTTTTACCAGTGATTACACATTTACGTGCCATGTTTAATTCCCTCCTAACTACAAAGAAACATCAATCAATATTTTCATTTAGTGTCAGAAAAACGATGCAGGAGACCTCCGTCAATAGGAAGCAGGTTCATGCAGAGTCTTTCTTTTCATAGATAAAACAGTTGAAAATACTTATATAATTTAACATACAACCCCGCACAATGCAATAGTTCTAAAGAAAGCTTTCAAGAAAAAAGCCTTGACATACATGTTTCTAGCATTCAGTATAATAATAGTATTATTACAATAGTATTCGTCTGCTTTCAAAAACCTTTCATTTATAGTAAAATAACGAGTAGACAAGGTGAATATACCAATCGAAGGGGGAACCTTTATGTCCATCGAACTAAAAACATCTTATGGTCAAATAGATATTTCTAATGATGTAATTGCAACAATCGCAGGTGGAGCAGCCGTAGACTGCTATGGCATCGTAGGAATGGCTTCCAAAAGCCAGCTTAAAGATGGGTTGTCAGAAATACTTCGAAAAGAAAACTTTACAAAAGGTGTCCTCGTACGCCAGGAAGAAGATCAGCTACATATTGATATGTACATTATCGTTAGCTATGGAACGAAAATTTCAGAAGTGGCGCATAATGTTCAGACGAAAGTAAAATATACCCTTAATCAAATGCTCGGTCTTTCCGTTGATTCATTAAACATTTATGTACAGGGAGTTCGAGTTACGAACCCGTAATAAGGAGGAAAATTTAGTGTCAGTAAAAGTTCTAAATGGGAAACGTTTTGCACAGATGGTCATCCAGGGTGCAAATCATTTATCTAACAACGCCAAGACGGTGGATGCGTTGAATGTGTTTCCGGTTCCGGATGGAGATACAGGTACAAACATGAACCTTTCTATCACATCAGGGGCAAAGGAAGTAAAAAACAATGTTTCCGAGCATATCGGGAAGGTTGGTTCTGCTCTGGCTAAAGGCCTGCTTATGGGTGCAAGAGGTAACTCCGGAGTTATCCTATCCCAGCTATTCCGCGGATTCTCCAAGCATATCGAATCAAAGGAAACGATTACAAGCAAGGATTTTGCACAGGCGCTTGAAGCTGGCGTTCAAACTGCCTACAAAGCGGTAATGAAGCCTGTGGAAGGTACCATATTGACGGTTGCGAAGGATGCAGCAAAAAAAGCGGTTTCCGTCGCGAAAAATGAGGAAGATATCATTGTCCTGATGGAAGAGACGTTAAAAGAAGCAAATGCTTCTTTAAAGCGCACTCCTGACCTATTGCCGGTCCTTAAAGAAGTTGGTGTAGTGGACAGTGGTGGACAAGGTCTTGTATATATCTATGAAGGTTTCCTTGCCGAATTGAAAGGTCAAAGAATCGAAGATATCGTACCGTCCACTACAATGAACGAACTTGTGAATGCAGAGCATCATAAAAACGTGCATGCTGCCATCAATACTGAAGATATCGAATTCGGCTACTGTACGGAATTCATGGTCAAATTCGAAGAAGATAAACTAAAGGCAAATCCTTTTACAGAAGAAAAATTCCGCAATGACCTGTCCAGACATGGAGATTCCTTATTGGTCATCGCCGATGATGAAATTGTAAAAGTGCACATCCATGCTGAACAGCCTGGAGATGTATTGACTTACGGTCAGCTCTACGGCAGCCTTATCAACATGAAAATCGAAAACATGCGTGAGCAGCATAGCAACCTTCTATCTGAAGAAGATGAATATGCAGCACCGGATGTCACACCTAAAGAAAATAAAAAACGTGAAAAGTTTGGAATCATCACTGTGGCAATGGGTGAGGGTATTGCGGAGTTGTTCAAAAGCATCGGAGCAAAGGCTGTTATTGAAGGTGGCCAGACGATGAATCCGAGTACTGAGGACATTCTGAAAGCCATTGAGGAAGTAAATGCCGATAACGTCATCATCCTTCCCAACAACAGCAATATCATCATGGCTGCCAAACAGGCTGCGGAAGTTGCAGATCAGCATGTCGCAGTTATTGAAAGTAAAACGGTACCTCAGGGAATGGCTGCCATTCTTGCATTCAACCCTACAGGTGAGCTGGCAGAAAACGAAGCAACAATGAAAGAGGCTTTGAAATCCGTTAAGACCGGTCAGGTCACATTTGCTGTAAGGGACACCAACATCGATGGCATCGAAATACAAAAAAATGATTTCATGGGTATCGCTGATGGGAAGATTGTCCTTACAAGCAAAGACAAAAAGCAGGCTGCGAAAGATCTTCTTGAGACGATGATGGATGATGATGCAGAAATCCTTACCGTCATCTATGGGGAAGATGTCTCCCAAGAGGAAGTCGACGAGTTGGTCGAAGAACTTGAAGAGTCCTATCCGGATGCGGAAGTAGAAGTTCACAACGGAAAACAACCGTTATACTCCTTCATCTTCTCAATCGAATAATAAAATGAATCAAAACAAAAGAAGGGGCTAAATACCCTTCTTTTGTATGTTTTTTTATCGATAAGGCTGTTTAGGATAAGTGCGGAAATCAACAGCGGTATTTAAAGAATCATTAATATTGTCATACAGGGGGAGTGGGGAAATGAAATATAAAAGCGTCTTTGATATAATTGGTCCAGTAATGATCGGTCCATCAAGTTCTCACACAGCAGGAGCTGCAAGGATCGGACGGGTTGCGAGAAGTCTGTTTGGCAGACAGCCGGATTGGGCAAGCATCTCCTTTTATGGATCATTTGCAAAAACATATAAAGGCCACGGGACGGACGTTGCGATTGTCGGAGGTCTTCTGGATTTTGATACATTTGATGAGAGGATTAAAACATCCCTATCCATTGCTGACTCTCTGAACATGAAAGTTGAATTCATTGAGGAAGAAGCAATCACAGATCATCCAAACACCGCAAAAGTAAGAATCGGTGATGCACAAGGGGATCTGGAGCTTGTTGGCATCTCCATCGGTGGCGGGAAAATTGAAATCACGGAATTGAATGGCTTTGAATTGAGGCTTTCCGGAAATCATCCTGCACTCTTGGTTGTGCATAATGACCGCTATGGAGCAATTGCCGGAGTCGCTAACGTACTAGCTAAATTTGCCATCAATATCGGGCATATGGAAGTTTCACGGAAAGAGAAAGGAAAACAGGCTTTGATGACAATAGAAGTCGATCAAAATATAGATGATGCGGTAATCAATGAATTGTCTGCGCTTCCTCATATCACGCAAGTAACGAAAATAGTGGATTAACTTTTAGAATAATAATGATAGCGCTTTCAATTTTAGGGAGGGGGAAAGAATATGTTTCGTAATGTAGCTGAATTAATCGAGATTGCCGAAAGCACAAATAAGAAAATATCAGAGATTATGATCGAACAGGAAATGGAGTTCACTGGCAAGAGCAGGGAAGACATCATTTCGCAGATGGATCGAAATCTCGAGGTGATGGAACAAGCGGTGGAAAGAGGGCTTCAAGGGGTCCAATCCGTTTCCGGCCTGACTGGTGGAGATGCCGTCCTGTTACAAAAGTATATTGAATCCGGAAAATCGCTCACGGGTAAAAATATCCTGGATGCTGTAAGCAAAGCTGTTGCCACAAACGAGGTGAATGCAGCGATGGGTACGATCTGCGCCACGCCTACTGCGGGATCTGCAGGGGTGGTTCCAGGTACCCTATTTGCTGTAAGGGATGTATTAAATCCGACCCGCGAGGAAATGATCAATTTCCTGTTCACTTCTGGCGCATTTGGATTTGTAGTAGCAAATAATGCTTCCATATCAGGTGCTGCAGGTGGATGTCAGGCTGAAGTAGGCTCAGCTTCAGGCATGGCAGCAGCCGCTATCGTGGAGATGGCAGGCGGTACACCGGACCAGTGTGCACAAGCAATGGCCATTACACTTAAAAACATGTTAGGATTAGTATGCGACCCTGTAGCTGGCTTGGTGGAGGTCCCTTGCGTCAAGAGGAATGCAATGGGTGCGGCCAATGCCATGGTTGCAGCAGATATGGCACTTGCGGGAATCACAAGCAGGATTCCTTGTGATGAAGTAATTGACGCGATGTATAAAATCGGTCTAACGATGCCGACTGCACTAAAAGAAACAGCGCAAGGAGGGTTGGCGGCAACACCAACTGGACGTGAGCTAGAAGCGAAAATTTTTGGTGTTCCCTTACAAAAAGGTGAGTAAACTATCTGAAACTTCGATAACAAATGTTAAAGGCATCGGGGAGGAGACAGCCAATTCCCTCCATAGCATGGGGATTGAATCCGTAGAGGATCTTCTTATGCATCTTCCATACCGATATGAAGATTATCGCTTGCGGGACATTTCCGAAGTGAAGCATGATGAGAAAATAACAGTTGAGGGGAAGGTTCATGGCGAGCCTTCTCTTATGTATTATGGGAAGAAGAAATCAAGACTGACTTTTCGCGTGTTTGTGGGGAGTTTTTTGGTGAAAGCCGTATGTTTCAATCGCCCTTTCTACAAAAACAAATTGGCCATCAATGATACCATCACCCTGACAGGTAAGTGGGATCAGCATAGACAGACCATCACGGTAATGGAAATACACTTTGGTCCTTTAACAGGGGAAAAGGAAGTAGAGCCGGTCTATTCTGTAAAGGGTAACATAACAGTCAAGCAGATGAGAAAATTCATCCATAGCGCCCTTGGGGAATATGGCGACAGAATCGATGATTCCTTACCCCCTGTCCTGCTGCATAAGTATAAGCTGCCATCTAAAAAGGAATCCATTTCAGCTTTACATAATCCAGTCAATCAACAAGTACTGAAAGGCGCCAGGCGCTATCTTGTCTATGAAGAGTTTCTGATGTTTCAGCTCAAAATACAGGCATTGCGAAAATATCAGCGGGAAAATTCACAAGGAATCTCACAAAAATTTGCAGAGAATGACTTAACGGAATTCATTCAGGCTCTTCCCTTTCCGCTGACAGGTGCCCAAAGTCGCGTATTGAATGAGATCCTTAGTGATATGTCCTCTCCTTACAGGATGAACCGTTTGCTGCAGGGTGATGTTGGTTCCGGGAAAACCGTTGTTGCGGCTATAGCGCTCTATGCATCCTGTCTTTCAGGCTACCAGGGGGCGCTGATGGTCCCGACTGAAATCCTTGCTGAGCAGCATGCACAATCTCTTTCAGGCTTGTTTGCATCCATCTCAATAAGGGTGGAGCTTTTGACGAGTTCTGTAAAAGGGAAGAGGAGAAGAGAGCTTCTGGAGCAATTGCAAAACGGGGAAATTGATATCCTGATCGGAACACACGCACTGATACAGGACGAAGTGAATTTTGCCAGACTAGGACTCGTCATCACAGATGAGCAACATCGTTTTGGTGTGGGGCAAAGAAGGATCCTTAGGGAGAAAGGGGAGAGTCCGGATGTTTTATTCATGACCGCCACCCCGATCCCGAGGACACTTGCCATTACGGCCTTTGGCGAAATGGACGTCAGCATCATTGATGAAATGCCTGCCGGGCGTAAAGCAATCGAAACATACTGGGCAAAACATCAAATGATCGACAGGGTCCTCTCCTTTGTTGAAAAGGAATTACTGAAAGGGAGACAAGCTTATGTCATCTGCCCCCTTATTGAGGAATCAGAAAAGCTTGATGTGCAAAATGCCATAGATGTCCATGATATGTTGACCCATTATTATAGCGGCAAATGGAAGATAGGGCTTATGCATGGACGCCTGAATTCTGAAGAGAAAGAAAAAGTGATGCAGGAGTTCAGCGACAACATGGCTCAAGTTCTGGTTTCCACTACAGTGGTGGAGGTGGGGGTAAACGTCCCGAATGCCACGATGATGGTCATCTACGATGCAGAACGGTTCGGATTGTCACAGCTCCATCAATTAAGGGGACGTGTTGGCCGGGGCTCCGAACAATCCTACTGTATTCTCCTCGCAGACCCGAAATCTGAAGTAGGGAAAGAGCGCATGAAAATCATGACAGAAACGAATGACGGATTCGTGCTGTCGGAAAAGGATCTGGAACTCAGGGGACCTGGTGACTTTTTCGGCAGAAAACAAAGCGGTGTCCCTGAGTTTAAAGTAGCCGACATGGTTCATGATTATCGCGCGCTCGAAGTTGCAAGACAGGATGCCTATGATCTTCTGCATTCACAAAGCTTTTGGGAAGATGGCCAATATGAGGGTCTAAGAAATGTGATTGAGGAATCAGGCGTTTTAGACGGGGAAAAACTGGACTGACCTCACACGTCAATCTCGGAAGCTAGCAATAGTCTGCTAGCTTCCCTTTTTGATTGTAAGGTTGTTTTTGGTGGGAAATTGGTTGTGTAAAAAGATTTTTTCTTGCAATATGGGGGACTCCTATATATACTACTATTAGTACCTAGTCATAATAGTTCGGATGGTGTAAATAGATGAGAAGAAATAAAAAGGAGCGCCAATTATCGTTAAAAGACAAGATTAAAGAGAATCCTTTTATTACGGATGAAGAATTGGCGGAATTTTTTCAGGTTAGCATTCAAACGATTCGATTGGATCGTCTTGAACTCAGTATCCCTGAATTAAGGGAAAGAATAAAAAATGTAGCAGCACGTACGTTGGAAAAGGAAGTCCGCTCCCTGCCGATTGAAGAGATAATCGGGGAAATCATAGATCTTGAGCTGGATCAAAGTGCCATTTCCATTTTTGACGTGCAGAGCGAGCATGTGTTTAAACGGAATAATATCACTCGTGGGCATCATCTTTTTGCACAAGCCAACTCGTTGGCAGTTGCCGTCATCAATGACGAATTGGCATTGACCGCCAAAGCGACCATTCGTTTTACAAGACCTGTGAAGCTTGGGGAAAGAATCGTAGCAAAAGCTGTGGTCAATCATGTCGACAAGGAAAAAGGCAGGACAACCGTTGAAGTGAAAAGTACGGTGGGCAGTGAAAAGGTGTTTCACGGGGAATTTGAAATGTTCCGTTCTACAAGTTCTTAAAAAAGCAAAGGCAGGTAGTAAACATGAAAATTGCAATAGATGCAATGGGCGGGGATCATGCCCCGAAGTCCATGGTGGAAGGAACAATGAAAGCGGTCGAGGCTTATCCCGATCTTACGTTTACTCTAGTCGGCGACGAGCAGAAAATACGGTCATTTTTAACAAATGATAAGAATATAAGCATCATACATACAGAAGAAGCTATATCAGGTGATGAGGAACCGGTAAAGGCGGTTCGGAAGAAGAAAAACTCTTCCCTGGTCCTGATGGCTAAAGAAGTAAAAGAAGGCCGAGCGGATGCCTGCATATCCGCAGGAAACACCGGGGCACTGATGACTGCCGGACTTTTGGTCGTCGGCAGGATCAAAGGGATTGAACGTCCTGCGCTTTCTCCTACATTACCCACCATCGGCGGTGAAGGGTTCGTGATGCTGGATGTGGGGGCAAATGTGGATGCAAAGCCGGAGCACCTATTTCAATATGCGCTCATGGGTTCCATCTATGCAGAAAAAGTGCGGGGAATCAAAGCGCCTCGCGTCGGATTGTTGAATATAGGCACCGAGGATAAAAAAGGGAACGAACTGACCAAAGGAGCCTTCGAACTGATCAAGGAGTCAGGTGCTATTCATTTTATCGGGAATGTGGAATCACGTGATCTTTTGAATGGGGTAGCAGATGTAGTGGTCACAGACGGCTTCACAGGCAACATTGCATTAAAGACGGTCGAAGGTACGGCACTTTCCGTCTTTGCGATGATGAAGGAAGCATTGACAAGCGATTTGAAAAGCAAGCTGGCAGCAGCGGTATTGAAGCCTAAGCTTAAACAATTGAAAAACAAAATGGATTATTCGGAGTATGGTGGTGCTGCGTTGTTCGGATTAAAGGCACCTGTTGTAAAAGCGCACGGATCATCTGATGCAAATGCCTTCTACAATGCCATACGACAAACGCGCAATATGCTGCAATCCAACATGGTCGGCGTGATAACTGAAACCATCGAAAAGACAGATTTCGTTACTAATCAAGAGAACGGGGGAGAATAATGGGTAAAATAGCATTTGTTTTCCCGGGCCAAGGTTCACAGGCTGTCGGGATGGGACAGGAGCTAAAGCGAAAGTTTCCTGAGGTCGCAAGCATAATCGAAAAAGCGGATGAAAAACTTGGATATAGCTTATCCTCCCTTATGTTTGAAGGACCGCAGGAAGAACTGACCTTAACGTATAATGCTCAGCCTGCCCTATTAACAACGAGCATCAGTATCCTTGCAAAATTGAAGGAAGCCGGAATTAAGGCTGATTATGTTGCCGGGCATAGTCTAGGGGAGTATTCTGCTCTCGTTGCGGCAGGCTCCATCAGCTTTGAGGATGCGGTGCAGACGGTTCACCTTCGCGGAAAGTTCATGGAAGAGGCGGTGCCTGCAGGAAAAGGCACAATGGCTGCAGTTCTCGGTCTGGATGAAGCAGTGCTGCAGGAAGTTACAGAACAAGTGACAAGCAACATTGCACCAGTCCAGCTTGCCAACCTCAACTGTCCAGGACAGATTGTCATATCAGGGTCCACTGAGGGTGTACTGGCTGCATCCGAGCTCGCAAAGGAAAAAGGCGCAAAACGCGTCATCCCATTAGTGGTCAGCGGTCCTTTTCACTCCAGTCTCATGCAGCCGGCAGCAGAGAAGCTTGCTGCAGCACTGAAAACGATCGATGTGAAGAATACCTTAATCCCCGTCATTGCAAATGTAGATGCTCATGAAATGCAAGAACAAGCTGATATCAATGAAAAGCTCGTCCAGCAATTGTACTCTCCTGTAAGGTGGGAACAATCGGTCGAACGCATGATTGAACTTGGGGTTGATACATTTATCGAAGTTGGACCAGGGAAAGTCTTATCGGGCCTGATCAAAAAAATAAATCGCAGGGTAACGACCATCCCTGTCTATGACATGGAAACTTTGCAAAAAGCGCTAGATCATTTTCAAGGGGAGGATACAACAAATGCTTAAAGGTAAAACAGCCGTCATCACAGGGGCATCCCGCGGAATCGGCCGTGCAATCGCCCTGGAATTAGCCGGGCATGGTGCCAATATCGTGGTCAATTATTCCGGGAGTGAAGCAAAGGCCTATGAAGTAGTGGAAGAAATCAAACAAAATGGCGGGAACGCTATCGCGATCCGTGCTAATGTAGCGAATATGGAAGAAGTTCAGTCGATGATGAAAGAAAGCCTCGAACACTTCGGAACAATCGATGTTCTAGTCAACAATGCCGGGATCACAAGAGATAATCTTCTCATGCGCATGAAGGAAGACGAGTGGGATGATGTAATCAATATTAATCTAAAGGGCGTCTTCAATGCCACCAAAGCGGTGACAAGGCAAATGATGAAGCAACGCTCCGGCAGAATCATCAACATCGCATCGATCGTCGGGGTAAGCGGGAATCCTGGACAAGCAAATTATGTGGCAGCAAAAGCAGGTGTCATCGGTCTGACGAAAACGACTGCCCGTGAATTGGCTTCTCGTCACATAACCGTAAATGCGATTGCACCCGGATTCATAACTACGGACATGACTGATAAATTGACAGAAGATGTGAAAACGGAAATGCTGAAGCAGATTCCATTGGCGCGATTCGGCGAAGCGAAGGACATTGCATCGGTTGTTTCCTTCCTTGCATCAGAAAAAAGTGCATACATCACCGGCCAGACACTTCATGTGGACGGCGGAATGGTGATGTAATCAAGGTCCTGCTGCAGGATTTCTCCTTTACTTTAATAAAATTCTTGAGAAATGCTATGGGCAATCTGGTTTTTTCGGTAAACATTCACTATAATACTTGAGGGGAGGTGAAAGTTATGGCAGAAGTATTAGAGCGTGTAACAAAGATCATTGTTGATCGTTTAGGTGTGGACGAGTCCGAAGTGAATCTTGATTCTAAATTCAAAGATGATTTAGGTGCAGATTCCTTGGATGTAGTTGAGTTGGTAATGGAGCTTGAGGATGAGTTTGAATTAGAAATCTCAGACGATGAAGCAGAAAACATTACAACAGTTGCAGATGTGGTCAACTACATAAAAGCAAACACATAAAGGCTACACTAGGCAAGCCCCGCTTAACAGTGGGGCTTTTATTTGTTTTCGTGACAGCCTGTATTTCTGCTCTGGACTATGCTAACATAAGTTTTTTACATAAAAATGATCAAATGGTGTAAGATGCTATTTGTAACCTATCAATAATTTGTTAAAATAGTCTTTGTTTACATGTTTCGTCACCTGAATGAAAAGTCAGCATAGAGAAAGAAGAATGTATGTTGGAGGCACCTTTATGACAAGAAATAAAAGTCGAATAAATGAGAAGAAAAATGAAGCGATCTCTAAGAAGTTCCAAAAGCTTCAAGAGGACTTGGGCATCGATTTTCAAAATGAAAAATTACTATATCAGGCATTTACACATTCATCGTATGTGAATGAGCATCGGAGAAAGCCTTATGAGGATAATGAGAGGTTGGAGTTTTTGGGTGACGCTGTGCTCGAATTGACGGTTTCTCAGTTCTTATATAAGAAATATCCGATGATGAGTGAGGGGCAGCTGACGAAACTTCGTGCATCCATTGTGTGCGAGCCGTCACTTGTTTCTTTTGCAAATGAGCTTTCCTTCGGTTCTTACGTATTGCTCGGGAAAGGGGAGGAACTGACAGGTGGACGTGCCAGACCTGCATTGCTTGCGGATGTATTCGAATCCTTTATAGGAGCATTGTATCTGGACCTTGGTCTGCCAGCTGTGTTTCTTTTCCTTGAAAAATACGTGTACCCCAAGATAAATGAAGGTGCTTTTTCTCATGTGATGGATTATAAGAGTCAATTGCAGGAATTGATTCAGCGCAATGCACTTGGTGCAATAGAATATGAAGTACTTGAAGAGAAAGGTCCTGCCCACAATAGGGAGTTTGTGTCCAAGGTCAGCTTGAATAAAGAAGAGCTTGGAATTGGCGTCGGCAGGTCGAAAAAGGAAGCCGAGCAGCATGCTGCCCAGTTCGCTCTGGACAAGCTCAAGCAATCAAAATAGTGGATATGGGGAATAGAGGGCGATCCGAAAAGTGCCTCCGCTGCGGCTATATGGATCGTCTTTTTTTTCCTTTACATAAAACAGAGGTGAAGGATTATGTACCTCAAACGATTAGAAGTGGTTGGATTTAAGTCGTTTGCAGAAAAGATTTCGGTGGATTTTGTACCTGGTGTAACAGCCGTTGTCGGCCCGAATGGGAGTGGAAAAAGCAATATCATCGATGCCATCAGATGGGTATTGGGAGAGCAATCTGCCAAATCTTTGCGTGGTTCGAAAATGGAAGATATCATTTTTGCGGGAAGTGATAGCAGGAAGGCATTGAATATCGCCGAGGTGACACTGACGCTTGATAATAGCAAGCGCATCCTGCCTATCGATTATATGGAGGTAAGTGTAACAAGACGTGCTTACCGTTCTGGTGACAGTGAATTCCTCATCAATAAACAATCTTGCCGATTGAAGGATATCGTCGACCTGTTCATGGACTCTGGCCTTGGAAAAGAAGCGTTTTCCATCATCAGCCAGGGGAAAGTAGAGGAGATACTGAGCAGCAAAGCCGAAGAAAGAAGAAGCATCTTTGAGGAAGCTGCCGGTGTATTAAAATATAAGTCGCGAAAAAAGAAAGCAGAAAGCAAGCTCTGGGATACTCAGGAAAACCTCAACAGAGTATCCGATATTCTGCACGAACTAGAAGGCCAGGTGGAGCCGCTTAAAATGCAGGCTTCGATTGCCAAGGACTATTTGGAGAAAAAAGAAGAATTGGAGCAGATCGAAGTAGGGGTAACCGTCTACGAAATCGAGGAGCTTCATCAAAAATGGGAGAAAACTTCACAGGAAGTACAGGAAAGCACGGAAAAGGAGTTGAATCTTTCTTCCGGACTTTCTCAAAAAGAAGCGACACTTGAAAAGTATAAAGATCAAGTGGCAGCCCTTGATGAATCTGTCGATTCCCTCCAGCAGGCGCTTCTTGTTGCAAGCTCTGAACTGGAGAAGCTCGAAGGACGCAAAGAGGTCCTCAAGGAACGCAAAAAGAATGCAAGCTCAAACAGGGCACAGCTGGAAAAGTCCTCTGTGGAGCTGGATCAGTTCTTGAAGTCACATAAAACGAAATGGGAAACAGAAAAAGCCCTGCTGGAAACCCTTCATCAGGAGCTGATCTTAACCGAGCAACAGCTCAAGGAGAAACAGCTAGTCAACGAACAGTTCGATATGAACATCGAAGAGAAGATAGATGCCCTCAAAAGTGAATATATTGAACTATTAAACAAGCAGGCTACCACCCGTAATGAACTGACCTATCTGGAACAACAAGAGAAACAGGAAGGCTTGAAGATCCAAAGACTTGACGAGGGTAATCAGAAGTACGTGAACCAGCGTAAGGCCACAGAACAGAAAAAGCTTGAAATCGAAGATAAGCACAAGGCTGTAAGCGAGGATCTTCAACAAACCATCGATAGGTTCCGAAAAGAGCAGGCTTCTTTAGAGCAGTACAAGGAGTCCTATCAAAAGAAAGAAACAACCTTATATCAGGCATACCAATTCCTTCAACAGACAAGATCGAGAAAGGAAATGCTTGAAACGATGCAGGGGGACTTTGCAGGCTTTTTCCAGGGTGTAAAAGAAATACTGAAAGCCCGGGATGAAAGCAGGTTATCCGGCATCAAAGGCGCAGTGGCTGAGCTGATACAGGTAGAACAGGAAGTGGAGACTGCCATAGAGATCGCCCTAGGTAGTGCCACACAGCACATTGTGGTGGATGATGAACAGAGTGCTAGGTCTTCCATCCAGTACCTGAAACAAAATGGCTATGGAAGAGCAACCTTTTTGCCTCTTAGTGTCATGAAGCCCCGGACAATACCGGAGTATCAACTGAAGCAGATCGGCCAGCATGATGCATTTGTTGGGGTCGCGGCATCGCTTGTGGATAGTGATCCTGCCTATGAAAATATTGTTCTCAATCTTTTAGGGACGATAGTCATTGCAAGAGATTTAAAAGGCGCCAATGCACTTGCCTCCATTCTTCAGCATCGCTACCGGATAGTTACACTGGATGGGGATGTGGTGAACCCAGGGGGCTCCATGACCGGTGGAGCTGTCAAGCAAAAGTCAAATAGCCTATTGAGCCGAGGCCGTGAGCTTGAAACGATTGCTTCCAAGCTTGAGGAGATGGAAGGGAAAACGTCCCTTCTGGAAGATCAAGTAAAAACACTGAAGCAGAAAATCTCGGAAAAAGAGATGACAGTCCAACAGTTGAAGGAAGCCGGAGAGGAACTGCGCTATAAAGAGCAGGAAATCCTGAGCCAGATCAGGGAAGTGGAGCTGGAAGAAAAGAACGTCAATGAGCATCTTAGCTTGTATGATTACGAGAAACAACAGCTTACCACCTCTATCAGGCAAGCAGTTGACCGCAAAACGGTCCTTGAAACAGAGATGAAAGAGGTAGGTCTTGGGATCGTGGAGCTTGATAAGGAAATAGCCGAGCTTCACGCCAAGAAAAATGAACAGCATACCACAAAGGAAGCTGTCCAAAACGAGCTGACCCAATTGAAGGTCGACTATGCAGGAAAGAAAGAAAAGCTTCATAGTCAATCGGAAAAAGTGGAAACCATATCTCAGGAAATCGAATCAGCACAGGAAAAGCTGACAGAGGTTCAGGAAGACCTGGCGCTGCTTCAAAGTGAGATGAATGACAACTCCTCCGGGGAACAGAAGCTTGAAGTGGCTGCAAAAGAAAAGCTTCAGGATAAAAATACGACAATGAAGCTTATTGCCGAGCGGAGAGCGCAGCGTCTGACCATCTATGAAAAGGTGGAAAAGGAAGAGCTGGAACTGAAGGAGCTTAAAAGGCAATACAAGCAGCTCACTGATATCCTGAAAGCTGAAGAGGTAAAGCTGAACCGACTTGATGTGGAGCTCGATAATAGACTTCATCATTTAAGGGAAGAGTATATGCTGTCATTTGAAGCGGCGAAAGAGGAGTATCCCCTTGATGTGGAAATTGAGGAAGCGCGTAAAAAAGTGAAGCTGATCAAACTTGCCATCGAAGAGCTCGGGACGGTCAACATTGCTGCCATCGAGGAATATGAGCGGGTGAGTGAACGTTACTACTTCCTTAAAGAACAAAAGGATGACCTGCAGGAAGCCAAAGATACATTGTTCCAAGTGATCGGAGAAATGGACGAAGAGATGAAAAAACGTTTTGAGACGACGTTTACAAATATCCGTGCCCATTTCCATGATGTTTTCCGCTCCCTCTTCGGCGGCGGACGAGCGGATCTGGTACTGACCGATCCAAACGACATGCTGAATACAGGCGTAGATATCGTCGCTCAACCGCCAGGTAAGAAACTTCAGAACCTTGGATTGTTATCCGGGGGAGAGCGGGCCTTGACCGCCATTGCCCTGTTGTTCTCGATCCTGAAGGTAAGACCGGTTCCGTTCTGCATCCTCGATGAAGTGGAAGCGGCGCTTGATGAAGCGAATGTCCACCGTTTTGCGCAATACCTGAAGCAATTCAGCAAGGACACGCAATTCATCGTCATCACCCACCGCAAGGGAACGATGGAATTCAGTGATGTACTCTATGGCGTGACCATGCAGGAATCAGGAGTATCCAAGCTTGTATCCGTCAGACTGGAAGAATCCAGGGAACTAGTCCAATAAAAAAGCGTTTGTAAGAGAGGAAGAGATAGAATGAGCTTTTTTAAAAAACTGAAAGAAAAAATCACATTTCAAACGGAATCCGTTTCCGAAAAGTTCAAAGAGGGACTTACAAAAACAAGGGATTCCTTTTCAGGTAAAGTAAATGACCTTGTTGCCCGCTACCGTAAAGTGGATGAGGATTTCTTTGAAGAATTGGAAGAAATCCTGATTGGGGCAGATGTCGGCGTCAATACCGTCATGGAACTCATTGATGAATTAAGAATGGAAGTGAAGCGCCGCAACATCCAGGATCCGCGAGAAGTGCAGGCTGTCATTTCCGAAAAATTGGTCGAAATCTATGAAGCAGGTGAGGATATCTCCCCGCGCATCAACATGCAGGACGAAGGATTAACGGTCATCCTTGTTGTTGGAGTAAATGGCGTGGGTAAAACCACCTCAATAGGGAAGCTTTCCAACAAACTCAAACAGGATGGCAAAAAAGTTCTGCTCGCAGCCGGGGACACATTCCGCGCCGGAGCGATCGAACAGCTTGAAGTATGGGGAGAGCGCGTGGGAGTCGACGTGATCAAACAATCTTCCGGATCCGACCCTGCCGCTGTCATGTTCGATGCGATCCAGGCGGCAAAAGCCCGCAATGTGGATGTGTTGTTATGTGATACTGCTGGTCGCCTGCAGAACAAAGTGAACCTCATGAAGGAACTTGAAAAGGTGAAACGTGTGATAGAGCGTGAAGTGCAGGGTGCACCACATGAAGTGCTGCTTGTTCTTGACGCAACCACAGGTCAGAACGCACTTAGCCAGGCAAAGATATTCTCCGAAGTGACAAACGTCTCCGGCATCATTCTTACAAAGCTCGACGGAACAGCAAAGGGTGGTATCGTATTGGCCATCCGCAACGAGCTGAAGATCCCGGTGAAATTCGTCGGCCTCGGTGAAAAAGTGGAAGACCTCCAGGAGTTCAATGCAGAACAGTATGTGTATGGACTGTTTGCGGATATGGTTGACAAGGAAGTTGTGGAATAAGGATAAGGCCGCTCCGGTATGGGGCGGTTTTGTTTTATTGAAGGGGTAATAAGGTTTCTGCTTGGAGAAAGGGTAAGATTGTTGGAGGGGATGATGCCTTCACCCGTTTTGAAAAGAGGGAGAGAGGGAATCAAAAGGGCTCGATGATGCCTTTACTCGCTGTGAAAAGAGGGGGAGAGGGAATCAAAAGGTCGTAATGATACCTTCACCCGTTGTGAAAAGAGGGAGAGAGGGAATCAAAAGGGCTCGATGATGCCTTCACCCATTGTAAAAAGAGGTAGAGAGGGAATCAAAAGGTCGTAATGATGCCTTCACTCGTTGCGAAAAGAGGGAAGGAGGGAATCAAAAGGGCATGATGATGCCTTCACCCATTGTGAAAAGGGGGCGAGAGGGAATCAAAAGGTCGTGATGATACCCTCCTGCATTGCGAAAAGGGGAAGTAAGGGAATCAACAACAACTCTTCGAACGATATCTGCTCCCACCTTAAACAATTAAATAAAGAAATCACCGCCATCCACAAACCCAACCACTCATGACAAGAAAAAAACTTGACATCCCACTCAACAAAATGTAAACTGTTTTATTGTAAAGGCATTTCACTTAACAAGGGAGAGTGAGTAAGATGCTAGAAAAAACAACGAGAATGAACTATCTCTATGATTTCTATCAATCGTTGTTGACGCCAAAGCAAAGAAGTTATATGGCTTTGTATTACCTAGAAGACAACTCCCTTGGTGAGATAGCAGAGGAATATAACATAAGTCGTCAAGCGGTGTACGACAATATCAAACGTACGGAACAGATGCTTGAACAATATGAAGAAAAGCTTTTGTTATTTCAAAAGTTTCAAGAGCGGCAAGAGCTGATAAACAAGTTGAAGGGGACACTTTTGACAAACCCGTCAAAAGAAGAGATCTTGACATTTATCGAATCGCTCGAGAAATTAGATTAGGGGGCGGCATACATGGCATTTGAAGGTTTAGCCGACCGTTTGCAAAATACGATACAGAAGATTCGTGGAAAAGGTAAAGTCAGCGAACAAGACGTTAAAGAGATGATGCGTGAGGTTCGATTGGCTCTGCTAGAAGCGGACGTAAACTTCAAAGTAGTGAAAGACTTTGTCAAACGTGTTAATGAACGTGCAGTTGGACAAGAAGTCATGAAAAGTCTTACACCAGGTCAGCAGGTCATCAAGGTAGTTAAAGAGGAACTGACTGAACTGATGGGCGGGGAGCAAAGTAAGATCGCTGTCAGCAACCGACCGCCAACCGTCATCATGATGGTAGGTCTACAGGGTGCAGGTAAAACGACGACTACAGGTAAGCTTGCGAATCTATTGCGCAAGAAGCACAATAGAAAGCCTATGCTTGTGGCTGCAGATATTTACCGTCCCGCAGCAATCAAACAGCTTGAAACCTTGGGTAAACAATTGAGCATGCCTGTTTTCTCCCTTGGAGACAAGGTAAGTCCAGTGGAAATCGCCAAGCAGGCCATCCAAAAGGCAAAAGATGAGCACCATGATTATGTGCTGATTGATACAGCCGGGCGTCTGCATGTTGATGAAGCGTTAATGGACGAGTTGAAACAGGTGAAAGAAATTTCCAAACCGGATGAGATCTTCCTCGTGGTGGATGCGATGACCGGTCAGGATGCTGTCAATGTAGCGGAAAGCTTCAACGAACAGCTTGGCTTGACGGGGGTTGTATTGACCAAGCTCGATGGGGACACTCGTGGTGGTGCGGCGCTATCTGTAAAGGCAGTAACGAATACTCCGATCAAGTTTATTGGTATGGGAGAAAAGTTGGATGCCCTTGAAGCTTTCCATCCTGAGCGTATGGCCTCCCGTATTTTAGGTATGGGGGATGTGCTGACTCTTATTGAAAAGGCACAATCGAATGTAGATGAAGAGAAGGCGAAAGAGCTGGAACAGAAACTGCGTACGATGAGCTTTACGTTTGACGATTTCCTGGAACAATTAGGTCAGGTAAGAAGCATGGGACCACTAGATGAAATCCTGGGGATGATACCTGGTGCGAACAAGATGAAAGGCCTGAAAAACGTCCAGGTGGATGAAAAGCAGATCGGTCATGTGGAAGCGATAATAAAAAGCATGACAAAAACAGAAAAAGAAAATCCAGATCTGATCAATGCTAGCCGCAAAAAAAGGATAGCAAAAGGTAGCGGACGTCCTGTCCAGGAAGTGAACCGACTACTCAAACAATTCGAAGAGATGAAAAAAATGATGAAACAAATGACGAACATGCAAAAAGGAAAAGGCAAAAAAGGCGGATTCAAATTTCCTTTCATGTAAGGCTGAAACACCATTTTTTCTCTTAATAAATCAAGTGACAAGAAAAAACACTTTACAAACAAGTAACTACTTGTTATCATACTATCTTGTGTGAAATATTTTCGGAGGTGCTTTACAAATGGCAGTTAAAATTCGTTTAAAACGTATGGGTTCTAAAAAATCCCCATTCTATCGTATCGTAGTAGCAGATTCTCGTTCTCCTCGTGATGGACGTTTCATTGAAACAGTTGGAACTTACAATCCTGTAACTCAACCAGCTGAAGTCAAAATCAATGAAGACCTAGCATTAAAATGGTTACAAGATGGCGCGAAGCCTTCTGACACAGTTCGTAACCTTTTCTCTAACCAAGGTATTATGGAAAAATTCCACAATGCTAAATTAAGCAAATAAGAGATCAGATGACAGAACTGATCAAAACAATTGTGACGTCGTTGGTAGATCATCCAGAGCATGTGGTTGTTACGGAAAAGGCAACAGGTAATGCCCTTACGTATCAACTGGCAGTACATCAAGATGATTTAGGGAAAGTGATCGGCAAGCAGGGAAGGATTGCAAAAGCGATCCGGACTGTATTATTCGCTGCTGCCTCTCATGAAAATAAACGAGTGCAATTAGAAATACTGGAGTAGGGGAGGCTTTATAGCTTCCCTTTTTCCTGTTTTAGAGGATATTCCTTAAGTTCCGGGATCCATCATATTTAATAGGTTATTTGATTGAATAAGGGTAAAATAATGCTACATAGATGTGCGAAGAAAAAAGTATATGGAGGTGCTATGCGTGTCAAAATGGTTTAATGTAGGGAAATTGGTGAATACGCACGGAATCAGAGGTGAAGTCCGGATAGTATCACGGACAGACTTCCCGGAAGAACGCTATAAAAAGGGAAACCGGCTATATCTATTCCTGCCCGATCAAAAGGAGCCGCTTGAGGTAGTGGTGGAGACGAGACGTGTCCACAAGTCTTTTGATCTTCTGACGTTTGAAGGCTATCATAACGTGAACCAAGTGGAAAAACTGAAAGGATCCATCGTCAAGGTTCCTGAGGATCAGTTAGGGGACTTGGAAGAAGGCGAATACTATTTCCACGAAATCGTCGGCTGCAAGGTCTTGCTGCAGGAAAACATGGAGGAGATCGGCAAGGTTACCGAAGTGCTGACACCTGGGGCGAATGATGTTTGGGTCGTGAAGCCTCAAAAAGGGAAAGACATCCTTATCCCATATATCGATTCTGTTGTGAAAAAAGTGGATGTAAAAGAAAAGACGATAATCATTGAGCCATTAGAGGGGCTGTTCTAATAATGAAAATTGATATTCTGTCCATCTTCCCTGAAATGTTTACAGGAGTCCTGCAATCCTCCATCCTAAAAAAGGCGGCGGACAAGGGAGCTGTGGAATATCGGGTGACAGATTTCCGTGAATTTGCATCTGATAAACATAAAAAAGTCGATGACTACCCGTTCGGTGGCGGTGCAGGCATGGTGCTGAAGGCGCAGCCGATCTTTGATGCGGTGGAAAGCCTACAGGGACCAACGACTGCCAAAAAGCCCCGAGTGATCCTGATGTGTCCCCAGGGCGAGCGCTACACCCAGCAGAAAGCGGAAGAACTCGCCAAGGAGGACCATCTAATTTTCATCTGCGGGCATTATGAAGGCTATGATGAGCGGATCAGGGAGCATATCGTAACAGATGAGCTTTCCATCGGGGATTATGTCCTGACTGGCGGGGAACTTGCATCCATGGTCATTGTAGACAGTGTGGTAAGGCTTTTGCCAGATGTCCTCGGAAAGGTGGAATCCCATGAACAGGATTCCTTCAGCACAGGCTTGCTTGAACATCCGCATTATACACGTCCTGCTGATTTCAGGGGCATGAAGGTGCCAGATGTGTTATTGTCAGGCAATCATGCACACATCGAAAAATGGCGTTCAAAGGAAATGCTGAAGAGGACATGGGAAAGAAGACCAGACCTTTTTGATGCATATACGTTGACGAAAGAACAGGAAGAATGGCTGGATGAGATTAAAAAAGAGGATAAGGGATATTGATTTTTTTTATTCGATATGCTATTATACTCTTTGTGACTTAGCCTAGCTATGTCTAAAAACGATGTTCCGCTGCATCAGAAGTATGGAATGAACATCCGTGGAAAAGGAGTAGAAAACTATGCAAAAATTAATCCAAGAAATTACGCAAGGTCAATTAAAAACTGATCTTCCAGCTTTCCGTCCTGGTGACACTGTACGTGTACACGTTAAGGTTGTCGAGGGTACACGTGAACGTATTCAGGTGTATGAAGGAGTAGTAATCAAGCGTCGTGGCGGCGGCATCAGCGAAACATTCACAGTTCGTAAGATTTCTTACGGTGTAGGTGTAGAGCGTGCATTCCCTGTTCATTCTCCAAAGATTGAAGGAATCGATGTAGTTCGTCGTGGTAAAGTACGTCGTGCGAAACTTTACTATCTTCGTGCATTACGTGGTAAAAAAGCGCGTATCAAAGAAATTCGATAATAAAAGGGAGAGCTTGGTGACAAGCTCTTTTTTTGTTAAATTAAATTGATCTCCGAAAGTTTTCCCAAACACTAAAGTAGGTATATAATAGAAAGAGTATGATACATATCTTCACCGAGGGTCGTAACACACTAAAAGAGAGCTTTGGAGGAACTGAAAATGGCGCGTTCTAAAAATGAGCTTTGGGAATGGGTAAAAGCATTGGCAATAGCTGTATTACTCGCAGCAGGCATACGTTATTTCTTCTTCGCCCCGATAGTGGTGGACGGAGAATCCATGATGCCGACACTTCATGATAAGGACAGAATGATCGTCAATAAAATCGGATATAAAATCGGGGATCCTGAACGATTTGATATTGTCGTCTTCCATGCAACGCAAGACAAGGATTATATCAAACGGGTCATCGGATTGCCCGGAGATGAAATAGAATACCGCGATGATGTGCTTTATATCAACGGCAAACCATATGAGGAGCCATATCTGGACAAGTACAAGGAGCAGCTGCAGGGGGACGGGCCATTGACCGAGGATTTCACCTTGGAAGAGCGTACCGGATCTAAGGTTGTACCAAAAGGGCATATCTTTGTAATGGGAGATAACCGACGTTATAGCAGGGATGGCCGTCATATAGGCACTGTCAGTCAAGAAGAAGTGCTAGGCAAGACGAATATCGTATACTGGCCATTGGCTGATCTTAGAATGGTGGATTAAGGCAATATTTCGGCAAGAACTTCAGGAGGCATCAGGGTAATGACAATTCAATGGTTCCCGGGGCATATGGCAAAAGCCCGGAGACAGGTAACAGAGAAACTGAAATTAATAGATATCGTTTACGAACTGGTGGATGCCAGGATCCCAGTATCATCACGCAACCCGATGATCGATGAGATTGTGGCAAACAAGCCAAGGATCATTCTGTTGAATAAAGCGGATATGGCTGATTCAAGGATCACCAAGCAGTGGTTGGATTATTTCAACCTCAAAGGGGAGACAACAGAGGCGATAGCCATCGACTCCCAGACAGGGAAGGGTCTTCAGCAGATATCCTCCCTTTCAAAAGAGCTGTTGAAAGAAAAATTCGATAAAATGCAGTCCCGCGGGATTCGTCCCCGGGCGATCAGGGCTTTGATCGTGGGTATTCCGAACGTAGGGAAATCCACCCTGATCAACAGGCTGGCAAAAAAGAATATCGCACAAACCGGAGACCGTCCCGGAGTGACCAAAGCCCAGCAATGGGTGAAGGTTGGAAAAGAGCTAGAGCTATTGGACACACCTGGTATCCTTTGGCCGAAGTTTGAAGATCAGATGGTCGGATATCGTCTTGCGACTACAGGCGCCATCAAAGATACCATAATCAATCTTCAGGATATTGCAGTTTTTGCATTGCGTTTCCTGACCGAGCACTACCCGGATAGACTGCGTGATCGTTATGCGCTCGAGGAAATTCCTGAAGATATAGTGGATCTCTTCGATGCAATCGGCACTAAACGCGGCTGTATGATGAGTGGCGGCCATGTGGATTATGATAAGACCGCTGAGCTGGTCATCAGGGAAATAAGGCAAGAGAAGCTCGGTAAACTAAGCTTCGAATCACCTGTACAATTATAGGAGGCCAGCATTTTTTGCTGCCTTTTTTTATTTATCCCTGATAATGAAAAATGAGAGGTAAACACAATGAAAAACACTCCGATAAAAGAGATAGAAGCAAAACTTAGAGAAGTTAAAAGCGCGGATGATCCGTATTTGAATATGCTGAAAAATGACGAACGTAAAGGTGTAAGGGCCCTGTTGAACCGATGGGAAAAAAGAATCGAGCAGGACATGCAATTACATACACAGTTTGAAGAAATGAGCCAATTTGAAAGCGCGCTTTATCAACAAGGGTGTCACCATATTGCAGGGGTGGATGAAGTAGGACGCGGACCGCTGGCAGGTCCTGTGATTGCTGCAGCGGTCATCCTTCCGAAAGACTTTCTACTTTTAGGTCTTACAGACTCCAAAAAGCTATCAGCTTCAAAGCGGGCTTATTTCAATGAGTATATCAAAGAGCATGCCATCAGCTATGCTTTCGGAATTGTGGACTCCAAGACAATCGACAGGATCAATATCTATGAAGCTACCAAGCTTGCGATGCGGTTGGCGATTGAACAGTTGTCAGTTAAAGCGGACCATCTCCTGATCGATGCAATGAAGCTCGACCTTGACATTCCTCAGACTTCCATCATCAAAGGGGACGCTAAGAGTATTTCCATTGCAGCAAGTTCTGTGCTTGCAAAAGAGGCCCGTGATACGTATATGAAAGAACTTGCGGCACAATACCCTGAATATGGTTTTGAAAAGAATATGGGATATGGAACAAGTGAACATCTGGAGGCCATAAAGGAAGTGGGAATCATGGAGGAGCATCGACACTCCTTTTCCCCGGTAAAAGAATTGGTTGTGAGTTGAGAAAAAGGGGAATAGCGCGATGAATATTTGGCAGCTTATACAGCATAGGATTCCGGATGGCCTATTAAATAAAATGGATAAGGGTAATCTTAAGCTGCCGGGCATATTTCAAGCAAAGGTGACAGAGCAGCTGAATGGTGCTCTTTTTACCATTCAAAAAGGGAGAGTCTCTTTTTCAGCCAAGATCTCAGGGGCTGTTGAAGTGGGAAAAGAATATGTTTTTCATAGTATAAGTGAAGAAAAAGGGATAGTTCTCAAAGTGGACCGCACAATACCGGCCATTGAGAATGATGCACAGCCTTTGCCCGGGAACAGAACGCCATCAAAAGGGTTGCAACATATTCAACCACAGTCTTCTATACAAAGGCTGGAGCAGCACACAAGAGAAGCAGGGGTGAAGCTTGCTCCCGCTGACCTTCAACAACTGGCAAAAGTGATTGATGGATATCAAGGTGCTCAAAAGGAGATCACGATGGAATTGGCAAAATTCTTGATCGTTCGAAATGCTGCCACACCTGAAGCCGTATATAAAAACCTGCCATTACTGACTGCAGCCTTGCTCGATGATGAATCATTGGGAAGTACTCTGGAAAAGGTGAAACAACTAATCAATGTGTCACGGGATGCAAGCCCCGAAACGATGAAACTGCAAGCTCAGCTTGAAAAGATTACAATTCCCGCCCCTCTCCAGTCACAAAAGGAAATGGTGTTATTTTTGAAACAACTATTTTCCAATACGGGATTGGATTATGAGAATACCCTGTTTCAAAGGCTCCACTCACAGCAGTCTTTATCAAGCCATCCGTTAGAGCAACTCAAGCCCTTACTGCTAGAATATGCGAAAGGCATGATGAATAAGGAGGAAAGCGGCTATGTCGCAAAGCTCGTAAATAAATTAACAGGTTTTCAACTCCTTAGCAGGGAAGAAGGTTCTTTCCAACACCTATTCCTTCCTATCCCGGTAATGGTCGAGAAAGAATCCAGGGAGTGGTATGTTCATCTGAGTTCCAAAAAGAAAAAGGGCGAGGGAATTGATCCTGATTATTGCCGTATTGTCCTTTATCTCGATTTGCCGCTCTTTTCCACCACTTTGGTCGACTTGTTCGTCCAACAAAGAGTGATTACCTTGTCCATCCACAACTCCTACCCTCCATTAGGTGATTTGGTGGAGAAGGGGCTACCCCAGCTAAAAGAAAATCTCTCCCAGAAGGGTTATACTCTCTCAGCGGTAAAAACAGTTCAAAAGCAAGAAGATAAGCTTGAGGAGTTGCCTTTGGATTTTGTCAAAAAAATATTCAGTACTTCCGAGGAAGGAGTGGACTTTCGAATATGAGCAATAGCCAAGGTGAAGCGTCAATGGAAAGAAAGAAAGCAGTTGCTTTGAAGTATGATAAAGCGAAGCATTCCGCGCCAGTCGTCAGTGCAAAGGGAAGGGGCATTGTAGCGGAAAACATCATCCAGGAAGCAGTGAAACACAATATCCCGCTTCAGGAGGATTCAGCTTTGATAGAGATGCTTCTCGAGGTCGAATTGAATGAAAGCATCCCTGAGGAGCTGTATGAGGTGATAGCGGAGGTGCTGTCCTTTGTGTATCAATTGCATCAAAAAGAGAAAAATGATTCCCCGGATATGAAGATAGAAGGTTTATTAAAATAACAAAATAATTGAATAATCTGTCAAAAATTCGATTTTCGGCATTTTTGAACCTCATTTAATACAAAATCTAGGTGTCAAACTTTAATTTTTTGAAAATAGTATAATATTTTTGCAGAAAGGTAGACATTTCATAAACCTTTTAATAAAATGAAAGCGCAGTCTATTTTTAATTATTATTTTTGCGATACATAAGATTGGAGGATGGGAAATGAATATCCATGAATATCAAGGAAAAGAGATCCTCAGAAAATACGGGGTAGCTGTTCCGAATGGCCGCGTTGCATTTACTGTAGAAGAAGCAGTAGAAGCTGCTAAAGAATTAGGAACAGAAGTTTGTGTAGTAAAAGCACAGATCCACGCAGGTGGCCGCGGTAAAGCCGGCGGAGTCAAAGTTGCGAAGAATCTTGATGAAGTCCGCGAATATGCAAACGAGATCTTAGGCAAAACGTTGATCACACATCAAACAGGCCCTGAAGGTAAAGAAGTAAAACGTCTACTTATCGAAGAGGGTTGCGATATAAAGAAAGAATATTATATCGGATTAGTTTTGGATCGTGCTACTTCACGTGTCGTATTGATGGCATCTGAAGAAGGTGGAACCGAGATCGAAGAAGTGGCTGAGCATACGCCTGAGAAAATCTTCAAAGAAGTAATCGACCCTGTTGTTGGATTAACAGGATTCCAGGCTCGTCGTATTGCGTTCAACATCAACATCCCGAAAGAATTAGTGGGACAAGCTGTTAAATTCATGATGAGCCTATATACTGCTTTTGTGGAAAAAGATTGCTCGATCGCTGAAATCAATCCCCTGGTTGTAACTGGTGATGCAAAGGTAATGGCACTTGATGCAAAGTTGAACTTTGATGCAAATGCCCTTTACCGTCATAAAGACATTGTTGAATATCGTGATCTGGAAGAAGAAGATGCAAAAGAAATCGAAGCTTCCAAATATGACCTAAGCTATATCTCCCTGGATGGAAACATCGGTTGTATGGTAAACGGTGCCGGTCTTGCGATGGCAACGATGGATATCATCAAGCATTACGGTGGAGACCCTGCTAACTTCCTGGACGTTGGGGGCGGTGCTACTGCTGAGAAAGTAACTGAAGCTTTCAAGATTATCCTTTCTGATGATAATGTAAAAGGAATTTTTGTTAACATCTTCGGTGGAATCATGAAGTGTGACATCATCGCTACAGGTGTAGTGGAAGCAGCGAAACAAGTAGGACTTGAAGTTCCTTTGGTTGTACGTTTGGAAGGTACGAACGTTGACTTAGGAAAACAGATTTTACGTGAATCTGGTCTAAATATCGTTGCAGCTGAATCCATGGCTGATGGAGCACAAAAAATCGTAGCACAAGTAGGATAAGAAAGGCAGGGAGCATACATGAGCGTATTTATTAATAAAGATACAAAGGTAATTGTACAAGGTATCACTGGTTCTACAGCTTTGTTCCATACAAAACAGATGCTGGAGTATGGCACACAGATCGTTGGTGGTGTAACACCAGGTAAGGGCGGCACTGAAGTGGAAGGCGTACCTGTTTTCAACACAGTGGAAGAAGCGGTAAAGGCTACTGGTGCAAATGCATCCGTAATCTATGTTCCGGCTCCGTTTGCTGCAGATGCAATCATGGAAGCGGTTGACGCTGAATTGGATTTGGCTATTTGTATTACTGAGCACATCCCGGTTCTTGATATGGTAAAAGTGAAGCGCTATATGGAAGGGAAAAAGACTCGCCTAGTGGGTCCTAACTGTCCTGGTGTCATCACTCCTGATGAGTGCAAGATCGGAATCATGCCTGGCTACATCCATACAAAAGGCCATGTAGGGGTAGTATCCCGTTCTGGTACATTGACATATGAAGCTGTGCATCAATTATCACAAGAGGGTATCGGACAATCAACAGCAGTTGGTATCGGAGGAGATCCGGTCAACGGCACAGACTTCATTGATGTGTTAAAAGCATTCAATGAAGATGAAGATACGTATGCTGTCATCATGATTGGTGAAATCGGTGGAACTGCAGAAGAAGAAGCTGCACTATGGGTAAAAGAAAACATGACAAAACCTGTAGTCGGATTCATCGGTGGACGCACTGCGCCTCCAGGAAAACGTATGGGCCATGCCGGCGCAATCATTTCCGGTGGTAAAGGTACGGCAGACGAAAAGATCCGCGTGATGAATGAGTGTGGAATCCAAGTTGCAGACACTCCGTCTGTAATGGGTGAAACACTTATCAAAGTGATCAAGGAACAAGGCATTTACGATAAATGTAAAACTCACTGATCAAAGATTGAATAGGAATAGCCGGTAGCGGCTATTCCTATTTCCAATATTCACAAAATAATAGAATGAGGTGCTGCGACCCTATGGAAAAATGGAAAAAAAGACTGATTGCCTTGCATCATTGCCCTTATCTGAATGATTCTGCAATTATCAATTTTATTAAGATGGACCCCACCCTTGAAACCCTTCAGCAATATCCTCCATTGGAAATCTCCCGGCTCACTTCCCTTTCACAAGATATGGCACTAGCTGCTATAGACTATATGAATAGCCCGCAATTCCACCGCCTCCTTGACATCTATCAAAAGGAAAAAATCCGCATGCTCACTATATTTGATGAAGAATATCCTCTTCTTTTGAAGGAGATATACGACCCGCCATTAGTCTTGTATACAAAGGGCAGTACCGATTTAATGAAGGCTAGGATCCTTGGTGTGGTCGGAACAAGAAATATGACAGAGAATGGACGATTATCACTTCAGAAATTGGTACCGCCATTAGTAAAAGAAGGATTTGTCACCGTAAGCGGTTTGGCGAAGGGAGTCGACACAGTTGCCCATAGATTGACCATGGAACATAAGGGCTCAACCATTGCGGTGCTTGGTAGTGGTTTAATGAAAATTTATCCGAAAGAAAATCAAAAACTAGCGGACTACATTGCGGCAGAACATCTATTGATTTCAGAATATCCCCCATTCACATCTCCTCAAAAATGGCATTTCCCTAAAAGGAACCGAATCATCAGCGGGTTAAGCGAAGGTGTTATTATAATAGAAGCAAAAGAGAAAAGCGGCAGTTTGATTACCGCAGATCAAGCTCTCGAACAAAGCAGGGATGTCTTTGCGGTGCCTGGATCAATTGTAGAACCGACGGCAACAGGGACAAACAGCCTGATACAGCAGGGGGCCACACTTGTAATGAGTCATCATGATATACTAAATGAACTGCGATAGTGGAATTTTCTAAAATTTTCATAAAAAAAGACAAATAAATTTCAATTTTTTATAAAAATTTTCTTTTTTTACTTTACAAATGTTTATATGTCTATATTATTATAGGGTACAACGATATTCATAAGTTGTACTTTTTTTCATGCAATCTAGTATGAAAAGCATAATATCTGACTACATAATAAATAGAAGGAACGTGAAGTTGTTTGACAAACCCTTCCTGAATATTTAATAATGGTGGAGATTTAATGAATGGAATGTACAAAATAATGCAATGGAAAAACTTAGTGTTATTTTTAAAGATTGACTAGCTGTTGATTGGAGCAATAGGCGAAGACTCCTGCGGGAGGAAGCGTTTAGTGGAGACCCCACAGGCGCAGCCGAGGAGGCTCCACAAACGCCCCGCGGAAAGCGAAGCCTAGTGCGGAAATCAACAGCGGTGTTTAACTGAAATAAAACTTTAAAAACAAAAAATTTACCTTTTGATAAAAATTGAATGTAAAAAGTGGTTGTTAAAAACTTTGAGAAAACAAATGGCATGAGGCCTATTTTTTCTAAGAATTTACCCTCTTGAGGAGGATTATTGAATGTCAGAATACTTAGTGATAGTGGAATCCCCAGCTAAAGCGAAAACAATCGAGCGCTATTTGGGAAAAAAATATAAAGTCAAAGCATCGATGGGACATGTCAGGGATCTGCCTAAAAGCCAAATGGGTGTAGACGTGGAACACGAATTTGAACCTAAATACATCACCATCCGCGGAAAAGGGCCAGTTCTTAAAGAATTGAAGACCGCAGCCAAAAAAGCCAAGAAAATATATCTCGCAGCTGACCCGGATCGCGAAGGGGAAGCAATTGCATGGCATTTGGCACATAGTCTCGATATCGATCTTCAATCGGATTGCCGGGTTGTCTTCAATGAGATCACGAAGGATGCAATCAAGGAATCCTTCAAACATCCAAGACCCATCAATCTCGATGTAGTGGATGCACAACAGGCAAGAAGGATCCTTGATCGCCTTGTTGGCTACAATATCAGCCCTTTACTCTGGAAGAAAGTTAAAAAAGGATTAAGTGCAGGACGTGTCCAATCTGTGGCAGTCAGACTGATCATCGATCGGGAAAATGAAATCAATGCTTTCACGCCAGAGGAGTACTGGACCATCAAGGGTTCATTCATCACTAATGACTCAAAGGAATTTGAGGGAAGCTTCTATGGTATTGACGGGAAAAAGACTGAACTGAACTCCGAAGAGGATGTCAAAGCCATTCTTGGTAAATTGGAAGGCAATTCCTTTGAAATACAAAGTGTCACAAAAAAGGAGCGCAAAAGAAATCCCGCACTGCCATTTATCACTTCTTCCCTGCAACAGGAAGCAGCGCGTAAACTTAACTTCCGTGCCAAGAAAACGATGATGCTTGCACAACAGTTGTATGAAGGAATCGAGCTTGGGAAAGAAGGCACTGTAGGTTTGATCACCTATATGCGTACTGACTCCACCAGGATTTCAGAAACTGCCAAAAAGGAAGCGGTAGAGTACATAGAGAAGACTTTCGGCCAGAAGTTTCTCTCGAATGAACAACGAAAAGAAACGAAAAAGGCAAATGCCCAGGACGCCCATGAGGCGATCCGCCCAACTTCTACCATGAAAGACCCGCAGTCCATTAAAGAATACTTGTCCCGTGACCAATTCAGATTATATAAACTGATTTGGGAAAGATTTGTGGCAAGTCAGATGGCACCGGCTATCCTGGATACCGTGTCCATCGACCTTTCACAAAATGACGTGATGTTCCGTGCTACTGGATCAACCGTCAAGTTTGCCGGGTTTATGAAGGTTTATGTGGAAGGCAGTGATGATCAGCAGGAAGAAAAGGAAAGCCTTCTTCCCGCACTTGAGAAAGGTGACAAAGTTTTCTCCAAGGATGTTGATCCGAAGCAGCATTTCACACAACCTCCGCCAAGATATACAGAGGCAAGGCTTGTACGGACTTTGGAAGAGCTTGGCATAGGCAGGCCGTCCACCTACGCCCCGACACTTGACACCATCCAAAAGCGTGGCTATGTCGCCCTTGATAACAAAAGGTTCGTACCGACAGAACTTGGTAACATCGTCATCCAATTGATCTTGGAATTTTTCCCTGAAATCATCAATGTGGAGTTTACCGCAGATTTGGAGACAAATCTTGATAATGTGGAAGATGGCAAGGTGAATTGGGTCAATATCATTGATGGGTTTTACCATGAATTCGCCAAGCGTTTGGAAAGAGCTGAGCAAGAAATGCAGGAAATCGAAATCAAAGATGAACCTGCAGGTGAAGATTGTGAACTTTGTGGACACGAAATGGTTTTCAAAATGGGACGTTATGGAAAATTCATGGCCTGTTCCAATTTTCCGGACTGCCGCAATACGAAGCCAATCGTGAAGGATATCGGCGTACCTTGCCCTAAATGTGAAAAAGGGAATATCGTGGAAAGAAAAAGTAAAAAGAAGCGCATCTTCTATGGCTGTGATCAATATCCAACGTGTGAATTCCTATCATGGGATAAACCGATAGCGCGTAAATGCCCGAAATGTGAATCATTGCTTGTAGAGAAAAAACTCAAAAAGGGCGTTCAAGTACAATGCGTTGAATGTGATTACAAAGAAGAGCAGCAAGCATAAGAGAAAAGGGTCTGACACCTCAACACTTTGCGTCAGCCCCTTTTCATTTGGTAAAGTAGTTTATAGAAGGCCCTATACACAAAATGGTCAGTAAGTTTCAGATTTGGAGGAAATATGATTATGACAACACAAGTGGTAACAGTTATCGGAGCTGGTTTAGCAGGGAGCGAGGCGGCTTGGCAGCTTGCAAATAGAGGGATTCAGGTTCATCTTTATGAGATGAGACCGGTCAGGCAGACACCTGCACATCATACAGATAAATTTGCGGAATTGGTTTGTTCAAACTCATTAAGAGCGAACACACTGACAAATGCAGTCGGGGTATTAAAGGAAGAAATGCGGATGCTTGACTCTGTCATCATAAAATCGGCGGATGAATGTGCCGTACCTGCAGGAGGGGCGTTGGCGGTCGACCGACATGAGTTTGCTGCAAAGGTTACCGATATGGTGAAAAACCATCCGAATGTCACTGTATTCAATGAAGAAGTGGAAGAGATCCCTGAAGGTCCGACGATCATCGCAACCGGCCCTTTAACTTCAAAAGCACTCTCAGACCAACTTCGTTCCCTTACAGGGGAAGAATATCTGTACTTCTATGATGCTGCAGCACCGATCATTGAAAAAGACAGCATCAATATGGATATCGTGTACTTAAAGTCCAGGTACGATAAAGGGGAAGCGGCATACTTGAATTGTCCGATGACAGAAGAACAGTTCAATACATTCTACGAGGCCCTGATTGAGGCGGAAACGGTACCATTGAAAGAATTTGAAAAAGAAATCTTCTTTGAAGGCTGCATGCCTATTGAAGTGATGGCAAACCGCGGGAAAAAGACGATGCTTTTCGGACCTCTGAAACCTGTAGGACTAGAAGATCCAAAAACCGATAAGCGCCCATATGCGGTTGTCCAGCTTCGCCAGGATGATGCTGCAGGAACTTTATATAACATTGTCGGTTTTCAGACACATTTAAAATGGGGTCCTCAAAAAGATGTGATAAGATTAATACCTGGTCTAGAGAATGCGGAAATCGTCCGTTACGGCGTCATGCATAGGAATACATTCATCAATTCCCCTAACCTGCTCAAAGCGACATACCAGTTTAAAGCAAGGGAAAACCTTTTCTTCGCAGGTCAGATGACCGGAGTGGAAGGTTATGTGGAATCAGCGGCTTCTGGTCTGGTGGCCGGCTATAACGCAGCGAAACTCGTAACTGGGGAAGAGCCTGTGGAGTTTCCAAAAGAATCTGCCATCGGAAGCATGGCACATTATATTACAACGACAAACGCAAAGAATTTCCAGCCGATGAACGCCAATTTCGGTTTGTTCCCAGATTTGCCGACCAAGATAAAGAATAAGCAGGAACGCAATGAAGCACATGCTAGGAGAGCGTTGGAAACAATTCAGAATTTTGTAAAAAGTTAATCAAATTGATTGCAAGGGCTACTAAATTGTGATAATATTTAGTAGCCCTTGTGAGGTGATAAAATAAAATGCAAAATGTTAAGATTTCGTTAAGTTCTTTTTTGGAATATTTACAGATTGAGAAAAACTATTCAAAATATACTATTGTGTATTATCAAAAGGATATTGAAGATTTTTTTGAATTTATGAAAGAAGAAGCGCTTACTAGCATAAGTGATATCACCCATATAGAAGCACGTTTGTACCTGACCAGGCTACATAAGAAAAAGTATGCCAGAAGATCGGTTGCCAGAAAAACTTCAAGCCTGCGAAGTTTTTTCAAATTTTTGATCCGGGAAGAGCATCTGAGCGTCAATCCCTTCACGACCGTTTCCCTGCCCAAGCAGGAAAAACGCCTGCCTCAATTTTTGTATAGTGAAGAATTAGAAAAACTATTTGCGGTTTCAGATCTTGATACGGCCCTTGGCCAAAGAAATCAACTTCTTTTGGAGATCCTATACGCTACAGGCATTCGGATAAGTGAGTGCTGCCAGATTCAGCTGCAGGATATTGATTTTAGCCTCGGTACCATCCTTGTAACCGGAAAAGGAAATAAACAGAGGTATGTTCCTTTTGGCAGCTATGCACAAGAGGCCCTCGAACACTATATGGAAAATGGACGGAAGGAATTGCTCGCCAAAGGCAAACAGCCTAACGCGAGGACGCTATTCCTGAATTTCCGCGGTGATCCGCTCACCCCCCGTGGTGTGAGGGTGGTTTTGAATGAGATGGTGAAAAAGACCAGCTCTACATTACATATAAGCCCCCATGTCCTACGACATACATTTGCAACCCACATGTTAAATGAAGGGGCGGATTTGAGGGTGGTACAAGAGCTCCTTGGACATTCCAGCCTTTCATCCACTCAGCTTTATACACATGTGACGAAAGATCGTCTTCAGCAAACATACAATCAATTTCATCCTCGTGCGTGAGGATCAAATAGGAGGAATCCCCATGTCTTCTTTTCATGCCACCACGATATTTGCAGTCCAGCACAATGGCCAATCGGCAATGTCTGGTGACGGCCAAGTTACCTTAGGAAATGCTGTAGTGATGAAGCATACTGCGAGAAAGGTCCGTAGAATTTTCAACGGGAAGATACTTGCAGGATTCGCCGGCTCCGTTGCGGATGCTTTCACTTTATTTGAATTGTTTGAAGGAAAACTGGAAGAATATAATGGAAATTTGCAAAGGGCGGCAGTCGAACTTGCAAAAGATTGGCGCAGCGATAGAGTTCTCAGGAAGCTCGAGGCAATGTTGATTGTCATGGATGATTCAAACCTTCTTCTTGTATCCGGTACGGGTGAAGTAATCGAGCCGGATGACGGCATCCTTGCTATCGGTTCTGGAGGCAATTACGCCCTCGCTGCGGGACGCGCATTAAAGCGTTATGCCGGAGATCATATGACTGCAAGGGAAATTGCGCAGGCGGCACTGGATATGGCTGGCGAAATTTGTGTTTATACGAATCACAATATCATTGTAGAAGAACTATAGAAAAGGCGGTTGGATATATGAGTACAAAATTAACCCCTAGGCAAATAGTGGAAATGCTTGATCAATATATTGTAGGGCAGACAAATGCAAAAAAAGCCGTAGCCGTGGCACTTAGAAACAGGCACCGGAGAAATATGCTCCAGGGATCATTGCGGGATGAAGTTGTGCCGAAGAACATCCTGATGATCGGTCCCACGGGTGTCGGGAAAACGGAAATAGCAAGAAGGATAGCGAAGCTAGTAGGGGCTCCTTTCATCAAAGTGGAGGCGACGAAATTCACAGAGGTCGGTTATGTGGGCAGGGATGTGGAATCCATGGTCCGTGACCTCGTTGAAACGTCTGTCCGTCTTGTGAAAGAAGAGAAAATGATCAAGGTGAAAGAGAAGGCACTCGAAAATGCCAATAAACGCATTGTGGAGCTTCTCGTACCCGGAAAGCAGAAAAACACTTCCTATAAAAATCCTTTTGAAATGATTTTTGGGGGAAATGCACAGAATTCAGATTCTGAAGAACAGTCCAAACAAGAGGAAGTGTCCATTCAGGAGCAAAGAAAAAGAATGGCGCATAAGCTTGCATTGGGTGAACTTGAAGACAGGTATATCACGATTGAAGTGGAAGAACAACAAGGATCTATGTTTGATATGCTTCAGGGTTCGGGTATGGAACAAATGGGCATGAACATGCAGGATGCTTTAAGCAACCTGATGCCGAAGAAAAAGAAAAAACGGAAGCTTACTGTTGCTGAAGCAAGACCGGTTTTGACAAATGAAGAAGCGCACAAGCTCATCGATATGGATGAGGTTACGCAGGATGCTGTAACGCGTGCGGAGCAGAGCGGCATCATTTTCATTGACGAAATCGATAAAATTGCCAAAAAGAACAGTGGATCATCAGCGGATGTATCGCGTGAGGGAGTACAGCGGGATATTCTTCCGATTGTGGAAGGTTCAACCGTTGTCACCAAATATGGTCAAGTGAAAACGGACCATGTGCTATTCATATCAGCTGGGGCCTTTCATATGGCGAAGCCTTCAGACCTGATACCGGAACTGCAAGGTCGCTTTCCGATCCGTGTGGAGCTTACCAAGCTTTCTGTAGAAGATTTTGTAAGGATACTTGTCGAGCCGGATAATGCCTTATTGAAGCAGTACATAGCATTATTGGAAACGGAAGGTATACAAGTTGAATTTTCTGACGATGCTATTCGTAAGATAGCAGAAGTTGCCTTTCAAGTGAATCAGGATACAGACAATATCGGGGCACGACGTTTGCATACCATTCTTGAAAAACTGTTGGAGGACCTTTCTTTTGAAGCACCGGATATCACTCTGGAGAAAATAGTGATCACGCCGCAGTATGTAGAAGAAAAATTGGGCTCCATCGTAAAAAATAAAGATTTAAGTCAATTTATATTATAGAAGTAGATTCTAGGAGGAAATAGTTATGGCGTTATTACAAAAAACAAGAACGATCAATGCAATGCTGCAAAAAGCGGCAGGAAAACCAGTAAATTTCAAGGAAATGTCCGAAACGCTTTGCAATGTCATCGAAGCGAATGTATTCGTGCTTAGCCGTCGCGGAAAGCTGCTTGGTTATTCCATTAACCAGCAGATCGAAAACGAGAGAATGATCAAGATGTTGGAAGATCGTCAATTCCCTGAAGAGTATACCAAAAACCTATTCAACATCTCTGAAACATCATCCAACCTCGATGTTGAAAGTGAATATACAGCTTTCCCTGTAGAAAACAAAGATCTGTTCCAATCAGGCTTGACTACAATCGTGCCGATCATCGGTGGGGGAGAGCGTTTAGGAACCCTTATTCTTGCCCGTCTGCAGGAACCATTCTCAGATGATGACCTGATTCTTGCAGAGTATGGAGCAACTGTAGTAGGTATGGAAATTCTTCGCGAAAAAGCGGAAGAAATTGAAGAAGAAGCAAGAAGTAAAGCTGTTGTACAAATGGCCATCAGTTCCCTTTCCTACAGCGAACTGGAAGCGATCGAGCACATCTTTGAAGAGCTCGATGGCAAAGAGGGTCTACTTGTAGCAAGTAAAATCGCTGACCGTGTCGGTATTACAAGATCTGTTATCGTAAATGCACTTCGTAAGCTTGAAAGTGCCGGCGTAATTGAGTCCCGTTCTTTAGGGATGAAAGGAACATATATCAAAGTGCTTAATGATAAGTTCTTGATGGAACTGTCTAAGTTAAAGTCTCACTAATAGAAGAAAACCTACCTGAATAAAGGTAGGTTTTTTTCTTTTGTCCATATATTCCAGTATTGTCGGATTTTGTCGTGACTTTAGTCCTACGACAAAAAATGAGTCAAATTGACGATTTTTTTTAACATTTGACACATAGACATATGGGGTTCCATAATTTACAATGAATTTATACATACATTTTTCGACAAAACTATATAATTCGTCATCTTTCTAAATTTTTTGGGGGTCATAATGAAAATTTTTTCGACATCAATAAGTGCGCTAGAAAAAGGTATCCAATATTCGGGAATGAAACATAAAGCAATTTCTCAAAATATTGCCAATGTTGATACACCTAACTACAAACGAAAAGAAGTAAGTCCAAATTTCGGGCAATTTTATCAGGATGCGATGAATGCAAAAAAAACAGACAGCAGACATCATGATTTCACGGGAACCTCGAAACAAGCTTTTACGATAAATAATACATCCCATTCGTACTCGCATAATGGAAACAATGTGGATATCGATAAAGAAATGTCAGACTTGGCAGAAAATCAAATCTATTACTATACTATGATCGATCAACTAAGTGGAAAATTTCAATCGCTGCAGAACGTAATAAAAGGAGGTAAAGGGTAATGTCCATGTTTAAAAGTATGAATATTTCCGCTTCTGCCTTAACTGCACAACGATTGCGGATGGATGTCATTTCATCCAATATGGCAAATGTCGATTCTACCAGAGGTAAATTGGTAGATGGTGAATGGGTGCCATATAAAAGAAAGGTAGTAGAGACGGCTCCGAAAGAGGGTAGCTTTCAGTCTTTTCTCCAAAAAGCTTCAGGCTCATCAAGCATCGGCAATGGAGTGAAGGTTACACGAATTAAAGAAGATGATGCACCATTTAGAATCGTGTTTGATCCTGAGCATCCTGATGCCAATGATGAGGGGTACGTGGAGCTCCCGAATGTTGATCCTCTAAAAGAAATGGTGGATCTCATGAGTGCCTCTAGATCATACGAAGCGAATGTTACAGTGTTTAACGCTTCCAAAGGCATCATGATGAAAACGCTTGAACTAGGTAAATAGGAAGGACTGAATACAAATGATCTCGAAAATTTCCAACCAGGCTCCAATCATGCAAGCAACTGAATTAACGAAGAAAACCAGTGGTGATGTGCATCAGCAGTTTTCCGGCTATTTAAAAGATGCTTTAAATGAAGTCAATAATTCTCAAATCGCTTCAAATGAAGTCACAAGGAAGCTCGTGAACAACGAGGGAGTCGAGTTGCACGATGTTTTGATCGCCCAGCAAAAAGCGAGCGTTGCACTTCAATTGACAATGGAAGTCAGGAACAAAGGCATTGAAGCCTATCAGGAAATAATGCGAATGCAAGTATAATAGATTCATTTCCAAGTCTGCCAGTAACACCTTATACATTTACCGATAGAGAAAATGACAAATAAATGCGGTTATTTACTGCATAAATGTGCTGCAAGATAATAACCGGGGGAATTGACAGAATGAAAGAAAAATTACTTGATATAAAAAATAGAACCAGCACCTTTTGGAGAAGCAAAGGGAAAACCCAAAAAACGGCTATCATTACGAGTGCAGTCGTCGGGATACTTGCATTGACTGCAATCACTTATTTCATGACAAGGACGGATATGGCACCGCTTTATAAGGACCTGACACCTCAGGAAACAGGACAAATCAAAGAAGTGCTTGATACAAGAGGAATTCCGTCGCAAATTACAGATAACGGTACAGCAATCCTGGTCCCACAAGAAACAGTGGATGGCCTGAAAGTGGATCTCGCTGCAGAAGGTGTCCCGAAAAGCGGCAGTATCGACTACGGTTTTTTCGGGGAAAGATCCGGGTTCGGGATGACCGACAATGAATTTCAGATTATGAAACTCGACGCCATGCAGACAGAGCTTGCAAATTTGGTCAAAAGCATAGAAGGTGTCAAAGATGCACAAGTGATGATCACAATGCCGCAGGAAGGTGTGTTCGTCCGCGATGCAGTACAGGAAGCTTCTGCGTCCATCGTATTGGATACAGAACCGGGCTATCAGTTCGACCAGGCGCAAATAAATTCCTTGTACCATTTGGTGTCAAAAAGTATCCCCAATCTGTCTACTGATAATATCGTCATCATGAATCAGAATTTTGAGTACTATGACCTTGCAAATAATCAAAATTCAGGAAATATTTTGAATGTCGGCAGTCAATTGGAATTGAAGAAAGAGATTGAAAGGGATATCCAGCGTCAGGTACAACAGATGCTTGGGATGATGATGGGACAAAACAAGGTTGTAGTGTCAGTTACGACCGATATTGATTTCACACAGGAAAACAGGGAAGAAAACCTTGTAGAGCCTGTAGATCCCGACAATATGGAAGGAATCGCCATCAGTGTCGAAAGAATAACAGAGACCTATACAGGCTCTGAAGGGGAAGCTGGCGGTGTGACAGGGGCCGGTGAAGCTGATGTCCCTGCCTATATTGCAGGTGGTGCAAACGGCAGTGGCGATTATGAAAAAATGGAAGAAAGAATCAATAATGATGTAAACCGGATCAGGAAGGAAATAGTGGAAAGCCCTTATAAGATCCGTGACATGGGTATTCAGGTAATGGTGGAACCCCCTGTAGCAGATGATCCGCTGTCCATGCAGAACGGTACAGTCGATGAGATCAGGCAAATACTGGGAACTATTGTAAGAACGTCCATTGATAAGCAAGCACTGGCTGAAAATCCTGATATGGACATTGAAGATAAGGTAGTGGTATCGGTCCAAACCTTCAATGGAAAAGCTCAATTTGAAGAAACGTCCACTCCTATCATTACGTTTTGGATGTATGTGGTCGGAGGGGTGCTTGTTGTCATCATCCTTCTCTTGATCTTCCTGTTGATGCGTCGCAAGAAAGAGGAAGAAGAGGAAGAATTGATTATTGAGGAAGAAATCACAAGGATTAATATTCCGGACATCAATAATAACGCTAAAGAATCAGAAGGATCGGCCCGCCGTAAGCAGCTCGAAAAAATGGCGAAAGAAAAGCCGGACGAATTTGCAAAACTATTAAGATCTTGGTTATCAGAATAAAGATAAGGTGGTTCAATAAATGGCGAAAGCGAATACAAGCAAATCTTTCAGCAACAAACAAAAGGCTGCCATTTTATTAATCTCACTTGGGCCAGATGTATCCGCCTCCGTCTATAAGCATCTGTCGGAGGATGAAATTGAAAAGCTGACTTTAGAGATTTCAGGAGTAAGGACAGTCGATTCACACATCAAAGAAGATGTGTTGGAGGAGTTCCACCAAATAGCGCTTGCACAGGATTACATATCACAGGGTGGAATCAATTATGCAAAAACGGTGCTTGAGAAGGCATTGGGAAAAGAACAGGCAAATGCAATCATTACAAGGCTGACTTCGTCCCTTCAGGTAAAACCGTTTGATTTTGCAAGAAAAGCGGATGCATCCCAGATCTTGAATTTCATCCAGAATGAGCATCCGCAGACCATCGCTCTCGTATTATCGTATCTCGAGCCCACAAAATCCGGCCAGATACTCTCGGAGCTGCCGCAGGAGCTTCAGGCAGATATCGCCAAAAGGATTGCAGTGATGGACAGTACATCACCTGAAATCATCAATGAGGTCGAACAGATCCTTGAACGCAAGCTTTCCACTACAGTTACAAGGGATTACACAATTACCGGAGGTATCGATTCTGTGGTGGATGTATTGAATCAGGTTGATAGAAGTACGGAAAGAACCATTCTGGATGCACTTGAAATCCAGGATCCGGAGCTTGCCGAGGAAATCAAGAAACGCATGTTTGTCTTCGAAGATATTGTGACCCTCGACAACATGGCGATTCAGCGAGTCATCAGGGATGTTGAAAATGAAGATTTGATGCTCGCATTAAAGGTGGCAAGTGAAGAAGTGAAAGAAATAGTCTTCAAGAATATGTCGAAGAGAATGGTAGAAACGATGAAAGACGATATGGAATATATGGGGCCGGTACGTCTTAAGGATGTGGAAGAAGCCCAATCGAGGATTGTAGGAATCATTCGAAAGCTTGAAGAAGCAGGGGAAATAGTCATCGCTCGTGGTGGAGGAGATGACATCATTGTCTAGATTGATCAAATCCTCCCTTTTTAATATTGAAGAGACAGATAGAGTGTCAATTAAAGTTGCTCCTATTTTCCCCATACAGGATGATGGGCAGCAAGCTGCTGTCCAACGACAATCGATTGAGCAGATAAACAAAATTGTCCAAGAAGCCAAGGATGAGGCAGCCAAGATAATGAAGGCCACAGAAAAAGAGAAAGAAAAGATCCTTTGTGTAATTGCGCAGGAAAAACAAGTCTGGGAAGAAGAAAAACAGCGATTGATTGATAGAGCATCCAATGAAGGCTATGAACAAGGTTACCAAGCTGGTAAGACAGAGGCGCTTTCAGAATATGAAAACTTATGTCTGCAAGCAAAACATACAGTGGAACTAAGCAAATCAGAACACCAAAAAAAGCTAGACAGTTCCATTGAAACGATCATGAGCATCAGCATAAAAGTATCGGAAAAAATCCTTGGCTATGAATTGGAAAGAGACGTAGAAGCCTATATGAGAATGGTTCAAACGGCCCTTAAGGAAGTAAAAGAGAAAGAAGAAGTGAAAATTTATGTAAGTACACATCAATACCCACTTCTTATTCAAAATAAACAACATCTGCAAAATATCATTAACAGTCAGTATGACTTATTGATCTATCCGGAAGCAGAATTGGCTCCAGACGGATGCTGGATTGATTCCTCTGCTGGAAGGATGGAAATATCCGTACAGACTCAACTGACGGAAATCAAGGATAAATTGCTGCAATTAGTCAAACCGGAGGCAAACAATGATGATTCTAGAAGAGCTACTGCAAGAAATTGATGGCATGGACTCTTACAAACGCTATGGAAAAGTTAAAAGGGTGATTGGACTGATGATAGAATCCAAAGGCCCTGAAAGTTCGATAGGAGATGTTTGTAATATCATCATTGACCGCAAGAAGCGAAGGGTTGTACAGGCGGAGGTTGTCGGCTTCAGGGATGAACATGTAATCCTGATGCCCTTTACTGACATTCAGGATATCGGTCCTGGATGTATGGTGGAGGCGACCAATCATCCATTGGAGATTAAGATAGGAGAAGGTCTCCGAGGCATGGTTCTGGATGCAATGGGGAACCCGCTGGATCCTACGGTTGAGATGCCGATAGGGCTTGGAAGATATCCTACCGACCAGGCACCTCCTAACCCCATGACAAGACCTTCCATTACAGAAGAACTGGAAGTGGGAGTGAAGATCATAGATGGTCTTCTGACAGTGGGTAAAGGCCAGAGGATCGGCATTTTTGCTGGGAGTGGTGTCGGAAAGAGTACCCTGCTTGGAATGATAGCGAGAAATACGTTTGCGGATATCAATGTGATTGCACTGATCGGGGAGCGCGGCAGGGAAGTAAGGGACTTTCTTGAGCGCGATCTAGGCGCAGAAGGCTTAAAACGTTCCATCATAGTGGTGGCAACCTCCGATCAGCCAGCCTTGATGAGGATAAAAGGGGCTTACACTGCCACTGCCATAGCAGAGTTCTTCAGGGATGCAGGTTATAATGTGATGCTGATGATGGATTCTGTCACACGCTTTGCGATGGCGCAACGCGAGGTAGGACTCGCAATCGGTGAGCCACCGACGACAAAAGGATATACCCCTTCCGTTTTCTCGATGCTGCCTAAACTGCTCGAGCGGACGGGCACCAATGAACATGGTTCCATTACCGCATTTTACACGGTGCTTGTGGATGGAGATGACATGAACGAACCGATTGCAGATACTGTCAGAGGAATTTTGGATGGACATTTTGTTTTAGATAGAGAGCTTGCAAATAAAGGCCAATATCCTGCAATCAATGTGCTGAAAAGTGTCAGCCGTGTGATGAACAACATTGTAAGCAAGGATCATAAGCAGGCAGCTGAGTACATGCGTGAGAAACTCTCCAAATATTATCAGGCGGAAGACTTGATTAACATAGGGGCATACAAGCGTGGTACATCCAGAGAAATTGATGATGCCATTGGGGCATTTCCCACGATCATTCAATTTCTAAAACAAGATGTTGAATCTAAATGGAGTTTTACTCAAACAAAGACAGAGCTTATTAACCTGATGAAATAGGGTGATCAGATGGAAGTTAGAAAAGGCCGCTTGGAAAAGATCCTGTTTGTGAAAAAGGCCGAAAAGGAGCTTGCCAGTACAGAATACCAGGAAGCCATCTCGCAATTCGAAGACGAAGGCCACAAGCTTTACGATCTTCTGAAACGGAAAGAGCAGCTTGAAGGTACACTTCAGGATCGGCTTCAGCACGGCATCCCGATTGAAAATTTGAAACAACAGCAGTTTTTTATCGGGAATCTGGAGAAGAATGTACTGAATCAGCAACGGAAAGTAAGCCATGCCCGCGCTTTTATGAATCTGAAAGAGGAAAGATTAAAGGAACAATCGATCGAGTGCAGGAAATATGAAGTGCTTGATGACAAGCAAAAGCTTTTCATAAAACAAAATGAAAACAGGATTGAGACCTCATTCATAGATGAGATGTCGATCCTTCACTATACGCATCACACGAATAGGTGAAGTAGCGATGAAAAAAGAAAAACAGCAAATGATCCAAGAGGAAGAAAAACAGAATTATACTTTTCTGCAGAAACTTTTATACTTATTTATTTTCCCTGTATTGTTCCTGTTAACGTTGGTGCTGGCTATACTGACGTTTCAAGGCACCAATGTCTTTGACCTGGCCCAGACATTCCTTCCGAAGGACCAAGCCGGGAATGAAGAGCCTATAGCTGGGAAGGACGAAAATCCCCCTAATAAAAAGGATGAGACTAAGCCTGAGACAAAACAAGAGGTTCTCATGCTTGAAAGGGAAATCAGTGATAAAGAACGGGAGATAACCAAGCTGGTTGCAGAGTTGGAGCAGGCTAATGACCGAATCAGGGATTTGGAAGCGCAGGAGCAGGAAATAAAGTCTTCGACCAAAGAACTTGCAGCCCTTTATGAAAGAATGTCGACAAAAAAAGCAGCCGCGATCATCAAGGAATTAGAGGAAGAGATGGCATTGCTTATTCTTAGGGACCTTAGCGTTGCCAAGAAATCTGGGATTTTGGGCCAGATGGAAGCGGATCAAGCTGCGAGATTTACAAAGCTTCTTGCAGAGGAAGAATAGCAAGATGTGAAAGGGATGAGTGAAGTTGATGTTTTTAGGCACCACCCAAGTAGGGGAAATGCTCCATGCAAAACAGCAAAAAGTGGAGGGCACTGCAAGAACCGAAGTTGAAGCGTCTGAAGCTGGAGAGTTTCATCGTCTTTTATCCGAAAATATTTCGACATTATTGGAAGAGCTTACTGCATCTCCTGCCGGTCTAGGAAAAGAAATGGCTTTACATTCAGAAATAAGTAACACTCTTAAAAACATAGAAGACTTGGAGGAACTCCTACATTTGGAAATCTCCCTTCTCAATAGTTTAGAAGAGGAACTCTCATCTGAGGAATATTTCGGTTTTATCCATCAATTCTTGGAGCTATCGTCGACATTGACTCAAATTCAACAGCAACAGGCTGTTCCAGCAGAGATGGGTGAGAATGTCTTTGAAAGAATGGCGATGTTAACCAATAAACTACTTCTTTTTACAAAAGAATGGAAGGAAGGGAAATCAGGAAATTCACAGCCGCAGAATGTCAAACAACAAGCAGACCTGAAGGAGCTGATGATTCTGATCGAAAAGAAATTCGCAAAAATCTTTCAGGTAACAGAGAAACAAACAGGAAGAACAGACACTGCCAATGTAAAAAGCTTTCCATTCCAACATTTTATCTCAGAAAACGTTTCAGTCGGTCCTATTTCAATCAACCATCTGCAGCAACCGAAACCAGCAACCGTCCAGTGGGTGGTTGATACATCAACAAATCAGGTTGCAAGGGATCAGCTGATTCAGAAATTGGAAGGCATTCTTTCCAAGAGCCAAACAAGCTTCGTAAATGGAAACCAGCAGATCACCATCCGGTTGACACCTGAACATCTAGGCACATTACATATTAAATTACAGGAAACACAACATGGACTTGTTGCAAAATTGGTCGCGCATTCCAAATCAAGCGCCACTCTGCTTGAAAGTGGATTAGCCACACTTAAACAGAATTTAGTCAATGCCAATATACCTGTGGACAAAATAGAAGTCGTCTATCAGGAGCAGGAGCCGCGCTTTTTCCAACAAGGGAGAAATCAGGAGGAACAGCAGGCTTTTAAAGATTCTTCTGCAAATGGCAGGAAAGAAAAAGAACCTACTGAAAAATCTTTTGATGAAATACTTTCAGAGGAAATCGATATCAAGGATCGTGCAGGTGAAGGACAATGACAATGACGAGTGTATCTTCCGACTTATATATTCAAAATCGTCAAGTGGAAAGCAAAAAACAAAACAATGTACTTGGTAAAGATGACTTCCTGAGATTATTGATGGCTCAGCTGCAAAACCAGGACCCCATGAATCCGATGGAGGACAGGGAGTTCATCGCCCAGATGGCCACCTTTTCCTCCTTGGAACAGATGACAAATCTCAACAAGAGCATGGAAGGCTTCATCAAAAGCCAAAACAAGCAGCAGGCTTTAGCCATGCAGCAGTATTTAGGTTCTGAAGTGACGTGGCAGGAGGTCTATTATGTTGATGAAGAGCCTTTTGTGGAAACAAAAACAGGAACTGTCACAAGTATCTCCATGAATGAAGGGAACGCAAAACTGATTACAAATGACGGAAGTGAAATTTCCCTGGAGCAGCTAGTAAAGGTCACTCAGCCTGATGAATCTATTCAAAACAATTCTACCCTATTGCAAGCGAGCCATTTGATCGATAAAAAAGTTTCACTCCTTTTCAATGGGAAAAACTATGAAAATCTTATTGTAAACTCTGTCGTATCGAAGGGTGGCAAGACCTTTTTGATTGTTGACGACCCAAGCCTTGTGAATGAAAAGATACCGCTTGACGCCATTACGAAAATATCTCAATGACTTTAGATAAGATAGAGGGGGAATCACCATGTTACGTTCCATGTATTCAAGTATTGGAGCATTAAGAAACTTTCAGACAAAATTAGATGTGATCGGAAACAATATCGCCAATGTAAATACGTACGGATTTAAAAAGGGAAGAGCAACTTTTCAGGAAATGATGGTTCAGCAGCTTTCAGGTGCGAGCGGTCCGGCAGCAGGTAAAGGCGGAATCAATGCAAAGCAGATCGGATTAGGTTCGATGATCAGTACCATTGATTCCATCCAAACACAAGGCTCATTGCAGACGACTGCAAGACCACTTGATCTGGCTCTCTCAGGAGATGGATACTTTGCCGTTGCTTCTATCGCAGATGTTACCAGGGTGAATGTGGACTCCAATACTGAATATGGGGATAATCGGATCCTTGGCGGTGGGATTGATAATGCTGTTGCGATGAATTATACAAGAGCAGGCAATTTCTATATGGACAACAATGGGTATATCGTCAATTCCAATGGGATGTACTTGATTGGGGAAACAGGGGAAAAAACGATTCCGACTGATGCAATTGTAAATGCCTCTAATGCAGCTTTGAACAGCGCAGAGAACTTTTTTGGACAGTATCAGGATTTCAGAACAGATACTACAAAGTTCTTGAAGCTCGCTAGTGCTTACTTGGAAGCGGAGCGCACTTATCAAGATGCAAAGAAGGCTAGTGATGCTTTGGAGGGTGCTGATCCACAGCTGTTTGCTGCGATGGAAGCGGCTGAAACAGCACGAAACAATGCAGCGAATCAATTTAATTCTTACTTTAGTACAACTTATAATAATCAAATTGAAAACTTCATAGTATCAGGTCGGTTGTTAAATGAAGATATAAATACCTTCATTGAAGATACGGGTGAAGTGGTGTATCAACTGGTGGATCCAATTGTACAGCAATACAGCGGTACACTGCCTGTTCCAGCAGGTGCTAAAGAAAACGAATTATCTGACTTGGTTTATTACGCCCAATCTATCAAAGAAAGCCTTGATACAGAATATAAAAGCTTTGAAAACTTCGTAGCCAAAGCAGAAATGGTCCAAATGCCTTCATGGAGCGACTCTTTAAGCGGAGGTCCCGGGCTGATCCAGATTCCACCTAATGCCAGAAGCTTCAGTATTTCCGGTGATGGAAAAGTTAGCTTCATCGACCAGTTCGGACAATTGAAAGTGGCGGGTCAAGTGATGTTGGCCAAGTTTCCTAACGCTTCCGGATTGGAGCGTATAGGTGAAAACCTTTTCCAACAGTCCAATAACTCAGGGACGATGGATAAAAATGGCGACGGCATCCAGCTGGCTGAGATGTTCCGTCCCGGAGCGGATGGAGCTGCGGCAATCATTTCAGGTACATTGGAAATGTCAAACGTCGATCTATCGGAAGAATTTACAGAAATGATCACTGCGCAAAGAGGATTCCAAGCCAATACAAGGATCATCACTACATCTGATGAAATCCTGCAAGAGCTTGTCAATCTAAAACGCTAAAGGGGGATTGGGCCAGGCTAAGCTGAACTGGCCCCTCTATAATGATTAAACTGACAAAATTGAATGGTAAGTCCTTTGCCTTGAATGCCTGGCTGATTGAGCAAGTCGAAGAAACCCCGGATACGATGGTTACGCTTAATAATGGCAAAAAGTTGATCGTAACTGAAACGATGGATCAGGTAATTCTTCTTTGTAAAGAGTTCTATACAAGCATTCATCAAGGAAAGTGATAGGGGGTAAGGGTATTGTTTCGCAATAAATTAGTGAATACCATGATCATTATCTTGTTGATCATTTCCCTTTTGGGAGTGGTTGCGCTTGTAATGGTAAACGTCTACTATGCTGATGGTACAACGGGCGAGGAATCGATAGATGAGATTTTGAAACACTCCTTGGATATAGAGGAAATAACTACAAATCTGCAAAGCGGCGGATATCTCCGGGTGCAATTCAAGGTGCAGACAGATAGCAAAGACGCCAGGGAAGAGCTGGAAAAGCGAGATTTTCAGGTGCGGAATATTATTATCTATGAAATTTCGAACAAAAAATCCTCCGATTTTGCCGGCAATGAAGGATTGGCGAAGCTAGAACAGGATATACAGACCAAATTGAATGAAGTGATGAAGGATGGATCGGTTGTTAAGGTTTACACAACTTCCTTTTTGCTTCAAGACTAACATCAAGAGACCACGCAAAGATAGGAGGTGGTGGGTATGTCTACAGAAGTGATGTCGCAAAGTGAGATCGATGCTCTTTTGTCCGCACTTTCGACTGGAGAAATGAATGCCGATCAATTGAAAAAAGAAAATGAAGTAAAAAGAGTCAAAGTGTATGATTTCAAACGAGCCTTAAGATTTTCCAAGGATCAGATCAGAAACCTGACCAGGATCCATGAGAACTTTGCAAGATTGTTGACGACTTATTTTTCGGCACAATTAAGGACCTACATACAGATCAATGTGGCATCGGTAGATCAGTTGCCTTATGAAGAGTTTATTCGATCCATACCTAAGATGACGATATTGAATGTCTTTGAAGCTTCTCCTTTGGAAGGTCGGCTGGTACTTGAGGTCAATCCCAATATTGCCTATGCAATGCTTGACCGTCAACTGGGGGGGAAAGGTACAAGTTTCAATAAAGTGGACAGCCTGACTGAAATTGAAACAAAGCTCATGACAAACCTATTTGAAGGCGCGATTGACAATTTCGGTGAAGCATGGGAGTCCATTGCAGATATACAGCCTTTCTTGGCAGACCTGGAAGTAAACCCACAGTTCCTGCAGATGGTGTCACCAAATGAAACAGTAATCGTCATTTCGATGAACATCACGATCGGCGAGATAACGGGGATGATCAATGTGTGCATACCTTTTGTAGTGTTAGAGCCGGTGATCCCGAAATTGTCTGCACATTATTGGATGGAGGATAAGCGTAAAGTCAGGCAGGATCATGAAGTCGAATCTTTACAAAAAGCGATCAAGGCTACCACATTGACGATTATAGCGGAACTTGGCAAATCGGAAATTACATTTTCAGATCTTCTTGATTTAAGTGTAGGGGACGTATTGCCTCTAGATCAGAAGATTGAACAGCCCATTATCGTCAATGTCGATAATAAACCAAGTTTTATGGCCCAGGTGGGTCAAGTGAAGAAAAATATGGCCATACAAATCATGAAGGAAATCAAGGAGGGATACGAAGATGATGAGTGATGGAATGTTATCGCAGGACGAAATTGATGCATTGCTTCGAGGTTCAGATAACGACAACGAAGAACCCCTCTTTGTTGCACCAAATGTAGAAGATCACTTCTCGACATTAGAGCAGGACGCACTGGGGGAAATCGGGAACATTTCCTTTGGCAGTTCTGCTACAGCCTTATCCACCCTCTTGAATCAGAAGGTGGAAATCACGACACCCATGGTAAGCCTGCTAGAAAAACAACAATTGGAAGCAGAGTTTCCAGACCCTTACGTAGCTATCCGGGTAAATTATACAGAGGGCTTCAGTGGTTCGAATATTTTAGTGGTAGAGCAGAGGGATGCAGCTATAATAGCAGATTTGATGCTCGGCGGGAATGGGGAAAATCCTTCCCATGAGTTTGATGAGATTCACTTGAGTGCAGTACAGGAGGCAATGAACCAGATGATGGGTTCTGCTGCAACTTCGATGTCGACTGTGTTCTCGAAAAAAATCGATATCTCACCGCCTGCAGTACTGCTGATCGACTTCAAAGAAGGAGAAGGCAAAGACCAGATGCCGGAAGATAACCTCCTTGTGAAGGTTGCATTTTCCATAAGAATCGGAAGGTTGATAGATTCATCCATCATGCAGATTCTTCCTTTTCCTTTTGCTAAAGAACTTGTAAAAGAATTATTGACCAAGGACAGGAAAGCAGAGGAAGCTGTTGGTGCTACTCCAAATGTGCCATCAACACCCTTTCCAAAACAAGAGGATCTGGAACAAAGGGAGCATAGAGCGGAGGATACTTCTTACGCCTATTCACAACATGCATCAGAAAACATAACCTATCACCAGCAAGCAAAAGTGTCACAACCTGCTGCAACCAATCCGGCGCAGACCGTCAATGTCCAGCCTGCTGTTTTCTCAAACTTTGAAACTGCTGCAGTGGCGGAGGCAGAACCGAATAACTTAAATATGCTTATGGATATACCGTTGCAGGTGACAGTAGAGCTTGGCAGGACGAGGCGCTCGGTCAAGGATATCCTGGAGCTTTCATCCGGTTCTGTAATCGAATTGGATAAGTTGGCAGGAGAGCCTGTTGATATATTAGTGAACAATAAGCTTATCGCACAAGGGGAAGTAGTTGTAATAGATGAAAGCTTTGGTGTGAGAGTGACAGATATTGTAAGTCAAACAGATAGAATCAAAAAGCTTCGTTGATTACTAGGAGGAAAACAAGATGAGCAAACGCATTTTAATCGTTGATGATGCAGCATTTATGAGAATGATGATCAAGGATATATTATCAAAAAACGGATATGAAGTGGTGGCTGAAGCAGCTGATGGTGTCCAGGCTGTCGAGAAGTACAAGGAACATCATCCCGATCTGGTCACTATGGACATCACCATGCCGGAAATGGACGGAATTACTGCACTGAAAGAAATTAAAGCGATCAATCCGAATGCCAAGGTAATCATGTGCTCTGCGATGGGTCAGCAAGCAATGGTCATCGATGCCATCCAAGCTGGCGCGAAAGACTTTATCGTCAAACCATTCCAAGCGGATCGAGTGATTGAAGCTATCCACAAAACTCTATCCTAGGAGTGTCAACTTTGCATGCAAACATGATAAAAATCAGTATAGCTATCATTCTGCTATTCTTTCTTCTGCCCTCTCCATTCACTGCCTCGCAGCAGGGAGAGGGAGGAAGCATGATGGTGGATGAAATGTTCAAGGAAAACAATGAAAAGGAAAAGCCCGCAACAACTGAAAAGGACCAGACTGAATCATTCAAAGATACGGAAATGGTCAACCAGACAAGTGTACCCACCGTTACCTTATGGGATTTTGTCAAAATGATCTTTGCGCTCGGATTTGTACTGCTGCTGATATACTGTGCACTTCGATTTATCAATAAGCGCAATAAATGGTTCGATAACGGTCGGTCAGTCGAGAATATCGGCGGAACCAACCTGGGCAACAACAAATCGCTTCAGCTTGTAAAAGTGGGCAATAGCATATTGGTAGTCGGAGTCGGGGATTCCATCAATCTATTAAAAGAAATAACGGATGAAAAAGAAGCGGAACTGCTTCTGGAGGCATACCAAAATAAAACCGATGCGGCACCTTTGACTAAGGAAACATTCAAAGAATGGATGAACAAACTTCCATTAAATAAAAGCACGGGTAATACAAATCAGTTTTCCAGCTTATTAAAAGAACAAATTGGACAACTATCCCAGGACAGAAAGAAGAAGATCAGTGAGTTGGATGAAAAGGAAGGTCGGGGACAATGACAGATTTAATGGAAGTCTTCAGTGGCAATGATGCCTCAACCGTATCCACTTCTGTTCAGCTTTTATTATTATTGACCGTTTTCTCGCTGGCCCCGGCAATCCTGATTTTGATGACCAGTTTCACAAGGATCATCATAGTCCTTTCCTTCGTAAGGACATCCCTGGCAACCCAGCAGATGCCGCCAAACCAGGTGTTGATAGGATTATCTCTATTTTTGACATTCTTCATCATGGCACCGACCTTTTCCGAGGTGAATGAACAGGCCCTTCAGCCGTTATTTAATGAAGAAATTACGCTTGATGAGGCATATGAATTGGCAGCGTTGCCGATGAAGGAGTTTATGAGTAAGCATACAAGACAGAAAGATCTTGCATTATTTATGGATTATTCCGGAATGGAAAGACCGGAATCCATTGAAGATATACCACTGACCGTTTTAGTCCCGGCTTTTGCAATCAGTGAATTGAAAACAGCTTTTCAAATAGGATTTATGATATTCATTCCATTTCTTGTGATTGATATGGTAGTGGCGAGTGTCCTGATGTCGATGGGGATGATGATGCTTCCTCCGGTAATGATCTCCCTGCCATTCAAAATTTTATTATTTGTCCTTGTTGATGGCTGGTATATCGTCGTGAAATCACTATTGCAAACATTTTAGAAGAGGTGTCGAATAAATGAGCCCAGAATTCGTAATATCCATGGCTGAACGAGGAGTTTATACTATTTTGCTGATTTCCGCTCCTCTCTTGATCCTTGCTTTAGTAGTGGGCTTAGTTGTAAGTATTTTTCAGGCTACCACCCAAATCCAGGAACAGACGCTTGCTTTTATTCCGAAAATTGTTGCTGTCCTCGTAGGCCTTGTTGTATTCGGGCCATGGATGCTATCCAATATGCTTTCCTATGCGATGGAAATTTTCAATAATATGCACCGGTTTGTGAGTTAGTAGAATGCTTGAATCATTGAACTATTTTCCTGCATTCCTACTGGTCCTGACAAGGGTAACAGCTTTTTTTGTTACACTTCCTCTCTTTTCTTATCGGAGTGTGCCGTCAACTTTTAAAGTGGGACTCGGATTTTTTTTCGCATTGGTGATGTCTTTCAGCCTTGAGCTACCCCTCATTGAAATCAATGGCATGTTTATCATGCTGGTGGTGAAGGAAATGATGGTCGGCCTGTTAATCGGGCTGGTTGCCTATATGATCTTGACCGCCATACAGATAGCGGGGGGATTTATAGATTTTCAGATGGGATTTGCGATTGCAAATGTCATCGATCCTCAGACAGGTGTTCAGAGCCCGATCATAGGACAATTTTTCTATATGTTTGCCTTGCTGCTGCTCTTGAGTGTAAATGGTCATCACTTGATGCTGGATGGGATTTTTTATAGCTATGAACTGATATCCATCACACAGGCATGGCTGCCGCTTGGAGACGAGCGGGTATTGGAATACGTATTAAAAGCGGTCAATATGATGTTTGTCATTGCCCTCCAACTTGCATTTCCTATTGTCGCGATTCTTTTTCTGGTTGATGTGGCACTTGGGATCGTTGCACGTACAGTCCCACAACTGAACGTATTTGTTGTCGGTCTGCCATTGAAAATCGGGGTGAGCTTTATTGCCATCATCTTCTCCATGACCATCCTTTTTACATTGTTCTATCAATTGTTCGAATTAATGCTTCATACCATGAGAGGTTTAATGGAGTTGCTTGGAGGTTTGTAGATGGCTTCATTGTTAAGACTGGACCTGCAGTTTTTTTCAGGAGAGAAAACGGAAAAGGCGACACCGAAGAAACGTCAGGATACGAGAAAGAAGGGACAGGTTGCCAAAAGTGCCGATGTTAATACGGCTTTTGTCTTGATTGCTGTTTTTCTTTGTCTCTCCTTTATCGGACCATGGCTGAAGACGGAAATCCTGACACTGTTTGTTCAGGCGTTTCAGGTTTATATGCTTGAAGAAGTGACAGTGGAACAGGTTCATTTGATATTCATGGATATCTTGACGCAACTCATCATGATTGTCGGACCTATCATGCTCGCTGCCATGGTTGGAGCGGTCATTGCAAATTTCCTTCAAGTTGGCGCACTTTTCTCGACAGAAGCGATCCATATGAAATTGAATAAGCTCGATCCCATACAGGGTTTTAAGCGCATCTATTCCGTAAGGGCCATCGTCGAATTGGTTAAATCATTGCTGAAGATCCTTTTTGTGGGGCTTATCACTTTTTCACTGCTATGGTTCAGCCTTGAGGAAATATTGATGCTGTCCCAGATGAATATTCATGAAGCGTTGGGATTCATCGGCAGCCTTACAGTCAGGATGGGACTGATTGCAGGTGTTGGGCTTTTGTTTCTATCAGTCTTTGATTATCTTTATCAGAAATATGATTATGAAAAGAATATCAGGATGTCCAAGAATGATATAAAAGATGAATACAAGAAGTCTGAAGGTGATCCCCTGATCAAATCCAAGATCAAGCAGAAGCAAAGGGAGATGGCCATGCAGCGCATGATGCAGGATATCCCCCAAGCGGATGTCATCATCACTAACCCAACCCATTATGCCATCGCACTGAAATACGATGAGAACAAAAGGGATGCACCATATGTGCTTGCTAAAGGGGTTGATTTTGTCGCTTTGAAAATCAGGGAAGTGGCAAAAGAACATAACATTACTACAGTGGAAAACAAACCGCTTGCCAGGGCGATCTATAGCCAATCCGAGATCGGTGATTCCATCCCTGAGGAGTATTTCCAGGCTGTAGCAGAGATTTTGGCTTATGTGTATCGATTAAAGAACCTTGTTAAATGATGGTTTGACCTAAAGGAGAGATTATTATGTCAGCTAGAGATCTAAGCGTATTACTTAGCGTAATCCTGATTATTGCCATGTTAATTATTCCATTTCCTTCCTGGATGCTAAGTATTTTAATCATTATCAATATCTCCCTTGCCTTGATTGTTCTATTGACGACCATGAACATTCAGGAACCTTTGCAATTCTCCATCTTTCCATCGTTGCTCTTATTGCTGACGCTGTACCGATTGGCGCTAAATGTTTCTACTACAAGGTCCATTCTCAGTGAAGGTGATGCGGGTACTGTAGTAGATACGTTTGGGACATTTGTTGTCGGGGGCAACGTGGTGGTGGGACTTGTTGTATTCCTGATATTAGTGGTGATACAGTTTGTCGTTATTACAAAAGGATCAGAGCGTGTTTCAGAAGTTGCAGCACGTTTCACCTTGGATGCAATGCCTGGTAAACAGATGAGCATCGATGCAGACTTGAATGCCGGACTTATTTCAGAGCATACCGCTAAATCCCGCCGTGAAAAGATCGCAAAGGAAGCGGACTTCTATGGTGCAATGGACGGAGCGAGTAAATTCGTAAAAGGTGATGCCATCGCTGGTATCATCATTGTGTTCATCAATATGCTTTTCGGAATTGTGATCGGTATGACACAGCTGGGTCTTTCTTTTGGTGAATCTGCTCAGAAGTTTACCCTTCTTACGGTAGGTGACGGCATCGTCTCCCAAATACCGGCACTCCTGATTGCTACAGCGACCGGTATCGTGGTGACGCGAGCAGCATCTGAAGGCAACCTTGGTGCAGATATCACTGCCCAGCTCTTCGCCTATCCGCAAATGCTGTATGTTGCAGGTGGAACGATCCTGCTTCTTGGTATCTTTACACCGATAGGGCCTTTATTGACAGCACCAATCGCCCTATTACTGATAGTAGGCGGTTATTTCATCCACCAATCCCAGAAAAAAGAGGATATGGTGGTCGAGGAAACAGAGGAAGAAGTCGTTACAGACGAATTGCGAAGTCCGGAAAGTGTGGTCAACCTGCTTTCCGTCGACCCGATCGAATTTGAATTCGGTTATGGATTGATCCCCCTCGCAGATTCGAAGCAGGGTGGAGACCTATTGGATCGCATTGTCATGATACGGAGACAATTGGCGCTCGAGCTTGGGATCGTCATTCCTGTTGTCAGGATCCGTGATAATATTCAATTGCAACCAAATGAATATCGTCTGAAAATCAAAGGCAATGAAGTGGCAAGGGGTGAATTGCTCCTCGATCACTACTTGGCAATGAGTCCGGGAATGGAAGATGATAGTATCGAAGGAATCGATACTATCGAGCCTTCCTTTGGTCTTGCTGCAAAATGGATCAGTGAGGAAAAGAAGGATGAGGCTGAAATGTACGGCTATACAGTTGTCGATCCCCCATCTGTCGTTTCCACTCATATAACAGAGAAAATAAAACAACACGCGCATGAATTATTGGGCCGACAGGAAACGAAGCAGCTTGTGGACCATCTAAGGGAAACTTCACCTATCCTGATAGAAGAAGTTACACCTACTCCATTATCCATTGGGGATGTCCAAAAAGTGTTAGCCAAGCTGTTAAAGGAAAATGTATCAATCAGAAATCTGCCGATCATTTTCGAAACGCTTGCAGATTATGGGAAAATGTCTGCTGATACAGAGCTGCTGACTGAGTATGTAAGGCAGGCTTTAAGCAAGCAGATCACCAGTCAATATGCGCTTGGCAATGAATCATTTAAAGTTGTCACCTTGGCAGGACGGGTGGAGAAGCTGATAGCTGACCATATTCAGCAAACGGATCATGGGAATTTCCTTAGCCTGGACCCGAATATATCGGTAGAAATAGTCCAAAGGGTCGGAGAACAGATGGAGCAATTCGCAGGTTATGAACAGACTCCGATCCTCCTTTGTTCCCCTGCGGTAAGAATGTATGTGAAACAATTATTGGAGCGGTATCTTCCACAAATACCTGTTCTATCCTATAACGAACTGGAATCCAGTGTAGAAGTACAAAGCATAGGGGTGGTGAATGTGGAAGGATGAAAGTAAAAAAATATAAAGCCTCCTCCATGCAGGAAGCCATGAATCAAGTGCGGGCTGAGCTTGGTGATGAGGCAGTCATTTTAAATTCAAAGGCAGTGAAGACATCCAAGTTTTTTGGTCTTGTTACAAAAAAAGGTGTAGAAGTCATAGCAGCGGTGGATGAGGAACCAATCAAACATAATTGCAAGCTTCATCATGTTCCGGATATGGAACCCCCGAAGCAGCAGTCGATAGTCCAGCAGGAGCAATTCTCATTTGACATATCGAGTCAGAAAGAACTTATTGAAAATATTCAAGAAATGAAACGGATGATGAAAGGGTTAAAAAGTGCAAATAACCGCGATTCACAATTGCCTGATCACTTTTTTGACATAGAGGAGTCATTGCAAAGAACAGAGCTTCCCGTTGATCTCTCAGAGGCTGCTTCAGAGTACTTATACCAAGAATGGCTGAAGAGTAAAACTATGTCCAAAAGGCAGATGAGAGAGACCCTTAAGCATTATTTTATGGAAAGAATAGAGCAGGTTGATTTCGAGGGGAATGTCTATAGGAAGAAATTCATTAGCCTTGTCGGCCCAACGGGAGTAGGAAAAACAACGACATTGGCGAAATTGGCGGCCAATGCGGTATTGAAGCATGGGAAGAGCGTCGGATTCATTACAACTGATACATATAGGATAGCGGCCATTGAACAGTTGAAAACCTATGCAAGCATATTGGATGCACCTATCGAGGTCTGTTATAACGCCGAAGATTTTCAGGTGGCAAAAAGAAAGCTGGCACATCTTGATTTAGTGTTCATCGATACAGCGGGAAGAAACTTCCTCAATGAAGAATTCGTCAGGGATCTCCAGGAGGTCATCGATTTCAAGGCGGAGATGACAACGTTTCTGGTATTATCCCTCACTTCAAAAATGACTGATATGAAAAAGATAACAGATCAGTTTTGGAAAGTGGGCATTCAACAATTCATCTTTACGAAGAAAGACGAAACGGCTGAATCAAGCTCGATGTATGCCATGATAGAGCATTATAAAATCGGTGCAGCTTTTATTACAAATGGGCAAAGTGTCCCGGAAGACCTGCAGGTGGCAGATAAGGATCTTGTCATCACAGATTTGATAGAGGAAATCAAGAAATGAATGATCAGGCCAGACTACTCAGAGAACAGATAGAACGGCACCGGGAATCCGTTCAAGGAAACAAGGATCAAAAAGATGCCAAAAGCCTTGCAATCATCAGCGGAAAAGGCGGGGTGGGAAAATCCAATTTTTCATTGAATTTTTCGATAGCCCTACAGCAAAAAGGGAATAAAGTACTCTTGTTCGATTTGGATATCGGAATGGCTAATATAGATATTTTAATGGGTACCACACAGGGATTCAGTATAGTGAATCTTTTTGAAGAAGGACGTACTCTCGATCAGATCATCCAACGTGGACCGGAAAATCTCTCCTACATAGCCGGAGGGTCTGGATTGACTGAAATATTCAAAATGGATGAGCAAAAAAGGAGGTTTTTTTTAAGCCAACTGGAAGAAGCTTCAGCCAATTACGATTATATTATATTCGATATGGGAGCGGGTATCACGGATGAGACCCTTCAGCTATTGTTATCCGTCGAGGAGATATTCCTGCTTACGACATGCGAGCCCACTTCATTAACAGATGCTTATTCCGCACTAAAATATATCAGTTTGCATGGGGATTCCATCCCATTTCAATTGATCTTGAACAAGGTCCCGGATTTCCAGGTTGCAGCCAACACCGCAGAACGGCTTCAGAGGGTGGCAAAGCAATTTCTAAAGAAAGACCTTCCCTATCTTGGAGCCATCCCGGACGATAAAAATGTGTTGCTTGCCGTCATGGAACAAACTCCATTTCTGCTGAGAAGTCCTAAATGCCAGGCATCAAAAGCTGTATCCAACATAGCATCCCTGTTCTTGGAGGAAAAGAAAAAAACCATTGCATCATCAGCTCAAAAACCATCCCTAGTTGCAAAACTGCTTCGACTTTTTGCTTAATGGATGGTTAATGTAACAGCTTTCGAAAAAGGGGCAGTCATACAACATGAAAAAAATAAAAGTATTGGTGACAGACGATTCAATTTTTATGAGGAAGCTGATTTCGGACCTTCTTAAAGATCACCCTGATATTGAAGTGATTGCCACTGCCCGGAATGGGGCCGAGGCAATTGAAAAAGTGAAGGCACTATCACCGGATGTTGTCACGTTGGATGTCGAAATGCCTGTAATGGACGGGCTTGAAGCATTAAAGCGAATAATGGCAAGATCACCTGTACCTGTCATCATGCTTTCAAGTACAACCTCCACAGGGTCTTTGAATACCATTCTGGCGATTGAAAATGGCGCAGTGGACTTTGTTGCAAAACCTTCAGGTGCAATCTCCCTGGATATCTTTAAGGTGAAAGAGGAATTGATTGAGAAAATCCTGCTTGCAGCATCTTCCAATTTCCATTCTTTGCTCGGAAGAAACACTCAACAAAAAAACATTCCGCTAAATGGCACTCTGTATAGTACAATGGACCTAGTTGCAGAGAAAACAAAGTGGAATAGGTCTGTTATCTGTATCGGGACCTCGACTGGGGGTCCCAGAGCGTTGCAAACATTACTGACTTCGCTGCCGAATAAGTTGAAAACACCTGTTTTCATCGTTCAACATATGCCGAGGCAATTTACAAAATCTTTGGCAGAGCGACTCAATTCCTTATGCAGCTTCCCTGTTACAGAAGCTGTCCATGGGGAAAGAGTGATAAACGGTACCGCCTATATCGCGCCGGGCGGGTATCATATGGAAGTGGAAGAGAAGAGAGGAGAGCTATACATCTCCTTGAATGAAGATATTCCTGTAAAAGGCCATCGTCCTGCCGTGGACAACCTATTTGCTTCTTTGAGTACATTAAAGAAGACACGAAAAATAGCAGTGGTCCTTACAGGAATGGGTGCCGATGGAGCTATCGGCATAAAAAAACTTAAAGAAAGTGGACACACGGTTGCAATAGCCGAGTCGGAACAGACTTCCATTGTGTATGGCATGCCTAATGCAGCCGTTCAGACAGGACTTGTGGATCACATCGAAAATCTTGAAGATATTGCTGTCGTCATTCAGCAATATACATTGTGATAGGGGTGTTTCAATATGGAATTAAGCCAATATTTAGATATTTTCCTTGAAGAGAGCAAGGAACATTTAGAAACTATCAATAATCAGCTTGTAGAATTGGAACGAAATCCTCAGAGTATCGAAATTGTCAATGAAATCTTCCGATCCGCACATACACTAAAAGGGATGTCTGCCACGATGGGCTATGAAGATCTGGCGAGTCTGACACATCAGATGGAAAATGTGCTGGATATGATCCGGAATCACAAACTATCTGTATCTTCCAATCTATTGGATGTAATTTTCCGCTCGGTAGAGTATCTTGAGGAAATGGTATTTTCCATTGCAGATGGCGGAGATGGGAAAAAAGATGTATCGGATGTAGTTGCCCTGCTAGTGAAAATAGAAAAAGGCGAAATGATCGAAACTGTATCAAATTCGGCGAGTGGATCGGAAGAGGAGCATGAATATGATTCGTATGAATTGACGATTCTACAACAATCCGAAGAACAGGGGTATCTGCCTCTAGAGGTGAAAGTCACTCTACGTAAAGACTGTCTTTTAAAGGCTGCAAGGGTATTCATGGTCTTTGAGGTTGTGGAGCAGATCGGGGAAGTAATCAAATCAACCCCCCCGGTAGAACAACTTGAAGAGGAAAACTTCGATGATTCTTTCGTTGTGACGATGGTTACTAAAGAGAATCAAGAGGATGTCATAGAAAGAATCATGAAGGTTTCTGAAGTGGAAAAGGTTGAAATCAACATCATACATACTAAAAATCTTTCTGTAATGGAAAAAAAGGACACCCCTATTGAGCCAGATGCAGATAAAGATGAATTTGCTCCATCAATTACAGAAGTGGCGGCAGCGGTGGAGCCCGCCGCTAAGACACCTGACACACCAACTGCCACAAAGGCTGGCCAAACGAACAAAACCATCCGGGTAAGTATCGATAGACTGGATGGCCTGATGAATCTGTTTGAGGAACTAGTGATTGATAGAGGCAGGCTGGAGCAGATTTCAAAGGAATTGAATGAAGCGGAATTGATTGAAACTGTGGAAAGAATGTCGAGAATATCGAATGATCTTCAGAATATCATCTTGAATATGCGAATGGTTCCTATTGAAACAGTCTTTAACCGCTTCCCTCGAATGGTGCGACAGCTTGCAAGGGATCTGGGCAAGAAGGTTGAAATAGAAATAATCGGTGCAGAAACGGAATTGGATCGCACCGTAATGGATGAGATTGGCGATCCGCTTGTACATCTTCTTCGCAACGCTATCGACCATGGCATTGAGATGCCGGATAAAAGAAGGTCGGCTGGTAAGGATGAGGAAGGTAAGATTACATTGAAAGCCTTTCACAGCGGAAACCATGTTTTTATCGAAATCGTCGACAATGGTGGGGGCATATCAAGGCAGAAGGTCCTTAACAAAGCGATCAGCCGCGGCATTGTGGCCAAGCAGGCTGCTGATAGCTTAACAGATCAGGAAGTTTTCCAGCTTATCCTATCCTCTGGATTCTCGACAGCAGAAGTCATCTCGGATATTTCAGGACGTGGTGTCGGGTTGGATGTGGTAAAAAATACGATAGAATCACTTGGTGGGAATATCACGATAGATTCTACGGAAGGAAAAGGGACAACCTTCTCCATTCAATTGCCATTGACCTTGTCTATCATTTCTGTACTTTTGACAGAAGTAGAAAAAGAGAAATATGCCATTCCATTATCTAGCATCATTGAGACGGCGATTATTAAGAAGGAGGAGATCCTGACTGCTCATGGACAGGAAGTAATTGATTTCCGGGGTAAAATTGTGCCGATCGTACACCTGGAAAAAGTATTCCATGTCAAAAAGGAAGATTGCATGCAGGCAGACCTATACTCCATCGTCCTGGTGAAAAAGGGTGAAAAAATGGCTGCGCTTGTGGTGGACTCCTTCATCGGACAGCAAGAGGTTGTCTTGAAGGCGCTTGGACAATATCTGAGTACCACATACGCCATAAGCGGAGCTACAATACTCGGAGATGGTCAGGTTGCGTTGATTGTAGACTGCAATGCTCTAATAAAATAATAATTTTGCGTTTCATAGTCTTGATTTCTGAATTGACTGGAGGAAGAGGAATGCAGACAACTGCTCAACAATTAAAACTGATTATTTTTGAACTGAATAAAGAGGAATACTCCATACCGGTTCAGCAGGTCCGCTCCATCGAAAAATTGATACCCATTACGCGGGTACCCAATGTGCCTGCCCATATCAAGGGTGTCATCAATCTGCGTGGCGTCATTACACCGATTGTTGACCTGCGTACAAGATTTGATTTTCCCCAAAAGCAATATGATGAAAGAACAAGAATCATCATTACAGCTGTAGGCGAGATCGAAGTGGGATTTATCGTGGATGCTGCAAACGATGTGCTCGACATCCTCGAAGAATCAATAGAACCGGCTCCAGAAGTAGTGGGAGCGGTGGAAACCAAATATGTCCAGGGTGTAGTGAAGATTGATAGAAGGCTGTTTGTTTGCTTGGATCTACATGAAGTCCTGCAATTGGAATCCATCCATGACTGATATGCACCATCAGGATAAACAAGTCGAATTGGACCTGTTGAAGGAGCTTGGCAATATCGGCGCAGGAAATGCCGCAACCGCTTTGTCACAGCTTTTGAATAAGGATATATATATGAACGTCCCTAAAGCGAAAATTGTAAGCTTCAATGAAATGATGGAACTTGCCGGCGGTCCCGAAAGGCCGGTCGCAGCTGTGTTTTTGACAATGGAAGGGGAAATTGCCGGCAGCTTGTTCTTTGTGCTTTCCTTGGAAGATGCAACCAGGCTAATACAGCAGCTTGTAGAAGACGCCAGCCTGAATAAAGAAAGCTTGCCGCAACATGAAATGGCTTTATCTGCCCTGCAGGAGCTCGGTAATATAGTCTCTGCTCATTATTTGACGGCATTATCAGAAGCTATTGGCCTACTTGTGACCCCATCTGTACCACAGGTTTCAGTGGATATGGTGGGGGCGATCGTCATGGCTGGTCTGCTGGAGATTTCACATGTGAGTGACAATGCGATATTCATAGATACCGAATTATCACAAACCTCTGATGTGACGGCTGAAAAAATAAAGGGTCATTTCTTCCTTATTCCTTTTCCAGATTCATTTGACAAAATTTTGACGGAATTGGGTGCGAAGTAAATGCTTGGTGTACAAAATGTCGTCAAAGTAGGTATTGCAGAAATGAATATTGTCCAGGTTCCGCAATTCATCCGCACATCAGGTCTCGGGTCATGTGTCGGAGTCGTCCTTTATGATGCGACATCAAAGATAGCGGGGATGGTACATGTCATGCTTCCGACTTCAAATCTTGCCAGGACATCAGATTTTAACCCTTGTAAATATGCCGATACAGGAGTGGATCATCTGCTTCGGGCTGTCATAAATAGTGGGGCAAGCCTTCCGAAATTACGGGCAAAAATCGCCGGTGGGGCTCAGATGTTCCAATTTTCCAGCTCCAGCAGTGAAATGATGCGGATCGGTCCCAGAAATGTCGAGGCTGTAAGGGAAAGACTTGAATCACACCACATACCCCTGATAAGCGAGGATTGCGGGGGGAACAGCGGTAGGACCATTGAATTCAATCCGGATTCAGGGAAACTCATGATCAAGACGGTCAATAAAAGTATCACTTATATATAATGCTTCATTCTTAGCGGTAAAAAGGGGGGAAAGCCATGAGTACAATATCATCGAGCAAGGAATCAAGCTTCTGGGATCTTTGGAAATCGAAAAAAGATCAGGATGCAGGGGATTATCTAGTGAAGAAATATATGCCACTTGTCCACTATCATGTTCAACGGATCGCAACAGGCCTACCCAAAAGTGTAAAAAGAGAAGAACTGAAAAGCTTGGCATTGGTCGGGTTATTTGATGCAATCGAAAAATTCGACCCTACAAGGGATTTGAAATTTGATACCTATGCCTCCTTCCGAATACGCGGATCGATCATCGATGGATTAAGGAAGGAAGATTGGCTGCCAAGAAGCCTGCGGGAAAAATCAAAAAGGATCGAAGCGGCAATGGAAAGATTGGAACAGTCTCTCATGAGAAATGCAACCTTAGAGGAATTGGCGGAGGAACTCTCCATGCCGGAAGAGGAAATTGCCGCCATTACTCATGAGGTGTTCTTTTCCAATGTTCTTTCCATCGATGATATGCCGAAGGATCAGGATGATTCTACTCAACAAGCCTTCGCTCTGAAGGATGAATCAAGCATTTCCCCTGAACAGGAATTGTTGAAATCCGAAGAGATCCAGCATCTGATCGACCAGATAGAAAAGCTTAATGACAATGAAAAGCTGGTTATCAGTCTTTTTTATAAAGAGGAGCTGACATTGACGGAGATCGGTCAGGTGCTCGGTCTTACAACCTCACGGATTTCGCAGATACATTCCAAAGCGATCTTTAAATTGCGCAAAGAATTGACTGCAATGATCTGAGGGAGTGGCCATGGAAACTCCCCTGTTGATTTCCGCTGCAGGAGTTCGCTTTCCGCGGGCGGTCTCGGGAGCCTCCTCGGCGCTGTTGGCGCCTGTGGGGTCTCCCTCGACACGCTGCATCCGTAGGAGTCTCACTCCCTCCGCTACAACCAACAGGAGGCGTTCAGAATTAATATTTTTCTTCAATTAAAATGGCTTTGTCCATAAAGAAATTTTGTTGAAAAGGTCATCATCGGGTTTATTAAGACCATTACTCCACAAGATGGTCGACGTTTAGTTCATCATCGGGGTTATGAAGACCATTACTCCACAAGATGGTCGACGTTTAGTTCATCATCGGGGTTATGAAGACCATTACTCCACAAGATGGCCGGCGTTTAGGTCATCATCAGGGTTATGAAGACTTTTACTCCACAAGATGGTCAGCGTTTAGGTCATCATCAGGGTTATGAAGACCATTACTCCACAAGATGGCCGGCGTTTAGGTCATCATCGGGGTTATGAAGGCCATTACTCCACAAGGTGGTCGACGTTTAGGTCATCATCGGGGTTATGAAGACCATTACTCGACAAGATGGTCAGCGTTTAGGTCATCATCAGGGTTATGAAGACTTTTACTCCACAAGATGGTCAGCGTTTAGGTCATCATCAGGGTTATGAAGACCATTACTCCACAAGATGGCCGGCGTTATGGTCTACATTTGGCTCATAAAACTTCTATCCATCATCCACGATTTCCTAGTTCTGCGGGGATGTAGCATTTGATGGAGAAGTACCTTGGGGAAAGTCAGATTTAGAAATCGACAGAGTATTAAATAGAAATCCCAAAACCCAAAAGCCGGTTGCGTTCATATTCTTATGCGATCGGCTACATCTATGATCTTGTTGGAAAAGGAGCGTGTTACATGTGACAACCTTATTCATGGTGATTAACTTCGCTCTTGGTTTATTGGCTATTTTCCTTGTTATTATCCTTTATATAAAATTTTCAGCAGTCCAGAGGCTGGAACAGGATTATCGTAAGCTGCTGAAGGAAGCAGAGGAAACGATTGGTTCCTATGTTTATGAATTGAAGGAAGAGAATGAAGCTTTTCTATCCAAATTCAAGGAACGTCAAACGGTTGTGAAAGAGCAAGAAGGAAGTACCGGAGAAATTTCCTTTGACAAAAAGGAGCCGGAAATCACCCAGGACGACATCAATTCTTTGCTAAGTGAAAGTATAGATGCAGCCTCGATGGACAATAACAAAAAGGCAATCGCTTTTGAAGAACTGAGTACCTACGATCAAGTGGCGATTCTCCTCGAAGAAGGCTATACTATGGAGGAAATTGCAAAGAAATTGAATAAAGGCAAGACGGAAATAGAGCTATTATGGAAAATTCGACAGTGATGAGCAATTACGACTTGATTGTAAAATGTGATTGTGATATATTTATTTTCGGTGTTATAAATTCACACGTTTACTGATTCGGGCATTGGTGCTGACTTGTTCAGTTTTGCCTGGAAATGAAGTGGACGGAGGAAAAAAAACCATTAGGAGGAATATAACATGTCAGTAATCTCTATGAAACAATTACTAGAAGCTGGTGTACACTTCGGACACCAAACTCGCCGTTGGAACCCAAAAATGAAGAAATTCATCTTCACTGAGCGTAACGGCATCTACATCATCGACCTTCAAAAGACTGTTAAAAAGGTTGAAGAAGCTTACAACTTCGTTAAGGAACTTGCTGGTAACGGCGGAACAGTATTATTCGTTGGTACTAAAAAGCAAGCTCAGGATTCTGTGAAAGAAGAAGCAGAACGTTCTGGAATGTACTACGTTAACCAACGTTGGTTAGGTGGAACATTGACTAACTTTGAAACAATCCAAAAGCGTATTTCTCGTCTAAAAGCGATTGAAAAAATGCAAGAAGATGGAACTTTCGAAGTTCTTCCAAAGAAAGAAGTTGTAATGTTGAAGAAAGAGCTAGAGCGTCTTGAAAAATTCTTAGGCGGAATTAAAGACATGAAGGGCCTTCCTGATGCATTATTCATCATTGACCCACGCAAAGAGCGTATCGCTGTTGCAGAAGCAAGAAAATTGAACATCCCTATCGTTGGTATCGTTGACACTAACTGTGATCCGGACGAAATCGATGTTGTAATCCCTGCAAACGATGATGCAATCCGTGCTGTAAAACTATTAACAGGTAAAATGGCAGATGCTATCCTTGAAGCTAAACAAGGTGAAGAGACTGCTACAACTACTGCATAATTTGATTTAAGAAAAAGGTGATAAGAGGGGAAAGCCTTTTATCACTTTTTTTTGGAAAATATCGTACATGATGGAGGCGTGGACCAAATGGATCCCCGCACCATCAGATTTACATACACTAAGGAGGATTATTACTATGGCTGTAACTGCTCAAATGGTAAAAGAATTGCGTGAAAAAACTGGCGCTGGAATGATGGATTGCAAAAAAGCGCTGACTGAAACAAACGGTGACATGGAAAAAGCTATCGATTTCCTACGTGAAAAAGGTATTGCAAAAGCTGCGAAAAAGACTGACCGTATCGCTGCTGAAGGTTTGACTGCGATCGTAACAAAAGGAAACGAAGCGGTAATCCTTGAAGTGAACTCTGAAACGGATTTCGTTGCAAAGAACGAAGGATTCAAAACGCTTGTAAACGAATTGGGTGAATTCCTGATCACAAACAAACCTGAATCTGTAGAAGCTGCTCTTGAAGCTAAAATGGATAATGGTGTTGCAGTATCTGAACACATCAACACTGCTATCGCTAAAATCGGTGAAAAGCTTACTCTTCGCCGCTACACTATCGTTACAAAAACAGATGCAGATGCATTTGGTGCATACCTTCACATGGGTGGACGCATCGGTGTATTGACTCTTCTTGAAGGCACTACTGATGAAGCTGCAGCTAAAGACGTAGCTATGCACATCGCTGCTATCAACCCTAAATACGTATCCCGTGACGAGGTTTCTGCAGAAGAAGCTGATCGCGAGCGTAAAGTTCTTACTGAGCAAGCATTAAACGAAGGCAAGCCAGAAAACATCGTAGCTAAAATGGTAGAAGGTCGCCTTGGTAAATACTTCGAGGACATCTGCCTATTGGACCAGTCTTTCGTTAAGAACCCTGACATGAAAGTTCGTCAATTCGTTGAAAGCAAAGGCGGAACTGTTAAATCATTCATCCGCTACGAAGTAGGAGAAGGTATCGAAAAACGTCAAGATAACTTCGCTGAAGAAGTAATGAGCCAAGTTAAAAAATAAGAGTTAAACTCTGTATAGTAGGGGAGCACACTTTGTGTTCCCTTTTTTAAAAACATTTATATAGGTAGAATAGAAATAAATGTATTCCTGGAGGTTATTATGGCTCAAGCAAAATATCGTCGTGTCGTTTTAAAATTAAGTGGGGAAGCTTTAGCAGGAGACCAAGGCTTCGGTATCAATCCATCCGTTATAAAATCTGTTTCCCTTCAAGTGAAGGAATTGGCTGATTTGGGTGTGGAAGTGGCTGTCGTAGTCGGCGGCGGAAACATCTGGAGAGGCAAGATAGGCAGTGAAATGGGAATGGATCGTGCTTCCGCTGATTATATGGGGATGTTAGCTACTGTCATGAACTCATTAGCGTTACAAGACAGCCTGGAAAACGCCGGGGTGGAAACGCGTGTTCAAACTTCAATCGAGATGAGACAGGTTGCAGAACCATACATAAGAAGAAAAGCGATACGTCACCTGGAAAAGAAACGTGTAGTCATTTTCGCTGCAGGTACCGGTAACCCATACTTCTCCACAGATACAACAGCTGCATTGCGTGCTGCTGAAATCGAGGCGGAAGTCATCCTGATGGCTAAAAACAATGTGGATGGCGTTTATAGTGCAGATCCGACTGTTGATAGTACTGCAACAAAATATGAAACACTTTCCTACCTGGATGTATTACGCGAAGGACTTGCTGTAATGGATTCAACAGCATCTTCTTTATGTATGGATAATGATATACCAATCATTGTTTTCTCTGTCATGGAAGAGGGAAATATCAAACGTGTAGTATTAGGTGAAAATATCGGAACTATTGTAAGGGGGAAATAACCATGGCGAAACAAGTCATTACACAAACAAAAGAAAGAATGGAAAAGGCGATCCAGTCCTATTCCAGAGAATTGGCTTCCATCCGTGCAGGACGAGCTTCTGCGGCAATCCTTGATAAAGTGACTGTCGACTATTATGGCGCTCCTACTCCTGTAAATCAGCTTGCAAGCATCAACGTTCCGGAAGCAAGATTACTAGTGGTCCAGCCTTACGATAAATCTTCCTTGGGAGATATCGAAAAAGCGATCATCAAGGCTGATTTAGGATTGAATCCTTCCAACGATGGAACTGTAATCCGCATTTCCATCCCTGCTCTTACAGAAGAAAGACGTAAAGAGCTTGTGAAAGCTGTGAAGAAATCTTCAGAGGAAGCTAAAGTGGCGATCCGTAACATCCGCCGCGATGGCAATGATGATCTGAAGAAGCTTGAAAAGAACGGTGAGATCACAGAAGATGAATTACGTGGTTATACAGATGACATCCAAAAGCAGACAGATAGCTACATCGTGAAGGTTGACACTGTTACAAAAGAAAAAGAAAAAGAAATCATGGAAGTCTAAGCGATTTACATGTAAAATAGAAAGATGGAAAGACCCTCTAATGTTTACAGGGGGTTTTTTTGTTAATACTGTTACTATAAATGGAGAACCTTCAAAAGGGCGAGTCTGTTTATTTTTAATGGAGGATTTTTATGCTGAAAAAAATACAAGAGTGGAGAGGCAAAGAAACCTCTAAATCCTCTTTTTCCAAAGAGGAATTGATGCAGCACCAAATTCCTGAACACATCGCAGTCATCATGGATGGAAATGGAAGGTGGGCCAAAAAGCGCGCCTTACCGCGTGTGGCAGGGCATCATGAAGGAATGAAAACGGTAAGGAAAATTACGAAGTCTGCCAATAGCCTTGGAGTCAAGGTGTTGACGATGTATGCTTTTTCAACTGAAAATTGGAAACGCCCCAAATTGGAAGTGGATTTCTTGATGAAGCTCCCGGAAGAGTTCCTTGGCACATTTCTTCCTGAACTGATGGAGGAAAATGTACAAGTCCGATTGATGGGCAACAAGTCAGACCTGCCGGCACACACGCTCAGGGCAGTTGAAAATGCAATGGAAAAAACGAAGGATAATACCGGTCTAATACTTAATTTCGCCTTGAATTACGGAGGCAGAGATGAAATTTTACGAGCGGTGAAAAATGCAGCAACAGATATTCAGGACAACAAATTATCAATGGAACAATTATCAGAAGAGGTTTTTTCTACGTACCTTTTCAGCAATCAACTACCAGATCCAGATCTTCTCATTCGTACAAGCGGTGAAATCAGATTAAGCAACTTCATGCTGTGGCAGCTTGCCTATGCTGAATTCTATTTTACGGATGTACTGTGGCCCGATTTTGATGAAAATCATCTCTTTGAGGCGATTAATAGCTATCAACAGCGCGGCAGAAGATTTGGTGGTATATAAAAAGGTGTTGGACATACAATGAAACAACGGATTATTACAGCTGTCATCGCTGCTGCGGTGTTCTTGCCAATCGTGATTTATGGAAATCTACCATTTGTTCTCTTTATTTATTTATTAGCTACCATCGGATTATATGAAGCGCTTAGAATGAAGAAAATCACCATGACAAGTGTTCCCGGAGTACTTTCCCTGCTCTTGATGTGGGTGCTACTTATCCCGGGGCAATGGATGCCTGAAAATCCCTTGTTTACTAAAATGGAGTTTTTGGTGATAGGTGTTTTACTTCTGTTAACCTATACGGTTATCAGTAAAAACCGATTCAACTTTGATGAAGTAGGTTTTTCTCTGCTTTCAATCATTTATGTAGGTTTAGGATTCTTCTATTTCATCGAAATTCGTGACATCTCCCTAGCTTATGTATTTTTCGCTTTGGTTGTCATTTGGTCAACCGATTCCGGAGCATACTTCATTGGCAAGGCAATGGGAAAAACGAAATTATGGCCGGAAATCAGTCCGAATAAAACGGTGGAAGGTTCTTTGGGCGGGGTGGTCTGTGCAATTTTAGTTGCGATTATCTTTCAGTTTACCGTTGGGTTTGAGCATGGGCTCATCATCACCGTCGTCATTGCAAGTATTCTTTCTGTTGTAGGACAAATGGGCGACCTCGTTGAGTCTGCCTTGAAGAGACATTATGGGGTTAAGGATTCTGGTAATCTCCTCCCAGGACATGGCGGGATTTTAGATCGTTTTGATAGCCTGCTATTTGTTTTGCCACTATTGCATTTTATACATAAATTTATATCCTAAGCGTTCTGATAGTGGTGGATGAAGGAGTGAAAGCTTGTGAAGCAGATTAGTCTATTAGGTGCTTCTGGTTCGATCGGTGTCCAGACTTTGGAAGTGATAAAGCAGCACCCGGATCAATTTGAATTAGTCGCCTTTAGTGTAGGAAGCAATGTTTCGGCTGCAGTCGAGATAATCAAGAATTTTTCTCCTAAAGCTGTTTCAGTGAAATCGAAAGAGGACTGTGATACATTGAAAAGGCAGTTTCCGGCAAGTTCCATCCGCTTCACCTATGGGGAAGAAGGATTGGTTGATATAGCCACACATGATGAGGCGGAGATTGTCGTCAATGCAGTGATGGGAAGTGTCGGTCTGGTGCCGACTCTGCAAGCGATTGAATGCAAAAAAACGATTGCACTTGCAAACAAGGAGACGCTCGTCACTGCCGGCCACATCGTCATGGCTGCCGCTAAGAGACATGGGGTTTCCATTATCCCTGTTGATAGCGAGCATTCTGCCATTTACCAATGTTTACAGGGAGAATATGAAAAAAACATCCAATCTCTTATTTTGACGGCATCAGGGGGAAGCTTCAGGGATAAGTCGAGAAAAGAATTGGAAGGGGTAACAGTTGCCGATGCACTGAATCATCCTAACTGGTCAATGGGTGCAAAAATCACCATCGATTCTGCGACCATGATGAACAAAGGGTTGGAAGTGATAGAGGCACACTGGCTATTCGATATTCCATACGAGGATATTCAGGTGGTATTACATAGAGAAAGTGTCATTCACTCTATGGTTGAATTCCATGATACAAGTGTAATGGCCCAGCTCGGAACGCCAGATATGAAAGTCCCTATCCAATATGCACTAAGCTATCCGGATCGTTTTGAACACAAATCAGGGAAAAGACTGAGTCTCACGGATTTTGGGAAGCTCCATTTTGAGAAGATGGATTTTGAGCGGTTCAGATGCTTGCATTACGCTTATGAAGCAGGAAAAACAGGAGGCACATTGCCTACAGTCCTAAATGCAGCAAATGAAATGGCTGTGGATGCATTCCTGAATGGCAAAATAGGGTTTCTGACCATTGAAGACCTCATTGAAAAAGCCATGCAGCGACATGAGGTCCAATTGAATCCTGATTTGCAGACCATTAAAGAGATTGACCTTGAAACGAGAGAATTTGTTCGTTCACTAACAGATTAAAGGTGGAGATCTAGTGAATACAGTAATCGCATTTATTATCATCTTTGGAGTTCTTGTATTTGTACATGAACTGGGACATCTGGTTTTTGCCAAGCGTGCAGGCATTCTTTGCCGAGAATTTGCCATAGGGTTCGGCCCCAAGGTATTTTCATTTAAAAAACAGGAAACCGTCTATACGATCAGACTTCTGCCGATCGGCGGATTTGTCCGCATGGCCGGGGAAGACCCAGAAGTGATAGAGGTCAAGCCTGGCTACCATGTGGGCCTTATGTTCGATGCAAAAGGGGAAGTCAATAAGGTAGTCATCAATAACAAAGATAAATATCCTGATGCCAAGATCATCGAGGTGGAATATGCCGACCTCGAGCGTGAACTTATCATCAGGGGATACGAACTTAATGAAGAGGAAACATTGAAGGATTATAAGGTAAGCAAGGAATCCTACTTTGTGATGGACGGGCAGGAAATCCAGAATGCGCCGTTTGATAGACAATTTGGATCCAAAACGCTCATGCAACGCACCTTGGCCATCTTTGCAGGTCCGATGATGAACTTCATCCTAGCCTTCTTCATATTCGCATTTCTGGGAATGGTACAAGGCTATTACATCAATGAAGCCGTTATCGGGGAATTAGCTCCTGATGGCGCTGCACAGGCTTCAGGGTTGCAACAGGGCGATAAAGTATTGGCTATCAATGACGAAAGCGTATCTACCTGGGAAGAAGTCGTGAAGATCATCCAGGTAAACGCGAATGAGGAACTATTATTTTTGATTGAGCGGGATGGGCAATCGATGAATATTCCTGTCACCCCAAAATCCGATAAGGCGGAAAACGGGGAGGAAAGGGGAGTCATCGGCGTATTTATGCCTACTGAAAAGTCGTTTCTAGGAGCGATTCCAAATGCTGCCACAGAAACCTATACATGGACGAAGGAAATCATCACCGGCCTTGGGAAGCTTATCACAGGTCAATTCTCCATAGATATGCTATCAGGTCCTGTTGGCATATATAAATCCACCGAGGTTGTAGCGGAATCAGGCATCTTCCTTCTCATGCGCTGGACTGCAGTTCTGAGCATCAACCTAGGTATCATCAACCTCTTGCCGATCCCGGCATTGGATGGTGGAAGACTGATGTTCTTTGCTGCAGAAGCGGTAAGGGGGAAACCGATTGACCGCCACAAAGAAGGACTCGTCCACTTCATCGGCTTTGCACTACTGATGCTCCTGATGCTGGTAGTAACCTGGAACGACATCCAGAAGTTCTTTTTATAATTAAAAATTAGATTAAATGAGATCTTGCATGCTTGTGAAAGATGCAAGTTCTCTTTGCTTTTATAGAAAAATACATACGTAATGGGGTGCCCTTATATGAAACAAAGCATGACTCTTATTCCTACTCTTAGAGAAGTCCCTTCAGATGCAGAAGTGAAAAGTCATCAACTGCTTCTTAGAGCAGGTTTTATCCGCCAAAACGCAAGTGGGATCTACAGTTTTCTTCCGTTAGGCAAAAGAGTATTGAAAAAGGTAGAAGATATTGTCCGTGAAGAAATGGAAAATGCAGGGGCAGTCGAGCTGCTGATGCCGGCTATGCAGGCTGCAGAGCTATGGCAGGAATCCGGCAGATGGTATTCCTACGGACCGGAACTGATGAGAATGCGTGATCGTCATAACCGAGAGTTTGCACTCGGCGCTACCCATGAAGAGGTAATCACGACCATTGTCCGTGATGAAGTGAAATCCTATAAGAAACTACCTCTGACACTCTACCAGATCCAGACAAAATTCCGAGATGAAAAACGTCCACGCTTCGGCCTCTTAAGGGGAAGAGAGTTTTTGATGAAGGATGCATATTCCTTCCACTCCTCCCAAGAGAGCCTGGACGATGTGTATGAAAAAATGTTCACTGCATACTCCAACATCTTCACAAGACTTGGATTGAATTTCCGTGCGGTCATCGCGGATTCCGGTGCAATGGGAGGGAAGGATACGCATGAATTCATGGTGCTATCCGAGATCGGAGAGGATACGATAGCCTATTCCTCGGACTCATCCTATGCTGCCAATATTGAAATGGCTCCGGTAGTTGCCAACTATGAAAAAAGCGGTGAAGCGGAAATAGAAATGGAAAAGGTGTCTACACCTGACCAAAAGACCATAGAAGATGTTTCAGGATTCTTAAATGTAACAAGTTCCAAGATGATTAAAACACTCTGCTTCAAAGTGGATGAAAAATTTGTAGTTGTACTCGTACGCGGCGACCATGAAATCAATGATGTAAAACTGAAAAACCTATATCAGGCATCCGTAGTAGAACTGGCGACGCCTGAGGAAGTGAAAGTACAGATGGGCTGTTCCATCGGTTCCCTTGGACCTATAGGTTTGCCACAATCTGTGGAGGTTGTAGCAGACCATGCTGTCGAGTATTTGGTAAACGCAGTGTCAGGTGCCAACGAAGAGGGTTATCATTATACAAATGTCAATCCTGTCAGGGATTTCTCTGTAAATCAATATACTGACTTACGATTCATCCAGGAAGGTGACCTGTCTCCTGATGGACAAGGTGTTATCCGTTTTGCTAAGGGTATTGAAGTTGGACATGTATTCAAGCTGGGAACACGCTATAGTGAAGCGATGGGTGCAACTTATCTCGACGAAAACGGAAGAACCCAGCCGATGATCATGGGCTGTTATGGCATCGGTGTATCCCGGGTCATGGCTGCTGTTGTGGAGCAGTTCCATGATGAAAGTGGTATTGTTTGGCCGAATGCAGTCACACCGTATGATGTTCATGTTATACCGGTGAATGCGAAAAATGCCGAACAGGCTGCACTGTCTGAAGAAATTTATAGCGAATTGAAAAGAAATGGATTTGCGGTTCTTTTTGATGACCGCCAGGAGCGTCCAGGAGTCAAGTTTGCAGATGCAGATCTGATCGGGTTGCCTGTACGTGTGACTGTCGGGAAAAAAGCAGAGGAAAAAGTAGTGGAAGTTAAATGGAGAAAAACAGGTGAAATGGAAGAAGTATCTGTTGACAATTTAATTCAAACACTGCGTCGATCTGTAGTACAATAAGAGAGAAAAAAATAAAAGGTACCCCCATTAGGAGGTACCTTCTAGTATGTTTAGAAAAATGATCAGGGACGGAGAAAGGGGTCTGAACATTGTAATGGAGCTAGTCCAAGAAAAAAAAGATCGATTTCGTCTTCTCCTTCAACAGCTTGACTTGACAAGTGACGATATTTTTCCTTACTTTGCAGAAGCTGGTATAGATAAATTGACTGTAGAGAAGACGAGTAAAAGATGGCATTTTCATTTTGTCCTACAGAAGGTTCTGCCTGTTTCCATTTATGAATTATTTTATATGAAGCTGACGAAAAGCTTTTCACATATTGCCAATGTATCCTTTCAAATAAGTGTCTTGGACCGATCTTTTGAGGATTCATATATACAGGATTATTGGCCTGTCTGCCTGAAAGAACTTGAAGGTTGTTCTCCGCCTCTCATGATGCTATTAAAGGGGCAAGTTCCAACGCTTCAAGGAAATAAGCTTATGCTCACTGCCAGGAATGAAGCGGAGGCCATAGCGGTCAAGAGAAAATTGAACACCACCATTTGTTCAACATATGAAGGCTTTGGTTTTCCGACGTTCGTACTTGATACAACACTGTCCCATTCCGAAGAGGAGTTTAAGCAGTTTGTCGAGAAAAAGCAGATGGAAGATCAACAAAAAGCATTGGCGGCCGTAACGGAAATGCAGAAAAAAGATAGCGCCAAGGATGATGGCGGTTCTATCAGCGGCCCTGTAATGATCGGTTATACCATCAAGGATGACGCAGAGATGAAAACCTTGGCTGAGATTGTTGAAGAGGAAAGGCGTGTTGCGGTCCAAGGATATGTTTTCGATGCAGAGACAAAAGAGCTTCGCAGCGGAAGAACCTTGTTGACCTTTAAGATTACAGACTACACCAATTCCATCCTTGTTAAAATGTTCTCCAGGGATAAAGAGGATGTTCCACTCTTGCAGGCCGTGAAAAAGGGGATGTGGCTTAAGGTGCGGGGAAGTATCCAAAACGATACCTTTGTCCGCGACCTTGTCATGATGGCAAATGATATCAATGAGTTCCAAGGCAAGGAAATTAGGGATACCGCACCTGAGGGGGAGAAAAGGATCGAACTGCATCTGCATTCCCCGATGAGTACGATGGATGCCGTGAGCAGCATTTCTTCACTTGTTGCACAAGCAAAAAAGTGGGGGCATGAAGCCATCGCCATCACTGACCACGCGGTTGCCCAAGGATATCCGGAAGCGTATTCCGCCGGTAAGAAAAATGGTGTCAAGATTTTATACGGATTGGAAGCCAACCTTGTGGACGATGGTGTTCCTATTGCCTATAACCCTGTCCATCGGAATCTTGCAGAAGATACGTATGTAGTGTTCGATGTTGAGACGACCGGTTTATCTGCCATGTACGATACAATCATCGAGCTTGCTGCTGTCAAGATCAGGGATGGGGAAATCATAGACAGATTCGAGTCATTCTCCAATCCTCACCACCCTTTGTCTGCAACCACCATCAACTTGACGGGCATTACTGATGATATGGTAAGGAATGCTCCTGAAGTCGGGGATGTACTGCAGGATTTTTATAAATGGATCGATGATGATATTCTGGTTGCTCACAATGCGAGCTTTGATATGGGATTCCTGAATATCGGATTCCAGCGCATTGGGCTCGGGAAAGCAAAAAATCCGGTCATTGATACATTGGAGCTTGGACGACTTCTTTTCCCGGATCTGAAAAATCATCGATTGAATACACTTTGTAAAAAGTTTGATATCGAACTCACCCAGCACCACAGGGCCATCTATGACGCAGAAGCAACAGGATATCTCCTCATGAAGATGCTGAAGGACTCATTGGAGCGTGGCATCACCTATCATGATGAATTGAATGACAACTCCGGTAAGTCAGATGCCTATAAACGGGCGAGACCATCTCATATCACGCTGCTTGCTGTTAATGATGTCGGATTGAAGAACATTTTCAAGCTTGTCTCCCTATCCCATATGAACTTCTTTTTCAGAGTTCCGCGCATTCCGCGCTCCTTGCTGCAAAAGCATAGGGAGGGTCTCCTTGTCGGTACTGCTTGCGACAAGGGGGAAGTATTTGAAGGGATGATGCAAAAAGCACCAGATGAAGTGGAAAGTATTGCAGAGTTCTATGATTACATCGAAGTGCAGCCGCCAAGCAATTATGATCATCTGATTGAATTGGAATTGATAAAGGATGATAAGGCATTAAAGGAAATCATCACAAATATTGTGAAGCTCGGAGAAAAACTTGAAAAGCCTGTCGTGGCGACCGGGAATGTCCACTATTTGAAAAAAGAGGACAAGATTCACCGTGAAATCCTTGTTAGATCCCAATCAGGAGCAAATCCGCTGAACCGACACAAGCTTCCAGATGTCCATTTCAAGACAACCGATGATATGCTCGCAGCCTTCAGTTTCCTTGGTGAAGAGAAGGCAAAAGAAATCGTTGTTGCAAATACACAAAAAGTCGCAAGTATGATAGAAGACATCAAACCGATCAAGGATGACCTTTATACACCGAAAATTGAAGGTGCTGATGAGGAAATCCGTGAAATGAGCTATAGGATGGCGAGGAGCATCTATGGGGAAGAGCTTCCGGAGCTTGTTGAGAAGCGGATTGAAAAAGAGCTGAAAAGTATCATAGGTCACGGTTTTGCCGTTATCTATCTCATATCCCATAAGCTTGTGAAGAAGTCATTGGATGACGGATATCTTGTAGGTTCACGTGGTTCTGTCGGTTCCTCCTTTGTCGCGACCATGACAGAGATAACCGAGGTGAATCCTCTACCGCCGCATTATGTTTGCCCATCCTGTAAAAAATCCGAGTTCTTTGACGATGGCTCGGTAGGTTCGGGGTTTGATCTACCTGATAAGGATTGCCCGGATTGTGGAGAAGCTTTTAAAAAGGATGGTCATGACATACCGTTTGAAACGTTCCTAGGGTTTAAAGGGGATAAAGTTCCTGATATCGATTTGAACTTTTCAGGGGAGTATCAGCCACGTGCCCATAACTATACAAAAGTGTTATTCGGCGAAGATTATGTTTTCCGTGCAGGGACAATCGGTACTGTAGCTGATAAAACAGCCTATGGCTATGTAAAAGGCTATGCAAATGACCGTAACCTCATTCTACGCGGGGCTGAAATTGATCGCCTATCATCAGGATGTACAGGGGTGAGAAGATCGACAGGCCAGCATCCCGGCGGAATTATCGTTGTACCGGATTATATGGATATTTTCGATTTCTCCCCGATACAGTTTCCGGCGGATGATACAAGCTCGGAATGGAAAACCACTCACTTTGATTTTCATTCCATCCATGACAATCTGTTGAAGCTTGATATTCTTGGACATGATGACCCTACGGTGATCAGGATGCTCCAGGATTTAAGCGGAATTGATCCAAAGACGATCCCGACAGACGATCCTTATGTGATGAAAATATTCAGTGGCACAGAGTCACTTGGAGTGACAGAAGAGCAGATCATGTGTAAAACCGGTACACTGGGTATTCCTGAGTTCGGAACAAGATTTGTCCGACAGATGCTTGAGGATACAAAGCCATCTACATTCTCTGAGCTTGTCCAGATTTCAGGACTTTCACATGGGACGGATGTTTGGCTTGGAAACGCCCAAGAACTAATTCACAATAAGACTTGTACTTTGAGTGAAGTGATCGGGTGCCGTGATGATATCATGGTTTATCTCATCTATAAAGGACTGGACCCTTCCATGGCTTTTAAAATCATGGAATCTGTGCGTAAAGGAAAAGGACTGTCCGATGAATTCAAAGAAGAAATGATCAAGAATGATGTACCTGCCTGGTATATCGATTCCTGCCTGAAAATCAAATATATGTTCCCGAAGGCGCATGCTGCAGCCTATGTCCTGATGGCAGTGCGCATCGCCTACTTTAAAGTGCATTTTCCTTTGATGTACTATGCTGCATATTTTACCGTCCGTGCGGATGATTTCGATCTTGACAGCATGGTGAAGGGATCTGCCGCAATGCGTCAAAAGATCGAAGAGATAAATGCCAAAGGCCTGGATGCTTCCCCTAAGGAAAAATCCTTATTGACCGTCCTGGAATTGTCACTTGAAATGAGTGAAAGAGGTTACTCCTTCCAAAAGGTGGATCTATACAAATCACATGCATCAGATTTCATCATAGAAGGAAACTCACTTATACCACCATTCAATGCCATACCGGGACTAGGTACCAACGCGGCCATCAATATTGTAAAATCAAGGCAAGACGGCGAGTTCCTTTCAAAAGAGGACCTACAGCAGCGTGGCCGGGTGTCCAAGACCATCATGGAATTCCTGGATAAGCAAGGCTGCCTGGGTTCCCTTCCGGATCAAAACCAGCTTTCCCTGTTCTAAAAAACTGTCAGAATCCCTTTGGTCCCTTAGTGTGCAAGCTTTGCAAACACTAGAAAGATTTGCATATTTACCAGGGATATGATATATTTACATTGGAAATGCTATATACAGGTAATTAGCAAAGAGTGGGGAAACCCACTCTTTCGTATTGTATCCCCATTTTCCGGCGACCTGGGAAATTGCTCCTGCGGTATCGCCCTTAGGTGTACATAAGCTTGCTTGTTTATGATTCCCTGCTGATTTTGGCAGGGTCTTTTGTTCAGATTTTAAAAACATCGTTTCTCGCTACAGCGAAGGAGGAAAAAGATGAGCAAAAATGTAATAGATACGGTAGAGGAATTAATGCTGCCTATCACAGAAGAAATGAATGTTGAATTAGTGGATATTGAATATGTAAAAGAAGGTTCTTCTTGGTTTTTACGTGTGTTCGTAGACAAAGATGGCGGCATTGACATTGAAGACTGTGGAACAGTGAGCACAATGTTGAGCGAAAAGCTTGATGAGCTGGATCCTATCCCGCATAACTACTTCCTCGAGGTCTCTTCTCCTGGTGCAGAGCGCCCCTTGAAGAAAAAAGAAGACCTGGAAAAATCAATCGGAAAGTATGTGCATGTTAAAACATACGAGCCTTTGGATGGACTAAAAACCTTTGAAGGTGACCTATTAAGTTTTGATGGCGACACACTTACTATCTCCATGACGATCAAGACACGTAAAAAAGAAGTGGCAATTCCATATCCGAAAGTGGCCAAAGCACGTTTGGCAGTGAAATTCTAATAAGGTTCTATATCTATTGATCCTTTTGCCTAAGTGGTATAAGGGAATGAATGGATATGTTAAGGGGGACATGGTTGTATGAGCAGCGAGTTATTTGATGCCCTGACTCTGATGGAAAAAGAAAAAGGCATTAGCAAAGACGTAATTATTGAAGCGATTGAGGCTGCACTTATATCTGCTTACAAAAGAAACTTCAATCAAGCACAAAATGTTCGTGTAGACCTGAACTTGGAAACAGGCACCATGCGAGTATTTGCAAGAAAAGATGTTGTGGATGAAGTATTTGATCCCCGTCTTGAGATTTCCGTGCAGGAAGCACGCCAACTGGATCCGAACTATCAGGAAAATGATGTGGTGGAAATCGAGGTTACACCTAAGGACTTTGGCCGCATTGCAGCACAAACTGCAAAGCAGGTCGTTACCCAGCGCGTAAGGGAAGCGGAACGCGGAGTCATCTACTCGGAGTACATTGAACGGGAAGAAGACATCATGACAGGTATCGTCCAACGATTGGATGCAAAGTTCATCTATGTCAGCTTAGGCAAGATCGAAGCACTTTTACCCGTAAATGAGCAGATGCCTAATGAACATTACAAACCACATGATAGAATAAAAGTATTCCTTACAAAAGTCGAGAAGACGACAAAGGGTCCTCAAATCTTTGTTTCCCGCTCGCACCCAGGATTGCTGAAGCGACTATTTGAGTTGGAAGTGCCAGAAATCTATGATGGTACCGTCGAGATCAAATCAGTGGCGCGTGAAGCAGGCGATCGCTCCAAGATCTCTGTACATTGCGATAATCCTGAAGTTGATCCGGTTGGAGCCTGCGTAGGTCCGAAAGGACAAAGGGTTCAGGCAATCGTAAACGAACTGAAGGGCGAAAAAATCGATATCGTAAAATGGTCCAAGGATCCTGTGGAATTCGTGGCAAATGCCCTTAGTCCTTCAAAGGTCCTGGAAGTACAGGTGAATGAAGAGGACAAAGCGACCACCGTCATCGTCCCTGACTACCAGCTTTCCCTTGCAATCGGGAAAAGAGGCCAAAATGCCCGCCTTGCAGCAAAATTGACTGGCTGGAAGATCGATATCAAAAGCGAGTCTGAAGCAGAACAATTAGGAATCTATCCAAGTCTTTCCCTATCAAAAAATGAAGATGATATGGATGATTACTATGAGGACGAAAACACGGAATAATGATCGTAAAAGAGGGTGAGACCAGTGAACAGCCGCAAAAAAATTCCTATGCGAAAATGCGTTGCTAGTCAGGAATTGAGACCGAAGAAAGATTTGATTCGCATTGTCCGCTCCAAAGAGGGCGAAGTCTCGATTGACCTGACAGGGAAGAAGTCTGGTAGAGGGGCGTATTTGGCAAGAAGCAAAGAGAGTATCCTTCTTGCAAAAAAGAAAAATATATTATCCCGACATCTAGAAGTGGCGATTGATGATTCATTGTATGATGAATTGCTTCAACTGGTAGAAACGGAGAAAGATTCTACATCATGAATAATCAATGGTTATCCATATTAGGCCTCGCCACAAGGGCGAGAAAAATCATCACCGGGGAAGAACTGGTGGTAAAAGAAGTAAGAAATGGGAATGCAAAGCTTGTAATCGTTGCAGGGGATGCATCTTCCAATACAATGAAAAAGCTGCAGGATAAATGCAGTTATTACAAAGTGCCAATCAGGACGGTCGAGGATCGGTACGAGTTAGGTCGGGCAATAGGAAAAGACGCGAGGGTTTCCATCGCGATCCTTGATGAAGGGTTTGCAAAAAAACTCCTTACAATGCTCGATTAATCTTTGGGGGTGAATGTATGACGAAATTACGCGTGTACGAATACGCTAAACAGAAGAACGTATCAAGTAAAGATGTCATTACAAAACTAAAAGAAATGAATATTGAGGTATCAAACCATATGGCAACATTAGATGAAGACACTATCCAAAAATTGAATGGCACGAACAAAAAAGAAACAGCTAAAAAACCGGCGGCACAAGGAACAAACAGTGCTCCAAAGAAGCCGGCGAATAGCCAAGGATCCGCACAAGGTGGTCAAAAGAGCGGCAATTCCGCTCAAAAGCCAGCTAAAAAACCTTTCAACAGCAACAGCAATAACAATAACAACAATAATAACAATTTTTCAAAAGGCAAAAAGAAACAACAGAATAACAAACAAAACCGCGGACCACAATCAGCGCCAACACCACCAGTGAAGAAAAAAGAGACACCTTCAAAAATCACATTCACAGGTTCCCTGACAGTTGGAGAATTAGCTAACAAGCTGAACAAAGAGCCTTCTGAAATCATCAAGAAGCTTTTAATGTTAGGTGTGATGGCTACCATCAACCAAGATCTTGATAAAGATGCTATCGAACTTGTAGCTGGCGAGTACAATGTGGAAGTAGAAGAAGAAATCATTTTTGAAGTTACCGATTTCGAAGGCTACGAAACAGAAGATAAAGAAGAAGTGCTAGAAGAGCGCCCACCGGTAGTCACTATCATGGGTCACGTTGACCACGGTAAAACCACCCTTCTTGATTCCATCCGTAACACGAAGGTTACAGCAGGGGAAGCTGGCGGTATCACACAGCATATCGGTGCATACCAAGTAGTGGTAGAAGGCAAGAAGATTACTTTCCTTGATACTCCAGGGCATGCTGCCTTTACAACGATGCGTGCGCGTGGAGCGCAAGTAACGGATATTACCATCCTTGTTGTAGCTGCGGATGATGGAGTAATGCCTCAAACAGTCGAAGCAATCAACCATGCTAAAGCTGCAGAGGTTCCGATCATTGTTGCTGTAAACAAGATGGATAAAGAAGGAGCCAATCCTGAACGTGTGATGCAGGAATTGACTGAGCATGGACTTGTTTCCGAAGCATGGGGCGGGGATACAATCTTTGTACCACTATCTGCTCTAAGCGGAGAGGGAATTGATACACTTCTTGAAATGATCCTGCTTGTATCTGAAGTGGAAGAATTCAAGGCCAATCCTAAGCGTGCTGCATCAGGTACTGTCATCGAGGCGCAGCTTGATAAAGGAAGAGGTTCTGTAGCTACACTTCTTGTACAAAAAGGTACGCTTAAAGTTGGAGATCCTATCGTTGTCGGCAATACATTCGGTCGCGTGCGTGCAATGGTTAATGATTTGGGACGCCGTGTGAAAGAGGCTGGTCCATCAACACCAGTTGAGATCACGGGTCTTAATGATGTTCCGCAAGCCGGTGACAACTTCATGGTCTTCGCTGATGAGAAAAAAGCGCGTAATGTCGGTGAGGCACGTGCTCAAAAACAACTTCAAGAGCAAAGAAGTGAGAAAACCCGTGTAACATTAGATGACCTTTTTGAACAAATCAAACAAGGTGAAATGAAAGAAATCAACATCATTGTCAAAGCAGACGTTCAAGGCTCTGTAGAAGCGATGGCTGCTTCCCTGCAGAAAATTGAAGTTGAAGGGGCAAAAGTGAAGATCATTCACACTGGTGTCGGAGCGATTACAGAATCCGATATCATCCTGGCATCTGCATCAAATGCCATCGTCATCGGGTTCAACGTGCGTCCTGATGCAGGAGCAAAACGTACAGCCGATGCAGAGAAAGTTGACATCAGATTACATCGCATCATCTACAAAGCGATCGAAGAAATCGAGGCAGCGATGAAAGGGATGCTTGACCCTGAATTTGAAGAAAAAGTGATCGGTCAAGTGGAAGTCCGTCAAACGTTCAAGGTTTCCAAAATCGGTACCATTGCCGGAGCTTATGTTACGGAAGGTAAAATCACCCGTGATTCCAGCATCCGCCTGATCCGTGACGGAATCGTCATTTTTGAAGGGGAATTGGATACGCTAAAACGTTTCAAGGATGATGTGAAGGAAGTTGCGACAAACTATGAGTGTGGAGTAACAATCAAAAACTTTAATGATATTAAAGAAGGCGACATCATCGAAGCGTACGTCATGCAAGAAATCGAAAGAAAATGATCGGATATCTAGAATGTGACTGTATGATCTATGATGCGCAATCACTGAAGGAGAAGAGAGCCGTGCTTCAGCGTATCATCACAAGGCTGAAGCAACGGTTCAACATTTCCATATCCGAGATTGACCATCAGGACGTATGGCAGCGGACGAAGCTAGGGATTGTATCCATATCTTCTTCTAAATCCGTCACCGAAAAGGAATTGCAGAAAGTCTTGGATTATTTGGATTCCTTTCCGGAAATTGAACGAGCAGAAACTTCGCTTGATTGGCTTTAAAGGGGTGAAAATTATGACACTCAGATCAAACCGTGTTGGAGAGCAGATGAAAAAGGAGCTTTCCGATATCATTGGTCGTAAAATCAAGGATCCCCGTGTAGGTTTTGTCACTGTTACAGATGTACAGGTTACCGGCGATCTTCAGCAAGCCAAGGTGTTTATCTCTGTCCTTGGAGATGATGAAAAAAGGCAGGATACATTGATCGGCTTGGCAAAGGCAAAAGGCTTCATCCGCAGTGAAATCGGACGAAGAATCCGTTTGAGAAAAACGCCTGAGCTTTTCTTTGAATTTGACGAATCCATGGAATATGGTAATCGCATCAATACCTTGATCCATGAATTGAATAGAAATGACTCTTATGATGAAGAGTAACCTTGAAGGATAGACAGAATTGTCTATCCTTTCAGTGTAATTATTGCGATTTTCAACCCTTAAAAAAACGATTAAATATGGAAGGGGTGTATCCCTTGGATGGCATTCTGGTATTAAACAAACCAAAGGGAATTACTTCTCATGACTGTGTCTTCAAAGTGAGGAAAATCCTAAAAACAAAAAAAGTCGGTCACACAGGCACTCTCGATCCGGAGGTCACCGGAGTATTGCCGATCTGCATTGGTAAAGCCACTAAACTGGTTGAGTTTCTTACTGTCGAACAAAAATCATACATAGGTGAAGTAACCTTGGGCTTTTCCACCACAACCGAGGACCAAACAGGGGAAACGGTAGAGGAAAAGGAAGTAGGGGAACCTATTTCCAAAATAGAAATCGAGCGGGTGCTGCAACAACTCACAGGCGAAATAGAACAGACCCCACCCATGTTTTCCGCAGTGAAAATTAATGGAAAGAAATTATATGAATATGCAAGAGAAGGTAAGGTAATAGATCGCCCCTCCAGAAAAATAACGATATATGACCTTTTTCTCACTAGCGATATCAAGCATGAAAACGGTACGCTGAAATTCTCTTTTGAGGTGTCATGCAGCAAAGGGACCTATGTAAGGACTTTGGCTGTACAAATAGGGGAACTGCTTGGATATCCGGCACATATGAGCCAATTGATCAGGGTTGCTTCGGGTAACTTTAAAATTGACCAGGCCATCACCTTGGATGAACTTGAAGAGCTGATGACTGACGGAAATGTGGACAGTAAACTTGTACCGATGGAAAAAGCGTTAAACTCGTTGCCTAAGCTTACGATAAGTGATACAGTAGCAGAGAAAGTGCAAAATGGAGCAGTCCTCCCCATTCCTGAAGATCTTGAATGGGATGCTGAGTATTTCAGTATTTTCCATGATGACTCTTGCCTGGCCATCTATATGAAGCATCCTTCAAAACCGGGTATGATGAAGCCAAAGAAGGTTTTCCACGGTCAGGACAGTGATTTTTAGAGAGAAAAAGAAATTTGGCATACATACTGTATGAACAGATAGATTTAGGTGATTATGATGAAAGTTGTCTATTTAGAACATCCTCATTCCATACAGCAAAAAGAGTGTGACCCTTCGGTCGTGGCACTCGGTTTTTTTGACGGCATCCATTTGGGACACCAAAGTGTCATCAAGGCTGCCATTAAAACTGCCAGGGAGCATAACCTGAAAGCGTCCGTCATGACATTGGATCCGCATCCATCCGTCGTATTGAGGAAGACCGTTCAACATGTCCGCTATATTACTCCTTTGATGGAAAAGATTAAAATTCTTAACCAATTGGGTGTGGACATTCTGTACGTTGTGAAATTCGACCTCGGATTTGCCGGACTTGTGCCGCAGGATTTTGTAGACCAGTATATCATCGGTCTTAACATCAAGCATGTGGTGGCAGGATTTGATTATTCCTATGGCCGCTTAGGTAAGGGAACAATGGAAACATTGCCATTCCACTCACGTGGGCAATTTAACCAGACAGTCATTGAAAAATATACAACCAATAATCTCAAAGTAAGCTCTACACTCATCCGTGAGCAAATCAAAGAAGGGGAGATGGACAAGCTTCCCCTTACCTTGGGTCGATATTATGTAATCAGGGGAACTGTGGGCCATGGTGATAAGCGTGGTCGTACAATCGGCTTCCCCACAGCGAATATAAAGCTTTCAGATGAATATGTCATACCGAGGACAGGCGTCTATGCAGTCAGGATGCATGTGAGGGGAAGATGGTATCAAGGAGTCTGCAATATCGGCTATAAACCTACCTTTAAAGAACGTGAAAAAGAAGATCTGCCTTCCATTGAAGTCCATCTTTTTGAATTCAGTGAATCCATTTATGGAGAGGAAGTCATTGTAGAATGGCACCAAAGCATCCGGGAAGAGCGGAAATTCGATGGTGTGGATGCCCTGATCGCACAGATCCAAATGGACAAAGAGACTTCCCTTGACTATTTTCAAAAAAGCACACCCGATACTTGCTTTTTATCCAAAAAAGATGTATGCTATTAAACGTACTAAAACCATTGCTTGGCAAGTCGAATCACCAACGCTTGCTCGGTAATAGGGGTTTTTACTAATAAGGAGGTGAATAGGATGGCTATCACACAAGAGCGTAAGCAAGAGCTAATCAATGAGTACAAAACTCATGAGTCTGACACTGGATCTCCAGAAGTTCAGATCGCTGTCCTAACAGAGCAGATCAACAACCTAAACGAGCATTTACGTACTCACAAGAAAGATCACCACTCACGTCGTGGTCTATTGAAAATGGTTGGTAAACGTCGTAACTTACTAACTTACCTACGTAACAAAGATGTAACTCGTTACCGTGAACTAATCACAAAATTAGGTCTACGTCGATAATGTTTTTTGAAAAAGCGGGAGAATTCCCGCTTTTTTGTTAGTATTTTTAGAAGCGACTAATCGCAAGGTTGTACCTTTATTTTTCCATTTATATCATAAAAGGCAACTTTTTACCTATACATTACGGAATTCTATTGATATGTTGTAGTTATTTCGTTCATACTATACATAATACTAAATGCATTATTTTTACTATTCATTTTCTTTTACATATGAGCTAGAGAGGGGTTAAACGAACTCATGGGACAAGACAAACAAGTCTATACTATTGATTGGGCTGGAAGGAGCCTTTCGGTAGAAATTGGCCAATTGGCGAAACAAGCAAACGGAGCTGTAATGGTTCGTTACGGTGACACTGCTGTATTAAGCACTGCAACTGCTTCAAAAGAACCGAAAAAATTAGATTTCTTCCCACTGACTGTAAACTACGAAGAGAGATTATATGCAGTAGGGAAAATCCCCGGTGGTTTCATCAAGCGTGAAGGTCGCCCAAGTGAAAAAGCGATCCTTGCGAGCCGTTTGATCGACAGACCGATCCGTCCATTGTTTGCCGATGGATTCAGAAACGAAGTTCAGGTTATCAGCATCGTAATGAGCGTAGACCAGAACTGTTCGTCCGAAATGGCAGCGATGTTCGGTTCATCTTTGGCATTATCCATTTCTGATATCCCGTTTGAAGGACCGATTGCAGGTGTGACGGTCGGACGGATCGATAATGAATTTGTCATCAATCCAAACGTTGAGCAGTTGGAAAAAAGTGATATCAATCTTGTAGTTGCCGGTACGAAAGATGCCATCAACATGGTTGAAGCAGGTGCAGATGAAGTGCCGGAAGAAGTGATGCTTGAAGCTATCATGTTCGGTCACGAAGAAATTAAACGCCTGATTGCATTCCAGGAGGAAATTGTACAAGCGGTCGGAAAAGAAAAATCCGAAATCGCGCTGTATGAAGTTGACAAAAACCTCGAAAACGAAATCCGTGCGCTTGCCGAAGAAGATATGACCTCTGCGGTACAAGTATTTGAAAAGCATGCACGTGAAGCTGCCATCAAAGAGGTGAAAGCGGCTGTCCTTGCAAGATACGAAGAGCAGGAAGTGGAAGCAGATACACTTAAACAAGTCAATGAGATCTTGAGCATGCTTGTCAAAGAAGAAGTTAGAAGACTAATCACAGAAGATAAGGTACGTCCTGATGGCCGTAAGAGCGATGAAATCCGTCCATTATCATCTGAAGTAGGATTGCTTCCCCGTACACATGGTTCAGGGCTATTTACTCGTGGACAAACCCAGGCATTGAGCATCTGTACTTTAGGTGCACTTGGCGATGTTCAGATCTTGGATGGTCTAGGTGTGGAAGAAGAAAAGCGATTCATGCATCACTATAATTTCCCATTATTCAGTGTAGGTGAAACGGGTCCTATGAGAGGTCCGGGACGTCGTGAAATCGGTCACGGTGCCCTTGGAGAACGTGCACTTGAACCTGTCCTGCCTTCTGAAAAAGACTTCCCTTATACGGTTCGTCTTGTTTCTGAAGTATTGGAGTCCAACGGTTCCACTTCCCAAGCGAGTATTTGTGCAAGCACATTGGCCATGATGGATGCAGGTGTGCCAATCAAGGCACCGGTAGCCGGAATTGCAATGGGATTGATCAAAAAAGGCGAACATTATACAGTGTTATCAGATATCCAGGGCATGGAAGATCACCTTGGGGACATGGATTTCAAAGTTGCAGGAACATCCAAAGGTGTTACGGCACTTCAAATGGATATTAAGATCGAGGGACTTTCCCGTGAAATCCTTGAAGAAGCATTGCAACAAGCGAAAGTCGGGCGTATGCATATTCTTGAATCCATGCTTGCCACTTTGAATGAGTCGCGTAAGGAGCTTTCCCAGTACGCTCCTAAGATCCTGATGATGACTATCAATCCGGATAAGATCCGCGATGTTATTGGACCAAGCGGAAAGCAGATCAATAAGATCATTGAAGAAACCGGCGTCAAGATCGATATCGAACAGGATGGAACGGTATTTATCTCATCTGTTGACAGCTCGATGAACGAAAAGGCGAAAAAGATCATCGAAGATATCGTGCGCGAAGTACAAGTAGGCGAAATTTACTTAGGAAAAGTGAAACGCATCGAGAAATTTGGTGCATTCGTCGAATTGTTCAGCGGCAAGGACGGTCTTGTCCATATTTCAGAACTAGCTGAAGAACGTGTGAAACAAGTGGAGGACGTTGTGAAGCTTGGCGAAGAAGTATTGGTAAAAGTCATGGAGATCGACAAGCAAGGAAGAGTAAATCTTTCAAGAAAAGTTCTCCTTAAAGAGCAAAAAGAAAAGAATGAACAAATGTCTTAAAAACGAGCCTGGTGAAGACCGGGCTTTTTTTGCAATAGATTGACAATGACCTATTAGGATGTTCTACCTTGTCCCCCTTCTACATAAATTCTAGTAGAAAGGGGGAAGGCTAGAATGAAAAGATCCTTGATACAAATTGCAGCTTTTACGATTGTAGCTTTTTTTACATATAAAACGGTGAGTCATCCGAATCCGGAGGATCTTACCAGGTCCCTGTCAATGAATCTCTCAGAGGTTTCAAAGCAAAGGGATGCATTGTTTACAGAAATAGAGGAGAAAGCATCAAAATACGAGGTTGAGCCACAGGATGCCAAGATCGATAAGGTATGGAAAGCGCAGCCTGGCCTTAACGGGCTGAAGGTCAATGTTAAAAAATCATATGAAAATATGAAGAAAAATGGTGTGTTTGATGAAAAAAAGCTCGTCATGGACCAAATCGCACCCGATGTCCATTTGAGTGACCTTCCTCCATCCCCCATCTACCGTGGGCACCCTGAAAAACAAATGGCCTCATTTTTAATAAATGTGGCATGGGGAAATGAACATATCCCGGGGATGCTTGAAACTTTGAAGAAACATGGGGTAAAAGTGACTTTTTTTCTAGAAGGAAGATGGGTCAAGGAAAATCCGTCGATGGCAAAAATGATTGTCGATGCTGGGCATGAAGTGGGGAACCACTCGTATACCCATCCGAATATGAAGACTCTTGGGTCAGATGCAGTCAGGGAACAGTTAGTGAAAACAAACGAAGTGATTGAAGCGATTACAGGAAATGATGTCGTATGGTTTGCTCCGCCGAGCGGAAGCTATCGGGATGAAGTTGTCAAAATTGCGCATGATATGAAGCTTGGCACAATCATGTGGAGTGTGGATACCATCGATTGGCAGAAGCCGGAACCAAATGTGCTGATAAATCGGGTGATGGGTAAAATTCATCCGGGCGCCATGATACTCATGCATCCGACACCTTCGACCGCTCAGGCCCTGGATTCACTTATCATCTCAATTAAAGAAAAAGGGCTGGAACTAGGATCTGTTTCCTCTTTGCTAAGTGAAGAGAGAATCACACATCACCACTAGAATTGCAGACTTGAATAGGAGGATTATCGTTGCTTACAAAACATACATGTTCAAATGGAGTTAGAATCGTAGTAGAAAATATACCTCATGTCCGCTCTGTTGCAATCGGCGTATGGATTGGTACGGGTTCTAGGAATGAAGACCATGAAAATAATGGGGTATCCCATTTTCTTGAGCACATGTTTTTTAAAGGGACCAAAACGAAGAATGCAAGAGAAATAGCGGAGGCCTTCGATTCCATAGGCGGACAGGTGAATGCCTTCACTTCAAAAGAATATACATGCTATTATGCAAAAGTAATGGATGAACATTCAGATTATGCCCTTGGTGTACTTGCAGATATGTTTTTCCATTCCATCTTTGATGAAGAAGAGCTGAAAAAAGAGAAAAATGTCGTGTATGAAGAAATCAAAATGTATGAAGATGCTCCAGACGATATTGTCCACGACGTTTTAAGCAGAGCCTCCTATGGAAATCACCCACTTGGATATCCAATACTGGGCACTGAAGAAACATTGTCCAAATTTAACGGTGATACACTGAGAAATTATATGAAAGAGACCTATACACCTGATAATGTAGTCATTTCGGTGGCAGGCAATATTGAAGACTCCTTCATAAAAGAAATCGAAGCACATTTTGGAAGCTATGAAACTGGATTCTCGAAACGTGACTATGTTAAGCCGGCGTTTGAAACGGGACGCATCGCAAAGAAGAAGACAACAGAGCAGGCTCACCTATGCCTTGGTTACAATGGATTACCGATAGGCGACAAGGACATCTACAATCTGATTGTACTGAATAATGTATTGGGCGGAAGCATGAGCAGCCGTCTATTCCAGGATGTACGTGAAGAGCGTGGACTTGCCTATTCTGTCTATTCTTATCATTCCACCTATCAGGACAACGGAATGCTGACCATCTACGGTGGAACAGGCAGCAGTCAAATGGACCTGCTTTTTGAAACCGTCCAGCAAACTCTTGATAAGCTGAAGGCGGACGGCATCACTCAAAAAGAGCTTGTGAACAGTAAAGAACAGATCAAGGGAAGCCTGATGCTGAGCCTTGAGAGCACAAACAGCCGTATGAGCCGAAACGGTAAAAACGAGCTTCTTCTCGGCAGACACCGTTCCCTTGATGATATATTGGAACGGATAAACAGCATCACGGAGGAATCGGTCAACAGCCTCGCAAGGAAAATCTTCACGGATGAATTTTCTGTCGCGTTGATCAGTCCCGACGGAGAACTTCCAAAATCCTTAAAAGAATAAATAATTCGCCTGCTAGTGGAACTAGCAGGTTTTTTTTCGTCCATACCTTAATATAGTAGGTATAAGGAGGCGATGCGAATGAGACTGAGTGAAATGAGTGGAAAAGAGATTGTGGATGTAAAAAGGGCGGAAAGATTGGGGATCCTGGGACATACCGATTTGGAAATCAACGAAAATACAGGTGAAATCAGATCCCTGATCATCCCCTCTGTTAAATGGTTCGGCCTGAAGAAAGAAGGAAGCGATATCCGCGTGCCTTGGCAGCATATCAAGAAAATTGGAACGGACATGATCATCATTGATATTCCCGATGAGGACTAGGAGAGACCCGGCTTGATGCCGGGTCTTTTTGCGTTCATATTAAATTAAGTGTATTTCCGCACAGAGATCCAGCTGGAATGCTCATCATATGGCCGATGACGAGCTTTTCTGCAAAGAAATCGAGGAAAAAAGCCCATCATAAGGCCGATGACGAGCTTTTCTGCAAAGAAATTCAGGGGAAATGCTCATCATAAGGCCGATGACGAGCTTTTCTGCAAAGAAATCGAGGAAAAAGGCCCATCATAAAGATGATAACAGAATCACAATCTTTACTTTAATTCTAAGATTTCACACCAACCCTAATTCCCCCTTTAACACTAACCTACATCACAATCTTTAACCACCTGTACCTTTATCCCCCTATTCAATCACAGAATTTCTTTGGATGACATAAGATGTGGAAGTAAGAAAAGTTGATGTTAAGGTTTCAATACTTTCACGAAATAGAAGAAGGTGAACTTATATGCTGACCGGAATGCACATAGCTGTCATTGGCGGTGATGCAAGGCAGCTGGAAGTGATTCGTAAGCTTATCGAGCTGGACGCAAAGCTTTCGCTTGTTGGATTTGATCAATTGGATCACGGCTTTACTGGTGCTTCTAAAGAGCAAATAGATGAAGTGGATTTTTCCACAGTCAATGCCATTATCCTACCTGTTCCAGGGACGAATTTGGAAGGGCAAGTGGATACCATATTTTCAAACGAGAAAATCAGTTTGACAGAAGAAATAGTCAAACAGACGCCAGCGCATTGCACAATCTACTCCGGAATAACAAACAGTTATCTGGATCAACTCGTATCAAGTACTGGAAGGAAGTTGGTGCAGTTGTTTGAGCGGGATGATGTGGCCATTTATAATGCGATTCCGACTGTTGAGGGAACCATCATGATGGTCATCCAGCACACTGATATAACAATCCATCATTCCAAGGTGGCGGTACTGGGCCTCGGCAGAGTGGGGATGAGTGTTGCGCGGACATTTGCAGCTCTAGGGGCAAATGTAAAAGTCGGTGCTAGGAAGTCAGAGCATATCGCACGGATTTTTGAAATGGGATTGACTCCTTTCTCATTGAAGGAACTGTCATCACATGTTTCGGATGCTGATGTAGTCATCAATACCATTCCGCATATGATCGTTACTTCTGATGTCATTTCCAAGATGCCAGCTCATACACTGATCATCGACTTGGCATCAAAACCGGGTGGGACAGATTTTCGCTATGCGGAAAAGAGAGGAATCAAAGCATTACTGGCACCAGGGCTTCCAGGCATTGTTGCTCCGAAAACAGCTGGTCAGATAGTGGCCAATGTGCTGTCACAGTTACTTAAGGAAGGCATGGATGGGAGAGGGGAGAATTAAGATGGATTTAAAAGGAAAACGCTTAGGTTTTGGATTAACCGGTTCACACTGCACATATGATGCGGTGGTACCTGAATTGAAAAAGTTGGTGGATGCAGGTGCAGATGTCCTGCCAGTCGTTTCATTCACCGTTCAGAATACGAATACCCGTTTCGGTGAAGGAGAAGAGTGGATCAAAAAGATCGAGGAATTGACAGGAAACAAAGTGATCGACTCCATTGTAAAAGCAGAGCCACTTGGTCCGAAAATCCCATTGGACTGCATGGTCATCGCACCGTTGACCGGAAATTCGATGAGCAAGTTGGCAAATGCCCTGACAGAGTCACCGGTACTGATGGCAGCGAAGGCGACATTGCGCAATCATAAGCCGGTCGTACTAGGTATTTCCACCAATGATGCGCTTGGGTTGAATGGGATGAACCTGATGAGATTGATGTCCACAAAGAACATCTATTTCATTCCTTTTGGTCAGGATGCCCCTGAAAAGAAACCGAATTCCATGGTAGCCAGAATGGAAATGCTGGTGCCGACAGTACTGCATGCGCTTGAAAATAAACAAGTTCAGCCAGTCATAGTAGAAAGATACAAAGATGACCTATAGGATCGACTGATGCAGGAAGAGAAGAAAAAGTTAAATTTTCTTCTCTTCTTTATTTGAGTAATGTGATAAAATTAAAAATTAAGTATGAATGTTTATACTATTTTATTTGTTATGGAGAGGTGCTTGAATAGATGAAAGGTTATCATGTAGCGGTAGTAGGAGCAACAGGGGCAGTTGGACAACAAATGCTTCATACATTAGAAGAAAGAAACTTTCCGATTGAGAAGTTGACACTATTGTCATCAGAGCGCTCAGCAGGTAAAAAGATCACATTTAAAGGTCAGGAATATACAGTAGAAAAAGCGGAACCGGCGAAATTCGACGGTGTTCAAATAGCATTGTTCAGTGCAGGGGGAAGTGTATCCAAGGAACTGGCTCCAGAAGCTGCCAAACGAGGCGCGATCGTGGTGGACAATACAAGTGCATTCCGTATGGATCCGAATGTGCCGCTTGTTGTACCTGAGGTGAACGAGTCAGATTTGAAGTCCCACAATGGGATCATAGCCAACCCTAACTGCTCCACAATCCAGATGGTAGTGGCGCTTGAGCCGATCCGTCAAAGTTTCGGATTATCCAAGATCATCGTTTCCACCTATCAGGCGGTTTCCGGTGCGGGAGCGGCTGCCATCGAGGAACTTGAGTCCCAATCGCAGGCCCTTCTTAATAAAGAGGATTTCACCCCTGGGATACTTCCTGTAAAGGGAGACAAAAAGCATTATCAAATCGCATTCAATGCCATTCCGCAAATCGATAAATTTGAAGACAATGGCTTTACCTTTGAAGAACTTAAAATGATCAATGAAACGAAGAAAATCATGCATGCACCTTCATTGCAGGTGGCTGCTACTTGTGTGCGCTTACCAGTTGTCACAGGACATTCCGAGAGTGTATATATTGAAATTGAGGACGAAAATGTGACTGTTCAAGATATAAAAGCGCTATTGGAAAATGCGCCTGGTGTGGTGCTACAAGACAAACCCGAAGAGCAGCTGTACCCGATGCCTGCAAGTTGCGTAGGCTTGAATGATGTGTTTGTCGGACGAATCAGACAAGACCTTGATAATAAAAAAGGTTTCCATCTTTGGGTCGTTTCCGATAATCTTCTAAAAGGCGCGGCATGGAATTCTGTACAAATTGCAGAAAGCTTAGTGAGTCTTGGACTAGTAAAATAAAATTTCCAATCGAAAAGGTACAGATATGATCCGGCCTTTTCTTTTCTGCGATAATTTCCACCTCTTATCTTGAACGATTACATCGAGTGCATCAGGTACTATTTTGACAGCATGTTTCGTATGTATTATGGATGTTTTAAAATAAAGAGGTGCCATGACATGAAGATAATTGTTCAAAAATTCGGTGGAACGTCTGTTAGGGATGAAACTAGCAGAGAGTGTGCTTTTCAACATATCAAAAAGGCAGTGGATGAGGGCTACAAGGTGGTGGTTGTCGTTTCTGCCATGGGGAGAAAAGGGGAGCCATATGCAACCGATACACTACTTGGTTTGGTTGGCAGTGGAAGTCACTCCGTTTCCAGGCGTGAAATAGATAGTTTATTGTCCTGCGGAGAGATTATTTCTGCAGTTGTTTTCAGCAATATGCTTAACCATAAAGGAATATCAGCTACATCATTCAATGGGCCGCAGGCTGGATTCCGCACGAATAATGACCATACAAATGCGCGGATCATAGATATGAAATGCGACAGGCTTTTGGAAGCACTGGATGATCATGACGTCGTGGTGGTTGCCGGCTTCCAAGGTGAAACAAAAAATGGTGACATATGCACAATAGGGCGGGGTGGAAGTGATACATCTGCAGCGGCTCTTGGCTCTGCCTTACATGCTGAGTGGATTGATATTTTCACAGATGTAGAAGGCGTCATGACCGCCGATCCCAGAATTGTAAAGGATGCCCGTCCATTAGCGGTAGTTACGTACAATGAAATTTGCAATATGGCCTATCAAGGGGCAAAGGTCATCCATCCTCGTGCAGTGGAGATAGCCATGCAGGCAAAGATACCGATCCGTATCCGTTCCACATATTCAGAATCAACAGGAACACTTGTGACCACCTTGGATAAGGTAAGCAAGGGATCGGATGTGAAAGATCGGCTGATCACTGGAATTGCCCATGTCCCGAATGTGACACAAATTAAAGTGTATGCAAAAGAAGGTAATTACGGTATACAGACAGAAGTATTCCGTGCAATGGCAAATGAGCAGATCAGCGTAGATTTTTTCAATATCTCACCTACTAGTGTGGTATATACAGTAACAGACGATATGAGCGAAAAGGCAATTACCGTTCTGAAGAAATTAGGTTACGATCCAAAAGTGACCCGTCATTGTGCGAAGGTCGCCACTGTCGGAGCAGGCATGTCAGGAGTCCCTGGTGTGACCGCGAAGATAGTAACAGCTTTATCAGAACTCGGTATCCAGATCCTTCAATCGGCTGACAGCCATACGACCATTTGGGTCCTTGTCAGGCAGAAGGATATGATCCAGGCGGTAAATGCCTTGCATAAAGCCTTTAATCTGGCAAAAAAACAACTAACCATTCTACAAGCAGTAGTAGATGAAGGAGAGATTCAAGTACATGATTAACTTTGGAAAAGTTTTAACAGCTATGGTTACACCATTTGATAACAACGGAAATATAGATCTTGAGAAGACGACCCTTCTAGTCAACCATTTGATCAAAAATGGAACGGATGCATTGGTTGTTGCAGGGACAACAGGTGAATCACCTACTCTATCAACAGAAGAGAAGCTTGCATTATTCCAACATGTTGTAGAAGTGGCAGCTGGTCGTATTCCAGTTATTGCCGGCACAGGAAGCAATAATACAAGAGCGTCGATCGATCTTACCAAGAAAGCTGAAGTAATCGGTGTGGATGCGATCATGCTTGTGGCACCATACTATAATAAACCTACTCAAGAGGGCATGTATCAGCATTTTAAAGCAATCGCTGCAGAAACTTCCCTGCCTGTGATGCTTTACAATGTCCCAGGCCGAACTGTCGCCAACATGAGTGTAGACACTACTGTCAGATTGGCTGAATTAGACAATATCGTGGCAGTGAAAGAAGCGAGCGGCAATTTGGATGCCATGACTGAAATAATCGCGAATACACCTGATGACTTTTTGCTTTATAGCGGGGATGATGGACTTACATTGCCAGTACTATCCGTCGGTGGTAACGGAGTGGTGTCGGTTGCTTCCCATGTCATAGGTAACGAAATGCAGGAGATGATTAAAGCTTTCGAGACCGGGGAACAAGCAAAAGCTGCAAAACTGCATCAAACATTGTTGCCTATCATGAAAGGTATGTTCAGCGCACCGAGCCCAACACCTGTCAAAACAGCCTTGCAGCTTAAAGGCCTGAATGTCGGAGGAGTAAGACTTCCGTTAGTGCCGCTTTCCCAAGAAGAAAGAGAAACACTGACAGTTCTATTAAAAACGTTATAAAACCGTAAAAGGCCAGGGCCCAGTAATGGGGACCGTGGCCTTTTCTGTTTTTTCCGGCTAATGTGATATTCATAATATTTCTTGTATTCCAATTCTTGCATACGTTATAATATGGTCAAATGACTGAGCGGAAATTCTTTTAGCTAAATATTTGAAGTGAAGTTTGATTCTAAACAGCATAAAAAGAAAAAAGCATATTTGTCATCCAATTTTCACACACATATAGGAGGGAAGACAGTGAGTACAGCAAAGACAGAAAAGCTAAGAGTATTTTCCCTTGGAGGCGTTGGAGAAATCGGGAAAAACATGTACGTGCTCGAAATTGATGAGCATATATATGTGATCGACGCAGGTGTTATGATACCGGAGGATGGGATGTTTGGAATCGATATGGTGATTCCAGACGTTTCCTATCTGGTTGAAAACAAAGAGAGAATACAAGGCATATTCTTGACACATGGTCATGAAGAGCATATTGGAGCTTTGGCATATATCTTGAGGAAAATCAAAGTTCCTGTTTACGGGACGAAATTGACTTTGGCACTTGCAGATGAACTTGTCAAAGGAGAGGGACTTTCAGGACAGGTCTCCTTCCATGAAATTGACGGGGACACAGTATTGGATCTTCCAAAGACGGAAGTCACTTTCTTCCGCACCAATCATAGCATTCCAGATTCAGTGGGTATATGTTTCCAAACATCACAAGGGGCAATTGTACATACAGGTGATTTTAAGTTTGATCAATCCCAATTGGCAGAGAGTGCTGATATCGGAAAGATGGCTAAAATCGGGAACGAGGGTGTGCTTTGCGTTCTTTCCGATTGCATGAATGCAGAAAAGCCCGGATACACCATTTCAGAAGGCATTGTAAAACAGGAAATAGCGGATGTTGTCTACAATGCCAAAGGCAGGGTATTCGCTGCCTGCCTTGCAACCAATCTGGTAAGGATACAGCAAATCGTGCAGGCATCGATTGCAAGCAATCGAAAGCTCGTTATCGTATCTCACCCAACCAATAAAATTTTGGATATTGCTATAAAGCTTGGCTATTTGGAAATACCTGAGGAAATAATCATGCCGGTTAACGAGATGGGCAATAATGATCAAGAAAGAATTGTCGTCCTGACCATCGGGACACATTCACAGCTCATGACCTCCCTGCTGAAAATGGCAAAAGGTTCACATAAGCATGTGCAAATCCAGGAACATGATGTGGTGATGATTGCGGCTTCACCTTCTCCGGGTACAGAGCTTACTGTAGCAAAGGCTGTAGATAAGATCTATCGTGCCGGGGCAATGGTGGTATATGGACAAAAAAAGATTCACGTTTCCGGACATGGCTACCAGGAAGAATTGAAGCTTATGCTGAATCTGCTGAAGCCGAAATTTGTCATCCCGATACAGGGGGAATATAAAAGACAGATGGCACTTTCGAAAGTAGCGAAAAGTGTCGGCATAAAAGACAAATCGATTTTCCTTCTTGATAAAGGGGAAGTCATGGAGTTCACTCGCGGGGAAGCAAAATATGGAGGGAAAGTGTTCGCAGGAAACGTCCTGATAGATGGACTGGGTGTAGGTGATATAGGTAATATCGTCCTGCGGGACCGACGTCTTTTGTCCCAGGATGGCATCATGATCGTGGTGGTTTCCATAAACAGGGGCCAAAAAACGATTGTTGCAGGTCCTGAAATCATCTCAAGGGGCTTTGTCTATGTACGGGAGTCCGAGCAGCTGCTGGAAAAAGCGAACGAAATCGTGACAGGAATCCTTGATCAAGCAGTAAGAGATCAAGTGATGGAATGGTCTAGCCTGAAGTTGAAAATCAGGGAATCCCTCAATCAGCATCTATATGAAAAAACAAGACGCAGACCAATGATATTGCCTATCATCATGGAGGTCTAATCTGTCATATCCAGCCGTCAGGGCATTACATCCCTGTCGGCTTTTTTGTTCTGACAAAGAATTAAAATGCTCTTTGCGTCCATACTAGAATAGATAAGTATTTCCTAACTGATAGACGAAAGGAGCAATTTTCATGACGGAATTTACATACCAGTCTTCAGGGGAGCCACAACAGGAACCCAATAAACAGGATGCCGGGAAAGATTCTCTAGTAAATAAAATTCAACAGCTTGGCCAAACAAATGTGGCACAGATGCCAGCGGATTCCAAGATCCACTGTTTGACGATCGTAGGGCAGATCGAGGGGCATGTTCAACTGCCTCCTCAGAATAAGACAACCAAGTATGAACATGTAATCCCCCAAATCGTTGCCATCGAACAGAACCCCAATATAGAAGGGCTACTGGTCATACTGAATACGGTAGGGGGGGATGTCGAGGCGGGCCTTGCCATTTCAGAAATGCTTGCATCCTTGTCAAAACCGACCGTTTCCCTCGTTTTGGGCGGCGGACACTCCATCGGGGTACCCATCGCAGTGTCCTGCGACTATTCTTTTATAGCAGAAACAGCAACGATGACTATCCATCCGGTGCGTCTGACGGGCCTTGTAATCGGTGTTCCACAAACATTTGAGTATTTGGATAAGATGCAGGACCGCGTCATCAACTTTGTGACTAAAAACTCGAATGTCACTGAGGAAAAATTCAAGGAACTGATGCTCTCCAAAGGGAACCTCACCAGGGACATAGGAACCAATGTCGTAGGTTCTGATGCGGTTGAATACGGCTTGATCGATCAGGTCGGCGGTGTCGGGGAGGCAATAAAGAAACTTAACGAGCTGGTGGAAGCACGCCATGAGCATTCTGAAGGGAAGCTGCTTCAATGATCCTGTATACGACCATGCCGCAAGAAGTCATTTTTCCTGCAGAAAACAGTGAATATGAAAAGCAACGTGTTGTTGCGTACAACGGTGTCTCGCTCGTTGTCCAGCAGACGGAGATGAATTCATATCAGATTGTACGTAATCTCAGCACGGACCCGGCTCACTATCTGAATGGCGAGTATGCACCTGGTCAAACCATTTACCTAGGCCAATAATACAAAAAGCCGGGTAAAACATGATATTTTCGGCAAACTACCTTTCAAGAAGAATGGCTTATGATATAATACAAGCATCAGAGGAAAAAGCAGCCATTTTTGTTGGCTGCTTTCTTCTTCTCATTATGGTATTAGATAGGTGAATATAATGTCAAAGCGGAAAAAAAGACCGAGTAAAAATCGAAGTGAATGGAAAAGAACGGTCACCTTTGAGGTGATGGGCCTGTTAATGCTTGCCGTAACATGTATTGCCATAGCCAAACTGGGTATGGTGGGTCATGCCTTTGTTTTGGTATTCCGCTTTTTTAGCGGCGAGTGGTATATGCTCATGCTGCTCGGCTTGTTGATTCTATCAGGCTATATAATCTGGAAGAGGGATCTGCCATCCTTTTTTACAAGGCAATTGGTAGGCATTTATATCATCATAATGTCTGTACTCCTTTTAAGTCATGTCTCTCTATTTAAAATGTTATCAAGAGGGGGGACGTTTGCCGATCCCTCTGTTATTGCAAATACATGGGAACTATTCTGGTTTGAGGTTAACGGGGAAACCAGTACCACGGATCTGGGTGGGGGAATGATCGGGGCCATCCTCTTTGCACTATTTCACCTTCTTTTTGATGCAAAAGGTGCGCAGTGGATAGCGACAATCTTTATTGTAATAGGGATCATACTCGTTACCGGGAAATCCCTGAATGATACCGTCATTAAAGTGGCAGTGGGACTTTTCACTTTTATAAAAGGACAATGGCTGGCCTTTACAGAAGATATGAAGAGTTGGAGAACGGACAGCAAAAAGCGCAAAAAGGATAAGCAAGCGGTAAAACAACAAAAAGATCCGGAAGTGAAAAATACCGTAACAGAAGAAGTGGTGGTATTGGAGGAACCGGGAGAAGAAATCATTGCTCCACCGATTATTTCCTCTTTTAATGACCGTTCTGAACATATGGATAAAGGGGAAGGCGCAGTGAAGCCGAAGTCCCCGGCTAAACCGGAAGCGGAGCCAGAGGAGGAGCTGGATGTAGCGATTTCAGCGCCGATGGCATTTACCGAGGTCGAAAACAAAGAATATCAGCTTCCTTCATTGGATCTGTTGAACGAGCCTGTCACCAATCATCAGACGACGGAACACGAGAATATCTATCAGAATGCCCGTAAGCTTGAAAAAACATTTGCAAGCTTCGGTGTAAAGGCGAAGGTCACAAAAGTCCATCTTGGGCCAGCCGTCACAAAATACGAAGTGTATCCGGATGTGGGAGTGAAAGTAAGTAAGATTGTGAACTTAAGTGACGATCTGGCTTTGGCGCTGGCTGCAAAGGATATCCGGATAGAAGCACCAATTCCAGGTAAGTCGGCAATAGGGATCGAAGTGCCAAACAATGAAGTGGCCATGGTGTCATTAAGAGAGGTATTGGATACAAAGCAAGCTGAAAAGCCCGATGCAAAGCTCCTTATCGGACTTGGAAGAGATATCTCCGGAGATGCTGTCGTTGCCGAATTGAACAAAATGCCACATCTACTTGTTGCGGGTGCAACAGGGAGTGGAAAAAGTGTCTGTATCAATGGAATCATCACGAGCATTCTTGTGAGGGCAAAGCCTCACGAAGTTAAAATGATGATGATCGATCCAAAGATGGTGGAACTCAATATGTATAATGGCGTACCGCATCTTTTGGCCCCAGTGGTGACTGATCCGAAGAAAGCATCACAGGCACTGAAAAAGGTCGTCAATGAAATGGAAAGAAGATACGAGTTATTTTCGCACACAGGAACAAGAAATATCGAAGGTTACAATGATTATATCAAGAGGCATAATCAGGATGAAGAGGCAAAACAGCCATCCTTGCCTTATATCGTAGTTATTGTGGACGAGTTGGCCGATCTGATGATGGTTGCCTCATCCGATGTAGAGGATTGCATCACAAGACTTGCTCAGATGGCCCGTGCTGCCGGTATCCACTTGATCATCGCAACACAGCGCCCATCAGTAGACGTCATTACAGGGGTCATCAAAGCGAATATCCCTTCCAGGATAGCCTTCAGCGTGTCATCACAGACAGACTCCAGGACAATCCTCGATATGGGTGGTGCCGAAAAGCTTCTAGGACGCGGGGATATGCTTTTCCTTCCTGTAGGGGCATCAAAACCTGTCAGGGTTCAGGGGGCATTCCTGTCCGATGAGGAAGTGGAGAGGATTGTAGACTTTGTCATTGACCAACAAAAGGCGCAGTATCAAGAAGAGATGATTCCTCAGGATATCAATGAAGAGGTGGAAGCAGTGGAAGATGATCTGTATGATGATGCAGTGCAGCTTGTGCTCGAAATGCAAACCGCTTCCGTATCGATGCTTCAGAGACGCTTCAGGATAGGTTATACAAGAGCGGCACGCCTTATTGATGCAATGGAAGTCAGAGGGGTGGTTGGCCCTTATGAAGGCAGTAAGCCACGGACAGTCTTGATGTCGAACTCCCACAGCGAAGACGTAGGTTCCTAAGGAAAGAGGATAACAGTTTTCTGTTATCCTCTTAATTTTATGGATACCCAAAAAATAAGTAAGTCTGTATTCTGTCTGAACTCCCTGTTGATTTCCGTTCCAGGCATTCGCTTTCCGCGGGGCGGTGCTTGAGCCTCCTCGGCTTGCCTGCGGGGTCTCAAGTCTACCGCTATCTCCCGCAGGAGTCTCATGCCTTGCACTACAATCAACAGGGGCGGCAGTTAACGCATAACGTCTTCACATAATTTTCATTTTTCATAGTGGGAATCTCTTTCATGAAGTTCATTGTCAAAGTGTTGATTTCAAGGTCTCTAGCTGTTGATTGGAGCAATAGGCGAAGACTCCTGCGGGAGATGGCGTTTAGTGGAGACCCCACAGGCGAAGCCGAGGAGGCTTCACAAACGCCCCGCGGAAAGCGAAGCCTATTGCGGAAATCAACAGCGGTGTTTAATAGAGCGCTAATTTTATTATCAAAAACTTTATTTTCTATTTATTTTAAGGGAGAAAAGTGTTATATTATTTTGGATAAAAGGGCATATATAAATTGTTTTGTAAACGGTTAATGGGGGAAGAATTATGTCAATTCGGTCAGACAGTAGGCATTTATACTTACTAGTGGTAGATAAATTAAAACAAGATATCGAGGATAAAATATATAGGGAAAAGGAAAAGCTGCCTTCTGAATTTGAGCTTTCACGGAGGTTAGGTGTCAGTCGTGCGACCCTTAGGGAAGCGCTTCGGGTATTGGAAGAGGAGAACATAGTCATCCGCCGTCATGGAGTGGGGACCTTTGTCAATTCCAAACCGGTTTTCTCTTCAGGCATCGAGCAATTGAACAGTGTCACGGAAATGATTTCACAGGCAGGAATGAAGGCGGGCACGATTTTCCTGACTTCCACCATTGAAAGCCCGACAGAAGAGGACATCAAGAAATTCGGTGATCCTTCGATCGAGGAGCTTTTGCATTTTGAGCGCGTTAGAACTGCAAATGACTTGCCGGTAGTATACTGCATCGATAAGATTCCGACGACGATTGTAGAAGACTACCAATCTTATAAAAATGAATCATTGCTTGAACTATTGGAAAAAGTTGCAGGCAGGACCGTCTCTTATGCAGTGGCTCACATTGAACCCATGGGGTATCATGATAAGATTTCCCCTATACTGGAATGCGAACCTGAGACAGCTTTGCTGGTGCTGAAACAGATGCACTATGATCAAAATGATGAACCGATTCTCTATTCCCTGAATTATTTCAGAGCGGATAAATTCAGTTTTCACGTCCTTAGGAAACGTCCATAAATAAATATAAGTGACTCCCATGATGGGGGTCACTTTTTTGGTGTTTAACCATAATTAAGTTATGTAAACCTAAATGTAATAAAACGATCCTAAAACTTGTAATACTTTCTAATAAACCTTTATATTGGAACTAAGACTATTTTTCATGAAATAATGAAAGAATAGTACTGACTTGTATGAAATAGTTATGAATACTATGTGAAAATTGAAAGCCTTACTGCAATATGTAAAGCAATGATGAACATAATTATACTTAATAAGGAGGAGATATCTTGAAGCTGATCGATGAACGAACATTTTCGCTCAATGGGGTGAAGGTTCATAATGTATCAACAGATAAATTTAAAACAAATACGCTGGTCCTTAAATTGATGGCACCACTTTCAGAGGAAGACGTCACCCTTAGAGCGCTGCTGCCCTATGTGCTGCAGAATGGCACTAAAACCCATCCCAAACCTTCACATTTCCGTGCACATCTTGATGAGCTTTACGGTGCGAGCCTGGCGGTTGATTTAAGCAAAAAAGGGGAATCGCATATCATCACTTTCCGCTTGGAAATCGCCAATGAAAAGTTCTTGAAGGATACAACTCCATTATTGGAAAGAGGCATACAGCTTCTAAGTGAAGTTCTCCTACAACCTGTCGTCGAAGGTGATTCCTTCATCCAGTCCACAGTGGAAAAAGAAAAGAGGGCATTAAAGCAAAGGATACAATCCGTCTATGACGATAAGATGAGATATGCTAGCCAAAGATTGATAGAAGAGATGTGCAGTGATGAGCCTTACCGCCTTCAAGCAAATGGCCAAAGCGAGCAGGTGGATGGGATAACTGCCCAATCCCTTTATGAGTATTACCGGCAAATGCTGAAAGAAGACGATATTCATCTTTATGTTGTCGGCGATATAGAAGAAGCGGAAGTAAAGGCTTATGTGGAGAATTATTTCAAGATGGAAGATCAAGGCGTAAAACCCTCGACTGCCATTTCAAGGAACCCCAAGACTCCTAAAGAGCCGAATGAAGTGGTGGAGCGTCAAGATGTGAAACAAGGGAAGCTCAATATGGGCTATCGGACGAATATCACATTCAATGATGATCTCTACTTTGCCCTGCAGGTTTTCAACGGAATATTCGGTGGATTTTCGCATTCCAAGCTGTTCATCAATGTACGGGAAAAAGAAAGCCTGGCATATTATGCTGCCTCAAGGGTGGAAAGTCATAAAGGGCTGCTCCTTGTGATGTCAGGGATCGATTTTTCCAATTATGAAAAAGCAGTCAACATCATCCATAAGCAAGTAGAGGCAATGAGGCAAGGTGAATATACAGATGCTGAAATCGCCCAGACTAAAGCTGTGATCAAAAATCAGGTGCTCGAGACAATTGATACTGCACGAGGGCTAATCGAGATACTTTATAATAATGAAGTGGCGGAAGCTGATAAACCGGTAGACCAATTCCTTGATGGCGTCGAAAAGGTCACAAAGGAAGAAATCCAACAGGTTGCAAAGAAGATCGAATTGGATACAATTTACTTTTTAACGGGAAAGGAGGCAGAATAAATGGAGAAAATAGAATTCAGCCAACTTGCAGAAACCCTTTATCATGAAACCTTGGATAATGGACTTCAAGTATATCTGTTGCCCAAAGACGGCTTTCATAAAACCTATGCCACATTTACAACCAAGTATGGATCGATCGATAATAAGTTTGTCCCGATTGATGGTGATGAGTATTTGCATGTACCTGATGGCATCGCTCACTTTTTGGAGCACAAGCTGTTCGAAAAAGAGGACGGAGACGTGTTCCAGGATTTCAGTAAGCAGGGTGCTTCGGCAAATGCCTTTACATCCTTTACAAGGACTGCCTATCTTTTCTCGAGTACTTCAAATGTCGAAAAAAATCTCGAAACGTTGATGGACTTTGTACAAAGCCCATACTTCACTGAAAAAACAGTGGAAAAGGAAAAAGGGATCATCGGTCAGGAAATCACCATGTACGAGGATAACGCAGACTGGCGTGCCTATTTCGGCTTGATTGAAAGCATGTTCCATCATCATCCAGTGAAGATAGACATCGCAGGGACAAAGGAATCCATCGCAAAAATCACGAAGGATCTACTTTATACATGCTATGAAACCTTCTACCATCCGAGCAATATGCTATTATTTGTTGTCGGTCCGATGGATACAGAAAAAATGATGAGTTTCATCAAAGAAAATCAGAGCAAGAAAACATTCAAGGAGCCGAAGGAAATTAAGAGGCATTTTGAAGAGGAGCCTACTACAGTATCTGAGCCGAAAAAAGTGCTGAAGATGAATGTGCATACCTCCAAAAGCTTGCTTGGAATCAAGGAATCCTCTCCAGACAAACAAGGGGTGGACCTTCTCAAGCATGAGTTATCGGTCAATGTGCTATTGGATCTTCTGTTTGGAAAAAGTTCCGATCACTACCAAGAACTTTATGACGACGGTCTTATCGATGAGACATTCGCCTACGACTATACAGGGGAAAAAGGATTTGGATTTGCCATGCTTGGCGGGGATACAGCCGAACCGGATAAGCTTGCTGAAAAATTGAAAGAGATACTCTTATCGCTTGACCCTGCAACCATTCAAGAGGATGAATTGGAGCGGATAAAAAAGAAGAAAATCGGTTCCTTCCTGCGGGCTTTGAATTCTCCTGAGTTCATTGCCAACCAATTTACAAGATATGCATTCAATAGCATGGATCTTTTCGAGGTAATACCTCAACTGGAAAAAATCACATTACAAGATCTCTCTGAAGTGGCGAAAGCACTTATCAAAGAAGAGGCTTTTACCGTTTGTCAGATAGTACCGAAGTAAATCCGGTCGACTCAACTGTACAAGTGCAGCTGAGTCGGCTTGTTTCTATTTATCGAATTTCAAATGATGTAGGTGAATCTATTGCAAAAAAGAGCGTTGATCATTGGAGCAAGCGGGGATATAGGAAGGGCAATTTCAGAGAAACTGTTGGAAGAAGGGTATTTTACCTATCTTCATTATAACCGCGATCGTCAAGCAGTCGAAGACATGGTAAGTAGATATGGGACCGATAGGGTAAGACCCATACAAGCCGATCTTGCAAGTTCCAATGGGGCATTACAATTAAAAAGTGGCATAGCCGAAAAACTGGATTGCATCATTTATAATGCAGGTTCAGCCTTTTACGGACTAATGACAGATATTGATGAAGAAACAAAAATGAATATGATACAGCTTAACATAACATCATTATATTCAACCGTACAATTATTTCTACCGGAAATGATCAGCAGGAAGTCAGGGAATATTGTCGTCATTTCTTCCATCTGGGGAGAAATCGGAGCTTCATGCGAAGTGCTGTATTCTATGACCAAGGGTGCGCAAAATTCCTTTGTCATGGCGTTGGCCAAAGAAGTGGGTCTATGCGGGATCAGGGTGAATGCCATTGCCCCAGGTGCAGTAAAGACTAAGATGCTTCAACATTTTTCAGAGGAAGAATTAGATGATTTGGCAGGGGAAATCCCAATCGGCAGACTGGCCGACCCTTATGAGGTAGCTGAATCTGTTTCTTTCCTCGTTTCAGATAGAGCTTCTTACATAACCGGACAGATTTTAGGAGTCAATGGTGGTTGGAATTAAGATTGTGCATATTTTTTCTCCAGCAAGACATACTAACTCTTGAACATATGCGGAAGGAGGAATTAGATATGTCTGTGTTGGATAATTGGGATCAGTGGAAAGGTTTTTTAGGTGACCGTTTGAATCATGCAGAGCACGAAGGGATGGATCAATCCGCCATTTCTCAACTTGCGTATGAAATCGGGGATTACCTTGCTCAGGAAGTAGAAGCAAAAAATCCTCAGGAACGCGTTTTGGCAGACCTTTGGAAAGTGGCAAGCCCGGAAGAGCAGCATGCTATTGCCAACATGATGGTAAAGCTTGTACAAAATGATGGATCACACTAAGAGAGGCTAAATCCTCTCTTTTTTTTTGCCGAAAAAGCCTCAAAGATTCAAATTTTTCTCATTATACAGGAATTACTTTCTAATTTTCTTATTATTAGCTATTATAGAAGTACAAAGTTGAACGAAACGTTTTGATGGACGGGAGTGGTTTGATGGAGAAAAAAGAGTGGTATTTAGAATATCAGATACATATTAACAGGCCGGGTCTTCTTGGGGATATTGCGTCGTTGCTCGGAATGCTCTCCATTAATATTGTGACGATAAATGGAGTAGATGATTCGAGACGTGGAATGCTTCTGTTGAGTGATACAAATGAGCAAATAGTCCGTCTTGAATCTATCCTGAATACAATGGATAATATAACAGTAACAAAGCTTCGGGAGCCAAAACTTCGTGATCGTCTGGCTGTAAGACATGGAAGATACATACAACGAGATGCAGACGACAAAAAAACTTTCCGTTTTGTCAGGGAAGACTTAGGCTTACTAGTTGACTTTTTAGCAGAGTTGTTCAAGCAGGAGGGGCATAAACTGATTGGAATCAGGGGGATGCCGAGGGTAGGTAAGACTGAATCCATCGTCGCCTCAAGCGTTTGTGCGAATAAACGGTGGTTATTTGTGTCGAGTACCCTGCTAAAACAAACGATTCGCAGTCAGTTGATTGAAGATGAGTATAGTGAGGACAACCTCTTTATTATTGATGGGATCGTTTCGACGAAAAGAGCAAACGAAAAGCATTGGCAGCTGATCCGTGAAATCATGAGATTATCAGCTGTGAAAGTGGTTGAACATCCAGATGTTTTCGTGCAAAATACAGAATATAAACTTGATGATTTTGACTATATTATTGAATTGAGAAACAACGAGGATGAAGAGATAACGTACGAAGTTGTACAATCCAGTAATATGTTCGAAGATAATCCTTTTGGAGGCTTTGATTTTTAAAAATGTTGGAAGGTGTTAGGTAGTGACAGAACTCGGAAACAGACTGAAGCAGGAACGTGAAGCAAAAAAAATGTCCCTTGAGGATCTACAAACGACTACAAAGATACAAAAGAGATACTTAATCGGCGTGGAAGAAGGCAACTATTCCATCATGCCGGGACAATTTTACGCCCGTGCATTCATCAAACAATATGCAGAGGCGGTCGGACTCGATCCCGAAGAAATATTTGAAGAATACAAAAATGATATACCTGTAAATGAAAAAGAGGACATTCCGCAGCTTTCACGTGTCAAAACGAGAAAACAAGTGCCTGCAAAAAGCACCAAGTCATGGAAGTTCCTCCCGATTCTATTTACAATTTTAGCGATTGTTGCGATATGCGCCATTGTTTATACAGTCGTCATCAGCCTTTCAGGTGGAGACGGCAATGAAGCAAATCAAGCAGCACAGGATACGCAGCCCGCTGAAATAGATTCCCCAAATCAAGCTGCCCAGCCTGAAGAGGAGGAAAAGGCTCCCGCTGAAGAAGAGAAGGCTCCTGAAGAAGAGAAGCCTGCAGAAGAGGAAGCTCCAGCTGCAGGTACATTGAAAGAGCTTGAAAAGAGCGGCTCCAATGCAACATTGGAATTGAGTGGTACGGATAAATTCGTAGTGGAACTTTCCTCACCAGGTGAAACATGGATTGAAATCGATAATGATAAAGGTAAGAACTTTCATTATGGTTTGGTGAAAAAAGGCGAAGAGGTCAAACAAATTGACTTGTCCCAGGAAGCTGAAGTCAGCTTTAAAGTCGGAAGAACCTTCGAAACCGATTTGAAGATAAATGGAGAGCCTTTTAAGTTCCCATTTCCGACAAATGAGAAAACCACTCAGACATTCACTATTAAATTTGTAAAGAATGGAGAACAATAAAGTCATCGGAATGATGGCTTTTTTTGTACACAATATCCCCATATGATTAGACAAACAATCCATATTTATGTATATTGGAAAAGCAATATTGAATGTTGGAGGAATGAATGTGAACTTACCAAATAAAATTACCGTTTCAAGGATTGTGTTAATTCCAGTGTTCATGGTATTGATGCTTGCACCTTTAGATTTAGGAGAACTGGCAATCGGCCAAGAAACCATTCCTTATGCACATCTATTCGGCGCCATTATATTTATCATAGCCTCGGTCACGGATTGGGTGGATGGTTATTATGCGAGGAAGCTTAACCTAGTGACCAATCTAGGGAAGTTCCTTGATCCCTTGGCAGATAAGCTTTTAGTTTCCGCAGCATTGATCGCCCTGGTGGAACTGCAGATGGCTCCTGCCTGGATCGTCATCCTTATCATCAGCAGGGAGTTTGCAGTAACAGGACTCCGCCTTGTGTTAGCAGGCGAAGGGGAGGTCGTTGCGGCAAACATGTTGGGGAAGATCAAAACCTGGGCACAGATCATTGCAGTTTCTGCATTATTATTACATAACATCCCATTTGAAATGATTTCCGTACCATTTGATACGATAGCGCTTTGGGTCGCGCTTATTTTCACCCTGGTTTCGGGGTGGGATTATTTCTACAAAAATAAAGATGCCATCCTTCGGTCTAAATAAAAGTTTCAGCTCAAGGTAAAGGGAGGGAATTATATGTTTAGGAGCGCAGAAATAATTGCTGTAGGTTCTGAGTTGCTGCTTGGACAGATTTGCAATACGAACGCTCAATTTCTATCCAAGCAGTTGGCGGAACTTGGGATCAATGTTTATTTTCATACAGTGGTCGGGGACAATCCCGATCGGCTGGCTACAGCCATACATACCGCAAAAAAGCGGGCCGACCTTCTGATTTTTACAGGAGGACTGGGACCGACAAAAGATGACCTGACAAAGGAAACGATATCAAAGGTACTGCAAAAGAATCTTGTAATGGATCATGAGGCATTGAGTAATATTGAAGCCTATTACCAAAATACAAATAGGATGATGAGTGAAAACAATAAAAAGCAGGCCATCGTCTTGGAGGGTTCCACTGTTTTACCGAACGATTATGGAATGGCTCCGGGAATGGCACTTGCGGGCAGGGATCATACGTATATACTGCTTCCCGGCCCTCCTAAAGAGCTTCAGCCAATGTTTTTGAATTATGGCCGGGAATATATCCTGTCCAAGCTTGGCGTGAAGGAACAGATAGTTTCAAAGGTTCTGCGCTTTTTTGGTATAGGTGAATCACAGCTGGAAACAGACATTGACGATCTGATAGAGCAACAGGCAAATCCAACGATTGCACCATTGGCGGGTGACCATGAAGTAACTTTGCGTTTGACTGCGAAGCACCATTCGGAGGTAGAAGCGAATAGGCTGATCAATGAAACGGAAAAGCTCATTCAATCCAGGGTCGGCGAGCACTTTTATGGTTACGATGAAGATACCATCTTTTCCGTACTTTTCGAGAAGATACAACATTCCCGCTATACGCTCAGCAGTGCCGAGAGTCTGACGGGAGGACTGTTCTCTGAAAAGATGACTGCCTTTACCGGGGCCTCCGAGGTGATAGAGGGTGGAGTCGTCTGCTACACTAACGAGATCAAACAGAATGTATTGGGTGTATCCGCTCAAACATTGGAGGATCATGGTGCTGTAAGTGAAGAGTGTGCAGCCGAAATGGCAGGACGCGTCAAAGAGCTTTTCAATACGGACATAGGAATCAGCTTCACGGGAGTTGCCGGTCCCGGTGTGATGGATGGGAAACCGGTAGGGACAGTCTTCATAGGATTGGCCCTGCCAAATGGCAAAACCGTCGTCCACCCTATCAGATTGGCCGGCGGCCGGGATTCCATCAGGCAACGAACAGTAAAATACGGATGTCATTTCCTTTTAAAGGAGCTATACAAAAGCAGCTGAGACCCTCAGCTGCTTTTATTATGATGAGTGAATGAAAACCTAAAAAAGTTTTTTGATTGACTTTACCCTCATAAAAGCCAATATTCGCTAAAAGGAAAATGTCTTTTTCATTCTGTTTTCGGATTCAAAAAAACCGAATGGATGTTCGTTTTTTAGTTGCCAAACATCTTAAAAAGAGGTATAGTTAGAGTAGTTAATAGATAATGATTATTTAGTTTCATAGATATAAAGGAGGAAATTGAGTGAGTGATCGTAAAGCGGCTTTAGATATGGCATTAAAACAAATAGAAAAACAATTCGGTAAAGGTTCCATCATGAAGTTGGGGGAACAGGCGGAGCGTAAAATCTCTACCATGCCAAGTGGTTCCCTGGCGTTGGATGTAGCATTGGGTGCCGGCGGATATCCCCGAGGAAGAGTAGTTGAAATATATGGACCTGAATCTTCCGGTAAAACTACAGTTGCCCTTCATGCAATCGCCGAAGTGCAACAACAAGGTGGACAAGCGGCATTTATCGATGCCGAGCATGCACTTGATCCGGTATATGCGCAAAAATTGGGTGTAAATATAGATGAATTGCTTCTATCCCAGCCAGATACTGGGGAGCAGGCACTTGAAATAGCAGAGGCACTTGTAAGAAGTGGTGCTGTCGATATCATCGTAGTCGACTCTGTTGCTGCACTTGTACCAAAAGCGGAAATTGAAGGGGAGATGGGTGACTCCCACGTGGGTCTTCAAGCGCGTCTTATGTCCCAGGCACTTCGTAAGCTTTCAGGTGCAATCAATAAATCCAAGACTATCGCGATCTTCATCAACCAGATCCGTGAAAAAGTAGGTGTCATGTTCGGTAACCCTGAGACCACACCAGGTGGACGCGCACTTAAATTCTATTCTTCCGTACGCCTAGAGGTTCGTCGTGCTGAGCAATTGAAGCAAGGTCATGACATTGTGGGAAATAAAACGAAGATAAAAGTGGTGAAAAATAAAATAGCTCCTCCATTTAAGGTTGCAGAAGTGGATATCATGTATGGAGAAGGAATCTCCAGGGAGGGAGAGGTCATTGATATGGGCTCTGACCTGGATATCGTACAAAAGAGCGGTTCCTGGTACTCCTATAATGAGGAAAGATTGGGACAAGGCCGTGAGAATGCCAAGCAGTTCCTGAAGGAGAACAAGGAAGTCCGACAGGAAATTTATCAACTGATCCGTGATCACCATGGTCTGGATAAAGATATTACCGCTCCTCCTGAGGAAGAAGACCAAGAGGAACTACTGGATTTTTAATACCGATTAAATAAAGTGCTTGTATCGATTTTTCTGGCACAGTACCAGTCTGCATGGTGGTACTGTGCCAAGAAAAGTCGGTCAGGCACTTTTTTTGAAGGTTGGAAACCATTCCTTTTGCCCTATTTTCATACTGAAAATAGGATTAGTTTACCAAAAAGGTTAAATGCTTGATAGGACAGGCTTGACAATAAATTTTCACAGATTTACAATTAGTATGTATAATTTACATTTTGTTAGAATTTTAGAGCTATAAAAAAGCTAAAAAGCCTTTGAGCTGTATGTTGACACACATTGTAACAATGTACATGCCGACAATGAAATCTAGCAAGAAAAAAGTTCATAGCAAGAGGAGGTGTAATAATGGAAACTGTAACAATCATCTCCGCTTTGCTTGCCTTATTCGTCGGTGTAGTTGTTGGCTTTTATGTTCGTAAATCTATTGCTGAGCAAAAGATTTTAGGCGCTAAGAGTGCAGCTGAACAAATTGTGGAAGAATCGAAACGTGAAGCTGAATCACTTAAGAAAGAAGCACTATTAGAAGCTAAGGACGAAATTCACAAACTTCGCACAGAAGCTGAACGTGAAATTCGTGACCGTAGAAACGAACTGCAAAAACAAGAAAATCGTTTAATGCAAAAAGAAGAGAATCTAGATCGAAAAGATGAATCGCTTGATAAACGTGAAGTAGCTTTGGAAAGGCGTGAAGATTCTTTAAACGATAGACAACAGCATATTGAAGAATTAGAGAGCAAAGTGGATCAATTAGTGCGTAAACAGCAGGAAGAGCTAGAACGCATTTCGGCTTTGACACGAGATGAGGCGAAAAATATCATCATTGACCGTGTTGAAAACGAATTATCCCATGATATTGCCCTGATGGTGAAGGAAAGCGAAAACAGGGCTAAAGAAGATGCGGATAAGAAAGCGAGAGAGATTCTTTCTTTAGCTGTTCAACGTTGTGCGGCGGACCATGTTGCAGAAACGACAGTATCCGTTGTTAACTTACCTAATGATGAGATGAAAGGCCGAATCATTGGACGTGAAGGACGTAACATCCGTACTCTTGAAACATTGACTGGTATCGACTTGATTATCGATGATACTCCAGAAGCAGTAATACTATCTGGTTTTGATCCGATTCGTCGTGAAACAGCACGTATTGCCCTTGATAAGCTGGTTCAGGATGGACGTATCCACCCTGCACGCATCGAGGAAATGGTTGAAAAATCAAGACGTGAAGTGGACGAATACATCCGTGAAATGGGTGAACAGACTACATTTGAAGTCGGTGTTCATGGATTACATCCTGATTTGATTAAAATCTTGGGTCGTTTGAAATTCCGTACAAGTTATGGACAGAACGTTCTGAAGCATTCGATGGAAGTGGCATTCTTATCCGGATTGATGGCAGCTGAGCTTGGCGAGGATGAAACATTGGCTCGCCGTGCAGGATTGCTTCACGATATCGGTAAAGCGGTAGACCATGAAGTCGAAGGCAGTCACGTGGAAATCGGCGTAGAATTAGCTACGAAGTATAAGGAGCATCCAGTTGTAATCAACAGTATTGCTTCCCACCACGGAGATACGGAACCTACTTCCATCATTGCGGTACTTGTGGCAGCAGCAGATGCATTATCAGCTGCAAGACCTGGTGCACGCAGTGAAACACTTGAAAACTATATCCGTCGACTAGAGAAGCTGGAAGAGATTTCAGAATCCTACGAAGGAGTAGAGAAATCCTTTGCTATTCAAGCAGGTCGTGAAGTGCGTATCATGGTAAAACCAGATACAATCGATGATCTGGAAGCACATCGTCTAGCAAGAGATATCAGAAAGCGCATCGAGGAAGAACTGGATTATCCAGGACATATCAAGGTAACGGTGATTCGTGAAACAAGAGCCGTGGAATACGCAAAATAAAGTGGTGCTCGCACCACTTTTTTTGTTTGCCATTAAACCGGTTTGCCTATAAACGAAAGGTATGGGAAACTAGTATTAACCAGATGTACAGAAGGGAATCGATTAATTTTGAGAATATTATTTGTTGGAGACGTTGTTGGCTCTCCTGGTAGGGATATGGTAAAAGAATATCTGCCAAAATTAAAAAGTAAATTCCAACCGGCTGTCACCATTGTCAATGGGGAAAATGCGGCAGGGGGAAAAGGGATCACTGAGAAAATATATCAAGGATTTCTCGCGGCTGGAGCGAATCTTGTGACATTAGGAAATCATACATGGGATAACCGTGAAATCTTTGAGTTTATCGATCGTGCAAAATACATGATACGTCCAGCCAATTTTCCAAGTGAAACACCTGGGAAGGGCATCGCTTACATCCCCTTTCATGGAAAGGAGCTTGCAGTGATCAATTTGCAGGGAAGAACGTTCTTGCCCCCAATCGATTGTCCTTTCAAGAAAGCGGATGAGTTAGTGGAGGAAGCGAGAAAGCGTACGCCCTTTATTTTTGTTGATTTTCACGCGGAAGCGACAAGTGAAAAACAGGCAATTGCATGGTATCTGGATGGGCGAGTCACGGGAGTCGTCGGGACCCATACCCATGTTCAGACAAACGACTATCGGGTGTTGCCTGAAGGAACTGCATATATAACTGATGTTGGGATGACAGGACCTTATGACGGTATATTAGGGGTAGAGAGGGATGCGGTATTAAAGAGGTTTATGACGTCCCTTCCTGTCCGCTTTGAGGTGACAGGAGGTAGAACCCAGCTTAATGCAGTCATACTCGATGTGGATATGAAAACAGGGAAGGCAAAATCCATCAAACCATTGATCATAAACGAAGACCATCCGTTTTTTGATTGACATATAAACTTTTTGGATATGAAGGCCTCAAATGTAATACAAGCTGGAATACATCTCGCTTCTCCTGAATATAGTAGGAATGAAATTATTATCAATTCATTCATCTATGGATCTTTCACCATATACTGTAAATGTTAAGGAGGAGCTAGAAATGGAGATATTAAAGGTTTCAGCCAAGTCAAACCCAAATTCGGTAGCAGGGGCTTTAGCAGGGGTTTTAAGAGAACGTGGGGGGGCGGAAATACAAGCCATCGGAGCTGGGGCGCTGAATCAAGCGGTGAAGGCTGTAGCAATTGCCAGGGGATTTGTCGCACCAAGCGGAGTGGATTTGATTTGTATTCCTGCCTTTACCGACATATTAATTGACGGTGAGGAACGAACTGCAATAAAATTGATTGTAGAGCCTAGATGAAAAAGAAAGAATAAAATAAATTGAAGCCTGATTGCCATCTAGATGCAACAGGTTTTTTTTATTACAAGGCTGTTTTCTATCATACTTAAGAAAATAAAAAACAATGCAAAGGTGGGGAATTCCATGCGCATTTTCGATGCTCATTGTGATACCGTGTTCAGGATGTGGGAAGAGCCGCATCTATCCTTCAAAGATAGTCCAGAACTTCATGTGACATGGGATGGTTTGAAAAAGACGGGTGCCAGGGTCCAGTGCTTCGCCATCTATATTCCGGAAAAGGTAAGAGAAGAGTCCAGGTTTGATGTAGCTTTGGAAATGATTGATATCTTCTATAGAAAAGTCCTGCAAAGATTCCCGAAAATGAAGCTTGTAACATCCAAAAGGGAAATGATGCAATTAAAGGATGATGAGGTAGGGGCCATCCTCACTTTGGAGGGCTGTGATGCGATCGGAAAAAGTTTGGAGCGATTAAGGACATTATTCAGACTTGGCGTTTCTTCTGTCGGATTGACATGGAATTATGCAAATGCTGTTGCTGACGGAATCCTTGAAGATAGAGGGGCTGGATTGTCGTCGTTTGGTAAAGAAGTAGTGAAGGAGAACAATGACCATTTTATCTGGACGGATGTTTCCCATCTATCTGAAAGGGGATTTTGGGAAGTGCTCGAACTAGGCCAATATGTAATCGCCTCGCATTCCAATTGTAAAACCATTTGCCCAAACCCGAGAAATTTGACCGATGAGCAAATAATGGCACTGATTGAAAAAGATGCTGCCATTGGGGTGACTTTTGTCCCGCAGTTCCTCTCAGACAATCATGAGAGTTACATTGATGACGTGCTTCGTCATATAGAGCATATTTGTGCACTCGGGGGAATCAATCATATCGGAGTTGGATCTGACTTTGATGGAATAACAAAAACAGTCAATGGATTATCGAGATACGAGGATTATTCAAGTCTCGTTAATACATTAACAAAATATTATTCTAAAACAGAGGTTGAAGGCTTTCTTTATGGGAATTTCTTTAAAAGATTCCCTAAATAATCGGTATAAAGCATGCGTGTATGCGTTTTCATATTTTACTAATAAAATTTTCAAATTTTTTGAAAGAAATTGAATCAAACGCTTGTATTTTTAAAAAAATAGGTCTACAATGAAAGCGTTTAGTACATATTTTACCTGATTTTATAGTAGTTTCTATTCCATACTTACCATTCGATAACATATTGCAATCGGAATAGTGGTACAATTGAATTCTGATAAATTCTGACAATGAAGGTAATTAAAGGGGTGTAAGGCACATGATCAATCAACTTTCATGGAAAGTTGGAGGGCAACAAGGGGAAGGTATCGAAAGTACTGGTGAAATTTTCTCCATCGCATTAAATCGTTTAGGATATTACTTATATGGCTATCGCCATTTCTCTTCCCGTATTAAAGGTGGACATACTAACAACAAAATCCGTGTTAGTACGACACAGGTTCGTTCCATTTCAGATGATCTTGATATATTAGTAGCATTCGACCAGGAAACAATCGACGTGAACTATCATGAATTACGCCAAGGCGGAGTGGTTATCGCCGATGCGAAATTTAAGCCAAGCATTCCTGAGGATGGAAAAGCTACGCTTTACGCTGTCCCATTCACAGAAATCGCGACAGAGCTTGGTACTTCTTTAATGAAAAACATGGTGGCGGTCGGTGCGTCCAGTGCCATCCTTGACTTGGATGCAGAATCTTTCCGTGAAGTGGTACAGGAGATCTTCGGAAGAAAAGGCGAATCCATTGTGGAAAAGAATATGGATGCCATTCGTGCCGGTGTAGCATTTGTGAAGGAACAAGCAGAAAATGTACAGACGATGCAGTTGGAAAAAGCAGATGGCAAAAAGCGTCTGTTCATGATCGGAAATGATGCCATCGCAATGGGCGCTGTGGCAGCGGGCTCACGTTTCATGCCTGCGTACCCGATTACTCCTGCATCAGAAATTATGGAATACCTGATTAAAAAGCTTCCGAAATTCGGTGGAACGGTCATACAGACTGAAGACGAAATTGCGGCATGTACTATGGCAATCGGTGCAAACTATGCTGGTGTCCGTACGCTGACAGCCTCTGCAGGTCCCGGTCTGTCCCTGATGATGGAAGCGATCGGCCTATCCGGTATGACGGAAACTCCGCTAGTTGTCGTTGACACGCAGCGTGGAGGTCCAAGTACTGGCCTTCCGACAAAAATAGAACAATCCGACCTTATGGCCATGATCTATGGTACACATGGTGAAATCCCTAAGGTTGTCATGGCACCAAGTACGGTGCAGGAAGCATTCTACGATACAGTGGAAGCTTTCAATATAGCCGAAGAATACCAAGTGCCTGTCATCCTTTTGACTGACCTGCAATTATCCTTGGGCAAACAGTCTGTTGAGCCTCTATCGTTTGATAAAGTTGAAATCCGTCGCGGTAAGCTGGATATCAATGCAAAAATCCCTGATTCGGATGATAAGAGCTACTTCAAGCGTTATGAAGTTACAGAAGACGGGGTGTCCCCGCGTGTGATCCCTGGCATGAAGAACGGTATCCACCATGTTACTGGTGTGGAACACGAAGAAACAGGAAAACCTTCCGAAGTTGCGGCAAACCGTCAAGCTCAGATGGACAAGCGTCTTCGTAAATTGAATAACTTAAAATTCAATAACCCAGTTCATGTTAATGCGAAACATGAGGAGCCAGACGTATTGCTTGTTGGATTCAACTCTACAAGAGGGACGATCGAGGAAGCAATGGAACGTCTTGAATCAGATGGGATCAAAGCGAATCACGCTCAAATCCGCCTGATTCATCCATTCCCTACTGAGGAAGTATTACCTTTGGTTAAAGCGGCGAAAAAAGTGATCGTTGTGGAATACAATGCTACAGGACAATTGGCTAGCATCCTGAAGATGAATGTTGGACATGCCGGAAAAATCCGTAGCCTCTTGAAGTATGATGGAGATCCATTCCTACCGAAAGAAATCCACACAAAATGCAAGGAGCTGTTATAAGATGGCAACGTTTAAAGACTTTCGTAATAATGTAAAACCAAACTGGTGTCCGGGCTGTGGGGATTTCTCCGTACAGGCTGCCATCCAGCGTGCTGCCGCAAATGTTGGACTTGAGCCAGAGAATCTTGCTGTAATCTCGGGTATCGGCTGTTCCGGGCGTATTTCCGGATACATCAATTCCTATGGTTTTCACGGAATTCATGGCCGTTCCCTGCCGATTGCACAAGGTGTTAAAATGGCCAACAAAGATCTAACAGTTATCGCATCTGGTGGAGATGGAGACGGATTTGCCATCGGACTTGGTCATACTATCCATGCTATTCGCCGTAATATCGATGTTACTTACATAGTAATGGACAACCAGATTTACGGATTAACAAAAGGTCAAACATCCCCTCGTAGTGAAGTTGGTTTCAAAACGAAATCCACACCACAAGGATCTATTGAGTCTTCTTTATCTGTAATGGAAATGGCCTTGACCGCCGGTGCAACTTTTGTAGCACAAAGTTTCTCAACAGATCTGAAGGATCTCACTTCTTTGATCGAGCAGGGTATCAATCATAAAGGATTCTCCCTGATCAACGTATTCAGTCCATGTGTTACTTATAACAAGGTCAACACATATGATTGGTTCAAAGAGAATCTGACTAAATTAAGTGATATCGAAGGCTATGATGCTCATAGTAAAGTTACTGCCATGCAAACACTTATGGAGCACAATGGTCTGGTTACAGGTCTTATCTACCAGAACAAAGAGCAAAAATCCTATCAGGAATTAGTGCATAACTACAGTGAAGAGCCATTGGCAAAAGCCGATTTTCAATTGGATGAAGCACAATTCAACGAGCTGGTAAAAGAATTTATGTAATACAATCAAAAGGGCTTGGACAATTGTCCAGGCCTTTTTTTGATCCGAGCAAATGAAAGCGCTTAACTAAAATCAGAAAAAATTTTCACGATTTTTCCCATCGTAATCACTTGTACATATCCAGTGGACACTCCTGTTTACTCGCCTCTTCATAGATGATACACTGTTTAGTAGAAATAAAGAAAAATAGTCTTATTTATTGAGGGAGTGTTCTCTGTGAATGGAAAAATGAAAGCAATCGTGAAGCATCATCGTGGATATGGTGCCGAACTTCAAATGGTTGATATACCACAAATCAAAGAAGATGAAGTACTGATAAAAGTAAAAGCGACATCTATCTGCGGGACAGATGTTCATATATACACATGGGATGAATGGTCCGAGAGCAGGGTGAATCCCCCTTACGTATTCGGTCATGAATTCGCGGGTGAAATCGTAGAAGTCGGAAGTAAGGTATCCAACGTGGCAATGGGTGACCAGGTTTCTGCAGAAACACATATTGTTTGTTATGAGTGTCCACAATGTTTAACAGGTGACTACCACATTTGTAAAAACACTAAAATCATCGGGGTGGATACACATGGCTGTTTTGCTGAGTATGTAGCACTTCCAGCCGTTAATGTATGGAAAAACCCAAAAGACATGCCATATGATGTTGCCTCTGTACAGGAGCCGATGGGGAACGCTGTGCACACTGTACTTGCCGGTGATGTTGCAGGGAAAACTGTAGCAGTAATCGGATGTGGCCCGATCGGGATAATGGCAGTGGGAGTAGCAAAAGCTGCAGGTGCTTCTCAGGTCATCGCAGTAGACTTGAACGAATACCGTCTCGATCTTGCAACTAAAATGGGTGCAACAACAGTCATCAATGCAAAAGAAAATAACCCGGTAGATCTTGTAATGGAGTTGACTGACGGGAATGGTGTGGATGTAATCTGTGAAATGTCCGGTCATCCGATCGCTATGAACCAAGGCTTCAAAATGGTGACAAACGGCGGCCGAGTTTCGATTCTGAGCCTGCCTGTGCGACCGGTCGAGCTTGACATCACCAATGATATCGTATTTAAAGGTGTGACTGTTCAAGGGATCACGGGACGTAAAATGTATACAACATGGCAACAGGTATCAAGACTGCTTAAATCCGGTCAAGTCGATGTAAAACCGATGATTACACACCATTTCCCACTCGAGGACTTTGAAAAAGGGTTTGATTTAATGATTTCAGGTCAATGTGGTAAAGTAGTGTTACAGCCTTAATTCTAATGACTAATGAACATTTATTTTCAGGAGGGGTTTTAATGAAAGGGTTTGAATACCTGCAGGAAGAATTAGACCAAATGAAGGAACAGGGTACATTTAGAAAGCTGGTTCCTCTAGAATCCGATCAAGGATCCAAAGTGGTGATCAATGGGAAGGAAGTCATTCAACTATCTTCCAACAACTACTTGGGGCTTACCTCTCATCCACGCCTTAGAAAAGCAGCGCTCGAAGCGGTTGAAAAGTATGGTGCAGGGACAGGTTCCGTACGTACCATCGCAGGTACTTTCACCATGCATGAAGAGCTTGAAGAAAAACTGGCAAAGTTCAAGCACACTGAAGCTGCGCTTGTATTCCAATCAGGTTTTACCACCAATCAGGGTGTATTATCCGCTATTCTGTCACCAGAGGATGTTGTTATCTCAGATGCGCTGAACCATGCATCCATTATTGACGGCATTCGCCTGACAAAGGCAGCACGTAAAGTATACAAGCATGTAGATATGGAAGATCTAGAGCGTGCGCTTAAAGAATCTGGGGACTACCGTAAACGCCTGATCGTAACTGACGGTGTATTCTCGATGGACGGAAATATCGCTCCGCTTGACAAGATAGTCGAACTAGCCGAGAAATATGATGCACTTGTCATGGTCGATGATGCCCATGCATCTGGTGTTCTCGGGGAAAATGGCCGCGGTACAGTGAACCATTTCGGTTTGGACGGAAGAGTCCATATCCAGGTCGGAACACTGAGTAAGGCTGTTGGGGTACTTGGGGGATATGTAGCAAGTACGCGTTCTTTAATTGACTATCTGATTCACAAAGGCAGACCATTCCTATTCAGTACCTCTCATCCCCCTGCAGTTACGGCAGCATGTGATGAGGCGATCCAGGTACTACTTGAAGAACCAGAACTGATTGAAAAGTTGTGGGATAATGCGAAATTCTTCAAGGATGGACTTGTAAAACTTGGATTCGATACAGGAAACAGTCAAACTCCTGTGACTCCGGTAATTGTGGGAGAGGAATCATTATGCCATAAATTCTCTGATAAATTATTGGAATATGGTGTATTCGCACAAGGGATTGCTTTCCCTACAGTGGCGAAGGGGATTGCACGTGTACGTACAATCGTTACCGCACAGCACTCAAAAGAAGAACTTCAAGAGGCTCTGGATATCTTTGAAAAAGCCGGCAAAGAGCTAGGGATTATTTCATAACCTTTATTGGTGTCAATTTTATCCGGATAGAATCTAGCTGTTGATTGGAGCAATAGGCGAAGACTCCTGCGGGAGGAAGCGGTAGGCTGGAGACCCCACAGGGCAAAGCCCGAGGAGGCTCCAGCACCGCCCGCGGAAAGCGCAGCCTAGTGCGGAAATCAACAGCGGTGTTTAACAGAGCCATTATATAAAAGAAGAGACACCGCTATTTGTGTGTCTCTTCTTTTATGAACATTTTCCTACAGCTTATGTATTTATATTGTTTAGAACTGGATAAAATTATATACTATGTTAATGTGTAGAGTTTTATAGACTCTATGGAAAGGAGTCATCTTTATGAATGAAAAGCAAAGAATAGAATCACAGAAAGTAGTCGCTGGAAATCCAACAGACAAAAAATCTGCTAAAGATTTCAGCAAATACTTTGAAAGCGTATATATCCCACCTTCCTTGAAGGATGCTAAGAAGCGCGGAAAAGAAGAAGTGAACTATCATAATGATTTTCATATTTCAGAAGAATTTCAAGGCTTGGGAAACAATAAGAAATTCTATATCCGCACATATGGCTGTCAAATGAATGAACATGATACAGAAGTAATGGCTGGTATTTTTCTCGGTTTAGGCTATGAACCAACAGATACAGTAAATGATGCGGATGTCATCCTTTTGAATACCTGTGCTATAAGGGAAAATGCCGAAAATAAGGTGTTCGGTGAATTGGGTCATCTAAAGACCTTGAAAAAACACCGTCCGAACCTGCTGATCGGTGTTTGCGGATGCATGTCCCAAGAGGAATCAGTAGTAAATAAGATTCTTAAAACCTATAATCAGGTTGACATGATTTTCGGTACACATAACATTCACCGTCTTCCAAACATACTTAAAGAAGCGTATATGTCAAAGGAAATGGTTGTCGAAGTTTGGTCCAAAGAGGGCGATGTAATCGAGAACCTTCCAAAGGTCCGTAAAGGTGAAATCAAAGCCTGGGTCAATATCATGTATGGCTGTGATAAATTCTGTACGTATTGCATCGTTCCTTACACGCGCGGGAAAGAAAGAAGCCGCCGTCCAGAAGATATCATTCAGGAAGTCCGCCACCTGGCAGCACAAGACTATCAGGAAATCACTCTTCTTGGACAGAATGTCAATGCCTATGGCAAAGATTTTGAGGATATGACGTATGGACTTGGAGATCTAATGGATGAAATAAGAAAAATAGATATTCCAAGGATCCGCTTTACGACAAGCCATCCAAGAGATTTCGATGACCGATTGATCGAGGTTCTTGGTAAAGGTGGAAACCTGCTTGATCATATTCATCTGCCGGTACAGTCGGGAAGCTCCGAAGTGTTGAAGATGATGGCACGAAAGTATGACAGAGAGCGCTATCTTGAGCTTGTTGGCAAAATTAAAGCGGCAATGCCTAATGCTTCCCTGACTACAGATATCATCGTTGGATTCCCGAATGAAACGGAAGAGCAGTTTGAAGAAACACTTTCACTGTATCGTGAAGTGGAATTTGACACAGCTTATACTTTCATCTATTCTCCTCGGGAAGGGACTCCTGCTGCCAAGATGGTCGACAATGTTCCATTGGAAGTGAAAAAAGAGCGCCTGCAGCGCTTGAATGCACTTGTCAATGAGATCTCGGCGAAAAAGCTTAAAGAGTATGAAGGTCAAGTGGTGGAAGTGCTGGTAGAAGGGGAAAGCAAGAAAAACCCTGATGTATTGGCAGGATATACAGAAAAAAGCAAATTAGTGAATTTCAGAGGACCTAAATCTGTTATCGGCAAGTTGATAAAAGTAAAGGTAACAAAAGCGAAAACCTGGACACTTGATGGTGAACTGGTAGAAGAAGCATTGGAGGTATAAGGATTATGGCAAAATATACAAAAGCGGACATCGTTAAAAGAGCAAAAGAATTGGCACAAATGATCTCGGAAACCGAAGAAGTGGATTATTTCAAGCGTGCAGAAGCGCAGATCAATGAAAACCAAAAAATCAAGGAAATGGTTGCAAGTGTTAAGAGCCTGCAAAAACAAGCGGTGAACTTCCAGCATTACGGCAAGCAGGAAGCTCTGAAGAAAACAGAAGAAAAGCTCGATAATCTGTTAAAAGAATTGGATGAGATACCGATTGTCCAAGAATTCAAAAACTCCCAGCAAAGTGTGAATGACCTATTGCAGCTTGTTTCATCTGCCATCTCAAATAAGGTTACAGATGAAATCATCGTAGCTACAGGTGGAGACGTCCTTCGCGGAGAAACCGGATCCTATGTGAAAAACAGTCACGGCGGTTCATGCAACTGATCGAATGAATCAGAATAAAATAAAAGAAGCAGCAGGGGCTCCCTGCTGCTTCTTTTCGTAATTCGTCTACCCCCTCCTCCTCTTATAAAAATTCCTAAAAAATAGGCACATATCTCGGCAAGCTTGCATACAATGAACTATACGTTAATGTGTTAGAAATTATAGGTTACATTTTTAAAGCCATTAAAGCACAATAGTCATTTAACCCGCATAGGATGAAATGAAGATTGTCATGAGGAGGGTGTATGCTCGAATGTCTGAATACAGAGAAATTATCACAAGAGCAGTTACCGGTAAAGGTAGAAAATTTACGCAGTCTAAACATACGATTAGTCCCTCGCATCGTCCTACTAGTATTTTAGGATGCTGGGTCATTAACCATAAGTATGATGCGAAGAAAGTGGACGACACAGTTGAAGTGGCAGGACAGTATGATATCAACTGTTGGTTTTCCCATAGTGACAATACTAAAACCCAGGTTGTCACAGAAACTGTCTCCTATACGGACGTCGTAAAGCTCCGCTACAAGGATGACAATAGTATCGGTGATGAGCATGAAGTAGTTGCGCGCGTTCTGCAACAGCCTAACTGCTTAGAGTGCAGCATATCTGATAGTGGTGGTAAAGTAGAGGTTCAAGTGGAAAGAGAATTTCTTGCTGAAATCATCGGTGAAACAAAAGTTGTAGTGGAGGTACATCCTGAAACTTCTACAGATGATGAGGATTGGGATGTGGAAGACGAGGATTTCGAAGATCTTAACCCTGACTTTATCGTCGACGGATACGAAGAGTAAGAAGATTACTAGGGAGGCCACTTCCTAGTTTTCTTTTGTTTCTTTGTTGTTTACCTCGACCTTTTTGTCTTTTTTCTTCCTTTTTGAACTTACTATAAGCTCCATTTGAAATATGATATAATAAAATAGCAAAAACAATGGAGAATGGTTGGGGATAACATGGCTTCTTATACGCCTATGATACAGCAATACTTAAGAGTGAAGGCAGACTACCAAGATGCCTTTTTATTTTTTCGTCTTGGAGATTTTTATGAAATGTTCTTTGAGGATGCAGTTAAGGCGTCACAGGAACTTGAAATTACATTAACGAGCCGTGATGGCGGGTCCAAGGACAGGATTCCGATGTGCGGGGTCCCGTACCATGCAGCTCCAAACTATATAGAACAACTGATAAATAAAGGATATAAAGTGGCGATTTGTGAACAGGTCGAAGATCCGAAGCATACCAAGGGTGTCGTGAAGCGGGAAGTGGTCCAGCTAATAACACCTGGTACGGTTATGGAAGGAAAAGGACTTAGTGATAAACAGAACAACTTCCTTACGACATTATCCGATTTTGGTGATGAAACATTTGGATTGGCATTTGCGGACCTGTCGACCGGGGAAATACATACGACCATCATCTCCGGTCCTGAGCAGCAGCTGCTGAATGAGGTCTATTCAATTGGAGCGAAGGAAGTCGTGGTAGATGAAAATTTCCCGTCGCACATTACACAAATGCTTAAGGAGCGTATGGTTGTCACGTTCTCCTATGAGCAATCAACAGAGATACCTCCGGAATTCTCACGTATTGCGGACAAGCTGGAACAGGAAAAGCTGCTTATTTCTGTAGGACGACTATTAAACTATCTGATAAGGACCCAAAAACGGAGTCTCGAGCATCTGCAGCCAGCTAAATTCTACGAGTTGGATCGGACCATGAAAATAGATCTGTTTTCAAAAAGGAATCTGGAGCTGACGGAAACCATCCGTTCCAAAGGAAAAAAGGGCTCCTTGCTTTGGTTGTTGGATCAGACTGTAACCGCCATGGGGGGGCGCCTGTTAAAGCAATGGGTGGACAGGCCCCTAGTCAACAAACAAGAAATAGAAGCCCGTCTAGAGCTGGTAGAGGTTCTATTGAAGGAATATTTTACAAGACAGGAAATAAGAGAGCTCCTTAAAGAAGTCTATGATCTCGAACGGCTGGCGGGACGTGTGGCTTTTGGGAATGTGAATGCCCGCGACCTCGTGCAGCTTAGAAAATCGTTATCGCAGATTCCTGCATTAAAAGGGGAGATCAAAAAGCTTCCGATCCTCACGGACAGTGTATTGGAAAATATGGATGAATGCACGGAGTTGACGGGACTTTTGCAAGACAGTCTTATCGAACAGCCTGCCCTTTCCGTCAAAGAGGGAAATATGATGAAGGATGGCTTTCATGGGGAGCTGGACAAATACAGGGATGCACGAAGGAACGGGAAGACCTGGATTGCGGAGCTTGAAAAGAGGGAGCGCGAGCTTACGGGCATCCGTTCGCTGAAAATAGGATACAATCGGATTTTCGGTTACTATATTGAGATAACAAAAGCAAACCTGGCAACTTTGCCCGAAGGTAGATATGAAAGAAAGCAGACTCTCGCAAATGCGGAACGCTACGTGACAGAGGAGCTTAAAGAGAAGGAAACGTTGATACTAGAAGCGGAAGAAAAGATAGTGGCATTGGAATATGAGTTGTTTTTAAAATTAAGAGAAGAAGTGAAAGTCTATATTCCAAGGCTTCAAAAGCTCGCAAAGGCAGTAAGTGAAATCGATGTCCTGCAATGCTTTGCGACAATCAGTGAAGAGCGGCATTATACAAAGCCGATATTCAATGATGAGCGTAGGGTCCATATCAAGGATGGCCGACATCCTGTAGTGGAAAAGGTAATGGATTCCAATGAATATGTGCCAAACGATTGCTGGATGGATAAGGAAAACGAAATGCTGCTCATTACAGGGCCTAACATGTCAGGTAAAAGCACGTACATGAGACAGGTTGCCCTTACTGCAATCCTGGCTCAGATTGGCTGCTTTGTACCTGCAACTGAGGCATCCCTTCCCATCTTTGACCAGATTTTCACAAGGATCGGTGCGGCGGATGATTTGATTTCTGGGCAGAGCACCTTTATGGTAGAGATGCTTGAAGCGAGAAATGCGATCGTTTATGCAACGCAGAATAGCTTGATACTATTCGATGAGATTGGCCGCGGTACCTCCACTTATGATGGAATGGCGCTTGCGCAGGCATTGATAGAATATATCCACGATAAAATCGGGGCAAAGACGTTATTTTCTACCCATTATCATGAACTGACCACATTGGATCAGGCCCTTGATAAGCTGAAGAATATTCATGTCAGTGTCGTCGAGCAGAACGGAAAAGTCGTGTTTCTTCATAAGATGAAGGAAGGTCCGGCCGACAAGAGTTATGGTATACATGTTGCGGAGCTTGCGGAACTGCCAAAGGAACTGATAACCCGTGCCCAGGTCATACTCGAGCAGCTGGAAGCGGAACCTGACTCCCGTCCTACACCTGACACGGAAAAACATATGGTAAATGAAAGTGCAGATCCACTTACCCAGCTATCTTTTTTCGAAGTGAACGAAGAACGCCATGGTTCAGAAAAAATGAGTAAAGTTGAAACCCAGGCAATCGAGAAGTTAAGGAAAATGGATCTTCTTGATACGACACCTTTAGATGCGTTAAATAAACTATATGAGATTCAAAAGCTGTTAAAAATCAAAAAGTAACGGAAAGGAGGGGAATCAGATGGGTAAGATCATTCAGCTTGATGAGAGCCTTGCTAATAAGATTGCGGCCGGGGAAGTGGTCGAACGGCCTGCATCCGTTGTAAAGGAGCTAGTGGAGAATGCGATCGATGCAAACTCCACCATCATTGAAATAGAACTGGAAGAGGCCGGTCTGACAAAGATCCGGGTCCTTGATAATGGGGATGGAATGGATCAGGAGGATTGTGTGACTGCCTTTCAAAGGCATGCAACCAGTAAAATAAAGAATGAAAACGATCTGTTTCGTATAAGGACGCTTGGTTTTCGCGGTGAGGCCCTTCCGAGTATCGCTTCCGTATCCATATTTGAAATAACGACAAGTACAGGAGACGGTCCTGGGACCCTTCTGAAGTTCAAAGGTGGTCACCTTGAGGTAAAGGAGCTGGCCAGTAGTCGCAAAGGGACGGATATCGTGGTTGAGCATCTCTTTTTTAATACGCCCGCAAGATTGAAGTATATGAAAACCATCCATACCGAGCTCGGGAACATTACGGATCTGGTAAACCGGTTGGCACTTGCTCATCCTTCCATTTCCTTTCGACTGAGTCATAACGGGAAGCGGATGCTCTCCACAACAGGAAGCGGGGATAGCCTGCAGGTGCTTGCGGCGATCTATGGAATGAATATCGCAAAAAAAATGATCCCTGTGTCCTTCTCTTCACTGGATTTTGAAGTTAGAGGGTATATTGGTCTACCTGAAACCACCAGAGCATCGAAAAACTATATTTCCACCATCATCAATGGAAGAAACGTGAAAAACTATACCATTATAAGAGCCATACAGGAGGGGTATCATACCCTTTTGCCGATAGGGCGATATCCTATTTGCTATCTGCAGGTGGATATGGATCCATTGCTTGTCGATGTAAATGTGCATCCTGCAAAATTGGAAGTGCGGCTTAGCAAGGAAGAAGAACTTTATCGCCTCATAGCAGATGGAATTAAAGCATCTTTTCAGAGCAGACAGCTCATTCCTTCCAATGCACCGATTAAAACGGCAAACACCCGTAAGGAAGAAAAGCCGTTGCAGCAAACATTTACACTAGAGCATAAGCTAGAGCGATTGGAAGAGGCGCCAAAGGTTGAAAAGACATTATTCACCTCACCAACAATCCCTTATGTTCCAAAAGAGAGTGAAGAAGACACCCTGTTAAAAGAGAAGATTGAATCAGGTTGGACATCTCTAGAAGAGGAAGTTGAGCAAACGGTGGAGAAGGAAGGTATAATTGTTGAGGATATATCGACAAGAGAAGTGGACACCACCGAATCCGCTCCATCGAGAATTCCTCCACTCTATCCGATCGGCCAGATGCACGGCACCTATATTTTGGCTCAAAATGAAAATGGGCTTTATCTGATTGATCAGCATGCTGCCCAGGAAAGAATCAACTATGAGTATTATTACAAGAAGCTTGGGCAGGAAGAACGGAATCTTCAGGAACTGCTTGTCCCGCTTACGATCGAATGCTCCCTGGATGAGTATTTATTTTTAGAAGAGAATGCCTCGGAGTTTCGCGAGGTTGGAGTATTCCTGGAGCCTTTCGGTCACCAAACATTCATTGTCAAGGCACATCCTGTCTGGTTTCCAAAAGGGGAAGAGCGCGAGATCATCGATGAAATGATAGAGCATGTGATGGATAAAAAGAAAATAAAACTGTCCGATCTACGGGAAGAGGCGGCCATCATGATGAGCTGTAAAGCGGCAATAAAAGCAAATCATCATTTAAGGCCTGAGGAAATCACTGCACTGCTGGATACGCTCAGAAAGGCAGAAAATCCATTTACATGTCCTCATGGACGACCTATCTTGATTCATTTTTCCACCTATGATATGGAGAAAATGTTCAAGCGGGTGATGTAGAGAGACAAATTGCCCACATTTTCATTAAATGTGGGTTGAACCCATAAAATTGTGGGTATAATGATATCTTGTGATACAGATTAGTTGAGAGAGTGAATGAATGTTGGGAGAAAAGAAAAAGGTAATTGTCATTATTGGGCCGACAGCGGTCGGGAAAACGAGATTAAGTGTGGAATTGGCACAAAGAGTCAATGGGGAAATCATCAGTGGGGATTCCATGCAGATCTACAAGGAAATGGATATAGGGACAGCCAAGGTTTCAAAAGAGGAAATGCAAGGAGTCCCGCATTACCTGATAGATGTAAAAGAGCCTACTGAACCATACTCTGTTGCTGAATTCCAACAGGAAGTAAGAGAACTGATCGATAGGATCTCGGTAAAAGGTTGTATTCCAATCATCGCTGGAGGAACAGGACTATACATACAATCCGTCTTGTTTGACTACCAATTTTCTGATGTTGGAAAGAATGAAGAAATACGTATGCGACTTGAAAGGCAAGTGGAGGAAGAGGGGATGGATGCAGTCTATGGTGAACTGCGGAAAATCGACCCCGTCAGTGCAGCAAACATCCACCCCAATAATGTCCGCAGGGTGATCAGGGCGCTGGAAGTCTTTCATACTACAGGCAAGACAATGGCTGAATTCCAGGAATCACAGGAACAGGAGCTATTATATGATGTTGCATTTGTCGGTTTAACAATGGACCGGGAAGCATTATATGATAGAATCAATCTGAGGGTGGACCTGATGGTGGAGCAAGGCCTTTTTGAAGAAGTGGAGTCACTCTACAAAAAAGGTATACGAGATTGTCAATCCATTCAGGCAATTGGTTATAAAGAGCTCTATCGCTATTTCAACGGAATGCTTACAAAGGAACAGGCAATAGATGCCCTGAAGCAAAATTCAAGAAGATATGCAAAACGGCAGTTGACATGGTTCCGTAATAAAATGGATGTTACGTGGTTTGACATGACAGATGCCGTTTTTGAGGACATCTTAGAGGAAATTTTTTTATTTGTAGCAGGAAAGCTCCAACTTGAAGCGAATAAGTAAGAAATATAGAGATAAGAGGAGGACGAAAAGATGAAGCAATCGATTAATATCCAAGATCAGGTTCTGAACCAACTAAGAAAAGATAGCACAGGTGTTACGGTATTTTTATTGAATGGGTTCCAACTTCGAGGATTGATTAAAGGGTTTGATAATTTCACTGTGCTGTTAGAGACCGAAGGCAAGCAACAGTTGATCTATAAACATGCCATATCCACTTTTTCTCCGTCCAAAAATGTCCAAATAGAAACAGAAGCTTAAAACCAGCATATTTGCTGGTTTTTTTATTTCCTCTATAAGGACTCATGTTTCATCTTATATTTACATATAGTTAGTTAATAAATGGAGATATTCTTTTCAATTATTCAAAAAAATTCCCCATTATTTCTCGGGAAAGCGCATAATATGACAAGATTGTCAATAGAATGTTGAAAAGATTAGTAAAATGTAGAAAGAAATCGAATCAAGGTAGAAATATAGGTAAATAGATTGGTGTTTGTCGTATTTACAGCAGGAAATGGAACCAGGTTCGGACGGAATGAGAGGTGAATGCGCATGGAACAATCGATGACCAATCAGAACGGGAAAATAAATATCGTCCTTAACGGGCAGAAAAAGCCGATTAAAGTCACTCATATCCTGCCGATCGAAGAGCAGTACACATATCCCAAACATGCAATATTAAGGGATATCGAGAGAGAGATGGGGGAACTGGTCGGCCTGCAGGAGATGAAAAAGGTAGTCAAGGAAATTTATGCTTGGATCTATGTTAATAAAAAAAGGGAAGAGGCCGGGTTGAAGGCGGAAAAACAGGTCTTGCATATGATGTTCAAAGGAAACCCCGGTACCGGAAAGACAACGGTGGCACGTCTTATCGGGAAATTGTTTTGTGATATGAACGTTCTGTCCAAAGGACATTTGATCGAAGCGGAACGCGCAGATCTGGTCGGGGAATATATCGGACATACAGCCCAGAAGACACGTGACCTCGTTAAAAAAGCCATTGGCGGGATTTTGTTTGTTGATGAAGCATACTCATTGGCCAGAGGTGGAGAAAAGGATTTTGGCAAAGAGGCCATTGACACTCTCGTCAAGCATATGGAAGATAAACAACATGACTTCATACTGATACTTGCTGGATATCAGCGGGAAATGGAGGAATTCCTTCGAACCAATCCCGGTCTTGTATCCAGATTTCCCATCATTGTAGATTTTCCGGATTATACTGTGGATGAATTGATGGAAATTTGTATGCGGATGTTAAAGGACAGGGAGTACCTTTTAAGCAAAGAAGCGGAATGGAAGCTCCGTGAACATCTGAATCAGATGAAATCCGTCATGCTTCCTTCAGCCTTCAGCAATGGACGATATATCAGGAATATCATAGAAAAGTCGATCCGCACTCAAGCGATGAGACTGTTGATGGTAGATAGGTATGAGAAAATGGAATTGATGACGATCGAAGGCAAGGATCTGATACTGCAATGAAAATAAAAAGCAAGCGAAGGGCCGTTGGCGTTCTTCCGCTTGCTTTTTTTGAAATGTCCCATTACCCGATATTCTTCTGAGCATTTTCTATATCTTCATTTATTATGTCAGCAGTCAATTGGCCGGATAGAGTGACCATAGGTACACCGCCACCTGGATGTGCGGAGCCTCCAACGAAATATAGATTGTCCAGCAGTTTGCTTCTGCTTGGAATCTTGAATCCTCCATTTTTCTTCCTGTCCGTAACGACACCGTATATGGAACCTCCGTTTGCACCATATAGGTTTTGAAGGTCATTTGGTGTAAAGCAATATTCGAACTCGATTGATTTTTTCAGATCATTCATACCCATTCTTTCAAGCTTATCGAGTATCAAGCCGCGATAAACGTCCTTGTATTCTTCCCACGTTTCCCCCTCCTTTAATGGAGGCACATGTGTGAGGACGAATAGGTTATCTTTCCCTTTCGGTGCCTGAGTAGGATCGCTTTTTGATGAAGCCCCGATATAGATGGTAGGATCCATGGCAGGGATGCCCTCATTAAATATGTCATGAAATTCCTTTTCCGGATCATTGGAGAAAAAGAAATTATGGTGTGCTAGCCCTTCATATTGCTTATCGGTTCCCAATAATAAAACCAGGCCTGAAACAGTAGGTGCATATTTGCTTAAGTCTTCCTGCGCCTTCCTGGAATTCGGAAGATCCTTCAGGAGGTTTTTATAGGCAGGGATCGCTTCGAGATTGGACACCACGATGTCGGCATGATACTCTTCCCCGTTTTCAAGTCTTACCCCGGTAGCCTTCCTTCCGTCATTCAATATCTGTTGTACGGATTGGTTCAACTTGAACTCCACCTGTAATTCGTTCAAAAGCCGTTCCATGGCTTCGGCGATTTTGTACATGCCGCCTTTCACATAATAGATCCCCAGCCCAAGTTGCACATGCGTCAATTGGGACAGGACGGCAGGGGCGTGGTACGGTGAGGATCCTATATACATGATCATGAAGTTAAAAAGCTGCTGAAGATGCTTATCCTCAAAATATTTTTTTGTTATCTGATCCATCGACTTCATAGGGTCCATTCCGATCAGTTCCTTTAAATTATGAAGGGCCCTGAGTTCATTGAGTCCTGATAGACTCTTTTTGTAAAAGCTCTTCAGGCTGTACTCATACATTTTGCTGCAATAGTTCAGATATTCAAAGAATCCATTTGCGTCCTTTGTGGATCGGGACTTGATTTGCTCGAGCATCCTTGGTAGATCGCTTGTTACATCAATCGTGGTGCCATCTTCAAAGAATGTCCTCCATTGAGGTTCGATGCGTTCTATTATGATATAGTCGTGGACATTCCTATCGGCACTTGCAAACAGTTGCTCCAGCACCCATGGCATCGTGAGGATGGAAGGTCCTGTATCGAATGTGAACCCATTTCCGCTTCGTTTATTAAGTTTTCCACCGAGCCGTTCCCCTTTCTCTAACAGTTGAACATGGTAGCCGTCTGCTGCAAGGCGGATGGCAGCTGACATTCCACCCAATCCTCCACCGATGACAATTACTTTTTTTGACATCTAAACTCCTCCTTATGAAAAGTAGAAAATTTGACTAGACTAAAAACACAAACGTCTGTTGGTGATACTGCTCTCAACTTTCCATTTTGCCCTTAACTAAGAATCATAAACAGCAAAAATCTTTTTTTGAAAGGAGAAATGAAGGATGACGCTACTCACTTTCATGACGATTATCCTAAACTATGTACTTTTCTATCAGATCCCTCATTTTCACAGAAGTAGTCAACTTGAAGCTGATACACTAAGAGGTCTTTCTGTCATTATTCCTGCACGAAATGAAGAGAATAATATATACAGGTTATTAGCTTCCCTGCAACCTTACCTGGATAAGGTGAAGGAGATTATTGTAGTTGATGACCATTCAACGGACAGGACCTCAGACATTTCAAAATCCTATGGAGCTACAGTGATTAGTTTAGAGGAGCTTCCAAAAGGCTGGTTCGGGAAATCTTTCGGTTGCTGGAACGGTGCAAGTGCATCGAGTGGGGAAATCCTGCTCTTTTTGGACGCGGATACGACGGTTGAAGAAAACGGTCTCGAAAGGTTGGTTGCTTGCATAAAAGCGCATGGGGGGATGATTTCGGTCCATCCTTTCCATAAAATGAAACGGCCTTATGAAACATTATCCGCCTTTTTTCATTTAGTCATCATGGGTGCCCTGGGTGCTTTTCTGCCATTCAAGAAAGCCCGGGCTGTCTATGGTGCATTCGGCCAATGCGCGCTTATCAGCCGAAGTGATTATTTCAGGTTTGGCGGGCATCAGGCGATTCAAGGAGAATTGATGGAAAATATGGCATTTGGCGCTTTAATTGCAAGGCGGGGTGGTTCGGTTCGGGCATATACCGGCAAAGGGGCAATCAGTATGAGGATGTATCCCGAAGGTCTCTCATCTTTGGTAAAGGGATGGAGCAAAAGCTTTGCCTCCGGAGCTGTTCGCACCGATTTTCGCTATCTTCTATTAGTATCCATATGGCTGGGAGGGTTGGTGACGTTCATCGTGAATACACAAGAACTGTCTCTGCCTTGGTTCATCTTCATCTATGGGATTCTATGTTGTCAATTATGGAGGGTGCTAAGGAATATAGGTGACTTTAAATGGTATATGGTATTAGGTTTTCCAATCTGGCTTGTATTTTTTATGGTCGTATTTGGATATTCCTGTTTCCGGACCTTTTTCACAAAAAATATCGTTTGGAAAGATAGAAAAATGGATTTATAAAATAAGTGAAAGGATGGTGGCGGAATGTTGTTTGAATTATCCGCTTTGGAGGGGACCCTCGTAAATATAGTTGCATGGCTCATCATTCACCTTGGTGTGGCCTATATTTGCAATATGATTCCATCTTGGTGGCTCAAAGAGGAGAGGGAATGGTTTGAAGAAAAGTCCTGGGAGAATGTATTCTATAAAAGAATCATGATTAAGAAGTGGAAGGACTTTGCTCCTGATGGTTCTGCAATTTTTACAGAGTCCTTTCCTAAGAGAAATCTATCGAGTAAATCTTTTTTTTATCTCCATCAATTTATTTTGGAAACAAAAAGAGGGGAAGTAGCGCATATCCTTTCCATTTTTCCTGCAATTTTGTTCTTTTTGTGGAACCCTCCGACTGTTGGGTTGATCATGGTTATGTATGGCCTGCTTGCTAATCTGCCTTTTCTATTCATACAAAGATTCAATCGGTTCCGACTCTTAAGGATTCTGGGGAAAGCAAAAAAGATGACGATTCAATCGCCATCTTCTCCATATTCATCCTCTTCAAGCAGGGAATGCTAAGCTTGCTGCTGGAGGGATCTGTTCGGCAGTCTCCATTTATACGTATAGGAGAGAACCCGCAGTAGCACAATGAAAACAAAGAGCACATACAATTGCCAAGGGGAGCTTGTAATTCCGAATGCAATTGCAAGCCCGGCAAGTATGGCCCAAGCTGCATAGATTTCTGCTCGAAGGACCAAGGGCTTTCTGCCTGCCAGAAGGTCACGGATGATTCCGCCCCCACTACCGGTTAAAACAGCTGCAACGACGACCGCGCTGATCGGGTGGTTCATATTGGTCGCATAAAGCGCACCTTGTATGGCGAAAGCGGCCAATCCGATGGCATCAAAGAAGTTGCCCCATTTCCGCCAATGGCGCAACAGATTATTTGGAAATAAAAATACCGCAGTCATTGCCACTAATGCTACCTGAAAAAGCATCCCTTGGTCCCAAAGGGCAGATATCGGTACGCCTATCAATAGATTACGGACGGCTCCCCCACCGAATGCTGTCACTATACCTAATATATATACACCGAGAATGTCATACTCTTCCTCCATGGCAACTATTGCGCCACTGATCGCAAAGGCAATCGTCCCGATGATACTGAAGACTTCCCAAGTCATTTTATCACGCTCTCTCTCTTGCTAAACAATAAAGCCTTCCTGATTTTATATAGAAATGTAGGGGAAATCAATAGTTTACAAGAAATATTAGAGAAATAAGCAATATTTTGATATGATTAGATGAAACTTTCAATTTACATACATGGTAAAGATCATTATAAATATTATTAATTTTTTGGATAGTGGGGTATCGCGCTTGAACGAGACGCTAAACACAGAAAAAGAACAAGTCATTTTAATCGGCTGCCAACTGCCTAATATGGAAGAGGAAACCTTCCTATACTCAATGGAGGAGCTTGAGTCCCTGACGAAGACGGCAAACGGGGAAGTGCTCGTTACGCTCACACAGAAACGGGATCGGATCCACCCAGCCACCTATATCGGAAAAGGTAAGATAGAAGAACTCGTCCAGTTGGAGGAGGAGCTCGAGCCGGATATCATCATTTTCAACGGTGAGCTTTCCCCAAGTCAGAATAGAAACCTTTCCAAACTGCTTGGAGCGAGAGTTATCGACAGAACCCAGCTTATCCTGGACATTTTTGCACAAAGGGCAAAATCGAAAGAAGGTAAGCTACAGGTAGAATTGGCGCAGCTGCAGTACCTCCTGCCTCGTCTTGGCGGAAAAGGAGTGGAACTTTCAAGGCTCGGTGGAGGAATAGGTACAAGGGGACCCGGGGAAACCAAACTGGAATCTGACAGAAGGCACATCAATCGGAGAATCGTTGATATAAAACAGCAGCTTACTTCCATAGTAAGCCATCGGGAGCGTTACCGTGAACGCAGAAAACGCAATCAGGCGTTCCAGCTTTCATTGGTTGGCTATACGAATGCGGGGAAGTCCACCATTTTCAATCGGCTGACAGAAGCGGGAACGTTTGAGGAAAACCTCCTTTTTGCAACCTTGGATCCGACTACAAGAAAAGTGAGTCTGCCATCAGGATTCCAGGCACTTTTGACTGATACGGTCGGATTCATCCAGGATCTTCCGACGTCTCTCGTGGCGGCGTTCCGTTCCACGTTGGAGGAAGTGACCGAAGCTGACATTATCCTGCATGTCGTTGACAGTTCAAGTCCGGATCATGTTAATCATGAGAAGACGGTTGATAAGCTTTTAAAGGAGCTTGGCGTAGAGGGGATACCCGTCCTAACCATCTACAACAAAAAAGATCAGGTGACAGAATCCTTTGTCCCCTCCTATAATGAAGAAATGCTGCATATCAGCGCATTGGATAAAGGAGATATCCATGCCCTTGTCGATAAAATTGAAATGATGATGGTAAAAGAGATGAACCCTTACCATATATTCGTCCCATCCGAAGAAGGCAAATTAATGTCTCAACTGAAGCAGGACACCATTGTCCGCAAGCTGGAGTTCGTAGAGGAAAAGGATGGATACTTGATGGAAGGGTACTATTTCGACAACTCAAAATTGTCTACAGAGATAAAAAATAGAAAGCGAAATTAGAGGAGAATAAGCATGTTTCAATTATTACAGCACGGGGAATCGATAAAACCACTAGTAACCAAGGTGGAAAATCAACTTCAAGAACTTTTTAAGCAAGTGGACTCGAATATCGAAACCAATCAATTCAGGGTTCTGCAAAGTTTTCAGCAGAACAGGGTAAGTGACTCACATTTTATCCCTACGACCGGCTATGGCTATGATGATAGCGGAAGGGATACGTTGGAAAAGATCTATGCCGGAGTGTTCGGAGGGGAAGCGGGCTTGGTCCGTCCTCAGATCATCTCTGGCACCCATGCCATTTCCATCGCTTTATTCGGTGTGTTGCGCCCTGGAGATGAGCTTGTCTATATGACCGGAAAGCCTTATGACACATTAGAGGAGATCGTTGGCATCCGAGGGACTGGTGTTGGTTCCCTGAAAGAATTCAATATTGACTATAAAACCGTTGAACTGAAAAATAATCGTGGAATCGATTGGGAAGCTGTCAACGATGCCATCACGCCGAAAACAAAGATGATCGGTATCCAGCGTTCCAAGGGTTATGCAACACGTCCTTCTTTTACAATAGAAGAAATCAAGGAAATGATCGCATTTGTAAAGGAAATCAAGCCGGATGTGGTAGTATTTGTCGATAACTGCTATGGGGAATTTGTGGAGAGGATGGAACCTTGTCACGTTGGTGCCGACTTGATTGCAGGCTCTCTCATTAAGAATCCCGGTGGCGGAATTGCCAAGACCGGCGGTTATATTGTCGGTAAGAAGGAGTTGGTGGAGGCATGCTCGTATCGGATGACTTCACCTGGAATCGGAGCTGAAGCAGGGGCATCCCTGTACAGTCTTCAGGAAATGTATCAGGGCTTTTTCCTTGCCCCCCATGTGGTAGGACAGGCGTTGAAAGGCGCGATGTTCACTGCGGCGTTTTTAGAGGAGCTCGGTATGAATACTTCCCCAAGTTGGGATGCACCAAGGACCGACCTCATTCAATCCGTTCAATTTGATGATAAGGACAAGATGATTGCATTCTGTCAGGCGATCCAATATGCATCCCCTGTCAATTCTCATGTCACCCCGTATGCGAACTATATGCCAGGTTACGAAGATGATGTGATCATGGCAGCAGGTACCTTCATTCAGGGTGCAAGCATCGAGCTCACGGCAGACGGTCCTATCCGTGCACCTTATGTGGCCTATGTGCAAGGCGGTCTTACTTATTCGCATGTGAAGATTGCTGTGTGTACAGCGGTGGATCATCTTATAGGAAAAAAATTATTGGAGATTTAAAAGTAAGAGCTCTCTTTAAAGAGGGCTCTTTTAATGTTTTCATTTATTATGGATAGGCTATAGTAATAAGGGGCATCCACCATCTATAAGGTACATAATAAACTAAATCCTAAATTTCAAAATCCATGTAAGAAAACCTAACATGTTGTTGACAGATTATCTAACATGAGATAAACTTAGGTTAACTTCACAGGAATCAGTGAAAGGAGGATTTGGAATGAGTGACAATATCAGACGCTCAATGCCTTTATTCCCAATAGGAATTGTCATGCAGCTCACGGAATTGTCCGCTCGGCAAATCCGTTATTACGAAGAGAATGAATTGATTCACCCTGCACGCACTGAAGGGAATCGCCGACTTTTTTCTTTCAATGATGTGGATACGCTACTTGAAATCAAGCATCTGATTGAACAAAAGGTTAACATAGCAGGAGTCAAGCAATTGATGGCCATGAAAAATCAGCAGGCAGCACCAGCCCCGGAAGTGGTTGAAAATGCTGCAAAGCCTGATCTATCGGACGAACAACTTCGAAAGCTATTGCGAGCAGAAATGATGCAAGCCGGAAGACAGAATCGAACCAGTCTTCGCCAAGGAGACATGTCTCGGTTTTTCCATTAATTTTTTGAGTTATTTAGTAAGTTTCATTAAAAACTAACATAGTAAAAATTCTGAGGAGGAACATGTAAATGGCTAAGTATACACAAGAAGATATTAAACGCATCGTTCAGGAAGAAAACGTAAAGTACATCCGTCTTCAATTCACTGACATCCTGGGTACCATCAAGAACGTGGAGATCCCTGTCAGCCAATTGGAAAAGGCTTTAGATAATAAAATGATGTTCGATGGTTCATCCATTGAAGGGTTTGTACGTATTGAAGAATCAGATATGAACCTATATCCTGACCTGGATACTTTTGTGGTATTCCCTTGGACTTCCGAAAAAGGTAAGGTTGCCCGTTTTATCTGTGATATATACAATCCAGATGGAACTCCATTCGAAGGGGATCCACGTGCGAATTTAAAGCGTATGATCAAGGAAATGGAAGATTTAGGATTCTCAAACTTTAACGTTGGACCAGAGCCAGAGTTCTTCCTATTCAAGTTAGATGAAAAAGGTGAACCTACTCTAGAATTGAATGATAAAGGCGGATACTTCGACTTAGCTCCAACTGACCTTGGTGAAAACTGCCGTCGTGACATTGTTCTTGAGCTTGAGGAGATGGGCTTTGAAATCGAAGCATCCCACCACGAAGTAGCTCCTGGACAACACGAAATCGATTTCAAATACGCTGATGCGATCACAGCTTGTGATGATATCCAAACATTCAAGCTAGTTGTAAAAACAATTGCACGCAAGCATGGATTACATGCAACGTTCATGCCTAAGCCGTTGTTCGGTGTTAACGGATCTGGTATGCACTGCAACCTTTCCTTATTCAAAGATGGCGAAAATGCTTTCTATGATAAGAATGGTGATTTAGAGTTAAGTGATAATGCAAGACATTTCATTGCAGGTATCATTAAGCATGCTACAAGCTTTACAGCAGTAACCAACCCTACTGTAAATTCATACAAACGTCTAGTACCTGGATATGAGGCTCCTTGTTATGTTGCATGGTCTGCACGTAACCGCAGCCCATTGATCCGTATCCCGGCATCCCGCGGCATCTCCACTCGTGTTGAAGTGCGCAGTGTAGACCCGGCAGCGAACCCTTACCTTGCAATGGCGGTATTATTGCAAGCAGGACTTGACGGAATCAAGAATAAATTGGAAGCTCCAAAGCCAATTGACCGCAACATCTATGTAATGAACAAAGAAGAGCGCGTAGCTGCAGGAATCGCAGATCTTCCGGCAACACTAGCTGCTGCACTTGAAGAATTGAAATCCAACGAAGTAATCCAAGCCGCTCTTGGTGAGCACTTGCTTGAGCACTTCATCGAAGCGAAAGAAATAGAGTGGGATATGTTCCGCACACAAGTTCACCCTTGGGAACGCGACCAATATCTGTCTCAATACTAATAAAAATGAACCCCTTGACGTCATCGGCGTTGAGGGGTTTTTTTGTTGTGGAATCCCTTGACTACGGGAAATCGGTTAATGGCTATATTTTTCTCATATTCAAATGTGCTAAAATTAAGAAAAATATAAGTTATCTGCATTATGGGGGATTTGAGATGGAAATTATCGTGACGTCGGAAAGGGTCTTTTTAAAAGTATTTGATAGTAATGATATTGAGGCTGCAAAATCCTTTTGGGGAGATCAAGAGGTAATGAATTTCTGTGGAGGAGCCACTCCATATGAAAATTTACCGAGAGTATTGGAATGGTACCGTAAGTGCCATGAGGAAATTGGATTGTCGGTCTATGCAGTTGTAGAAAGAGCTACTGGAAAAACAATTGGTGCAGCAGGATTCAACATAAAGGGAACACTCGATGACATTGAACTGATCTATCATTTTTCAAAATCAAGCTGGGGAAAGGGCTTTGCATCAGAAGCTGCAATTGCCAGCGTAGAATTTGCTAAAAAAAATAGTAAAGTGAAAAAGATACATGCATCTGCTGACCCTAGTAATGCCGGTTCATTAAAGATATTGGAGAAAGCCGGTCTACATTTTCTGGAGACGAGATGGTTTGATGATACGAATCGGGAAGAACCATATTACGAGCTAAAATTATAATTACTTCTAATTTATACAAAAGAGTAGTTTCCTCCCTTAGAAAGACTCTTTTTTCTTTTTCATCCCAGATAGAAATTCGGACCTGTATGATACATCGAGTAATAATTATCCTCCTGAAAAAATATGATGGACTATCTACACTTTTTAGGAGGCGCAGGAATGTCGAAAAGAACGGAGCAGCAGTTAACGGCAGATATGTTGGAGAAATATTACGAGTACAACAAGAAGAAAAAAGAAATAGAAGCAGAAATGAATCATTTAAAGGAAGTATTCCATCAATACTTTGACCATCAGCTTGGTTCAGATGACAAGGGAGAGGTGCTGTTGGGAGGCTTTAAGCTTCAAAGGCAGGTTAGAAAGACAGAAAAGTACAGGGAAGACACCACCATAAAACGTCTGGAAGAATTAAAGATGGAAGATTTGATTCAAGTAGTGAAAAAGCCTGATGAAGCAAAAATCAAATCGGCCATCCAACTGGGATTGTTGAAAGAAGAGGATTTGGAAGGGTGTTTGACAACTTCGACCTCTTTGGCGATTTCCGTCAAGCCAGTTACTCCGAGATAAAGTCTTGAAAACAAAAATAGCCACAGGGAGGAATTATTATGTCAGAAGCGCCAATCAGACCGGTATCCAAAGGGGCTTGGTTCCGGGTTGTATTCTTGGTTCTTGCATTAGTCAATCAGGTTCTGGTAATGATGGACAAATCACCGATTCCTGTCAGTTCAGAGCAGTTAGAACAGCTATATACGCTAACATGGACTGTTGTGGCATCGCTTATTGCCTGGTGGAAGGATAATGATTGGACAGAAAAAGCCAGAAGAAGGGTAAAGTAAATGTCAAAAAAGAGCCAACAGCATTTGTTGGCTCTTTTTTAGTGGATGTTACGATATACGCCTATCACCTTACCAAGGATACTCACATTACGAACAATGATCGGTTCAAGTGTGGAGTTTTCCGGTTGAAGCCGGATATAGTCTTTTTCTTTGAAGAAGCGTTTTACAGTTGCTTCATCGTCCTCTGTCATGGCCACGACAATATCACCATTATTGGCAGACTGCTGTTGGCGTACTATGACATAGTCACCATCAAGGATTCCGGCTTCGATCATGCTGTCTCCCATGACTTCGAGCATGAAAACCTGCTCATCTGGTGCAACATAGCGGTCAGGCAGCGGGAAATAGTCCTCGACGTTCTCAATGGCTGTGATTGGTTGACCGGCAGTTACTTTACCGATGATCGGTACATTGACTGCAGAAATCCTTGGTGTCATTTCGTCTTCCATATCTCTGATCTCGATGGCTCTTGGCTTAGTAGGGTCACGACGAATAAGTCCTTTGCTCTCTAAGCGTGCCAGATGTCCGTGGACTGTGGAGCTTGAAGCAAGTCCCACCGCTTCGCCTATTTCTCGGACGGATGGGGGATAGCCTTTGTCCTGTACTTCTTTTTTAATGAAATTCAGGATATCTTGTTGCCTTTTTGATAGTTTCATATTCCGCACCTCTATCATTAATATTATGAATAGTATAGCATGTTCGCACCGAAAATACAAACATAAGTTCGAATAATTGACAGGAATATTTGTTCGCATGATAATAAGTAATCTAGATATGAAGAGGGGTGGTAACGATGAAGGGCATCATCTATTGCCGTGTCAGTACTAAGAAAGAGACACAGGAAACATCATTGGCAAGACAGAGGGAAGAATTGCTCATGCTTGCCGGACAACACAATATTGATATTGTGGACGTGATTGAAGAGCAGGCAAGCGGCTTTGATCTTGACAGGGAAGGAGTTTTCCGGATCATTGAGATCATTTCCAATCAAGAGATCGATGTCGTCCTTATACAAGATGAAACCCGTTTGGGTAGAGGAAATGCCAAAATAGCTTTCCTGCATTGGTTAAGAAAACATAGTGTGAAGATATTCACCATCACTGATAACGGGGAGGTATCCTTGTCCGATTCCGATTCCATGGTCTTGGATATAGTGGGGATTGTAGAAGAATATCAACGCAAATTACATAATCTAAAAATAAAGAGGGGGATGCAGCGGGCTGTCAGGAATGGATATGACCCATCAAAGAACCTTTCAAGCCTGCATGAGAGCCCTGGCCGGGAGAGGCTGGACATACCAGTGGAGGAGATAGCAAGGCTCCGCAACAACAAGCTCACATTCCATGAAATCGCTGCCACATTACGGGGACTGGGTTATGATGTTTCCAAGGCGACAGTGCATAGGCGCTATAAAGAGTATATGAGCGAGAAGGACGGCGGTTTGCTTGTAAAAAAAGATTCCCTCTAGTAAGATAAAAGCATATCTTTACTAGGATGAAAGAAGGGTTTTACATGCTATCAAAAGAGAAAATCGCAAGAATAAATGCCTTATCGAAGAAATCCAAAGCAGAAGGTCTTTCTGATGTTGAAGCGGCTGAACAAAAACAGCTTCGCGAAGAATATATCAAGACTTTTCGTGCTTCTATGGATAATACTCTACAGACCGTTACAATTGTAGATCCTGAAGGCAATGACGTTACACCAGAGAAACTGAAGCAAATAAAAAAGAATTTAAAGCATTAATCGCTTTTTTTCAGAACATTGGAACATACTATTTGTGATAAAATAGAATTTTTCCTAAAAAAAATCATATGAAAAGAAAGGATGGAAATGATGACACAACATATAGATCAACTTTCCATTAATACAATCCGTACATTATCTATCGATGCAATCGAAAAAGCAAACTCCGGTCATCCTGGAATGCCGATGGGTGCCGCTCCTATGGGTTATTCCCTCTGGACAAAATTCATGAATCATAACCCAAAGAATCCTAACTGGTTCAACAGGGACCGTTTTGTATTATCCGCAGGTCATGGGTCTATGCTGCTATACAGCCTATTGCACTTAGGCGGGTATGACCTGTCCATGGATGACTTGAAGGAATTCCGTCAATGGGGAAGCAAAACTCCGGGACATCCTGAATTTGGCCACACTGCAGGTGTAGATGCAACGACCGGACCACTTGGTCAAGGGATTGCGATGGGTGTCGGAATGGCAATGGCAGAGCGCCATCTTGCTGCAACTTATAATAAAGAAGACATGGAATTGGTGAATCACTTTACATATAGCATTTGTGGAGACGGAGACTTGATGGAAGGTGTTTCCGGTGAGGCTGCATCCCTTGCTTCCCACTTGAAGCTTGGACGTTTTATCGTTCTTTATGATTCCAATGATATCTCTCTTGACGGCGATCTGGACCGTTCCTTCTCTGAAAGCGTAGAACTGCGTTTCAAAGGATATGGCTGGCAGGTCATCCGCGTGGAGGACGGCAACAATCTGGAAGAGATTGCAGCGGCTGTGGAAGAAGCGAAAAGCGATCTTTCCCGTCCAACCTTGATCGAGGTGAAAACGACGATCGGTTTCGGTTCCCCGAATCTTTCCGGTAAATCTGATGTTCATGGTGCGCCACTTGGAGCGGATGAACTGAAGCTTACAAAAGAAGCATACAAATGGACGTTTGAACAGGACTTCCATGTTCCGGAAGAAGTATATGCGCATTTCCGTAAAACGGTAGTGGAAAAAGGACAACAAGCAGAAGCAGCTTGGAATGAGCAATTTGATTCCTACAAAGCGAAGTACCCGGAATTGGGTCAACAGCTTGAAGCCGCAATCAAAGGTGAATTGCCTGAAGGATGGGATTCTGAGATTCCAGTATACGAAGATGGAAAAAGCCTGGCATCCCGTGCTTCCTCAGGTGAAGTGCTGAATGCAATCGCTAAGAAAGTTCCTTATTTCTTCGGGGGATCAGCGGACCTTGCAGGCTCCAACAAAACGAATATCAAAAACGAAGCAGACTTTACTGCTGAAGACTACAGCGGACGCAATATCTGGTTTGGTGTACGTGAATTCGGAATGGGTGCTGCGTTAAACGGTATGGCACTGCATGGTGGGCTGAAAGTGTACGGAGGTACTTTCTTTGTATTCTCCGATTACCTGCGTCCGGCTATTCGTTTGGCAGCACTACAACAACTTCCTGTAACATATGTGTTCACGCATGACAGTATAGCAGTCGGGGAAGATGGGCCTACGCATGAGCCGATCGAGCAATTGCCATCCCTGCGTGCAATGCCTAACCTTTCCGTGATCCGCCCTGCAGACGGCAACGAAACAGCGGCTGCTTGGAAAGTGGCATTGGAATCGGAAAAAACACCTACTGCACTTGTATTGACTCGTCAAAATCTTCCTACCATCAAAGGAACAAGCGAGACTGCTTTAGAAGGCGTGAAAAAAGGTGCATACGTGATCTCCAAAGCTCAAAAGGAGACACCTGATGCATTATTGCTTGCTACAGGATCTGAAGTCGGTTTGGCTGTAGAGGCTCAATCAGCACTTCAACAGGAAGGCATCGATGTTTCTGTTGTAAGCATGCCGTCATGGGACCGCTTCGAACAGCAATCCAAGGAGTACAAAAACTCCGTATTGCCAAAAGATGTGAAAAAACGTCTTGGAATCGAAATGGCAACTCCACTTGGGTGGGAACGCTACACTGGTGATGAAGGTGACATTCTAGCAATCAACACTTTCGGTGCATCCGCTCCTGGTGAAAGAATCATGAAGGAATATGGCTTCACCACTGAAAATGTAGTTGCAAGAGTAAAGGCACTATTGGATAACTAACATATTGGAAAGAGTCATGCACACGTGCATGGCTCTTTTGTATTTTCGGAGAAAAGGTAGTTTATGTTGGAGAAATCCTATCTTTTCGACACTGTTCAACAAAAATAGTCAATAGCCGCTCCATCAACAGACAAATCTTTCCTCTAGCATTCCTTATAATAATAGAAAAGAGGACGTTAGGAGGGTTTTGTTTGCGCCATTATATGATCTATCTCATAGAGGAAGAAGTTGCAAAGCATTATGCAGGCAATGAATTGAAATTATTCCAGCTCTTTTTGCAGTATGAAAAAGAAGATCAACTTCAGGATGTAGTGAAGCAGCAGGTGAATTACATCACCATTCCCATTCCGACCTTCCCCCTCCAGCAAGCGTTAGAAACTTCCATGAAACATATAGAAGGTTACCAGGCACAATCCTATCAGCACAAAATAGAAAAAAGAGATTCCATGGCGAAATTATCGATATTTGAAAAATATTTAAAGCTGTCATCTTCCGGTTCTTACGAAGCAGAAGCGATCTTCTTTGAAGTGATCCGGAAACAGGCTCCATTCTTCCTCGCTATTGATACCAGTTCTGGGCGTTTTGGCTGGTTACAGCCGATAAAACAGAGAAAATATGTCTAGGGTATAGATAAAATTAGCGGAAAATGTTGTATAATGATAGTTGGTTTAGTACACTACATTGGTAGACATAGTTTGAGGAGGAAATGTTTGATGGAAACATGGATTTGGATTCTGATTGTAGTTCTGGCACTTATCGCTGGAGTTGCACTAGGATTTTTCATCGCTCGTAAGTACATGATGACTTACCTGAAGAAAAACCCGCCGATTAACGAGCAAATGCTTCGCGTGATGATGATGCAAATGGGAATGAAACCATCCCAAAAGAAAATCAATCAAATGATGAAAGCAATGAGCAACCAACAAATGAAATAAACGATAGGGCACTCAGTCAAATGAGTGCTTTTTCTTTTGGCTAAAATCTATCTATCAAACACCGCTGTTGATTTCCGCACTAGGCTGCGCTTTCCGCGGGGCGTTTGTGGAGCCTCCTCGGCTTTGCCTGTGGGGTCTCCACTAAACGCTATCTCCCGCAGGAGTCTTCGCCTATTGCTCCAATCAACAGCTAGAATCATAAAAATGCAGCAATAAACTTTTACAGAGAACATCATGTAAAAGATTTTCACGATGTCAAATGAAAATATAGTGCAGACATAATGCTTAACTTGCCGACCCTGTTGGTTGAAGTGCAAGGTGTGAGACTCCTGCGGGAGATAGCGGTAGGCTTGAGACCCCGCAGGCCAAGGCCGAGGAGGCTCAAGCACCGCCCCGCGGAAAGCGAACACATGGAACGAAAACCAACAGGGAGTCCAACAGAAAACCACCTATTTCTTTGGGTAATCTTTTGCCTAAAATAAGATAAATAATCTTCCTAAATATTAGAATTTTTGCTAAACTATCTAAGTTGATTAAATAGATAAGTAAGAATGGTAACGGGGGATTACGATGAGTATATTTAAAGATCTATGGTGGTTTTTCAAACTGGAAAAGAAGTCCTATATTCCTGGTGTATTCATGCTGGCACTTGTTGCCCTGTTGGAGCTCGTTCCACCCCGGATCGTCGGGATGACGGTGGACTATATAGCTGAAGGCGAGTTGACAAGGGGCTTGATTTGGCAGTTGATGCTTATCCTGTTAGGCACTGCAGTCATTGTTTATATTTTAAGGTATTTATGGAGAATCATGATTTTCGGCCCTTCCGTCAGGCTGGCAAGATTATTGAGGAACAATCTGTATGAACATTTTACGAAAATGTCACCGAGTTTCTACCAAAGACGCAGGGTTGGGGACTTGATGGCCCACTCCACAAATGATCTGCAGGCTATTCAGCAGACTGCCGGAGCAGGAGTATTGACCTTGGTAGACTCCCTGATGACAGGGGGATTCGTTCTGATTGCCATGGCCACCACCATCAGCTGGAAGCTTACTTTGATCTGTCTGATACCCCTGCCTTTCATGGCGCTATCCACTAATTATTACGGAACGCTTTTGCATCGTACTTTCCATAAGGCGCAAGCCGCTTTTTCCTCCTTGAATGACAAGGTGCAGGAGAGTGTCAATGGCGTAAAAGTAATAAAAACATTCGGGCAGGAAATGGAAGATATACAGGAGTTTGAAAAGCAGGCGGAAGATGTGGTGAAGAAAAATGTGACGGTTGCTAAAATCGACTCTCTATTTGATCCGACGATCGGCTTGATAATCGGGATATCCTTTTTCCTTGCTTTGGCATTCGGATCAAATTATGTCCTGCAAGGGGAACTGACTATCGGGGAGCTGATAGCGTTCACCACCTACCTGGGGCTTTTGATCTGGCCGATGCTTGCTTTTGGTTGGCTATTCAATATTGTAGAGCGTGGCCGTGCCTCGTATGATAGAGTTTCTTCCCTGCTAAAAGAAGAAGTGGATATCAAGGATGGAGCTGATGCTAAAAAGGATATTCCTACAGGGGATATCATCTATAATGTCAACGCGTTCTCCTATCCCAACGAAAAAGAGCCGCTTCTGAAAGGCATACATTTTTCATTGAAACAGGGGGAGACGCTTGGGATAGTAGGAAAAACAGGAAGCGGAAAAACTACTTTGTTAAAAGTATTGATCCGTGAATTCAACGGAGTGGAAGGGGAAATCACCATCGGCGGATACTCGACCCACGACTTTTCGCTTGAAGCATTAAGAAAGGCAATCGGTTATGTACCACAGGATCATTTCCTATTTTCGGCTACAATTTCGGATAATATCGCTTTTGCCGTTCCAGAGGCATCCTTCGAAGAGATTATTCATGCTGCAAAACTGGCAAACATCCATGAGGACATCATCCAATTTACAGACGGTTATCAAACGATGGTTGGTGAGCGTGGAGTATCGTTGTCTGGAGGGCAGAAACAGCGATTATCCATAGCAAGGGCCCTATTGATGGACCCTGAAATTCTGTTATTGGATGACTCCCTGTCTGCGGTGGATGCGAAAACGGAAGAGAAGATTCTTCACGCATTAAAAGAAAATCGCCAAGGGAAAACAACCATTATCACTTCTCATCGATTATCTGCCATTGGGCATGCACACCTGATCCTGGTCATGGATGATGGAAGAATTGTTCAAAGCGGGACACATTCGGAATTGATGGAGGAAGAAGGCTGGTATCGTGACATGTACCATCGCCAGGCATTGGAATCCCTAGTGGAGCATGGGGGATGAACATATGAACAATCAAACTTTAACAGCTAAACAGCAAAGAATCGTATTGAAAAGGCTATTATCCTACACTAAGCCTCATACAAGACAGTTTATTTTTGCTTTTTCTTTATTGGTATTGGCTACAATTGGAGAAATTGTCGGCCCTTTGATCATCAAAGTATTCATTGATGATCATCTTACCCCGCAAGTAATGGATAGGGGACCAATACTATTCTTGGCAGCGCTCTATTTAGGCATTCTGGTGCTGAAGGTTTTCATCACTTATTTTCAACTTCTCAAGTTTCAGGAAATTTCACTGAAAATCATACAGGAACTAAGAATAGACATTTTCACAAAGGTGCAAAGTCTTGGCTTGAAGTTTTTTGATAAGACTCCTGGGGGGAGCATCGTTTCAAGAGTGACCAATGATACGGAAGCAATCAAGGATATGTTTGTCAGTGTCATTTCCACCTTTGTACAGAATGGTGTATTTCTAATCGGGATATTCATTGCCATGTTCTTCCTTAACGTGAAGCTTGCATTGTTCTGCCTCCTTATCATACCTATCATTTTTGCGATCATGGCAACCTATCGCCATTTCAGTTCGAGGTTTTATGCGGATATGAGAGAAAGGCTCAGCCAGCTTAATGCAAAGCTTAATGAGTCTTTGCAAGGGATGTCCATCATCCAGGTTTTCAGACAGGAGCGCAGGCTCAGACGTGAATTTGCAGAAATCAATGAGGCACACTACCAGGCGGGCGTCAAAAACATCAAACTTGATGGACTATTACTTCGTCCGGCAATCGATTTTGTATATGTGCTTTCCTTGATACTGGTGTTAAGTTATTTTGGGATTTCGTCTATCAGGAACGTCATTGAAATCGGTGTCCTTTATGCCTTCGTCAACTACTTGGGGCGTTTTTTCGAACCAGTCAACCAGATGATGATGAGGCTTTCGATGTATCAGCAGGCTATCGTTTCAGCGTCACGTGTATTCTCATTGCTTGATGAAAAGGAATTGGCTCCAACCGCCTTTCCAGCCGACGAAAAGCCTGTGATCCGTCAAGGAGAGATCGAGTTCAGGAATGTCACTTTTTCCTATGATGGCAAAAGGGATGTGCTTAAAAACATTTCCTTTAAAGCGAAGCCTGGGGAAACAGTTGCACTTGTCGGCCATACTGGTAGCGGAAAAAGCTCAATCATCAATCTGCTTATGCGTTTCTATCAGCTTGAAAAAGGGGAAATCCTATTGGATGGTGTGTCCCTGAACAACTTTGAGGATCAGGAGCTCAGGAAGAAGATGGGATTGGTCCTGCAGGATCCCTTCCTGTTTTATGGCACCATCAACCATAATATTCGATTACATGATTCGAGTATTACAGATAAAGAAATTGTGGAAGCTGCGGAGTTTGTCCAGGCTGACAGTTTCATCCGGAAGCTGCCGGATCAGTATGGGCAGCTGGTCGTGGAAAGAGGAGCGACATTCTCGAGCGGGCAGAGGCAGCTTGTCGCCTTTGCAAGGACCATTGCGACAAAGCCGAAAATACTCGTATTGGATGAAGCTACTGCCAATATCGACACCGAAACTGAAGAGGCCATTTCGTCTGCGCTCGAAAAGATGAGCAAAGGCAGAACCACCATCGCGATCGCCCACCGGTTATCTACCATACAGGACGCAGAACAGATCCTGGTTCTCCATCAGGGAGAGATCGTGGAAAGGGGAACGCACCAGGAGCTTTTGAATCAAGAGGGCCTTTACCATAAGATGTACCTTCTCCAGAACGGTCAGCCCGAGAAAGTCGAAGATGCAGTGGGTTGATAATTGAACGCTTTTAATAAGAAAAGAACCATCATATACACGATGGTTCTTTTCATTATGTAACTTTAACATTATTTAGGTACAATTAAATGGTTATACTTATTTAATAGAATGTCTAGCTCTTGGCTGATTTTTAATGTTTTAGAAGAGGACATGCCGTATTTTGCAACAATATCTATTAACTCTAAGCGTTTTTTCTCTATCAGTTGTAGAATCTCTTGTTTAGTAGCCAATGTTGAGTTTCCTTTCTTCTTCCAATTCGTATCATTATTATACAAGAATCCGATAGGGAATTCAAAGAATATTTTCAAGTTAATGGTACTTTAATGTTTGTCATAATATTGAAAAAGATAAGTGAAAGATTGTCATGTTTTCGACATAGAATGTTAGGAGTATAGCTAATTTATTTCGATTGAATCTGATACTATTAAGAAAGATATTAAAGTGTAGGAGTAGTGATAGCATGGAAGCAGATTTGACTTTATTATTGGCGTTTGGTGCAGGGGTTTTATCTTTTATCTCGCCTTGTACGCTGCCGATATATCCGGCGTTTCTATCTTATATTACCGGAGTGTCGGTAGAAGAACTAAAATCCGATAAAGGAATGATGCAAAAAAGAAGCATAATACATACCATCTTCTTTTTATTGGGTTTCTCAAGTATCTTTATAACACTCGGTTTTGGAACCTCGTTTTTTATTGGCAATTTTTTTACTGTTTATCAAGATTTTATCCGACAGGTTGGAGCAATTTTAATAATCGTTTTTGGATTAATGATAGTTGGTGTTTTTCAACCAAAGTTCCTTATGCAAGATAAGAAAATCTCTTTTAAAAATAGACCTTCAGGTTACATAGGGACAATATTGATCGGGATGGCTTTTGCAGCAGGTTGGACTCCATGTACGGGTCCGATCCTTGCATCTGTTCTCACATTGTCTGCAAATAATCCTTCTTCTGGCGTATTATATATGACAGCATATGTGCTAGGTTTTGGCATACCTTTCTTTATTCTTTCTTTCTTTGTTGGTAAATTAGGCTGGATCAAACGAAATCACATACTAATCATGAAGATCGGCGGGTATGCAATGATTCTGATGGGTATCCTCCTGTTCTTCAACTGGATGACAAAAATTATTGCCTGGTTCACTAGAATTACCGGCGGGTTTCAAGGATTTTAATAGAAGACTCCATAGTTTTTAGTTGCGTCATCCTAGTAAAAAGAGTAAAGTAAAATTGGATATACAGGAAAATAAAAACTTTTTTATAGGACATAAGGAGGATTTCTGCGGTGGCTAATGTTTTAGTGGTGGATGATGCAAAATTTATGAGGCTAACAATTAGGAACATTTTAACAAAAGCCAACCACACTGTTGTCGGGGAGGCCGAAAATGGAAGAGAGGCTGTGTCACTTTATCGTGATTTTCAACCTGACCTCGTGACAATGGATATTACCATGCCAGAAATGAATGGAATAGATGCTGTTCATGAAATCCTGCGTCAGTTCCCGAAAGCAAAAATCATCATGTGTTCTGCAATGGGGCAGCAACGATTAATCGTGGAAGCGATAGAAGCCGGCGCCAAGGATTTTATCGTTAAGCCGTTCGATGAGAGCAGAGTGTTGGAAGCAGTCAAGAGAGTACTAGGATAATAGTCTGATAAACTGCCATTAAAGGTTTACACAATGGCAGTTTTTTTTATTCCTTATAGTAAAAAGGCTTTTACAATTGCTTTTATTATTTTGTTTTTTCGGTATAATAGTAAAGGGAAAAAAGAAGTGAAAATAAGGGATGATCTTTGTGCAAACAATTCTATCTTCAATATTTGCGGTATGTATGGCTCTTCTAGTCATCTTTATAAGAATGAAGGCTGCAAAAAAGCCTTCATCGGTGAAAAAAATCATTTTGCCTCCGATCTTCATGAGTACTGGAGCCTTGATGTTCTTGTTTCCTGAATTTCGGGTGAGTTCCTTGCAGATCATCGAGGCGCTTTCTGTTGGGGCGATTTTTTCCATCTTTTTGATTAAAACCTCCAAATTTGAAATCAGGGACTCAGATATCTATCTGAAACGCTCTAAAGCCTTCGTTTTCATCCTCTTGGGACTTCTCGTGATCCGTATCGTGATGAAGCTTGTGTTAAGCACGACCATAGATATAGGGGAGTTGACAGGCATGTTCTGGCTGCTGGCTTTTGGAATGATCGTGCCTTGGAGAATCGCGATGTATGTCAAATATAAGAAACTTGAAAGCGCCGGCTTTCCACCAACGATAAAAACCTCGGTTTAACCGAGGTTTTCGTTTTAGAATAGGTGCTGATATGGGGTTTGGTCGATGTTTAATTCTCTAAGCTTTTTCAAAAGGAACTTATGATCGCGTTTAGGAGTCGCCAGTATATACCCTCTGACTACATGCTCCCTTGTGATGGCGGGTGCTTTCTCCTTGAATGCAAGCTCCCCGATCTTACCGGCGATCTTCTGTCTGGCTATATCACGGAAGAGTTCCGGCACAGGTGAGACAAGATCCTCCAAAAGGGATTTCATATCCTCAGGCCACATATGTCGCGTTTCTTTGATATAATAATCCTGCCAATCCAATTCGGACCAGCCGTCCTCTTTTGGCAGACGTTTCAAGAATTTACGGAACATGAAAAATCCGCCAATGGCCAACAGACCAACCATCGCCACTACCCAAAATAAAATTAACCATAAAAACCATCCGGTTAACATGTTCTTTCCCTCCGAACTCGTTAACATTCTTGTATTATTATACCCGAAACTATTATAATTGCACTAGTAAAACAATGAACCCTTTGAAATTAATACGAATGATATAAATAACCACAGTATGATGGAGGTGGCCGCTTTGAAAAAAATCGGAGCTGTGATAGGAAATATGGGCAAGACGGAAATCATCTCTTCTAGAGTATGTCCGAAATGCAACAGGGAAGTCAAACGTGTCCGCATGCAAATAATCGGTGGCGAGAATAAAGGGAAGTGGCAGGAATTTGAAAATGAATGTGACTGCCGCCTGGCGCAGGAAACGATGGAAGCGGAAAAACGCAGAAAGCACAAATACTTTGAACAGTTCTGTATCGTCCCAAGGGAACTCGAAGGTGCAACTCTCGAAAACTTCAAAGTGGAATATGCCAGCCAAGGGGAAGCGTTGGAGAGTACGATTGACTTCTTTGATCAGTTCACAGGAAAAGAGAATCTCTATTTCTATGGAAGGACCGGGCGAGGGAAAACGCATCTGGCAGTTGGTCTTTATAAATATTTTAAACAAAATAACATTACAGCCATGTTCTTTGATGTACCGAAGCTGATGGACACCATTGTGGCATCCTGGGAAAACGACTCCGGCTATTCGGAAAGCAGATTCATGAAGGCAATAGCGGATGTTGATGTGCTCATCCTCGATGACCTAGGAGTGGAGAGGATCAGTGAATGGGTCGATCAGACGATCTATTCCATCCTGAATCAGAGACAAGGGAAGAGCATCGTCTTCACGTCCAATATCCACCCTGGGGATCTGACGAAGCGCTATGGGGAAAGAATAGCCGACAGAATTAAAAATAAGATGAGTCAAAATCAACTGATCTCCATTGTCACACCGGAAAGTTACCGAACAAAGGATTTGACGATGTTTAAAGATTGATCATAAAACTAATTAAACTCCATTAAGCTTGCTTAGTGGAGTTTTTTTTGAGAATAATTATTTTTTTATGCAACTTTTGGAAACTTCATTCGACTATTCTGTTAGAAAAAATTAAAGAGGGTGACAGAGTGAATTGGGAAGAACTTTATTATGAATATAGTGACAGAGTGTATCAGTTTTTAATGATGATGGTGGGAGATGAAGAAATTGCAGAGGATTTGACGCATGACACCTTTTTAAGAGTCAAAAATTCTCTGGAAAAATACAGGGGGGATGCAAGTTACTATACATGGATCATCTCGATTGCAAGACACATTGTTTATGACCATTGGCGAAAGAAAAGGATTATCCGCTTCATCCCACTGGCTGCAAGCAAGCCTGTGGCAGATTACCATACCCCTGATGAAATCCTGCAAAAAGGCGAGGAAATACGAGAGTTATATGAAGCGATGAAAAAATTAAAAACTAACTACCAGGAAGTAATCATCCTAAGGAAAATCCAAGAATTATCTATAGAAGAAACATCATTGGCGCTTGGCTGGTCTGTCAGCAAGGTGAAATCCACTTTGCTGAGGGCTCTGGCAGCCTTGAAAATCGAGTTAGTAAAACGAAGAGAGGGCGGATCTGCAAATGAACAAACAATGGCTTGATGGAAACCTATCAAACGAAAAATTCAAAGAACTGGGCAGCTTTACCAGATCAGAAGCAAAGCGGAACAGTACGTTTGAAAAATTACAGAAAACTACGAGAAAATCTGTCATTCCATATAAATATTATGCTACCTTGATGGCTGCAGCTGTTATAATGTGTGTGCTTCTTGCTCCGTCCTTCATGAACATGCTGAAGAAAGACCCCTCCACCAATGCAGGAGAAGCGACAGAAGTAACAGCTATTTATGGAGTCTCAGGGCCATTTAATTATTCCTATGAGAGGGAAGATGACTTTGAAAGGAACAATTTGATCGGCGAGGCTTTGGCAAATCCAGAAAAAGAGGCAACGAATGAATTTTCTACCGATTTCACTCCAAAAGTGCTGACCGTACATTATGATAATGGAGAACAGAAAACATATACCATTTGGATCAATAGTTGGCTAGAGGGGGAAACAGCTTATTTTGAAGGCATCTATATGATAGAATCCGACCCTGAAAAATATGAACTTGCACCAGAAATAGCGGAACTGATATTCCAAGCTTTCACAAATTAATAATGATCGTAAAAATAGCCGTTAAATAATATCGGCTATTTTTTGTTAATTTGTCTATTTTTGCAATAAATAATGGTAAAATAATTCTAAATAGATAGAAAACTAAGAGGGGTGCTAGGAAGATGGAATCAGTAAATCAGTTAAAACGGAAGATGGCAGAAGTCATAATCGGGAAAGATGAAGTGGTTGAATTACTATTCAATGCATTGATCAATAAAGGTCATGTACTGCTTGAAAGTGTGCCTGGTACAGGTAAAACCATGCTTGCAAAAAGCTTTGCGAAAACGGTGGAAGCGGATTTCAAACGGATTCAGTTCACTCCTGATGTGTTGCCGAGTGATGTAACCGGCATTCAATTCTTCAATCCAAAGGAGCAGAATTTCGAGCTTCGTCCTGGTCCAATCATGACGAATATCCTTTTGGCTGATGAAATAAACCGCGCAACGCCAAGGACACAATCAAGTCTACTTGAGGTGATGGAAGAACGCCAGGTAACGATCGATGGAGAGACACTTCTGATTCCCGGCCCGTTTATGGTGGTTGCGACCCAGAACCCGATTGATTCCCAACAGGGAACATTTCCCCTTCCCGAGGCACAGATGGACCGTTTCTTCATTCAGCTGGATATGGGATATCCAACATTTGAAGAAGAAAAGCAGATCATGAACCGTTACAGGGAGGATGATCCGATCCAGCATTTGACCGCTTTATTTTCTAAAGAAGAAATATTGGATTTTCAACAGGACGTAAAAAGAGTAAAAGTATCATCTGTGGTTGAGGATTACATATTGGAAATCGTCCATGCTACGAGAAGCCATGAGGAAATAGAAGTTGGTGTCAGTCCCCGCGGAACATTGGCACTGATGAGAGCCGCTCAGGGCAATGCATTTATCAATGGTCGGGAATATGTACTGCCAGAGGACGTCAAAAAGATGTCGGCTTACGTGTTGAGCCATCGAATTGTCCTTACAATGGAAGGATCCTTGAAGAAAACGAACAAGCAGATCATGAATGAAGTGCTTTCGCGTGTAACGGTTCCTGTGGAGGCGACAAATTAGAAATGGGAATATGGAGTCAACAAATTGATAATCTGAACCATCATAAATACCTTCGGGCGGGAGCGTTTATCCTGATGTTTGGAGGTATGCTGAGTGGGAATGCCATTTTCTTTTTTATCGGGAGCCTTTACATGTTTTATTTCCTGGCTTGCTATCTGTATTTGGACCGGGTGGGCAGGAAGCTGGAATTTTCGATTGTGGAAGAGCAGATCAAGCTTTTCCCGAATAATGAAGGTAAATTTACAATAAAACTTGAACAACACTCCAGATTGCCGATTTTTTTTGGCAATATCCATCTTGCAGTCGATAAAAACCTGAAATTTCAGGCTGGAGATGAGAGAAAACAGATGAGTATCTTAAAAATACCTTTTTCGATCATGGGCAAGGGTGTCCTGCAGATTGAGGTCCCATTTACGGCCCGGTCCCGTGGGGTAGCTAAAATCCGGCGAGTTGATATTGATATCCGCCATTTCATGGATGCAGGAAAGGTTTATCGCCATAAGACGGACCTTATTAAATTTGAGGCTATTGTGTATTCGGAACGAAAAGTTGTGGCCGGTATGGAAAGGATAGTGCCGCGTAATCAGGGAAGCTATGCGATGAAATCCTCCCTTTTCGAGGATAGGACCACAATTGTGGGGACGAGAGATTATCAGGACGGGGATGCCTTCAATAAAGTGCATTGGAAGGCTAGTGCAAGAATGGCAAAGCTTCAGACAAAACTGCATGAAAGAACCTCACAGTTCTCTTGGTTGCTGGTGGTGGATATCCGCTCTTCTGATTTTGAAGAAAGGCTGAAGGCGGTCACGTTTTTGCTTCACCATGCAGCAGCAAATCATATTCCGTTTTCCCTGCTTGTCAATATTAAAAAAGCGGGCAAGCCTTCTTACTTCGAATTGCCTTCAGGTGAAGGGAAAAAACAATTGCAGATGGCTTTGACGTTTCTGGCCCGGCTGCAATCCAACAATGTTGCAATCAATATGGAATCCTTTGAAAGAATCACCTTTCAGCATGCATTAACCTCTCCTTATGTCATTATTTGTGCGGATCAGGAGCGAATAGCCGGCTGGAAAATGCCTTCCTCGACTAAAGTGTATACCTTGGACGGCACAGACCAGCTTTTCAGGTTAAATCCTTGGCGTTTCAATCAGAGGCAGGAGGTGCAATATGGTTAACATTTGGAAAAATTGCCTTACCATGCTGATGGAACTGAATTTGTTCTTCTTTTTCATTTTACTTTTCTATATGGATGCAAAAGCATTGCCATCCATCCCTGGAGTTTTAGCGGCCTATGCAGCTACTGTTGGAATCTATATATTACTGTCCAAGCGGCTTCCTGACACATATGTATCCATCATGTTTGTTGCACCCGTCATTAGTTTATTGGCATACCTATTGAATTTCCACATAGCTGTTGCCATTTTGATGGGTTTATTCTTGAGCTATCGCGGGTTTATGAATTTTATCGAGGAAAGACGGTTATCTTCCTTTACTTTGTTGATGAACTCTTTCTTTTGGATGCCTATCATCTATGTCGGCGGTGTGGCTGCCGGTTATCCTTATGGTTCCACCTTGCTTGCATTGTTTGCGGGTCAGTTGGCATTGGTACTGCTCCTGTATACCGGGGAGACACTGTTCTCCCTAAAAGGAAACGCTGTGATGCAAAAGAGTGTTATTGCATCCACCGCTGCTGTTATTGGATTGGTCCTGGTAGTGACAGTGATGTTTTCCACCTTAGGCAAATGGGTGCTTGGTGGCGCATTCGGCATATTGGGGAGTGCTGTTTCATATATAGCAGGATTGATTGCAAGACCAATCATCTATTTGCTTGGTCTACATGACTGGACTGTGAAACCAAAAGGGCCGGTAGAGGAAAGCGGAATAGAATTTGAAGGGGATCAGGAGCCTGAAGCTGAAATGGTTTTAGATCAAGGCAGCCTTTTTGATAATCCATGGGTGCTGGCTATTGCTGCGATTGTCGTCATTACCGTCCTTTTTCTGATTCTTAGAAAGAAGAGAGTCGAGAAGGATGAGGATGAAAGAATGAATCAAACAAACTTCCTTTCTTCCTTAACTAAGAGAAAAGACGGTTTCCGCTTTTCAAGAAATGTGCAAAAACCTCCAGAAGATCAAGTAAGAAGGTTGATGTATGATCTCGAAAAGCTGGCCAAAAAGAAAGACAGGGGCAGATATCCATTTGAAACTTTAGAGGATTGGTTGAATCGCGAATCGTTTCTGAAACAGGAATTTATGCAGCTCTATGCCAAAGTGAGATATGGAGAGCTTCAATTGACTGAAGAAGAACATGAACAATGTCGTGAAATGGCCCAAGAGCTTCGAAAGACGTTAAGAGAACTGAAAAAAGCTGGATAATGGTTAAAGGCTGTCCAAAAAGTACTTTGCTTACTTTAGTGGACGGCCTTTTTTTGATTCAAAAAGCCTTTGCATGAGGTTATAGGATAATTTTGGAAAGATTCCACCCTTAAAAAACGGCATATTCGGTGATATTCCGTGATTTTACCCCATTATGGCGATTTATAGAATTATGCTTCTGAATGTTAGCGTTTACACTCACTATCTGGCTCTTATGCCGACTAATTAGGAGATCCCCCTTGAAACTGCTCCTCTACATGTTAGTATAAATGCGTTGTTAAAAAACGGACGGACAAGTCAGGAGAGATAAGATGCTTAGTGAAAAAGTGATTGGATTTATCGGAGCGGGATCAATGGCAGAAGCAATGGTTTCAGGAATTGTTGCAAGTAAAATAGTTCCTGCCGAAAATGTGATTGTAAGTAATCGATCAAATGTGAACAGATTAAATGAACTACAAAATAAATATGGTGTACGCGGTGTTGCAAAGGACAGCCTGCCTTTTGAAGAATTGGATATAATCGTCCTGGCGATGAAGCCGAAAGACATTGATCAAGCACTTTCCTTCTTAAAGGATAAAATAAAGCCTCATCAGCTGTTACTTTCCGTATTGGCAGGCATCTCCACTAACTATATGGAAGAGGGGCTGCACGGCAATCAGCCGGTTATCCGTGTGATGCCAAATACGTCAAGTATGATCGGGGAATCTGCTACAGCCATTTCAACAGGAACCTATGTAGGAATGGACCAAGTGATGGACGCCAAGGCAATATTAAGCACAATTGGTAAAGTATATACCATTGGAGAGGAACAGATGGACGTCTTTACTGGGGTTGCCGGTAGTGGTCCTGCCTATTTCTACTATCTGATGGAGCATATGGAGAAGACAGCAAACGAGGCTGGCCTGGATGAAAATGTAACACGGGATGTTGTAGCACAAACCATTTTGGGAGCAGCCAAAATGCTATTGACCAACCATGAAGAACCGGAAAGCCTGCGTAAAAAAGTGACATCCCCTAATGGGACAACCGCAGCAGGTCTTGAAGCACTAAGGGAAAATGGTGGGGGCAAGGCGATTTCCGCTGCAATCAAAGGAGCTGCACAACGCTCTAAGGAAATCAGTACAGAAAACGAAAGAGAATTGGTGTTAAGCTAAAATATCAACAAAGACTGTAACAGGAGTGATTCAATGAATCCCGCAACAAATATAAAACGGGTGGTTATAAAAATAGGGAGCAGTTCGCTGACAAGCTCCCATGGTGAAATCAGTAGAAAAAAACTGGAAAGATTGGTAGATGAAGTCGCTCAGCTTAAAGATCTTGGGTATGAAGTTCTTCTGGTTTCTTCCGGAGCGGTGGCAGCAGGCTATCGCAAGCTTGGTTGCTTGAATAGACCAACCTCCCTGCCGGAAAAGCAAGCGGCTGCTTCGATCGGACAAGGGCTGCTGATGGAGGCATACTCGGAACTACTTCTATCACACGGTTACGTTGCTTCTCAAATTTTGATAACAAGAGAAGATTTTTCGGATGAAAATCGCTACAATAACGCGCGTAACACTGCAAATGTCCTATTAGAGCGTGGTATTGTACCGATCGTCAATGAAAATGACACCGTAACGGTAAATAGGTTGAAATTCGGGGATAACGATACCCTTTCTGCGAAAGTGGCTGGCCTTGTGGATGCGGATATGCTCCTTATCATGTCTGATATTGATGGGTTGTATGATGCAGATCCACGTAAAGATCCGGATGCCACTTTACTCAGAAAAGTGGAGGAAATCACCCCTGTCATCGAAGCCGCTGCAGGTGATTCCGGAAGTGCTGTTGGGACCGGCGGGATGAAATCAAAAATTGATGCAGTCAAGATAGCCATGGCATCTGGCATTCCTGCATTTTTAGGAAAGGCAGGTGTGCCTGACATCCTGCTTCAGGCAGTTGAAAAACAAGCGCTCGGTACGTATTTTGAATCCAACGGCAACTTGAATCATAAAAAGCAGTGGATTGCATTTAATTCAGGACCTGAGGGTGAAGTGATCCTATCTGAAAATGCGGATATATCCATGCTTGGTAAAAAACGACTCCTGCCTTCAAGCATCAGCAAGGTTAAAGGCTATTTCCAGGAAGGATCTGTCGTGAGGATCCTTGATTTTGAAGGAAACCGTATAGGTCTGGGTGTTGTCAATTATTCATCTGAACAATTGAGGGAATATGATCAGAGCGAGAATAAATATACAGAAGAAGTGGTCAAGCATGATGATCTCGTCTGTCATCTTGAAGCTTCGATCCCTGTAGGAATATAAGAATATAAAGATAGTCAAAAAAATAGGAGGAATTGGATGTCTTTAGTAATGGACATAAATGTAGAAGCACAAGCGAAGGAAGCAAAGAGAGCGGCAAAGGTGGTCAGCTTGTTGACTACAGATCAAAAGAATGCTGTTTTGAAAACGATAGCGAACACACTGGAAGGCAATGTGGACTATATTCTTAAAGCAAATGAACAGGACCTGGCCAACGGCCGTGAAAAAGGATATACGGAAGCATATATGGACCGCCTTGCACTATCTCCTGAGAGAATCGCTGATTTTGCAAATGGATTAAGGGAAGTTGCGGACCTTGAGGATCCTGTTGGGGATATTCTTTCTGACTGGACGCTTGAAAATGGACTACAGGTGGAAAAAGTGAGAGTTCCGCTTGGTGTGATCGGCATGATCTATGAAGCGCGTCCCAATGTGACAGTCGATGCGACGGGATTGGCATTAAAGTCAGGGAACGCCATCGTCCTGAAAGGAGGTTCTTCTGCCATCCACTCCAATCAGGCCATTGTAGACATCATGCATAAGGCATTGGAGAAGACCTTGATACCGAAAGAGGCAGTTCAATTCATCTCCAGTACCGACAGGAAGGCAACAGAGCAGTTGTTCACCATGAAGGAGCATATTGATGTATTGATTCCACGAGGTGGAGCATCCCTCATTAAAGCGGTTGTGGAAAATGCAACGGTACCTGTTTTGGAGACGGGTGTGGGTAACTGTCATCTTTATGTAGATGAGGCAGCAGACTTGGAAAAAGCTTTATCCATCATTGTAAATGCCAAAACCGACAGACCTGCCGTATGTAACGCTGCTGAAACGTTAATCGTCCATGAAAAATGGTTCGATAAAAATAAAAAAGAACTGATAGAAATATTTAAAGACCATAACATTCAGGTTCATGGGGATGAAGAAGCTGTACGAGAGTTTCCTGGAGCAATTCCAGCAGGTGAAGAAGACTGGACAAACGAGTACCTGAGTCTAGATATCGCTGTGAAGGTCGTAAAATCGATTGATGAGGCCATCGACCATATCGATGACTATGGAACCAAGCACTCTGAAGCGATCATCACAGAGGATAAGGAAGCTGCAAACAGGTTTATGAAGCTGGTGGATGCAGCGGCAGTCTACCATAATGCCTCCACAAGATTTACAGATGGAGGAGCATTGGGCTTTGGTGCAGAGATCGGAATTTCCACCCAGAAGCTACATGCACGTGGACCGATGGGCTTGCCTGCATTGACTACAGTTAAGTATCAGATGACAGGTGATGGACAAATCAGATAACATGTCATATAATGCAACCGTATCTCTAAAAGGGATGCGGTTTTTTTCTGTTTTTGAAGGAAATTAATGTCTTATTGTGGAAGAATCACTGAGATGGTAGTAATATGGTAGTATCAAAATAACAATCATTCCACTATACATAGATTTCTAGTGTAAATTTGTTACAAAGGATAGTGAAGTACAATCAAAACAAATATTTTTCTTGAAAGTATCATACAATTATCCATATTTTTTCTATCCCTAAGTGTGCTCACAATATTGAGGAGAATCTTAGGGAGATTCTACAAATTTCTTCACCTCTTCATTTTAACCGTTTTTTCACTATTTTTCTTTTTTGGCGTGACATCCTATTCTGATCGATTCTTTTGGATGATTTTTGGAGTGATTTTATTTGGGGTCATCCAGATTGTCCAGGCGATCCCGGAGAAACAAAGGAACCGCAGCTTCGGGACGGAAAGGGATTGAATGAAATTTGGTTCATGCTTATGCGAAGGACGCCTGAAAACTTCAGGTGTCTTTTTTCATGTAATCCACAATGGAGGAATTTAATGGAAAGTGTCGAATTTAGTAGTATAAACTAAAAGGGGATAGATAGATGAAAAACAAAGTTGGAGCACTATTGAAGGTCATTGGTTTTGGAATTATCATTATCGGTTTCATCTGGACAATAGTAGTTATTTCAGAAACAGAGAGTTTTGGCCTTGGTGCCCCGTTATTTTTTCAAATGTTCTTATACGGAATGGCGTTTATTGGATTTGGTGAAGTGATCAATCTTTTACAATCCATCCTTAATAAAATGAAACCAGCAGGAAATGATCAGGTTGTTGGAGAGAAGAAAAGTCTTCCTCAAAATATAGATTATAGTGAAACTACAGGTTCTGCTGAAGCTGAGATAAGAGAATTTTATGCGAAACGCAACAGGAATGTCCAGGAGATAAAGCCTACCCCATTCCAAGACTTCTATATTGTTCACGTCGATGGAATCACTGTTCTTGTTGAACTGGGAGGATTCAGTCCCGAAGTGTATGCGAGTAACAACTGGCCGGCAGAAATCAAGACTTGGCATGAAGAGAATTTTAAAAATTAAAAGAAGGTGTCCCTGGCTAAGAGGGACACCTTCTTTTTTGTATCATTTTAATTGGACCAGTTATTCCGATTTTGAATCCCGCTTTTTAGAGTATCTCCTTACCACTATATAGACGATAAAAAAAGCAGCAGCCAATAATAGCAGAATCGGCGAATATCCGATCAGAAAAACAGCAAGGTCGGAGAAGAATGCCGTAATGGCGTTGAGGGAAGCGGCAAATGTTTTCTTTATCTTTTCGCCCGTCTTCAGATCCTCGTTGCCTTTTACATCTGGAATAGGGATGGAAACATCCGTGAAGTTCATTTCCACTTCAGCGAATTCCGTTTTATTATCCAAGTACTTCATCCTGCCCATCACCTGTTCGATCTCTTCCTGCACGACTGATAGGTCATTGGATATTCTAAGTAGGTCTTCGGTTTTCTCTGCTTTACTTAAAAGATCCAGCAGCCGTTCCTCCACCACTCTCTTCGCTTTCAATCTCGATGTCAGATCCACATACTCTTCTGTGACATCCTGCCCGACGACTCTCTTCTCGATCACTTTCCCCGAATATTCGTCCAAGCCATCTAAAAACGCTGTCAGGGAATCATTTGGAATCCGGAGTGTGATGGAGCCATAGTCCTGCTCATTATTGGACGTGAAATTCACTTCAACCACGTACCCGTTAAGATCCTGGACGTTTTTTTCGACCTCATCAATCGAATTTCCGATGTCATCCACTTCCAATGACACAGATGCATTGTACATCACTTTGCGTCCGCTCGTTTCTTCTGGTGCTGCCTGCCCTCCATCATCACTGCTATCATCTGTATCAGCCCCGATTCCGCCTCCATAACCATCTCCCTCGGCGTATTCCATGTTTTTGGATGATTCGCTAGAGTCATTCGAGGCACTGCAGCCAGCAAGTAAAAATAAAATAAATGCCAAAGCTAAAAAAATTCTCTTTCCCATAAGATCACCCCTTATAAAAAAGTAGACGTGAGTTTTGTAATAAAGTTCCATAAGATTTAGTGATTGTTTAAATATATTTCATCGAAGGCTGAAAAAAGAATTAGTGACTAAAATATAATAGATTGATAAAATGTTGGTAAAATACCCCAATTAATTTTCGGGAGTTAAAGTGATGTAGGTTAAAAAGTATGTGTATAGACGGAGGGGGATATCGATGAAGATTAATCAACAATATAGAAGAATATTTTTAGGTGTTGTCCTTTTAATCATTTTGATTTTTGCTTATTCTTTTTATCAAGATTCAATGAAAAATAACTACAGAGAAGAATATCAGGGGAGGGCTAGATTAGAGCTTTCAAGAGAAACTGATATCGACTTTGATAAGATAGAAAATCCAGATGGTATAAAAGTAAAAAAGAATGTAAAAATGCCTGATGGATTGGATGATAGAATAGCTCAAGTAAATCTAATACAATTTGATTGGAAAGATCAAGATGGCAAAGCTTACACAATAAGTTACCTAGAATATGTATTTAAAAATGGGGCTACATTTATTGAAAAAACTGAGAGGAGAATTTTAGACTGAGGATAACAAAAAAAATCGTAAATACCTTCTCTACCACCTAAATTGGTAGTTATTTTTATGAGTGATCAGATTTGGTTAATGAGTTTTTAAAGTTGGCGGGACTGCGTGGGAATCGAACCCACCTGGGACGGCACGCGCCCCACAAGCGGTTTTGAAGACCGAGACAAGCACCAGCATTGCAATCAGCCCCACTTAAGGTAGTTGTATCTATGCTTACATCGTAAGTCACTAGAGTTTATTTGGATCTTACCAAGCGGTTTTATTCTTAATCGACACGGTTTATATTATGGACCATTTATTGACTTTTTTCAACTAGAAGAACTAGTTGAATTTAATAAAACAATAAAGAGTACTAACAGTTAGTACTCTTTACTGTTTTATTGTTAGACATCTAATGATAATTGGGTAGTTGTTGGAGTACTCTTTTTAGCTTCATTCTTATTATTTTTCTCGCTGATATTTACTTTTTTATTTAGATTTGTTTGTTTGATTTTCTCTAAATTAATCTTGGTAATACTCTCTAGTATTCTTCTGTTGTTGTTACAGTAGGGGTGTGTTATACGACCGTTATTTAAATCATTTGTACCACCCATTGATCGTTCATGAATATGGTCTACTTGATGTGAATTCCCTAAATCTACATACCCACCACATATTTCACACTTAACTTGTGCTTCAATAAAATTTTTAATTTCAATTTTATTTTTGGTCAATGAAGAAAATGGTTTTGATTTTTCTCCAATGTTTTCTAGATAAGTACAAAAGCTAATATAAGTTGGCTCATGGTAATCTTTAAGGAAATCTTTTATTATACTTGTTAGTCCTTTTTTTGATTTTACACCACTTACTAATGTGTCTAGGAACTCGTCGAGTAAATCAATAGATTTATCGGTTAATCGACGGGGACCAATTCCTTTCCTATTCATTGCATAAAATATATAATCTCTAGCTATAGACCAACATTCTTCAAATTGAGACCTATACAATGTGAAGGTATACTTTCTCTTTTTTATGTCAGTATCGCTTCCTCTAGAGAACCAAGCAAGGAACATTAAGAGCATCTGTTCACGGTATTTACCATCGCTTGAGTAAAAATAAAGTGGTGGGTATAGGCCAACGGATTGGGACAACTTTCCTCTAATATGATTCATGGTACTTTCAAGATTCTTCAAGGTATCAAATGTTTTCTGAGAAACTATAATCTCATTTGCTTCGTCTGATAGGTTTGAAAGAGTAGTAAATAGGGTATTATCACCCGTTTTCTTATGTGAGGAAATAGCCAAGAGATTTAACAAAAAAGCATGCTTATAAAAACCGTTCTTTCTTTGAAGCTTGACAAATGGCATATATGTTATACTCTCATTAACGTGATTATCTGAATCACTTAATAAGAGATTGTAACATCGTTTGCTAATCTCATTACACTCTACGATATTATCAATCCATACTGATTCTTTATAACCGTTAGCAATAATCCCAGTTATTGCTCGAGCGACTGGTGATCTACGGTATTTTAAGAAATCCACTTCTTGTGATTCAAGTGGTGTACCACCAGTATTTATATTTAAGAATGACTCTTCAGCAACTTTATAGTCGCCAACAACCCATTGAATAGGTATTGTTAAGGATGTACTTAGATTGTAAAAAAACTTTCCTCTTATTGCAGTAGCTTCATCCATTGTATCAAAAGGATCCTTTCGATTATCTACGGCATTTCTATATAGTTTTCCAGCTTTAACACAATTTTCAAAACTACCAATTTCTGAGCTAATAGATTCTCTTAATCGTTGGGAAGCAGATTTTTCATCTTCTTCTAAATAATTATATTCTTGAGCAGAGGAAGAATCTCCCCAATCATTTGTAAACCATGCTCTAATTGCAGATAATCTGTGAGCCCCATCTAAAACAAATATATGACCAGTGGAAGTATTTAGCCAAAATATTACTCCTGGGATAACTCTGTTATTTTGGAGTGCCTTAAGTAAGTTTATATATTTATCATCTTCCCAACAAAAGGTGGGTCTCTGAAACTCTGGTTTTCGCAATCTATCCCAGATTGTTAGTCCGGAATTATCCTCTAAGAAATCTCTATAGTCTAGATTTGACTTTTGATGTAACTTTGCTTCTTCAGATTTTCCAATCTTATCATATTCACATTTTGTAAACAAAGACTCTGAGGGAATATGATGATCTAAATTTACATGAATGTTTGTTTTCCCCAATGAATACACTCCTTTTATATATTAATAGTTATATCTTTACAATTATAACAAATTTTTTCCTCTTAATGTTTATTTTGGTAAAGTCATAGTGATGTAGTGTTAATTCACACAATGGGGTCGGCCCTAAAGCGGTCGGGATCCTTCGAGAGGCTTTAAAGGAAAAAGGACTATCCTTTAAGAGTTGACGAAAATATTAGAAAAATTAAATTATACCATTTCAATCCATCCCAAACTTTTATATAATAGTAGTAAGTTTTTCGTAAAGCGAAATATATTTTTCAAAGATGGGGAGAGATATCATGACGAAAGTAATGAATAAGACACTAACGAGAAGTGAAGTGCCTGTTGAACATACTTGGGACCTTCGCGACCTGTTTGAAACCGAAAAGGATTGGGAGGCGGAACTGGCTGCCATACCACAGGACCTGGATTCTGTTACCCAATACAAAGGTAGGGTGGGAGACAGCGCAAAGACACTTCTTGATAGCCTGCTTGCAAAGGATGCCCTGGCAGAACGTATGACGAGGGTGATGACGTTTGCAAGTCTACGCCAGTCCGAGGATGGAACGAATCCTGTGAACCAGGCAAATTCTGCAAGGGTTGCCTCGATGCTTGGTAAAGTACAATCACGTTTGGCATTCCTTTCATCGGAAATCCTTGAATTGGATGAAGAGACAGTGGAAGCATACATACAGCAAGAATCAGGATTAAAGGATTACAGTAAAACATTGCATGATTTGATGGGGACAAAACCCCATCGTCTATCCCCGGAAGCGGAAGAAGTGCTTGCAGCATTCAGTGAAGTGCACAATGCACCATATATGATCTACCTGCGAAGCAAAACGTCCGATATGAAGTTTTCTTCGTTCACAACGGATGACGGGACCGAGCATCCATTGACGTTCAACTCTTTCCCTTTTTATGAGGAATCAGCAGATACCGAGATCCGCAGGAAGGCGTATGCTTCCTATACGAAAACATTGAATCAATATAAGAATACTTATGCAGCCACTTACGCTACGGAAGTAAAAAAGCAGGTGATTGAATCTCGTCTGAGAAACTATGAATCTGTAACGGATATGCTGTTGCATGATCAGGATGTCTCAAAAGAGATGTATCATAACCAGCTTGATACGATCCAAACTGAACTGGCTCCACATATGCAGAGATTTGCAAGGCTGAAAAAACGCCTTCTTGGGCTGGACAAGATGACCTATTGCGACTTGAAAGCACCACTTGATCCCGAGTATAACCCGGAAATCACCTATGAAGAATCCTCCCGCATTATCTTGGAATCATTGGAGATCATGGGAGAGGAATACATGGATATCATGAAAAAGGCCCTTTCTGAACGTTGGGTTGATTTGGCGGACAATGAAGGGAAAGCGTCAGGTGCGTTCTGTTCAAGTCCTTATGGCGTGCATCCTTATATCCTGATTACATGGAACGATTCCATGCGCAATGCGTTTACGCTGACACATGAACTCGGACATGCCGGACACTTCAGTTTGGCCGGGCGCTATCAGACATTTACGAATACCCGTCCTTCGAGATATTTTGTTGAAGCACCTTCCACAATGAATGAAATGCTTCTTAGTCAGCATATTTTGGCTAAACCAAATGATGAGCGCATGAGACGCTGGGTGATCCTGCAATCACTTGGGACGTACTATCATAATTTTGTCACGCATATCCTGGAAGGAGAACTTCAGCGCAGAGTCTATGATTTGGCTGATAAAGGGACGCCGATCACAGCAAAGCTGCTCTGCGAACAAAAAACAGAGCTTCTGTCCAAGTTCTGGGGAGATAGCGTGGAAATCGATGAAGGTGCAGGATTGACCTGGATGCGTCAGCCTCACTATTATATGGGTCTTTATCCGTATACGTATTCAGCAGGACTTACAGCCTCGACAGCTGCTGCACAAAGCATCCAGGAGGAAGGCCAGCCTGCAGTGGATCGCTGGTTGGAGGCATTGAAAGCCGGAGGTACCTTGAAACCGCTGGACATGATGAAACTTGCTGGTGTAGATATGTCCACGCCGGCACCGATCCAAAAGGCTGTCGCCTATGTAGGGCATCTAGTTGACGAACTAGAAAAAAGCTTCTGAAATTTTAATGAATTTCATTGACCTTTATGATTTTCTTGTATAAACTGTTTTAAGGAAACAGAATGAAAAGGGGGGAAGAGTAATGGTGAAACGTTCTAACCAAGCGGATGCAGGCATTATTCTTCTCTATAAATATCAGGACTAAAGGTGTTTTTGCCTTTAGTCCTTTTTATTTGGAGAAAGTGGGGATGACATGTACAAGAGAGTCATGATCAAATTAAGCGGCGGGGCACTTGCTGACAAGAGTGGCAACAGCTTTTGCCCTGAAAGATTGGAACATATCGCAAACGAAATACTATCCATTGTAGAAAATGGGGTTGAGGTATCCATTGTCATCGGTGGAGGAAATATTTTTCGCGGAAGCATGGCGGATGCTTGGGGCATCGACCGGGTAGAGGCTGATAATATCGGTACGCTTGGCACAATCATCAACAGTTTGATGCTGCGCGGGGTGTTAAAAAGCAAAACAGAAAAAGATGTCCGAGTCATGACTTCCATTGCAGTGACTTCTGTAGCAGAGCCATACATCCGGTTGAGGGCCATGCACCATCTTGAAAAAGGACATATCGTCATTTTCGGCGGCGGGAACGGGCAGCCATTTGTAACGACCGACTATCCAAGTGTGCAGAGGGCGATCGAGATAAACTGTGATGCTATTTTTGTGGCCAAACAAGGTGTCAACGGAGTCTTTACAAGTGATCCTAAAACAAGCAAAGATGCAAAAATGTACCGGGTTTTGCATTACAACGATGTGATAAAAAATAATATCAAGGTGATGGACCAATCCGCCCTGCTGCTCGCGAGGGACTATAGTCTGCCAGTGCACATCTTCAACTTTGATGAAATAGGGGCAATGGGAAGGATATGCATGGGTGAATCCATCGGGACGATCGTAAATAATGAGGTTACAGTGAAAAACCTGTAAGGATATAATAGCTTTCTCCTTGTTAGTTTAAAAAGAAGAGATTAATATGGAATTAAGCAATTTTTCATCTACTAATCTGTAAAGACATGAAACCTTTTGAAAACTTGCCCGTAAATAACCTGTTATCAAAAATCTAATTTGAATTGGTGTAGGGGGTATTGGCATGTCCTTTTTTAACAAGGCATTGGCGAGTATTGGGATAGGTGCAGCAACGGTGGATACCAAATTGGGGAACGACCGTCTGGTTCCAGGTGAAGAAGTAAAAGGTGTTGTAGAAATCAAAGGCGGTTCAACCGAACAGCAAATTGATACTATCTATCTTACGCTTGTCACGACCTATATAAAAGAGTCCAATGACACGAAGATACAAAAGCAAGCAACCATCGAATCTATTAAACTTGTGGACCCGTTTACCATTGGGCCGAATGAAAAGAAGGAGTTTCCTTTTAACTTTGTCCTTCCATATGAAACGCCGGTTACGATGGGAAGCACGAAGGTCTGGATTCAAACGGGACTGGACATCAAAAATGCCGTGGATCCTTCTGACAGGGATTTTATTGACGTGATTCCTTCCACCATCGTTTCAGCAGTTCTGAAGGCAGCTACCGATATCGGATTCCGCCTTAGGAAAGTGGAATGTGAAGCGGCACCTTACAGATTGAAGACACGCCAACCCTTTGTACAGGAATTCGAACTTGTTCCTACATCCGGTGCTTATCGTGGGAGATTGGATGAGATAGAATTCATGTTCCTGAACCAGACAGCCGAGCAAGTTGACGTTTGGATGCAGGTGGATCGCAAGGCACGAGGCTTGGGAAGTCTCCTTTCAGAAGCTTTGGAAATGGACGAATCACATGTGAACTTCACAGTGACCAAACATGATCTGCCAAATTTGGAACAGAAGCTGATGAGCATCATCCAAAGATATAGCTGATAGATAAAAAAACAGATGCAGGGCAATCCGCATCTGTTTTTTCATTTATATCCATAAATTGATATAATAAATCTATTAAGACATGATGCTGGAGGATTATTTTGGATTTATACTGTACTAAACACAAAAAGAGATTGTCTGAGCGCTATGATCCAAAAAGTACTTTCATAGAAATATACTGTGTCGACTGTGAAATGGAAGAGAGATATCAAACACTGCTGGCACTTTCCACAGAAGAGCGCAAACAGGTCATCAGGAAGTTTTCCTATAGGAAAGGAATCATTATTGCCGGTGGAGTTGCAGCGATATTATTACTTCCGTTACCCGTGCCTCTGAAAATAGTCTCTCTTTTCATTTGCAGCATTATCATATTTAAAGTTCTGATCGAGCCTCTATTATTTGAACCTGCTGCCCAGAAGCCTTTATGGGAAGATGTTCGTGCAAAGGCTTTAAATCAGAGCAGCATTCAGGCGAATCAGGTGGATAATGTGAAACGGCAATGGAAAAAAGGCTTTTTGCAGGAACGAAAAAATAAAAAGTGGACAGAGGAAGAGTGGCAACAGTATCTGCGGCAATTTTATAAAAAATAGTATGGCAGGGACGTCCACCTATACAAGCAAAAACATGCCATCATACCTTAATTGTAAAGGGGTGAAGGAAATGGCGTGTTTTATCAACAAGGTAATCATCGAAAACGTAAATGGCGGTGTCGTGAATTTCGGAAACATTTTTAAAGCGTGTCCGATTGCTGAAGAAACTGGTGTGACCGGTTCCGGCAGTGGGAATTTGGGAAATAACATTAAAACATTCACAAAGGTAAGTGTTGTGAAAGTATGCGGGAAAAAGAACGTCCAGTTTATTGATGAAATAGGTGAGGATATTGACTAAACACTTTACGATCGGGATGGCCGGTCATATCGACCACGGAAAAACCTCCTTGACGAAAGCACTGACAGGAGTGGACACGGACCGTTTAAAAGAGGAAAAGGAGCGGCAGATTTCCATAGAACCTGGATATGCACCATTGGAATTAGCTGATGGGTCAGTCGTTTCTGTGGTAGATGTGCCGGGACACGAACGGTTTATCAGGCAGATGATTGCAGGGGTTTCCGGCATCGATCTTGTCATTCTGGTCATCGCGGCAGATGAAGGCGTCATGCCCCAAACGAAGGAACATCTTGAAATCCTGAAGTTCCTGCAGGTGAAAAAGGGCATGGTGGCATTCACTAAAATTGACAAAGTAGATGAGGACTTCCTCGAACTTGCGAAAGAGGAGATATTGGACGAGCTTTCAGGCACTATCTTCGAAGGGGTTCCGATTGTATTTGTGGACAGCCTGAAAAAGTCGGGAATTCAAGAGATGAAGCAAATACTTCAAAAAGAGCTGGAATCCATTCAGGAAAAGCATGCTACAGGCAATTTCCGGCTACCCATCGATCAAGTGTTTTCTTTGAAAGGCCAAGGGACGGTTGTCAGGGGGACGATAATAGAAGGCAAGATCAACAATGGGGATCTCCTTGAAGTGATGCCGGGAGGACAAGCTGCCAAAGTCAGACAGCTGCAAGTACATAACAAAAAGGTGGAACAAGCCGTTGCCGGTCAACGGGTTGCAGTCAACCTTTCAGGATTAAGCAAGGATAGCATAAAACGCGGCGATGTGCTCGCCCGTGAAAATACATATGATACGACCGATACCATCGATGTATCCCTCCATATGGTGGAAAATCTTCAATATCCAATAAAACAGAGAAGCCGGATAAAAGTTCATATAGGTACAGCCGAAGTCCTGGGTAAGATCGTCTTTTTTGATCGTAATGAATATGACGGGCACAAGGATGAAGATGTGCTTTGCCAGCTGCGTCTAGACGAGCCTATTACATGCAGCCGGGGGGACAAAGTGATCCTCAGAAGACCCACCCCGGCAGAGACCATTGGAGGAGGATGGATCATTCAACCGAGTGGATCTGTCTATAAATTTGGGCAATCAACCATTGATACGTTACGGAGAATCAAGCAGGGGACACCAGAGGAAAGGGTAAAAGAGGCATTTCTTAAAAGCGACCTCCTTTCATTGGAGAATCTGAAAAGGGAAGCGGGATTGGAGAGTAACGTGCTTGTACAGCTTGAAGAGCAAGGGCTTATTGTGAATGTCACAGGAAATCTATACGCCCATGAGCCGATGATAATGGAAAAAGAACGTCAGTTGGCTGGTCACATTCAAGAATATCACGTTATGCACCCCATAAGGATAGGAATTCCAAAGGCTGAGCTCTTTTCTGAACTTAGTAATAGCACTTCAATTGATCTGATTGAGTTTGTTCTTGGAAAGATGGAAACCGCTCAAATTGTGCTTAGAAATGAAAACCTGGTGTATTTGGAAGGATTCCTGCCAAGCTACCCTAAACAGTGGCAGAGAAGGATGGAACAGGTGGCAGAGGAGCTTGCAGGGGATAAGCTCACACCAATGCCTTTTAGCCTATACTGTGAAAAAGCGGCTCTGCCTGAAAAGGAAGCGCTTGATTTGAAACATTTCCTTTTAAAACAAAATAAAGCCTTTCAACTGGATGATTCCCATCTGATCGCTAGTCGGGAATTCCATGCGGCTGTTGACCTTCTGAAAAGCCGTACTGATGATGAGGTTGAACTAGGCGAGATAAAAGACCTGTTGCAGCTGTCCAGGAAATATCTGATTCCTTTTGTGGAGTTGATGGATGCACTTGGAATAACGGAGCGGGAAGGCACTACACGCAGGTGGATATAGAAAAAATAGGAGCGATCCCCAATAAGCAGTGGGATTGCTCCTATTTTTAATCTACAAGGATAAGGTGTTCTTTAGACTCTACTACTTCACCAATAATGGCAGCTGTGAGATTCTTTTTTGCAAGCATATCCAGATAGATTGATGCTTCGTCCTTTGACAGGCTCACCAGCAGACCGCCCGATGTGATGGCATCACACAGAACAAGCTGCTGTTCCTTTGTAATGTGAGAGGCATACTTGACATCGGATTTCAGCCATTCATGATTGGCTTTTGATCCACCTGGGACCACACCTTCATTAGCAAGTTCAAAAGTTCCTGGAATGACCGGGATGCTACTTGTGTGAATGTGCAGGCTCACTCCGCTGCCCCTTGCCATTTCACTGGCATGTCCCAAAAGGCCAAATCCCGTTACATCTGTCACGGCATGTGGGGAGAGATGCTGCAATTCTTCGGCAGCCACTTTATTTAGTTCACTCATGGTTGAGGTAACTAGCTCAATTTGCTCGTCTGTCGCTTTGCCTCTTTTTATGGCAGTGGTCAAAATGCCTACCCCTATCGGTTTTGTAAGGACAAGGATGTCTCCTGGTCTAGCACCGACATTTTTCCAGATTCGCTCCGGATGCACAAATCCTGTAACAGAAATGCCGAATTTCGGCTCCTGATCATCGATGGAGTGTCCGCCAACAATGACCGCACCTGCCTCTTTCACCTTGTCAAAGGCACCGGCTAAAATCTGTTTCAATATGTAAGGGCCCAGTTTCTTGATCGGGTAACCTACAATATTCAGTGCCGTCTTAGGTACTCCGCCCATTGCGTATACATCACTAAGTGCATTGGCGGCAGCGATCTGTCCGAACTTATATGGATCATCCACCACTGGGGTAAAATAATCGACGGTTTGAATCATGGCGATATCTTCTGTCACTTTATAAACGCCTGCATCATCTGAAGTGGCAAAGCCAACCAACAGATTCGGATCCTCCAGATTGGAGGGCAAATCACGCAAAACTTGCGTGAGGTCACTTGGACCAAGTTTGCATCCTCAGCCGGCTTTTGTTGATAGTGAAGTTAAACGGATTTTTTCGTGTTCACTCATAATGGCCACCTCCTGCTAGCTTTAGTATAGTCAGTAGTGATAATGATTTCCACTAATTAATTTTCATACTTTTGCGAAAAACGGATGCTTGTATTAAAATAAAAGTAAGCGCTGACAAATTTGCCGGCACTTGTAGTACATCATGCATTAGGAGGAAAATTCATGACAAATTTCAAAGTATCCATCGAATTCTGCATGCAGTGAAACTACGCACCAAAAGCCGCGAGTTTCGCGGAATCACTTTTTACGCATTTCCGCACCGGTATCACTTCCATGGAGCTCATTCCAAGTTCAGGGGGAGTTTTTGAAGTGAAGGTGGATGGAGAGACGGTTCATTCCAAAAAAGAAACGGGAGTCTTCCCGAAAGCGGAAGATATCATTGCAAAATTGGAAAAAGGCTAAGCTAAGAGAAGGGGATAGCCCTTCTCTTTTCCATTCTCAGCTCTTTTTACCGCACATGTTATAATAGTGGGAAAAATCCTAAGACAGGTGAAAATATATGATGAATAAAAGTTTAAGGAACATTCCTCCGGTTCATGAACTGCAACGGGATGCGATGTTTATAAAGTTAAGGCAAAAATACGATGTTCAGGATGAAGTACTGACGGTTCATATACGTAAAGCTTTAGAAGGAATGCGTTCTGATATAAAAAAGGGGATCGTCATAGATGGAGAGTTTGCGGAAATCATCTGGAATGACGTAGAAAATAAGCTGATGGAAGCCCATCAAAACCGTTTGAAGCGCGTTATAAATGGAACAGGTACCATATTACATACGAATCTGGGGCGGGCCAGGCTCAGCAGGGAAGCGGTCAATCGTGTATCTGAAGTTGCCGCAAACTATTCCAACCTGGAGTATGATATCGAATCCGGGTCTCGCGGTTCCCGGCATGACCTTGTGGAGGATTTGATCAAAGACGTCACTGGAGCTGAAGCGGCTATGGTGGTCAACAATAACGCGGCTGCCGTTTATCTTATATTAAAAGCCTTTGCGAAAGGAAAAGAGGTAATAGTATCACGGGGACAGCTGGTGGAAATCGGTGGTTCTTTTCGGGTTTCCTCGATCATGGAAGAGAGCGGCGCTAAGCTTGTGGAGGTGGGAACCACAAACAAGACACATGCCAAAGACTATTATGACGCTTTGACTGGTGAGACAGCAATGCTTTTGAAAGTCCATACAAGCAATTTCAAGACAATCGGATTCACCAAGACGGTAACATCAGAGGAGCTTGTCGAGATTGCCGGTAATCGTGAAGATGTCATGGTATATGAGGATTTAGGAAGCGGCGTCCTTTATGATTTCGCCAAGGAAGGCATAGGAGACGAGCCAGTTGTGCAAAAGGTGCTTGAAACTGGGGTAGATTTAGTTTCTTTTAGCGGAGATAAGCTACTCGGTGGCCCGCAGGCGGGAATCATTGCGGGGAAGAAGAAGTATATCAATCATCTAAAACAGCATCAGCTGGCAAGAGTGCTACGGGTTGATAAGATGAGCTTCGCTGCTTTGGAAGCTACATTCAGAGCTTATCTTAATCAGCGACCCACTGACATTCCGACCGTTAGGGATATGCTGCAGTCCTTGAAGGAAATCAGGGAGAAAGCTCTAGAATTCATCACTGCCATTTCCGGGATGGATAGTTTTCAGGCCGACATCATCAAAGAGTACTCCATGGTAGGGGGAGGCACGATGCCAGATGTAACGATACCTACCTATACAGTGAAGATGAGGCATGATTCACTTGCCGCGCATGTTTTAGCCGAAAAGTTAAGAAAAGGGACTCCAAGCGTAATCGTCCGTACAAGCGGGGATGCTATCCTACTCGACTTCCGGACCATCACGCATGGAGAGCTTCCTGATCTGATCAAAGCGATGGAGTTGCTTACATATCGTGGCTAGAATTATGCTTTTGTCTTGTATGGTTGCGGTTCTTTACCTTGTGTGATCCGCTTAGTGGCTCTGGTTGGCCGGAATTGTTGTTGGCTTTAGGTTGATTCCTAACCATGTCTTTGTGATCGTTTTTGTTCATTTTCATCTCCTCCTTTACCGTTAGTTTTTGATAATTGTCGTGTATTATGCGGCGGGAATTCAGGTATAATTTTTTTCATCAGGGGCAGTCTAGGTAGAGCTATTATTTTCTATCTGGAGGAGTGAATCCGCATGCCATACCATAAGGATAAGCAGCAGGCTTTTCAAGCAGCACAGCAAGGTACAGAACAGGCAAGGGATGTATACGAGGCCATTGTAAGAAATGACCCGAACTATGGCCACGATTTCAAGCGCCTGGAAAATGAAGTGAATGAAGCGATGGAGCAGATCAATAATGCGTTGGAAGTGGCGTCTGAAACACAGCGTCCACAATTGATGCAATTCCAGCAGGATCTGCAGACGATCTTGCAGCAGGGGAATAATCAAGGTTGAGAATGGGGCTGTCCCGGACTTTGGAGTCTGGGGCGGTTTTTTTGATGGGTTTGATTAGGAGGGAGAAGCGGATTGGGGGATGAAGGGCATTTTGGATGAAGGGCTTTTTGTCTCTAAACTCCATGCAAAAAGTCCGTCATCGAGGCTATGAAGAGCTTTTTGACTCTAAACTCCATGCGAAAAGTCCGTCATCTGGCTTATGAAGACCCTTTTACCCCAAACTCCCAAGCAAAAAGTCTGTCATCGGGGTTATGAAGCCCCTTTTACCCCAAACTCCCAAGCAAAAAGTCCTATGAAGCCCCTTTTACCCCAAAACCCCAAGCAAAAAGTCCATCATCAAGCCAATGAAGCCCCTTTTACCCTCAAATCCCAAGCAAAAAGTCCATCATATCCCACCAACCACCAAAACCCACACACCACACACCTTCAAAACCCACTAAAAAAGGTCTCCATCCCACAGATGAAGACCTGATTCAATCCATATATACCTTAACCTACTGGTTCTTCTTACGCTTTTTATTATTCTGTTTCTGCGCTTCTGTCAATGGTTCATTGGAGAACTCTTCATTGTATCCTGCACCCTTGCCTTGAGCCCCGGCTGCATTCATACCTTCGATAACGTGGTTTGCTTTTCTTTTTGCCATCGTCAATCACCTCCTACTAATATCATTACCAGACCTCCTCTTCACATGTATTTGTGGAATATTGTGAAAGATAAGTGTAACTTATGTGATTTGATAACTTTATTGATATTTACTTATGAGAAATGTTGTATTAAGATAATATCGTAAGGACTATTCGGTGGGAGAAACAAACTCGAAAATTGTCTCAAAGAAAAACATTCGCAAACGCTTACGAAAGCGATAAGCCTGTTTTTCAATGCCTATTAATTGTTCATAGCGAGGTCCTATTAAACTATGAGTAGCAGGGGGTAATACATATGACGAAGCAAGATGTTTTCAATGCACGCGCATCTTTTGATGTGAACGGCAAAACGTATCATTACTATTCTTTGCAAGCGCTTGAAAAAGCGAACGTTGGTAACGTATCACGCTTACCATATTCCATTAAAGTATTATTAGAATCCGTTCTACGCCAGGTAGACGGACGTGTTATCACTAAAGAACACGTTGAAAACTTAGCAAAATGGGGAACAGACGAGCAGAAGGAAGTGGATGTGCCATTCAAGCCTTCTCGTGTAATCCTTCAAGACTTCACAGGGGTACCGGCGGTTGTTGACCTTGCGTCTTTACGTAAAGCAATGGCAGACGTTGGTGGAGATCCTCAGAAAATCAACCCTGAGATTCCGGTTGATCTTGTAATTGACCACTCTGTACAGGTTGACAAAGCAGGAACAGCTGACTCTCTTGATTTCAACATGAAGCTTGAATTTGAACGTAATGCTGAGCGTTATAAGTTCCTAAGCTGGGCAAAGAAATCATTTGACAACTACCGTGCAGTGCCACCAGCAACTGGTATCGTTCACCAGGTTAACCTAGAGTACTTGGCAAACGTGGTTCACGGTGTGGAAGAAAATGGTGAGTTATTAGCTTTCCCTGACACACTTGTTGGCACAGACTCCCATACAACGATGATCAACGGTATCGGTGTACTTGGATGGGGTGTAGGTGGTATCGAAGCAGAAGCAGGAATGCTTGGGCAGCCTTCATACTTCCCAGTGCCTGAGGTTGTAGGGGTTAAATTGACTGGTTCTTTACCAAATGGAACTACCGCTACTGACTTGGCGTTAAAAGTTACGCAAGTTCTTCGTAAACACGGTGTTGTTGGTAAGTTTGTAGAATTCTTCGGTCCTGGTGTTTCGGAGCTTCCGCTTGCAGACCGTGCAACGATTGCAAACATGGCGCCTGAATATGGTGCAACATGTGGTTTCTTCCCAGTTGACGAAGAGTCCCTTGACTACATGCGTTTAACAGGTAGAGACGAAGAGCAGATCAAGCTTGTTGAAGAATATTGCAAAGCTAACGGATTGTTCTTCAGCCCGGATGCTGATCCTATCTACACAGATGTAGTGGAAATTGATCTGGCTGAGATCGAACCAAACCTTTCCGGACCTAAGCGTCCACAAGACCTTGTGCCTCTATCCATGATGCAGGAAACATTCCGCAATGCATTGGTGGCGCCACAAGGAAACCAAGGCTATGGCATGACTCCTACTGATATCAACAAAGAAGTGGAAATTACGCTTGCTAACGGTGATAAAACAACAATGAAAACAGGATCGATTGCCATTGCATCCATCACTTCCTGTACAAATACTTCTAATCCATACGTATTGATTGCAGCAGGTCTTGTTGCGAAAAAAGCGGTGGAATTAGGATTGAAGGTTCCAAGCTTTGTAAAAACTTCCTTGGCACCTGGTTCGAAAGTAGTAACAGGCTATCTTCATGATTCCGGACTTCAACCTTACCTGAACGATCTTGGCTTTAACATCGTTGGTTATGGTTGTGCTACATGTATCGGTAACTCCGGTCCATTAGCGGATGAAATCGAAGAAGCAGTTGCGGAAAATGATCTTCTTGTCACTTCTGTACTTTCAGGTAACCGTAACTTTGAAGGACGTATCCATCCACTTGTAAAAGGTAACTACCTTGCATCCCCACCACTTGTTGTGGCGTATGCACTTGCTGGAAATGTAGATGTAGATCTTCAAAACGACGTACTAGGAAAAGACAAAGACGGTAATGATGTATTCTTCAAGGACATCTGGCCATCCATGGACGAAGTGAAGGAAGTAGTAAAAGCTACTGTAACACCTGAACTGTTCCGTAGAGAATATGACAGAGTGTTTGATGACAATGAGCGTTGGAACCAAATCGAGACTTCCGATGAAGCATTATATTCATGGGATAATGATTCCACATACATCCAGAACCCGCCATTCTTTGAAGGGTTGACTCCGGAAGCTGGAACTGTAGAACCACTTTCCGGACTGCGTGTAGTTGGTAAATTTGCGGATTCAGTGACAACTGACCACATCTCACCAGCAGGTTCCATCGGAAAAGATACGCCTGCAGGCAAATACCTGCAAGCGAACGGCGTTACTCCTCGTGAGTTCAACTCCTATGGTTCACGTCGTGGTAACCATGAAGTAATGATGCGCGGAACGTTTGCGAACATCCGTATCCGTAACCAAGTGGCGCCAGGAACAGAAGGCGGCTGGACGACTTACTGGCCGACTGGCGACGTTATGTCCATCTACGATGCTTGCATGAAGTACAAAGAGGACGGAACTGGCCTGATGGTCATCGCTGGTAAAGATTACGGTATGGGTAGCTCCCGTGACTGGGCAGCTAAAGGAACAAACCTACTTGGAATCAAGACTGTCATTGCGGAAAGCTTCGAAAGAATCCACCGCAGCAACCTGGTTCTGATGGGAGTTCTGCCTTTACAGTTCAAAGACGGGGAAAATGCTGAGATCCTTGGGTTGACTGGTAAGGAAACATTTGAAGTGGCTGTTGATGAAACAGTAAAACCACGTGACTTTGTAAAAGTTACAGCGACTGACGAAGACGGCAACAAGAAAGAGTTTGACGCACTTGTTCGCTTCGACAGCGAAGTGGAAATCGATTACTACCGTCATGGCGGTATCCTAAGAATGGTATTGCGTGACAAGCTAAAAGCGTAATATCTAGCGAAATGAAGCCGGTCCCTCTAGATGGAGGAGGCCGGCTTTTTTCATCATTTCATTTGTTATAAAATTGACACAACAAGTATAAATCGTACAGTCTGAATATGATTTAATAAAAGTAAACGAGGTAAACAAGATGGATGCAATCCAGTTTGGCCCGCTGCTACTGAAAAAATCAATCCTTGTCCTTCTTTTCTCCCTTCTTCTTGCATATTTATATATGGCCATTATTTATAAAAAACGGCCGGAGACATTGAAGATTATAGAACAGCACTTGATAAGTGCAGCCTTGTGGTGGATTTTATTGTTCAAATTTAGTATTCTTCTTTTTAGACCTTCCATCATCTGGACCAATCCTTTTGGGATAATATTTTTTACCGGAGGGACTAAAGGGATTTATCTGGCAAGCATCGTAGCGCTTTTCGTTTTTTATAGAAAAGCTTATCGTACAGGATTACATATGAGACAATTGACAGCAACAGTCATCGTAAGTGCCGCTATTGTGCTGGCGAGCTATTTTGGAATGATGTACTTCATATAAAGGATGGAGATCTTGTGAAAAAAATAATTGCTATTGCCTTTTTGGTGGCTTTGAGTGGATATGCGATATTCCAGGTCTTTGCAGAAAAAGAGCCTGCAGTCGGGGTTAAAGAGGGAGAAATGGCGAGAGATTTCGAATTGACCACACTTGATGGCAAAACTGCCAAGCTTTCGGATTATAAGGGGAAAAAAGTAATCCTTAATTTCTGGGCTACTTGGTGTGGCCCATGCCGTGCGGAAATGCCTGAAATGCAAAAGTATTCCGAAGAGAACAAGGATGTGGAAATATTGGCAGTGAATCTTACCACTTCCGAGCCAGGGATAGATAATGTCCAAGAGTACGTAGAAGAGGGTGGGTACACATTCCCTATACTTCTCGATCAGGAAGAAATGTTCCGGTACTATGAGGTCCTGACTATGCCTACAACATTCTTTATCGATACAGAAGGCGTCATTTCCTATCGCCATCTGGGACCGATGACGTATGAGTTAATGGAAGAGCAAGTGAAAAAGATGAACTGACAGTTATAGAGGAGCCCATTTATTATGGTCTCCTCTTTTTTAATATTTCCACCTATAGTGTCCTGTGATGGGGGATTGATAGGAGGACAATTTCACCTCGGCTGCAAAGGGGTAGGTATTATGGATAATGTACGGAGTGCCATCCTTTGCTCTTCTGTCAGATACTATCCCTACATGATCATATTCCCCTCCTAGGAATACAACAATGTCCCCTGGCTGCCAAGATTTAAGATTTTCCACATCGTGTGGGATCAATTCCGTTGTCAGGGATTCTGCAAACCGTTTAAAAAAGACATCCTGATTCGGCACTCTCCTGAAGTCGATATTTGGATCAGGGTTTCCTTCGACACGTGGATAAAGCTTTACGTTCTGTGCTATATCCTTATCCATCAAGTCCTTCAGATTGATGTCTGCTCCATGGAATCCACGCCATATTACATCAGTACAGACGCCTTCTTCCTCGGGTGGATATCCACCATCATAATAAGTACTCTTGTAAGAGGTGCGACGTTCCACTTCGCCGCGTGCTGTTTGAACTATATCGAGGGGATCTGGAGTATCATTTCCGTTGTTATCCTTTTTTGAAAAATCTGAAGGAACCTCAACCGTTCGACTAAAAGGATTCCCCACATGAATTCCAATATGATCGAGTATCAATCCATCCCTGAAAAAGAAAAGAAATGAAAGTATCCCTATTAATGATACCGAAAAAAATGTAATCAGTTTTTTCTTCACGGCTTCACCCCTGATAACTCTTTTTCTCCATATTTTAACACGATTCTATATTTTGCTGCTTTAAAAATGCCTCTATCTGCTTGATGTGATGATCATCATGCTCCACAAACATCTCCAAGAATTTTTCCGGAGTAAAGATTCTTTTTCCTTTTCCAATTGTAAATGACGTATCAACTGGAATTTCGCTTAGATTTTGTAAAAGTAGTTCCCGGGTCAGGGTAAATTCGGCTATCAGCTCTTTAGTGGTAGAAAATTCAACAATATGCAACATGGCTTTTTCATTATAAGCATCATGATCTGGAAATTCAGGTAGTGAAGCACCTTCTGACATTTGTGGAACCATGACATCCAATAAGAATTTGTCCCAGTGATAGATGTGTCCGATAATTTCCCGGATGCTCCATTTGCTTTGCTCGGTTTCTTTGGTCAATCTTTCTTCGGGTAAAGTAAGTAGCGATTGAAAGTAATTTTTATTCTGCTCGTATTTTTTCATGCTCATGTTATCCATCGTATTACATCCTTTCGAAATTTTCTCACTTCTTAACTATACCGCATGTAATGGGAACGCACAAGAACGTATATTCGCATCCCGTTATTGGTGCTATCTACCAGTTTCTTAATCGATAAAAAAGGTTATATCCTGATTAACTGGCACAATTATCCCCATAAAGATGAAATTACTCCTGAAATGACCTCTGAAGCTTGAAAAATTACACAATTTGTCGGAAAGTTATCATAATTTTAAAGAATTTTGGACATTAATACTATTACAATAATAAGTAAGAGGGTGAAATGATGAGAAGGATCCGTAAACGTTCTTTTGAAGAGCTTGTTCTGGAAAATAAGCAGCTGCTTTTAAAAGATGAGGAAGCTCTTCGGAAAATTGAAGACCGTCTGGAAGAGAAGATGTTGAATAAGGCCGAATAACTTTCAAATATTTCTTGTTATGAAAATCCCTCCACTTTGAGATAGTAAAAGTAGGAGGGATGTTTTTATGAGTAATCCAAAAGGAAGCAGAAAGCATTTTATGCCAAACCATATTGGTACACAACCGCAGGAAGCGGGAGGAAATAAGGGTAAGCAGATGCAGGATACTTCAGGCAAGCATGCTCAAGTCATTCAAACAAAAGGCGAATAGTTTAACCAACATTTTCAAGTTTGTAAAACGCTTTATCAGCCCAAACTAATGGTTGTAGTATATCTTCATGATTAGGGAGGCGTTACGTTATGGCAGAAAACAGACAACACCGTGCAAACCCGGACGATCGCAGTGACAATGTAGAGAAGCTACAAAGCATGGTCCAGAACACAATTGAAAATATCGAAGAAGCTCAGGAATCCATGCAGTTTGCCGGACCAGAGGAAAGAGAGCAGATCGAGGCAAAAAATCATCGTCGTGAAGAAAGCATCGCAGCGTTCCGTTCCGAAATAAAGGACGAAGCTGGCTCTCGTGAAAACGGCTTTCAGTAAACAATAGGACAAAAGGTGGGCATTTAACAATGCTCATCTTTTTTAATGTGGAAAAATATTCATTTATGGTATCATAATAAGATACTTTCTAAGCAAATGGGGGAAAGAGGATGTTAGTATCAACAAAAGAAATAGAAGTAAGATACGCAGAAACGGATCAGATGGGTGTGGTCTATCATGCCAACTATCTAGTATGGATGGAGCTAGGCAGGACGCAGCTCATCAAAGATCTTGGATTCTCCTATGCCCAAATGGAGCAGGACGGGGTCATTTCGCCTGTCATCGATATAAATGTCACCTACAAAAAACCGCTTCGCTATGGGGAAGTGGCGACTATTCAGACATGGATTGAAACTTATGATGGATTTAGGGTTGTCTATGGATATAAAGTGTTGACCCCGGATGAAGAGATCGCTCTTATCGGCAGCTCGTCACATGTTTGCGTGAAAAAGGAAAACTTCAAGCCGATCATTATCCGTAAAAAATATCCAGAGTGGCATCAAGCTTACGAGGATGCGAAAAAGCAAGGAGAGTAAAAACAATGGCCTTCGGGATAGCTCGGGAAGAACTTAAAAGGTGGAAGGAGCAAGTCTCCAAGGGGAAGATAGCATTTATTACCCATTACTGGATCCACCCGCGATTTGAGGGCATCAACACCGTGACGAAAGCGGGCTGCAGTGATGTGGAAAAGCTGATAGCATGGGGTCATTCATACGGCCTGAAAAAAGAGTGGATACATAATCGGGAAAAGTACCCTCATTTTGATCTGATTGGCGACAAACAGCTCGAGATTTTGATCTGTGAAAACCAGTTGCAGCAGATAGAGCGTTTTTTTCCAAAAGAAAAGAATTAGGATAATGTGCATCCTAATTCTTTATTTTCATTCATAACCGAATATCGGCTCGTTCAGCTCTTCATCCATCGTTATGTGAAGGTCATGGCCATCAAAGTACCATTCGTCCTTTTCTTCTACAAAGAATATGAGGCCATCCTGTTCCACGCTTGCAGCAGGCTGGTCTGGACTTTCCTGGACTATTCCGAGTGAAAATCCTTTTTGAACGGTGCTGCACCCTCCATAACGGATATGAAAGCGGATATGATCGCCGCTTTTAAGTTCAAGTTCATTTTTATACCAGTCTATCGCTGATTGAGACATTGTCATTTTCATAAGAGCAACTCCTTATTAATCGTATGCATGAATTTTTTTATGGCGCTGGAGTTTCCATTTGAAAAAATACATGTTCTTTATGTACTTTCTTATTATAACTAATTTCCACAAGATGAACCAAACGAAACCACTCAAGGGGGAAAATCGATGGAGCTGCCATACACGATATGCTTTATAAAAAGGGAAGATTCCATTCTCCTGCTTTTTAGAAACAAAGCACCGAATAAGGGTAAATGGAATGGCGTCGGAGGTAAAATTGAAAAAGATGAAACACCATATCAAGCCGTTTACCGTGAAACGCTGGAAGAGACAGGTTTGCTGATCAAGGATCTGACTTTCAGGGGAATTGTATCATGGAATAACAGAGGCGGGATGTATGTTTTTACCGGAACAAAGATAGAAGGCACCCTGCTTGAAGGTCCTGAAGGCAGATTGGAATGGAAGAAGCTCGATTGGATCAAAACTTCCGATCAAGTGGTAAGCAATATGTCTATCTTTTTGCCTGAAGTATTAGGAGCGGAACCACCAAAAGAGCATGCATTCACCTATTCGGTTGATGGTAAAATAATGGATTATAATTTGAAGCAGCTATCATCTTCAATCATTCAATCAGCACAAAAGGAAACAAGCTTCGATTCAGTTGGTTCTGCAAATTAAAGGGGAAAATCTGGAATCAGTTTTTTCATAATTCCAAATATGGAGGGTTGTAAAGTGAAAAGAGTGGACGTGGCGTATGTGATCCTCCTTAGTGAGAACAAGGAGAAAATACTGATGGTGAAGAATAAAGGAACAAAGGGATCCTATTACACCTTACCAGGCGGGGCAGTGGAGCCCGGGGAAACCTTGGAGGAAGCAGCAAGTAGGGAAGCAAGGGAAGAAACGGGTCTGATTGTAGAGACGAAAGGGCTTGCAGGGGTTTCTGAGGGATTTTTTGAGGAAAGGGGCCATCATGCTGTATTCTTCTATTTTCATGCAGAGAAAAAAAGCGGGGAAATCGGGATATCTTTTCCGGATGAAATAGAAGAAGTCGTATGGATGGATTGTGCACAAGCGAAAGAATACATAGGTATTCCGAGTATTGATGGAAGCATACCATACAGCTTTCAAGGAGTAAAATAGATAGTTTACAAGGAGAGGGAGTACAAATGACCATTAAAAGAGTAAGGTTGGATCATCTAAAGGAAGCGGCACATCTTTTCAATCTTTATCGAGTATATTATGACCAAAAATCAGATATGGAAGGCGCGGTCAACTTTCTGCGCGAAAGGATTTCCAATGAGGAATCTGTCATTTTTCTGGCTTATGAACAGGAGCAGGCAGTTGGTTTTACCCAATTGTATCCGACCTTTTCGTCTGTCCAAATGAAACGGACATGGGTGTTGAACGATCTGTTTGTCCAAGAGGAATATCGTGGACATGGTTATGGAGAACAATTGGTGAGGCAGGCCATCGAGTTTGCAGATAGCAGGGATGCAGCAGGGGTGCTTCTTGAAACGATGCCAGATAACGTGAACGCACAGCGACTCTATGAAAAAATAGGCTTCAAAAAGGAAGAGAATTATTATTATTTTTATAAGATTTAAGAATACTAGATTATAAATAAAGGATGGTGAAGGTTGATGTTTATCAAGGATGTTGTGGAAGAATATTTTTCTGCTTGGGATAGGGCATTCATTACAAAGGACCCTTCTGAAATAAAAAGTTTCATGTCAGAGAAGTTTGTTGGGTACTGGGCGCACTCAGGTTTGGATAGGCCACAAGAGTATGATTATCATTATGATCTTGTATCGGTATTGAATCAGTACCAGGATGCAACGAAGAATTTTAAGGTTGAATCCATCTCCCCCCGAAAAAATGGACAAGAATATATCGTCATGGGATGTGAAACAGCAGTGATAAGCGGAGCGGAATACCCTGCAAAATGCATGTTCATCTGGAGGGAAGAGAATCATGAGTGGAAATTGATCCGCGAGTACATAGAATTGGAGCGTTAGGGAATGAATGTTAGAAAAGCAATTCCAGAAGATGCAGAAAAACTTGCAGAGCTAATTAAAAAGGTAGAAGAATCCAACTTTATGCTCTTCGGTCCAGGCGAAAGGAAAGTGACAGGGGAGCAATTAAGAAAGAACCGGATTGGACCTTTGGAAAAAGATCAATCCTCAAACTTTCTTGTTGCTGTTGATGGGGAAGAACTGATTGGATACCTCATGGCAATTGGATCAACAACACAACGGACAGCACATTCTGTTTATCTCGTCATCGGGGTGTCGGAAACTGCACGCGGTAAAGGGGTAGGAACTGAATTGTTCCGCAAGATGGTGGAATGGGCGAAGAATAGAAACCTCCACAGACTAGAACTGACTGTCATGATACATAACGAAGCGGCAATAAATTTATACAAAAAGATGGGATTCGAAATAGAGGGTGTGAAAAAGCACTCTTTGTTTGTTGATGGAACGTTTGTGGATGAATTATACATGGAAAACTTCTGTAGATGAAAAAGCAATAAATTTGAGGTGCATATTAGATGGGTTGGTTTTTAAAGAGATTTGAAGAATTAACAAATATAGAGCTGTACAATATTTTGAAAGAAAGAACGGCGGTGTTTGTTGTGGAACAAACTTGCCCCTATCCTGAGGTTGATGGCAAAGATCCACACTCTTATCACCTTTATAAAGAGGAGAATGGGGAGATTATCGCATATTTACGAGTCCTCCCCCCAGGTGTTTCCTATAAGGAGGCTTCAATTGGCAGGGTCTTAGTGAAACAGGAATATAGAGGCCAGGGAATTGCTGAAGAACTATTAAGAAGAGGGCTGGATTTTATCCATGACGAATTAAAAAGAGACACTGTGAAGATTCAGGCACAGGATTATCTAAGAAACTTCTATGGCTCCTTTGGCTTCAAAGCAATTACCGAAACCTACTTAGAAGATAATATCCCACATGTAGATATGCTATTGCAAATACCTTAAATACGGGTGTATGTTGGCTTAAGTCATAAGTAAAAAAGGTTCAGAGCTAACGATACGCTCTGAACCTTTTGGTTATATGCATTAATTTGAAGTATCCCCATTAATCCACTGATACATATGCTCCATCATTTCATCATGCTTTGCCGCACCATTCGAAAATCCGAAGTTTGAAGCATCCTTCAGTGGTACAACGTGGTACTTGGTTGGATTGACCTGGGATACATAGGTCGGGATAAAGTCGTCAACCTTGATATCGATGTTTGTCTCAGCCCCGTCCACGAATTTCTCCACTCGCAGCTGAAGAATGCCGCCGATATCCTTATAGTCATCCTTTTGGCCGGATAGGAAGTTCCCTAGGGAGTACACTACAAACATTTTCTTGCCGTCCGGGCGGTCCAGGAATTTCATCGGCTGCAATACATGCGGGTGATGACCGATGACGATGTCAACATTCAATCCTGCCAGGAAATCGGCAAGGTCTTCCTGCTCACTGTTGGGAAGTAAAATATATTCGACACCCCAGTGCATGGCTACCACCACTACATCGGAGTTTTCTTTTGCTTCCTTTACATCCCGTTCGATTTTCTCACGGTCGATCAGGTTGACAAAGTATTCCTTGCCTTCCGGTACAGGAATACCATTTGTCCCGTATGTATAGGAAAGGAAAGAGAAGGTGATCCCGTTTTCTGTAATGGTGCGAAGCGTAGCGCGGTCTTCCTCGCTTTTATATCCGCCCACATACTGCATGTCAATCGTTTCATAATGGTTGATGGCATTCATGATCGCCTTCTCACCACGATCCAGGGTGTGGTTGTTGGCAATGCTTACAATATCAACGCCAGCTTCCTGGAGTGCATCTGCCACTTCAAAAGGGCTGTTGAAGCTTGGATAATTGGATAAACCGATTTCTGTTCCGCCGATGATCGTTTCCTGGTTGGCGATGGAGATGTCGGTTTCCTGTAAATATTGCTTCACACGTTCAAGCATTGGATTGAAGTTATAGCTGTTTTCACCCGTTTGGGCAGCCTCGTAGACCGTGCTATGAATAAGAAGGTCTCCTACAGCAGATATGGTTGCTTCTGTCCGATAAGATTTTTCTGCTGTTTCCACTTGCTTGTTCTGGTGTGCTTTTACTTCCTTCGGTGCTTCATTCTCCGTTTTGGAGGAGGAGTTATTATACTGATTTAATAATAGTCCTGAGAATGCGCCTCCTATTAGTAAGATTATTAGAATTGGTAAAACTATTTTCCATTTTGCTTTCACGATATTGACCCCTTTTTTCTATTCTATCTTCCACTATAATACATTTCCCCTATTTTTGTTATCCTTTCTTGGCAAAAAACGTCGAAACTTTAGATGGGTTGCAGGAATTTTTATTTGTATCCCGAAATAAAATGGGGAGAGCATCAATTATTGAAAGGGGTATCAATTATGCTAGCTTTTAAAAAGCCTGAAGTGGAACAGTTTTTTCGTGTATTCAATATACAGGATTTCACAGTAAGCCCTGATGAGACTCAGTTGGTCTATAGCACGAACCTTACAGGACACTACAATCTTTGGGGAATGGATCTGCCTAATAACTATCCATATCCGATGACATTCAAAAACCAAAGCTGTCATGCCTTGAAATACGAACCTAGCGGCGAATACATCTTGGCAAGCTTTGATCATGATGGAAATGAACTGACACAATTCTATGCATTGCCGACCCGTGGAGGGGATCTGGAGGATCTTCGTGTGGACGATGAATATCGTCATATGAATCCAAAGTTTTCAGAAGACGGTAAGAGGCTCTACTACACAGGCTCCAAAAACAATAAAACCTATTTGAATGCTTATCGATATGATCTAGATACAAAAGAGGAGACACTCCTTGTTGAAGGATCTGGAGCATCCACCTATCTGGCAGATGTATCAGCGGATGAAAAAAGCTTCCTGATATTGAAGCATTTTGCCAATACATATTCACTTGCTTATCTAGTAGAGGATGGAGAGACGATCCTGCTCACTCCTGAAACCGATAAACAACATACAGTTTCCAATGCCATTTTTACTGGTTCTTCTTCCATCTATCTCATAACGGATTATGATGAAGATAAGAGCTATCTGGCTCATTATGATGTTAATACTAAAACCTTTTCAAAAGTGACGGAGGATCATTCCCTTGATCTGAACGCCATGTACTATGATAAAAAGGGAAATAGACTTTATTTGGCTTCCTCAAACGGTGTAGAGGACAGTTTCTTTTCGTTCTGCTTGGAATCCCAAAGACTGAAAAAGGAAGAAACTCCTGTTGATATTATTGACAAAGTCGTCGTCGGAAAGAGCGGTACTGTCTACCTTCTTGGTAAAACGGCAACAAAGCCTGCCAATATTTTTAGAAGAAATGATGAAACATGGGAACCCCTTACCAATAACAGGGTCCCAGCCGTGTCTGATGAGGACCTTTCCGAGCCAGAGATTTTAACCTATCCTTCATTTGATGGCCTTGAAATTGAAGCATTATTCTTCCGTGCCAAGGAGGGAATCTCCAATGGACACGTGATTCTTTGGCCGCATGGTGGCCCTCAAAGCTCTGAAAGGAAATCTTTCCGGTCCTATTTCCAGTTTCTTGTGAATCGAGGATATAGCATATTTGCACCAAACTTCCGTGGGTCCTCAAACTATGGCCTAAGCTATATGAAAATGGTAGAGGGAGACTGGGGGCACGGCCCGAGACTCGACAATATCACCGGCCTAGAATGGCTGATAGACAACGGATATGCAGACCGGGATAAAATCTTCTTGATGGGTGGCAGCTACGGTGGCTATATGGCGCTATTGCTGCATGGAAGACATCCAGAATACTTTAAAGCAGTTATTGATATCTTTGGTGTAAGCAATCTGTTCTCCTTTATCGATTCCGTTCCAGACCATTGGAAGCCGGCAATGAAGCAATGGGTCGGTGATCCGGTCGAGGATAAGGAAAGATTGACTGTGGATTCCCCGACAACCTACCTGGACACGATGACAAAACCGATGCTGATCATCCAGGGAGCCAATGATCCACGTGTGGTAAAAAAGGAATCCGATCAGATTGTCGAAGCTTTGAAAGAGAAAGGACGCAGTGTGGAATATCTCGTCCTTGATGACGAAGGGCATGGATTCTCTAAAAAAGAGAATGAAATCAAGGTGTTCCAAGCTATACTGTCGTTTCTTGATTCTCATTTATAAGATAAAGAATATTTCCCAAGCTGGACTCAAGGTTCAGCTTGGTTTTTATTGATTGCAAGGTTTCATTACTCTAATTAGAGAGATTTTAAATAGGAGGTTAAGCAAATGACAAAATTCGGTTTTATACGTCACGGCAGTACTGCATGGAACAAGGAGAGAAGGGCACAAGGGAGTTCGGACATCCCTCTCGACCAGGACGGAATCGATGATGCTAAAAAGCTTGCTGCACGCCTGTCTTCAGAGAATTGGGATTATATATATTCAAGCAACCTTTTAAGGGCCAAACAGACAGCTGAGATTGTGGCAGAAAAGCTGAACGTACCTGCCCTCATCCTTGATACGAGGTTAAGAGAGGTGAGCGGTGGATTGATAGAAGGAACGACAGAAGCGGAAAGATTGGAAAAATGGGGAGCGGATTGGCACTCTATGGATCTTGGTATTGAAAAGGTTGATTCTGTCCTTGAGCGTGGACTCGAATGCTTGAAAGACATTCAGCTGAAGCATCCCGATTCCAACGTCCTGATTGTTAGCCATGGATCTTTCATCAGACATCTCTTAAAAGAATTGACTCCCGAAGTAGATTTAACAAGCCATCTTGAAAACACGTCCATTACAACCTTATCAATTTCGAATGATATATGGAATTGTGAGGCATACAATTGTGTAAAGCACCTGGATCAGACTGTAATTAACGGATAAAAGAAGGTAGCAAGGTGATGAAATTGCTCATCACCTTTTATATTTCCAAAATATACTTTCATTATTGAAACCTAAGATCTATAATGAGAATATATGTTCGCAACCCGTAAAGGAGGGCATATATGCTCAAAAATGAATCGGATATTATAAGAATAATAGAACAGGATTCCTGGATGATGGAGATACTGAAAACGGCACGTACCCTTGATTTACCGGATTGGTGGATTTGTGCAGGCTTTGTTCGTTCGAAAATCTGGGATACCCTTCATGGTTTCAATGAAAGAACGGAGCTTCCAGACATTGATGTCATCTACTTCGATCCTCACCTGGATTCAGAAGAAGCAGAAAAGGAATTGGAAGCGAAACTTGCAAGGATCCATCCAACAATTCCATGGTCTGTAAAAAATCAAGTTCGAATGCATCGGGTCAATAATCTCGAACCATATTCATCCTCCATTGATGCCATGTCCAAGTTTCCGGAAACGGCAACGGCCCTTGGAGTGAAATTGGATGAATCTGATTCCGTCATCCTTGCCGCTCCATGTGGGGTAGAGGATGTTTTGCAGCTGAAGCTGAGGGCAACGGAGTATTTTACGAAAACGGAGGAGCGGAAAAAGATATTTGAAGATAGAATCCTAAAAAAGGGTTGGCAATCCATCTGGACAAACATCGAGGTGGAGCACATCTATAAGTGATAGGAGGGATATGTATGCAGGGCTTGATTCATCATGTGGAGATCTTTGTTTCTGATCTAAAGAGGTCGAAAGAATTTTGGGGCTGGCTTCTTGAAGAGTTGGGCTATGATGTCTATCAAAAATGGGACAAAGGGCAAAGCTGGAAACTTGGGGAAACGTATCTCGTTTTTGTACAGGCAGAAGAAAGATTTCTGGATGTCCCTTATCATCGAAGCAGAGTGGGCTTGAATCATCTTGCCTTTCATGCTGCTTCAAGAGCTAAAGTGGATGAGTTGACGCTTGCATTAACAGAGCGGAATGTGACAATCCTTTATCAGGATAAGCACCCTTTTGCTGGAGGCAAGGATTATTATGCCGTATTTTTTGAGGATCCGGATCGAATTAAGGTTGAATTGGTTGCACCGCAAAATTGCTATTAAAAAAGAAGGGATAACCTATGACAGACAATATTAAAGTGGACATCTACACGATGTGTCTTGTTCAAGATGGGGAAAAGGTTTTGCTACTGAACAGACCCAGTAAAAAAGGGTTTCCTGGTTTTATCGCACCAGGAGGCAAATTGGATTTTCCGGAGAGCCTGACAGAAGGGGCGGCACGGGAAGTATATGAGGAAACGGGCCTTCATGTCAGTGAATTGATCTACAAAGGACTTGATGAATTTGTGGATGTGAAAAAGAACTACAGGTATATGGTGTTCAACTACCTAACCAGTACCTTTGAAGGGAGCCTTTTACAGGATCCCCCTGAAGGAACACTTCATTGGATCCCCATTCATGAAGCAATGGAGCTTCCGATGCAATCTTGGTTCAAAAGGAGATTTCCTCTATTTTTCCAGGAGGGAACTTTTGAAATCTACTCTGTGTGGGATGAGGAAGAAAAAGTGACCTTAAAGGAAACTATAAAAAAACTATAAAAAAAGCCCAGATATTCTCTGAGCTTTTTGACTCTAATCCTATCAGTTTGTCGGGTTTTTCTTTTTCAGGCTCAGCCAAGTGATCTTTGGCTCCGTTTTATTGATTATCCTGCTGATATTTGTCCGGTGTTTGAATATGACAAAGGCCGCTAGGAGAGATACAGCAATAATCAATGGAATGTCGCCGAAAATGATGCTGTAAGCCGTTGTGACGATTGCTGTGAGTATGGATGATAACGATACATACTTGGTAAGAAACAAGAATAAAAAGAAACAAAACAGCATGATGCCAAACATGATTGGACTGACAAATAGTAATACCCCGCCAGATGTTGCAACAGCTTTGCCTCCACGGAACTTTGCGAACACAGGATAGACATGGCCGACTACGGCACAAAGTCCTGCTATGAGTGGATGGATTTCGGCAGCAAAAAGGAATGGCAGTGATGCAGCAAGTGTGCCTTTCAGAATGTCACAGATGGTAACGATCATACCAGCCTTTACTCCTAAAGTACGGAATGTATTGGTTCCACCCAGATTCCCGCTGCCATGCTCTCTTATATCGATCCCATAGCCTATTTTACCGACAACAAGGGCAAAAGGGATGGAGCCTAATAGATAAGCAAGTATAAGGATAATAATTTCAATCATTCTATTAACTCCTTTATGTAGTATTCCTCTCTTTAATATATGCCAAATTTCAATAGAAGCAAAGGGTTTCTTGCAAGTTATGCAGAATAAAGTAGAGGTGGGAGAGGCTGTAACCGGGTGTTAAAACAAAGAATTTAGGGGTATACCAAACACATGTACCAATATGAAAGGGGTTAAAAATAATGAGTCTAGCTTATCCAAGTCGCGAGGAAATCGGCAAAATCTTAAAGAAAAGCAAACGAATTGCCGTAGTTGGCCTGTCGGATAATCCGCAAAGAACATCCTATATGGTTTCCAAAGCTATGCAGGATGCAGGTTATGAGATCATTCCTGTTAATCCGATAGTAGAGGAAGTATTAGGGGTGAAAGCCGTCTCTTCACTGAAGGAGATTGAGGGCCATGTGGATATCGTGAATGTTTTCCGCCGCAGTGAACATCTCTATGACGTTGCGAAGGAGTTTCTGGAAATCGATGCAGATATCTATTGGGCGCAGCTGGGGCTCGAAGACGAAAAGGCATACAATCTGTTAAAGGACAAGGGTTATACCGTGATCATGGATCGTTGTATCAAAGTGGAGCATGCTTTAACAAAATAGTGCTTTTCATCCTTGTTTTCTTCCATGAAGCAAGGATTTTTATTCTTTTTATGACAATATTCGCCAAAGGTTATTGGCGAAAGTCGAAGAACTCTATACAATAGAACATAGACAACATTAAAATGTATGTTAATATATAAACGAATATTTGTTTGTTGGGAAACGGCAAATTGGATAAATATTAATATATACGCAACATCTATACATATAGAGATAGTGGCAGTAGCAGTTGAAAGGGGTATGTTTTTGGTGGCAAAGAATACGATTGAATACAATGATGATGCGATACAGGTATTAGAAGGTCTGGAGGCAGTCCGTAAACGTCCCGGGATGTATATCGGCAGCACGGACGCCAGGGGCCTTCATCATCTTGTTTATGAGATCCTGGATAACTCTGTCGATGAAGCGTTAGGCGGATTCGGGGATCATATCATTGTGAACATACATAAAGACAACAGTATTAGCGTGAAGGATAAAGGCCGTGGTATGCCTACCGGAATGCATAAGATGGGAAAACCTACCCCAGAAGTCATTTTAACGGTATTACATGCAGGTGGAAAATTCGGCCAAGGCGGCTACAAAACAAGTGGCGGTCTACATGGAGTAGGTGCGTCTGTTGTTAACGCCCTATCCGAATGGCTGACTGTAACGATCAAACGTGATGGTTTTATTTATGAGCAACGCTTTGAAAATGGTGGAAAGCCAGTAACGACACTAGAGAAGATCGGTACGACGAAACAGACAGGTACAACGATTCACTTCAAGCCTGATACTACCATCTTCAGCACAACAACCTATAATTTTGAAACCTTATGTGAACGCTTGAGAGAATCTGCGTTCCTGCTGAAGGGATTAAAGATCGAGATAAATGATGAGCGAAATGGCGTCAAGGAAGTATTTCATTATGAGAGCGGAATCGAAGCCTTTGTGACTTATTTGAATGAAGAGAAGGATGCGCTACATAACGTGGTGTCCTTTGAAGGTTCTCAAAACGGAATCGAAGTGGATTTTGCATTTCAATTCAATGACGGCTACTCAGAAACGATCCTTTCTTTTGTCAATAATGTACGGACAAAAGACGGTGGAACGCATGAATCCGGTGCAAAAACCGCAATGACAAGAATTTTCAACGAATATGCGAGAAAAGTGAGTCTTCTGAAGGAAAAGGATAAAAACCTTGATGGATCTGATATCCGTGAGGGATTATCAGCAATCATTTCAGTCCGCATTCCTGAGGAGCTTTTGCAGTTCGAAGGTCAAACAAAAGGGAAGCTCGGAACAAGTGAAGCACGTTCAGCGGTAGACTCCATCGTTTCTGAGCATCTGGCATACTTTTTAGAGGAAAATCCTGATACGAGCTCGATGCTTGTAAAGAAATCTATCAAAGCTTATCAGGCACGTGAAGCGGCTAGAAAAGCACGTGAGGATGCAAGGAGCGGAAAGAAACGCAAACGCTCCGATGCGATGCTCAGCGGGAAGCTCACGCCAGCTCAATCTCGCAATCCGCAAAAGAATGAGATCTACCTGGTAGAGGGTGACTCTGCAGGCGGTTCGGCAAAACAGGGCCGTGATCGTCGATTCCAGGCAGTGCTGCCATTACGAGGAAAAGTAATCAATACAGAAAAGGCGAAGCTTGCCGATATTTTCAAAAATGAAGAGATCAATACGATCATCCATGCTATTGGCGGTGGAGTCGGACCTGATTTCTCGGTTGCTGATATCAATTACGATAAAGTCGTCATCATGACCGATGCCGACACGGACGGTGCTCATATCCAGGTGCTTCTGTTGACGTTCTTCTACCGTTATATGAAACCACTTATCGAAGCGGGTAAAGTGTTCATCGCATTGCCACCGCTATATAAGGTCAGTAAAGGTACCGGAAAAAAAGAGGTGCTTGAATATGCATGGTCGGACGAAGAATTGCAGGGTGCCATTCAGAAAATTGGCCGAGGATATGTGATTCAGCGTTATAAAGGTCTTGGGGAAATGAATGCAGACCAGTTATGGGAAACAACGATGAACCCTGAGACGCGTACGCTTATTCGAGTGCGCATTGACGATGCAGCGAGAGCGGAACGCCGTGTGACCACCCTGATGGGGGATAAAGTCGAGCCACGACGAAAATGGATTGAAAGCAATGTGGCATTCGGGCTTGAGGAAGACCCGAATATCCTGGAAAATGATAATTTATTGGTCGCTGAGGAGGTATAACAGATGACACAGACAGAGAAATTTCATGACTTACCCCTAGAGGAAGTATTAGGCGACCGATTTGGACGTTATAGTAAATACATTATCCAAGAGCGTGCATTGCCTGATGCACGTGATGGATTAAAGCCGGTACAACGCCGTATTCTTTATGCGATGTATCACGAAGGAAATGTGGCAGATAAACCTTTCCGTAAATCTGCCAAGACAGTTGGTAATGTAATCGGTAACTACCATCCTCATGGAGACTCATCCGTTTATGATGCGATGGTACGTATGAGCCAGGACTGGAAAGTGCGGAACATGCTGATTGAAATGCACGGTAATAACGGTAGCATCGACGGAGATCCTCCGGCTGCGATGCGTTATACCGAGGCAAGATTATCCCCGATTGCATCAGAGCTGTTAAGGGACTTGGATAAGCAGACGGTTGAATTTATCCCGAACTTTGATGATACAAGCAAAGAACCAACTGTATTGCCGGCTATGTATCCGAACCTTCTTGTGAACGGATCTACGGGTATCTCAGCAGGTTATGCTACCGATATCCCACCTCATCACTTAGGAGAAGTAATCGATGCAACAATCATGCGCATCGATAATCCGAACACAACCGTTGAGGAGCTGATGACTGCAGTCAAAGGGCCTGATTTCCCGACTGGGGGCATCATCCAAGGTGTGGAAGGGATCAAAAAAGCATATGAAACGGGAAAAGGGAAGATCATCGTCCGTGGAAAAGCGGAAGTGGAGGATGTTCGTGGTGGAAAGCAGCAAATCGTGATCACTGAAGTCCCTTATGAAGTGAATAAGGCAAATCTTGTGAAAAAGATCGATGAACTCCGCTATGATAAAAAAGTGGACGGTATCTCCGAAGTTCGCGATGAAACGGACAGAACAGGGCTCCGGGTCGTAATTGAGTTGAAGAAAGAAGCGGATGCAAACGGAATTCTTCATTATCTCTATAAGAATACCGACCTGCAGATAACATTCAACTTCAATATGGTTGCAATCTATAATAAAAGGCCGACCCTGATGGGATTGCCTCACTTCCTCGATGCCTATATTGCGCATCAGAAAGAGGTAATATCCAATCGTTCACGCTTTGAGCTGGAAAAGGCGAAGGAGCGCCAGCATGTTGTAGAAGGTCTCATGAAGGCACTTTCAATTTTGGACGAGGTTATTGCAACCATCCGTGCTTCCAAGGATAAGCGGGATGCAAAAGACAATTTGATTGCCAAATTCACATTTACAGAACCGCAAGCTGAAGCGATTGTTTCCTTGCAGTTATATCGTTTAACGAATACAGATATCACAGCACTTCAACAGGAAGCAGACGAGCTGGCAAAGAAGGTAGCGGAACTGGAAGCCATTCTATCCAGTGAAAAAAAGCTGTTTTCTGTTATCAAAACGGATCTGAAGCGTGTGAAAAAACTTTACACAAATGACAGAAAGTCCAAGATTGAACAGGAAATCGAAGAAATCAAGATCAATTTGGAAGTCATGATTCCATCCGAGGACGTCATTGTAACGGTGACGAAGGATGGATATGTAAAACGGACAAGTCTTCGCTCCTATTCAGCTTCCAATGGCCAGGATTTCGGCATGAAGGAAACGGACAGAGTCATTGCTAAACTCGACATCAATACAACAGATACACTGCTGTTGTTTACCAATAAAGGGAATTATCTATACTTGCCTGTCCATGAGCTCCCGGATATCCGCTGGAAGGACATGGGGCAGCATGTGGCCAATATCATAAGTATTGACAAGGATGAATTCATATTGAAGGCAATACCTGTCAGCAGCTTTGATGAGGCAAAATTCCTGTTGTTCGTCACGAGGAATGGGATGGTCAAAAAGACCGAGCTTTCTCAATATAAGGCACAAAGATACTCCAAACCGTTGTTGGCGGTCAACCTTAAAGGGGATGACCAACTCGTCAATGTTCATATTACAGATGGCACTCAGGATATCTTCCTTGCAACAAGAAATGGTTATGGACTCTGGTTTAACGAGGAAGAAATCAATATTGTCGGCGCCCGTGCGGCAGGGGTTAAAGGAATCAATCTTAAGGATGCCGACTATGTCATTAATGGATTGGTTTTTGAAAAAGAAACAAAGGTTCTGTTATTCATCGCAACTCATCGAGGCGCAGTGAAAAAGCTGAAGATTACCGAATTTGATAAAGGATCTCGTGCGAAACGTGGCTTGGTCATGCTGCGCGAGGTGAAAAACAACCCACACTTGATTGCAGCGGTAGATATTGTCCAATCGAACAGTCTTGTCTATATCCAGACGGAAAAAGGAACATTGGAAGTATTGGAATCTGCAAACTACCGGAACAATGACCGTTACTCAAACGGCTCATTCATCATCGATCAGCAAGAAGCTGGAGATGTATCGGAAATGTGGATTGTCGAACCTGAAGAAGCAAAATAGGCAGAAAAGAAGATAAAACTAAAAAAGCAGTGAACAGAGGGATTCTGTACACTGCTTTTTTTGATACTTGTTCAATGTTGATACGTTCAAGAGAAGGGAAGAGCAGAGGAGAATCACGTCAGTTGCTCTTAGATCTGCTTCTTACAATAAACAATGTCTGGAAGGTGGAATACACCACACCTAATATAGTTAACACAACCCCGCTGAAAAGCGCGCTTTTTACATCAGCCTCTTTTTTATGGGAGAGAAAAAACCAATTGCTGATCACATTACCTACAAGGATCGGGATTACAATCATGAAAATATGTCTCTTCTTCATACGGAAAACCTCCTTTTTTGGAAGTATCATTATTTAAGTAGTATTAACGGTTGTCCGGAAATTATGTTGGATGAGTGTAAGGGATAGTGAAAATCATTAAAAATGACGGAACTACATATGGAATTTAACATAATTGTGTTATGTAAACTTATAGGATGATTCTGAAAGAGGTGTGAGTAGAATGACCTTAATTGTTATAAAACAAGAATGTGCAATACATAGGAAATTGATAATAACTAGTGAGAAAGTTGCAGCAAATTTCTTTGGCAGATCCAGAAATTAAGGCTTTGAAATGGTTTATATGATTCGAGAACTTTTAGACGTAAAACTACGTAAAAAAAAATAGCAACTCATAAATCAAAAAAATCATCCGTTTCGTCTCACTATCCAGAGTATACTTAGTTATTGATACAGGATTTGTATTTTTAATTCAATTACCGATAATTTATATTATGTTAACCCGTAGAAAAAATAATAAGGATGACTATTCACCCTTATTTTCAATCTTATTAAATTCTTCCTTGAATTCAATATCATTCTTTAGCCAATTTGTATAAGTACTTACTTTAATTCCGGCAATTACACTTGATTGCAGTATACTCCTTGTCCTTTTATACTCTTGAAGGAAATTGAATTTTCTTGCTTTCACTGCACTTTTAGTTCGCTTTTCTCTATCTTTGAGCTTTTCAAGTGGAAGATGTTCTCTTTCAAATTCTAAAAATTTTCGCTTCAGATATAAATCACTATCTTTATAAATCCAATTAGCAAATAATTTTATTGATTTTCTACCAGAAATAAACAGTCTGTAATGATTATTTTTCTCCGTAATTCTAGAAGTTAATTCAACTTTGTATAATTCTTTTTGTAAAGAATTCATAAATGCAACAGACCCTCCAACAAAAGTAACTGTATACTTTGGATAATTAATACTCCCGTCTCCATCAAAATAACCTCTTACAAAGTGATGCAAATACTTTTCAGGAACTTCCGGAAATTCCACCGTCAGTGATTTATTAGGGGTTAACCCATGTAGGTTTATCAAATCATGCCTGATAATGCTGCTGTTGATATGAAACAGAAAGAGCCCTCTCTTCGTTTCCATAATCGGTTGATCAGATTGTAATTCCTGTTTGATATCTTCAAGTATTTCTTTATGCTTTTGTGAGATGGTAACACTCTGAGTGTTGCCATTAATGTTGCCATCTGCAAGGATGAATCCTAGAATATACGCCATATTATCCGACCAGGTTTTAAAGTAATCTTCGTTTAAATGGTACTTTCTCTTCCAAGAACCTCGTGATCTCATCTCAACGCTGTTATCATTTAGTAAATGTCTTATATATCTACTCGAAACATTGGCTTTCTCTGCTATTTCCGTCGTACTTTGACCATCCTTATATAATTGGATGATTTCTGATACTTCTAAAGTGAGTTTGGAACGATTGCTACGTTTAGAATTCATAATCCACTCTCCTTTTTAGGTATTTAGTACTACAATACAATTATACGAACATTTGTTCTCTTGTGCAAATAATAGCACTTTCAGCATTTAAAATTGTTCATTTTCCTTCTTGCCCATTAAAAAAGAACCTCAGCTTAGCCAAAGTCCCTCATCGAATTATGTGGATAGATTTATCTCCAAACAAACACATCTTCTATTCCAGAAACCCCTCTAATATACTCCTACTATATTGGAGGTGTTGCAATGAACCATCAAACCTTCCTGTTGGAAGCTGTAAACCTAGCAAACGAGAACGTGAAAACGGGTACTGGTGGCCCTTTTGGTGCAATCATTGTAAAGGATGGAAAAGTTATCGGACGTGGTGTCAATCGGGTCACTGGACAGCTGGACCCCACAGCCCATGCCGAGGTTCAGGCCATAAGGGATGCCTGTCAGAATCTAAAAGATTTCCAATTGAAGGATTGTATCCTATACACAAGCTGCGAACCCTGTCCGATGTGCTTTGGTGCGATTTATTGGGCCAGGATCAAGGAGGTCTTTTATGCAGGTTCTAAGCATGATGCAAAAGCTGCTGGGTTTGATGATGCCTTCATTTATGAGGAGCTTCGAGTAGATAGAACGGATAAAAAGATCCCTTTCTATCATGTGAAGCTGGAGACCGAAGAAAATCCATTCACCTTGTGGAGAGATGCAAGTATAAAAATAGAATATTGAGATCATGTGGTTGGATATAAGTACTGGCACAAGTTAGGAGGAATTGCATAATTTAAAGTTGACCCAAATTTACTTCAAAGGAATGAACAATTATGGGAACAACTATGGATTATACCTCCCCTTCCGTCCAATTTTTTTCCGATGTGAATAAAAGCAACTCTTTTAAGAAAAACAGTAAAAATTATATAAATGTTCTTGGCGTGGAACAGTTAAATACACTGGATAATGTCTCCCTGCTTGATATTTTTCTCAGCAAAGATAATATCATCGAGCCTCACTATCATCAAAATGCTGCGGAGCTCGTGTACTGTATATCTGGTTCAGCCGTTATATCGTTGTTGAACCCATTTACAAAGGTCATCTTAAACTACAAGGTTGCCCCTGGTCAGGTGGTCAATATCCCTCAAGGCTGGTGGCACTATGAAATTGCGACAGTAGACGATACTCATTTACTGGCGATATTCAATGCACCAACGCCAGAAGTAATTCTGGGATCAGATATTTTAGCCTTAACACCACCAAATATTATGGCAAATTCGTATTGTCTGGATGAGAACCAATGGAAAAAGGCAATAGCTCCAATTCAACCTTCCACCTTTATCGGTCCTAGCAATGACTGTAATCGTCGTGACCGGAATATGAATCTTGCTTTTGCTTATCCTCATTCCTATTTATATCAATATCAATACCAATACCCATACAATAATTTCTATCCTATTCGATGGTAAATACGGGAATCATTTTCCCATATTAAAAAGGACTCCAGCAATAACCGGAGTCCTTTTTAATATGAATTATTCAGGTAGTACCTCGTATGCCATTTTTCTGATTATCTCTTTGTGTTGGGGATATATCTTAAGCAATTCAGCTTGAGTAAACATTTCGAAGTCTTCAAAAACAAAGCCCGGAGAAACCATGCAGCCAACCAAGGAACAGGAATCCTCTTCGGCAACAGATGAACCGAAAATTGCGTTTTTTGGTACTAAAACTTGAGGAGTCTCCCCTTTTTCCAAGTCCAATCCAAGCTTATATTCCTTGTACTCCCCTGTTTCATGGATCACATGGACTGAAAGTGAGCTCCCGCCATGAAAATACCACAGCTCGTCAGATTTAAGGCGGTGAAAATGGGAAACATTTTTATCAGTCAATAGAAAGTAAATACTGGAATAAAGTGAACGCTTGCCATTAAAATCAGTGCTCAGCTCTCGATCAGTAATACTCTCATATGATGTGAAGGTCTGCTTATAATAGCCCCCCTCCGGATGTGGCTCTAGTTCAAGGTTCTCTACCCAATAATCAAGTGTATCGATATGCATGTCAGGATTCCTTTCGTTATAAGGTCATCAATGTAGGGTGTCCAGCAATTCAACTCCGATATTATCTGTATCCTCCCACTCGTGGAAGACCTCCAGGTGCCAACCCGCTACGTTGCGCTCCAGGCCTTGCTGTTCCATCCACGCATGTAATTCCCGGTACGCTTTTTTTATGTCATAGTTTGGTCCTCTATAGGTGGTGCTGGCATAGCTTTGGGAAGGGATGGTCAGGGTTACCATATCTGAGGGGATATCTTCAAACTCCTCCACTTCCACGCCGATCCAGTAGCCATCCTCTTCATCAGATGATGCGTCCACCACAAATGCGCCGTTCAACAAATGGGGATATAGTACATGTTTGATTTCTCCCAGTCTGTCAGAAAGCTTTTTTGTAGCCCGAGGTATTTCATATATGTATTTGTCGGCTGGACACAGGACTCTAAAGCCAACCAACTTCAATTCACCCAAGTCTTTGATGCCATTTTCATTATAGACAACTTCGTTCACTATATCTCCCCCTTTATTACTGTTAAAATACAATATTCGCCAAAAACCAGCAATAACCTGCTATTTTTCAGAATATAAATAATCCGGGGCAGCTACATTCACCCCGGATTTTAATTATTGTTCATCAATTTATGACTTCATCCACTATTCCATACATTTTTGCTTCTGATGCTGTCATGAAATTATCACGATCTGTATCTTTTGCCACTTTCTCTACAGGCTGCCCGGTCAAATCTGAAATCATCTGATTGATATCTTCTCTTAGCTTAAGAATCCTTCTGGCCGAGATTTCGATTTCCGTAGCCTGCCCCCTTGCTCCACCCAATGGCTGATGAATCATGATTTCACTATTAGGCAGTGCCAGCCGCTTCCCCTTCTTTCCGGCCATCAGTAAAAGTGCCCCAAATGATGCAGCCATTCCAATGCAGATCGTCCGTACATCGGGTTTGATATAGTTCATGGTGTCCAGGATGGCAAAGCCTGCAGTGGTGGAGCCACCCGGGGTATTGATATAGATCGAGATATCTTTTTCCGGATCGTCTGCTGCAAGAAAAAGCAACTGGGCCACTACACTGTTTGCCAACTGATCAGTTATTTCATCCCCAATCATGATAATGCGATCTTTCAACAGCCTGGAATATATATCATAGGACCTTTCCCCTCTATTCGAGTGTTCGATGACATACGGTATCATATTCATTATTGATTCCTCCTTGTTTATTATGCTGCACATGTTAATGTGCACGAAGGAGTGTGTGTAAAACCGGAGCGGGAAGTAGTAACGGCGGTCTTCAAGGTCTTAAAAGAAGGCAATAGTCTTATCAAAATGGATGGATCGGCAGTTTGGATGCTTTCTTCCATAAGCCTAGCCATTTCTTTTGCCTCATCTTCTAACCAGATGCAGTCAATCAATGGCTTTTCTACACCGTTTTTTTCCTTATTTAATCGATTTCTATAGCGGTGGATAATTGCCTTGACCGCTCCCTCGGTCAAATGGAGGTAATCCCCGATTTCTTGGTTCTGATAATGGAATACTTCTTTTAGAAAGAAGATGACCGCTTGTTTTGGAGTCAGCTGTTTCAGCAGGAAGTCATGGATGATGAAGGAGTTTTCGTTTGTTGAAGCCTTTGCATCTGATAGATCTGGCATCGTTTCAGACAAGTCCTCCCTATTCCTTTTCCTCCTGATATCCATCCAATGATTGAAGGCTATTTTCTCGATCAGCCTTCTACTGATTGCCGGAGATTCTTTATAGTTTGCCATTACCTTCGCAAATGTCTCCTGTGCAAGATCATCGGCATCCCAACGGTTCCGCGTCAAATAGTGACAGTACCTTTGAAGGGAATTGTATTGTTCTATTAGCTTTGTTTCGACTTTATCCATCCATTACTCACTCCTTTTACACCACTCATCTTTTAAACGTATAGGGGGCCTGCAAAGATACGGGTGATGAAAATAATTTGATCTACCCCCATAAAATCGAACCTGAATGTTAATATTCTATTGATACATACATTTTCATTACATACTACGATTGAAGCTAAAGGAGGTACTTTAAATGGAGGCATCATATGTGAAGGAATCCTTAATGGAATGGAAAGAAGAAATACTTTTGCAAAAGAAAGAGATCGACGATGAATATGAAAAGGTAAAGTGCGATCTTAGGCTTTATTCCATCAAATTCAGTATCACCAAACAGGTCATTCAATCTACCATCAATGACGAAATCATCAACAATATAAAAAATACCTATCATAGGCCATACGAGGAGAAATTCAACGAACTGAAACAATACATGAGGGAACTCGATGAGAAAAGAAAAGTGTTCCAGATGTTTGTAGAGAAAATTGAAAAAGTAAGTGAAGATGACCTTGTAGCAAAATGAAGGTGAATAAAGTCCCTGACAGCCAGGGACTTTATTTTTTTACCTCCCCTCCCACCTCTCCTGTTATTAGCCCTCTATCTCCTTTTTGTTACCGATCATGTTGGCAGGATCTACTTTCATATCAAACTCCTCCTCAGTCAACAGTCCAGTCTTCACAGCGGCTTCCTTGAGGGTGATACCTTCATGATATGCAAGCTTTGCAATTTTAGCTGCATTCTCGTATCCGATGAGTGGATTCAGCGCCGTTACGAGCATAAGGGAATTTTCAAGGTTCTCTTTGATTTTAATATGATTAGGTTCTATCCCCACGACACATTTATCATGAAAACTAATCATGGAATCTGCCAATAGCCTGATGGATTGAAGTAAGTTATAGATGATGACGGGTTTATAGACATTCAGTTCAAAGTTGCCTTGGCTTGCTGCGATACCGATTGTCACATCATTGCCCATCACCTGGGCTGCAACCATTGTAAGTGCCTCACTTTGGGTTGGGTTGACCTTCCCAGGCATGATGGAGCTTCCAGGTTCATTTTCAGGAATGAATATTTCTGCAATTCCGCTCCTTGGACCACTTGCGAGCCACCTGACATCATTGGCGATCTTCATCAAATCCGCTGCCAATGCCTTCAAAGCACCATGAACATGGACGATCTGATCATGACTTGTCAAAGCATGGAATTTATTTGATGCTGATCTGAAATCCCTGCCTGTATATAGGCTTATCTCTTTAGCTGCCATATCCCCAAAATCAGGATGGGCATTCAATCCCGTCCCTACTGCCGTGCCGCCGATTGCGAGCTCCTTCATATATTCGCTGCTTTCCTTCACCATGTTTTCACATTTTTCTAGCATATGATGCCAACCGCTGATCTCTTGTCCCAATGTCAATGGAGTGGCATCCTGGAGATGTGTGCGGCCAATTTTAATAACATCCTGAAATTCTTCCGCTTTTTGATGCAGTGTGCGCTCCAATTTCAATAAAGCAGGCATCAGCTTGTCTTCTATTGCAAGGACCCCTGCAATATGCAATGCAGTAGGAAATGTGTCGTTGGAGCTTTGCGACATATTCACATCATCATTCGGATGAAGCGTGAAATCCACCCCTCTTTCTTTAAGGATCTGATTCCCCCGTGTTGCGATGACCTCGTTCACATTCATGTTCGATTGGGTACCGCTCCCTGTTTGCCATACAACCAGCGGGAAATGGTCATCCCACTTGCCGTTGTAAATCTCTTCACAGGCGACAGTTATTGCTTCTGCTTTTTCGAGCGGTAGTTTTCCAAGCTTATAATTGGACACGGCGGCCCCTTTTTTTAATAGGGAAAAAGCTTGAATGACTTCTATAGGCATCCGTTCAGTTCCTATTTTGAAGTTCTCCAGGCTTCTCTGTGTCTGGGCACTCCATAGCTTGTCTTTTGGGACCTTTATTTCTCCCATGGTATCCTTTTCTATCCTGAAGTCCATATTCACCTTTCCTTCCCATGATTTTTTCTATTATTTATTATTCTATTCCTACAATGTAACTATCCAAAACTTAAACTTTAGGGGTACATGCAATTAAAGGAAAATTAAGAATAAACTATAATATTTGTGATATAATGAAATTACCTAAATATTGGGCTCAGGAGGCTTGGCAATGGAATTGAACAGCTATTTGATTCGTCTTTCTTACATGATTATAGGGATTTTTGGGGGCGTGTTTTTATTCCGTTATATTAAAAATGGAGAGTTATTATTAGATCAACTGATTGGAGTGAGCGTTGGGCTGTTTTTATTGGCCGCTGCAATCATATGGAGGAGATTGCATCAGACATCTTCCTCAGCAAACTGAAACACCCCGTTACGGCTTGTAACGGGGTGTTTTTGGCTTAGTTCACTTGCGCTTCTTCACGTATAGCTTCAAGTCTTTCAGATACTTCTTCCTCAGAGAGACCATGTTCTGCTATATAGCGGTTCCTTGGATGTTCTCTGCATTCGCTTGAGCAGCTTCGTAGATAACGATGTTCATTTACTTCGGAGCTTAGGATCTTTTTATTGCATTCAGGGTTGGCGCAGTTCACATAACGCTCACATGGCTCTCCTGAAAAATGGTCTCTTCCGACTATCACATGCTCTTTTTGGTTGACTGTAACACTGATGCGATCGTCGAACACATAGCATTGACCGTCCCATAATTCCCCTTGTACCTCCGGGTCTTTTCCGTAAGTGACAATCCCGCCATCAAGCTGGGATACATCCTCAAAGCCTTCATCCAATAACCAGCCTGAGAATTTTTCGCAACGGACTCCACCTGTACAATAGGTTAAAATCTTCTTGCCTTCAAACTTCTCTTTGTTTTCCTTGATCCATTGAGGCAATTCCTTGAATGTGTTGATATCAGGTCTTACTGATCCCCTGAAATGACCAAGGTCGAATTCATAGTCATTACGTGCATCGATGACCACGGTATTCTCCTGTTGCATCGCCTCGAAGAATTCTTTCGGCTTAAGATGCTTCCCGGTCGTCTTGTTCGGATCCACGTCATTTTCAAGACGCAATGTAACAAGCTCTGGGCGGAAGCGGACTTTCATTTTTTTGAAAGCATGCCCTTCTGCCTCATCTATCTTGTAGATCATGTCTGCAAAAAGAGGATTCGCATTCATATGGGCAATATAGGCATCCGTTTGTTCAACAGTTCCTGAAACGGTTCCGTTGATCCCTTCTGTTGCGATCAATATCCGCCCTTTCAATCCAAGCTCCTTGCAAAAAGCCAGATGCTCCTGGGTAAATTCTTCCGCGTTTTCGATATCTACATATTTGTAATATAAAAGCACTCTATAATCTTGATTCATTTTTTATCACCAATACCTTTTATGAGTATATTTATCCTTTGTATGTTTCTGTAAAGAACATACAACATATTACTATAGCAAATTTAGTTCCATAGATGCAACCTTTCTATTTTATACAAAAAAAGACTCCTGCGCGTGCCGGAGTCTTTTTTTCATTTTTCAACCGCAGAAGTTACAGATTGCTTCAATTACTTCCTTCTCCCACTTGTAGGAGTTGAACGTATGATCAGCTCCTTCTATATGTTTAAGGGTTGCATTGGGATAGCAGTTTTGCTGATAAAGTGATGAAACCTTTACATGTACAGCCTGATCGTTCGTTCCGTGGATCAACAACACGTCATTTGTATATCGTGCTGCCTTTTCCCATACCTCCAAGCTTTTAAGTTCCGTCACGAATTCCTTTCCTAATAAATTGCCTCCGAGGTCATAGGCGTTGAGCTCTTCTATAAAAGTGGCAAAGCCCATCTGCTTTTCGATGATCTCTGGTAATGTCCCGGCGGGGGCTAGTAATATAAGCTTTTTTATTTCTGCTGAATGGTCCCCGGCCAATAGGCTTGCAACCAATCCGCCCATACTGAAACCTAGAACAATGATATTGTTCTTATCGACTGATGGATGGGATTGAACACTCTCCAAGATCGCCTTTGCTTCACTGACCTCGCTGAGTACAGTCATCTCTTCAAAATTCCCGTCACTTTCCCCGCTTCCCAAAAAGTCAAAGCGAAAAGAAGCGATTCCCATCGTCTCTAGTGCGCGGGATATTTTCAAGAAAAATCTGTGTGGCTCAAGCTTTGTACCCGTAAAACCATGGAAGAGAATGACGGCAGGGAGTTTGTTCCCAATAGGAATGTGCTGCATTCCCCTCAATATCTGTCCCTTATGATCAATTTCAATTGATTTTTGCAAAATAGTCACCCTTTTATTTCTGAATATTATCCATATTGTAACCTACATGAGGTTTGGTGCCTAGCTAACATTTACGGACTTCTAAGACAATCGCTTGTTTGGCAAAATTAAAAAGATTGAATAGCACCCAACTTAAAATGGTCAACCTTCGCAACCATCATCAGGGCAAAGTGGATGCAGAATTTGTCTGCTAGATTCAAAAAAGAAAAAAGACCCCGGTGCAAATACCGAAGTCTTCCCATACAATGTTATCTTAATGAACCAATATAACTTAGAGAATCAACCTGTACTGTATCAAAGGATCCGTCCAGAATCTTTCTGACATCCTCAAGGGTGTCAGAAAGGCTAACAGACTCTCCTTTTTTACCGGAGAACTGCTCCGCGACATAAAATGGCTGAGTCAAATACGCTTCCAGTCTTACTCCCCTTTGGAAAGTTAAAAGCTCGGATTCTGGTAGTCGGTCAGTACCCCTCACATTTACCAAGGACCGTAATTCCCTGTAGCGGCGCAATAACTTTTGTGCACGCTGTTGGATGCTTAGATGCTGCTGGTCCAAATGAGCTCCTTCAAGGACAGAGGATGTGGAATAGACGGGATTGATTGCCGGGAATTTATGTCTTGCTGCCAGGTCCGCATCAAACTGCCAGAGTGTTTCAAGTGGACCGAATGGAAGGTCTTCATCCACAACCTCTCCACTTAAGTCCACCAAAAACGTGGTAACAGAATGGATGCCTACGTTGTCAAGCTTCTCCTGTAGTTCCTGAATCTTGCCGGAGAGGACGTGACTTCTGTCTGCTGCAAAGGCAATATCTTTAGAATTTCCAAGTGCCAGCGATTTTTCATAGCTTTCTTCAATGGAGTTTGTAATAATATCTATCTCATTGCTGATGTCGTTAACTTCTGGATGATTTCCTTCCGAATTCAATAGCATGGTCGTGAAGCCATCTTTCTTTAAGCGATGGAATAATTCAGCAAGTAATACGAGTTGCCCCATCCCGGGACGAGCCACCAATCCATTGGTGCCGCCTTTTGTTAACGGAGCAAATAAATCCACAACTTTAATTTTTGTTTCGATCATTTCTACCTTCTCCCCTCTGATAATCAAATCATCCAAACTGCAGCCTGCCAAATCAGCAAGAGCAACCAAAGTGCGGACCTCCGCTCTTCCTACCGGAATTTTTCCTGTGCAAAGATTTGATACTGTTGCCGGACGTAAACCGACGGATTTGGCAACACTCGTTAAATTAGGGACACGCCTTCTTAGTAAGGAAACATTTAATCTTATATTTTCCAAATTTTACACCCCTTCCTTACTTTTAACAGTAATATATCTTTCTTCATAGCGCAACTATAAAATTACGCTAAAGCGAAATTTTTTTTACTCTAATTGTATATAGCGAGTTTTGTATGATAAATCCTGAATTTCTGGTTCGAAAGTATTGTAAGGATTTTATAAAAAGGTTATATTTACAGAAATGAATGCCCTTACACATGAAAAAATCGAAACGTTTCACTCGGAATGGGGTCTTCGATATATATTGGAAAGGAGAATGTCGGTTGAAAAAATACGCAATTTCAGCAATATCTTTAATTGTCCTTGTAGCTATAGTTCTATCTCTATTAAATAACAAGGCGGGTTTGAAAGCAGATGGAGAAATTGATCAAGAGTTATTGGTCACTGCAGGGAAAACGTTTCAATTTTTCGAGGATTATACTGACCCATCCACGGGCCTGACGATGGACCGGGTAGATTTCGAGCCAAATGAGGTGAAGGCTGAGCACACCTCCCCTACCAATATTGCCATGTATTTGATGGGAATGGCGTCAGCTGTCGAGCTTGACTTGATTTCAAAAAAGGATGCAGAGAAGAAAGTAGAAACCACCCTTCATACCTTGGAGGAAATGGAAAAATGGAATGGGCTCTATTATAACTGGTATTACACGAAGGACGGCTCCCTGAAGAAGGATTGGGGTCAGTTCATCTCAAGTGTCGATAATGGCTGGCTTACTGCCGGACTTATCGTAACCGGCCAATATTTCGAAAACTTGAAAGGAATGACAGATCCGTTAGTTTCGGCTATGGATTATTCCTACCTCTACGACCCAGAAGTGGGACATCTATATGGAGGCTATGATGTCGAGAAGAATAGTGTCACCTCCCATCATTACGGACTGCTCTATACGGAGCCCCGAGTCGCCAGCTATTTGGCAATCGGAAAAGGTGATGTTCCAGAAGAACATTGGTGGAAGCTATTTCGTGCATTCCCTCCAGAGTTTGACTGGCAACAGCAACGGCCAAATGGAAAGATGGAAACGTATGATGGAATAGAACTATATCAAGGTTATTATGAATATGAAGGAATCAAATATGTTCCAAGCTGGGGAGGCAGCATGTTTGAAGCGCTGATGCCGAGCCTTGTCTTAAAGGAAAATGAATTGGGTAAAAATGCTCTTGGATTAAACAATAAGCATCATGTTGAGGGGCAGATCCGTTTTGCAGAAAAAAATGAGTACAGCGCATGGGGATTTTCACCCGCTGGCATACGGAATAATTATGGGGAGTTTGGAGTTCCGGTACTCGGTACGGAAGGTTATGCGGATAAAGCGACTGTCACCCCACACGCGACCTTCCTGGCGCTCGAACATGCACCGGAAGAGGCTCTTGCCAATATCCAAGCGTTGAAGGAACTTGAGGCTTTTGGCGAGGATTATGGGTTCTATGATTCAGTCAATCTTAAATCAAAAGAAGTGGCACACTCTTATCTTTCCTTGGATCAAGGAATGATATTAGTCTCCATTGCCAACTACCTACGTGATGGGGTCATTCGTGAAAACTTCCACAAGGATCCGATCGGGAAAAAACCTGAGCATTTATTGGAGAAGGAGAATTTCAATATACAGTAATGCAACATAATTAATTCATACTAAATGCCTTGGACCTTCCAGGGCTTTTTCTTTTTGGCTAGAAACTCGGATCAACAATGGTGAAATTATTTTCAACTAAAATGAAATTACTTTCAGTTGTTGATGCACTTTTGTTCCAGTGCCATGAACATAAGTTTATAATTGTTGATTTTTTGTACATAATACACAAAAATAAAAAGCGGCAGAGAAATCTGCCGCTTCCCTTCATCTCAATCAAGCATCCGCTTCAAAATCAGTGGATGGTGGACGATTGTATACACTGGTATCGAGGTTTCCTGTTGCTTTCCCGGTCAACAATCCTGCTGTCATACTTCCACTAACGTTCAGTGCAGTACGTCCCATATCAATCAACGGTTCAACGGAAATCAGCAAGCCTGCCAGAGCTATCGGCAAATCCATGGCAGATAGTACAAGGATGGCTGCGAATGTCGCCCCTCCTCCTACTCCAGCAACACCGAAGGAGCTGATGGCCACGACTAATATCAGCATGAATAAGAACGATGGATCAAGAGGGTTGATACCGACAGTCGGTGCGATCATCACAGCCAACATTGCAGGATAAACGCCCGCACATCCATTCTGACCGATCGATAATCCAAAAGAGCCTGCAAAGTTGGCCACGCCATCCGAAACTCCCAGTTCCTTCGTTTGCGCTTTAATATTCAGAGGCAAGGTACCTGCACTCGTTCTTGATGTGAATGCGAAGGAAAGGACTGGAAATGCTTTTTTCACATAGGTTAATGGATTCAATCCTGCAAACATCAAAAGCAGCAGGTGGATTCCAAAGACGATAAGCAGTGCAACATATGAAGCGGCGACAAACTCCCCGAGCTTGGCGATCGCACCGTAGTCGCTGGTAGCGGTCACACGGGTCATGATGGCCAGAATTCCATAAGGTGTCAGACGAAGGATCAATGTCACCACACGCATGATAATCGTATAGAACGTATCGACCAGCTTGGCAAAAGATTCAGCCTGTTCGGCGTTCTTCCTGCGAACCCCCAGGTAGGCGATGCCTATAAATGCTGCAAATATGACGACAGCAATGGTCGAGGTGGAACGCGCTCCAGTAAAGTCAAGGAATACATTTGCAGGCAATAACTCCAGCATCTGTTGCGGGAATGTTTTGGAAGCAAGGTCACCAGCACGTGATTCCAGCTGTTCCCCCCTGGCTGTTTCTGCATCCCCTTTTTCTATTTTAATTGCCTCTAGATCAAAGAGGACAGTCGTCCCGATTCCTACTGCTGCAGCAATCGCAGTCGTACCAAGTAATATACCTATGATAAGAGCACTCACTTTTCCGATATTGCTTTTTAGCGTCAGGCGTGTAAACGCCGCGATGATGCTGATGAATACAAGCGGCATGACAATCACCTGAAGAAACTTCACATAGCCTGAACCGACGATATTGAACCAATCGATGGAACCGGCGAGCACCTCCGAATCAGCTCCATATGCGTATTGCAATCCCAGACCGAATACAATCCCTATGCCTAAGCCTGCAAACACGCGCTTGGCAAAGGAGACTCCATTCTTTTGCATCTTGTACAGCCCAAAACACAGTAAGAGTAAAAGGAAAATATTAAGGACGAGTAAAAAAATATCCATGCTGTCTTTCCTCCCTTTTTCTGCAAGACTGAAGCGTTGACGCTTCTCTACATCATATGGGCTTATTCAATGAACATGCCTTACTCCATAAAAAAAGAAAGCAGGACAGGCGCCTTGTCAGGTGCTAGTCCTGCTTTCTTTTTTATTATTTGTCTTCTTCTACTACTCCCTCGAATGCTGAGGAAACTTTCTCAAATTCTTCGTCGGATTCAATTTCGGATAGTTCGCCATCCTCTTCAACCTTTAAGAAAAAGATGTCTACGTCACCAGTGGTTTGTTTTTCGATTTCTTCCACAAATCCGACCGCTACGTATGTGGATCCCTCCACATCCATTGTACCTAATACTTCAAGTTCCTGATCTTGGTCATTTTCATCCTGAACGATGAAAATATCTCCTACTTCCACTTTATCCATTTTTATATCTCCCTTCCAACTCTATCGATTGAATTCACTATTATCCTATCTTCCCTTTTACGAAAATTAATATACCTTCTCGCTGTCGAAAAAGGACCTTCCTATCTTACCATATTGTGCTAATCTATTAATAGGCTTTCAATTGAAATGAGGTGTACATATGAAAGAATATACGGGAATGGATGCAGTCGGCCTTAGTGAACTGGTAAAAAAGAAACAGCTATCACCAATTGAGTTGGTTGAATCGGCCATTGACAGGAGTCGGAAGGTGAATCCCCATATCAATGCCGTCATAGCCGAGATGTTTGATGAAGCAAGAAGTTTGGTGGAACAGGTGGACTTGTCCTATCCCTTTGCCGGTGTTCCGTTTCTGATGAAAGATTTGGAGTTTTTTGCCGGGGCACCATATACAGGTGGGTCGAGATTTTTGCAAGACTTCTTATGTCCGACAGATTCAGTATTGTCATCGCGGATACGCAGGTCCGGTTTGATTACCATTGGAAAGACGAATACATGTGAGCTTGGGATCCAGCCAATTACCGAACCGGAGCTTTATGGGCCAACACGAAATCCATGGAATCTTTCCTATACAGCTGGTGGATCGAGCGGTGGAGCTGCTGCTGCGGTGGCATCCGGGATTGTTCCCATGGCCCATGCTTCGGATGGCGGTGGCTCCATCAGGATACCTGCCTCCTGCTGTGGGATATTCGGAATGAAAATAAGCAGGGGGAGAAACCCAAGAAACCCAGATACCCTCGGTTTGGGTGTCAGTCATTGTGTTTCAAGGAGTGTCCGTGATAGTGCCGCATTATTGGATGCTACACATGGTCCGGGCCTTGGGGATCCATATATTGCACCTTCACCAAACAGGTCCTTTATCAACGAAGTAGCGACACCGCCAGGCAAGTTGAAAATAGGGTTCCTATCCACCACTTTCGATGGCAAACCGATTCATCCGGATTGCAGGGATGCAGTAGTGGATGCCGCAAAATTGTGTGAGGATTTAGGACATCATCTGGAAGAGGTGAGTCTTGCAATCAACGTGGAAAAGTTTACTGATGCCTTCACAGTATTATGGTATCAGATGGTCACGCTCGGGATTACTTCTCTCCCTGCACTTGTCGGAAAAGTGGCTAGCGAGGAGCACTTTGAACGACTTACATGGGAAATAGGTCAGGCTGGAGCAAGGTATACCGGGGTGGAAACCCTGACTGCCATGTCTTATATGCAGCAATTGGCAGGGACGATGGCGCGATTCTTCATCGACTATGATCTCCTTCTTACCCCTACCCTATCCAAACCGCCTGTAAAAATAGGCGAACTGGTATACAAGGGAGATCTTGAGGAATATTCAAGACTTGCGAATGGATGGGTGCCTTATACACCTCTGGCTAATGCGACCGGAATCCCGGCCATGAACGTACCGCTCTATTGGAATGAGGAGAATCTGCCAATCGGTGTTCAATTTTTTGCCCCCTATGGCGACGAAGCCACCCTATTCCGCCTGGCTGGTCAGCTTGAAGAGGCACGCCCATGGGCCGGTAAACTCCCTCCCTTTACAAAAACGCCGTGAAGACATGAGAAAACCCAGCCTCCTGATAGGAAGCTGGGTTGTTTTAATTGATTATGTAAGTACAAGCCACAACTGCCGTAACTTAGTATAAGAAAGTTTTAAACCACCACTCCTGAAAGTGGGTGTTCGCAAAAACATTCCTGTCGTCCTCTATCCAAGGAGGCATGACATTCCTGCTTCTATATAAAACTCCCTAGTTAAGTATAAAGGTTAAAACTTTGTTATGGTTACGTGCATCGCAGCTTGTTTTACTATAGTACAGGAGAATAGTTCGAAATGCAACCATCTACTATTTGTCAGAATCATTCTAAAATGACCTTAAATGACTTCCTGCTCCAACAGCTTGATACAATACGCCTTCACCATTTCCAATTCTTCCTCTTCCAATTCAAAATCAAGTAACTTATTGGTAGTGTCTTCGTAAAGGTGATATTGGACAATCCTTGTACCTTTATCATCCACTGCGACAATTGCTTTAATAAAGACACCATTCTCCATATGCATCTCATCATCTTCGGGAATGTCGATATCGATAAGGAATTCATATCGTTCACCAGTCAAAATACCTGTTGGGTCCTTCAGTTTTTCTGCTTCATGTCCTGTAATATTCATTTTTGACATCCTTTCAATACTATCTTTTTCTTCTATTGAAGTCTTGTTTTTGGCTTGCCGAAAATTCCTTTTTCTTCTCTGCGGTCCTTCTGGCTTTTTTGATGTTCATTTCCCGTTCTTTCTCGTAATCTTCACGATCGGGAATGCTTATTCCTTTGATGACGACCCGTTCCAAGGTTTGCTTTATACCCTTTTCGATACTTAGGAGATGATCAACATCCCTTGGAGCGAACAATGTATATGCTGCGCCATCCCCGCTTGCCCTGCCTGTTCTCCCGGTTCTATGTATATACGTCTCTACATCTTCTGGGACATCGTAGTTATATACATGCGTTACACCTTCCACATCAAGCCCCCTTGCAGCTACATCTGTTGCAACAAGATATTGAAGCTTGGCATCACGGAAGTTTTTCATTGCACGCTGGCGTTTGGACTGAGGGATATCCCCATGCAGTTCATCCGAGAGAAAACCTTTTTCCTTCAGTGTGGCATTTAATTTTTCCACCCTTGCTTTTGTACGGCAGAAAATGATTGCCAAATAAGGCTGGTGTTCCTCTATCAAATGCAGCAACGTACCTTCCTTGCGTCGGTCGGTGGTTTCAACGGCATACTGCTTTATTTTATGGACGGTGACCTGTTTTTCTTTGATTTCAATATGTTCAGGTGACTTCATATACTTGCCGGCAAGTGCATGAATCTCCTTAGGAATGGTTGCTGAAAATAATAGGGTCTGTCGGGATGGGAATGTTTCATGAATAATGGTATCCACATCAGGCAGAAAGCCCATCAACAGCATCTGATCCGCTTCATCTATTACAAGCATGGTCAATGTGGAAAGATCGATCGTCCCGCGTCTGACATGATCCAAGAGTCTGCCGGGCGTTGCGACGATGATATGCTGTGCACCTTTCAGCTTCTTAAGCTGATGCTCGACGTCCTGCCCCCCAAATATCGCAAGCACGCTTATGCCATCTATGTTTTCCATCATCTTCTTTATTTCTTTTGTTATCTGTTGGGCAAGCTCTCGGGTAGGAGTTAAAATTAAAGCCTGTGTGTCAGGGTTATTAACATCAATCTTCTCCAGGATCGGCAGGACAAATGCCAACGTCTTACCAGTACCGGTCTGCGCTTGTGCAATGATATCATTTCCGTCCAACACGGCTGGTATCGTTTTTTCCTGTATCGGTGTTGGTGTGACAAGTCCCAGGGATTTCAATGTATGGTTCACTTCTTTTTTTATTCCCAATTGTAAAAAGTCAGGCATGTAGATCACGTCTCTCTTCTATTAAGTTGCTATTTTGCTTTCTAACTATAACATAACCAAGTTTAACAAAAAATAAAAAACGGTCCCGGTGGAGTCCGTTTCTTGATAATGATATTATTTGAACCATCCCTTTTCCTTTGATTGGGTGATGGCTTCGATTCTGTTTTTTACTTCGAGTTTATCGAGAATGGTAGAAATATAATTCCTGACAGTGCCGCTTTTCAGGCTGAGCTCTTCCGCTATTTCCTGAGTGTTTTTACCGTCTGCCACAAGCTCCAGAACAGCCTTTTCCCTTTCAGTCAAAGGGTTTTCCTCGCTGTATACATCGTCCATCAATTCCGGGGCATAGACTCGTTTCCCTTCCATGATGCTCCGGATTGAGCTTGCAAGCTCTTCGCTAGGACTATCCTTCAACAGATAACCTTTCACACCAGCCTTTAATGCACGCTGAAAATAGCCGGTGCGGGCAAATGTAGTTAATATAATGACCTTGCAATCCGTCCCCTTCAATTCTTCTGCTGCATCCAACCCCGTCTTTAAGGGCATTTCAATATCCATCATGCAAATATCGGGTTTGTATTGATTGTAAAGGGCAATGGCCTCCTCGCCGTTTCCAGCCATGCCGACCACTTCCATATCATCCTCCAAATCAAGTAATGAACCTAAAGCTCCAAGCATCATCCTTTGATCCTCGGCTATTACAATACGAATCATACATACTCCCCCTTATCTCTTTGCATCACGACATTCGGAACTTTGATAATGACGGTAGTCCCTTCTCCTGCTTCAATCTCTAGCGTACCGTTCACGAATTCAAGTCTTTCCTTCATGCCAGCTATGCCGCTGCCTTTCAAAAGATCCTGCTCCTCTATCATGCCGATCCCATTATCGGTGATTGTTAATCGCAATTCCTTCCCTTTTTGCTCTATCTTAATCAGACATTCAGTTGCCTTACTGTGTTTTACTACATTTGTAACAGATTCTTTTAGACACATGCTTAAAATATTTTCAAGAAACAGCGAGCTGTTTTTCAATGGGAGGTCATGATCGATGGTGCACGAAATCTCCGCAGCATCCAAAATCTGTCTCACCCTAACCATTTCTTCCTTCAGTCTGATTCCCCGCATCTGGGAGACCATTTTCCTGACCTCATTCAAAGCTGTCCTTGCAGTCTGTTGGACATCCTTCAGTTCATTTTTTGCCTGCTCGGGATTTTTATTAATAAGCTTCCGTGCCAAATCACTTTTAAGTCCTATAAGGGAAAGCTTTTGTCCCAGTGTATCGTGCAGGTCCCTTGCAATCCTCTGTCTCTCCTCCTGCTTGACCAATTCGGAAATTCGTTTGTTTGCAACGTCCAATTGTGCTTCCAGTATGTCTTGTTTACCTTTGTTGAAGAGGTTGAAGGGTAATAGGATGACGCTGATCCAGATGATGACGATAAACGGCAATTGTGTCAGGAATAGATCATCCCTTAAAGCCAAATTGATATTGATAGCTACCGTTGTTGCAACAAGATGAATGATATAGAGCGTGATGAAGGCTATTCGATTTTTAATTTTCCCATTATAGTAAGCGATATAAAAGGCGAAATAAATGAAATGAAAAACAATGGTCATGGTAATGGAAATGGCAATCAATATGCAAGTCCATAGGTAGACCGGCCATTTTTTTGATAAAAATGCAAAACGGTAAGAAATAAAAAATAAGATAGTCAGGACGATCCCGATGATAACCTCCATTGTAGAGGAGGATTGAAAAATGAAATAAAATGGCAGGATACTGAAAACACTCCAGATATACGGATTGATTCCCGATCCTTTTTGAAAAATCAAATACCTTTTTTGCATCATTAAAACCTCTTTTTTCCCGAGTGAAAGTTTTGTCTTTCTGCTATTTTACCATACTTAAAAGGAAAGTAATGTAAAAACAGTGTTTTGCCGCAATAAAAAGAATGTACTTATTTGAAGTACATTCTAAAACATTGCCTATCAAATTGTCCATTGGTCATGAATGATACCCACGACATACCAGTTATTATCCAATTTCTCCAATACCACCCTGAGGCTCTTCCAGTCCATTCCCTCATACTTTTCCTCGAATCCTGGAAAATGAAATTCAACTACAGTGGAGTCTGGATATACTTCTTTGCTATTATCTATGCTATTTCCCTGACCTATCCTTTTATTTATGGATATTTCCTCTGCAAGTAAAAAGTCAGCGTCATAGATAAACTTTTTATAATAGTCATGGAAGGACAACTGAATCGGATCGCCTGTTCCGTCATATTCCCCCCATAGATAGACTTTCTGATTCTCTTTAAGATCCCCTATCTCACTTGCTGTAAATACGAGGTTTCTATTGACATCGACATAGCCATACGGGGTGAAACGGACCCCTTTGGTTGGATGTATCAGGCCTTTCAAGGCGGAAAAGTCTTTTTCTTTTATCAGCTTTACAGCAGCAAAAGCAGTATCCTCTGCAGTCATTTCCTTTTCCGCGACAGGTTCAGGGGCTTCCACTCCTTTCATATCTTTTATGGAGCAGCCGATAGAACTTATGCCCGCAGCCACTATGATCAATAGTGCAATCATCCTCATATTTCCTTCTCCTCCACCATTCATTTATTCTAGAGTATGGCCAAAAAGGAAGCACAAGAACAGTGGTGCCACATCTTTTTTAGTTTGACGGGTTTTTATCGAACTTCTTGTTAGTGAGGACTTTCAATGCAGCCATCCCATCGCTTGGACATCCATTCAGGTGATCGATGGGAAACAACGAGAAAAAGACAAAGTAAAAAGAAAAATAGGTAAACTGATAGATCAGGATATTGGGCTCGAGCATCCCTTCCATGATCAATCCATTCAAAATCAGGATGGATACCAAGTTAAACAGGGATCCCCCTAAATATACCAAGGCTTTTTCGATTTTCCCCGCTCTTTTACTGACAGTGATATATTCACACCAACCATCATAAAAGTAAAGCTTTCTAATTCTGAGTGAACCAATTTTAAACAGTACGTTTCCCGTACCAATATGTACAATCACTTTTCCGCCAAATAATTTTGCAAAGAAAAAGTGTCCTAATTCATGCAAGATGGTAACCATAGGCAGCACAAGGAAGAAAGAGACAAAGAACTTCCATAGATCATTAAATCCGAACATCAGCACCACTCCTAAACCTGCTTCTTTTGAAGTAAATAGAAGTCTCTTTCCCTTAAAAGGAAATAAAGAAACACACCTCTTCCTGCAAGGTGTGTTTTGGGTAAAGAACTTATATGAGGGTCGTCTTATTCTTCCGGACTTTTAAGCTTATCTCATAATATTTACAGGCTGATTCGTATCTTTCTGACGCTGTATAATACTCTGCCAAAATCTCGGCATATTTTGCTACATTATCTTTATCCCCTGCTTTTGTGAAATAATGGATTACATAATCTGATATATATTTTTCGATTTCCGGATTTTTATTGATCATTTGGATGTGAACGTTGAAATGTATAATATATTCCTCTATATTATTTCTTTGTGCCAAAATCAGGCCTTCCTCCGCCCAACCTAGCGCAAATTCATTCTGTTTTAGCTTGTAGTATTCCTTAACCAAAGTATTGATGGAATACAAGCTTCTGTCTTCCTCTTTTTTAAGTTTAAGGGATTCCAAAAAATAATAGATGGCATCTTCTGAGTTCCCCAGGAATGATTGCATGCAACCGAGATTATGCAGGGCCATGGATTCGAGATAGACATCCTTCAAATCTACTCCGATCTTTTTTGCAAAGTGGTAGTTTTCTTCAGCCTTTTCAAGTTGATGCACTTTATGATAGCTCAAACCCAAAATGACGTGGCACTCTGCAGATCTTCTGTTAAAGTAGAGGGATCGATAAATGGTAAGCGCTTTTTCCGCATAGGTAATCGCTTCAAAATAATCAGATGTTTTTTGGCTTGTCAACGCGATCTGATAAAATAACTCTGCTTTATCTTCTTCGGGGAGTGCAAGTTGTTTATGCAATTCCAACGCCTGTCTTAAAGTGTATATGGATTGTAGATTATCATTTATTCTGTAATAGTAGATGCCGACAGTTTTCTTTCTGATATATTCAATGATGGTATTTTGGCTTTTGGGAAGGATCACTATTTGATTATAAAGGCCGTCAAAAACCTTCTTGTCACAGATTAATAGGGAGTATTTCAGTTTAACACATAAATAAAGCAACAATGTTTCGGGGTGCATGCTTTGACATCCGATATTGTACTCTTCATTAATATAACTAAGTTTTTTCCATGACTCTTTCGGGTCCTGCCTGACAGTACTTTCGTAGCAGCTTAAAAGCTTGTCCACTATATCCGATAGGTGCGAAGCGGAAAAGATCTCTTGAGATAAATTTTCCTGTGAGATGCCATTTTTGTTCCGGTAATATTTAATCATTTCTCCGTTTCTCAATGCCAACACCCTTTGTTTGAATTATAAGAATATTTTACCATCAAATTCTACAATTATATACATTTTTCTATAAAAATTTCCTTTGAGATGAAATTTCAAGGACATTAGTACCATCTTTTATTTCCAGTATGCCATAGTCACAAATTCGTCGCTGGCCTGCCATAAAGTTGTCATAAAGAGTACGCTCTACCCGGTTTTGTTCATCCTGAAAAGGGAATATACTAAAAAGCATACAAGAACATAAACATTATATTGTGAAGTATTGAGCAAAGTATTGTATACTAGTGTCAAGAAATCAATTATTGATGGTTCTATCAGTGATCAGAGGAGTGAAATTATGTTTGGTGTAGATTATGATCCGGTTCTATACAGTAGAATATTAACTGGCCTGACGCTTGCGGTCCACGTTATTTTCGCGACTGTCGGGGTGGGCGTCCCGCTTATGATTGCTCTTGCAGAATGGATGGGCATCAAACGTAATGATGAACATTATCGTCTTCTTGCACGCAGATGGGCCCGCGGCTTTGTCATCACCGTTGCTGTCGGTGTTGTGACAGGTACTGCCATCGGTTTGCAATTAAGCCTTCTATGGCCGAATTTGATGCAGCTTGCAGGACATGTTATTAGCCTCCCTTTGTTCATGGAGACATTTGCGTTCTTCTTTGAAGCTATTTTTCTAGGTATCTATCTATATACCTGGGATCGATTTAAAAAGAAAATCTATCATTTTATCCTGTTGATACCTGTTGCTATTGGTGCAATGGCTTCCGGCTTCTTTATCTCCACTGTGAACAGCTTTATGAACTCACCAAGTGGATTCGAAATCGAGAATGGAGTACTCACGAATATCAGTCCACTCGGCGCAATGTTCAACCCGGCCACGCCTACCAAAGTGGCACACGTGCTATCTTCTGCTTATTTGACGACTGCTTTTGTCCTTGCTGGTATTGCCGCCATTGCGATTCTCCGTGGAAGAAACCATGTTTACCATAAAAAAGCGTTGAATCTTACAATGACAGCTGCAGCTGTATTCGCCATCTCGACTGCTGTCATCGGAGATCTGTCGGGTAAATATCTGGCAGAATATCAGCCTGAAAAACTGGCTGCGGCCGAATGGCATTTTGAAACATCGACTGAGGCACCTCTTATTCTAGGCGGATATCTGACAGAGGATAACAAAGTAAAATATGCACTTGAAATCCCTTATGCATTAAGTATTCTTGCGCATGGTGATCCTGGTTCCGAGGTTATCGGGCTCGAGGAATTCCCTGAAGAAGAGCTACCTCCTTTGGTGGTACATTATTTCTTTGACCTGATGGTAGGAATCGGGATGTTCCTGGCCCTTGTCTCCATCCTTTATGTGGTCATTGCCCGTGTGAAAAAGTGGAATGAGTGGAATAGACCGCTTCTTTGGGCAATTGTAGCAGGTTCACCATTAGCATTACTTGCCATTGAGATGGGTTGGTTCTTCGCGGAGCTTGGAAGGCAGCCGTGGCTGCTTGTCGGATATATGACAGTGTCAGAAGGCGCTACAACATCCGAGCATGTCGATCTCATGCTGGTGCTGTTCATCATCCTTTATGCTGTACTATGTACCACGTGTTTAACGGTATTAAGAAGAATGTTTAAAAACAATCCAGTCGAAAAAGAATTGCAAGACAAAGGCATGGAGTGATGGAGGGGAAACTATGAGTTATGAGGTTGTAGGTATCACCGTTTTATGGACATTCCTATATGGATATTTAATTGTTGCTTCGATTGATTTTGGTGCCGGGTTTTTCAGCTACTATTCTACAATCACAAAGAAGGACCATCTCATAGATAAAGTGATTGTCCGTTATCTCTCTCCTGTTTGGGAGGTAACCAATGTGTTTCTTGTTTTCTTCTTCATCGGAATTGTAGGGTTCTTCCCTTCAACAGCCTATTATTACGGAACAACCTTGTTGATCCCGGGTAGTATAGCGATCATCCTGTTGGCAATCCGTGGGAGCTATTATGCCTTTCATCACTATGGTGCTAAGGGCAGCAAGTTCTATCAGCTCCTTTATGGAGCGACCGGTCTGTTGATACCAGCATCGCTTTCTGTTGTACTGACCATCTCAGAGGGTGGATTCATCAGCCTTGCTGGTGATGTGGTGAGTCTAGATTATGGAGCTTTGTTCTCTAGCTTCTATTCCTGGACGGTTGTCATTTTGGCGCTTGTCAGTGTGCTATATATTTCAGCTTATTTCTTGGCGTTCTATGCTAGGACAGCCAAAGACGTAAAGGCATTTGAAGTGCTGCGCAAATATGCGCTTAACTGGAGCCTTCCCACCATACTGGCCAGTGTACTCGTATTTTTCGCACTCAGCGATCACAACCCGGCTCATTTTGAGAGGATGCTGAATCTTTCCTGGATGTTCAGCCTCTCCTTCCTCTTCTTCCTTGGAGCGGTGTACTTGATGTGGAAGAAACAGCGTCTCGGGCTTGCCTTTATTTTCGTCATGCTTCAGTTTGCAACAGCTTTCTTCGGGTACGGGGCATCCCATATGCCATATCTTCTGTATCCATATCTGACAATCTATGACGGATTTACAAATGAGTCGATGGCTATTGCGTTGATCACTGCATTCATCGGCGGTTTATGCTTATTGATTCCTTCGCTTTATCTGTTATTGCGACTGTTTCTGTTTGATAATCAATATGTGCAAGGTAAAAAGTAAGGAGGTCCTAATATGGAGAATTTCTTAATCATGGTCGCCCCCCCTCTTATCCTGGTCGTGGCGATTGGTGTGTTGTTTGTTTGGGGAGCGGTGGGCAAGGAAAAATATAAATAGTATTGAAAAAAGCGCAGGTTATCTGCGCTTTTTTCTTTGGAGTAAAAACTTCTATTGGATTCTCTCGCAAAAAGACATTATGGATGCCTATTTTGTCGTCATTTTTATTAATCTGAACTCTCCTCTAATGCCTTCTTTATCCTTGCAAATGTCTTTAAGTAGAAGTGGTCCTCATGTTGTACGAAATGTTCTTTTTTCAAAGGCTCATTCCATTCAGCCCTTTCCCCGTCAGAATCCATTTTAAAGCCAGTTGCCTCTACCTGTTCCAACTTACCTTCCCACATGAGGATCATATCATCGAGTTTGATTCTTGCCATTCCGGATACTTCTTCAGGCTGGAGAAGGAAATCTTCCATATCATACTTTCTGACGAGTAAAAATACATGTGCCAATTCACGGTCTATCAGATCGTGATGAACGTTGGTGTAAGGAATCACTCCTAGTGAGTGAAGCTCCTCCATACTCACATCAATCCCTATCTCTTCTTTTACTTCCCTTATTCCATCCTCAACTGTCTCCGTAGCCAAAATATGCCCAGCAGCTGTAATATCAAGTAAATCTGGATAGTCCTTTTTATGTTCGCTCCTAAGCTGAAAGTAGATGTATTCCACTCCCTCTACCCTTTCGACAAGCCAAAAATGGAACGTCTCATGCCAATAGCCTTTTTTGTGTACCTCTCTTCTGGTCTCCACACCTACAAACTTACCCTTCTCATCAAATATCCTCAGCTTTTCCGACTCCATCTACCTTGCCTCCATTGTTGTATTTTTCAATATGCGTACAAGCTTTTCCTAATTGGCTTTCGGATTCAATAATTTCAAGAATTTCCGCTTCCCTACCTGTAAGATAAGTTCCTTCGGCAAATGAACGAGGAGATCTACGTCCATCACCTTTTCGCTGTTGATTCTTATTCCGCCATTTTGAATCATGCGGCGAGCCTCACTTTTAGAGCTTTGCAGTCCTAATTGGACCAGCAGGTCGATTACGTGGATGGAGTGACTTCCTTCCCATATGACCTCGGGAATATCTTGCGGTATGGCGCCGCGTTGAAAAACAGTCTTAAAGTGCTCTTCAGCAAGCTGTGCGGCAGCTTCATCATGGTACATGCGGACAATTACTTTTCCTAGGAGCATCTTTGCATCCCTCGGATGTAAGTCGCCACTTTCCAATCTCATTGCAATATCATTTTTTTCAATATGGGATAAATCTGTTATCAGGTTGAAGTACTTCAAGGTTAGTTCGTCGGGAATGCTCATGATTTTCCCGAACATCTCCCTCGGGTCTTCATCAACACCGATGTAATTGTTTTTGGATTTGGACATTTTCTCCACGCCATCCAGACCCTCCAATAAAGGCAGCATGATCACCACCTGCTTCTCTTTATTGTAATGCTCCTGTAGGTGTCTGCCCATCAGCACATTGAAATGCTGATCTGTCCCGCCAAGCTCCACATCACTTTCAAGTTCAACGGAATCATAGCCTTGCATAAGAGGGTAGAAAAACTCATGAAGGGAAATCGGCTTGCCTGATGCCAATCTTTCCGAGAAGTCATTTCTCTCCAATAGTCGTGCAACAGTTATGCTTGCTGAAAGATTAATGGTGTCTTCCAACCGCAGTTTTGAGAGCCATGCTGAATTATAGAAGAGCTCTACCTTTTCCATATCCAGGACCTTGCTGAATTGTTCATAGTACGTTTGTGCATTGTGTTTCACTTCCTCGTTGGTCAGCTGCTTCCTTGCTGTAGATTTGCCTGTCGGATCGCCAATTTTCCCTGTGAAATCGCCTATGATCAACTGGATGATATGTCCATTCTCCTGAAACTGCTTCAGCTTGTTCAATACCACTGTGTGCCCCAAATGTACATCAGGAGCGGAAGGATCCAGACCCAGTTTGACCTTCAGCGGACGCCCTGTCAGTAATGACTTTGCGATTTTCTCCTTCATTTCAAAGGCTGGAATGATCTCTGAAACCCCATCTTGATATATGTTGTATTGTCTTTCCATTTCTGCTCGTTGATCTTTTGAAAGGCTATCTGACATATTCCCCATTTTCCTATACCTCCAATTGAATAAAATAAAAAAACCACGCCCCTAAGAAAGGGACGTGGTTTACGCGGTACCACCCTTTGTTGAAGATCTCTCTTCCACTCAAACGAATAACGGTTCGGCCGTCTTTTGCTACTTTTTGTTCACAAAAGAAGTTCAGGGAGGTAATTCACCTTTATCTTTGTACTGATTTTCACCAACCATCAGTTCTCTTAAACAGGGAGATAATAGGCTACTGGATTCCCATCTAGACTTATATTGTATAATTTTTATTTATTTTAAAGGATATTCCAAATTAATACAACAAGAAAATTATGATTATATCATCTATTTATCTTTAATTCGATTAATCTATCGAATTAGTGTATAATTTGATTAAATAGTCGAATTAAAAGCATGAAAGTGCATAAACTATTTCCACGAGCACATTTAGATGAAGGAGAAAAGCCTATGAAAAAACCCGTATCGGTATTTATGATGGATGTGACAGATTCGAGCAGGAATTGGAAAGAGGTTTCCTCCTATTTGGAAACCGTGGAAGCATATATTAAACATTGGACAAAGGGATTGCCGAATGTCCACATCAAACACCGTCTCGGTGATGAGATTGTCTGTATTTTCGACCATTATGCCACAGCATATACCATTGCGTTCTATATTAATCAAATATGGAGGTTTTCAGATCAGCCACCCTATTTTGGCATGTCATTTGGTAATGTGGAAGAAGATATTTCCGATATTGACATTGATAAGTGGAATCACCCTTTGATGAAACATGCCAGACTGGCGAATGAAAGAATCAAGCAGTCGTCCAATCGGACACCTATCATTTTTTTCCCTGATTCCGATGCGATGTCCATTCCCTCAGTTGAGATGAGCAACTTGCTGCTTGAATATCAAGGGAAACTGATCAATGAGCAAACGAAACTGCAGCGACTCATTTCAGGACTATTTTCCGTATTGGATGAGCAGAAAATGATCGCTAACCTATTAGGAAAGTCCCCTTCTACCATCTCAAGTCACTACAAGAAAGGAAATTGTGAGATAATACTTAAAACATTCAACACCTTACAACGTACCTTAAACCATCAGGAAGAGACCCAATCCGGGACCTATCCGAGTAATATCATGAATGAGCTGGAAAACACAATAAAGAACCATTTGAAGCAGAACCTGAAAATCATTACGAATTAGTTAGGAGCGGGACCATGATTGTTCTTAGCCTTATACTTGCACACCTCATCGCAGATTTCTACCTTCAGACGGAAAAGATGGTCAACGAAAAAATGAAATTCCTGAAGCTTCATCTATTCCATCACACACTGGTCACCGCCATGACACTGTGCATGCTGTATTATTTGCTGGGTTTTTCATATTTCAGCATCACTGTACTCTTACCGACCGTCATCATCGTCATTTTCCATGCAGTGATTGACCTGGCCAAAATTTATGCGCAGAAGAAAGTGTTTCACCTAAAGCATAAAAATGGTTGGAATCTTGCCCTTTTTGTAGCAGACCAAGTGTTTCATCTTTTTACTATATTAGCAGTTTGCTATTTTTTTCTAGACGTCAACCTTTCTGATCTGTTAGAAACGGTACTCGTTTCCCTGCATATGAAAGATGGGGTGATTGCTGAAAAATCATTGATTGGAAGCACCATTTTTATCATGATCATGTTTATTTTGACAACGTCGGTGACGGGTCACTTCATAAAGATTCTACTCGGTTCCTTGACCAGGCACCTCTCTCTATTCGAGGGAAAATATACACTTCGTGATGTAGAAATTACAGCAACCAGTCAAAAGAGCCTGTCTGAAGAGTATACATACATGGTGATGAAGCATCAGGACCTATCCCGTGGGAAAGTGATAGGCTATCTCGAGCGCCTTCTTGTAGTGGCACTCATCCTCATGGGCTCGTTCCCGGCTGTCGGGTTTATTGTTGCCGCCAAATCCTTGACCCGTTTCAAGCAGTTGGATGATCGGGACTGGGCGGAGTACTTCCTACTCGGAACGTTGTCTTCCTTTCTTTTTGCCATAGTATTTGGGATTATACTAAAGGTGGTATTTTCGTAGAGTTGCATATTTTCTTTTTTAAACAACTGGTAGTATTTGGGGTTTAATGAAGCAAAACAAAGAAGTCCATTCCCCTTTTTAATGGGTGATGGACTTCTTGCTATTTAATCCTTTTTTATATCTAATGTGCTTCTTACGGTATTAATAGGACGGACGTATTTTTCAATCTGCTCCCTCTTTGGCTCAAGGAACGGAGGAAGTGATAATTTTTCACCCAAGGTTTCGTATGGCTCATCACCCATGAACCCTGGACCGTCTGTCGCAAATTCAAACAATATTTGAGGTGCGACTCGAGTATATAGGGATTCAAAGAAATAACGGTTCACATAGCCGGAAGTATGAAAACCGAAACTCTTCAGCCTTTGATCCCATTCCTCGATTACAGAACGGTCCTCTACCCGGAAAGCTGCGTGGTGCACTGTTCCAAAACCTTGGATCCCCTGTGGAAGATCCCTGTTATGCTCGACGATTATCTGGGCCCCATTCCCGCCCTCGCCAACTTCAAAGAGGTAAGTGGAGCCTTTGTGGGCAACTTCATTGAACAGCAACGCCTTTTCTAACACTTCTTTAAAGAAATCGAAATTCGCCACCCTGATTGTTATAGGTCCCAAGCCTGTAATGGCATGCTCTAGGGGGATGGGCCCTTTTTGCCAAGGGGTCCCTGAAGAGACACCTTTATTATTTTCATCTGAAATCAATTGATATTGCTGATCATCGAAGTCAGTAAAATTAATTACCCTTTTTCCGAACTGCTCCTCAATTCCAGTATGATTCACCTTTAAACGTCCAAATCTTTTTAGCCAATAGTCGAGGGAATAATCTGTTGGCACCCTAAATGCGGTACGGTAAATCTCATTCGTTCCATGAGATCCTTTTTGAATTCCCGGAAAGTCAAAAAAAGTCATATCTGTTCCAGGGCTCCCTTTATCATCAGCGAAAAATAGATGATATGTCTGGATGTCATCCTGATTGACAGTTTTTTTAACAAGTCTCATCCCTAATACATAAGTGAAAAACTCATAGTTCTTTTCAGCACTGCTCGTGATGGCAGTGACATGGTGAATGCCTTTTAGACCATTCATGTATAATACCTCCTGATTTAAGAGTTCGTTTAAAATATCTTGAATTCGAGATAAATATATCATTCCTATTTCAATATGTCAAACATCTATTCCCTAATAAAAATGTCCAATCTCACACTTTGTGAAATTGGACAGAGTCTTTGCTTGACATCATCAACAATTACAGCTCAAATTCCCATTCATCCTTCAGCAATAGATAAAGGACAAGCAACAAGTTCTCGAGCTCCTCATAGCCTTTGTCCTCAACTGGCATACCGAGCTTAGGGGATACAATTTCTGCAACCTGACGGGTCAAGAGTATCCTATCATCAACAGAAAGCTGAAGGAATCGGTTGGAATAGGTCTTCATCAGCTTCCAATCTTTCTCGTTGAATCTCCTTAGGTCATAATCATTCAACACAAGATTCTCACGTGAAAGTCCACGCTTTTGAATTTCTTTTTCTATTGGGGTCAATTTCATTTTCTTCTTCCGTCTTTCATGAACTACAATGGTACCTGCCACAAGATCTCCGAGACGTTTATGCTTGGAATGGAAAAAAATCATCAACATCCCCACCAGATAGTTCATCGGGAGGCTATCGATAATACGCAAAAGATTCCTTAACAAGCTCGATAGAAGCGTGATGCTATGGCCATTTTCTTGGATTACCCTGATTCCCACCATCTTCTTGCCTAGCGTGCTTCCTCCAGAAAAATACTCAAAAGCGAAAAAATAAGCCCATCTGATGATGAAAATCAGAATGATTGCACCTGCAATAAGATAGGATGGCATATCAGCAGAAAAGAAATCCATGAAAGTACCATTGATCATGAATAAAAGACCTATGATGATAAGGATATTGACGATCAAAAGGATGATCTGATCAATGATGAATGCGGCTGCACGGCTTCCTAAACCTGCAGATTGAAATTGTAAGGAAACATATTCCGGTGTTTTTATGTCAAGTTGCTCAGCGTTCAAAGAATAACCTCATTTCATGGATAAATTTTACCAATGGTGTTTCTATTTATCTATAATATTACTATAATAAAGGTTAATAACATAAAATGACAAGAAGGTGTCCACCTGTATGAATGTAAAACAATTCGTGAAACAGCATAGAGATGAATGGAAACAACTTGAAGAAGCCTTGACCTATCTACATAAGAAAAAAAATATCACGGGATCGCACATAAGTAAATTTCATCGGCTTTACCGTAAGGCAGCCCAGCATCTCTCGTATAGTCAAACCTATTTTCCACATGAAGAAGTCACGTCTTATCTGAACGGACTCGTGTCCAAGTCACATAATCTGCTCTATAAAGACCAGATGTCGAGCTGGAAACAGACACGTCATTTCTTTGGGGTGAAGTTCGTTGGCCTTCTCTTGGAGCAGTGGAAATTTGTCCTGCTTGCGATGGCGCTCTTCACTCTTGGCTTTCTTGGGAGTTATGCCGCTGTGGCAAATGATGAGTTACTATTATACTCGGTACTGCCAGCTGAAATGGCCAATAGCTTCGATCCAGAGCAGCTTGGAGCGAATGAAGGCATGGTGGATGCCCCCCTCATGTCAGCATCCATCATGACAAATAATATTCAAGTAGCTTTCCTTGCCTTTGCCGGGGGTATTACATTTGGCCTTCTGACCGTATATGTATTGATCTATAACGGAATTATTGTCGGTGCCATTGCTGCCTTGTTCTGGCACTATGATAAAACCTATGAATTCTGGGCATACATCGTACCTCATGGAATGATAGAGCTTACTGCCATTTTCATAGCAGGAGGAGCGGGCCTGCTCATGGGCTACAGACTGTTTGTACCAGGCGCTTATTCTAGGGCATACCAACTAAAAGAAAACGCAAAACGTTCGGTTCAGCTATTACTTGGAACGATTCCCCTATTCATCATAGCAGGTGTAATTGAAGGATTCATCACACCTGCCGCCATTTCGTTTGAAGCAAAATATTTTGTAGCTGTCCTGACAGTTGTCGGGCTCATCCTCTATATCGGGATTGCTAAGATGAAACTGCAAAAGCAGGAGCAGTTGCTACAATAATCCCCTATTGATCATATCGATGTAATAGGATACAGCAGTTGTTGCAAGCTTTTCTTCACGGGCCTCCACCATCAGGAGGCCCTGTTTTTCCCATTTTGCTTTTCCTTCTTTTTTGATGAGTATCTGCTGCTGTGCGATACTTTTCACCATTGTTTGCTGTGCATTCACAGGTGTCTCTCTTCCTCTTTTCACCAGCATCTCGTCCTCTATCCCAATCATCAGGAACAAATGCCTTTGCCTCAATCTTTTCAGATAGACTAATGCACTTTCTTCATGAAGAAAAGTTTGGATATCACTGAATAACAGAATGAGGCTGCGCTTTTTCTGTACTAGCTGAAGATAATTTAAGATTTCGCCATAATTGGATTCAGCAGCGTCGACTTCAATGTTGTAAATAGCTTGGAGAATGGTCTGAAGATGAGCCATCCCTTTAGCAGGTGGAATATAGACTTTCACTTTTTTGGAGAAAGCAAGTACAGCTACATAATCTCCCTTTTGTAATGCGGCAGCTGTAACGGTCAGGGCAGCTTCGATTGATTTCTCCAATCGGTTGCCACTTTTCAGTTCAGCCCCCATCATTCTCCCACAATCAATCAATATGGTGATATGTTTGCCATGCTCGGGTTCGTATTCATTAGTCATTACTTCTTGTAGTTTAGCGGTCTGCCGCCAGTTTATTTTCCGCGGATCATCCCCGACCACATAAGATCGGATCTTGGAAAATTCCCCTACCCCACTTTTATATTTTCTTATTTTGATGCCTTCATAGTTTAAGAACCTTTGGGCATCCTCCAAGAAATTTTTGGTTTGGGTCATGTCCGGAATCACCTTGATCTTTTCGTTTAAAGGTATGGCCATTTGTTTTTCCCATAATCCCAAAGTACTTCGGTAACGCATGTATAGGCTATTAACCTGATAATCGCCACGGACTGGTGCTTTTGTCTGGTAAACCAATGTTTCCGAAGTCTCCTTATTGGCACTCCCTGATAAAGGAAACGGTCTATTGAAGGATTGAGGCAGGCCATCCATGATACTGAATTGAACATCATACGGCGATCTGTTCTCGATAGTCAAGGCTACCTCATAGTTGATGCCTCTCTCCATTTCAGCTGGACATGATCGTTTCACCTTAAGCTGTTTCTTATGGGGGGAATAAATCAAATCCACCAAGCTGAATAATAGTACCAGGATATTTGAGAGTAGTACAAACGACCATGGCATGTCCCAAAACGTCGCTGTTACAAGAATTCCTGAAAGAATGACGAATACTAACAGTAATCGACTTGTTGGAACAATTCCCTTATCTCGGAACAGGAATCGCCCCCACAAGTTCTTCGATGATCTGGTCAACAGTAGATCCCTCCAATTCCGTGTGTGGAGATAGTTGGATACGGTGTCGCAGGGCAGGCTTGGTCACGATTTTCACGTCATCTGGAGTAACATAATCCCTACCACTTAAATAAGCCCAGGCCTGTGCAGCTTTTCCGATGGAGATACCGGCACGGGTACTTGCGCCAAAACGGATGGAATCTTCTTCCCTTGTCTTGCGAACTATCTGCATTATATAATGTAGAACGCTCTCGCTGACCGTTATCCTTTCGATTTCTCTCCTGATTGATAAAAATGTCTCCATATCTAATACTGGCTGAACAAGGCTTGCATCATAGCTCTTTTCAATCACTTGCTTTAATACATTCGTCTCCTCTTCTAAGGATGGGAAATTAACATGCAATTTAAATAGGAAACGGTCCTGTTGTGCTTCCGGTAGAGGGTATGTACCTTCAAATTCTATCGGATTCTGTGTTGCAACAACGAAAAACACATCAGAAAGAGGATAGGTGTCCCCCTGGATGGTTACCTGACCCTCTTCCATTGCTTCGAGTAAAGCAGCCTGTGTCTTGGCGGGGGTACGATTTATCTCATCTGCCAACAATATATTGGTGAAAATTGGACCCTTCAGCGTTTGAAAAGATCCTTCTTTCATATTGTAGATGGTACTTCCTGTAATATCACTTGGAAGGAGGTCAGGTGTAAACTGTATCCTAGTGAATGTACCGCCAAGCAGGGTGGCCAGTGTCCGTACCATTTGAGTCTTCCCGGTCCCAGGTACACCTTCCAACAATACGTGTCCGCCTGCCAGGACAGAAGAAAGCAAGAGTTTAAGATTTAAAGATTGTCCCAAGATTCGTTGTTCATATTTTTCAAGTAAGGATGCTAATTCAGGTTTCATCCTTCCTCCACCTCTTTTCTTAGTTGATCCAATTTTTTTGACCAGAACAAATATTCCTGTTTAGTTATTTTCTCTTTTGCTAAGATGTTTGTTAAATCATGTAAGAAAGGTCTCACACTTTTTGGTTCCATCGTTTTAGAATTTCTTTCAATATGGTCGGCACGGTCTTTCCATTCTTTACTCAATGGGATGCCCCATTTTTCCTGAAATGCAGATTTCAGGTAGTGCGCCTGGATGGAAAGTGAATCCTGATACCTGTTCCCTTTTATATGCCAAGCTGCGAGAGCCTGCAAATTCTCATCACTGAAACGAACGGACTCTTCTCTTGCCACAAGTACGGGACCGAATCTTTTCCCGCGTATCCATAAAAGGAGAACAGTCAAAAGGACTCCTTGAATGAGGATGAGAAGAAACCATTGGGGATATGTCGTCGTTAAAGTGGAACCGCTGTGTTCTCCATGGATATACTCGTCTATCAATAGTACATTTAATTCTTGATCACTTTCCTGTATTAAATCCAGGAGTAATATCAAATGATCTTCTTTCAAAATCCCTTCATTCGTGATCCATTCAGGTGTATTGGAAACAATGAGTGAACCCTGTCCGAATTGTCGTTTCAATGCAATCGTACCCAGGGCATCTTTCAGCAGGACTTCATCTGATCCTTCCGCTTCTAATCGAACGGGTGATAAGTTTTGTGCCCGGAAGGACTGGGAGTTTTCCCCGAAAACCTCCCCATTTGAGGAAGGAAATTCAGTATAGGTGGTGTCAAGGGCGAACATGGAGTCCGGGTTGTTCATAAGTAACAGAATCGTATTGCCCTGCTCCATATATTCTATATACTGATCCATGACTTTCTGGTTTGGAACGGCATATGGCTCCACCATCAAAAGCACCTGATTTTCAGAGCGTGAAAGCTTGCTTGGCGGTTCCGCCCATCTCTGAATTCCTTCGATTTCCCTTTCTGCATATGTATAAAAAGCTTTGATACCTGTAGGTGAAGGGGAATGAGAGTCGTAGGGCAAATAGGTTTTGGTTCCTTTTGAAAGGATAAGGTAACTGCAAAGCAAAAATAGAATCAGTATTGCGGCAAGCCATATCCATCCGCTTTTTTTTGATAGTCCGTGTAGCAATTCTACATTCCTCCCCCTTCCAAATTAGACATCCTCTTCTTCCAGCCATTTCAAGGCTTTATCCCGATAAAGGCTATATTCATCTTTTAGGATCTGTTGTTTTCCATAGGTTGCTCGATCAAAAAGGAGTGCAAAGTTGAAAAAAAGTTCTGCGCTTTCTTCTTTTGCTGTCCTGAGCTCTTCGTAATACTCCCAATTTGTCTTCCAGATTCTTGCTTCCAGCCAATTTTTCTCATGGAAATAAAGCAAAAGTGCGAGAAACAGATGACGTGTCGATAAGCTGTAATCATTTAGCTCCTCTTGGATTTTTGCCTGTTTTAGATGTTCCTGGTAACTCCACTGCAATTCATTGGAAGATCGAAATGGTTGTTGTTTACCAACGATCCTTCTCTGACGATATCTTACTGCAAAAAAGATGAATATGATCAGTAAGATGGCAATCGCAACAGAAATTACGACGATTAGAATATTACCGGCAACGGAACTCGTTGCCTCCATGGAAGGAAAGAACTTGGCAAGCATTTCCGCCAGCCAAGCCTTTAGGTCATCCCAAAAAACTTGCAGAGTATTTCTATTATCCTTGTAATATATCTGATATTCTTCCCTGCTCAGTATCTCTTTTAAATCTTCTCGTGCCTTCTCTTCCTTCATCAATACATCATCACCTGTCTTTCACTAGGACAAATGTTATTGTCCTACATGGTAGTCGTCTATGAGATCCTTAAGGTCGTCAGCATCGTGTCGACTTTTTAAATCCAAATACATCACTGCATAGCCGACTGACATGATGAGGGTGGTAAATATGGTAGCAAGACTGACAATCAGTCCTAACAGGACACTTCCACCAAGCAATAAGGCGAATGAAAGTTCTATGGCAAATGTAATCGAGCTGATGATTAAAAAGAATATGATATACAAACCCATGGAAGCCCATGTACGTCCCTGGCTCAACTTCCAGCTGCGCCCAAGTCCCGGTGAGTTTCGATCGATGACAACTGAACCGAAATAAAAGCTCCAGCGGGTGGAAAAATACCCGACAAATAAAATGGCACCGATAGATAATATAATTGTGACAATCACACCGATTACCGGATCGATTGCAAATAATACGAAGCTCATCAATACGATGGACATAATTGTACCGAAAAACAACCCAGTAACGATGATACCGTACAGAATACTGCTCCCGATAATTGCCCAGAAACGGGAGAATCCTTTTTTAATCAATGTGCCAAAAGTAAATTCCTCGTTTTTCCGGACATGATCTACACCATAAAGAATGGCAGCCTGTGCCACAGGATAAAGAAATAAACTGATCAGTCCTACGAGCATGACACCGATATCAGCAGCTATATTTGAGCTGAATGCAGGATCACTTTCCTCTAAACCTGCAACCATCTGTTCAAACCAACCATTGCCTTCCCCCACTTCCCTGAAAAAGCTGGTTCCAGTAGCTAATTGAACCAGAGCCTGAATCAGATAGACAGGACCCAATAGTATGAGTAGTATGAGGAAAAAATCCTTGAAGCGGGTTCTGCTAAGTCGAAACGTGACATCCAATATTTGTCCGAACCCTTTTGGTCTGTTTAATTCATTCATTCCTTATTGCCCCCTATAATAATATTCCATATGTTGTCATATCGACTATTTTACCATTAATCTAGCAAATTTCGAGAAATAATTTGTTTTTTCAATAGATAATTTAAGAAATGCAAAATGCTTTTATAACAAAAAATCTCTGCCATTGACAGAGATATAATGAGATATGATTTTTAGTTTATTACTCCAGCTTCCGATATTTCCACTTCAGCTTCTACGTTAACCGTAATGGAAGGATAGAGCTCGTCCCATTTTTCTTTCGACCAATTTCTTGAGCGATGCTTTACCTGAAATCCAATACCAAGTGGATCAATTTTCAAATCTTGAAACTTTTTTATCATTTCCTCTCCTTTCGATTCAATTTCCTCTTCCATGTTCTGCTCAATTTGTTTTTTTACTTTCGAAGTAATGTCTTCCCCTGAATATTCTTGGATGATTGCATTCGTCTTAATTCGTATTGTAATACTTGGATCAGTTTCGATATTTTTTATTTTATATTTTCTCTTAGAATCAATATGATAAACAGATGCAAATACCCCATCTTCGCCTAATTTGACGCTCATTGAAGCATCTGAAGTGAACTTTTCATTCAAAAACATAAATATATATCCTTCTTCGCCTTCTATCGATCCAACGAATTGATCTTCCTTAAAAAGAGCAACCCCCTTTATTTCGGCTTCTTTGTCAGTTAATTTCAAGTAAGGAAGAAAAGGGTCCCTTCCCTCTTCCCTATAGGCCTTCGTAAAAAGATGCAAATTGGTTTTCGGGAGAATCCCACTTTCTATATTATGCTGGATCAATTTTGAAAGAAACATGCCATTATCTGTTTCCCCGTATTGAATCTTTAGGGAATTCCCAAGGTCTCCTTCAACTACAGCAAGGAACATTTTTGCTCCAGTGGCAGGATCCCTTCTAAACGTATCGATGATATCAAAAATTCCTTTTTCAGCAAGCTCTTTGCTGTATAATGCAACTTCAAGCTTCCCGCTTACAAACGGTTTTGGAGATTTCCTATTCAATTTGTCTCTAATGATCTTACTAAGCTTCGAGGAAGAGGTGTACGTTCTGTTTTCCACTGTTAAATCAGGCTTATATACGGGGAATACAGCGGTAGCGATTATCATATCCTCATCCTCACCCAATTCAAATCCCGCTGCACTCGCCAATTGGACATCATCCAATATTTTTTGATTTAGGCAGCCTGATAATATTAAAGTGGAAGTAAACAGCCAATAGCACAAATGCTTCTTCAATTTTTCTTCCTCCTTACCTTGGACACAACAAGGTATAGTAGAAACAATAAAGGCACAAAGCCAAATTCAGAATAATAGCCGACTTTGGTGGTCCAGCTACTTAGCATGGCAACTTGTTCCCTTTTCTGAATAAAAGTACTAAGGATGATCATCAACAATACAAAAGCGAATAATGTATACTTTTGATTAATACCCAGTACCTTTTTCACTCCCCTTGTTGACGCCCAGAATAATAAACAAACATTGGGTAATATAATTAACGCCCAGGAAGCGATACCAATATACTCAAAACGCTCCACCACAGGCATTTCGACTATTTTCCATAAGGTTAAAGTCGCCCAGATCTGTTTTACCAATTGCTCCTCACTAAAATAGCTTAATGAAATAATTGTGATAAGCAGATAGGTTAAAAGGGTTAATAATGCCCCCATCTGAGCCCATCTATGTGACGTTTTTGCCTCTTTTATGAAGGGATAGTACATCAATAGGGTAGAAAAACCAAGATAACTAAGTGTCATCTCCTTGGAAGCCAGAAACATATCCTTTAGGTCGTGGTTCCAAATAGGGAAAAGCGAAATGATTTCGGTATATGGAATGGGAAAAAGGAAAGTGAAAATCAAGTATGCCGGTATCACCACCCCAAGAAAACAAATCCCCGCTACTGTTCTAAAACCGCCTAATATCGTGTATACGATAAGAACCCCTAAAAGAATGGACAATAGCACGTTATTAGCTTCTGGAAACATCCATACATGTATGACTTCAAAATAGGAAAAGAGAACTGTAAATCCAACACTCAGGAAATAAAACATCCATATAAGACTAAAAAAACTACCAAGCCATTTTCCAAATACGAATTTATTTATGTCGATAAGATCCATTTCAGCCCGGTTTAACAATTGGAAGATGATCCAAATGACAATATGAACAGCGATTCCTGCAATGATCACAGCTATCCAGGAATCATTTCCTGCTGCTGAAACCAGGCTTTGCTGAAATCCTAAAATCCCGACACCAATCTGAACGGAGTGTACGAGAAAAAACACAAAATATGGAGATACTTGAAAAACCTCAGGAATGCCCTTTTTCATTTGCTACCTTCCTATCAGTAATACTCATCAATATCTTTCAGCTTTTTTTTCTTGTTTTTCTTGTTTTCAAATCTCACTGTATCTTCCGATTGAACTTCAATAGGTCGCTTGGATTGCATAGAAAAAGGTAATCGGATGATTGCATCTCGCATATCCGCAAGACGCAAAGGATTTATTGGTTCCAAGAATGGCCTGCCTAAAGAAGTCAATCGAAGTAAATGAATAAGCAAAAAACAAAAGCATAAGGTAACTCCTAATAAGCCTAAAAAGTGAGCTGAAATGAGAAATGGAAACCGGATTAATCTAATCGTATTACCCATTTGATAGACGGGTGTTGTAAAGGAGGCCAAAGCAGAGAGTGCCACGATAATAAGCAGAACATTACTTGTGAGGCCTGCCTCCACTGATGCGGTCCCAATTACAATCCCTCCTACGATACCGATTGTTTGTCCGACTTTTGTCGGCAGTCTTGCCCCTGCCTCTCTCAGCAATTCTATTGCTAGTTCCAGAATGATTGCTTCAATAATGGGGGGCAGAGGTATCGCATTTCTAGACGTGACCAAGGTACTTACGAGGTCTTTTGGAATCAATTCATAGTGATAGGTCAAAACCGCTACGTAGATAGGTGTAACTAATATGGAAAAAATGACAGCAAACAGACGAACGACACGGAAAAAGGAAGCGATGATCCAGTTAAGAAAATAGTCTTCAAAAGCAGAGAAGAACTCAAAAAGCGTCGTTGGCCCAATCAATCCATGTGGGGCTCCGTCGACAAGAATGACAATTTTCCCTTCAGCCAGTACAGATGCAACTCTATCCGGTCGTTCTGTGTCAATAAATTGTGGAAATGGAGAGTTATTATTATCCTGGATTAATTGAGTAATATAGGAGCTGTCGTTAATCTGATCAAATGAGATATCCTCTATTCTTTGAATTACCGTATGTATATTTTCACTATTTGCAACATCCTCCAAGTACAATAAAGCAACTCTGGTTTTGGATAACTTGCCGACAATAAATTCCTTCACTTCAAGCGTTGGTACAGGCAACCTTTTTCGAACCAGGTTTAAATTAATATCCAATGATTCCACAAAGGATTCTTTGGGCCCTACAACACTGAATTCTACTTCCGGTAGGGAAACTTGCCGTCCCTTATTAGTTATTGCCGGCAACAATGCTACAGTGGTTGTTTCATCTGATAAATGTATGCCAACATAGCCGTATAGGAGCATTTCTTGAACTACATTCCAATCTTCCGTCATTTTGATGTCATCTATGGGTATTGTCAAAGCTAAGTCTTCCATCTTTTCTATTTCGTATTTATGGAAATATGGAAGAATCTCCTTTTGTATGATATCTTTATCAACCAAAGAGCTGTAATAATAGAGATGAAATGGTGTTTTACATTTCTCATAGAAGGAATCTACAAAATCGTCGGATTTCTTAAAGAGCTCTAACATTTGTTCAAAAGTATTGGTTTTCTCAAACGTCTCATTTAATTTTGGTTCAGATTCTGTTTTATCTTTATTGATCAGTTTTTTTATAGGTCTTTTTTTCATTTCTGTCTCCTATTTATTCTTTAGGATGCATAGGATATTTTTGTTATTATTCCAGTAAATAGGATAAAAATGCACTAATACAATACAAAAAATGTCAATTGTCTAAATTGAAAAGTCCAGCATCACATAAATGCTGGACTTTTCCATAAATTATAAAAGATGTTTGAATAGTCGTATTAAAAATCGTGGTATGAAAATAATGATGTTCCAAAGGATGGAGAAAATAATCGAATCTCTGATTTCCTCGAAAAGCCTTCTCAAAAAACTTTGTTGCTTTCTTCTGTTTCTCATATTTTCAACCACCAAATCTTTTAATGTTATTGAAATTTGTACCTTTATATTATTCTGTGTTGGCATCTATAGTTGTATTAATTTAATGGAACTTTTAATTTATATTCTTTAGGTAGATGGTAGGTAACCCAATAGCTTTGCAGTTTGAGCGTTTCGGGCAACGCTTGGTCTACCGGGATCTCCAGATAGAAAATCATGTTAGGGTCCTCGTTAACATCCATCAAGGAGAAATCTTCCCAATAGGAATCAAAATAAAACTTATCCGAGAGATTCTCTTCCACGGGATCGGTGCTCCAGTGAAATTTCTTTAGGAGTTCATTTTCCGGCTGTTTTCCCATGATTTTCAGCTGATAACGCTCTGGTCGGGATTCATCCTCCGGTAAAGTCTTGATGGTTGCATAGTCCAAGGTTGTTCCATAGAATTCCAGATTCAGCGGCAACCGCTCAACCTCTTCCAGTTTAAACTCTGCATTCAGAAAAATCTGCTCTGTATATGAAATATCATCCAATTGAAAATATAACTTCTCCCCTTCCTTCATTGGAGAGGTAGCCAACATGCTGTCCGGATCATGATAGTGATTATGGAAGATTCGCTCTTCCATTATTTTTGTAGGCATCCCTTCCACTGTTATTTCATCCGTATCGTAATGATCGATATCATGATTGGATGAAAATTGCAAGGCAGCATCACCTTTCTCATTCACAAGGCTATAGCTGTAATTAAACTGCGGAGGCTCAAAATAATGAAGGTGATTCTTTTCTTTATAAACTTCAAAATCATGGAGGATCCGCTCTTTCTCCTGTTCTGTAAAGTCAATTTCCACTTCCAACCTATTGGAAGTAGTACTGGATTCTTTTTTTTGGATAAGGATGTCGAAAGTATCCATCACAGTATTTGAAGAATTAAGTTCAATTGTTTCCGTTTCTTTGATACCTTTCTTGTATTCTACTGGTATCGCGAGCTCCCAACTGCCGAAAACTCCGCCCACCCTGCTAGTATTCAAAACCAGCTCGAATCTCTCATGACCAACAATATCTGTTTTCTCGGCAAGGTCAAAGTATAAGGAGCCTTTTTTCAAATCATCACTGGTTGATATTATGCTGATATTCTCCAGTGGAATTAAATCTTCCTCAATCTTAATACTGATCATTCCGGGTTTAACTACCAGAAAATGATTTCCTGTATACGCGTAGGATTCTGTCAATTCTCTCTCTGTCTCAATGACATAGTCAATCCTTGATAACAGTGGAGTGACTTCCATATTGGTGATTTCAAGAGAAATCTCTTTGTCCTTTGCAACATAGGTACCCCTCTCCCAGACATTGTAGAATTCACCATGGCTCATGTAATTGCTTGCAAGGGTTTTCCACTCATTCAATTGCGGAAGAAAATAGATGAATCCAAAACAAGTGATAAAAATGGCAAGTACTGAAACTAGCTGATACTTCCATGATTTTTTCTTGCTGCCATCCTTATTATACGGCTTTATATTTTGGAGGATTTTTTCCTGATAGGATGTTCCATTGATTACTGGATGCAGGTAACTCTCCATTGATTTCAATTGTTTTTCTATTTGGGATAATCTCTCCCTGCAAGCAGGGCAGAATTCCAGATGGTCATCAATAAATTCATTATTCTTACCTTCTACAACATAATAAAATATATCATTGTTGTTTATACAAGTATGTGCGGATGGTTCAGATATTCCAAGGTGAATGAAATCTCTTTTTACATCAAGGGATATCTTCCTCACTTCTTTTTGTTCCAAACCTAAAAATATACCAACTTTGGAAAATGGCAACTTGAATATTTGCTCCAATATCAGTACTTCTTGTTCCTTGCTTGATAAACTTCGAAAGAAAACTTCCATAGTCTTACTTTCAGGCCGTCTGGAGTTTTCTCTTTCTATCTGGCTCATCATGTAATGGAATGCTTTATGTATGAACCAATCGTCAAAAGAATTGTCAGCCTGGTCCATATACTCTGGCAACTTCGAATGAACATGAACAAAGACATCCATTACAAGCTCTTCCACACGTTCCTTATCTGATATGTATAGGTGGAAGGTCTGTGAAATCTTCTCCTCATACTTATGGATAACAGGAACATATGAATCTAAATCCCCTTTTAAAACTTCTATTATATAAGTGCCTAAATGCTTCAAGGACATCCCCCTTTAGATGATATAGGATAATTATAACAACTCAAGGAAGAAGGTCACTATTTTTTTGAAAAATAAAAAACCCCCTTCGAAATGAAGAGGATTTCCCATTATTTATAGAATACTTTTTCTACATTATATTTCGCTTCAAGCTCATTGATGATGTAGGTTTCATAGATCTCGCGCTCCATCGCATCTTCCACGATGCAGACGTCGATACGATAAACTTCATCACGGTGATTTTTAATTGGAGATACGTTATCTTCCAAATGCTTCTTTACACGCTGACGAAGCTTTCTTGCCTTGCCGACAAAAAGGAGTTCATCATTTATGTTAAAGAACATGAAAATACCTGCTTTATCTCTAGGAATCTGATGAAGATCAATAAAGCCTGATACAGGTGTGATGATAGGTTCGTCATTTCTTCTTATTTGTTGGCGCTCCGTAATGGACACGCTCGGTTTAGGTATGCTGATGTTTATCACGTTTAGTCACGTCCTCTTTTCTTGTAGAGCTAAATGTTAACACATCTCATGGGGAAAAGCTATGAGTTGTTTGATTCCTGCAATAATGCTCCTGCAACATCATAAAGCGACTGATCAAGAATGGTTTGCTCACCTAATGCGAGCCTAGCCAACTCTGCGCCCATAAAAGGTCCGCTCGTCAATCCTGAAGCACCCATACCATTCGCCACAAGAATCCCCTTGTAAGGCGGGAGAGCCCCTATCACTGGCAGAAAACCTGGAGTGAAAGGACGAAATCCTACCCTTGTTTCAATATGGGAACCATTCTCCAATCCAGGTGCAACCTCTAGCGCTTTTTCGAGTATTTCATGAATGCCGCCGGCCGTCACCCGAGTGTCAAAGCCCACATTATCTTCATGTGTAGCTCCTATCACTACCCGACCATTTTCAAAGGCAAGAATGTATTGGTTGGTAGGAGGCATTACCACAGGCCAATCACCAGTATCTGTTTTTGGCAATTCCAAATGGATGATCTGGGCTTTTTGGGGAATAACGGCAAATTGTATTCCAAGCGGCTGCATCGTCCTGCTGGACCAGGCACCACCTGTATCAATTACCATGTCTGCATGAATGATTTGTTTTTCATTGGCCTTTACCCCTGTGACTGTGTTTCCGCTGTATGTAATTTCTGCATTGCCATTGATGATTGTTGCTCCCTGTTTCCTTGACGCGTTCAGCAGGGCATCCCGTATAGCACGCCCGTTCACTCTTGCCCCACCACTTACAAATACTGCCCCATAACCTTCCCCTAATGGTGGGAATAGTTTTTTTGCTTCAGATGGCGAAAGAATGGAAACATCCCCAATCTCAGGCGCGTCCTCTCTTCTCTTCCTTGCCCTCTCCGCCATTTTTTCAAGCTTTTCCATATCCTTATGTAAACTGATCGCCCCAACCTGCCTATAACCAGTCTCGGTTTCTCCATCTTGTTTAAGCATATCAATAAGAGTTGGATAATATCTGGCTCCGTTCTTTACCAGTTCATACCAAGCCTTATTTCTCCTCTGTGAAATCCATGGACAGATGATTCCTGCTGCAGCGTCGGTTGCCTGTCCATTATCAAAACGGTCTATGAGGGTGACAGCGGCTCCTTTTTTCACAAGATGATAGGCTGCAGAAGCGCCAAGTACACCTCCGCCAATAACAACGAACTTTTGCATAATCCACACCTTTTCCTTTACATATGTATATAAAAGCTATTATGCCTCAAACATTGCAAAATTCCTAGTGAAGCCTTCCTATGCCTCAAATTGTCAAAGCTATCCTATACTTATTGTCGTGCAAAAAAAGAGACAACCATGTTGGTTGCCTCTTTACTATCATTCCGTAATAGAGATAATCGGCGGTTTATTTAAGTATTTCATGAGATTTTGAACGTCGCTTTGTACTGCTTGCCCCTCAGGAGAACCAAGTGCTTGTGCAATGGATTCAACACTATCGAATTCTAGCTCAGCTATGAGATATAAATGAAGATCTGTATTCATGGACTGGACGACTTTATGGATGGATGCACCCTTAAGTCCCTGCATTTTTTGTACCAATGGAATATGTTCAGATTGATAATAGGTATTAAATCCTTCCTCATCATGCGGCTTTTCATAGATTACAATCAATTTTGCCATCGTTTGACCCCCCCTTTTTTTTACTGTTTATTTATATTCTGTAATATTATAGGAAATTCCTCCTATATCTTTTTTGGGGTTTTAAAAAAAGCCTTGCCAAAATCGGCAAAGGCTTCCGTTTTAAGGTGCATTCTAATTAAATGAACAAGAATTGACGTATGAATTGTCAAAGGTCTTTCTCCTTATTTGTCAACGTTTCTATTAAATTTCATCAACTTTGACATAGGAATTGACATCATTATTATGGTGGACAATTAGAACTATGCAATTAATAAAGATGATCAAGTCTTTTGTCATTTACAGTACGGTTGTGAATTTTATTGATCTTTGGCTGCTGATTTCCTTCATCTAGGATCAAGAGAGCTCGCACTTATCGGCTGGGAGATTAGGTTAAGTGCTAGAGCAGATAAATAGACGGAGAATTTCCGCTTAATTTGTAATTACCATTAAAAACGGCTGAAATAGAGGGAGAAATTCCGCCTATTGATAGGAAAAATTCAAAAATGAGTGATTTTGTTGTACTTAAGCGGAAAAACTCCCCTTATATCCCCCTTAACAAGCTACATCTAGCATTTAACCGGAAAATCTCCTCTTATTTTGCTTCTGCTGGTTCTGTGATTAAGAACAAGACATATTAAATAATAGATTAGGACTAATCGAATCAGTATTTATATTCCTAATAAAGAAACTCGCCAATTCCTACGGCGAGTTTCCCTTTTTTGTGTACCAATGATGATGATCAAACGATTTTCATTTCGGCACATATTTTTAATAAAGCTCCTCAAAACGGAACGGTTAAAAAATCGGCAAAGGCTTTAAATGATCCATTATTCACTTTTGTCCGTATGTCCAAAATTTATGTTCTTTCCATAGAATATTTCGTCCATTTCATTTGTAAGCTTTTCAGTAATCTCATACCTCTCATCATCATTCAGCGATTCTTTGGAGAATCCGAAAAGATAATTATTCAGGTCAAAATCCTTTAGTCGGCACTTGGTATGAAAGATGTTTTCCTGATAGATATTCACATCGATCATATCATAGAGACTTTTTACATCTTCGGGTATGTAATTTTGTATCGAATTAATATCATGATCGATGAATAGCTTATTCCCGTTGATATCACGTGTAAACCCACGGACACGGTAATCCATTGTCATGATATCCGTTTCAAAGGAATGGATGAGGTAATTCAACGCTTTCAAGGGAGAAATCTCTCCACACGTTGATACATCAATATCGGCACGGAATGTACTTATTCCCTCGACAGGATGGTATTCTGGATAGGTATGGACAGTTATATGGCTCTTATCCAATTGTAGTACAACATTATCAGGAAGCGGTCCCGGAGATTCTTCGTAAGATTCGGTCGGCACTTCCACGACCGGCCCTTCTGATACAAGGACAGTCACACTGGCACCCTGGGGCACATAGTCCTGTTTGGCTACATTGAGTACATGGGCACCGATCAGGTCGGCAACGGTAGTCAATATTTTTGTCAAACGGTCTGCATTATACTGCTCGTCTATATAATCAATATAGGCTTCACGCTCTTCTTTAGTTTTTGTATAGCAGATATCATACATATTAAAGCTCAGCGATTTTGTCAGGTTATTGAATTCATGTAAAGTGATTCGCTGTTCAGGTGTGATTTTCAACGTTACTTCCCCCTATTCTATTAAAGCATCCATTCCTCGATGCTCTTAATTATTTTTATAGTACCCTTATCGTCTCTTAAAAAAACAATTACACCTTTTCAAGAAATTCCTCTATCTCTCTCTTTCGTTCCTGGAAGGCCATTCTGCCGAATTCAATTAGTGCGTCCATATAGGTGACATCGTCGAATGGTACCTCTTCGCCAAGATCCTTATTAATGCGAAGATAATTCCCTCCTAGCAGTTGTTTGCACTGATAAGTAACAGATTCCGAAGATAGCTGCAGTGCCAGGTCCAATAGTTTTGGTGTCACCTTCATTGCTGGGAGTTGGAAGGGAAGCCACTGTTTTACCCCCCAATACTTATTGTCCCGTATGGTAAAATCAATTTTTTGGAGGCCTGTCCCAATGGATAGGATATTGATCTCATTCAAGGCAAGTTTAAAATATTCCAATGATTCGATGATGCAAACCATGGAAGGATTATTAGCCCATAACCCACCGTCGATAGATAAATAATCATTTCCGATATTGTTTGGCGGAAAATAGACAGGTGCGGAACATGAGGACAAAACTGCGTCCCAAAGCTTGATGGTCAGATCCTTCGTTGCTTTATTCCCATAATTGGATCGATGTACAAAAGGCCTTCCATGAGTGACATCCACTGCCGGAATCAATAAGGGGGTGGAAATGTCAGCAAGTGACAGTTCACCAAATGCCTGAAATAGAAATTTCCTTAAATATTTATCGCTATAGATGCTTTTGAAAAGGCCTACCTTTGCTTGCCTGATGAATATCTTCTCTCCGTAGTTCTTATAGCTTTCCAATACTTTCTTCATTTCAACTTTTAAGCAAACTGAGGAGGCAATGACAGAGCCCGTACTTGTTCCTGCAAAACAATCGAAAAGTTCGGCAATCGGCTTCTTATATTCCTCTTCGATAGCCTGTAATATCGCAATTGCGAAAACGCCCCGGATGCCGCCTCCATCGATACAAAGTATTTTCATTAGTATTCACCTTGTTTTTGTTTTACCCCTATCATTTCCTCATTGCATTTACTTATGTGCGGATAATTGTTTAGTGTTATGCCAGCCGGATAATTCTCCTGACCCTCCTGAAAAATATAATATTGACCACCATTGTAAATACATAAAAAATGAATGAATAGATCGATGACCAGCTCTTGAATTGAAACAGATTGAATTGTAGGGATACAAGTTCCAGACAAGTTAAAAGTAACGCCCAAAACAGCGTGTAGATGAGCCAATTTGGTTTATATTTGGAATAAAAGTACAGGGCAATGATAATGGGTGGTGGATAAACCAATGTCTGCAATACAACATCAAAGATTTCGGCATGTGCGTAATCCAGCGTGTCGTAGAAGTCCAAAGGATGCTCTGCAAATAGCGATTCAAGTGTGGTTGTAATGAATAGATTGAACAAATATATGGAGGACACCTCCACTGCAGACAGTTGACTCTCTCTTTTCAACAAAAAGTAAAGAACACCAAGAACGAGTATGGTAATCGCGATTGTATAAATTTCATTTTCATCAAATTGCTTTGGTATAATCGGTTTGAATATATTGGAGTAAACATTATTCATGGCTGCAACCTTTCTTTCATCATCAATCGTTTCAAATACTTTTTAATCACAAATGTGACGAAAACGACAATAAAGGCAAATGCTATATCAATGAACGGATACCAATGCTCTCCTTTTTGTTCGAGGACACCGAGTGAAAGATAGAACATTTCACTTGCTGCCACAAATGCAGCCCATGCAATGATACTGGAGATTTTAATGAAGGTGTTATTTGAAAGAAAGAGAAAAATGATCCCTATCAATAGAACCGGCAAAATGATACCAAAATGCAGCTTTATCGATATTTTTGCCCACATACTATCTGCAATGCTGATTCGTTCATATGGAGAAAACAGCTTATAGTAAGTATTTTGACAAAGGTATGATGTCAGGAGAAATAATAGCATGAGATAAAAGGTTGAGAATTTCCTTTTATAGATATGGAAAAGGAACAAACTGAGGATGGAAACTGTAAGAGTGATGCAAAAAGCTAGAATCATGTGTGTAACTCCTAAGTTTTGTCATTTCAATCTTAGTATTGCAATAGAGGAACAAATCATACTTTATTCAGCTATATGTTGGATAATTAATTCATAATGAGTTTCAAGTACTAATCCGGAGTAAATATAACTTAATTAAGAACGAAGAAATTTTCTTTATTTCACCAAAATTTATTTGAAAAATCTTTATATAACGGCAATAGGTTAAAACTGCATTAAAACTATTCTAAGAAAACTCTTCATTCTAAATGATGAAAAAGTCCCATTTTTCATATTGTTTATTCTATATAAAGAACTTATAATATGATAGATTCATAGAAAAATTTTACTATAAAGGGGGACTATGGTTGAAGATTAAACGCTATTCGTTACTGTTTGCTTTTTTGCTTGTTTTTAATGTTTTCGCTTCCACTGCTGTGTTTGCGGAGGATAATCCTGAGGATGTCCCGCCGACGATTGTTTCGCTCGGTGATTCGATTTCCTACGGATACAATTTAGGTGATAATTCAACAGCATCTCCAAATGCTTTCCCAAATTTGATTGCAGGTGGATTTCCTGATGTAATCAATTTAAGCAAGCCTGGAATAACCTCTGATATGCTTCTAGCTGGTATGAACGAGCAGGTGTTGATGACCCTTGCAGAGGCAGATCTAATTACAATCAATATTGGAAGCAATGATTTACTTCAGGCTATTGATTATAAAGTTCTGTTGGGCTCTGGTATACCTATTGATGATGCGAAGAAAGCAGAACTTGAACCAAAAGTTACAGCTGCAGCCATGAAATTAGCTGGGAATCTACAAGTAATTATCGGGAAAATAAGAGAAAAATCAACGGCCCCGATCTTTCTTTATAATATCTACAATCCATTCGGACAAAGTCAAGATCCATTCGCAGGCTCTGTACATACTCTTGGAGAAATGATTGTAAATAAAGTGAATGGAGATGTAATTTCTAAAGCTGGATTGTTTCCAGGGATTTATGTACTTGATGCATATCAAGCTTTTGATGGGAACCAACACGTGTTTGTAATGCTAAAACCTGAAATAAATGAATTTATCCATCCGACTCAGGCTGGTCATGTAGCTCTTGCGGCATTAGCAGACCACCAGTTGGCTATCATCTTCCCTGAAGACCCTGAAGAACCTCCTTTAGAAGTGAATGTACTGGTTTCTGAAGAGGAAGAAACTGAAGGACCGATCGAAGTATTGATCCAAACCAACAAAGATGATTCGATTACAGCTCTCAAGTGGCTAAAGGGATCTGATTTGACTGAGGAAAATTTCATCAGTGAGGGCAATGAAATCAGTTTGGAAACCTTCTCCTTTGAAGTTGCTGAAAACGGAACCTATACTGTGTACGTTGAATCCAATGAAAAAATTGTCCTATTGAAGTTCACCATTGATAATATCAAAGCACCACCAGTCGAAGAGGAAGAGCCGCCAGTTGAAGAAGAACCACCTGTAGAGGAAGAAAAGCCTCCAGTTGAAGAGGAAAAGCCCCCAGTTAAAGAAGAACCTAAAGAAGAAAAGCCTCCTGTAAAAGAGGAAACAAAAAAGCCATCTAGTGGGAATAAACTGCCTAATACAGCAACGAACTCTTATAACTATCTGGTTATGGGGTCGGGAATGCTTGTGGTAGGGTTCTCAGTAATGGTAACTTCAAGAGTAAGAAATCGTAAAGTGAACCGATAATACAAAGGCCCCCCATTTGACCATTAAATGGGGGGCCTTATTATTTTGGAAGAAGCTTATAATACTAAGTCACATCCTCAGGATTATGCCTTCACCTTTGCAGTTGTTTCATAAAGCTCCAACGCTTCCTTGACATTATAATTCTTTTTGACGATTGCATGGATGGCCTTAATCATCGCTTCGGGCTGCTCGGATTGCCAGATGTTCCGTCCCATATCCACTCCCGCAGCTCCCTGCCTCATGGCATTGTAAGTGATTTCCAGCGCTTCCTTTATTGTATCGAACTTTGGCCCTCCTGCTATGACAATGGGCACAGGACATTTACTGGTAACCTGCTCGAAATTTTCGCAGTAATAGGTTTTTACGATATCCGCTCCCATTTCAGCCGTAACCCTGGAGGCAAGTGCGAGAAATCTTGTATCCCTTTTCTCTAGCTCCTTCCCTACTGCCGTTATCCCTAGCACTGGGAGACCAAAATCATGCGCTTCACTTACTACATGAGCAAGATTGGTGATCGTCTGGGTTTCGTATTTCGACCCTACAAAAACAGACACTCCCACTCCCACTACATTGTGGCGGACGGCCTCTTTCATGGAGGTGACTATCGTTTCGTTGGAAAGGTCATTTAACACGGTAGGTCCCCCGGAAACTCTGAGCACCATCGGTTTTTCCGTATCCTCCGGTATGCAGGCGGCAAGCGTTCCTCTGGTTAAGTATAGCGAATCCGTATATGGAAGTAGATCCTTAACTGTTTCCCCGGGTTTTTCCAGACCTGTTATCGGTCCGAGAAAGTAACCATGATCGATCGCAAGCATAACCGCCCTTCCGTTTGGAAGTATTTTATTTAGCCGGTTTTTAAATCCCCATGTCATTTCACTTCACTCCTTCTATCTTTTATATTTGTGGTCTATCGATGACAATCGAGTCATTCTTTCCTATATGTGGTGACTTGATAAAGACAGCTTTAAAAAGACTGCTTGATTGATTGATAAGATAATGGGAGTCTCCGGGACTGCATTGAATCATATCTCCCGGTTTCGCTTCCACCCTTTCACTATTAATATAAAAATCAATCTCCCCCTCCAAAATGTAGAAGATCTCCTCGCATTCTGTATGATAATGGTTCGGAAAATCCTGACCCGGCTTCAGTACGACAACCCCGACATCCACGTTTGGACCTTTTGTCAAATATTTGGGGCCGTTATCACCAAAACGGTACTCAAAATCATTTTCATTCACCTTTTTCATTTTCTGCCCCTCCTTTCGCTCGTTCTATAATCCTGGTGCCTTCCACATATGCGTTGTTACACCCCTATCAGCCAGGTTCAGCTGTGATTCATACACTTTTCGCCATTTCTCATAGATTTTTAGATATTCATGATGATTGCCCATCCTTGGCTGGAAGGTCCTCTCCCAAACGACAACTGAATCTGCAGCTTCCTTGATAGATGAATAGATTCCGGCACCGATCGCCGCATATAAAGCTGTGCCCAATGCAGCAGCTTCTTTAATGACCGGCACTTTTACCGGGACACCAAGAACATCCGCAAGGGTCTGGCTCCACAATCTCCCCTTTGAAGCGCCACCTGCAAATATCACTTCTTCCGGGTAATGACCTGTCACTTCTTCTATTAGCTTTAAGTTTCCTAGAGTGATGAGTGCTGCGTTTTCCTGGAGTGATCTGAACATTTCCATTTTTCCGGTCTTTTGGGGATCTATACTGAGGTTAATGAAGGATGGTGCTGCATGGCGCCAAGATACATAATTCATGACATCGGAGAATACAGGAATGATTCCATTGGATCCTGCCGGAACATGCTGAGCTTTCTCTTCCAGTATTTCATAAGCATCCCTGCCGGTGATTTTGGCCTCTTCGACTTCCTTCTCGCAAAAGGCATCTCTGAACCAACGCATGACAAGACCGGGAAAGAAAGCAATGGCCTCTAATTGCCATTGTCCTTCGACCGCGTGGCAATTTACTCGAAGACGCCCTTTGGGATCCATGTAGGGCTTCTCCACGTTCACCTCCTGTTGCCAAAATGATCCGCCGGAGACGACCGTTTGATTTGTCGAAATGGCACCAACACCGACAGAAGCCATCTGGGCATCGCCTCCACCTGAAACAACCAAGGTTTCCGGGCATAGTCCAGTCAGTGCTGCTGTTTCTATTGAAACTTTTCCAAGGACGGTTCCTGCTTCATGAACCTTCGGGAAGATCGAATCCTTGATTTCACACCTCGACGCTATTTGTTTTTGCCACTCTCTTTTTTCAAGGTTAAAGATTCCGCTCGTACAACCGTTGGATGGATCTACTTGGAGGATGCCTGACAATTTATAGAGAATCCAATCGTTGATCATCGTGATACATGAAGTTGCTTCATATATTTCCGGTTTATGTTTCTTCAACCACAACAGGCGCGGGATCGCTCCAAGTGCAAACGTCTGTCCGGACTCGGCATATAAATCCATTTCTATCTTTTCATCCGACATCTTTAAATCTGATACCTCAACGCCTGCTCTGGCATCCACATTGGCACATGCCCAGATTTCCTGTCCGTTCTGGTTATATAGGACAAAACCTTCCCTCATACTTGTTGCGCTTACCGCTTTTATGTCTGATGGAAGGATTCCTGTATCCTGCAATACTTCCTTGACGCAATGAATGACGAGTTCCCAATTGGATGCCGTATCAAAGTTCATCGATCCCGGTACTCCCTCATCAGGCAAGTGTGTCCACTCTTTTTGCGACACACCTATTTGTTGTCCTTTGCGATCAAACAAGACTGCCCGAATACTTCCTGTACCGGCATCAAAGGCCAAAACGTAATCCATGCTACACATTCACCTCCATTTTCATCAAAGCCCTTGCAGTCGTTTCATCTGTCACTAATGTATGAATATAGCCGCCTTTCAAAGCGCCATAAATCGCATCAAGCTTTTTGTCGCCTCCAGCGACGGCAAGAACATTGTTCATTTCTTTTAATCTGTTAATATCCAAGCCTATCAACCTTTTATGATGTGGCAGTGGAATCACATTTCCATCCCGATCAAAGAATTGCCCCAGTATGTCACCGACTGCATGCCGCTGCTTGATGAAGGTAAGTTCATTCAGTGTCATTTTTTCTTCCTGGATGATGGTGGCATCAGGGGATACCCCCCCTATCCCGACAAGAATGTACTTGGATAGCGTGCCAAGCTCCAGAATATCTTTGATGGAAGGCTCAGATAAAAAGCTTTCAGCCATCTCTTCAGAGGAAGCAAGGAAAGGTGCCGGAATGATGGAAATATGATGAAACTTCTCCATCCCTCTATCCGAGGAGCTCCGATTATGGAGATAATAGTTGACCCCTCCTGTCAATGTGACGACACATACATTCAAGTTCGGGTCCAAGGCCAGATAATCTATGGTGCGAGAAACCGCTTTGCCCCATCCAAGCCCTATCAAATCATCCGGCTGGAGTTTGTGTTGTATATATTGTGCCGCTGCCCTTGAAAGACTATCACTCAAGTCCCTTATATCAGGCGGGGTCGGGATGATAAAAGCGTTAGGTAGTGAAAAAGCTTCTTTGAATTCTTTTTCCATGCCTAAGCAATTCGTCCCCATCCCTCTAATATTGAATTGGACCACTCCCTCCATCCTCGCCCGTTCAAGGAGCCTTACCACCTTGGTACGTGAGACTTCAAGAAGTTCAGCAATTTCATTCTGGGTCATATTGTCCTTATAGTAGTACCAAGCAACTTTTATTAGAAGGTTTTCTGTAAACTTATCCTGTATCATCTGCTGTACACTCCTCAACAAATGTGCGACATGTAAATTTATGTTCTTGCTTCATGAACAATATATCCAGCCTGATTTTATAAAAGAACTGAAATTGATCTTTAGGAAAAAATAATGCAGATGGTGGAATAATTGATATCCCTGCTGTGTAAATAATTAACAAGCATCCAAAGACAGGTGAACATATTATTGCAGCAAATTTATATGTTCAATTGAAAGCGCTTAAATCATTTGAACCCCATGAAGGTGGTGAAGGAAAAAATGACGGCAAATTCCATTCCCCTACTGCAAGTAGAAGAAATATCCAAGCGCTTTTCGGGAAATCCGGTACTAAAGGATGTTTCTCTATCACTGGACAGTGGGGAGATCCATGCCATAGTCGGTGGAAATGGAGCAGGCAAGTCCACTTTGATGAAGATTATTACCGGTTTATATAAAGCTGATAGTGGTGTGATGAAGATCAAGGGGAAAAAGGTACAATTCTCTTCCACTCACGAAGCACATCAACACGGAATCTACCTTGTGCCGCAAGAACCGCTTATTTTCCCTAATATGACAGTGGAAGAAAATATACTCATAGGTATTCCGGGTAAAAAGACCACCTTGCAGAATAAAGTCAAAAATCTAATATCAAGACTTGGATGGAAGTTGAGTCTGCATGAAACAGGACTGTCTTTATCCATTGCGGAAAAACAGTTGGTGGAGATCATCCGGGGGCTTGTCCGGGAGGCGGACATATTGATTTTAGATGAACCTACCTCCACTCTTACCTTTGGTGAAATAGACTCCCTATTCAGTACTATTAATCAGTTGAAATGCGAAGGAATGGGTTTGTTTTACATCACCCATCGTTTTGGAGAAATCTTCAGGATGGCAGATAAAATTTCAGTCTTGCGGGATGGTGTCATTTCAGCTCAAGGCCATGTCAAAGAATTTAACTATGAAAAGCTTTTAGTCAGCCTATTGCCAGAAAATGCGGAAGTCTCTTCATGCACGGACCAATTCCATCAGAATTCACATGAGAAAGAGAAATCCACTATCTTACAGATTGCAAACCTGACAGGGCGAGGCTTCGAGGATGTATCACTTTCTCTTTCCTCCGGAGAAATATTGGGAATTGCCGGGGTGGTTGGCGCAGGAAGGACAGAGCTTGCTGAATCAATTGCCGGGATATCAAAACCGATAGATGGAACAATCCATTTCAGCGGGGAGGAAATCAGTGCTATCAATATCAGGAATAGGATTGATAAAGGTTTGATCTATGTACCAGAGGATAGACATAAACATGGTATTTTCTCACTTACTTCCATTCAAAGCAATATATCCTCCACCATCCTTCATCGCCTCAGTAAAGTATTATTGCCATTTGCTTCAGAAAGCTCCCTTGCGTCGGAATATGTATCAAAATTCAAAATAAAAGCCACCTCCCCCCTTCAGAATTTGGAGGATCTTTCGGGTGGAAATCAACAAAAGGTGGTGCTTTCCAGGTGTCTTGCTGCCGATCCAAAAGTAATCATATTAGATGAACCAACCCGTGGCATTGATGCCAATGCAAGGGAAGATATCTATCAGATCATTCATCAATTGCGTCAGCGGGGACTGGCGGTTCTTCTCATTTCTTCTGATATCGAAGAAATTGTCAGTCTTAGCGATAGAGTCATCATCCTATATGAAGGTAAGCTTGTGAAAACCCTTCAAAAAGACGAGATTTCCCCTGATACAATTGCTGCTTATGCGTTTGGGGTAGATAATGAGGTGATCGTCAGATGAACCACCTATTCTTCCGATTGCTCAAGGCCCGCGAACTTTCGATAGTATTGCTATTGTTTGCTTACATTCTCTTTATAAGCAGCATCAATGCCGATTTCTTCTCCGGGAACTCTTTCTCGCTGCTGATAAAAGCAAGTGTCATCCTGCTGGTTTTGGCAATTGGTCAGTCTTTTGTGCTATTCACTTCAAATATTGATGTATCGGTAGGATCCATCATGGGATTGTCGGCTGCGGTCTGCGGGGTGCTACTGACTTCTGGTGTTGAGATTTGGATTGCTATCCCTGTTGTCCTTTTGGTTGGTGGTCTTGTTGGATTGTTCAACGGCATCGGGGTTTCCTACCTAAAGGTTCCATCGATCATCATGACACTGGGAATGCTGGGTGTAATCAGGGGGATCATGCTGATTTACACTAAAGGCATGTGGATAGAAAATATCCCGAATTATTATAAAAAGCTCGCGAATATAAAGCTGATTGGAATAAACCTTTCCGTCTGGGTTGTCCTCCTTTTGTTAGTGCTGGCGCATTTCTGGCTTACCAAGTCTCGATTTGGGCGTTACTTTTTTGCCGTCGGTGATAACAGGGATGGTGCAAGTCTGGTAGGTATACCAGTGAAGCGGGTAACCGTATTATCATTCATCCTTTCCGGAGTGTCTGCTGCTATAGCAGGTCTGATATTTGTCATGAATATCGGATTCGTCCCCAATCAAACAGGGACTGGTATTGAGCTGCAGGTTATAGCAGCTGCCGTTCTAGGAGGCGTCAGTTTAACCGGTGGATCTGGGACCGTTATTGGTGCGGGGCTTGGTGCACTGTTTATGACTACCATTACAAATTCATTGATCTATTTAAAAATCCCAGCATACTGGAACAATGCTATCTTTGGCTTGTTGCTATTATTGATTGTTGTTGGCGACTCGAAATTTCAATCTATCATAAAGACTCAAAGCTTGAAAAAGCGGGAGCTAAATAGGAGATTCACAGACAAACCCCTATTTAAAGGAGGTGGTGATTCTGAAAAAGAGCTTAAAGACCTTCCTTAAGTGGGAGGGCATCCTTCTTATGCTTATACTTTTTGAGTGTTTCGTATTCGGATTGCTCTCTCCAGGATTCCTGCAATTTAATAACCTTCTTTATAGCATGAATGATTTTGCTTATATTGCACTTGCAGCCATTCCATTGACATTTGTCATCATAACTGGTGGCATCGATGTTTCGATCGGTTCCATCATGGGTCTTACCTCCATTGTCCTTGGTGTTCTCTGGATGAATGGGGTCTCCATCTGGATTGCCCTCTTGCTGGCTCTTCTAATTGCGGTATTCGCAGGAGGGATTAATGGAAGTTTAGTAGCCTTTTCCAATGTCCAGCCCTTGGTAGTAACATTAGGGGGTATGTTCCTGTTTTCAGGTATAGGCCTAGTTATCTCTGGCGGCTCGAGTGCTTCAGGTTACGAAGGCATCAGCGGTTTCCCATCCTACTTTGTGGAAATCGCAAACGGTCAGTTCCTCGGCTTGCCGAATCCGATCCTGCTGATTATTGGAAGTGTTATATTCTTCGGGATTCTACTCCATTACACACGTTATGGAAGAAACGTGTTCCTGGTGGGGATCAATATAAAAGCTTCACGATATAGTGGCATTCCTATCAAATGGACGGTCATGAGTACTTATATGCTATCCGGCCTTGGAGGTGGTATCGGGGGAATCATTTTAACGTCCTATTTCAGTTCCGCCAGATCCGATCTTGGATCCGAAGCGGTGCTTCCGGTCATTACGGCGGTAGTTTTAGGGGGAACAAGCATTTTTGGTGGGAAAGGGAGTATTCTTGGGACAGCGATTGCCTGTATTTTCATCGGGATCATGCAATATGGCCTTCAGATGCTGGGACTTTCCAGTTCTTACATCAGTGTCGTGATAGGGACTATCCTGATTCTTGCAGTAATTTTAAAGTACTCCAATTGGCATTCTCTGTCTCAACTTTTGGATCACTTCAGTAAAGATAAACAACTTCCAGATAAGAAATAAGGGGGATATCACATGTCGAGAGTTAAATTAGTCGGTATATTTATTCTTATCCTAGTTTTAGGCAGCTTTCTGATGGCATGTAATAGTGGGGAAAAAAGCAAAGATGATGTCAAGCTTGCGTTCATACCTAAACTTACAGGAGTGGGATTCTTCACATCCGGTGGTCAAGGGGCAAAAGAAATGGCAGATTCCTTGGAAGTGGAATTGAAATATGATGGTCCAAGTGAAGCGACGGTTGCCGGCCAGGTTCAATATATCAACAACTTCGTAAATCAAGGCTATGATGCCCTCATGATTTCCTCCGTATCTGTTGACGGTCTTAGCCAGGCATTAAAGCGTGCAAAGGATAAAGGCGTAAAAATCTTGACATGGGATTCCGATGTGAATCCAGAGGATCGCTCCTTCTACATCAACCAGGGAACACCGGAACAGCTGGCAGAATTATTGATAAAAATGACATCTGACCAGATCGGTGATACGGGTAAAGTGGCATTCTTCTATTCCAGCCCAACGGTAACCGACCAAAATCAATGGGTGACGAAAGCGAAGGAAATCATTGCTGCAGACTATCCTGGTTGGGAAATCGTGACAACCCAGTTTGGAGAAAATGATGCCCAAAAATCATTGTCAGTTGGTGAAAGCATCCTTCAAACCTACCAGGATATAGATGCAATCATCTGTCCAGACGCAACTGCCTTGCCGGCGATGGCTCAGGCGGCAGAGAATTTGGGCAAGGACGGCGAGGTAGTGATTACAGGGTTCTCTACACCAAATGTAATGAGAGATTATGTGAAGCGTGACACGGTCAAGCAATTCGGTCTATGGGATGTGAAAAAGCAAGGTGCATTAGCGGCATATGTTGCCTACCTCATGACAGTGGAAGGAAAAGAGTTGAAGGTTGGAGACGAGTTTGAAGTTCCGGATATCGGAAAAGTGAAAATTGAACCGAACTCCATCCAGGGATATGATTATGAAGCGGAAGATAGCGGAATCATTCTACTTCCTGAGCGTGTTGTATTCACGAAGGAAAATATCGATGATTATGATTTCTAAATTATAACTAAAAAGGACGGTGAGCGATTGGTAATCGCAGCCGTCCTTTATTAATTTGATTATTTATGGCGATTGTTATTGAGGTTTTTATGTTTTCGGCGCATTTTAGAGAAATGGCAACGATCACATACACCGTATTTAAAGTCATGGGCCAGCCTCTCGCCGCAATTCCTGCATTGCTTGGTAATTGTTTTAACGTCCGTTTTTAACCTTTCATGAACTTCGTCGCTGAAGCTTTCACGAATGCGCTCCCAGTAGGTGGCTTCTGTCCTTCTGTCAAGTCGATACAAAAACAAAAGATGAAGGCCGACAGCTTTGTAGGAGAGTTCCCCGTCCTCAAGGCTGCCTTTTCTCATATAAGGTTCCGGAAGTTCTGTTCCATTTACGATTGCGAACATGGTGTCCTGCCACTGGCCCACAAGCACCTGTTCTTTCGTAGAAAATGGAAGATGCAAAAACCCATACAGGTCGCCTGCTGAAAGACGTGCTTCAATTACCGTATCTTTAATTGTCTCATATAAATATTGTTCTTCGGATAGCGATGCTTTTTCCGTTCCTTCCGGGCTTTCGAATTTCTCCCATAATTCAAAGAATGTCCCAAGCCTTCTTGAATATTTCTGGAATCTTTCTAAAACGGAACTGGTGGGAGCGATGGCAAAGGTATGAACTTCCTGATCTTTTTTCTCAAGAAGCTGAGCCATTGCGGGAATATCACCTGTAAAGGCCACTTTCCCGATGTTGTATATGCCCTTTCGTCCTGCCCTTCCTGCTATCTGTTTCACTTCCTGGGAAGTAAGGCGCCTTCTTCTTGTACCATCGAATTTTTCGTTTTGAAGAAATACAATTCTTCTGATGGGCAGGTTCAGTCCCATTCCGATTGCATCGGTAGCAATGATGATGCTCGTTTTCCCGTTTATAAAATCTTGCATCTGCTTTTTCCTTGTTTCAGGAGGCATGCTTCCGTAAATCATACTGACTGAATAGCCTCTTTGTTGAAGGGAGGACGCGGTTTCGAGCACTTTTTTCCTTGAGAAGCAAACTAGTGCATCACCTTTTTTAGCATCAGATAGCGTGAACATTCTAGACTCCACCTGAAGCGGTGTATCCCGCTTATAACGATGCACTTCCACGTCTGCATCTCCTAAAAGCTGAAGAATCATTGCCTGCATGTTATAGCTGCCAATGATATGAACCTCTTTGGCATTTGCTTTGGTAATGGCCTTATACCAGGAGAAGCCTCTGTCCTTATCGGCAATCATCTGTGCCTCATCAATGACTACTACTTCATAGAAATCCTTTTCATAAAACATTTCCACTGTCGAGGATATGTGTTTGGCGCCGGGTTCAATTTTTTCCTCTTCGCCTGTTTTCAGTGTACATGGTATACCACCTGCATTTAACACATCATAAACTTCAAGTGCCAAGAGACGGAGCGGTGCTAGGTATAAGCCACTTTCAGCTTCCTGCATCCTTTGTAGTGCCTGGTATGTTTTCCCTGTATTTGTTTCACCGACGTGTAGGATATAACGTATATCCCTGCCTGCTGATGGGATATACTCCCTGCCGAAAATATCGTCGAGCATCCTTTCTTCCTCTTGCTTCTTCCGTTCGATCTCCGCAAGTTCCGCGGCCTTTCTTTTCACGCGTTCTTTGACGTCCTCTTCATATATTCTCTGATGAACTGACTTTTCGTAAGGAATCGGCACTAGTTCCAACAAGTCGCTTACATACTCCTCTTGAATCTCTTCCATATAGCTATGAATGATTAAGTGAAGGGCATTGGCCAATAATTTTCTGATCTTTGAAGGATTTACCCTTTCGCCTACTACATCTTCGTATCTATATAACAGAGCTGGATCCATTTCTTTCAAGATCTTTTCAGGTATTACCCCGAACAGGAAATCCGTAATTCTCTTTTCATATTTAAAATAATATGTTTCATATTCGAAATGGCGTTCCCCATAATGGTAGGTCTTGTGTACAGCTCCGGTCAGTTCCGTTAAAAAGGAAGCGACTGTGGAATAATCCTCGGGGTTGAAGGATCCTGCCTCCAATAACAGCTCTTCAAGCCTAAAAGTATCAACCTCTTCAAACTTAACCGCTTCATGTAAATCTGTATCAAGCTTATCGGCTACAAAATTCCTTACAATCAGGTAGTATTCCTGCTGGCTATTTTCCACTATTTTATGGGCTTGAAGTTCCAAAGCGGTGACAACTTCTTCACGTTCAGCCTGTTCGCGCTTTTCTTTTATCCTCTTTTCAAAAAGGATCCTTGCCTTTCTATATTGCTCTTCCCAAGCAAGGGGGTTTTCTTTTTCCATATTTTTCAACCAATCCAGAGCTGCAAATGGCTGATACTCCCGCATTTCATTGCGAAACAACTGATTAATGAGCTTTCTGTCTACCCCTTCCACCTCATAGCCGCGCTCGCTTAAATATGCTTTCTTTTCTTTTCTCGCTACATCGTTTGTCACTTTATTCAACCAGACATTGATCCATATCTGCTGAATATAATTGCCTCTTTCTTCAAGATACTCCTGGAATGTCGGCATTTCTTCTTTCGTCTCCAAAAAATGAAGAATGTCTTCCTGAATTTTAAACTTTGTCTGATCTACCGCAATCGGATACAAAATATTTAATTGATTCAATGTAAGTCTCCTTTCTTGCCCAAGTAATTCAGAGACTGTATGTTAGTCTAAGTCAAGTTCTTGGATGATGTTCTTAATCGGAATTGCCAGTCCGAATCTTTGATTATCCTTTATTTGGTCTATGGTTGCATATACGACTCCGATCACTTTACCATTCTCATTTATGACCGGACTCCCGCTATTGCCGGAATGTATGGGAGCGTCCAGGAGCAGGACCGGTATTTGAAGGTTGCCTTCGTATATCCCTGCAGTCTCCCCTTCCATGACAATATTAGAATGGGAAAGTGGGTTACCGATGATATAAATCTGTTTTCCGGCCTCTTCCTGATCTGTTGCACGATTTAAATCTAAACTAGGCAAAGCTTCACCGTCTATTTCCAGTAGTGCGAAATCAAAATCTGGATTATCCGAGATAACATTTGCGGAAAAGATTTGACCATCAGGGAAACTCACCCTAATGGAAGCCATCTCATCGACAACATGAGAATTTGTAACGATCTTTCCGGATGGATCAATATTGAAACCTGTGCCTTTTCTTCCATTCCCATTTATCGTAACGACAGCCTTTTTCCATTCTTCTATCTTTTTATCATTTGATAATTCCTTAGATTTTAATAAAAATTGTATGGATGGGAGGTTGAATAGCTCCGGGAAAATTCCCCAGACATTCACGGACAAAGCAAGGATTATGACCATGCTTAAAAGTTTAACCCGTTTTTTCCTTTTCTTGACCGCCTCTTCTTTTCTAAGGCTATCATCTTCATTCACAAAAAAATCTTCCAGGGGCGGTTCCTCGGAATCCTGATTTCTCTCTATGCCTTCCTCTTCCTCTCTTTTCATCTGATCACCTGCTATCACTTAAAATCTATATCAAGGACAATATATTAACTATACACTTTTTATGAAGTTAAATTAAGGAAAAACATTGTTGACAATATCTCTAGCAGCGCATATAATTTATCTTGAAGTTATAAATCTTGAATTAAAGATAATTTAAACCGAGGGAAATTAGGAGGAATTAATAATGGCAAAAACTAATTGGAATGTAGACAAAGCACACAGCACAGTGGATTTTTCAGTAAAACATATGATGTTCGCGACAGTTAAAGGTGGGTTTCAGGATTTTGATGCGACCATTGTTGCCGACCCAACAGATTTGACTACAGCTGATATCGAATTCACGATTGACGTATCAAGCATTGATACTCGCAACGGAGACCGTGACGCCCACTTGCGTTCAGCAGACTTCTTTGATGTGGAAAATCACCCGAAGATGACTTTTAAATCAACAGTCATTGAAAAAACAGATGACAATGAATACAACATTACAGGTGATTTGACGCTTCGCGGTACAACAAAGGCAGAAACCTTTGCTGTTACTTTTGAAGGAACTGGATTAGATCCTTGGGGAAATGAAAAAGCAGGATTTGCTGTTTCAGGCAAAATCAAACGTAGTGATTATGGCCTGACATGGAACGCTCCTTTGGAAGCAGGCGGCGTGCTTGTCGGTGACCAGATTAAAGTGGAGCTTCAACTTCAAGCTGCCAAAGGCTAATTAAAAGACAAGGGATAGTATATGCTGCAAAATGCTGCTTATTCTATCCCTTTTTTATATTTTTACTCTTTTTCTAAAAGTGTTTTGATTTTTTTTAAATCTTTATTATTGGCTTTTCTCATCATAGTAGCCATAAAAGGTGCCAGGAGTTTGGAAAAACCTGAAGGTACTCCTCTATTACGCAAAGTCATTGAGGTTAAATCTGCACCTATTGTTTCCCATGTATAGGTTGTCTCCATCGGGAATGGACCCTCTGATGTTCTCATAACCAGCTTTTCTCCTCTAGTAAACTCTACTATTTCATATATGTATGAAAGCTCCCTACCTAGAAATTTCGCTCTAAATGCTACCAAAGATCCTATTGTCAAGGGCTTTGGAGATTTCCACTCCACAGACTTAATATTGTCATACCATGTTGGAGCATTGTCTGGGTTGGATGCATAGTCTGCAACTTTATTCAATGGAGCATGAATATCAATATTAGTTATTACATCGACCATTAATGAACCCTCCTAATATCTCTTTACTATATGATGACATAATATAGAATGCTTGTCATTAATCGAATGATTCAGTTCGGCGAAACACAAAACCCTTGGGACCTCCTATTGAAGTTCCCAAGGGCTCATAAGTCTATATGCAAGATATCCAATTCTATGTCATATTTAATTGGACCGCCTTTTACCAAACGGGACGTATGGTGGTGTGAGAGGTCGGGGAGAAGTCCCCCCTCCTACTCGATTATTCATATCAGATTGCCTTCAACTTAATGGTTTCTGCATTCTCCAATTTCTCGATCATTTGTAACCATGCCTCTGGCTTATTTGGTAATACAGTATAGTAACGTTTTAGAAATGCCATAATTAAATCCGCTTCCAATGTTTCCTTGTTTGCAGCCATAGGCAAGAAACACAGATCTAGTCCTTCGACAGCCTCTCCATCATTGTTCCATGAAGGATGAACGTAAGTGAAGTCCAACCGCCTATAGCCAAGGTGAGATAATACCTCTCTCCGTACATAAGGGTTCATGGATTTAACCCCTCCAAATTCATAGGAGTCCACCTTGTATGGGTCGTATATTTCCGCAAACATGCCACGGAGGTCCTTTCCATTGTTTTTTGCTAATGCATGTAAATCCTGCGCACGATTGTGGGCTAAAAATGCCCCGATCCCAAGTCCGTCTTTTCCGATAATTGTAAAATCGGTCATAGCTACGTTGAAATCCTCATAATAACGGTATTCTGTAGCTCCAATTACTTGGTTATTTTCCACTGCGACAAATACCCGGATTCCAGGGTCCTCCAGCGGTTCCTTCCATAGATCAAAATCCAATACCTCTTCACCAGGAAACACCTGCTGCATTAACTGATGCATCTGTTTAAATAAAGGATCTTCAATACTGGTTATTCTAATGTACTCCATGTTCTCTCTACTCCCAACACTCAAAATTTTTTAAAAGGGTTTTTCCATTCCATTAATGCTCCATAATTGTGGGAATCTTCATCTTCAAGGTAGTTTTCTACAACCCTCACTGGTGAGCGGCCACAACGCAATAGGAAAGTAATGACAGGATCTTTTACTTCTCCCTTTATTACTGCATCTAGATATTGTTGTGCTGACATTTCATCAGCGTGTTTATGATAACCAGGCATTCTACCGCCACCTAGTAAGCGATCCACACCTAGTTGAATCACGACTTCATACATGGAAAGCATGAGCCATTTTCCAAGACCCAGTTTTCGATAGGCTGGACTGACACTGATATCTACAACATATACGGTGTTTCCATCCGGATTATGAGTGCGGATATAGCCATTGTCTGTTATCTCTTCCCACGTATGATCAGGGCTGTCAGGGTCATAATCTACAAGTAGTCCTGTCATTGATCCTGCAATGTTACCATCTATTTCCACACATAATGCTCCTTCTGGAAACAAAGTGATATGATTTCGAAGCTGTTCCCTGTTCCACCACAAATCGGATGGGAAGGGTGGTGGAAAACTTTCCTGCTGGACGCGAATCAGATTGGAAAAGTCCTTCTCTTCGTAGTTTCGAATAATGGCCTTTACTGGTTTATCTTGATCAAAGACAAAAAACTCTTTTCGATACAACAATATCCCTCCTATAAAGATAAGGCTAAATTTTTCTTATTATTTTCCCAATCAGGATAAAGGTCGGTACGGCGGTCTCTCCAAGTGGTGACGGAGCCCTCTTCACGAACCTGGTAGAGTAGTTCCAAATCCAGGTCTGCAGTGACAATCATATCCTGATTGATTTCTCCTTCGACTAGTAATCCTTTAGGGGGAAATGGAATATCATTCGGTGTGATGACTGCAGCTTGGCCATAATTTGCTCTCATGAAATCTACTGACGGGAGTGAACCTACTGTACCAGTTGTGACGACATATACCTGATTTTCGATGGTGCGTGCATGGCTGGAATAGCGAACTCGATGGAATCCATGCTGATCATCCGTACAGGATGGACAGAATATAATATCTGCACCTTTAGCCTTAGCCATTCGGACTATCTCAGGAAACTCTATATCATAGCAGGTTAACATCGCAATGGTCCCTTTGTCTGTATCGAACACCTCCAACCCTTCGCCAGGTGACATATTCCATTCTTTTACTTCAGTTGGTGTCATATGGAGCTTTGCTTGTTCTACTACTCTTCCATCCGGATAAAATAGATGGGCTACATTGTAAAGTTTACCATTTTTTCTGACCACATGGGTACCACCAATGATATGAAGCTCATATTCTGTAGCCAAGTCAATAAACAAATTTCGATAGGATTCTGTAAAACCTGGCAGATCCCCAATGGTTAACGCATTTCCGCTTTCATCACCTATCGACATTAATTGTGTGGTGAAAAATTCAGGAAATAAGACAAAATCAGCATTATATTCCTGAGCTGTCTTAACATAATGACGCACCTGATCTTCAAATTCCTGAAAAGATCTGATTGTCTTCAATTGATATTGAACCGCTGATACTCTTAATTTCATATCGTATCCCCTCTCTAGCATCATTTATATGATAAAATTCATTTTTTGTAGTAAGTTATGATGTTTCAAATGATATTATTAATTATTATTTATAAATTAACAAGTACGCACATTAAATATACATAGTGTATAAAAGTATACTGATTGGGTAGTCGGCCATATCAAAAATGGAATCTGGACAAAAAAACTATGGTTTCTTTTGCTATGGTTACTAAAACGATTCATTATGAAACTCTTACGGTGACAGGAATCTGATGCGAGGATATAATATATTGGGTAAAAGTACAAAATTGTACTTATCTACTTTGTCCAAAGGATTGTTACTAATCCTTAAAGAACTTGAAAGATAATCAAAAGAGGTGGAAAAATGAAGATTGCAATAATACTTGTAATAATCATTGGGGTTGCATCCCTGTTTGTCACACTTGCTTTGGCAGGGAAGAATGATGAAAACTACAGTGGATCAACCAAAGGAAACATATTCCGCTTAACATGGATATATGTAGGACTTGCAGTGGTGCTTTTAGGAGGAATTGCATTATATTTAAATATATAGGTATTATGATGAACAAGGAGATGTACTAGCTGCTTCTTCTTTTTCAATATTTTCAAGTAAAAAAGCCCTCCTTATTGTCAAGCTTTGACTTTGGGGAGAGCTTTCTGATGAAACTAATAATTATTATTGTGAAACTCTAAGTGCTTCATAGAACCGTTTTGTCATTTCGACTGTATAGGTGCTTCCCCTCGGTTCCTTCGCTTCGACACCTTCTATCATCATGGCTGTAAGCATGGTAGGATCCTGCTGGTCATAGGAGACAAACCATCCATTTTCCGTGCCGGTTGTTCCCTGTTCCATTTTTATTTCGGCGGTACCGGTTTTTCCGGCCATTTCCCTACCAGGAATATTCGCTTTTTGTGAGCTACCTTCTGTAACGATCTTACGGAGACTAATTTGGAGCATTTTCGCTTGTTCTTCTGAAACTATGTTCTCTTTCCAGACCTTTTCGGATTCTTCCTCCAATAACAGCGGCTGCATCATGTTTCCATTATTGATAACACCACCATATATGCTTGCAAGATGGACAATGTTCAATAGAAATTCTCCTTGACCATAGGCAGTATCCGCCAGTAGAATTTCACCATCTAATGTTCCAGAGTTAGAAATCTGGGATTTTACTGTAGGATAGGTGAATGGAAGTGCTTCTCCAACTCCCAATTTCTCCAAGCCTTCTATAAATTTCTCTTCACCGATTGCAAGCCCAACTTGTGCAAAATAAATGTTATCAGAGAATTTTAAGCCACTTTCCAAATCGACTTTTGTATCGTTCCCATAAACTCTATTAATTGTATAATTTCCCCACGATTCATCCTTTTTCCATTCCTTCGTATTGATATCGTATGTCTTGTTTGGATCCAATGACTCATTCTCCAACCCGATTACGGATGTTATCAGCTTCATGGTGGATCCTGGTGAATACGTATAGGAAAAACGATTTACTGTAGGTTTTTCCGGATTGTTTTCCAAGGCCTCTCTCTGTTGTGAAGTGATTCCCAATACATAATCATTCGGATTGAATGAAGGTAAGCTTACAAGACTTCGCACCTTGCCGCTATTCGGTTCAACTACAGCTGCGATGCCTGATTCTTCTTTCAAAGTTTCATAGAGCTTTTGCTGCATAGCTGCATTGATCGTAACCTGTACATTCTCGCCGTCCTGTGCAGGGGTCTCGACGATATCAATGGTGCTGCCATCTTCTTTTTCCAAATAGATTTTTTCGCCGTTCTGAGCCCTTAATCGCTCTTCGAGTAGTTGTTCGAGCCCCCTCTTCCCTACTTTATCTCCAGGTGCATACCCTTCAAGCTTTTCAAGGTCTTCTGCACTTACTTCCCCGATATACCCGATCAAATGGGCCGCTGCCTCTCCATATGGGTAGATTCTATCTTTTACTCTTGATACTCTCACACCAGGGATTGCTTCAGCTTTATTTACCGTTTCTTCATCATCCAGGAGGAACTTCTTGACCGGCATGACATAATCCGGCTTGGCCCAGCTTAATGTATACCGGGATTTGATGTATTCCTCATCCATATTGATGATCCCTGCTAAAACAGATAGGGATGCTGCCTCATCAAACTCTCCAGGAACCACCCCGATTTCAGAAACTTCGGCATTTTGTGCCATAGGATTGCCTTCACTATCAAGAATTTCTCCCCGGTTAGCACTGGTAGTGGTAATTCTGACTTTGTCGGTCAATTCAAGCTCCGGTAAAATATAGCTTGGATCCCATTGGACGTTCCAGGAATCTGGTTCTTCTTCCTTTATCACTCTTTCCATGACAAAATCCTTTTTATACTGGACATTTCCTGCATAGGTATCAAAGGATATCCTACCAGGTATGGTGACAGAAGACTTCTCTTCCCATATAACGTCTTTATCGAGCACTTCAACTTTCAAATTCGATACTTCAAGATCGCCATACAGCTTTTCATAACGCTCGGAAAACACGTCAAAACCATAGGTTTCCTTCGTGGAATCAGTTAAATATGTATCATACATTTTTTGATAATCTGCGTCATTCCAACTACCGATATACTCATCGAGTATTTCATACGGACTGACCTTTTTCTCTTCCTGGCAGCCGCTTAGCATTAACAAAAAGAACAAGGTAAAAATTACTTTTTTCAAATCCTTTTCCTCCTCAGCTGTATCCCAAAATTATCTAATCTAGGAAAATATGTTATGTTCTAAGGATACAGGAATTTCCACTTTAATAAAAGCCATAAGAATAAGCTAGATTAATATACTTCGTTTCTACTGATAAGGGATACCCAACTGCCTGTTTATTTTTAGCAGTAGGGTATCCCTTTAGAAAATTATAATTCTTTATCTTTTATTCCTTCCAAGTAAACCTCAATTTCCTGGATGACTGAATTGACGCAACCCTCTTCAAATGGTGAAATTAATTTTGCTTCTTTTACAAGTTCTGTAAAGGATTTGCTACCACCTTGCTTGCAAAGATGCAAATAATCTTCCCATGCACCCGCATGGTCCTCCTGAGCTTTTTTCCAGAACTGTAATGCGCAAATTTGAGCCAACGTATAGTCGATATAGTAGAAAGGAGAGCGATAGATATGACCCTGCTGGTGCCAGAATCCACCTTCTTCAAGGAATTCGTTCCCATCATAGTCGATATGCGGCAGATATTTTTTCTCGATCTCCCGCCAAGCTTTGTTTCGTTCCTTAGGCGTTGCTTCCGGGTTGGCATATACATAATGCTGGAACTCATCAACGGCCACACCGTATGGGATAAAAAGAACAGCTTCACTTAGATGAGAAAACTTATACTTATCAGTATCCTCTTTGAAGAAAAGATTCATCCAAGGCCATGCGAAAAATTCCATGCTCATGGAGTGGATTTCACAAGCTTCCAAAGTCGGGAATCCATACTCAGGCACCTCAAATCCACGGCTTTCAAACACTTGGAAGGCATGTCCCACTTCATGCTTCAAGACGCGTACATCTCCCTTTGTCCCATTGAAATTCGCGAAAATATAAGGGGACTTGAACTTGCTTATGTAAGTACAATATCCACCTCCTGCCTTCCCTTTTTTACTGAGCAGGTCCATCAGTCCGTTGTCTAGCATATATTTATAGAACTCATCCGTTTCAGGGGACATCTCCTTGTACATTTGGATGCCCTGTTTGACTATCCACTCTGCGTCACCTTTTGGATCAGGGTTTCCTGATTTGAAACTGAAATTATTATCATAGTACTTCAGCGAGTCCACACCGATGCGTTCCTGTTGTCTCTTCATGAGTTTTGATGCCAATGGTACGATATATTCCTTTACCTGGTCACGGAATTTTTGTACCATCTCCGCGTTATAGTCCGTTCTTTTAAGTCGAGCGTATGCCAGGTCGGTGAAAGAATCAAAGCCAAGTTTTTTTGCTATTCTAGTTCTGACTTTCACAAGGCTATCATATAAAGTATCCAATGAATTGGCTTGCTCGCTAAAAAAACTGTATTTAGCTTCATTTGACCTTTTGCGGACATTTCTGTCCTTCGATTGAAGATATGGAGCAAGCTGGGAAAGATTTTTCTCTTCGCCTTCGACTTGAATTTTTGCGGACGCAAGTAATTTTACGTATTCACTCACCAGCTTATTTTCTTCCTGAAGATCCTCAAGGACGTCCGGTGAGAAAGTTTTCAACTCACTGTCAGCAAGGGCAAATAGCTGACTTCCCCATTTTTCCTCGAGCTGGTTTCGATACTTGGATGAAGTAAGTGCATGATAATATTTTGTAATCAGTCCTTTATAGGAAGGACCCGCCATATCAAAAAATGATTTCTCCTCTTGATAAAATCCATCAGTCGTATCAACCGTATGACGGATTTGTACAAGCTGCCTCATGGATTCGAATTCTGAGCGCAACTCATTGATTTCCGCCATCGCCCGATCCTGCACCTCGAAGGATTCAGCCGACTCGAACTTCTCCAAAAGTTCATTGAAATCTTTCTCGATGATTGCCATGTCCGGTCTATGATACTGATATTCATGAAATTGCATGTAATCTCTCCCCCTTTTAACATTGTCCCATTTTATTTCGACAAAAGATGCGTGTAACCCTTTAGATTTTCCGAATTAATTTCGAAATACGAAATATAGATTGTAAGTAACCTCGCCCCCACCAAATCGCGGCGCCAAAAATCGAGAACATCTAAAAAGAGTGGCTCACGAACAGCCACTCTTCTCTTCACTCTTTACTTATTCCATACCTCTGCAAGAATCTCAAAGGATCTTAAACGAGCCTGATGATTATAGACACTTGTATTGACAATCAGCTCATCCGCATTTGTTTCTTCAAGGATTTGCTGCAGTTTCGCCTTAACCGTCTCCCCGCTGCCTGTAACTGTATATCGCAACTGTTGCTGGACAATTTGCTTTTCATACGGACTCCATAATGAATCGATATCTTCCACTGGAGGTTTCATCTTACCTGGATTTCCACGGATCAGATTTAAAAATTGCTGCTGGAGTGAGGTTGCAAGAAATTCTGCTTCCTCATCGCTATCGGCCGCTATCACATTCACACCAATCATGGCGTATGGTTGGTGTAGCGCATCACTTGGCTTGAATTGTCTGCGGTACAATTCCAAAGCCGGTAACGTATAATCAGGTGAAAAATGGCTTGCAAATGCAAATGGCAAGCCGAGTTCAGCTGACAGTTTCGCACTGAATCCACTCGAGCCTAACAGCCATATGGGAATATTCAACCCTTCACCAGGCACAGCCCGGACTTTAGTTGTGCCGTCGGGATGGAAATATGAACGAAGCTCTGCTAGTTGCTGGGGAAAATGCTCTCCACCGCTGCTTCTGTCCCTTCGAAGGGCAGCCGCTGTCAGCTGGTCGCTTCCTGGTGCTCTCCCTAATCCTAGATCAATGCGGCCGGGATAGAGGGTCTCCAGAGTTCCGAATTGCTCAGCGATAACGAGAGGTGCGTGGTTAGGCAGCATGATCCCTCCTGAACCAACGCGAATCGTTGTTGTTGCCCCGGCAATATGGCCAATGACGACCGATGTGGCTGAGCTGGCAATACCGGTCATATTGTGGTGCTCGGCCAGCCAGAATCTTTTATATCCTAGCTTTTCTACATGTCGGGCAAGCTCCACACTATTCTGGAAAGATTGACCTGCATTGCTTCCTTCCACTATGGGTGCCAGGTCTAGTACGGACAACGGGATCGGATTTGATTGTGGTAGATTTTCATTCATAGTCGTAACAAACTCCCTTCCTGCTTTACTTCTTTATCGTAGAAAATTCCTCTTTGATTCTGTTCAGTAGTTCCGGGTCAGTCAATATTTTCAATGCTGTCAGAGCCATCGCTTTTGCCCCGAGCATCATCGCCTCTTTACCTTGCTCACTTAATGCGGCATCCCGGAATTCTACTGTGTGGCAACTGAAAAGCTCGTCACAGATCTTAATATATGGATGGATGGAAGGCGCAACAAGACTGACATTGCCCATATCCAGTGAACCTGATCCATCCCTGGATTCAGTTATGTCACTTGCGGGTACCCCTAACTCAATGAGTGAGGAAGTAAAAGCATCGGAGAGTGCATCATTTGTCACCATGTTGTCATAGGAGAGTTCATAGTTGGACATTTTCATCGTCGCCCCTGTCATAAGGGAGGCACCTTCTGCTATTGCTTTTACTTTTTGCACCAATTCGTTGACGTAGCTCCTTGTTTGGGCACGCACATAAAACTGGGCGACCGCATAATCAGGGACAACATTTGCCGCTTTCCCGCCTTCTGGTATAATACCGTGAATTCTCGTGTCGGACGTGACATGCTGTCTTAAGGCATTGATCCCATTGAAGGTGTGGATGACTGCATCCAGGGCATTTATCCCTTTTTCAGGGCTTGCAGCTGCATGTGCAGGTTTACCAAAGAACTCAAACTGAACGGCATCCATTGCCAGTGAGGATCCGCTCTTCACATAGGAATGCAAAGGGTGGACCATCATCGCCATATCAAGATGATCGAATACCCCTTGTTCCGCCATCGTGACTTTCCCGCCTTTTGTTTCCTCCGCAGGTGTACCGTAAACCACGACTTTCCCGCCTGTTTCCGGTATTATTTTGCTGATAGCAATGCCTGCTGCTATACCCATGGTTCCAATCAGATTATGGCCGCATGCATGACCAATCTCAGGCAGGGCATCATATTCACTCATAATTCCGATTGTTGGGCCTTGTTCTCCGCTATCAAATACTGCCTCAAATGCTGTAGGCAGGTCACATATACCCATTTTCACCGAAAATCCATGTTCAGACAGTGTATCTGCAAGCAGTTTGGAAGACTTGAATTCTTCATGTCCAAGCTCCGGATTTTCTCCTATACTTGTGCTTATATCATAGAATTGTTCCCGTAATTCATTTAAAGTATCTATTAAAATCTGTTTCATATGTAGTCCCCTTTGCCAGTGATATGTAAGATAATGATTAAAAAACATCTTATCATGAACTTATTTTTTCGGATAATAATCTGCCTGAAAATGAAAAACAGCACTTCAATCATTAAAGTGCCGTTTGTAAATATAACCTATTAAACTCTCCTCATCTGAAAGACATCCATCCCATTTTTAAAGATTGACCGGAGCAATGCGAGTTTAGGGGACAGGGTTTCCTTAGGTGCTTTCCCAACTGCAATTCTTTCGAGCTGCAAACTATACCATGTCAATTCCAGCATGGCGGTCCTGTCTATCCATTTGATTCCTGTCTTTCTTGATGCCAATTGAACCTGCTCTCTCGATCCTTCCATCAGTTCATCAGGTAGGCTTGGATAAACAGCCATCGGACGTGCAAGCCCAATCATGTCGGCATCCCCGGACTGCAAGGCATCAAGCATACCTTTTCTTGTGCGGAATCCACCGGTTACAACGATAGGTGCCTTCGAAACCTTGTTGGCTTCAGCTGCAAATTCCAAAAAATAAGCTTCACGTTTTTGGGCGCTTTGCTTCATAGCGCTACCTGTCATTCTAGGATTTTCATACGATCCACCTGATACCTCGATCAAATCTATTCCCAGGTCATTCAATCGACTGATGACTTTCATCGAATCTTCTTCAGTGAAGCCAGCTTTCATAAAATCAGCTGAATTCAATTTTACCGAGATGGGATACTCCTCCCCCACTTCACGTCTGATGCTCTTGTAAATTTCTATAAGGAATCTCATGCGGTTTTCAATGGAGCCACCCCATTGGTCCGCCCTCTCGTTATGGCGGTTTGAAAGGAATTGACTGATTAGATACCCGTGCGCTGCATGTATCTGCACACCAGTGAATCCTGCTTTTTTTGCTATGCCTGCAGTAGTTCCAAAACGTTTGATGATATCCTGAATTTCCCGTTCGGTCAGTTCTCTTGCAATTGGAAAATACTTTTGGAGAGAAGGTTCGAATTCAATTTTTGATGGTGCAACCGCCTCTTTTACAATCCCTTTGAATACTTGCTTTCCTGGATGGTTGATTTGCATCCAAAGCTGTGTATTGTTTTGTGTACCTGAATTGGCCCATTTTTTTAAGAGTTCAAGGTCCTGTTCATCCTCAATTACAACATTCCTAGGCTCACCAAGTGCCCGGCGATCGACCATGACATTACCCGTAACCACAATTCCCGCGCCGCCTTTTGCCCAAGTTTCATACAACCGAACCAATTTTTCAGTCGGCCTGTTACGTTCATCCGCCAATCCTTCACTCATGGCCGCTTTGAAAAATCTATTTTTTATCATTATGCCATTCGGCAATACTAGTTTTTCTTCGAAATTGGTCATACATAATTGTCCCCCTTTTCCTCTTTAAGATAGCATGTCCATCATTAAACCTGAGAAAATGGCTGGACGAAAAAAGGCACTACCCTGAGAGTAGTACCTATTATCTTAGGATGAAGCAGTGACACTATTCCGCCCAATTCCCATTTCTGAATAACGGTATACGTTCGCCGTCTTTTGTAATCCCGTCAATATCCATTTCTTTTGTACCGATCATAAAGTCAACATGTGTAATACTTGAATTTGCCCCGCAAGCCTCCAATTCCTCCTCGGACATTTCCTTACCACCCTCAAGTGCAAATGCGTAGGCATTTCCGATAGCCAGGTGATGGGAAGCATTTTCATCGAAAAGCGTATTGTAGAAAATCAGATTTGTATTGGAGATAGGTGAATCATGCGGAACAAGTGCAACCTCACCCAAATAGTGAGACCCCTCATCCGTTTCCACAAGTTTCTGGAGTGTTTCATACCCTTCCTCGGCCTCGATTCCCACAATGCGACCATTTTCGAATGTGAGCGTAAAGTTTTCAATAAGATTTCCACCAAAGTTTAGTGGCTTGGAGCTCCTTACTGTTCCATTCACACCTGTTTTGAGTGGGGTAGTGAATACTTCTTCTGTTGGCATGTTTGCAATAAATGTATGTCCTTTTTCATTGATGCTTTCAGGCCCGATCCACTCATGTTTTTCCGGCAGTTCGATAGTAAGGTCTGTTCCCTCTGCCTGATAGTGCAGGGCCTTGAACTTGTGGCCATTAAGGAAATCCACTTTTTGGCTTAACTTTGTTTTATGATCGTTCCAAGCTTTTACTGGATCCTCGAGATTGGCTCTGGTCGCATGGAAAATAGCTTCCCATAACTTTTCTTCCTGTTCTTTTTCATCAAGCCCTGGAAATACTTTTGCAGCCCAGCCCTTGGACGGAACGGCTACGATCGACCAGCTAACTTTATCGGACATCGTGTATTTACGGGACTTTTTGGTTGCAGCCCCGGCAGCCTTTTGAAGGTTGGCGATCTTTTGGGAATCGACACCTTTCAAAAGGTCTGGATTAAGAGAGGTGATTGCCAGAAGTGCTGCTCCTTCCTCATAAGCTTTTTCCATCATTTCCGCTTTCCAGGTCGGGAAATATTCAAAAGACTCATCGGATGCGTAGTCATAGCGGATCCTAGTCACTGCTTCATCGTTCCACTCCACTTGAACAAGCTTTGCTCCCGCTTCATAGGCTTTCTTCGCCACTAGTCTTACATATGGGGCTGCAGCGATGTCAGCGTTTACAATAAGTGTCTGGCCCGGCTGTACATTTACTCCTACCTTTACTGCCAATTCTGCATATTTTTCCATAGTCTGTTCGAAATTGTTCATTATGTATTCCTCCTACATGTTCTCTATCTATTAGTGTTGTAAATTCAAAATAAATTAGCAATTATCCTGCGTTTAGGTTGTGTACTATTTTGTTGCCATGACCAAAAAGTATCATTTCGAAAGTGTTTTGTCCAATATTTCAGATAAATTTTTATAAAAAAAACCGATGATCTGCTCATCGGTTTCAATTAGTTATTTTACTTTTGACATGCTGTTCACTTTTGGCAAGCGCTCACTGAAGAATGACATTCCATGTTTGAAGCCTGCAAGTCCGTACAACATTGAGCTCCAATCAATCAATGTAACCTTTGTCGGGTACCAGCGGTCGGGCTGCTCAAGATGCCACCAAGAAATGCGGTGTAACCCATATTTATAGGCAGCACGGAGTTTAGCCTCATCTTCCTTATCCTCGTCATTTGTATAGACATCATATGGAATATGCAAGGAGTATTGTGCATAAAGGTCATAGATGCCAGCAGGATATACAGGCAGATAGCCGCCGATGATATAGGAAGATGAAATATCATGGGGGGCGTTGTTGATTTTATCTGCATGGTAACCGCCAAACAGGCCATCATTCGGACCTGCTCCATAACCCCAGATATAGGAAGGTACATCGTCGAGCTCTTTCCATTTAAAACGGTCCGCCAGGCAGGCATTTTTGTAATATTCCAGATAGGTCGGGCTTTCAGCATACTCAGGTACAAGGAAGAATGGAAACTGCTGAACAAAGGAAGACAGGAAAGTGCCAGGACGATCATTCAAAACCGGCAGTCCACGGAATTCCTCCTGTGGCAATTGGGAAATCTTGTCCTCGGCGAAATTGTTGTTCCATAATGCTTGAATATCCTCGTTTTCTGGTTGGCCAAGCATCGCAAGATACGAAACCATTACATATTCGTTATAGGCAGGCAGCGGGGCGATCCCTTCACCGTCTTTTGCGATCATGTTGATAACGCCTGTTTCCTTGTCTGCGACAACAATGCTCCAGTCGATGGACTTTAGGAGCTTATGGGCCATCTCCAATATTTCCGGGTGACGATCAAGGAAGTGATGTCCCGCAAATAATGCACCGGTAATAAGTAGTGTAGAATCGATGGTAGAATACTCGGAATTAAGATTTTCACCTGTTTCCATATCAACAAAGTGAGCAAAGAAGCCTGTTTTTTCTTCCCTTGCAACCTCGCATCCCTCGATTTCACCTGAAACGCCACGAAGTGTGAGGATAGCTTTTTCAGCAGCCTTTTCATCCCAGCCTTCTTTATCTGCCACACATAAACTGATCAGCCCTACACCTGTTGCAGCGATGGAACAGCGATAATCGGGATTTTGATCAAATGAGAAGTATGCGTCTGCATAAAGGCCTGTCCGCTCGTTGCGTGATGCTTCAAAAAGCAGGTAGGAATCCTTATATTGTCGATCAAAGAATGTTTTTACTTTTGGTGGCAGGTTTTTATACATATCTGTTGTGCTTGTCATTTTTTGTACCCCTTTCCTGGTTACAATTAATTCCACAATTGTTTGAATATTTCATTGTGTGAATGGTTTTTATGTAAAGTGATTTGAGATCACCATCTAGTCCAAGGACAAGGATGATGTTATAGTTATCATATATGAAAGCGGATTAATTCGAAATGGATAAAACGATTTTTTTTGGACGATACATCAATTTTTTTTAGGAGTTTGGCAGAATGATTGACATTAGCGGGGTATTTCATGACGTAGAACCGAGTTGGGGCATCAATAGTGATAGCGGGCGCTCAACATTGGTTTTTGTGACAGATGGGATTGTGGATTATTTAATTGAAGGTGAAAAAATATCTTTGGAAAAGGGAGAGCTCTTATATATACCGGCATATCTTAAGCGTTCATGGAGTAATGCGGTACACATGACACACAAGAAATATACCGTAGTCTTTTCAAACGACATTCATCAACCGTTATTTTCTGATAACAAGGAGGATCTTATTCGTTTCAAGCCAAGAAAAGCAGCCTACTACGAACAGCGACTTACATTCCTTTATGTTCAATGGCTAAGCCAAAGAAGCTTTTATCGGGAGATGTCGCGGAATATCCTTTCCGAAATTTTCATTCTGATTGCTCAGGAAAAGGAAGAGTGGCATACTTCTCCTATCAAGGAAAAAACGGTAAGGAAAATCCAGGAGCATATTCTATATAACTATCGCAGGAATATTACGATTGAGGAGCTTGCCGAGCTTGCAGGTGTAACGAGTAATTATGTGACTGTTTTATTTAAAGAAGTGCTCGGTGTCACTCCCATACAATATCTTCATCAGACACGAATAAACACTGCATGGAACCTGTTGCAAAGCACCGGCATGTCCGTGCGTGAAGTGGCCGAGTATCTGGGATATTGCGATCAATCCTATTTTAATCGAATGTTCAAAAAATGGATGGGGATGGCCCCTACACATGTAAGAGTATAAAAAGGCAGTGTTCATGATACTGGATGAACACTGCCTTTCTTTATTTATAATACTGCAGATGAAGTTTCCTTTTTCACTGTATTGGAGAAAGCCTGTTGTATTTTTCTTGTTAAGCTACCCGGAATTCCATTGTTGATGGATTTTCCATCAATAGAAATGACAGGTACCACTTCACTGGTCGTGGAGGTGACGAAGACTTCATCTGCCTCCATAAGCTCTTTAGTGGTGAATGGCTGTTCTTTGCAGGTCCATCCATTTTCCAGAAAAACTTCGAGCAGCTTCTGCCTTGTTATGCCATTCAATATGAGATTGGTTGCAGGGTGGGTGTAGATGGTGCCATCCTTGATGATGAATACATTGGATGATGTTCCTTCTGTCACCAGGCCGTCCCTTATCAAAATCGCCTCAAATGCACCCTGTTCATAGGATTTTTGCTTGATCATGATATTATAGAGGAGATTCAGGCTTTTAATATCACAGCGCAGCCAACGAAGATCCTGTTCGGTTATGGCAGTAACGCCAGAGGATCTTGTTTCGGCCATTTCTTTGTAAGGTAAAGGATATGCAATCAATTTGGATGAGATATCCTTTTGATATTGGTGTGTCCTTGGTGCCACCCCTCTTGTCACCTGGAGATAAAGTCCGCCCTTTTTCATATTATTTTCCTTAATGAGCTTACGGATATCCTGTTTGAGATGATCTGATTCGAATAGAATTGACATACCTATTTCCTTCGCACTCCGATAAAGCCTTTCAATGTGTTCATCCAGAGTGAAGGGGACTCCGTCGTAAATATTGATGACCTCATAAACCCCGTCCCCGAATTGGTAGCCCCTGTCTTCCATATCCACCTTTACAACTGATCTTGCAACTATTTCTCCATCCACAAGGACCTTCATAACAATCCCTCCGTTCTATGTTAATTGTAACGCTATTGGGCAATGATCGCTTCCAAGAATGTGGTGATGGATCTCTGCATCTGTTAGTCTTGTTTGAAGCCTTTCGGATGCAAGGAAATAATCGATCCGCCAGCCAATATTGCGCTCTCTGACCTTATTCATGTAGGACCACCAAGTGTAGCGGTCTGTATGGTCGGGGTAAAAATGCCGAAACGTGTCCAGGAAGCCGGAATCGAGCATCCTAGTCATCTTCCCTCTTTCTTCTAAAGTGAAACCTGAATTGTTCTGATTTGATTTAGGGTTTTTCAAATCTATTTCGGTGTGAGCAACATTCAGGTCACCGCATACAATGACAGGCTTCTCTTTATCCAACGTTTGGATATAGCTTAGGAACCTGTCTTCCCAGTCGAGGCGGAAATCCAGGCGTGCAAGATCCCTCTGCGAATTGGGAGTATACACATTGACAAGGTAAAACTCATCATATTCCAAGGTGATGATTCTTCCTTCAGGCTCCCGTTCCTCGTAATTTTCCATATCAAGGCCGTATGTAACGTGGAGAGGCTTCACTTTAGAAAAAACTCCGGTACCTGAATAACCCTTTTTTATCGCATAATTCCAGAATTGATGGTACCCTGGCAGGTCTAAATCAATCTGCCCCTCCTGCAGCTTTGTTTCCTGTATGCAGAAGATATCAGCATCCATCTCATGAAAAAATTCCAAAAACCCTTTTTTTACGCATGCTCGTATTCCGTTGACGTTCCAAGATATCAATTTCATGTTGTAGGTGTACTCCTTTTTACTATTAACCATTTATTCTCACAGTATAGCAAAAAGAATGGACCTTTCCCATGAAAAGGTCCAAGCAGTCTATTTGCTTTCAAATAGGTGAAAGTTCATTCCAAATGGATCCTCGAACATGAGGCTCTTTTCGCTATACTCTTTTGTTATGGTACAACCCTGATGAAGGAGCGAATCTTTAATGGAATCCACATCCTCCACAGCGAACTCAAAGAATACCTTTTGATTCATCCCTCCGCTTTTTTCCATATAGAAATTGGTCCCGTTCATCGTGAATTTAGTTTCCGTTTCATTTGACTCCACCAATTTCATTCCGAGGGTCTTCTCATAAAATTGTAGTGCATTCTCATAATCTTTTACTCTAATGGCGATATTGTTAGTAAGTTGATAGGGGGTCTCGCCGTTTATCTTCTTTCCCGGTCGATACTCTTCATAGCCCGATGGAAGAAGGTCAAAAAACGACCAGACAGAACAGAAATCATCACCTGGTCCAAAAAAGGTCTTCGCATGATGATAGATTTTCCCCTCCTCGTCTTTCGTGAAGACCGATACCCCAGGGTAGTTCATTCCTTCAAGTACAAATCCCATGTCCTCTTTAAAAGAGTTTTCTTTTGTGGAAACCATCGGAAAAATCCATCTTCTTTCCGCTGCGAAATTCTCCTGATCGGCCGGACTGTCCGGGCTGGATACTACAAAGGATGCTTTTCTGATAATATGGTGATACACACTGTTGAATCCGTCTGCCCACATTGTGCAATAAGAGCAGCTCTTCCCCATATTATGTACGACCAGCAGCTCTTCTTTGTCCCCAAACAGTTCCAGCAGGGAGATAGGTTTATTATGTGATGTGACAAAAGAATAGTTTGCGACCTGTTCCCCTTTGATCCCTCTTCTCATTTCGGCCAGCCTTTTTTTCTTTTCGATAATCTCCATTTCAAGTTTCTGAATTTCGTTCATCACTTGGGTTTGACTCATCGCCTGTCCCTCCTATAAGTTATATTTAAGGATAAAAATAGTCCTTTCAACTGTGTCAAGGTTGCTTTATGATAGGAATAATAACTTTTCGAAGGAGTGGCGGGATGAAACTGACAAAATATATGATTATCATCGCTATTTTCATAGCATCCATCACGTTTCATCTAACCAGTCATCCTTCATCCAATACAATTCTCTCTTTGGTGAAGGATTCCTTCTTTTTGGATCAGGACTCTATGAATTCGGATGAAAGCTCTGATAAACACTACACAGGGCTGCATGCCGAACCTTTTGCCCTTAAGCGATATTTAAGTCTTGCAATAATCGTGAAGGGTGCAGATGAGCAGCTGCCTTCTTGTCTGCTGCATCTTGTTACCGTATTCCATCAGGGGAACTATAAGGGCCATCTCATGAAAGATCTCACCTTTTAACCTAATAATAAAAGGAGGAGTTATCATGATGTGGGTTCGCATAATTGTCATTTGCTTTTTCTCCCTGACTTCCCTCAGCCTTTTCACATTTCAGGGCATTGAGGTCGTGAAAGCTTTTACAGATTATTTCCATTCGAAATAAAGATATCGAAAAAGTCGCATTCATTGGTGCGGTTTTTTCTTTTGCAAAATGATAATTATTTTCCGAAAATACAAAATATTTCGTTGGTACTTACATATATTAATACAACTAATACTTATCATTTTTTAATAAGCAAAAAGGAGCGATGTTCATGAGAGATATGCCGAACTTCGGTGAATTTTATCCAAAATCTCTTGTACCGATCAAAAATGATGATCTGTTGATTTTCTTGGAGAAAGTGACGGATATCGATTCATGTGATCATTTCAGTCATTGGTTGATTGCGCTGGAAGGAAAAGAGATGAATCTCGGCGAAGATTTCTACCATTGGCAGATAGTGGTCTTCCCGGCAGAACTGAATGGCGGATTCGATTATAAATACCCTTTATATGTCTCCTCGTTCTTCCTTTCCATCGACGAAGCACTGGAATACATCACGGAAGTCGAAAAAATCGCTAAAGACGGTCAACTGTTCACTATCGCAGGGTGAAACAAAAAAAGAAAAACATCTCTGTTTTTCTTTTTAAAGGTATATGTGAAACAGTGTACAAAGAAAAGTATACATAAATCCCTCAAATTGCATCTGCCTCGTAAGACATATCTATTTTACATTTTCCATCCAACCTATTTTATCCAGTTCTCCAATATGATGAAAATATAGCCTATCATCCGTTTCCGTCACTCCGGTGATCTGTTGGTAGGACAATCCCGGCCCTTGAAAGTCAGATACTACAACCCCTTCCTCATTGATGCTTATGACATGTGCATATCCTTGACCCCTAGGCCAGAAGCTGTGGGGGATGCGCATCACCACCGAACGGAGCCAGGCTTTATCTGCGCTATAATCCAAAAATGTGTTTCTTGGACTGACCAACCCGATCCAATACTTCCCGTCTTTCCCCTGAAGTAGGTTATCAGGCAAGCCAGGTAGATTATCAACCATTACTTGAGCCTTTTCCCCTGAATCTATTGGACTTATATTATCCGCTTTTGTACTTATCTTCCATACCCGGTACTTACCTGTTTCATTTAACAGGATATTCTCCTGTTTCTCGTCCAAAGCAATGCCATTGGCAAAACTCAGGCCATGCATCAATACTCGCGTCTCCTTTGAAGTGGGATCATACTCCAGTAACCTGCCTGTTGAGGTTTGTGCCAGTATATCGATTTCCCCTGCTGCTAGAACATCCCCGACTAGTTCTGGTATCACTTCTGATGAAGCATCAGTAAAGTATATTTTTCCGGTTCGTGCTACGACAAGGGCATCTGCAAAATATATGGCTTTTCCGTCCACGGAAGCAGTAAGGAGCTCAATATCCGCTTTTGATTGCCAGTTCTTCACTCTTAGTATTCCCCCGTGTGATCCGTACATGGGGTCTGCGATGATCAGTGCGTTCTCATAGTCAAAATCAAATCCAAGCGGCCTGCCACCTGTATTAACAACTTCTTCGATTTCAGAACCATCCGGTCGCATGCGGATGATGGCCCCTTCCTTTACTGAGGCGAAGAGCCATCCATCCTTGAAAACGATATGCTCTGGCTGACTGTAATGATCTAAACGTATAAACTTCATATTGGACAGCTTATCGTTCTGACGGTGAAAGCCTTTGTAGCCATCGCTTTTAGGAGCATCCCAATTGATCGGATCAATTGGGATTGGCCATAATGCGAAGTAAAGTGACATTAAAACCATGGATCCTCCAATAGCAAGCCAGATTCCCTTTTTTCTTTTATTCATTGAATGAAGCCCTCCTGCAACGCGCTTCGTAAAAACGGGCTCGGTTTCCCCACAGTGTATAGCTGCAAATGGTGCATGGCTCTGGTACAGCCGGTGTAGAACACCCTGCACAGACTCTCCTCACCATATACAATCTCAGATGCATCATAGATGATGACGGCTTCGAATTCGATGCCCTTTGATAAATAAGATGGTACCACGACTACACCTTGTTCATACTCCATCGAATTGCTCTTTAAGAGTTTAATTTCATCGATGTTAGTAAGAGATTCATATGCACGTAAGCTTTCCTCGGCAGATTTGCAGATGATCGCGATACTATCGAAACCAAGTTTTCGCAAATCTTTGACTTTGGATGCGATCCTACGATGCAGTTCATCGTGATCAACTAATTGTTCTAGGGAAGGTCTCATTCCGTCGCGTTCAAAAGGAATAATCCCTTCTCCATTTGGAACAAGTCTTCGGGTGAATTCAATGATCGGTTTAGTGGAACGGTAACTCCGCGAGATATTGATCATTTCTGTTTTTGCGGGTCCGTAAAGGCCTGTAAGTGTGTTGAAATCAACCTCTTCACTGGCATGGGCAAATATCGCCTGGTTAAAGTCTCCGAGAACGGTCATCCTTGCTGCAGGAAACAACCGCTTCAGGAATTCAAACTGGAAGGGGGAATAATCCTGTGCCTCATCAATAACTATATGTTTAATGGAGCTGTTTATCTGAAAGCCAAGTATCAGCTCTTTCAAAAGGAGGAACGGAGTAGCATCCTCATAAAAAAGTTTATCTTCATTCAGTCTTTCCAGGGTCGCCTCACAAATATCTGGCCATTCTGCGGGAGTCTTCCCTTCCATCAAACGCTCGATCTGAGGTTGAACAGTAAAAAGTTGCTTGTATAACCCCTTGAAGTCGATAAATCGGAACGCTCTGACTTGTTTTCTTGCCTTCTTCAATTTTTGGTGCACAATCAAACGTGAAAGTGCTTCCGGCTCCATTTCGTAGTCGCCGATCGATTCTCTTTCATACCCGCGTTTTTTTGCCAAGAACTTATGTGCCTTATGGTAATCATCGTTGCTAAGCAGCTCTATCTCCTCCTGTACCCAGGGTTTTGTCCTCTCTGCCTTTTGGACCTCGCTTATCTTCTTGATTAACCAATCCTTCAATTTTTCAAGTCTATTATGGAAACGGAGTGCCGTGTCATGACTATAAAACCTATCTGCAATTTGTTGGCCGGTAATAATTGTCTTCCCCCTGAATGTAATATCTTCAAAAAGCATTCCCGAAGACTCGAGTGACTCTCTATAAGATTGAATCGCCTCAAAAAACCTTGTGGATGCTTTAAAACGGATACCTGCATGTCTTGTTCCATAGGAAGGATTATGAACCTCGGTTAAAACATATTCCAACTGTTCGTAGGGATTTTCTGCGTGGAACTCTTTACTCAGACGGTGGTCCAAGTATTCCTGGAAGGTGACCTGTTGCATGTTTTCTTCACCAAGTTCCGGCAGTACATTGGACACGTAACTGCTGAACATGGAATTTGGTGAAAAAAGAATGATTTGGTCAGCATTCAGGCTATCCCGATATTTGTAGAGCAAATAGGCAATTCTTTGGAGGGCGGCTGACGTCTTCCCACTACCTGCTGCACCATGGACAATAAGTAGCCGCCCTTGGTCATGACGGATGATCCTATTTTGCTCTTGTTGAATGGTGGCTACTATATTGTGCATCTGTTTGTCGGTACCTTTGCCAAGAACCTCCTGTAAAATCTCATCTCCAATGGTAATACTCGTATCAAACATGGATATCAGAGCACCGCCGCGAATGAGATATTGCCACTTTTTCTCCAATATGCCGTGGATTTCTCCCTCCGGAGTCAAGTACTTGGCAGCACCGGGCTGGTAATCATAGTAGACACTCGAGACAGGGGCCCTCCAGTCGTAGATCAGAAAATTTTCCCCACCAGCATCACTGAGAGAGGATATGCCAATATAGATTTGTTCCACATTTGAAGTCCCTTCTTCAATAAAATCGATCCGACCAAAATAAGGATTCGCCTGCATTCTGCGAAGCGTGGATAATCGTTTGGCTGCATGTCTATGGGTGCTCTGGCTTACCGACAAGGCTTGAGCTTCTTGACGCAAGCCAATAATGGTCTCAAGGTAATCATCAAAGCTATCTGTACTCACCTTTACTTCATCCCAAAAGTGTTTTCGGATATGAACCACTTCGTTCCGACGCCTGGCAGTTTCCTCTTCCAAACTGGTGATTTCATCCGAAATCGTCTCCATCACCCTGTCTACTCGTTCCTGCTCTTTTTGAAATCCTGAATTCACGGCAAACACTCCTTAAAAAAATTTAGTAAAAGAGTTGACTTACGCTTGGATTACATTGTATAATTAAAATAGGGAAAATATATTAAATTTTAAAACACAATGCATATCTATATAAATTTACCATAATATTTCATGTTTATCAATGACTAATTTGTCGCCAAATACCTTTTAGCTAAGGTGTTTGGCTTTTTTTATGTAAGTATGCATGGAGTTCCTGCAATTAAAAGAAGCCTATCAATTTGATAGACTCATCTTTTTCTAGGCAAGTCTGAAAACAATCCCATGACCGCCCTTTGGGTATTCCCACTTTATATTCTGATGCGGACAGCCGATCCGGCAGCTTCCGCATTCATGACACCCTTCATATCCGACATGCATCCTGATCTGTTCCCATTTGTAGATTTCAGCTGGGCAAAATATGGTACATAATTTGTCAGGACATTTTGTCAGGCAAATGTCCTCATCCATGACATGGAGATGTGATTTGGTGTCTGCATTGAAACGAACAAGGTACTGTTTCTCTTCGATAGTCTGACATTTCTTTTGTTCCGTCATTACTTCATCACCTTCCACGCTCGATAGGCATCTCGAGCCAGTTTGAGTTTTTCTTTCGGTGAGCCTAGGTCCTTCCAGATCTTTTTTTGTTTTTCCCATTTGGATTTTCCATCGACCGTAAACATCTGGCTTGCTGCACGATTGACCATCGGGATATACTGATCGAAATATTGAGGGAATTTATTGAAGTGATGTGTTGAATCTTTATATTTCTTCATATCCTGCCCGACGAAGCTTTTCATCAGGTTGATCCGGTACTGATCCAGGGTTGTTTCAGAGAAATCACCCTGTTCTTTTGCTGAAAGAATCGTTTCGGCAGCAAGTCTTCCGGAAGTCATCGCAAGATTGGAACCTTCCCGGTGAATGGCATTGACAAGCTGTGCAGCGTCTCCGACCACGACAACCCCATTGCCGACAATCCTGCCCATCGATTTGAGACCGCCCTCCGGAATGAGATGTGCCAGATATTCAACAGGCTCCCCCCCAGCAAGATACGGTCTTACCATCGGATGGTTTTTGACATATTCCAATAGCTCATATGGTCTTATTTTATGCTCGATCAGACCAGAAAGAAGTGTCCCGACACCAATACTTAAAGTATCTTTATTTGTATAAAGGAAACCGGTTCCAAGAATACCTTTTGTTGCGTCTCCAAATAGCTCGATCGTACAACCCTGGTTCTTTTCGAGGTTAAAGCGCTCCTCGATGGTTTTGCTGTCCAGCTTGATGATTTCCATGGTAGCAAGCGCCACTTCATCCGGACGGTATTCTTTATGGAAGCCTAGGGATTTTCCTAATAGGGAGTTGACACCGTCCGCAAGTACGACGACATCAGCGTAGACTTCCCCGTTGGGACGATCGGTCCTTACTCCTATCACCTTGCCGTCCTCTACAATGCATTCAAGCACCACTGTTTCATTGACAAGCAATGCGCCCTGCTCCACCGCTTTACCCGCAAACCATTGATCGAACTTTGCCCTAAGCACTGTAAAGTTATTATAGGGCTCCTGTGCCCATTCAAGGCCTTTATACCCGAATGTCACTGCAGACTCCTTATCCATCATCATGAAGCGCTGCTCGACAATCGGCCGCTCAAGCGGGGCCTCCTTATGAAAATCCGGTATGATATCCTCCATCATCTTGCGGTACAGCACTCCACCCATCACATTCTTTGAGCCGGGATATTCCCCGCGTTCAAGCAAAAGGACGTTTGCCCCGCCCTTTGCCAATTCAAAGGCACAGGAAATACCCGCTGGTCCTGCTCCTACTACGATGGCGTCAAATTTCTCAGACATGATTTGCCTCCTCCCCGACTAGCTCCTTTTTGAATTCCTGAACCATCAAAGGGATAATCTCAAAGGCATCACCTACGATCCCGTAATGGCACGATTGGAATATGGCTGCATCAGGATCTTTATTGATCGCAATGATGAGCCCGGCATTTTTCATTCCGACAATATGCTGGATGGCACCTGAAATGCCTATGGCAAAATATATTTTTGGAGTCACTGTCACTCCGGTCTGTCCAACTTGATGATGATGCTCGATCCAGCCAGCTTCCACCACATCCCTGCTGGCACCGACGACTCCACCTAGCGTATCTGCCAGTTGATGAATCAGCTTGAAACCTTCTGCACTGCCAAGTCCTTTGCCACCCGCAACAACGATGTCCGCTTCATCGATCCGCACTTTTTTAGTAGTTTCCCTTACAATCTCCAAGACTTTTGTTCTCATATTCTCTTCTCTAAGATCGATGTACTCCTCTACCACTGTTCCGGTTTTGCCAGCTTCAGGGGAGAGGGCCTTCATCACCTTTGGTCGCACCGTCGCCATCTGCGGTCTGTATTTTTTGCATAGGATGGTCGCCATGATATTCCCGCCAAAGGCTGGTCGGCTTGCCAAGAGAAGCCCTGTATCCTCTTCAACATCAAGCTCGGTTGTATCTGCTGTCAAACCGGTAGGGAGATCTGTAGCAACAGCACTGGCCAAATCCTTTCCAGTCGAAGTGGCACCATACAGGATGATTTCCGGTTTATGCTTTTCGCTGCAGTGAAGGAGTGCTTTCATAAATGATTCCGTGCGATAGAGCTTGAAGATCGGCTGATCGTATATATAGACGGTATCTGCACCATACTCGAATACCGTAGATGCCAGGTTCTTCACACCGTCTCCTATCAGTACACCCCCAAGTTCCACTTTCCTTTTGTCCGCAAGTTTCCTCCCTGCACCAAGAAGTTCAAGGGAAACGGGAGCTATTTTCCCTTCTTTTTCTTCAATAAAAACCCAGACACCTCGGTAATCTTCAAAGCTCACTCTAATCCCCTCTTTTCTGCAAACAGTTCTTTCTTTTCCAGTACAATGGAAAGGATCTGCTTGACCTGTTCATTGGCTTCTCCTTCCAACAGCTTGCCCCCTTCTGGCTTTGGCGGCGCCCAAACCTTTGCCACGATGGTCGGAGAGCCTTTCAGGCCAAGCTGTGTCCTGTCGATATCGGCTAGATCATTGACAGACCAGATGTGAGGATTATATCTCGCGGCCCTCAACATATTGGGGAATGTGGAATATGGCACCTCATTGATTTCTTTTTCGACAGATAATAGACAAGGCAAATCTGTTCGTACTACCTCATAACCGTCCTCGAGCTTGCGATGGACCACCATGAAGCCTTCTTCTTTATTGATCTCCACTACTTTTTTGACAGACGTCAATGGTGGAATATCCAATCTCCTCGCTATGCCCGGTCCGACTTGCCCGGTATCCCCATCGATGGTCATCTTTCCACATATGATCAGATCAATCGGTTTGATCTCACTTATTTTGTCAATTGCCTTCGTTAATGCATAACTTGTTGCCAGTGTATCAGCCCCGGCAAATGCCCGGTCTGATATCATATACCCTTCATCTGCACCGATTTCGATGCATTTCCTGATGGCTTTCACCGCTGGCGGCGGGCCCATCGTCACTACCGAAACGGTTCCACCATATTTATTTTTGAGGCGCACGGCCTCCTCGACTGCATGTGCGTCATATGGATTCAAAATGGCGGGTGCACTTGCGCGGTCCATCGTATTCGTTTTCGGGTTCATCTTAATGACCTTCGTATCCGGCACCTGTTTGATACATGCGACAATATGAAGCAATCCCTTCCCCTCCTAGCCTTCATCTATTTCACTATTTTTCATGATGTATAAGTAGATAACTGTCCCATTATTATTCATATATATGGACAAGGGGAAAGGAACATTCCTTTTTTTGAAATTGACTGGGTGGTGGGGATACTCAGGAGTATATTTATGGGGTGAATGTAAAAAAGAGCCCTTTTGTGAAAGGACTCCTGTTGCTTTTGAATACTTTTATATTAAATGGCAATTAACAATCTAGCTATCAACCTACTTTTCCTTCTCCGCTTCAAACCTGCTGATCAGTTCATATGGATGCAGATTGAATGCTTCTGCAGGAAGATAGGTCGGTTCCAATGCATCGAGTACCCTGGTGAGGAAATGTGGTCTTGTTATCCATGCTCCTGCATTATTCTTATCAAGCTTGTGGAAAAAAACTTCCTTCGTTTCCACCCCATCAGGCAGTGGCTCTCCTGAAATATATTCCCCTCTGAACACTACACTTACAATCCCTTTTGTCATGTTCTGATAGATTCCGGTTATTCCGGTCAAGGAAACCGATACACCGGTTTCCTCCAACACTTCCCTTATTGCACCTTCCGCCAATGTTTCACCATTTTCCAGCTGCCCTCCTGGGATTTCATAAGTGTCTGCGCGGTGATGATTTTTCACGAGCAGGATTTCCCCTTTATCGTTTGTGATCAATGCACTTACGGCTACAATATGCCTTGGTGGATGATATGTACCGGTTGCATGCATGAAATCCTGGCTGCTTGTCACAAAAACTTCCCCAAGCTCTTTTCTCCTAGCCTGGGCCCTTCTATGGAGTTCACTGCTTCGGATAGCTTTTTCAATACTTTCATAATGTTCCTGATTGAGATATTCCCAGATGGCGACGACTTCACTTTTATCCTCGGTCACCCAGCGGCCGACTAGCTTTGCTCCATTGGTGATTTGATTCGGATAGAGATATTCATGAAAAAAAGCTGTGAATTCCTCCAATTTTTCGGGAATTATTTTGTAAGTTTTTCTCCTATAAATCATATTTCCCCCTCCTTGCTATCTTTTTCCAAATAAGCCTATATCCTATAGTTCGACAGAAACTTCAGAAACTCCTTTTGCACTGAATGTTCATATTTCATAAGGGCGTAAGTATGAGCCTCTGGTAAAGGGATGGAGGGGCAGTCTATTTCCAGAAGGCGCCCTTCCAAAAGTTCTCTTCTTACAGTGGACCCCGGCAAGAATGACACCCCTAGACCCTCGACAATGAATCGCTTTGTAATATGCACCTGCGAGACCTTCATCATTTTGACCCTTGGATATTTCACTTTGATAATCTGGCATAGCTCCTCCCAATAACCGGGATGATTATGGGTCAGGAGGGTATTTGTTTCAAGGATTTCCTCTGCATCCAACGGGTGGGCACGCTCCGAATCAAAGCCATCATGCGGAGCCACAAAAACCAGTGAATCACGGTACAGGGAATGGTTCTTCACTTTAGGGTCGCGAGCAGGCAAACAGGATAATCCTATATCCACTTCCTCGGCCATTATGGAAGCTTCTATATCAATCGATTCAATGATCCTGATGGATATCTCTACTTGTGGGTATTTGTTGATAAATCTTTTAAGCACGTACGGCAGTATGGTGTCGGCAATCAAAGGTGAAATGGCAATCGTAAGGGTGGAACTGAAACCTTGTTGATAGGAATGCAGGTCAGCAACTCCCTCGTCATAAACCGCCAGCATCCTTTTTGCATAACTCAAGTACCGTCTGCCCTCTTCAGTAAGCACGATATTTCTGCCTTCACGAACGAACAATTGCGCTCCTATTTCCTTTTCTAGCAGCTTGATATGGACAGTGACCGTTGGCTGTGATAGGAATAATAGCTCGGCAGTCCTCCGGAAGTTTGCAGTTTCTGCAGCGGAAACAAAGGTCCGGAGCCAGTTGAAATCCATTTGAGATCATCCTCCTATCGATTAAAGAATATAATTAATTCGATTAATTATATTCAATATTCATAATTACTTTTATTTTATAAAATATTGAATAGAAAGGAAAGGAGAGAATTGAATGATGAAGCCAGGTTTGAAAGGTGTCATTGCAGCTGAAACGAAAATCGGTGAAGTGGATGGATTGAATGGAAGGCTGGTGTACAGAGGTTATGAAATCAGGGAATTGACAAAGGAACGGACGTTTGAAGAAGTTGCCTATCTTTTGTGGTATGGAAAGATCCCTGAACCGGAAGAACTTCTCCAGTTTCACAGACTATTTCATCAAAGCAGACAATTGACGCCGGTCATGATGAATGTACTGGATGCACTCCCTGATAATATGGACATGATGAGCGTGCTTCGTACCGTACTTTCTGCCGAAGGGGATTCCACTTACGGATGGAAACCTACCCTCGATCAGGCAGTGTCACTGACTGCAAAAATCCCTACCATTATTGCAAGTAGGAAAAACACCCTCGAGGGACGGCCGTTAATCGATCCTGATAACAACCTCAGCCATGTAGAGAATTACTTATATATGTTACATGGTTCATTGCCAAAAGCAGAACATGTAAGAGCACTTGAAACATATATGATCCTTACCATGGAGCATGGGATGAATGCCTCCACATTTTCTGCAAGGGTCACCGCATCAACGGAATCGGATTTGGTTTCAGCAATATGTGCAGCAATCGGCACAATGAAGGGTCCGCTTCATGGCGGAGCACCATCTGAAGTAATTGCGCTTTTGGATGAGGTGAAGCAAGAGCAGAATGTCAGGTCATTCCTTAGTCAAAAAATATTGGCTGGAGAAAAACTGATGGGGTTTGGCCATCGTGTCTATAAAACACATGACCCACGTGCTCTTGCGTTAAAGGAGAAACTGATGGAGCAGGAAGGTAAAGATGAATGGCTCGACCTTGCCCTATCGGTGGAAGTGGCTGCGATTGCAGCCCTCGAGGAGCATAAACCCGGAAGAGCATTGTATACAAATGTGGAATTTTATGCGGCAGCGATCATGAAGGCAATTGAACTTGACCCATCCCTCTTCACACCTACATTTACAGCAAGCAGGATGGTGGGTTGGACGGCCCATGTTCTGGAACAGGCAGAAAACAACACAATTTTCCGTCCTTTATCAAGGTATATTGGTAAATGATCATAAGTAACTGGAGCAGCTGTATGGATTTTTACAAATGCAGCTGTTTTTATGGAATTCACTTTACATAACTATATTATGTGATACATGATGGAATTCATAAAAATAGCCGAGGGGAATCATCCTCTCGGCAACTTTTACTTTCCTTATTCACAGCCCTCATCTGAACAGTACGAAGTTTTATCCTTCGAGTCAAGTGACTGTAGCACAGGTTTTTCATTCTCTTCTTCCCAGACCTTTTCAAGAGCCTGTACGAATGTTTCTACAGACTGAGCACCCGAAATGGCATACTTACGGTTCAATACAAAGAATGGAACACCTTGAACCCCTATCTCACGGGCTTCAGCTTCATCCGCACGGACGTTTTGCTCATAGTGGTTGCTGTTCAAGACCTCTTCCACTTCTGCAGAATCAAGCCCGACTTCAATGGCAAGCTCCTTCAAGTACTCCGGACTTCCTATATGCTTCGAATCTGTGAAATGCGCTTTTAACAGGCTTTCCGTTAATTCTTGGTCTTTGCCTTTTTTTTCTGCGAGCTTTGCCAAGCGGTGCGCATCAAAGGTATTGGTAGGGATGTTTGAATCAAAATTAAATTCAAGCCCGACAGTTGCTGCTTGAGCGGCAACTCCCTCGCTCATTTTCTTTGCTTCCGAAACAGGCATGCCGTATTTTTTAGCAAGAATTTCATGAATGGAGAGATCCGTATCACGCTTTGCATTAGGATCCAATTCAAAGCTTTTATATTGTACTTCCACTTTATCTTGATGTGGAAACTTCTCTAACGCTTCCTCAAGTCTTCTTTTCCCTATATAGCAAAATGGACAAACAAAGTCGGACCAAACTTCTATCTTCATTGTTTTATCGCACCTCTTTCTGAATGTTGTTTGATACATCTTAACATACTGCAACATTATCCTCTCCTATTTTGCTTAGAAAGGAAAAGCGATCTGGAAGCTTTATAAATATTTAGCAACATCATGTTACATCTGTCAGATTAAATTGATTTAATAAATATCTGCAAAGGACGGATGACTCCGCTCTCACTGAAACATAAGGAGGCCTTGAATTCCTTCCGGTTTCATAAGGTGTGCCAAGCCAAAGGATCTCTTCATCGATCATCACAAATGGAAAAGTCAGCTCTTCCACCACTCTCTTTACCGTAAAAAGAGGCTGATCGAGATTTTGACCTGTGACAATCACTAATGTTGAACGAGCATTAAATTTCTTTATTACTTCCAGCCATTGCGAGGAAAGGGTGGAAATGCTAGGTACGCCGATAATGACGGACTTTTTGGATTGGGCCATATCATAGAGTACCTTTTCCAGCTTTAACGCATGCATCCACTGAACTTTTGCATGCTGATTTTTTACCCATATCCCGATATCTTTCGGAAAAACCTGATATTGGCGGGACTCCTGGTGTAGAATCAGTTTTCGTATCGTTTTTTGTGAGCCGATTCTGCTTTTCATGAAATGGGTATCACATATATGGACGAATTTCCCTCTTGTCCTTGTAATAGCCACATTTAATAAACGTTCGCTCTCTTTTCCCATCAATAGCATTCCAGGTCGATTTACAGGATAACTGTCCACTGAATCGAAAATAACCAGATCCTTTTCACTTCCTTGAAATCTGTGGACAGTTGCAGAAAGTATCTCTGCGTTTGCCATTTCTTCCAGATAAACTTCCTCCAGAAAGGATTCCATAAGATTTGCCTGTGCGCGGTATGGAGAAATATATCCTATAGAGCGTATACCCGCAAGATTTCCTTCATGGATATTTTGAAAAGAAAGTAGCAGATGCCATAGGTTCACCCTTGACCTTGACACCCTATCAATAATCCCATACTCCCCTGTAAAGCTTGTATGCAAAAGGACTGAAGCTTGCCCGGCAAATGGCAAGCTCTTGGCCAAAGCCTCCCTCTGTTTCTTGATTTCAGGATGGTCTCCAACCAGGGAGTGATAGATATGCATATTCGTGAAAGAGGATATGTCCGGATGCATTCTTCTCTGCTCTTTCAATAGCAGCAATTGAGGATGTAGCATCCCGTTACCCACTGTGTCTGCCACACCTGCAAGATGAAATATGTCTTCACGTAGCCATTTATCCACCAGTTCATGCCTTGCGGAAGCAATCGGTGGGAGCTGTTTGAAATCACCACAGATGATGACATGCCTGCCTAATGAAGCAGCAAATGCGGCTTGAGGCACGTATGCCATGCTTGCTTCGTCGACGATTACCACATCATAATCCTTTTCATAGATCGTTTTATCTCCTGCAGCCTTGGCTAAAGTGGTACCTATAATAAAAGCATCCTCCAGGAAATCCATTTCTTTCTGGCGTATCTTCTCCATGATCCTCCCGAGCTTGTTTTCAATTTCCAACAGCTGTGCGGAATCTTTCTTACTGAAAGACTTGTACAAGTCCCTGTTCAGAAGCCCCCGTTCTTCCATCAACTTATTTTTTTGCTTTGCAAGCTCTGGATGGTCACTTTCTATAAGCTGGCTGGTAGAAAGTGCAAATGGCTGTGAAAGCATGGCAAGGCTTTGTGTCCCATAACGTAACACATCTCCTTCCACAAACCGTTCCTTTTTCGAAATAAAGGAAGCGATCTCCTTGATCAGAACATCCACTGCCTGATTACTGTGGGAAAGGATCAACACTTTTTTCTTTTTAAAATATTTATTGGCAGCGACCCTGGCAAGAGTATAAGTTTTGCCGGTGCCAGGCGGTCCCCATACAAATGTGACAGGGTTATACTTTGACCTGAGTATGAGTTCGTGCACATTGCTTTTTATAATGTCCATCGGGTGATTTACTTTCTCGCTTGGATTTAAAAGCCTTTTAACCCTCAAACGTCGCTTTTTATTATCCTTAAGGTCTTCAATCCTCTCAAAAAGGTTATCTAACAGCTCCCATGGATCATAATGGATATAAGCATCTGTCAGGCTGTTGCCCAAGGACTCTTCAAAACTCAGGATGACACTCTTTCCTTCAGAAGTAAGAACTTTCCCTTCTTTCTTCAGGGTGCCCCATTCCAGTTTGATCTTGCTTCCTGCTGGTATCCGGATCGACTGAGTTGCTTCAAAGAAATAGGTAAAGCCTTTTTCTCGTGAAAAAAGATTCCCATTGCGAACAAGATACTTGGTGCTTCCATACTGCTTTAGATGCATGATTTCGATTTTTATGGCTTTCTGCCATTCCTTTATATAGCCCAGTAAACTTTTTTTCATTTCATTCTTCCTTCGTACCTGAAGAAACCCCGTCCAAATTAGACAGGGTTTCTTTTTATTGTTGCTATACTATAGCATATTCTTGATTTTGATACTAACTCCTAATCGAACCTTTGATCTGTTTCACCGTCCACCATCCGCTCTAATTCATTTAGAAAGTTTAATTGAAGTGGTCCCGGGAGCATATCCTGGATCTTGATAACAAGGTCCAGGGATTCCGCTTCTTCCTGCAGTATGGGTCTGTTAGAAAGAGCAGTAAACCATTTTTCAAACTCATCGATGAAAAGATAGAAGTCCTGTTCGAATTTCTCAGCCCAGTCCGCACCCTCGTCACCATCTGTCTGCTGCATCATTTTCCAATCTTCCAATGTCGTTTGTAAGCTGTCCATCACTTTATCTTCCATCAGGACCTCCTTGTTATACAAAAAAGTGCCAGATCTCTTATGAAAAAGAGTTCGGACACTTTTCATTCTATTTATAAAACTTCACTACGGTTTTTTCGACCTTTTTATCCTCTTTGGATACATTTTTCGGCTTGATTGGTGCAACTGGTTCTGCTTTCACATTTTCAGTAGCGCTTATCTCCAGATAAAACGGGTTTGAAGCTTTATCCCCGCCTAGATAGCCTTTCAAGATTTTCAATTTGCTTGTCGACCCTTTCAGCATAGCCTTATAATCCCAGTCGATTTCATTTTTATAGGTACTATCCATTCTTTCCTTTAACGCCAATGCTTCTGATACTGCTTCAGCAGGCGTCCGGAAAAATGTATCCGCCCTTTTTAGCCCGCGTTTTTTCATGCCGTCTCCAGCTCTTGCTTGATAAAGTGTTACTGACATATTTGGTCATCCTTTCTTATGTCGGATTCACACCTTTAGACGGTGAGTCTGTACACCAGGATACCAAAGGAAGTTTCCTTCTCCCATTAGTATACCCCTTAATGCCAATTACTACCACGATTATATTTTTTATCTTGGTAGTTATAGCCTGTCGAAAATATATTTGCGGTTTTCATGGGCATAATGAAGATAATATGAGATAATGAATGAATGATTAAAACTTCACAATGGAAGAAGGAACAAATATTGAAACTAAAAAATAAATTTCAAGACAATGAAAAGGTTGTTCTAAAAAGTACAGGCGAGCAAGTAACCATCAGCAAGTTCAACTATGTTCCTAATCTGAAGAGATATTCCTACACACTAAAAGAGTATCCAAAAACTTTCTATTTTGAGGAAGAAATCAAACAACTCTAATAATCCCATCAGGTGTAAACAGATGACTAAGATCATAGCGGTCCCCTTCAGATTGCAGCCCTCTATAAAAATCATTTTGTCACCTCCATTTTTCTTAAGCACACCATGAAAACCGGCTAAGGTTAGCTGGTTTTTTTATTTGGGTAGATAAATAATAATTAAGAAAAATGGAGGGATATCATGTTTTATTTGGTGTACATCAGTGGTGTTATTTTACTGATTTCCGTAGTGCTATTCGTCTTCTCGGCAGTTTCATTTCGAAAAGAGACAAAACCCACTTTAGACTCCATTCAAAGTATTCAGTCGAGAATGCAGGAAGAAAAGGAAGCAATCAATGTCCAAAATGAAAATTTTAAAGTCAAGAGGATGGAAATCAAGAATGACCTGGATTGGAAAAAATCAGTTTTCACCAATACGATCAATGAATTAAAACGGCTCCCTGAAACATTATTTAAAACAAGTTCCAAACAAAAGACGAATTATCATCCCAGGTAGAAGTAAACTGAAACATAAAAAACGCGGAAGCTATTGTGCTTCCGCATTTTTTATAAGGCTGTGAATTCTTCATCATGATACAATTTATTCGTCCTGATATTATCCTTATGATAGATGGCATTTATTTCTCCACCGATGACAAGAGCCAGGCCTGTCAAAAATAGCCATAGCATAAGCACAATCACTCCACCTAAACTTCCATACGTAGATGAATAATTTCCGAAATTGCTGACGTAGAATGAAAACCCTAGCGAAATCACCTGCCATATGATGGTCGCTACAAGTGAGCCCGGTATGACTTCCTTAAACGTTTTATCCACATTCGGAGCAACTCGGTAAAGAATAGTAATGATGGCAAAAATGACTACAAATGCAATGATGAAACGAAGAACATTCAGGAGTAATGAAGTCCCTCCAGGAATATATATGAACTTCTCCAGGTTGCTTATTATCACGCCGCCAAATATCGGCAGGAAAAATGCAATCAAAAAAGCGAAAATCAAGCCAATTGTAAGGCCGATGGAAAGCAGTCTGACAATAATGAACGATCGAGTTTCCTCTGCATTGAATGCCTCATTCATAGCCTTAATAAATGCATTCATGCCATTGGAGGCAGACCAGATGGTGCCCAATACACCGAATGTGAGCAATCCGCCATTAGGCTTATTGATAAATTCATATATGCTGTCCTCAATTAGTTCCACAGTTTGCTGAGGCATGATTGTATTTAAAAATTCGATCGCTTTCACCGGATCTATGGATAAATAAGGAAGGATGGAAAGTGTTAAAATCAACAAGGGGAAAATTGCCAGCATATAATAGTATGCCTGTTCTGCTGCTAGCCCTGTTGCACGATCATCCTTCATTTCCTTACCTAGCCGCTTACCGAATCTGATAGCCCTTCCCATTCTCTCCCACTTCCTTCTATATGTTTGTTATCGATTGGAACGCTTTACAGGTAAAGTGCAACAACGGAAAGAACCACCCGACTTGATGATCTCGGATATGTCCACCTCTATGACTTTATATCCCCTTTTGCGCATAGCCTCATTCACCACTCTATTACAAGGAAGGCTGAAGACCTTTTTATCCCCTATGGAAAGCACATTCGTTCCCATGGTGAACTGCTCTTCTTTTGTGACTTCGATCAGCTCATAACGTGCTGCAAGAAAATCAAGCTCCTCTTTTCTAAGAGCTGGAGGGTATACGAGTGCCTCTGTTGGAGAAAGGATGTTAAATACGCAGTCCAAGTGAAGATAAGATTTATCTATAGGTAGTTCCTTCACCGTAACCCCCGGCAGCGCTTCAGAAAGCTTATGTATGCCCTCGCGTGAAGTACGACCGCTTATGCCTATATAAACGATGTCACGGTCTATAATCACATCTCCACCCTCTATGCTGTTTTCTGTGAGTGCAAAATAGGAGGCGCCGTGCTCATCAAGCCAATTCTTAAACAGTTGTTCTTCGCCGTGTCTGACATCACTTCCCATATTGGAAACAAACACAGTACTACCAAGTGTAAAGCCTATATCCCGCGTGAACACCTGCTCTGGAAATTGCTCTAACGCTTCGAGGCTGATAACATCGATTCCTTCCTCTTTCATTTTTGCAACAAAGTTTCGGTGCTGTTTGGATGCCACACTTTCATCAATATTGTCATCCGCATAATGTTTCTGGGTTTCGTTGATAATTTCACTGATGCTCATGTATGTTGGCGGACACACCAACACCTTTTCCAATTGTTCAAATTCACTATTGCATTGTAAATCCATATTTTTTCTAGTTGCTTCCATTTCGATAGTCACTTTAAATCCCCCGTTCAATATCCATTGTTTTTATAAGGTACATTCCCGAAAGTGGAAAACCATTAAACATTTTTTGACCAATTAAATTATAGGAAGAAAGAATTTTATAGAAAAAGAGCAAATTTAACATACATTAAATTTGCCCTCTCCATCTTCATATATTATTTTCCGATGAACATTTGCGTCCAGTAGTTTCCGTCTTCCACATAACCTACACCAATATGGGTGAAGTTCCCATTCAAGATATTTTTACGATGGCCTTCGGAATTCATCCATGCCTGTACTACTTCCTCTGGACTGCGTTGACCCATTGCGATATTCTCTCCAGCCGTATTATAGCTGATTCCAAAATCCCTCATCATATCAAATGGAGACCCATAAGTCGGACTGGTGTGGGAGAAATAATTCTTAGCTTTCATATCCTTGGATTTTTCCCTTGCTACATTACTTAGGTCAGAGTCTGCTTTAAGATCTGAAAGGCCATTCTTGCGGCGCTCGGCATTCGTCAATTCAATTACTTTCTGTTCTGTTTCTGAAATACCCTCTGTTGATTCAGCGGCTGGTGCCTGATCTTGTTTCGCTTCAGGCTGAGCTTCAGGTTGTTCCTGGGCAGGTGCAGGCTGACCTTGCTCTGGTGCGGGTTGCCCTTGCGGCGTTCTAGGCTGTTCACCTTTAGGTACTTCCTGTTGGAACTTATACACTCCAAATTGTCCATACTGCTCTACTTTTTGGGAGTGTGGAAACTTGTTGCTTGGCGTACTTGTGCTAAAAGAGTTTGGATCGATAGTTAAAAATCCATTATTAATCTTTTGTACCTCTCCGCTTACGCCATCTTTTACATTGCGATCATTGCCGATATTTCTTACTGTATCGTCCAAGGGATTGTTATAGGAAGTGTTTTCAGGTGCAGCGTTGTTTTCCATATTGTTGTTATTGTCTCCACATGCAACAAGCATGGAAAGTGTTAATGCGATTACTGAACCTAGATAAAGTAATTTTTTCATGTGACATCTCCTTTTGCAAAGTTATTACGATAATAGCTTTTCTTTTATTGGGAAAAGTATTATTGGTAATAAACGTGAAAAAAGGAGAAAGAAGGAGCCAGGCCAATCAGGTAAAGGTCTTTATAAAGCGGGAGATCAGAAATAACGCGCTTTCGTACCGCCGCATAGGTGTTTTGCTGGGTGTGACGGCATGATACGGCCTCTTTCGTACCGCCGCGCGGGTGTTTTCCTGGGAGTGACGGCATGATTCGGCCTCTTTCCTACCGCCGCATAGGTGTTTTGCTGGGTGTGACGGCATGATACAACGACTTTCATACCGTCACATAGTTAATTCTTTAAAGCTGACGTCCTGATCCTTACTGAGAACAAAAAAGCCAGATCCTCACAACTCCAACCTAGTGAGTATCTGGCCTTTCATTAACCTTCCAGTAATTTTTCCAACACTTTTTGCACAGCGTACCCTTCGTCAAAACCCACTAAATAGGCATCTTCCCCATCAAGCTTTTTGACCATTTCATCAATCAGGCTGTAATGAGGGAGGTTAGTTTCGCTCAAATCAACTTGCTGCCAATCTTCACCCTTATATGCGGTTTTGACGACTCTCCAATCATCGAGTGCGACGGATTGCTCTGTGCCGTGAATGGTAAAGGAAATATGTTCTTTTCCTGCTTGTCCGACAAGGCCATCCACCAATACTTTTAGTCCACTTTCCAGTTCGATTGTTGCAATGACGCCAAGCTCGCTAGCTGTTTCATCCTCTGGGAATTCAACGGAACTTGTCACCTTCTTTACCGGCCCGAACAAGGCAAGAATCATTTGGAGGTAATGGGGGGTGATTTCTCTGATAAACCCTCCCTGTTCTCTCTTTCCTATCCAAGGAGTCTTTTGCCATGGCCTCGGCCATTCAGGAAAATGCATTTTTAAATAAATTCTCCTTATGTCGCCTAAGGAGCCTTCATCCACAAGTCCTTTCATAAAAAAGAATGCTTTTTGATATGCTAAAGGAAAATGCATGGCATGGATAAGCCCGGTCTTTTGACCTTCATTAAGCATGTTCAATCCTTCCTGATCTGAATTCGCCAAAGGTTTTTCGCAAAGAACATGCTTTTTATGTGCGAAAGCAGCCATCACTACATCATGGTGGATAGCCGGCGGCACTGCCACATAAACGAAATCAACATCATCTTGTTGTATGAGATCCTCATAATCTGTATAAAAGGGAACCCCCTCCAATTGAGTTGATGTTTGTTTTGCCAATTCCACTTGTCTGTCGCAAATGCCTGCTATCTCAATGGCTGAAGACTTTTTAAATTCTGAAATTAAACGTTGGCCGATTACCCCAAGTCCGACAATTCCTACTCTTTTTATATTACTCATGCTACTTCCCCCTTGTATCTGTAAAACGATGAAAAGAAATAGTCTCCCGTCGTAACGGGAAACTATCTAGCTTAATACCTTGATGAATTCTCGCATATAATCAGGCAGATCTGGTGGACGACGGCTGGATACGAGGTTAGCATCCACTACTACCGGTTCATTCACCCAGGTTGCTCCTGCATTAATCATGTCATCTTTTATTCCAGGAGTACTTGTCACTTTTTTCCCTTCGAGGATCTTCGCTGAAATCAATACCCAGCCTGCATGACAAATCTGCCCGATCGGTTTTTGCTGTTCGTTCATTACCCGGATAAGAGAAAGAATGTCATCATATCTTCTCAATTTATCTGGTGACCAACCACCAGGTACCAGGATTGCGTCAAAATCATTTGGGTCCAGGTCATGGAATGACACATCCGACTCAATCGGAACGCCATACTTACCGATATATGTTTCATTGGGTTTTTCACCGGCAATGACGACAGTTGCTCCTTCTTCTCTCAGACGAAGAACCGGATACCAAAGTTCAAGATCTTCAAAATCGTCACTTACGAGCTGGATGATTTTTTTGTTATGTAGTTTGATGGGAAACCCTCCTTCTATAATGGTCTACTGTCATTGTGAAGGAGTATATTGAGTTTTGCAAATAATACTTAGCCTTTTTTCACTATAATTTCGGGCGATATGTGTTTTATCGAGGAAAGTCCACTAAGTGCCAAAGATGCATCCACATCAGCCCCAAGATTAAGTAGCACCTGTTCCACACCCATTTGCCCGTCAGCTGCCAATCCATAAATATATGGGCGGCCAATCAGTACTGCATCTGCTCCAAGCGCAAGCGCCTTTATCACATCAGGCCCTCTGCGGATTCCACTGTCGAACAGGACTGGGATTTTACCACCTACTGCTTTTGCTACTTCCTCCAAGGCATCCAATGCCGCAATGCATCCATCCAATTGTCTCCCGCCATGATTGGAAACGATAACTCCGTCCACACTATGTTCAAGGGCAAGTCTGGCATCTTCGGGATGTAGGATACCTTTTAAAAGAATAGGAAGATTCGTATGCTTTCTCAGAAAACTCAAGTCCTCCCAGGAGAGGGATGGTTCGTACACTACATTGACAAGTTCCTTTAACGCAGCTTCAATATTGGCTGCTGGGCTTTCGTTTAATCGAGATAGAAAAACCGGATCGGAAAAATAGTTGCCTGCTCCCTCGCCAAGTTTCAAAGGTGAATAACCATGGGTCAGGTCTCCTTGTCTGATTCCCAATAAAGCCGTGTCTATCGTTACGACAATTGCCTCGTATCCAGCTTGTTCAGCCCTTTTCACAAAGCTTGAAGTAATCTCCCAATCCTTGCTCCAATAAAGCTGAAACCACCTTGAATTATCAACTGATTCATGTGCTATTTCCTCCAATGAATAAGTGGATACCGAACTTGCAATAAATGGTACGTTCATATTTTGGGCTGCTTTTGCAGTTGCTTTCTCTCCTTCCGGATGTGCAATTCCCTGCATTCCAATTGGAGCCAATATGAATGGAGTAGGGTGTTTTTTTCCAAAAAGGGTAATGGAAAGATTTCTTTCTGAGACGTCCTTCAAAAACCTCGGTCTTATTTTCCACCTGTAAAAAGCTTCCTCATTTGCCCTCAATGTCTCCTCATTACCTGCACCACTTTTGATGTATGTAAAGGCGTGTGGCGTTATTCGTTTTTCAGCTTCTTGTTCCCAATCAGTGAAATTAATTACTCTTTTTTTCAAAAGGTCATTTGCCACTTTCCCCCCTCCTAATCCTTTTTAAGTGTTCTTGCCACAACATTTCCAAGGGTCTGTATGCCCTGTACCAAAAGGATTAACAGGAAGACGGTAACATACATTACTTCTTCTACATACCTCAGATGACCATAACGGTAACCGAGGTCACCAAGTCCACCTGCACCGACAAGTCCAGCCATCGCTGTTGCCCCGATCAAGCCGATTGTTGCAATCGTCAATCCGAGTACAATGGAAGGACTTGCTTCTCGAATCATGACATTCCAGATGATATCCTTGCTTTTTATTCCCATTGCTTCGTATGCTTCCAACACGCCTTTATCCACTTCAAGCAGGGAATTCTCCATCAGTCTTGCAATATATGGAGCAGTATACACGACTAGCGGTACCATGACACCTGCCACACCCATTGTAGTTCCTACAACTAGTTTCGTAAAAGGCAGGATAAAGAATAGGAGGATGATGAAAGGTATGGAACGTACGACATTGATCAAAATATTTAAGAGACCGTAGATATATTTGTTTTCCAAATTCTTTCCTGGTCTTGTCAGGACAAGGAGGATCCCAAGCGGAAGACCGATAAGTACAGAAATGAAAAGTGCGATCCCGACCATCTGCAGTGTTTCCAGAACAGCTTGCCAGACAGCATCTCCCCAGTCATTATGAAATTCGCTTATTGTTTTTAACATGATGACCTGCTCCCTCCACTTGAATATTTTGCTCTTTTAAGTATTGTATCGCTCGTTGGACCTCCGACTCCTCCCCCTTGATATGAACGAGAAGACTTCCAAAAGGATGTTCCTTTAACTGCGTGATGTTTCCAGATAAGATATTGGGATACACATCGAATTTTTTGCTCACGACAGCCAGTGCAGGATCCTTGGAGGAATGCCCGAGGAATTTCAAAGATACAATCTCTCCATTGTCCCCTAAATTCTCCAATAGCTCATTCGTTAGTTGATGATTGAAAATACTATTGACAAATTTCTTCGTTGTTGGATGACTGGGCGAGGTGAACACATCCTTTGTAAGTCCCTGTTCGACAACCTCCCCATTTTCCATAACAGCAACCCGGTCACAGACCTTTTGAATGACATGCATTTCATGTGTGATCAAAAGAATGGTTATACCTAACTCATCATTTATTTTTAATAATAGTTCGAGGATGGCTTCTGTTGTATCCGGGTCCAAAGCGCTGGTAGCCTCGTCGCTTAGGAGAACGCTCGGTTCGTTCGATAGCGCCCGTGCGATGGCTACACGCTGTTTCTGACCACCCGAAAGCTGGCTTGGATAAGCATCCTTTTTATCCGATAGACCGACAATCTCCAAATACTTATCGACCCTTGCCCCTATCTCACTTTTTGAAACCCCTGTCAGTCTCAGCGGAATGGCAATATTGTCATATACGGTAGCAGTCTTGAGAAGATTGAACCCCTGAAAAATCATTCCTATTTTGCGTCTTGATGCTAATAGCTTCTTAGAGGATAGTGACGTCAATTCCAGCCCGTCAACAAACACCTTGCCCTTTGATGGTTTTTCAAGAAGATTCACACAGCGGATCAAGGTGCTTTTTCCTGCACCACTGTAGCCGATTACACCAAAAATTTCGCCTTTCTTTACCTCCAACGTTACACCTTTCAATGCATCGATGCTGGATCTGTTGGTAACATAGCTTTTGGAGATGTTATCGAGTCTAATCATTATGTACCCCTCCATTTTCTGAATTTATATTGTAGAAAGCCGCATCAATGGCGGCTTTCCTTTGCTTACTTTTACCAAGAAGGGACTACAGATCCTTCAAACGTCTCATCGATAAACTGCTTCACTTCTTCTGAATGATAAGCTTTTATCAGCTTTTTCAATACTGGATCATCCTTGTTTTCCGTACGGACGACCAATGTATTTACCCATGGGGAGTCTCCCGGTTCAATGAAAATGGAATCCTTAGTCGGAACAAATCCGAATTCCACAGCAAAGTTTGTGTTGATAGCAGCAGCTGCCAGTTCTTCCAGTTGGCGAGGAATCTGGGACGCCTCCAATTCAATGAACTCCAGGTTTTTTTCATTTTCCTCAATATCCTTCAAGGTGGCATTTGCCCCAGCGCCCTCTTTAAGCTTGATTAATCCAGCAAGTTCGAACAGCTGCAAAGAACGGGCTCCATTTGTCGGATCATTTGGCAAACCGACTTTATCGCCATCTTTCAAATCTTTTATATCTTTAACACTTGTAGAATAAATGCCCATCGGAAAATTGACTGTTGTGGCTATGTCTGTCAATTCCAATCCCCGGTCCTTTTTGAACTGCTCCAGATATGGCTTATGCTGGAAGCTGTTCACATCAAGGTCACCCTCATCCAAGGCTACATTAGGCATTACATATTCAGTGAAGACTTCGATCTCAATATCCAGTCCGTCCTTTTCCGCGACTTCTTTCACTTTTTCCAGTATTTGCTCGTGAGGTCCTGCTGTTACCCCTACTACTAATTTATCTTCATTAAGGGCTTCGTTACCCCCTGATTCGTTACTGCCACATGCACTAATAATAGTTAATAAAAGTACCGTAACCAACAATCCTAATAGTTTTTTCATCCTGTTCTCTCCCTTTTTACATTTATTTTTTCGATTACTTCAAATGCTTGCAAAATATCTGTTGATTCAAACTTCCTTTTCATAAAGTGGATCGACTCAGAAGGCAGTAGGGTATGTTCAGCAATAGTTTCTAGAGTCTGTCTATCCTTGTTGGATATGCCAAGATCAAGAAGGTTTTTGGGAAGGTCTGTTTTTTCAAAAAAAGCAGTCAGATTGCCGATTTCCTCTACTTTCCCTTCCAATGCCAGCTGGACGAGAATTCCATAAGCGACTTTTTCTCCGTGTAATAGATGATGGGTCGAAGGGATTTTCGTTAGTGCGTTATGTACAGAATGAGCTCCGGCAATCCTTCCAAAATGATCTGCAAAACCACCAACCATACCACCTAGCATAATGATGGCATCTGTGACAGCCCTGAAACTGGATGTGAGCTTACCCTTCTCAATATCAGAAAGGGCTTCAATTCCTTCTTCCAATATAATATTTTTACAAAGATCTGCTGACTGAAGCCCTAATTTGACTGCAACTGGAACGGGATCGAGATCGTATATGAGGCTTTGTGCCTCATACCATTTTGCTAGAGTATCCCCGATGCCCGCCTTGTAAAACTGGATGGGTGCTTTTAGCAAAATTTCAGGTTCAACCAACACCAAAAGCGTACTTTTCGGAAAAATGGTATACCTGTCAAACTCACCATTCTCCGTATAGAAAACACTTAACGGGGTCCAGGCTGCACAAGTGGAAGCGACTGTAGGAATCAAGACAACTTCCAATCGCATTTCGTACCCCAATGCTTTAGAAAGATCCAACACTTTTCCCCCGCCAAGCCCGATGATGATATCAGCGTCCCATGATTCTGCGACTTTTCTCAACCTGTTGATTTCTTCATCCGAACATTCACCACCGTAATGCTCATAATGGACTTGCAGGGAGCCAAAATCCGGAATATGTGATTTCACGCTGCGAAGGGATTTTGTTCCGTGTACGACAAAGACTTTTTGAAACCCGTTTGTTTCTAAAAATACAGGAAGTTTCTTTAGCGCACCAACCTCTGACTGATAGATGGCAGGTGCACCCTGTACGTTAATCAATTCATTCCAACCTCCCAAAGATCAAATACAACAAAAATCCCCCCTTGAAAACAAGAGAGGATGAGAATACAAAAAATCGTCCTCTCTTATCTTCCAGAACATGAATGTTCTGTAGGAATTAGCACCTTTTCTATCGATATAGAAAGGTTGCCGGGCGTCATAGGGCCAGTCCCTCTGCCACTCTTGATAAGAGTTGTAATTTTTGAACTATTGAATTATTAAAAGATTAAAGCAAGTATATGTTGCGGAAAAGATTCTGTCAATAAGTTTTTTGAAATAATAAAATGTAAGCGGTTTACTACTCCTTATCTTGTTTTTGGAGTGCCACCTTTGAACACCGCTGTTGATTTCCGCATTAGGCGCAGCGACCCAAGGGGCGGTGCTTGAGCCTCCTCGGGCTACGCCCTGCGGGGTCTCAAGCCTACCGTCATCTCCCGCAGGAGTCTTCGCCTAATGCTCCAATCAACAGCTAGATTCTAACAAACAACTTTATCCTTTGATGTCAGCGCCTTTTTAAAATGGCTTTGTTGAAGAATATAGTTGCTAAATCTCAATTTTAGGATCTCGAGGAAAAGCTTCATCCGGTTTAAAAGATCTTTTTCTACACTAAGTTCATAGTTTTGGTCTTCATACAGCTTATTACAACTTATGAAAACCTTTTGTCTAAACTATAATCGTAGTTATGGTCTTCATCCGCCTTATGAAGACCTTTTTCCAACGCTAGGGTCATAGTTATGGTCTTCATCCAGCTTATGAAACCTTTTTTTCACCGCTAAGTCCGCAGTTAAGGTCTTCATTCAGTTTATGAAGCCCTTTTTCCAACACTAAAGCCGCAGTTATAGTCTTCATCCGGTTTATGAAGCCCTTTTATCTACAATACTTCCACCGTTAAGGTCTTCATCCGGTTTAGAAATTGTTTTCTGACTAATCTATGAATCTATCATTCAACAAATTGTTCAGCGAATGCCAGTTGGATTTTTACTTGTTCGAATCCTGTGCCGCCTTGGCTGTTTCTGGCTCCAACTACATTTTTGGGCTGCAGGATTTCATAGATGTCTGGCTTGAAGAGTGGAGAAAATTGCTGGTATTCCTCGATATTCAGATCTAATAGGAATTTTTGATTATTGATGGCATACAGGACGATCTTTCCGATGATTTCATGTGCCTGTCTGAACGGAAGCCCCTTTGTTACAAGATAATCAGCAATATCGGTTGCATTGGAGAAATCCTGTGAAACGGCTTGGTGCATTTTATCTTTATTTACTGTCATGGTACGGATCATCGGTGCAAGCAGACGCAATGAGCCGTCAAGGGTAGCAACAGTGTCAAACATTCCCTCCTTGTCTTCCTGCATGTCTTTGTTGTAGGCCAATGGCAGCCCCTTCAAAACTGTAAGAAGACCGACGAGATTTCCGTATACCCTGCCTGTTTTGGCACGAAGTAGCTCAGGGACGTCAGGATTCTTTTTCTGTGGCATGATGCTCGATCCCGTACAGAAAGCATCGTCAAGTTCTATGAATTGAAACTCCTGACTAGACCATATAACAAGCTCCTCTGATAGACGTGAAATATGGGTCATGATCAGTGATGCGTGTGAAAGGAACTCAACGATAAAATCCCTGTCGCTCACCGCATCCATACTGTTCGGGTAAACCTTCTCAAATCCGAGCAATGATGCAGTCTGCTGTCTGTCAATCGGAAAAGTTGTTCCTGCCAATGCGCCTGCACCAAGGGGTGACCAGTTTATACGTTTCATGCTGTCCTGCAATCTTTCTTTGTCGCGCTCGAGCATCCAGAAATATGCCAAAAGATGATGAGCAAAGGAAACAGGCTGAGCACGCTGAAGGTGAGTGTAACCTGGAAGAATTGTGTCAACATTTTCTTTTGCCTGTTCCACTATCGCTTTTTGCACATCGTTCAAAAGAGCGATAATTGATTTCGTCTGCTTGCGAAGATACAGATGCATATCTGTCGCGACTTGATCATTGCGGCTTCGACCTGTATGAAGCTTTCCTCCAACAGCTCCTATTTCATCAATTAGCAGCTTTTCAATGTTCATATGAATATCCTCATGCTCCACAAGAAACTCTACTTCGCCCTTGTTAATTTTTTGTTGTATTTTTACTAAACCTTCCTTGATCGTCTTTGCATCTTCCGTAGAGATGATGTCACAATCGCCGAGCATCTGCACATGTGCGATACTGCCCTCGATATCTTCATTGGCCAACTCTTTATCAAAAGTGATAGAGGCAGTGAACTCTTCTACTAGCTTGTCGGTTTCTTTGGTGAATCTTCCGCCCCATAGTTTAGACATAGTGTGAAAGCCTCCATTTCCATTGTAATAGTTTAATAGCTTGCTACTTTTTCCTTTTTATGAATTCCTGCATATACCTTGGTTGGCAGGCCCCAAAGCTTGATAAAGCCCACAGCAGCGTCATGGTCGAACATATCCCCTTTGGAATAGGTTGCCAGTTCCTCATTGTATAAGCTATTTTCAGATTGGCGCCCGACTACAGTGTGGTTCCCTTTTTGGAGCTTAACACGAATTTTTCCGCTCACATGCTTCTGTGTTTCTTCTACAAAAGCTTGCAGTGCTCCCACTAACGGGGAATACCATAGTCCCTCATAAATGACTTTAGCCATTTGCTGATCGATGGAAGTTTTAAATTGGGTCACTTCTCTTGGCAATGTCAAAAATTCCAATTCCTTATGTGCCCCAATTAGGATTAGAGCTGCCGGATTCTCGTAGACCTCACGGGATTTAATTCCCACTAGACGGTTTTCAATATGATCGATGCGGCCAACTCCATGCTTCCCACCTATTTCATTTAGTTCTTCTATCAAAGGTACAAGATCCATATTCTTATCATTAAGTGCTACAGGTACACCTTTTTCAAATGTGATCTCAAGGTACTCCGGCTGATCTGGAGTCAATTCAATCGGATTCGTCCATGCAAATGCTGCTTCTGGTGCTTCATTCCATGGGTTTTCCAAAACACCAGCCTCACATGCTCTTCCCCAAATGTTTGCATCAATTGAGAAAGGATTATCCAAGTCCACCGGAATAGGAATCTCATGCTTCATTGCATATTCGATTTCTTCATCACGTGTCATTCCCCATTCACGAACTGGTGCGATTACCTTCAAGTCAGGGTTGAGCGCCTGGATGCTTACCTCGAAGCGGACCTGATCATTTCCTTTCCCGGTACAACCATGTGCGACGGCTACCGCTCCCTCCTGTTCAGCCACTTCTACCAACAGCTTGGAGATCAAGGGGCGTGAGAGTGCTGAGGATAATGGGTATTTCCCCTCATACATCGCATTCGCTTTAAGTGCCGGAACGATATAATCCTTCGCGAGCAGTTCTTTTGCATCAACCATGATTGCTTTGATGGCTCCTACATTCAACGCTTTTTGCTGAATGGAATCAAGGTCCTTCCCTTCTCCTACATCCAGTCCGAGTGCAATAACATCATATCCATACTTTTCTTGGAGCCATTTAACGGAAACGGAGGTATCAAGCCCTCCGGAATATGCCAAAACAACTTTTTCTTTAGCCAAGTCAATCTTCCTCCCTGAGAATAAAAATCTATCTTGTTGTATTTTTATACATTATAACGTAAAAAAAATCATCTTTCCAGTAATAATTTCAAAATTGCCTTTTGGGCATGCAGTCGGTTTTCCGCTTCATCGAAAACGACAGAATGCGGACCGTCGATAATGGAAGCTGTCACTTCTTCGCCCCTGTGTGCAGGCAAGCAATGAAGGAAAATATAATCTTTGTCTGCAAGTTTGCAAAGCTCTTCATTTACCTGATAAGGTGAGAAAGCTTTTAAGCGATCAGCTTTTTCATCTTCCTGTCCCATGCTGGTCCATACATCCGTTACCACAACATCCGCACCCAGTATCATCGCTTTTGGATCGGACGAACACTCAACTTTCGAACCCGTCAGTTTTGCCTCTCCCTTCACCGATTCCAGGATGGAGTTATCCGGTTCGTAACCTGCAGGACATGCAATGGAAATATCCATCCCCACTTTAACTGCGCCTTCCAAAAGCGAATGGCACATATTATTGTTTCCGTCACCCAAATAGCACATCTTCAGGCCTTTCAATCTGCCTTTATGCTCCAGTATGGTCAATAGATCTGCCATTACCTGTGCCGGATGATGGGTATCTGTCAAACCGTTGATGACAGGAACTGTCGAGTGCTCTGCAAACTCTTCAATGGAATCATGAGCAAATGTTCGTATCATAAGTCCGTCAACATAGCGGGAAAGCACTTTGGCTGTATCCTGGATTGTTTCCCCTCTGCCTATTTGGATATCTTTAGAGCTTAGGAATATTGCGTTTCCCCCAAGCTGTAGCATTCCAACCTCAAAGGATACACGGGTTCTTGTGGAGGATTTATCAAAAATCATCCCTAATACTTTACCCTGCAAGTATGGATGAGCCTTACCCGATTTTTGCATACTTTTAATTTCTATTGCTTCTTCCAACATGATCATTATTTCATTGGATGTAAATGACCCAAGTGTTAAAAAGTCTTTTTTAGATAGTTTTTTCGTGTTTTGTTTCGCATCCAATTTTAGTACACTTTGCATAAATATTCAACCACCTTTTTATTATTACTTAGATAATTTTTCATGGGTTCACAATTAGACATTACCTTTGCACTTAACCCAGCAGCCATAAGTGCTGTATCAAGACTGGTGAAGATCGGGATACTATATCTCGTAAATAACGCCCGAAGATGCATACCGTTTCGGTTTTTATCCCTTCCTTTAGTTGGAATGATGATCCCTGCAGCACACGTTCCGGATTGGATGAATTCTGTCATGCTTTCAGTTGAGATTTCCTCTACTTCATCTATTCCTTCTGAAATTAGATATTGATAAGTTCCTTGGGTCGCAGCAATCTTAAAATTCATTTTCACTAATTTTTTGATAAGTGGAAGTGCTGCCTGTTTTTCCCGATCAGATAAGGAGCAGAAGATCTTGTTTGCCTTCTCAACTGGTTCGAACGGATTTTCCTTTCCTTGGAAGAATGCCTTCGAGAGAGCTTCTTCGACAGTTTTGCCCAATCCGATTACCTCTCCTGTCGATTTCATCTCCGGTCCTAGTACATGATCGACTCCCTTTAATTTTGTCATGGAAAAGACAGGTGCCTTGACCGTGAAAAATTCCGGCTCCTCTTTTAAACCTTTTTCTGTAAGTTTCTCTCCAAACATGACGTTTACCGCCAACTCAACCATCGGTACCCCTGTCACTTTACTTACGATCGGTACGGTACGTGAAGCGCGGGGATTAACTTCCAAAACATATACTTTGTTATCCTTTATTACGAATTGGATATTGGCAATTCCGACGATCTTGGCGTTTCTACAAATTGCTTTTGTATATTTCAATAATGTTTCTTTTATAGTAGCCGAAAGTGTGATAGGAGGAAATATTGCTACACTGTCCCCGGAATGCACTCCGGCTTTTTCGATATGCTCAAATATAGCAGGAACGTATATATCCTTTCCGTCCGATACTACATCCAGCTCACATTCCTTCCCCGGGACAAATTCATCCACAAGCAATGGCCAGCTTCTCCCTTCACCGGTCATATCCAGCTCAAGGTATTCAAGTATTTCTTCCTCGCTATATAGGGTAAACATCGATTGACCACCTATCACGTAGGAAGGGCGGACAAGGACAGGGTATCCTAAAGAAGCAGCAGCCTCCTTCAATTCTTTGGCATTATGAACAATCAAACCTTTTAAATGTGGGATATCAGATTGTTGGAGTAATTGATAAAAGAGGTCCCGGTCCTCCAATTGGTCTATAGTCTGAATGGAGCTTCCTCCGATGTTTACACCTTCTCTTTCAAGTTCCTCTGCAATATTGATGCTGGTCTGGCCACCGAATTGAACAAACGCAATGTCTATCTGCTCTTTCTTTATGATGGGAAGAATGTCTTCAGCAGTGATCGGTTCAAAATACAGCTTATCGGCAATGGAAAAGTCTGTACTGACTGTTTCAGGATTATTATTTACGACAATCGTCTCATATCCGAGCTTCTTCAGGGCCATGACAGCATGGACAGATGCGTAATCAAACTCGATTCCCTGCCCGATCCTGATGGGTCCGGAACCAATTACAAGCGCCTTCTTCTTTTGGCTCACCTCCACTTCATCCCTGCCGCAATAAGTGGAGTAGTAATAAGGGGTTACAGCTTCAAACTCTCCTGCACAAGTATCCACCAATTTATAGGATGGGAAAATCCCCTTAAACTCGCAATACTTTTTCCACTCATTCTCCGTACAGCCTAGCAGCGAGCATATCTTGGCATTACTGATGTTCTGATATTTAGCTAACATCAACGTTTCATAGGGAAGTGAGTCTAAAGAGTGCAAGGCCAATTGGCTTTCTATTTCTGCCATTGCCGAAAGCTTGGTCAGGAACCAATTATCAATGGATGTCAGCTGATGGATCTCATCTATGCTTAGTCCTTCTTGCAATGCCTTAACAATGGCAAATAAACGCATGTGAGTGGGAACTGTCAGCAGCTCTCTCAGTTCATTTGCATCTTTCCCGATAAGACCGGGGTGTGAAATGCCTTTAACTTTTATCTCCAGAGATCGGATCCCCTTATTTAATGCGCCTTCAAACGTTCGATCTATCGCCAATACCTCGCCGGTCGCTTTCATTTGTGTGCTAAGTGTATGATCTGCTTCGGTAAATTTATCAAATGGGAATCTTGGGAGCTTTACCACAATATAATCCAGTGCAGGTTCAAAGGATGCAAATGTATTATTTGTAATCGGGTTGACGATTTCATCCAAGTGGTAGCCTATTGCACATTTCGCAGCAATTCTTGCAATCGGATAACCGGTTGCTTTTGATGCCAGAGCTGAAGAACGGCTTACGCGCGGATTGACTTCAATAATGTAATAGTCATCTGATTGCGGGTCCATCGCAAACTGTATATTGCACCCACCTACTATCTCTAACTCCCGTATGATTTTAAGGGAAGCATTTCGGAGAATCTGATACTGTGTGTCCGTTAACGTCTGGGAAGGAGCCACTACAATGGAGTCCCCTGTGTGCACTCCGACCGGATCGAAATTTTCCATATTGCAGACAATGATGCAGGTGTCGTTTACATCACGCATCACTTCATATTCCACTTCTTTCCATCCCTTGATGCTCTTTTCAACCAGTACCTGATGAATCGGGCTCAGCTTCAATGCATTTGTAAGGATCGTCTGCAATTCTTCTAAATTATTGGCAAATCCGCCCCCTTCTCCACCGAGAGTATACGCTGGGCGTATTATGATCGGGTAGCCCGCTGACTCGACAAATTCCAGTCCTTCTTCGTAGGAATGGACAATACTTGAATCCGGTATAGGTTCATTAAGGTCCAGCATCAACTGGCGAAACTTCTCTCGATCTTCTCCTTGCTTGATTGAATGAACAGAGGTACCGAGGATCCTCACTCCATATTTTTCGAAGACACCCTCATCATGAAGACGGACAACAAGATTAAGTGCTGTCTGACCCCCAAGAGTTCCAATCACTCCATCGGGTTTCTCTTTTTTGATTATCTCTTCAACTGTTTCAGTAGTAAGCGGCTCCATGTAAACCCTATCCGCAATATGCGAATCGGTCATGATGGTGGCAGGATTATTATTAATCAGGATGACTTCAATGCCTTCTTCCTTCAGGGCAAGGCATGCCTGTGTGCCGGCATAATCAAATTCTGCAGCCTGCCCGATGACAATAGGACCGGATCCGATCACTAACACTTTTTTAACTTCTTTAATTAATGGCATAAGACATTACCTCAGTTCTTTCATTGATGCTTTTTAGAAACGCTGAAAACAGATATGTGGTGTCATGTGGTCCAGGGTTCGCTTCCGGGTGGAACTGTACGGCCACTAATGGCAGGTTTCTATGTCGAATCCCTTCCACTGTCCCATCATTGATATTCTTGAATAGCACTTCAAATTTTGACAGATCCAGGCTCTCTTCTTTCACTACATAGCTGTGGTTCTGTGAAGTGATAAATACCTTTCCTGTAGAGGTTTCCTTAACAGGGTGATTTCCTCCCCGATGCCCGAATAGCAATTTCTGCGTTCTTGCACCAAATGCCAGGGCTATCAGCTGGTGTCCAAGGCATATCCCAAGTGATGGATAATGCGTGCTTATCATTTTGATTTCAGCTAAATGATCCTTCAGTTCTTCAGGATTCCCAGGCCCGTTGCTGAATACGACTCCATCGGGCGAGAGAGCCTTTACCTGATTGAAGGTAGTATCGTAAGGAAGTAGTGTTACCTTGCAGCCTTCTTTCAGTAATGCGTGAAGTATAGATTTTTTATGACCATAATCAATCAAGGCGATATGTGCTCCCGGGTTTTCATAAGTCTTTGGTTGTGAAGTGGATACTTCTTTCACTAAAAAGTCGGAATGTGCTATTGTAGGAAATTGCTTGATATCACTCGTTATCAAACCCTTTACAGTACCGCGCTTCCGAATGGTTTTCACGAGCTCGCGTGTATCCACCCCTGTAAGACCGCTAACTTCACTTCCCTTCAGGAGGATATCGGCAGAACCTTGAGATGAATAATGATTTGGCGCATTACAAATCTCCCCTGTAATGATCCCTTTTGCATAAAGTGTTTCCGCTTCAAAGTCATTGGCATTCACACCATAATTGCCGATTATAGGATAACAAAATACGATTATCTGACCTGCATAGGAAGGATCGGACATGATTTCCTGATACCCTGTCATGCTTGTGTTAAAGACTACTTCTCCGATAGACTCCTCCTGACTGCCTATCAGGGTACCGGGGAAAATCTCGCCTGTTTCTAGAAGTAAGTATCCCTTTTTCATTTTCATGCCTCCAAATAACGTTCTAATGCACGTGTGAATTTCACTTCGAAAATATCAATCTCTTCTTTAGAAATATTGAGTGGAGGTAGTAGTCTGATTACATTTGGACCAGCAGATACAACCAGAAGCTTTTCCTGAAGTATGTAATCAATCAAGTTGACTGCCTCCCCATCAATTTCGATCCCAATCAGAAGCCCTTTTCCTCTTATGCTTTTGATGAAGGGAAATTTGGCTTTTAAATTTTCAAGTAGAGCTCCTATTTTCTCACCAGCCTTAATGGCATTTTCTAGAACAGATGAGCTCGTCAATTCCGTTAAAGTTGCCAACCCTGCAGCAGATGCCAGCGGATTGCCGCCAAAGGTGCTGCCATGACTTCCAGGCTGGAAAGCAGAGCCTACGTTCCCTTTTGCCAGCATGGCTCCAATCGGAAAACCAGATCCCAAACCTTTGGCAAGGGTGAGGATGTCAGGTTCGAAGCCGTAGTGCTCATAGGCAAATAATTTACCTGTTCTGCCCATTCCTGTCTGTACTTCGTCTACAATTATCAGTATGTCTTCCTCACTACATACTTTCACGAGTTCATCTATCCAATCCTGTTTTGCCGGAATCACTCCTCCCTCTCCCTGAATCAGTTCAAGCATCACAGCGCTTGGTGAAGCATCTTTCATCATTTCCAAGGCGCCAAAGTCATTGTAAGGAAAATGGATAAACCCATCGAGCAATGGTTCAAAGCCTGCTCGTATCTTTTCCTGGCCTGTTGCAGATACAGTTGCCATCGTCCTGCCATGGAACGACTGTTTAAATGCAGCTATCAGTGGACGCTTACCATTTTTTGTTGAATGGGCTCGCACCAATTTTATGGCAGCTTCATTCGCCTCAGCACCGCTGTTGCAAAAGAATGCCTGATCAAGACAGCTATGTGAAATTAGTTTTTTGGCGAGCTCTTCCTGATTCTCTATATGAAATAGATTGGAAGTATGCCAGAGTTTAGTAAGCTGCAATTGTACGGCATTCTTGACATTTTCAGGAACATGACCAAGATTGCATGTTGCTATCCCGGATGTAAAATCAAGAAACTCGGTACCATTCTCATCCCATAAATAACAGCCTTTTCCTTCAACGAAGTTAATTGGGAATCGTTTATATGTATCCATGACTGGAGAAAGAGCTTTGATGGAATCAGCCAATGTTCTTCATTGCCTCCTTTAGGTAAAAAGTGGTGCCTACGTCTTTGCCCTGAATAAAGTCCGAAAGAATTCGCTCGCTAGATCCGTTAAGAATGACAACCTCTTTGACACCTTCATTCAATGTTTGAAAAGCAGATTGGACTTTTGGGATCATTCCACCTGTAATGGTCTCATTTTCTATGAGCCGATCTGCTTCCAAATCTGATATAGCCGGAATGACCTTGTCATTGGCAAAAACACCATCTACATCTGTAACGATACAGAGTGATGCGTGAAGCGCCTTCGCAATCGCTGCAGCTGCACAATCTGCATTGATGTTATAGCTTTGCCCCAGCCCATCGACTGCGACGGGTGATACAACGGGGATCATTTCAATGGCTGCCAACTGTTGCAATATCCCTTGATTAACCGAGACTATTTCACCAACAAGTCCAAAGTCCACTTCACTTTCCAAAAGCTTTGCCTCAAGGAGCATTCCGTCTACACCACTAAGCCCAAAAGCATTCCCTCCAGCTTTTATGATGTTTCGCACGAGTTCTTTGTTCGTGCTCCCTGACAGAATCATTTCTACCACTTGTAGGACAGGCTCGGTTGTTTTCCGTATGCCATTGATGAATGGACTTTGAATCTTCATCAACTCTAAATGGGAGGAGATATTCGGTCCTCCTCCATGGACAAGTACAGGCTGTACCCCATGTTGCACTTTCATCTTTACAAGATCCTTATAAAAAGAAGGTGGAATCTTATCCATGACACTTCCGCCGATTTTAATTACCAGATATTCCATTCCAGCACTCCCTTTATGTTCTATATGAAGCATTGATTCGGACATAATCATAAGAAAGGTCACAGCCCCAAGCAGTAGCTTTTTCATTGCCTGCCCCGATATGAACAAAAATTTTTATCTCTTCATTTGAAAGATAGCTTTTAGCTTCCTCTTCAGAAAATCCGTATGAGAAACCGTTTTCCACCACTTTGATTGGCCCGATGCTGACTCTGATCGAATTTGGATCGATATGGATGCCGCTGTACCCGATGGCAGACACGATTCTTCCCCAGTTGGCATCTTCCCCGAAAATTGCTGTCTTTACAAGACTGGAGCCAACAATGGTTTTGGAGATGTTTTGTGCATCCTGTTCAGTAAGAGATCCCTCTACAGTCACTTCAATCAATTTAGTCGCACCCTCTCCATCCCTGGCAATCTGTTTGGCCAAAGATAAAGCAACTTCCTGCAGCCCTTCAACAAAGAGAGGGTACTCCGGATCGTCCTCCTGAAGAAGTTCGTTATGCGCCAAACCGCTTGCCATTGTGATGACCATATCATTGGTGCTGGTGTCCCCATCCACGGTGATCATGTTAAAGGTCTGATCTGTTACGCTTTTAAGGGCCTTTTCCAAGGCACCCTGCTCAATATGGACATCTGTTGTAATGAATCCAAGCATGGTTGCCATGTTTGGATGGATCATTCCTGAGCCTTTTGCGGCACCGGCAATGGTGATGGTTTTATCTTTTAACTTGACCTGCAGACACTCATTCTTTGTGAAAGTATCCGTTGTAAGGATTGCCTCTTCAAATTCCGGGGCTTTGTTGCCTTCCTCTAAGCCGGTTATCTTTTCTATACCATTCAGTATTTTATTGATTGGCAATTGTTCACCGATGACCCCGGTGGAGACGACAGCCACATCCTCTTCCTCTAACCCGGTTTGCTTTGCAAATGCGCTTCTCATCATATATGCATGTTGAAGGCCTTCATCACCTGTACAGGAATTTGCATTTCCTGAATTGACGATGATGCCCTGCAGCTTACCATTTGAACCTATGCTTTCCTTAGTCACCTTAAGAGGAGCAGCTTGAAATAGATTTGTCGTATAGACTGCTGTCGAAATGGCCGGTACGGAACAATAGATCCAGCCCAAATCCTTCCGCTTACGTTTGATTCCGCAATGCAAGCCTCCAGCAGAGAATCCGATAGGGGAACTAACGCTTCCACCTTCCACTTTTATCCATGATTTCACTTCTTTTACCGTCAAGTTTGTATTCATCATATCCGTCCTTTCACTTCTCTATGGATAAACAGGGCTGAACGTTAAACCGGTCTCTTCCGCCCAGCCATTCAGTAGGTTCATATTTTGTACAGCCTGCCCAGCCGCACCTTTCACGACATTATCAATCACTGAAACGATGATAAGTTTGTTCGTCCTCTCTTCCACCTTAAGTCCAATATCACAGTAATTGGAACCAAGTACTTCTTTGGTGGCCGGCCATACATCAAGCGGTCGAATCCGAACGAAAAAATTGTTTTGATAATATTCCTCATATTGTGTTAACAATTCTCCTGTTGTGGTATCTATTTTTAAATCAGCATAAATCGTACATAATATGCCCCTTGTCATCGGAACAAGATGTGTAGAAAACGTGATAGGATGATCTGTGCCGGAAAGATGGGAGATGATTTGCTCGATTTCTGGTATATGCTGATGAGAACCAAGCTTATATGCTTTCATATTTTCATTTATTTCCCCATAATGTGTTCCCAAAGAAGCTTTTCTTCCTGCTCCGGAAACCCCTGATTTCCCATCGATTACAATATTTTCACCGGATATCAATCCATTGTTAAGTGCAGGTGCAAGGCCAAGGAGTGTTGCAGTCGGGTAGCAGCCGGGATTGGCAATCAGTGTCGAGCCTATTATCTCTTCACGGAAAATTTCTGGTAATCCATATGTAGCATTTTGTAGGTTTTCGTCAGACGCTTTTGCATTTTTATACCACTTTTCGTATATCGTCCCATCCTTCAGCCGAAAGTCTCCCGACAGATCAATACATGTGATGCCTTTTTCAAGGAAAGCCGGAATCAAATCTTTTGAAACCCCTGATGGAGTTGCGAAAAACATCAATTCTATTTTTGAAGCTGCCTCATTTATATCCAGTTCTCCGATTCTATCCTCGATAATCCCTTGTAGATGGGGGTATTGTTCACTGATCAGCTTGCCGCTTGAAGAATGGGAAGCAAGATATTTCAGTTGAACAAACGGGTGTTGATGCAGCAATCGTATCAGCTCCACACCGCTGTAGCCATTAGCCCCGATTATTCCAACATTCATTTTCAACACCGCTTCCTCTCGCTAATAATATGAATCATTATAACTTCGTATGCATAAAAATACAATAATAATTTTTAGAAAAGCCGTCTCTTTTTATAGAGACGACTTCGGTTATTCTTCTGAAAGCTTATTGATCGTTTTAGCAAGGAGTTCTATCCGTTCGATCAGTGAAGGTATTTCAAGATATTCCGCTTCACTATGGGCATTTCCGCCGACCGGTCCCATCCCATCGATTGTTGCCACTCCCATCGCTGCGGTAAAGGAAGCATCAGAGCCACCTCCTGTTGCGGTATCTTTCACTTTTAACCCCATTTCCACTCCAACATCTTCAATCATATGCAACAAGGAAGTGGTTTGGGCGTTTTTCTCCATGGGCAGACGGTTCATCTTTCCTTCCAAATGGATTTCTGTCCCTTTTACATCTGTTGATGCGCAAATGGATTCTATTTTTTCTTCCATTGGTTTTGCTTGCTCCCTTTCCGAAATACGAATATCCACTTCTGCCATGGCGGTATCAGATACGGTATTCACAGAAGATCCGCCTTCTATCAATCCTACATTTACACTGATTCCCTTTTCATGATCGGTCAGATCGTGCAAACGGATAATTTTATATGCCAGTTCTTCGATAGCGCTTCTTCCTTTTTCCGGTTCGATCCCGGAATGGGCAGCCCTGCCCTTTACACTGATGGTATAATGCCCTTTTCCCCTTCTTGAAGTAACCACGGAACCATCTTTCCTGGCCGGCTCCATAACCAAGGCATATTTCTTTCCTTCCGCTTTATTCTCTATCAGACCTTTTGAGGTCGGCGATCCGATTTCCTCATCGCTGTTCAGGACGATGAGAACATCCTGGTATGCTTTCGAATGAAACTTTATCAGGGCTTTCATTGCATATAAGACCGCTACTTGACTTGCTTTCATGTCGATGACACCAGGACCATACGCACGGTTATCTTTTATGTGAAAAGGACGTTTCTCTGCAGTACCCTCAGGAAATACGGTGTCCATGTGGGCTATGATGAGCGTTTTGGGGTTTTTTGCCAGTGGGTGTTGGATGATTAAGTGGTTACCATATTCCTCTTGCTTCACTTCCTGTACAGCAAAACCCATGTCCCTATACTCCTTCATGAGTATTGCCCCGATCTCATCCACTCCCTCCTTGATATAGGAACCGCTATCGATATTTACCATTCTTTCTAGCAGTTCTAGCATTTCATTTTGTTTTTCCATTAAATACTGACGCATTTCTACTCTCTCCTGACATGATTAACACAATTTGATAGTTTTTCACCTTTTCTCCATTATAACTTTAAAATAAGCATAATATCCTATATTTCATTTATTCTATTATTTTCATAAGTTTAAACATAGTAAATTCAGGAAGTAATAAAGATGGCTTGCATCCCTCTTATGTATATGATATATTAATTTGGCGATGAGCTGAATTGTGTAAGTCGATATTCACGCTACTTGTAGCAATGCATGAATGTGGTCATGCAGAATATCGCCTCAATACGCAAAGAAGACACCTTCAACGGTGTCTTCTTTTTTTGTCTATTATCTTTTTTTAGTATAAGATTGTACCATCATCCATACATAAAGGAGTCGTTACATATGCGATTTGGAATTATTGGGACCAACTGGATTACAGAGAGCTTTATCGCTGCTGCAAGTGAAGTCGAGGGTTTCACTTTGACTGCCGTTTATTCCCGTACAAAAGAACGAGCTCAGGAATTTGCCGCCAAACATGGTGCAGAAAACATTTATACAGATTTAAATGATTTTGCATCCAGTGATAAAATCGATGCAGTCTACATTGCCAGCCCCAATTCTTTACATAACGAGCAGGCCATTCTATGCATGAAAAACAAGAAGCATGTACTTTGCGAAAAACCGATTGCTTCCAATACAAGAGAGCTTCAAGAAATGATTAGAGTCGCCAAAGAACAAAAAGTACTTCTTATGGAAGCACTAAAGACAACCTATCTGCCCAACTTCATTACAATTAAGGAGAATCTCCATAAGATCGGTAAGATCAGAAGATATTCTGCCAGCTACTGTCAATATTCATCCCGTTATGATAAGTATAAAGAAGGTATCATCCTTAATGCCTTCAAGCCTGAGTTTTCGAATGGATCCTTAATGGATATCGGCATCTATACCATTTATCCGATGGTCGTTCTTTTTGGTGCACCCTTATCGATCAAGGCAAATGCCGTGATGCTTGATTCCGGCGTAGATGGACAAGGCAGTGTCCTATTTGAGTATCCGGGAATGGAAGCTGTCATTACCCATTCCAAGATTGTCAATTCGTACGTACCTGCTGAAATCCAGGGAGAAGCCGGCACGATGGTGATAGATAAAATCCATACACCTGAAATGGTCCAGATTTTCTATAAAGATGGCACGTCAGAAGATATCAGTGTCCCTCAGAAATCAAATTCCATGTATTACGAAGCTCAAGAATTCATGAATCTTGTGAATAATGGCACGCTGGAACCAACCATAAACAGCTTTACCAATTCAATGTCCACGCATGGAATATTGGAAGAAGCAAGGAAACAGATAGACTTGGTATATCCGGCTGATTGACCTTCTTTTAAGGCTCTCTACTAGGGAGCCTTATTTTTATTCTCAAACTTATCTCCCCTATACTCCCTATTATACTATCGCCCTTTCTATTTAAAATTGTAAAAATGGTCCTTTGATAGAAGATGTTTGTCCAAGTCTTTTTCTACTCTCTCACATAGTATGTGGTGAGGCATTAAAAGGAGGTTGATTTATGGCTAAGCGTGTTGATATTCAAAATGAAATTTCCAAGCTCACTCTAAACAGCACAAATCTTCTAGTAGATAATATTCTCAAAAAGCATAATGTCAAACTGGAAAAAAACAATCTGATGAGCGAGCAAAAATCTCAGCGAAAAAACTGGTTCAGGATTTACAGGTTCTATTCAATAGCTACCTGCATTCGGAGTTCGCAATGATATTCTATAACGCCAGCTTTTAGCCAAAGTTAAAACGCCACCTGCAAGGGCCACCTATCTTCACCTTCCTTCGTACACATGGAAACTGCCGCCTACAGTCTCCTATAAATTAATTTCTAATAAACCACACCTTTTAATAGCCTTAAAGAAGGCCCGTAGTGGGGGTCTTCTTTATTTGACTGTTAGAAAAACTTATTTGTATACAATCCTCCTTTCAAATAAGATAATGGATATCGGGTTAATACATAATTCGGAGGAGATGCAAGTGAAGGGGTTTGGACGTTTTATTTATAATCATAGAAAATGGATGATCGTGTTGTGGTGCATATTTATCATTTTTTTCGGATTTTTCGCCTCGAAACTGCCTACCGTATTAAGCGGCAATGGATTTGAATATGATGGAAGCTATATGAGAACACAGGCGATTCTAGAAGAGGAGTTCAATCAGAATCAATCCTCCATCCTTTTTATTTTTGAAAAGGAAAACAAAATCAGCCAGGCAGAGTTTGAAAATTATATAGAGGATACTTTGGTTCGAATAGATTTAGACGCCAACTCGGGCACAATATTAAGTCCATTGGGTCAAAAAGAAATGATGAAAGAAAATATAGCTTATGCCGTTCTGTCCTATGAAGATAAACCTGAAAATATTGGGAAAGAAATCCGCAGCCTCTCATCAAGTCTAGAGGAAAAACCAGGATTTAATGTGGAGATGACGGGTGGTCCGGTTATTGAAGAAGATCTGAATGTAGCTAGTCAAAAGGATCTGGCAAAAGCGGAAATGATAGCCCTTCCTATCGCACTGATCATTCTCCTCCTTGCTTTTGGCAGCCTGGTTGCAGCCGGTATTCCCCTGTTAATCGGGATAGTTTCCATTGTTTCTACCATGGGAATCATGTATTTTTTCAGCTATCAAATGAATCTGACCATTTTCATCCTGAACATAGTTCCGATGATCGGTTTGGCATTGAGTATTGATTTTGCCTTGTTGTTTATCGACAGATTCAGGGAGGAAGTCAGGAAAGCTTCCATAAAAGAAGCAATTGAAATTACTCTCGCGACAGCAGGACGTTCCATTGTTTTTTCCGGATTATGCGTGTTCATCGGACTTCTTGGATTGATGTTCATCGAAATTGACATTTTCCGAAATGTCGCATTGGGAGGCATGACTGTGGTTTTCGTCTCAGTTTTATCTGCACTTACGTTCCTTCCAGCGGTGCTCTCTCTGATAGGCAAAAATATTAACAAGTATTCCATCCTGAAAGTTGCAAGTGTCCGTTCCCCATTATGGAGAAGGTTCGCTACATTTGTCATGAACCGTCCTGTAATCATGGTACTCGTGACGCTTGTACTATTGATAACTGCACTGTTACCTGTAAAGGATATGAACTTGGTTGTTCCTGGGGCTGATGCACTCCCGACTTCATATGATTCTAGAGTGGCCTATGATAAGTACAAGATGAATTTTGTCGAAAAGAATAAAAGTGAAGACGTAAAAGCTGTTGTGATTCTTGAATCCAACGGAGAGATACTTGATGAAGATAATCTGATCAAAGCTGAAAGCATGCTCTCCTCCATCACAGAATCGGATGACGTAGTATCTGTGGAGTCCCCATTTACCTTGTCGGGGATAGACAATGCCGAAGACTTTTACCTCACTCTGCAGCAGCCTGAAGGCAAATCTTCATTGGCACCCATCATTGATAATTTTACATCTTCAGAGATGATGCTCTCTTATGTTTATTTTGAGGATGAAAAATCCGCACAGCAGTGGGTCAAGGAATGGGAGAAAAAAGATACTGATTTGACCCTTCATCTAGGGGGGGTACCTAAATTCGAACAGGAAATCTTCGACGAGATTGTTGAAAAGGCACCATATGGATTTGCCTTTATCGTTATCACGACATTCTTTATATTGCTTGTGGCTTTCCGTTCCTTACTTATCCCTCTAAAGGCGATTATGATGAACATCCTGAGTCTTGCTGCAACTTTTGGAATTGTCGTCTGGATCTTCCAAGGTGGTCATTTCGGGATGGAGCCAGTTTCCCTGGCACTGATCCTGCCCATTTTCGTCTTTTCGATAGTCTTTTCTTTAAGTATGGATTATGAAGTGTTCCTTATTTCAAGAATTCATGAAAACTACTTGAAAAGCGGAGATAATGATAGCGCCACTTTGGAAGGATTGACAGCAACAAGTAAAATCATCACATCTGCTGCGGCAATTATGATCGTTGTCACAGGCGCATTTGCTTTTACAGGTGTCATGCCTGTCAAACAATTGGGTGTCGGAATCGCTCTTGCCATTTTCATTGATGCAACCATCGTCCGAATGATACTTGTGCCCGCCTTCATGAAAATGCTTGGAGATTGGAATTGGTGGTTCTTCCATACTAAGAAGCCCAAAAAAGCGACAGCTAAATAGTGTACGAAAAAGAGTAAGGATCTCAAAATGGATTCTTGCTCTTTTTTACTAGTCAAATGCCTAGATTTCAGTAGACAATCCGCATCCTCACTGAAGTTCCATATGATATAGTACCCCCCTTCTGTTTTTAATCACATAACCAAGGAGTGTTAAGATGACCGACGAAGAACAGTTACATCCCAAACCTAAATTATATGTCGACCATATAATGAGTGAGAGCAATCAGAGTGTCCTTAGGAAAAACTATTTGATGGAGCTTTTGAACAAGCAAGCCCAAACCAATGATACACTCTCTCATTCTGTATTTTATGTTCAGGAAAAATTAGAAGAGACAAATGCCCATCAACTGCATCAATTCGATAATATCCTAACCAAAATGGGGATCCAGGAGGAAGCAAGCGAACTCCTTAAGAAAGAAATACATCTTAACGATAGAAACACAAAGGAGGTAATAGATCGGCTCAAGGCCCTGGAATCAATGAGCGGAGAAGTGAGCAGAACCCTTGAGGAAGAACGTCTGATGAGCCAGGCAACAATCGATCAACTGTCATATCAAGAGGATTTGACGAGGAAAATACACAATCAGCTGAATGACTATGAAATGCTATATAAAGATATTCAACAGAAAATGAAGGATCAGGAATCCCTTTACGAGCAAATTAATAGACAACTTGAAATACAGGATATGTTTCATCAAACAGTCATTCAGCGCATGGATCAACAGGATGCCAATACAAAGCAGATTGAAAATAAAATGGATACATTAAGGCAAACAATGATAGATAAGATTGATGCTGCAGTCCTCTATTTCGAAACCAAATACAAACAAACTCTCTACTATTTGGGGAATCTGTTTAATACAAAAGGAAAACGGATTATTCCTAGGAAGCTCCCTCAACAAAAGGATGAATCAATTGAAATGACCGAAAAAGAAAAAGTCAGTGTAGATTAGCTGCTATTATGCAGCTAGTCTTTTTTAAATTGATTTTTCAGAACATTCATACTAATATTTAAGTATCACATATATTGGAGGTATCTCAAATGGCAGAACTTGTACATAAAACGATTGGAGACCTATTGGATGAAACCGCTGGAAAATTCCCGACCAAGGAAGCTGTCGTCTATGTGGAGCAAAACCTTCGCTATACATATCGCGAGTTCCAGGATGTTTGCAACACTGTAGCAAAAGGTCTTATGAGCATGGGAGTCAAAAAAGGTGATCATATCGCCATCTGGGCATCCAACAAACCAGAGTGGGTCATTACTCAATATGCAAGTGCAAAAATAGGTGCAGTGCTTGTAACTGTAAATACCAGCTACCAATCCCAAGAGCTTGAGTACCTCCTGAAACAATCGGATTCTACCACCCTCCTTCTTATGGAAGAATTCAAAGGGGTCAGCTATCTTGATACTTTCAAAGAAATCTGTCCGGAGGTTGCAGAACAGCCCCCTGGCGAGTTGACATCTTCCCGGTTTCCAAAACTGAAAAACATCGTCTTTCTTGGAGATTATCCTCATGCTGGAATGTATACGTGGAATCACTTATTACGGGCAGGGACTGAGATTTCAGATGAAGCACTGCAGGAAATTCAGCAAAGCCTCTCACCGGATGAGGTGATCAACATGCAATATACATCAGGTACCACCGGTTTTCCAAAAGGTGTCATGCTCTCCCATTCCAACATTATCAATAATGCCATCAATGTCGCGGAATGCCAGCGGCTGACAGAGGCGGACAAGATCTGTATCCCTGTGCCATTCTTCCATTGCTTCGGTTGTGTGATGGGGACGCTTGCAGCGGTTGCAACCGGTGCAACAATGGTTCCTCTCGTAACATTCGATCCGCTTCTTGTGCTTAAAGCGGTGGAACAGGAGAAATGTACAGCGCTTTACGGCGTACCGACCATGTTCATTGCCGAGCTGAACCATCCAGATTTTCATCAGTATGACCTATCGAGCTTACGGACCGGCATCATGGCCGGCTCCACCTGCCCGACAGAGGTTATGAAAAAAGTGGTACATGAAATGGGGGCCAGTGAAATCACGATTGCATACGGACAGACTGAAGCTTCACCGGTCATCACCCAGACAAGACCAGATGATAGCATCGAGCGAAGAGTTTCAACCGTAGGTAGGGCCCTTGAAAATGTAGAGGTGAAGATCATCGATCCGACAACTGGAGAAACCGTTCCGAACGGTGTCCAAGGGGAGCTTTGTACAAGAGGATACCTCGTCATGAAGGGCTATTATAAAATGAAGGACCAGACCGTTTCTGCCATTGACAGGGATTCCTGGCTTCACACCGGTGACCTTGCCACGATGGATGATGATGGATATATCCAGATCACTGGCCGGTTGAAGGACATGATCATCCGTGGCGGAGAAAACATCTATCCACGTGAAATTGAAGAATTTCTCTACACACATCCGAAAATATTCGATGTCCAGATTGTTGGTGTCCCCGACGCAAAGTTCGGCGAGCAGGTTGCCGCCTTCATCAAGGTAAAAGAAGGAGAGATGCTCTCGGCTGAAGAAGTAAAAAGCTATTGCTCTGGCAAAATATCGCGTTTTAAAATTCCACACTATGTCGAAATAGTAGATGAGTACCCGATGACCGCGTCCGGAAAAATCCAGAAGTTCAAGCTAAAGGAATATGCCGTGCGGGAGCTTGTGAAATAAGCTATTGGAGGCTGTCCAGAAAGTCGGTTTGACTTTTTGGGCAGCTTCTTTTTAAATACACACTTGTTGGGATTACGTTAGTAGCTTACTTTTATTTTTTTTAGCGGGCTTCCTTCTATGAAATCCATTAAGCGGGCTTCTATTGGCCTTTTTGAGTATGTCTCCCTTAGAAATGGCCATTAGCCACCTTCTATTGACCTTTTTGAGCTTTTGACCCTTTTAAATGTCCATTAGCAACATGCTATGGCACTTTTATTCAAGTTTCCCCCGTGAAAAGTCCATTAAGGGGACATCGGATAGTGCTTCCATAGAATCGCCATAATTACTATAAAAGTAGGAAAAGGACGACCCAACATTAAGGCCCTCCCATTCTCTCCCTATTTCTTAATCTCTTCCCTTACCTCAATAATCGCCTCAACTGCTTTCTCCAACTCTGCCCGGCTCACATCATAGTGGGTTGTCAATCTCACCTGTGTAGGTCCGAAAGTCACGGCAAGGACTCCTTTTTCTTTCAGCGCAGCGACGAACTTATCAGCTGAACATCCAAGCCCGCAAACTTCCAAGACAACGATATTGGTGTCCACGGAGTTGGTAATGATCAAGCCATCAACCTCACCTAGTGCCTCAGCCAAAAATCTGGCATTTTCATGATCCTCGGAAAGTCTCTCCGTCATTTTAGTCAATGCCACCAATCCCGGTGCTGCGATGATCCCTACCTGCCTCAAACCACCGCCCAGGCGTTTTCTCCACTTTCTTGCTCTTTTGATGAATTCCTCAGACCCTGCAAGGATGGAACCGACTGGCGCACCAAGCCCTTTTGAAAGGCAAATCTGCACTGTATCACAGTATTGGGTAAATTCCTGAATGGAACAATTTGCAGCGGCTGCTGCATTAAATAGCCTTGCCCCATCCACATGGACAGGTATATGATGAGACTGTGCATGCTGATAGATATCCCTCATATTGGATACAGGAACAATAGCTCCACCGGCACGGTTATGGGTATTTTCGATGCAGATCAAGCCGGTTTCAGGAAAGTGCTGGTCCTCAGCCCTGATGGCTGCGAGCACATCATCGGGGTTCATTGCCCCATTTTCACCTTTGATTGTTCTTGTTTGAACCCCAGCAAGTGCTGCCACAGCCCCCGATTCATAATAGAAGATATGTGAATCCGCTTCCAGCAATATTTCATTTCCCGGTCTGCAATGTGTAAGAACGGCAATCTGGTTCCCCTGCGTTCCGCTTGTAACAAACAGCGCCGCTTCCTTCCCCAGCATTTCAGCAGCTTTCTCTTCCAATCTGCGAACAGTGGGATCTTCTCCATACACATCATCCCCCACTTCCGCTTCATATGCTGCCTTCCGCATTTCTTCCGTCGGTCTTGTAATCGTATCACTTCTTAGATCTATCATTATGAACCTCCATGGGGACAACAGGTTCCTTGTCCCAATTTATTTCGCTTTCCGTAAAAAACGATACCTTTTGCACAAAATGTCATGCTATGATTATCATAGTTCAGCGCAAAGGGAGTATTCAATATGTTAGCTCAAAAAATCTCTATACCTAAAGAAGAAAACAAAACAGTCTATTCCATCCTATTCATCATCGGCTTGGTGCATCTTTTGAATGACGCCATCCAGTCGGTTGTCCCTGCTTTGTTTCCTGTTCTCGAAAATTCGATGGGACTGACATTTACGCAAATCGGCCTGATTGGATTCGCGTTAAATGCAACCTCATCCCTGATCCAGCCGGTAGTCGGATTATATACAGATAAACGACCTTCGCCATATGCTCTTCCAATAGGTCTTATCTTTTCATTTGTTGGGATTGTGGGCCTTGCAATTGCACCTACATTCTGGCTGATCATAATCTCTGTTATGTTTATAGGTATTGGTTCTGCCACGTTCCATCCGGAAGGTTCAAGGGTGGCCTATATGGCTGCAGGGAACCGCAGGGGATTGGCACAATCCATCTATCAGGTCGGAGGCAATTCCGGTCAGGCGCTTGCACCACTTATCGCAGCATTTCTATTGGTCCCATTCGGGCAATTCGGTACAATATGGTTCACCTTGGTCGCCGGTCTCGGGGTGTTTCTATTATTCTATATTGCCAGATGGTATAAAATGAAGGTTTCCGAATCAGCAGCAAAAGCTGTGATCAAAAAAAAGACAGTTTCCGGGAACAAACAGCTTGAACAAAAAAAACTTGTACTATTCTCTATCACTCTATTAATTTTCCTTGTATTCGCCCGATCCTGGTTCCATGCAGGAATAACAAATTTCTATCCCTTCTACCTAATTAAAAATTATGGCCTGTCAATAGCCGAATCACAGATCTATATTTTCATTTTCCTTGGAACTGGAGCCGTCGGGACTTTCTTTGGGGGACCCCTTGCCGATCGATTCGGTAAGAGAAACATGATCCTCCTCAGTATGCTCGGTTCTGCACCGCTAGCTTTCCTTCTTCCCTATGCGGGTCCGATGTTCTCCTATGTTCTATTGGGTGTGATCGGGTTCATCATCCTTTCCAGTTTCTCAGTAACCGTTGTTTATGCCCAAGAACTAGTTCCAGGGCGGATAGGACTTGTATCCGGCCTTATTGTTGGCCTTGCTTTTGGAATGGGTGCTGTGGGATCAGTAGTTCTTGGTATCCTAGCTGACTGGATTGGTTTGAATAACACCATCATGTTTGCAGCTTGCCTGCCGTTGATCGGACTGCTCACCTTCCTCCTTCCAACAGATCAGAAGTTAAGGGAAATGCATGGAGAGTGAACACTTCTCGCAATTGACCCACCGTGGTCAGTTGCCTATACTGATAGAGTGATTTTTAAAAGATAATAATATGAATTAGGTGATTAATCTTGGATTTTGATATTCAGTCTCTGGCCTTTTATGTGATTGAAATTGAAGGCAGCGGAGATAATGCAAAAAAGCATTATAAGCAAATGGCAACTCTTGATGAAGCGCACTATCAGGATAGCCCTTTAAAATCCTTTCTTAACGGGGAACTCATGAAAATCTCCAAACGAAAGGTGGACCGTCACCCCAAAAGTGATCAGGTGCCAACAAAGATAGGTCGTTTCACAGTGGAACCAGGCTACGATCTTGGCTCAAATCCAAACTACAATCTATTCCACCGCATTAAATTTGCCGAGACAATGGAACAGTTCTCCAAGGCAAGTGAAGAAGTAGCAAGAACCTATACCGATACCACTGCAGTGAGGGGCGGGGTGCTGATCATTGCACGTGCCAAATTGAATAAATATTTCGATGAACCTTTTGTTTTTGTCCTAAAATGTGACTTTGAACAGAAGGTTGCCAGCATTACAGATGAAAAGACATTGATACATAATGTGCAAATGGCCATCACGACTAAAAATATGAAGTCGATTCAATACCCTTTCATGCCTGAGGAAGGGATGGTTGAGGAAGGTGAACTGAAGATCCATCAATCCTCCCATTCCCGCTATTTTGAGGATTTCCTCAAATATGTGGAATACGGGGAATCGATGCCGGAAATCATCAAGACCCAAGTGATGGGAATGGTCCATCAGGAGCTCGCAGAAACCTATCAGGACGAAAGTGAAGAAAAGGAAAAAGCGGAGTCGGCGATGGAAGCGTGGGCAACAAGCCCAAAACGGGAGCTGCAGGAACGCTGGTCGGATGAACAAGTAATCGAAGCTTCCACGAGCATAATCGAACATACGCCCGATATCGAACTCAAATTCAAGCTCGACCACCTTTCCGTTAAAGGCATTCTAGCAGATTTCGGGGAAAATATTCATATCGCAAGGATCAATAATAGGGTGGTCGTCCTTTTGGAGGGGGATTTTCTGCAATTCGAGAAAAACGTCTCCCCTGTCGAAATGCTGAAACCGAGCGATCTGAAGCTGATAGTGGAAAAGCTGGAACGAAAGCATTAGCATATTAGAAATCTAGAGGATATGAATATAGATTGATTTTTGTGGAAACATATCCCTATCAATTAGATGGGGTGAGCAAATGGATTGGTGGACGTTCCTGCGCTATGCATGCTCTATTTCGGGGATGATTTGTCTTGGCTTTACCTATGCATTAATGATAAAGAGTTCTAAAAAGAAAACAGAAAAAATGGAATAACTAAAAAAAGCAGGAGTCCATTGACCCCTGCTTTCTTCATTAACATCAATTTTTCTCAAAAAGCTCGATCCGCTCCCCATCTGGTCCTTCAAAAAAGATGTATCTTGCTCCATTGGGAAGGGTAGTGATTTCATTTTCCACAAATTTGACATCCATGCTCTGAAGACGCTCGTATTCTGCCTCGACATCATCCACAGTCAAAGCGATATGATGTACCTTGCCTTCTGCATGCAAAGCATCATTATATCCCTCAATCAACTCAATTTCTGTTTCACCTTCCACCTCAAACCCCAAGAAAGCGAGTTTAATTTTTCCGTTCGGATGGTCGAGCTCCCCTTTCAATTTCAATCCGAGGACATCTGTATAGAATGATGTCGATTTTTGGATATCCTTCACCATTATCCCAACATGCTCTAGACGTTTTATTGCCAACGTTAACCTCTCCCTTCCTTATTAGCTGCTGCGCAGGCGGCGGATATTTTCAATAAGGAATGTCACATATTCCTCATCCTTCACAAGCCATGCAGCAAAGTTTCTTTTAATATACGTTTCCGCCTCTTGGAATGTCTGAAAACTTTTATCGAGAAGCTGTTCATTATTCTCAATCTCCCATGAACCATTTTTCCTCGGAATCAGGAATAGGATGCCCTTCGATTTTGATTCATAAAGAACTCCGTTAGGAGATTCCTTGACATTGAATATATTCTTGTCTGCATCTGCTTTCAACGGCTCCAATGGGAATGATTCAGCCACATAAAGCTTGTAGGCCGATTCATTTAGATTGCATCCCGAAGCCTTCGCATGGCCGCCACCTTCAAATTTGCCAGCCACCTCGGACACATCAACATGATCATGGATCGTCCGCAGGCTTATTCTCTTGCTTCCCATGTTGATCATGGCAATGTAATCAAGATGTGGATTTTCTTTTCCCAGTGCATTTCCTAGCTCCGACAAAAATGATTCAGCATACACGATCCCTGCCCATTTGTCTCCAACCTGTTTTTGAACCAGCTCCCTTTTTTTGCGGCGCAGGTACTTTTCCATCTTTTTCTCTTCCATATTCAACAACTGGTCTTCGAGGTCATCGAATCGAAAATCCGTGGAATCCTCAAGCTTTGCAAGCATTCTTGCTTCGAATTCTTCAATCGACATCATATACAATAGATCGTTTAACCTTTTTGCCTTAGTATTATTGTTCCTATCCCATTCCCAAGTATCGTATTGGCGGATGAGTTCCACAAATTCATGGATCGCTTCTGTTCTTTCCAATAGCTGATGGTTCTGAAGATATTCATAAAACAGGGAGGTTGCACTTGTCAAACGTCCATCTTCATATTCTACTTGAACAAATGCCCAATCATAATCATTAAGTGTAAGTGCCGTTTTATGATGATCGATAAACTGAACCTTTCCTCCGGCTTTATTTAGGGAATCCAGCTTTTTTGCATTTTCTTCATGGACCGATAAGTCCGTTATGTAAATGGTGTTGTTGGGAATGGCGTGTTCAAGGTAATTGGCAACCTGATAATTTAAGCTTCCAACAGAATTATAGTGTACCTCGACTTTTTCCTGAAATGCGATTTTAGCCAATATTCCACAGCCGACCCCGTCCAGATCGTTGTGTGTAAACAAGTGGATCAATGCAGTCACTCCTTTTCTGAACAAAATAGAGGCCGAAAAACTCGACCTCCTTATTTAGTATATTCTGCTCCCCAATACTCCTTTATATGAGCATCCCTTCCGGATTCGACCCGTTCTTGTTTATATTTTTCGGGATTTTTTTTGTAGAATGCCTGATGGTAGTCCTCAGCAGGATAAAAAATCATTGCGGGAAGGATTTCGGTAACAATCGGCTTTTTGAAACGACCACTTTCTTCAAGCTCTTTTCTGGAGCTTTCTGCAAGCTTTCGTTGTTGATCATTATGGTAGAATATTGCTGTTCTATATTGGCTCCCTCTATCAAAGAATTGGCCGCCGTCATCAGTCGGATCAATTTGCGGCCAATAGAGCTCAAGCAACCGTGTGTATGGGAACAATTCAGGATCAAATTCGATTTGAACAGCTTCGTAGTGACCAGAGTCCCCTTTTTTAATTTCTTCATAAACAGGATTGATGCTTTTTCCTCCCGTATAGCCTGAAATGACGCTGACTATCCCGGGCATCTCGTCAAAAGGCTTAACCATGCACCAGAAGCAACCTCCTGCAAAAGTTGCCACTTCTGTTTTTACAGTTGTCATTAAACAAAACCCTCCTCTTAAAGCAATTATGTATTTGATGGAATTTTACACTAATTATGAGGTTGATACAATGAATTTGTTCTCCGATTAGTTTACATAATAAAATTATGATTAAGAAATATAAACTTAATCTTTAAACTTTTTCGTGGTTGCGTTTACATACATTTACTATCTTTTCGTAGTATTGTACGATAATCCTTTCTGTCAAAAACATATCTATAATAGAACGATTGGAGTACACTCATGCAAATAATAGAACAGATTACACATCTGCAATTAATGAATCAATTTTGGCTTCTTCTCCTCTTTTTGATTCCGATGGTCTTGATTTCAAGGATGGCAGTTGCAGGCACACGCTTTTCCCCTATCTTGATCATTGTCATATTAGGATTATCCTTGGGTTACTTGCTGGTTTACACTGGTGTCGCTACACCTGGATTGGCGGAATTTCCATTGGTTGACTTTATGGCAAGGACGACCATCATTGCCCTGATTGTCTCATTCTTTGTTGGAGGCCAGGAGCTTCGAAAAATTCTCGGGAACAAAGATCTCGATTCTGAGGATATCATCACACCTTCTGATGAAGAAACGATCCTAGGAACAAATCGCAGTCAATTCATTTTTATCATTCGCGCATTTTTCCTATTATTCGGGCTTGAAGGCTTAACTCGCCTACTATTGAACGATGAGGGGAGTATTTTCAGCAGCACCTATCCTTTGATTGCGTATATCGGAATCATCGGAGCAGTTCTCTTCATCGATAATCGTGCAAAAATTAATAACAAACATCAATATATACGTAAAGGGCTCCTTGAAATGGGTACCATTGTTCTTGTGTTGGTATTTTCTTTTCATATCGCCACTCTCGTGAAACCTTTCATTGCTCTGCCGCAGATATTCTTTGCCATGATGATTTCTGCTGCTTTAGGTGCAATACTATATAATTGGACATTTGGTCCTACTGTCCGTGCGCTCTTATATGCCGGTATTCCTGTAGTACTTGCTGCAAACTTCATGGTCGGTGGTTCGAGGATCGGTGATGCTTTTTCTATCACCGGAATGAACGCAGTGTTGGCATACGGGTTTTTCGGCCAGTTGTTCTGGATGTTCGGTGGGATCGCACTTGTCATGTTTTTTGCCAAAACAGCCCACGCTCGCAACCTTGCACCTGGTATGGCTGGTTCCTTGTCTCACTCAGGTTTGACCGGGGCCTGTACCGCAGGTGACTTCGGTGCGACTGCTGCAAAAAGGGCACCAATCATGATCAACATCCCATTTTTCGGGCATATTTTCGTGTTTTCCGTATTGGCCATCAGTGCAGAGCGCGGAAGCCTCTGGATCTGGCCATCGCTACTTATTGTAGCAGTAGGTATCTTCCTTACTGTTCTTTCCTTGATAAATTTAAGAAAATCTGCCGGGGAAGATAAGAAGGAAGTAAAGGCCTTGATGCAATTTTCATTCGGCTGGCAGATGTGTGCCGTGTTTGGCGGTCTCGCACTTTTAAGCCTCAGCACGATGAGTCTTGATTATGCCGCTATGGCTCAATCTTCTGCCATCTCCCACTTCGGACTGTTTGCAGCCATTCAAGGAGGAATGTTTGGCTCGGAGGCTTCTGCCCTGATTCCATTCATCTTCTCCATGCCATTCCTGGTTCACCCGTTGGTGTTTTTCATGTTTGGTAAAGCCATGGAAAACAATGGTGAAATGCCGATCAAACCTGTTTATATCCTTGCTTTAATAGGTGTTGCCGGCGTTGCTTTTGCCATTTTTGGTGTTTAAAAATATGAAAAGCCAGGAAATCATTTGGATTTCCTGGCTTTTATTTTTATTCCTGTACCTTTTTATTATAATAATCCACAGAGTACATCGCACCCTCACTTACCATTTTATTATCCTCGATATCCTCAGGGTCCGGATTTCCCGCCTTTTCAATCGGAAGGTTTGATTTTTTCAGATTAAAAGAACCGATTCTGCTTTTAAGTCCTTTAGTAAACGAAACGAGCTTATTCCTGCTTGGATTATATGCAATCAATCCCACGCCTGTAAGCCCTGCTCCTACTAATAGATACGACTTTAGTGGACTTTTATTCATTTTACATAAACCTCCTACTAGAAATGTTTTATGATTATTCTTTGTTTATACCCCATATGGGAGGTATAAAACATGCAGGAGAACTGAAGATGCCATTCAAATCATCTGGTGCTTGATCATGACGGCCTTGATAGCCATATAATCGATTTCTTCCGGCAGAGCCTCTTTTATTGGTTTCAGCTTCTCGGCGCCAGCCTCTTCTACAGCTTGAATGATCGCTTTTTCATATTCTTGTGGAATGAAAACATCCCAATCTATTACCACGTCTTCCTCTTCTGCACATTTAAATAGGTGGTTTTGAATGGTGATGGTACTCATTTCTCTTTCTTTTGCTATTTCCTTTATGGACAACCCTTCCATGAAAAGCTTGTAGGTAATAAGATGACTCGGCTCTCCTGTTGTAGCTTTGTTTCTTGTGCTTACTGGGGATGGTTTACGCTGCGATGATTCCATCAGGTTCGAAGAAGTATCCATTTCTATGCCATTCTCTGTTACAAACCTGATTATCTCCTCTTCAAACAGCCTGCCAAACTTCTCGTATTTTTGTTCTCCCACTCCTTTGATTCCAAGCATGGCATCCTTATCCTGAGGGTAGAACTTGCTCATTTCCCTTAAGGTGCTATCGGAGAAGACGACATATGGCGGGATCCCGGCCTCTTCGGCGACCTTCTTCCTCAACGCTCTCAGGGCTTCAAATAAATCGCTGTTTTCCGATATCCGTTCCACCGTTTCCTTCAATTTTAAAAGGACCTTTTCTTGGTTCTTTAACACCGGTACAGCCCTCGAACCAAGTTTCACAATAGGATATTGGCCTTCAGTCAAATATAGATAACCCTCTGCAATCAGGATATTTATCAAGTCAACAAGTTCCTTTTCCGTATAATTGCTCATAAGTCCATATGTAGGCAACTGTTCGAAGCGGAATTGCTGGATCCGCTTATCCTTTGAGCCTTTCAACACTTTTGCAACAAGCGTGGCACCGAACCTTTCATTCATTCGATGGATACACGAAAAAATCTTTTGTGCTTCAAGCGTAATATCCTGCTCGACATATTCATCTGAACAGTTGCTGCATTTCCCACAGTCTTTTTGCGTGGTCTCTCCAAAATATCGGACAATATAGCTTTGTAGACACTGTTGTGTGTAGCAATAATCCATCATGGATTGTAGTTTTTGGTATTCCTGCTGCTTTCTTTCGGGAGATCTGATGCTCTCTTCTATCAAAAATTTCTGTAACTGAACATCCCTTGCGTTAAACAGAAGCACACATTCACTTGCTTCTCCATCACGGCCTGCCCTTCCTGCTTCCTGATAATATGCTTCCACTGTCTTAGGCATATTATAGTGAACGACAAAACGGACATTCGATTTATCGATGCCCATTCCAAATGCATTGGTGGCAACCATGATTTTTACCTGATCAAAAAGGAAATCATCCTGGAATTGTTTTCGTTCCTCTTCAGAAAGTCCTGCATGATACTTCCCCACTGCATATCCTGTTTCGCTTAAAAGACCGTATAGTTGATCTACTTCCTTTCTTGTGGAAGCATATACAATGCCAGCTTCGTCCTTATTTGCTTTTAAATATTTTTTTAGGAACGACTCTTTATTTACTCCTCTCAATACAGAAAAGGTTAGGTTTTCCCTTGTAAATCCTGTCACAAAGGTAAAATCCGCATCAATATTCAAAATGGAACTGATATCATGGATGACTTCCTTCGTGGCTGTCGCTGTAAAGGCTGCAATGATAGGATTTCCGGCGAGCCTTTGTATGAATGTGCCCACTTCCCTGTAGCTCGGTCTGAAGTCATGTCCCCATTGTGACATGCAATGAGCTTCATCGACTGCTACGAGTGAAATCTCGATATGCTGAATCGCATTAACAAAATCATAGGAATCAAGCCTTTCCGGTGCTAAATAAACAAGCTTCACTTCACCTTGTTCGATGAGCCCTAACCGATGCTGAACTTCACTGAAGGATAGCGAGCTGTTTATATATGTAGCCTTCACCCCGATGCTGTTCAAAGTATCCACTTGATCTTTCATAAGGGAGATGAGAGGGGAAACGACAATGGTCACCCCATCCAAAAGCAATGCAGGTATCTGATAACAAATGGATTTTCCTCCCCCTGTCGGCATGACACCCAGCGTATTATTTCTATTCAATATGTTTTGTATGATTTGCTTCTGCCCAGGCCTGAAATCCTGATAACCGTAATAATGTTGAAGCATCTCAACAGCTTGTCCGTACATAATGCACCTCTTTTTACTAAATGTAGATTGGTAAACTAATGAGTATAGGTGTTACGTGGAAAAAGAATAGAGTAGGTGGAAGGGGAACTACCACCATACTATCTGAATTTTTGATAGCATTCAACTTTCTTCCTCAGGGAATAGTTCGTGGACGGTCTCGATCAAAGCTTGAAGAATATTGGTTTCTTGCATATTTTCATTTTTGGCGAAGCTTGCGAGGATGCCCCTGTAATACCACTCCTGCTGTTCTGCTCCTCTATTGAACCGGGACCAAATCGCATCTCCCGACTCTTTTTTGTCTTCGATGATACTTTGGAGATTATGCATTTTGTCGGCACAGATGACATATCCAGTCTCCCTATCCACCGTCATGATGTACTTTAGGGTATGATCTTTTCTTTCTTCCCATGGCGCATCCTTGACTGGCTCTGAACATCCCTCCACAATCCTCGCTACATTTTCGTTAAAAAGTATAGAAATGTCAGAGAGAGTAACTTCAGTGTCCTCCACAGTATCATGAAGGATGCCAGCACAGATTACATCTTCTGAACACCCGTACTCCTGCAAAATCATCCCCATTCTTACAGGGTGTACAATATAAGGTATGCTTGTCCCTTTTCTTACCTGACCTTGATGCGCCTTGGCCGCTACTTTCAAAGCTTTATCAATCTTATCCATCAAACTCCCCCACCTTACTATAAATTCCAAGTTCAGTTCTCTTATTCTATCATGTTATAACATCGTATTGCTTGATTTATATTTTCAGAATGTTTAAAATTTACCTTACAATAGGTTGTCTAACAACTTGTATTGATAGTTTTGTATCCGCTTACATAGTTGGAAGCCTATTAGTATCTACTTAGGAGGAATTTTCAATGATTTACGCTAATCCTGGTGAAAAAGATTCAATGGTTTCCTATAAGAACCGATATGACAATTTCATTGGTGGAGAATGGGTTGCACCTGTTAAAGGTGAATATTTTGAAAATACCACTCCTATTACAGGACAGGTCTTCTGTGAGGTTGCAAGATCCACGTCAGAAGATATTGAATTGGCTCTCGATGCCGCTCATAAGGCAAAGAAAGCCTGGGGTCAAACCTCTGTTGCGGAAAGAGCAAACATACTAAATAAAATTGCCGATAGAATGGAAGAAAATCTGGAAATGCTTGCAGTTGCAGAAACTTGGGAAAATGGTAAACCTGTCAGGGAAACACTGGCTGCCGACCTTCCACTTGCAATTGATCATTTCCGATATTTTGCTGGCTGCATACGTGCACAGGAAGGATCGCTTGGTGAAATCGATAATGATACCATTGCCTATCATTTCCATGAGCCACTAGGTGTTGTTGGACAGATCATCCCATGGAACTTCCCGCTCCTGATGGCTACCTGGAAGCTTGCCCCTGCACTTGCTGCCGGAAATTGCGTAGTATTGAAGCCTGCCGAGCAGACACCGGCATCCATTATGGAGCTGACTGAACTTATAGCTGACCTCCTTCCTCCTGGGGTATTGAATATAGTTAATGGCTTTGGTGTGGAAGCCGGAAAGCCGCTTGCTTCGAGTGACCGTATTGCAAAAATTGCTTTTACCGGGGAAACCACGACCGGCAGACTGATCATGCAATACGCTTCACAGAATATCATCCCTGTCACACTCGAGCTTGGCGGCAAGTCGCCTAACATCTTCTTCGAGGACGTCCTTGCAGCTGATGACGATTTCTTTGATAAGGCCGTGGAAGGTTTTGTAATGTTCGCCCTTAACCAAGGCGAGGTATGTACTTGCCCTTCCCGTGCACTGATCCATGAATCCATATACGATAAATTTATGGAACGGGCATTGGAACGAGTTGCACAAATCAAACAAGGAAATCCACTTGATACCGAAACCATGATCGGGGCACAGGCTTCGTCCGAGCAGTTGGAGAAGATTCTTTCCTATTTGGAGATCGGTAAAGAGGAAGGTGCCGAACTGTTGGCTGGCGGAGAGCGAAATGTGCTTGAAGGAGACCTTTCAGGTGGCTATTATGTAAAACCGACTGTCTTTAAAGGGAACAATAAAATGCGTATCTTCCAAGAAGAAATTTTTGGTCCGGTTGTATCGGTCACAACCTTTAAAACTGCAGAGGAAGCACTTGAGATCGCTAATAATTCCCTATATGGCCTTGGTGCAGGAGTATGGACGAGGGATGTAAATACCGCATACAGATTCGGCCGTCAAATTGAGGCTGGCCGAGTATGGACAAACTGCTACCATGCTTATCCTGCAAATGCTGCATTCGGCGGATATAAGATGAGCGGAATCGGACGGGAGAATCACAAGATGATGCTCTCCCACTACCAACAGACAAAGAATATGCTGGTGAGCTATAGTCCCCAGAAACTAGGATTCTTCTAAAATGGAAAAGGTCAAGGCGACAGAGGCTGCTATTGAGCTGATAGAAAAGCTGAAAGCCAAACACGGTCCTGTTCTTTTTCACCAGTCCGGTGGCTGTTGTGATGGCAGTTCACCCATGTGCTATCCTAGGGATGACTTTATGATCGGTGATTCTGATGTGTGTCTTGGGGAGATTGGTGACACCCCCTTCTACATGAACAAAAAGCAATACGAATATTGGAAGCACACACAGCTCATCATCGACGTTGTTCAAGGACGGGGCGGGATGTTTTCCCTTGAAGGCCCTGAAGGTGTTAGGTTCCTTACCAGATCCAAAGTTTTCCCTTCCTAAGAAAGGATGTCCCCAAATTCCAGGGGGCATCCTTTTTATTACAGTTTTGTATGAGGCGGCTCCTCCATCCAGCCATGTTTAATCATCAACTTTCCACCATCTTTTGCATAATCGAAAATATCTTTTGCTATCATTGTCATAGTTGTCGGAAGATCAGACCGCAGACTAAAGGAAGTACCCAAAGCATTACTCGTTAATCCAAAGCTTGAGAGCAAGCTTGTTAAATACATCATCAACTTATCGGAAAAAGGAGCTTTTGTAGAAAGTGTCGGATTACCCCATGCAACTGCAGGAGGTTGGATATCACTTTTTAAAAGGATTTCACTGAAAGTATCGATTATTTTCTTTGCTAACTCCTTTCCTTCCTTGAAATACTTTTTCACATCTTTATCTTCTGTAACTTGTTCGAATCCTTTTAAAAGCTGGAATCCCAATATATTTGTTTCAATCCCTTGATATATCAAAGAAAGCTCAATGACATTCAATGGCCTTTTTTCACTTAAAATGTTAAATCCAGCCATATAACCTTCCCCTTTTACAAACTCCGCTTTCTCAGGCATCGGAATCATCGGTGGTCGTGCAAGGATCCCTTCCTTTAAAAGAAACTGTGTCGTTGAATTGTAGGTATGATGAGACAGATTTGACATCCTCATGAAGAGGTCTGTAATGTCCTCTCTATAAGTCATGGTCAAATGAAGGGCATTCAAGCCGATTGTCACTTTCATCATGATTCTTAAAAAAAGCAAATCAAAATACTCGTCATACAACCGAGGAGTCCCAGAAATAACATCATTGCTGACATACCCCATGGGAATCGCTATGTTTTCTTTTTCAAATATACTCTTTATTTCGTTTATAAACTTGAGTTCCTCATCATAATAACTTTGTATAGGTTCTTTTAATTGTTCCTGCATCTGTGTCTCCAAAAAATGTTCCAAAATCCTCGCAAGCATCGTTTTTTGTTGATAGGTCATCCAGAGGTTTCCTATTTCAGAGGATGATAATTTTTTATCCATTCCATTCCCATCCTTCCACTCTTTTCAATGACCTTAGTATGTACAGAAATAATACAGATATGATAATGCTGCCTTAAATTTTCAGCACTATGATAAAAAAAGAGACAACCCTTTCCGACATCGAGCATACCTATTATTAGATAGACATGCTTGAAAAGGGAGTGGATTTTCTGTGAAATTCTTAATCGTAAAAAAGAGTTGGATCATTACAGTATTTCTTTTCTTCATAGTTGCCTTGGGCGGCTGGTATATCGTCAATATAGGCGTGATACCGACCACAGGGAAACCTGCACAGGATGATCAGTATATATATCATATGATTACCTCGGAATTTAAGACGACCTTGGCTGATGGCTCCGAAATGGAAGCCTATCGTTTTGATCCTGGTACCCTCACTGTTCCAAAAGGCAAGGAAGTTACAATCAGCGTCATCGGAGTGAACGGTTCTGAGCATCCTTTTACAATTGAAGGTACCGATATATCTGGTGTCATAAAAAAGGGCGAAGAGACGCTGATCACCACCACTTTTGACAAGCCTGGCGTGTATCAGCTGGTTTGTACAACACATACCAATCATGAACATCATGCGAACCAAAAAATCCCTCCAATGATTGCCTATATCTATGTATATTAGGGAAGCTGGGTCACACCCGGCTTTTTTATTTTCCCCAAAAACGAAATGATTCTTTTGCAACCCCTCTATTTAATGGTATAATTTCAACGACATTAATTTTGGAGGAAAAGTATACATGCTTACAGTTACAAATATAAGTCTGCGTTTTGGTGATCGAAAATTATTTGAAGATGTTAATATAAAATTCACTCCTGGCAACTGCTACGGTCTTATCGGGGCAAACGGAGCTGGTAAATCTACGTTCCTTAAAATTCTATCTGGCGAAATAGAAGCACAAACTGGTGATATCCATATGAATCCAGGCGAACGTATGGCCATCCTAAAACAAAACCACTTTGAGTATGAAGAGCATGAAGTAATGAAAGTGGTTATTATGGGGCATTCCCGCTTGTATCAAGTCATGCAGGAAAAAGATGCAATCTACATGAAAGAGGATTTCTCTGATGAAGACGGTATGCGTGCTGCTGAACTTGAAGGCGAATTTGCCGAGCTAAACGGTTGGGAAGCTGAATCCGAAGCTGCGATCCTATTAAAGGGTCTAGGAATCTCTGTGGATCTTCATGATAAGAAGATGTCGGAACTGACTGGTGGAGAGAAAGTGAAAGTCCTTCTTGCTCAAGCCCTTTTCGGTAAACCGGATGTCCTTCTACTGGATGAGCCTACCAACCACTTGGACTTGAAAGCGATCCAATGGCTGGAAGAATTCCTTATCAACTTTGAGAACACAGTCATCGTGGTTTCCCATGACCGTCACTTCTTGAATAAAGTTTGTACACACATTGCCGATCTTGACTACGGTAAAATACAGATCTATGTCGGAAACTATGACTTCTGGTACGAATCAAGCCAGCTTGCCTCAAGACTTTCTTCTGATGCAAACCGTAAAAAAGAGGAGAAAATCAAGGAACTTCAGGCATTCATCGCCCGATTCAGTGCAAATGCTTCCAAATCGAAGCAAGCTACTTCCCGTAAAAAATTGCTTGACAAAATTTCCATCGATGATATTAAACCGTCATCAAGAAAATACCCATACGTTAACTTTACTCCTGAACGTGAAATTGGTAACGACCTACTTCGTGTCGAAGGATTAACGAAAACGATCGATGGGGTAAATGTCTTAAACAACGTGAGCTTCATCATGAATAAAGATGATAAAATTGCCCTGGTTGGTGGCAATGAAATTGCCAATACGACCTTGATGAAAATCTTGACTGGTGAAATGGAGCCGGACAGTGGAACGTATAAATGGGGTATCACCACTTCCCAGGCATATTTCCCTAGAGACAACTCCGAATACTTTGAAGGTGTGGATGCAAATCTTGTCGACTGGTTGCGTGATTTCTCTCCTAACGACCAGACAGAAAGCTTTTTGCGCGGCTTCTTAGGAAGAATGCTATTTTCCGGAGAAGAAGTGTTAAAGAAAGCAAGTGTCCTTTCCGGAGGGGAAAAGGTACGTTGCATGCTTTCCAAAATGATGCTGAGCGGATCGAATGTCCTCTTATTGGATGATCCTACAAACCATCTTGACTTGGAGTCCATCACTGCATTGAATAACGGTCTGATCAGTTTCAAAGGGTCCATGATCTTCACTTCCCATGATCATCAGTTTATTGAAACGATTGCAAACCGTATCATTGAGATCACACCAAATGGTATCGTCGATAAGCAAATGACTTATGATGAGTACTTGGAAGATCCTGCTGTACAAAAGCAATTAGCTGATTTATACGCATAATTCAGAAAAAAGTCTTCTTCTCGGAAGGCTTTTTTCTAAATGACTGAAACCTTTTGGGACAATAAAACGTAGATAAGGCCAGCTTTCCAATTTAACTAGTTTAATAAAAGAGGTGTAGAAATTGCCACAATCGAAGTGGTTTCGTATCGGCTATGGGCTGATTGTCATTTTATTGATCATTTACTTGCTTTCCCTTGTTAATTTCATTTTCACCCCTATTACTATCATGATCAAAACATTGTTTGCGCCAATCATATTGGCGGGAGTCATGTATTATCTGCTCCGGCCCCTGGTGAATCTGGTAGCTCGCTATATTCCAAGAGGATTGGCAATTTTAAGTATTTATTTAATGTTCATTGGATTGATCACGTTATTGCTATTCCTGATCGGTCCAACCCTTCAGCAACAGGTAAACAGCTTAGTGAAAAATACACCTGATATTGTAAATGATATACGTGACTTTACTGTTGAATTGCAGGAAAATGAGTATATTGCAAGATTCCAACAGGACGAGCGGTTCTCGTTAGAAGAAATTTCCGGTAAGATAGCTGATAATCTGAACGCCTATTTGACTGCTTTCGGATCGAACGTGATCAATGTCATAAGCGCCATAACAGGCTTTATCGTTTTGCTTGTCATCATTCCGTTTGTCCTCTTTTACATGCTGAAGGATGGAAACAGCCTTCCTGATCAGATAATAAAATTCATCCCAAGACAGCATGAACGTGAAGGACGGGATGTCCTAAAAGATATGGATATTGCCATCAGTTCCTATATTCAAGGTCAGATCATAGTAAGTATTTTCGTAGGTGTGCTCATCTATATTGGATTTTTGATCATCGGCCTCGAGTATTCCCTTGTCTTGGCCTTGATTGCGATGTTCACCAATGTGATACCGTTCATTGGTCCATTCATTGGAACCATACCTAGTATCATCGTGGCATTTTTCGATGAACCGATCATGGCCCTTTGGGTTCTTATTGTGGTCATTATCGTCCAACAGCTTGAAAGTAATCTTGTTTCCCCACAGGTGATGGGAAAGAAACTAGACGTACACCCTTTGACTATCATTTTATTATTGCTTGTAGCGAGTAAGTTTGCCGGCCTTTTGGGATTATTACTCGCAGTACCGACATATGCCATATCCAAAGTCGTGGTTCTCCATACGATTCGTTTCATTAACTTGAGAAAGGTAAAAGTGACTGAAGATACACTTTTATGATTCTTAAAGCATGGGAAGGTCTGCTCCTTCCCATGCTTTTTTTCTTTTCAATGGAACTAGAATTAATTTCCTGATATGATGGTATTAAGTTTTTAGTTCATTAACTTGAGAAAGCGTGGGGATAAGTGATGGCTCAAACACATACTTTTTCAAAAGGAGAGGAAATTGCCAATTCCATTACACATGGCATCGGCATTCTGCTTAGTGCAGCGGCACTGGTACTTCTCATCGTTTTTTCGGCAATGAATGGGACACAACTACATATACTCACCTTCATCGTTTATGGCGTGACGATGCTGATGTTATATACCGCCTCCACTTTGTTGCATGCATTGCCTAAAGGCAGGGCAAAGAACGTCTTTGAGATCCTGGACCACTCCTCCATCTACTTTTTTATAGCTGGGAGCTATACTCCCATTACATTGATCATCATGGATGGGGTTTTGGGATGGACCCTATTCGGAATCGTTTGGACGCTTGCTCTGGCAGGCACGGTTTTCAAAGTATTCTTTGTACGCAAATTTCTTTTTGCCTCCACCATCCTATATGTATTGATGGGTTGGCTGGCTATCTTCGGCTGGAGTGAAATTACTGCAAAGGTGGGTATGACAGGTATCGCCTTCTTAGTCACAGGTGGGGTCGTATATAGCCTTGGCGCCATTTTCTATATGTGGCGGGCATTCCCCTATCATCATGCAGTGTGGCATGTCTTTGTGCTTGGAGGTACAGTGCTTCACTTCTTCTTCGTGTTGCTTTATGTGCTTCCTATAAAATAAAACAAGCAGGAATCCCTGCTTGTTTTATTTTGCTTTGCTATTTAATAGGTCGTAAACCTCAGTAGCTTCTGTATGCGATATAATACTTTTTTGACAGGAGTCGTTTCATCCTGATACTTTTCCAATGGAAGGGTGAACTCTGCATCTTCATTATTCCATAATCTTTGGAAATAGCTGTCCATTTCCTTTATGATATCTTCATTATTCGGTGCCATAATTTTAATATCCGTTTCCAGATTAAGATCAAACAGATTCCTTCTTGTAAAGTTTGCAGAACCTCCAATGATTGTCGACTCTTCTGGACGTTTGAAATAAATCATTTTTGGGTGATACTGCTCTCCGCCGGTATTAAACCATTTTATCTCTATTTTCCCTTTCCCTTCCTCTACCATCTCCGCTGCCACAGGTCTATTTGGCATTCCAATTTTTTGTTGCCCAAAAGCATGTTCATTCGGATCGAGGACCATCTTGATCGTTACCCCTCTTTGAGAAGCTGCTATCAGCTCATCCACTACTTTTCTTTCGGCTAGATAGAACATCCCAACCCAAATATCTTCTCCTTTTTCTGTTTGTTTGATTTCTTCTACAAGATGTTTTAGGATCTTCCCTTCTGTCAACAGTTGTACTGCAATATTTTTATTATCAGTTTCCTCTAGGTCTGCCTTATTATCATAGGCTGGTAATTCTCCCTCATCAGAAAAATCAAGGACAGCCTGCTCAGTTTTGAGAAGATCTCCTATGATGGGACCTGAAACTTCGAATGCCGTATTGGAGTGGTAGCCACTAGCATCATGAGGATTTGCAGATGAAATGATTGCTGTCTTATCTGTAATGACAACTTTGCGGTGATTAGCTTTAACATTAAGTAATTTTAAATAGGAACGAACGGTTGTTTCTGGAGCATTTTTAGACATCGGGTTCTTTATCCAGCCAGTCCCTCCCTGCCCGAACCATTGAAAAAACACTCTCCATACACCTGAGTACAGTGGATTTGAATCGCGAAGCACGTCCAAATTTGTTTTCACTACTTTTATTCCACTTTCATCGAGCATCTTCAGCTCCTCCGCTTCATGGGAGCCATATGTGGTATTAATTTCGTCCGTTATAAAAACCATTTCCATTTGAGGGTTTTTCTTCTTTTTGTCAAGAAGCGCCTTCAATAAGTTTTCACTTAAGGGTGGAAAGTCTCTCTCCCCATCATTGTAGCCATTGAATAAAAACATATCGATAACCACAAATTCCTCAGCCTCTTCGATTACTTCGAATATTCGGTCGAATATTTCATGTTCCGTAACAACCTCATCATTTCTTTTATAAGTCAAATCGTAAAGGAATTCTACGTCATCGACATAATGCTCTTTCCCTTCAAAAGAAACATTTTCCGGCAATGGTTTGTAGCTATGATAGATACTTGTACCAATGACTATAAGAACAATAAATCCAATGAAAAGCGAAATTTTATATTTTTTTATCAGCCTGATCACAAAGCTTCCCCCTACATTCATGTATATAATATATTTCCTCCATTTTCCTTATTAAAACATAAAAAAAATAGGCCAGTTAGTCATCAAGCCTATTTATTAAGCCCTTATCAAATTTTAACAAGTTTGTATCCCATTTTTGACCATACGTAATTTACACCCTGCTTGAACGACTGACAGGTTTTCACACGTACCTTCAGTCCTTTCCTTATCATCTGTTGGACAAATTGGGAGTTCAATCCTACGAATATTGCCTCGGAACCCATCAATCTTAAAGCTTCAGCTATTTGGTCCAGGTGAAATACAACCACATCGTCGATATCATCCACTATCCCTGTAAAATCGAAAATGACGTATTCCGCCTTTTTTTCAGCACATGCAAGGAGGATGGCATCCTTCGTGTATTGCATTCTTTCCTCGGTCAACAACCCGGTCAATGCTACGAGCAGGACTGAATCGATGGCTGTGCCGATGATAGGTGTATATAGGCTCTTTAACATATTCTGCTGGACCTCAAGCTCCTGCTGAAAATCCGATACGTCCTTCCAAGTCAATACATATCCAGAAAAGTCGCCGGTTTCACTAAACACCTTATCCACCACAATTTTCGCTGAAAAACGGTTAAAAAGCTTTATATGTGCTGTATGGGGGAACGTTTCCCCAGCCAGTATACCATTCTGTCTTGGACCATGGAACATGGAAAGATTGACACCGATAAAGTCTTCGGGATCATTGATTTTTACAAATGGCCCGATCTTTGTTAAAAGCTCTTTTGCAGGAACATTCATCCACCTGATAATTTGATTTTCATCAGCAAAAATCAGGCTTTCCCCTATACTGTCCAATAGCCTTAATACATTCAAGCCTTTAAACATTTCAATTTTGTTTGAATCCATTACTTCTCCCCCTCACCACATTTTTCAGCAAAATTTCATGTGGATCAATCTTCTCTATTTAGTGGTATTTTTATCAGTCGATCATCTTCAGGGATAGGGTTACCTCGACCATCAGTATTGTTCGTCACTGCATATATAGTGTCCCCATCCACTAGAACATCCCTCATTCTCCCAAACCCTTCAACAAGTGCATATTCCTTTTTACTCTCGAGTTCAAATTTCCGGATCATTTCTCCCCTTAGGCTTGCAACGAATAACGAACCATTATGATAAACCAGGCCGGAAGGAGCCCAAGTATTGGTCCCTGAATTAAATAAAGGCGTTTCCATTCCGTTCTCTTCTTCCGATCCAGAAATGACCGGCCAGCCATAGTTTTTGCCTGGTTCAATGATGTTTATTTCATCTCTTGCAGAAGGTCCATGCTCAGATTCATAAAGCATGCCTGTTTCTCTATCCCAAGCTAGACCTTGGGGGTTCCGATGACCAAATGAATATACGTAGGAATCCGGAATTGGATTATCCTTTGGGATGGACCCATCCAATTCCATCCTCAGAATGCTGCCAGAAAGGCTACCAGTGTTCTGAGCTTCCTCAGGTATGGTAGCATCCCCGACTGTAACATACAGCATGTTATCAGGTCCGATCGCAATTCTTCCTCCGTTATGATAGATTGCTCCAGGTATGTCCTCCAATAGTGCGCGCTCTTCCTTCCAGGCTCCATTTTCGTATTTAAGTAGTACTAAACGATTTTTGACAGACTCTTTTGTACCGTATGTATGATAGACAAATGCCTGGTTGTTTGCTGCAAAATCGGGATGCAGTGCCAACCCCAGTAGCCCTCCCTCTCCGTATCGGAGAACATCCTTATCTAGATGAACTGATTCCCTGGATAAGTTACCATCTGAGATCCTGGCGATTGTTCCGTTTCTTTCAGTGATATAAAAAGTATCTTTATATTTGGTGATTGCCCAGGGAACATCCAGTTTTTCTGCAACAGTTTCAACTGATGACCCCAAAGGGTTCGTTACTTCCTTAGCGGGTTGGGTGCTTGTATCATTTGTGTCATTTTCCTGTTTTACAATACATCCGCTGGCAAAGATAAAATATAGAGCAAAGCAGAAAATCATCCTTTTCTTCATGAGCTCACTCCTCCATTTTTATACCCTATTTTCTTCATTCTAACCTTTTTTAAGAAAAATAAAAAAGCACGACATTTATTGTCATGCTTTAGGAAATATCTATCAGACAGTCTCGAAATAATCCTTATAATAACCACCGATGTGACCGCTGTTGTCCACTACAAAGAAGAATTCCTCGGTTTCGTTTTTTACTTCATATGTCTTCCCGGCGGTCAGCATATTGTTAACTACATATTTTTCTGCATTTGTATGTACACATTTGATCATCTTAACGCTGGTACGATCTTTCCATGTTGCATGTATCATCTAAAAGCACCTCCTGATTCTATTTCCTCCATATCATATCTTAACTTATGTATAATTGCCAGTCACTTTTGAACGTTCCACCACTTATACTCATATGAATAATGGAGGTGATTAATATGAAGAAATCCTACTATACAGACCTGCTTGCTTTACTCGGAATTGGAGGTGCCCATCCTGGCGGGATAGAACTTACGAAAGATATTATGATGGAGTTCGACATCAAAGATAAGAAATTCTTGGAAGTTGGTTGTGGCACCGGGCAAACAAGTGCCTATCTCCACGATAGAGGAGCTTTACTCACCACCATGGATGCACATTCTTTGATGGTGGAAAAGGCAAACACAAGGTTCATTGAAATGCGTCTGGCATGCAGGGCAATGCTAGGCAATATTGAAAAATCAGATTTCACTTCAAATACTTTCGACTTTATTCTTGCAGAATCAGTCCTTTCTTTTACAGATACACTTCCTTCATTGAAAGAAATACATCGGCTATTGAATTTCGGTGGTACTTTTATGGGAATTGAAATGGTGAAGAAAAACACTCTCCCTGAAGTCATTGAAAACAGAATGAAAGAATTCTATGGTTTATCGAACATTTACTCTTTCGATGGCTGGAAGCATGTTTTGAAGGAGAGTGGTTTTTCAAGCATTTCCCTTAAGTCTATTCCTTTAGATGATTTAGAACCGGTCGAACCCGATTTCAACCCCTCCTCAGATATTGAAGAAAAATACTTTCAAGTAATGCAGGAACATGAAGAACTCACATCCCTGTCCCGTCCATATATAGAACTTTGTGTGATCAGTTGCACTAAATAAACAAGGCTAATGTCTTTTAAGGCATTAGCTATTTTTCCAAGAATACGTATTTATAGTTATTTTTTCAAATTACCATCCTACATATTCCCATATTATTGTGAGATAAAGCCAATATCTACAATTATTATGTTATGTTGGCAACATTTATATAGTGAAATGATTCCTTGGTCTTGTTACCATTTACATTAGAGTGTCCGAGAGTTGCTAATAAACAACACAAGGAGGAATTCAATTCATGAAAAAACTTATTGCGATTACAACTTTAGCAGCAGCATTTATTTCTGGTACAGGATTCAGTGCGCAGGCTGAAGAAACATATAAAGTTCAATCAGGCGACAGCCTTTGGAATATTGGTAAAACATATGGTGTATCTGTAAAAGAGGTACAAGCCATCAATAATAAAGGTAATCATTTAATCTTCCCTGGAGAAGCTTTAAAGTTGCCAACCCCAGTATCTGAGGAAGAAAAAGATCTACTTGCCCGCCTTGTTCACGCCGAGTCCAAGGGTGAACCATATGAAGGGAAAGTAGCTGTGGCAACAGTGGTCCTAAACCGTGTAGATAGTGATATTTTTCCAGATTCAATCAAAGAAGTGGTGACTGAGACTTCTGCTGGTGGAGTGTATCAGTTCTCTCCAGTGAAAAATGGTGAAATCAACAAAAAAGCGGATGAAGAAGCAATCAAGGCTGTAGAAGAAGCGATTGCCTTCCGTGGTGATGGAAACAACTCACTTTACTTCTTCAATCCTGACAAAACAAGTGACGAATGGATCCGCACAAGAACTGTAACAAAAACAATCGGAAACCATGTATTTGCACAATAATATATAACTTAAAAAAGAAGGTGCGGATTACGCACCTTCTTTTTTATACCGTTTTGTAATTTTTATGATTAATGACAGTGCGGATCGGTTCGCCTGTGTTTGGATTCTTTCCGAGTTCAACAATTACGGAACTGTCACGGACGACAATTACCTTCCCCTTGCTTCCTTTATTCGTGCCATTTTTAATCAGGATGGTATCACCTATTTGAATCCCATTGGCTTTTGTCTCTTCCATTTTTCATTCCACCTTTAAAATTTATGTACTTCTCTATTATTACCCTTAAACCTAAGAAAGCAAAATACTTTTTATACAATTAAAACATATGGAGCGAATTTCCTCCGCTTCGTTGAATAGCTGATGGTTTCCTTCATCAATCAATATTGCATCACTACCTGGAAAAAGGCCGAGTAAAAATGATACGTTGAATCGCCAATCAACCGTTGTATCCCTATTCCCCTGTATCAGGTGCAATCTCTGCTTTTGAATAGGGTATTCAAAGACATCCTCATGCCATTTTGATAGTGAAACAACCCAATTGGTCGGTAATGTATCAAATTGTAATGGATCATTTTTCACAAATTCAAGATAATGTTTATTGGAAGCATTCTTCCTATACTTTCTTTTAATGCTTTTCAACCTCTTCCCTATCAGTTTAACCCCTATCTGTGAAAATGACCATAAATAAGGCTTGATAAGTGGCGCTACAAAAATAACTTTTTCAAAAATAGGCGGATGATGAATAAGATATTCGGTAATGACCGAACAACCTGTACTATGCCCTATTATATGATAACTTCTGTTTTGATCAGATTCGATTGTTGAAGATATCACACCATCTAAAGCATTTACATATTCACCAAAACAATCGATATCGCCCCTTGGACCATAAGAATACCCATGTCCGGGCAAATCGAAGGTTATGACAGAAAAGGAGTTTGAAACAAGAAATCGGATGAGGAGCGATAATGATCCGGAATGATCCAAATATCCATGCACCAAAAAGATGGTCCCTTTGGATGCTGCCGGCAAAAAAGATTGCCTGAATATCGTTCCATAATCAGTAGTAATGAACTGAAAATGATGTATGGAAGATAAACCGGATAGATCATATTGATTGAGATACGTTTCTTTTTCGAATACAGACATACTGTCATTCCTTATCTTCTAAAATGATCATCACTAGTTTACCCTGATGATTGTATAAAGTTTCTTCATTTGATGAATTCTAACTGTAATCAGAAATGGAAAGAGGTGAAAATGATGAACATCAAAGGCTTTGTTATTACAGGACTAGCATTCACTATCTTTGCTAGTGGTTGTGGGAATGTAAATGATTATGGCGCTGAAAAAAGAAACGCTCCGAACGATTCATTAAATGTGAATTATGATCAGGATCGGTTTAACAGGCCGGAAAATGTCCGTAATAACATCAACCCACGCAGAGTGAATGATGAGAATGAACCAAGGATGGCGATTGCTGACCGTGCGGCAGATAAGGTAACAGCATTGAAAGAAGTGGAAACCTGCAATGTCATAGTTACAGATGAAAATGCATATGTAGCAGCAGTTCTTGAAAATGGTGAAGATAAGGTCACGAAAGATGTGGAACGTAAAATTGCAGATCAAGTGCGTAAAACAGACAAGGATATTAACGATGTATTTGTTTCCGTTAACCCTGACTTTGTAAAGCGCATGGATGGCTATGCAAACGACCTGCGTTCAGGAAGACCGGTAAGCGGATTGCTCGATGAATTTACACAAACGGTTCAACGTGTCTTCCCGACAAACAGATAATAAAATAAGAGAGAGGCTAGTTCCTCTCTCTATTTTTGTGATTTTGCACGTATATTAAGCAGCTTGTCTTTTAATTCGTTTTCCATCTGTACAAGCTCCAGTTCAACCTGTTGGCGTTTTTGGCGACCTTCCTGCTGTATCTGAAGTGTTTCTTCCAAGGTTTCGATCAGGTTCTCCTGTGTTTTCTTTAAAGTTTCGATATCCACAAGGCCACGCTCATTCTCTTTAGCTGCTGAAATAGTGTTCTGCTTCAGCATTTCGGAATTGCGCAGCAACAGTTCATTTGTTGTTTCCGAAACATTCTTTTGTGTATCGACGGCTTTTTGCTGATTATAAAGGGATACGGCAATCACCAGTTGGTTCTTCCATAGCGGAATAGCTGTAAGGATCGAGGACTGGATCCTCTCGACCAAGGTCTGATTTGTATGCTGGATCATCCTTATCTGTGGAGCCATTTGCAAGGTGATCTGCCTGCTGATTTTAAGGTCATGTGTACGCTTTTGCAGGCGATCTGCAAATTGCATCATGTCACTGACTGCTTGCACATCCATTTGATCATTTGTTGAACGTGCTTTTCGTTCCATCTCGGGTATAAGATTCGTCTGGATCTCCTCAAGCTTATGTTCTGCTGCTGCAATATATACATTCAATGCCTTAAAATAGTCTTTGTTTTTGTCATACAAGGACTCAAGCATAATATTATCCCGCTGCAGCACTTTCTTAAAGCTTTCGAGCTGGTCGGCAATTTTGTCGATTTCAAACCCGATTTTTCGGTATTTGGCAAAAAGCTGATTCACCGAATTGTTTACGCTGCCGAAAATCCTGCCAAAAAAGCCCTTCTTTTGCGGTTCAAGTTCCCCAGGCTTCACTTCTTTGATTTTTCGCATCAAATCTGATACCACTTCTCCCACAGGTCCAGCATCCTTCGCCTGAACATGGGATAGGATGGAATTTGAAAAGGTCGAGAGCTCGTTTTGGGCGGTAATCCCATAGGAAGAAATGGCATGTTGATCATTCGGATCGATCTGTTTGGCTATTTCCATCGCTCTAAGCTTCATGTCTTCTGAAAGGCTATCCATCACTTTTTCCCTTTTGGGTTCCGGTTGCTGCCCGCTTTGGGCTGCAACTTCATTCTCCATCGTAGGTGTGGAAAAAGGGTTGCTGAGCAGGTCATTTAATGTATCATTTTTGATTTTTTCATCCAATTTCTCTTTATTATTCATCTTTTCACCTCATCATTACTTCTTCTCTATTGTAAGGGATTGCTGGTTCATCAATTTGATCTCTGTGTTCAGATTGTTCATATCACCCTCAAGGACCACCATGAGTTCTTTCTCCATCTTGCGTTCCATTTGTTTAAGTGCATTTTCCGTCTCTCTCAATGCTGCTGATACTTCATGTGTCCTGACAGGCTGGGACAATAATTGTACATATTTTTCAGCGATAATCGCCGATGAGTCCAAATGCTGGTGGAAGAAGGTTTGTGCACTTCTATAGCGGATAGGTTCTTTTTCCACCATTTTAATGATTTTTTGGGATATTTTATAAAGCTTCGTTATATTTTGATAGACAAAGATGCTCCTGACTTTAAATCTGTTACTATTCAGCTTTTGCAGCTTCATCTTTGCGTCCTTGACTTGCGCGAGAACATATTTCTTCTCTTTCCGTTCCACTTTATCCAACTCATCTTGTGGCAATAATTTGCGCTTCAGAAGCAAGTGGCTAACCAAAAACGCTGAAATAGCACCGATCCCACCAAGCAGGACCTGATTTTCTGTTGAGAAAAATACGATCACAAAGGACATGATCGCTATATTGGAAGAAGCAACAAAAATAAATGCTCTCTTTAAAAATCGTTTCATCCTATCACTCCTCGCCCTTTCCTGTAGGCATATCATCCTTATGCTTTATATACGGATATTTAGAAAAAAAGTTTCATTTTCGTTAAATTCATTATATATGATTTCTGCATATAAAAAAAAGCCTAACTCCTTACTTGGCGAGTCAGGCTGTAAAGATTTTGTTCATATTCCGATAGATATATATTTCACTTCCAGATATTCTTCCAATCCATGATGTCCGCCTTCTCTTCCGATACCGCTTTCCTTAAGCCCTCCGAATGGGGCCTGTGCTGAAGATGGTGCACCATCATTGACACCGATGATGCCATATTCCAAAGCTTCGGTGACGCGATACATTCTGCCAAGACTTTCGGTATATACATAAGCTGCCAGACCATATGGTGAATTATTTGCCCTATCGAGCACTTCCGCTTCTTCTGTAAAAGTACTGATTGGCGCCAACGGTCCAAATGTTTCTTCCTGCATACAAATCATATCATCCTTCACATTGGACAAGACGGTAGGCTCCATAAAGGTCTTATCCATTACCTTGCCACCGTGGATGACCTCCGCCCCTTTCCTTTTCGCGTCCTCGATATGCTCTTGAACCTTATCCAAGGCATCCCGGTCTATCAAAGGGCCGATATCAATGCCTCTCTCCAGGCCATTTCCAACCTTCAGCTTGGAGACCTCCTCAATGAATAGGGAAGTGAAGGATTCGGCCACTTTTTCGTGAACATATATCCTGTTCGCACAAATGCAAGTCTGGCCTGCATTGCGGTACTTCGATTGGATGAGCCCTTTTGCCGCTTTTTCAAGATCGGCATCTTCGAATACGATAAACGGTGCATGTCCGCCAAGCTCAAGAGATAGCTTTTTTACAGTATCAGAAGCCATTTTCATCAGTGTTTTACCTACTTCGGTCGAGCCGGTGAATGTCAGCTTCTTCACTTTATTGCTTTTCATCAGCTTTTCTCCAATAAGGCTTGATTTACCTGTCACCACCTGTATCACACCCTTGGGGATTCCTGCTTCATGGGCATACTTGGCAAGCAGCAGTGCTGTTAACGGTGTTTGGCTCGCGGGTTTGATTATGACAGTACACCCTGCTGCAAGAGCAGGTGCAACTTTACGTGTAATCATGGCTGCTGGAAAATTCCATGGTGTGATGGCCGCAACCACACCAACCGGCTGCTTTTGAATCAAGATTCGTTTACTATCCTGATTTGCGGGCATGGTTTCGCCGTAGATTCTCTTCGCTTCCTCTTTATACCAATCAACAAAATTATTCGCATATACTACTTCTCCAAGAGCTTCCTTGAAAGGCTTGCCCTGCTCCACCGTCAATGTCTCGGCGATCTTCTTTTTATTTTCATCCAATAATTGATACCACTTGCCTAGGAGATCTGCACGTTCGTATGCCGTCTTTTTTCTCCAGGATTGGAAGGCAACAGATGCATGGTCTATGACCTGATCCAACTGCTCTTCGTCAATACTCGGAACTGTGCCAATCACCTCATCAGTTGCCGGATTGGTTACCTCTATCTCATCTTCAGATCTGACCCATTCACCATTTATGTACATAGAATATTTCTCCATCGTTATTACCTCCTTCAAAATATAAAGCTTCTGTTCATCTACCTAATATATTCACTATCTATCTCTCATTCCCTCTACAAACAAGAAAAAAACACCCTAAGGTCATTAAGGTGTCTTCTGATGTGCAATTTTCATTGGCTGCCTGAACAGCTTAAGTCCATACATGGTTATAAGTGTCAAGGATAGGAATCCAAATACAAGAGCCATCATCTGCAATCCGATCGTATCAAGAAATAATCCTGTACCAAGAAGCACTACCTGGAACATGACCCTATCAAGCATATTACGGAATGAAAAGAATCGGCCATGATACTCTTTTGGAATTTTTGTCTGGAATATGGTTGCCGCGATCGGGAAAAAGCATCCTACAGCCAAACCGAATATTCCAAATGAGATAAGTGTCATGATTTTCATATCTGCAAAGAACAAGGATAGATGAGCCACAGCGATCAGTGTAACGAAGATAAACATAAGCTGTACCATGTTATTGTCATTTGATAACTTTTTCACGCCGAATGCCCCGATCATAAAGCAGATACCTTCAATTGTGTATATAAGACACTTGATGGTCTGATCATCCTGTATTTCACTTATATTGATGACTACCAGATTGAATCCACCGATAAAGAGAATCGGGACTATTGTCAAAATCAAGACAGTCAGTGCAATAGGTGTTTCTTTGAGCACCGGCATAATTTCCTTGAAACTGCCAGATCCCTTTCCATCCTTTTTCCGCTCATCTGCTGCCTTATCCTCAAAATCAAGAAGAAATGTGGACAAAAATAGGATCCCGTATGCCACCATCGAAGCCAAATACAAAGACGATAGGCTCATAATGACAAGCATCGCCCCGGCCATTGCGGTTCCTGCTATTCTTGAAACGGTGGAAACATTCATATGTACCCCATTCATTTGCAGTAGATCCTTATCCGGGACGATAAGCGGAATGGAAGACTGAAGTGCAGGGAAATAAAATGCCGCAGAAAGCTGAATGGCAATCATGAACAAAATCATAAAAAGGATGGATTGGTATTCGATTGCCAGGAACATGAAGCACACACTGAGCATGCGACCGAAACCTGAATAGATCATCACTTTTTTCTTGCTGTAGGAATCGATTATTTTTCCTGCCAATGGTCCGACGAGGACTCCTGCGAGAAGGCCGATAAATAGAATCAGGGATTTTGCGAAGTCAGATGGAACGTGAGCTTGCATAAATTCAAGGTTTCCGATTATTCCGGTCCACAATCCTATACCAGCGATAAACTCCCCCATTAAAATAATCCATACATTTCTATTTTTCCACATGTTATGTTCCCCTGTTTCCTATTATAATAGTAAAATCATAACACGGTTAAATTCTTTTCGCCACACGAAATTTTTTGTAAAAATAAAAACGGGATAAGCTCCCGTTTTTATTGTTTCAGTTTATATTCTTTTGAGGTTCCGTCTTCATAGGTGACTTCCAATTCAAATTCTGTGTAGTCCTTCTCCAGGCCGAAGACTTCGATGACTTGTGTGACAACTTCTTGCTCGTCTGAGTTCGCGTCAATCTTCAGTTGCTCAAGCAATGGGGATAATTCCTTGTATGCATCATCACCCTTTGATGACTTATCATTCAAGGTGTCCTTAATTTCCGCTTCTCCGTTTCCTTCTGCTTCGTATTCTGCTTCAAACTTTTTATTATCCTTATATTCGACATCCAAATCAAATTTTGTGAAAGTATGACCAGTTTGAGATTCTTGATCTTGGTCTACGCCTTCTTCAGTTGTATTTTCATCTCCCGGTGCCTGGGTTTCATCCTGTGCAGGGGCATTTTCTGGTGGTGCGGACATATTATCATTGTCAGTCCCACAGCCTGAAATGACAACAGCAGACAGGAGTATGGAAAGCACTGATAGAACCGATTTAAAAGTAATGAATTTTTTCATCTGGTTTCCTCCTAAGTCAATTTACCGGATATTTTACCCATTTATCAATAAAAAAACCATTTACATGAATTTTCTCTCCTTGCTTTCACTTCTTAGCTTTTTCCATATGCCGATTAATAATGTCAGCCACGCTGCCCCAGCTATGTATCCAGCAAAAACATCCAACGGAAAGTGTACTCCCAAATAGATCCGGCTGGTCCCAATCAACAAAATGATGATGGAGGCGATAACTACTGTTAAGATTTTGATCACTCTATTACGGACAATCAAGTGAAATAATAATGCAAGCATCCCATATGCAGCCATGGAATTCATGGCATGACCACTTGGAAAGCTATAAAAGTGAACGTCGACAATATGATCCAGGCTGGGCCGTTCTCTCTGGAATAGACCCTTGATAATAGTATTGAGAAGGCGCACACCTAATATATTCACCCAGACCACCATGACGGCAAAATAATATCTCCTTACAATCAAATATATGGAAACCAAGATCATCACTGGATATAAAAAGTTCCTTGAACCTAAAAATGACATGAAAATAAAAAACGAATCTGCTTCCCAAAACTGGTACCCCATTCTCCCCCATCGCACATCCAGATTTTCCACTGACTGAAACTCCAATAAAAATCCCAGCAGAAGAAATAAGAGGATCAATAGAAAACTACATAGAAATAGATACTTTGCTTGAATGTTCATTTATTACACCCCAATCCGGATCTGAACCAAAAAAGCTAACTTACCCTAATAGGTATAGTTAGCCAATGTATTTCTTTATAAACTTTTAAGAAGCAATTTTTTCAGAAGCGGGAACAAAACATCAGGAAGTTCTTCAATATCAGGAACAAGGATACTATATTTTCCATACATGTTTTGAATTGTTTTCACCTGGCTTTCCTCGATTTCACCATTACTGAGAAAAACATTGATTACTTCAATGCCACTTTTGCGTGCATCCATTACTGCCTGGTGTGTATCGACTATTCCATTTTGTTCATATTGCATCGCTGCAGGCTCTCCGTCTGAAAAGACGAGCAGGAATTTCTGCTTTTCACTTCTGTTCAACAATCTCTTTGACATATGTCGGATCGCATATCCATCACGATTGTCCTCTTCGGGTTCCAATTGGAGGATCTCCGGGCCAGATTTATTCCTTGTGCTTGAAGAAAAATCAATCACTGACTTGAAATAATTGGGGTGGCTGGTTGATGTTGCATCATTTGTATCTTCCCAGAAGCCCACAACTTCATGGGGAACCTGTACTGATTTCAGTGCTTCATGAAACAAGGTTATTCCAAATTTGGTCTGTTCCATTTTATCAAACATAGAGGCGGAGCAATCTACAAGCAGTGTAAAAACAGCATCTATCTCAATGGAAGGGTTGTCCCTTTTGTAAAACATTTTTGGGTTTTCTTCGACAAACCAAGGTAGCAGTTTCTTGCTTAACCTGCCGAAGGCCAATTCACTTCTAGGAAGGATTTTTTTATGTTCAAGCGTCTTTTGTATAAGCTGCTTCAGTTTCTTTTGATAAGAAGAGATGAACAGTTTGTATTTTTCATACTCGTTCTTTTGATCATTCGTTACTGTGGAAGGGTTTAAGAAAATTGGGTAGGCATATTTATTCTCCTTCCCGAATTCCAAATGTGCCCCCCCTTCCTTTTTCTCGTCATTATGCAGGACATCCAAATCGCGGGAGGAATAGTCATTTTTATTCGTTTGCTTACTGGACCCTTGCACATATCCCATCGCCTGATCTCCGTCTTCCCCTTCACGGCCTCCTTCGCCCATCAGGTCCATTTTCGTACCCTGCTCTAGATCAAACTGCAAGAAGCTCTGGGAATTGGACTCGGATTCCCTGTGCCAAGTCGGAAGCTTCTCCTCATGGATATCTTCGTCTTCTGTTTCTTTGTCTTTCTTATCGTCATTTTTCAAGTCGCTGTTTCGCTTTAAATCGTCAAATGTCATTGTGTCATCCATTTCTTCTTTTTCCGTAAAATCAGGCAGAAGAAAATACATATTGAGCATATCTTTATCCAAAAGTTCATAGAGTACTTCCAAGATATTCCGACATATTTTCTCAATTTCAACAGTTGAGCTCACTTCATAGCATTTAGAAGCTTCCGCTATGATAAAAGGGAGCGCAGGATCTATCTCGTTATTTATAGAAGGGATTTCCTCCAATGGATCATCAGTCGTCAACAGGAGATACAAGAGATTGTATAAGGCATCCGTACTAATAGCCCTATCAAGGTTCACCTTTAACTGGCTTCGGAAATATTTGCGATATTCCGCTCTTCTAACGAGGAAAGACTTGGTGGTGCCGGGTCTTTCCCTTTTACAGAGTTCCTCCAGGCGAAGGTCCTCCAAAAGCATGAACAGCTGTCTGCTGAAACTGAATAAATGAGAAGTCCTCGCTTTTGTCATGAAACGGGAAACGCTCGAAAAATCTGTATGGGTTATTGTTCCGATGGTCCTCAGAAAAACATCGCTTTTTAATCCATGAATCTTTTCTACATGAGGATGGTTATCCCAGAAAAGGCTGATAAATACCGTATTTTCATATGGGTCATAGTAGGATTTAAAAGCATATGACACTTCCAGGGAATCTTTCTTTGCCAGTGACATTGCAAGGTCTGCAAGCTCCATGAACAGAAAGGAATCGATTTTCTTGTCGTTAAAAACTATAGGTCTCAATTGGACATCCCTCAATCAAACAATGTTTGGGCAACATTGATTACTGCTGCCTTCTCACGTTCATCTTCCAGCTTTTCCATGATTCCTCTTTTTATGGCGCGGATTGGCGGGATATAGACACTCAAATCGCAAGTGTCGAGTAGAGCACGGACTGATGCCGCTTCTTCCGAAAGCTGGCCGCCTTTGACAAGTGCAATCAAGTCTGATGACAGTGTGACGAATTTCTTCAGTAGTTTCTCGTCCTTTAACCGGGACTGTTCACGGAGTACATGCAATAGGACATCGCCCTGAATATAAGGGACATCAATGACAACAAATCGATTTTTCAGTGCTTCGTTTAGTGGTACCGTTCCCACATAGCCTTCGTTGATAGCCGCAATCACCCCAAATTCTGGTTGAGCGGTCACGACCTCACCCGTAAATGGATTGGTGATGGTTTTGCGGTAGTCAAGGACGCCATTCAGGATGGGCAATGTTTCAGGCTTTGCCATGTTGATTTCATCGATATATAACAGATGACCTTCCTTCATGGACTCAATCACAGGGCCTGGTACAAACTCAATGGATGCATGCCCTTCAATATTCTGAATCGTTTTAAAACCGAGCAGTGCCTCTGCATCAAGATCGACTGAACAGTTGATGCTATGCATCGGTTTTTGGAAGATGGAGGATAAGGTTTCGGCAAGCTTCGTTTTACCTGAACCGGTGGGGCCTTTCAACAGTACATTTTTCCCTAGTGACAGGGCAATGATGGCATCAAGGATGATGCTCTCATCAGAGGCGGAGTATCCTCCTTTACCAATCAGGTTTGATCGGGATGTAACTGTTGCAGCATTATTGATTTTCTCTTGGATATCACTTGGAAGGCTATTTATATTAAACAACATATTAGCTCCTTTTCTATGTAGAGGATATTGTATTACTATTGTTACACAAACTAGAAAAAAGCTGCTGACAAAGTATTGTCAACAGCTAAAGTTTATTATAGCAGTATATATGATCCACTTAAAGTATTTTACTTGATGCTGTCTACTTCCTGAACGTTTTTCTTCTTCCCGGAAATGATCCAAGCACCAACTGCGATACCGATCAGTACAACCCAGAACATTGTCTTAAATAGCGGGGAGTGCGGGAAGTGGTATGGCAATACCCCGACTTTAGGATGTGCAAGCGTGAACACCAATAACTTGAATCCGACCCAACCTACGATGACAAATGCCGCTGTTTCCAAGCTTGGGCGCTCCTTTAAAAGCTTCACGAACATAGTTGCAGCGAAACGCATGATGACTACCCCGATGAATCCTCCTAGGAAAATGATGATAAACTGTCCACCATCGATTCCTCCTATTGTTGGAAGATTTGTCTCTGGCAAAGTCAATGCAAGCGCGAATGCAGCTAAAATGGAATCCACTGCAAAAGCGATGTCTGCAATTTCAACCTTCAGGACAGTCATCCAGAAACCGGAAGCTTTTTCCGGCTTGTCAACCGCCACCGCTGTTTCAGCTCTGTGGACTATAAATCTGCGCCATAGGTGATTGATGGCGATAAATAACAGGTATGCTGCACCAATTGCTTGAACCTGCCATATAGTAACAAGAAATGAAATGATGAATAAGGACCCTAATCTGAACACTAATGCTCCGGCCAAGCCGTAAAATAATGCCTTTTTTCTTTGTTCTTCAGGTAAATGCTTTACCATGATGGCTAGTACCAGTGCATTGTCTGCTGCCAGTATACCTTCAAGACCGATCAGGACAAGAAGTACCCAACCATACTCCAATAACAACTGAAGTTCCATTTTTTCTCCTCCTAATTACAAAAGCCTCTACCTAGATCATCGGAAAAGGCTTTTTATACAACATAAAAAGACCTTCACCTAGACCTGTGTTAAGTTTAGGCAAAGGTCTTGCTAACAACGGAATCGTTGCCAATAAAGCCGGTGGCTGCTGAACAGTCACGTAATGACGGCAATATTGTTTTCATAGCTACTCCCCTTTGATGGGCTTGTAAGTATATAGTTTTAATATATTACTATTCTAGTAGCAACTTAGTATCCTGTCAAGATATAGTTAAATGCCTATTGCTTATTTACCTTTAAATATGCAATCCCATCAGGGTGAATCCCCACTTTTATTTTTTCAACCTCTTCTAGAAGGTCCATATCAATGATGGAAATATCGTTGGTCTTGTTGTTTGCAACATAAGCAAATGTACCCTCCTCATTGAAGACAGTACCACCTGGCCAGACCCCCACCCGGATCCGTTTCACTTCCCAAGGCCGGACATTCCCCTTCAATTCATGTTCCGATTCGATGATGGACAAGTCCCCTGATTCACGGTTTGGAATCAAAGCATATTTTCCATCTGGGGAAAAAACGATTCTTATGGGTACATGTCCTATTCTGCGTTTAAATTTCATCTCATATTTTTCGGTATCCATAACATATAAGGTGTCATCCTCTTGATTAGCAACATATATGCTTTTACCATCAGGATGGACCGCTACTCCTTCCGGTCCTTTCCCGACAGGAAAATGTGTCAAGATCTCCTCTGTTCCCGTATCAACCACGGTTATTGTATGGCTGCCTATGTTTGGTATGTATAGTTTCTTACCATCAGGGGAGACCGCCACCATGTGTGAATGCTTCTGGTCTGTAGAAAGAACCTTCGTAATTTCATCTGTTTCAGTATCAAAAATGAATACTTTTTCACTGAATGTACTTGCCATATAAAGCTTCCTTCCATCTTGGGATAGACCAAGACCATGAGGAAATTGAAAATCGGGGTGCTCCAGTCGTCTTTCAATTTCAAAGGTTTCATTGTTCAAGATGTTCATCTTATTCCCTTGGGAACATGTGATATACGTCTTTTTACCATCCTTTGAAACAATTATTTCATGCGGATTATAATCCGTTTCAACCTTCTTGATTGTTGCTTTTGTTTTCATACATACAATGGAAACGGTATCTTCATCTTTATTTAGGACCAATAAATACTCCATTATCACTCACTCCTCATTTTCAATCAACGATAATACTATATCATGTTTTTTCGAAAAAGCGGCATTATTCAGATAATGGATTGTTTGATTTATTTCTGCACTCTAAATAATCCGGTTATGGTATAATCTCTTAATTACTATGAAATAGAAGGATAGTGAAATCGAATGAGACAGGTATTCTCCTACCAAGAACGCATCAAACTATTCATAAAAATTGTCATTCCCATCCTTGTCACCCAGATCGGGCTCTTTTCCATGAACCTGTTCGATATCATGATGACCGGGAATGTCGGAGCCAAGGACCTTGCAGGTGTCGCGATAGGATCAGGTCTCTGGGTCCCTATATTTACAGGTCTAAGCGGAATTCTTCTCTCCATAACCCCTATAGTCGCTCAGCTTGTTGGTGCGAAGAAAACTGAAAGTGTCCCTTTCTCCTTAACTCAAGGACTGTACGTGGCAATTACCATGAGTCTGTTAGTGTTAACTGCGGGTGCATTATTCATGGATCCCATACTTCAGAATATGAACCTTGAAACAGAGGTTCGGTATGTTGCAAAACATTATTTGATGGCTTTAGGTTTTGGTGTCGTCCCGTTATTTTGTTACACTGTCATACGCTGTTTTATAGATGCACTGGGCCATACGCGAATTTCAATGATCATCACCTTGCTATCCTTGCCGACCAATATCGTGCTCAACTATTTGCTGATTTTCGGCAAATTCGGTCTGCCGCAATTGGGAGGAATCGGGGCTGGGATTGCATCTGCAATCACCTATTGGGTCATCTTGATCATTTCGCTTTATATAGTGTTGAAGAAAAAGCCATTTACCCAATTTAACCTATTTAAGGTTTTATATCCTGTCAGCTTTACAAAATGGAAGGAAATCTTGCTGATTGGTGTACCTATCGGGTTATCAATATTTTTCGAAACAAGCATCTTCTCTGCAGTGACACTTCTGATGAGCTCCTTCGATACCGTGACGATCGCCTCTCATCAGGTTGCATTGAATTTTGCTTCCTTACTTTATATGATCCCTTTAAGCATTTCGATGGCATTAACCATCCTCGTTGGCTTTGAAGTGGGAGCCAAAAGAATCAAGGATGCCAAGCAATACACCATTATCGGTGTTGTTTCAGCTGTTGTTCTATCATCACTTTGTGCAATTTTCCTGTATTTCTTCAAGGCAGAAGTTGCCGGACTTTACACAAAAGATGAAGACGTAATCCTATTGACCACTTCCTTTTTACTGTATGCGATTTTCTTTCAGCTTTCTGATGCCATCGCTGCTCCTATTCAAGGTGCATTAAGAGGATATAAAGACGTTAATATTACTTTTATCATAGCACTCGTTTCTTATTGGGTAATCGGCCTTCCATTGGGATATGTTCTTGCCAACTTTACGGGATTTGAGGCCTTCGGATATTGGCTCGGGTTAATTGGAGGATTGGCTGCTGGAGCAATCGGACTAGCATCTAGACTCTCCATTATCCAAAAGAAGTATTTGATCGTTCAAAATCAAAAAGCAAGCTGATGAAACGTATCACACTATTCTTATAGGAATAATTAAAGGATTTTGTAGTTTATTGTCGAATAAAGCAGAATAAACATTATTTACTACAAATTATGAGGAGATCTTATATGAATAGCTATGATTTCAATAAAGCAGTATCCGTTCTTAACTTTTTCCAACAGGAATTAAATGTGCTCATCCATTTACTGGTCAAATATGAAGATACACCATTCGGTGAAAAATCCAGCTTGCAAGCTGAAATAAAACAGCAATTCAAATATGTAAAAGATGAGTTGAAAAAGCAGATAAAAGTGTTGATTGAATACGATGCAAACGCCTTGGTTGTCGATTATCTCCTTCCACCATTATGTGTAGCTTCTACGCATTTCCAGGATACCGGTATCAATCGGATCAACCCAAACAGCATTCACAAGGTCAGGCAACTTGCCGTTAAAGCTAACGGATTCATTCAGAAATATCATTCTCAGCTTGTAAATGATCAATAGATGTTAATCTATAATCCGAAAAAAAAAGACAGCCAGTTCGGCTGTCTTTTTTCCATCAACTATTATTTACCGATGAACATTTGAGTCCAGTAGTTACCATCTTCAACATGACCCACACCGATATGAGTAAACTCACCATTCATGATATTCGCACGGTGTCCTTCTGAATTCATCCACGCATTCACCACTTCTTCAGGTGATTGCTGACCCATTGCAATGTTTTCCCCTGCAGTACGGTACTCGATTCCAAATTGCTTCATCATGTCAAATGGAGATCCGTAAGTTGGGCTATTATGGGCGAAGTAGTTGTTTTTCTTCATATCATTTGATTTTTCTTTTGCTACTTTACTTAATTCTTCATCAAGCTCAAGTGGTGCCAATCCTTGCTTTGCACGTTCGGCATTCGTAAGTTCTACCACTTTCTTTTCGAATTCACTTACTGCACTTGCAGGTTGTTCTGTCTTATTTTCAGCTGGTGCTTCAGCTTGCTGTTGTGGAGCCGGTTGCTGTGGAGCAGGGGCTTCTGCCACTGGTTTTTCCTCAGCTTTTGGTGCTTCCACTGATTCAGCAGGCTTTTGTTCATCCTGCTTTTGTGGTGCTGGTGCTTCAGTTTGTGGTGTCTCAGCTTGAGCCGGTGCTTGTCCTTGGCCAAACTGTACCTTCACACCAAATTTATTTTCAAGATCTTTCATATAGTTATCTAAAAATGCTTTAGCATCCTCTTGATTATTAAATGTTTGAACATTTGATCCTAGATCGCATGTAGGCTTTGAAGGAGCATTACCTTCAGCCTTTGCATTCATTCCGAATGGCGCTGCTGTTAATACCGCTGCTGTAGTCACAGCTGTAATAATGGATTTCTTGTTGATTTTCATAGGTGAAATTCCCCCTTGAAATTTTTTGTAGTGTTTTTTGCTACACGAAAATCATATCACGGGTTTTATGTAATAATACTGGATATTTTTTGAAATTAAAATCCACTTATTTTCATAATAATTCCAAATCGTGAGTCTACCCAAGCATATCAAGACGTAGAAGGACAACAAACTTTTTTAATCATATCGAGAAATTCCCCACAATCATCCAGTTTGTATAAATTATTCTAGTAAATGAGTGTTGACAAGCATAAATAATAGCCTCAATTATTACAAACACGGCCTTTTGATTACAGGAGTTACACAAATTCACTCATCTGTAACATGAAAAAGAAAAACCAAGACTTCTTATTGGAAGAAGCTTGGCTCATCTGATCAATTATTTCTCAATCCAGGTAAACATATAGTTCCTATCCTCTATTTCTTGTGCTTTTTTCACTATTTTTAGAGGTTTGAATGTATCTATCATGACTGCAAGTTCCAAAGTCTCCTTTTTACCTATGCTGGCTTCCGTCGTCCCTGGATGCGGTCCATGCGGGATTCCTGAAGGATGCAAGGTAATGGAACCTATTTCGATGCCCTTCCGGCTCATAAAATTCCCTTCCACATAATAAAGCAACTCATCGCTGTTCACATTACTATGGTAGTAAGGTGCTGGAATTGCCTCCGGATGGTAGTCATACAATCTTGGAACAAAGGAGCAGACGACAAAATTATGCCCTTCGAACGTTTGATGTACTGGAGGCGGCTGATGCACCCGGCCTGTGATCGGTTCAAAATCTTCTATATTGAATACCCATGGATACAAATAGCCGTCCCAGCCGACGACATCCAATGGATGGTGCCCAAGGATATGGGAGTGGACAAAACCGCGTGATTTGGTAAGTACTTCATATTCACCTTTTTCACTATAGGTTTCCAATACCTCCGGACCCCTGAAGTCCCTTTCGCAAAAAGGACTATGCTCCAATAGTTGACCATATTCATTCCGATATCTTCTTGGTGTCGTCAACTGACTGAAGGATTCAATGAATAAGATCTTCGTTTCCTCCGCCGGCAACACACGATAGATGGTGCCGATCGGAATGGTTACATAATCCCCAGGTCTATACGTCAAGGTCCCGAACATCGTCTCCACTTTCCCTGAGCCGTAATGGATGTATAACAGCTCATCTCCATCACCATTGCGATAATAGCTCTTCATGTCCTCAGTGACGAGTATTGTCCCAATCAAAAGATCATTGTTGCCAAGCAAATACTCCCTTGCATCCAATGCATTGCCCTTCTTTTCGATGGAAGTTGTCTTTAGATGACGGTGATTCAAGGCAGTATGCTCTTCATATTCAGGAAGATAACTGTACAGAACCTCAGATTTCACCACTTCCGTCGGCAAAAAATGATGATAGAGTATGGATTGTGACCCTGAAAATCCCTTCGTACCCATCACCTGCTCCCGGTATAATGTCCCATCTTCCTTTTTGAACATCGTATGACGCTTATGTGGGATTTCCCCCATTTTACGATAATACACTTTGCACCCTCCTATCTATTTTATGGAATTTACAAGCTTACCAAGTCCGGTAATGGATAATTCCACCGAGTCGCCTGATTTTAACCAAGGATGGACATCGGTTCCCAGCTCCAAGATACAGCCTGTGCCTACGGTTCCGGACCCGATCACTTCTCCCGGATACAATGTCACACCCGCTGATGCCCGCTCGATCATCTCAGCAAAAGTATAATGAATTTGATTGAAGTTCCCGTACGAGAGCTGCCGTCCGTTGACACTGGCAGTCATGGCTAAATCATATCTGTCATCCCTTTTATATATTTCCAGTTCATCCTTGGTCACAATCACAGGGCCAAGTGATGTGGCAAAATCCTTCCCCTTTGCAGGACCCAATCCGACTTTCATCTCTTTTGCCTGAAGGTCCCTGGCACTCCAGTCGTTCATGATGCAATATCCGAAAATATGTGATTCTGCGTCTTCGGCACTTATGTTCTTTCCTTGTTTCCCGATGATGCAGGCTATTTCCAACTCATAGTCAAGCCATTCACATTGTTCAGGCTTTTCGATCTGCTCATTTGGCCCTTTTATCGCCAAATGATTTGTGAAATAGAACACGGGTATTTCATACCATTCAGGGACGACCTCAAGACCCCTTTTTGCCCTAGCTGTTTTCACATGCTCAAGAAAAGCGTAAAAATCCCTTACACTCACCGGTCTTGGTAATGGCGAGATTAGCTCAACATCATTTAATGGATAGCGGCCCTGAGTAATTTGAGATTTAGCTGTTTCTTTTACCTTTTCAGCTAAGCTTTCGTGATGCTCAATAAAAGTCAGCATATCTTTTGGGAGTATCCCTCCGGATGCCACGTGCATATCGACAGCAAAGTCACCATCAAGCCATCCTGCCCGCTGTTCCCCATTTCCAAGGGTAAAGCTAATATATTTCATGTTAATCGCCTCTTTTACGGATTAGCTCAAACATATCACTGGTTGCCCGTGAGTAAATATTACCTGCCATTCTCCCCACAGGGTTCAGCTTTTTCGTATCTATCTTGCCTTCATAATAAAGGTCATCCGAAATGTGTACCATTTCCACTTTTCCGATTACCAGGCTTCCAGCTCCAGGTTCATCCCCGAAGTGCAGCACCTCGTGTAACGTGCATTCTAATTGAACGGCACTTTCCTTGACCCTTGGGGATGAAACTACGTGGCTATCGATTTTAGTGAAGCCCGACTCATGAAACTCATCCACAACACTAGGAAATTCAGTTGCAGTGATATTCATTTTCTCCACCATATCCTCACTCACGATATTGATGACAAATTGCTTTGTTGCCTCTATGTTTTGGAGCGTGTCCTTCTTTGCCCCATCGGTCCCCCTTCTCATCGGGGAAAAACAGACAAGCATCGGGTCTGCACATATGGCAGTAAAGAAACTGAAAGGAGCAATGTTTGCAATGCCATCTTTATCAATAGAGGATACTAGTGCTATCGGTCTTGGCAGGATGGAACCCACTAAGAGTTTATAGGCATCCTTCCATTCAAGACTGCTTGGCTGAACATTCATGAGATCCCACCATTTCCACTTTCGATATTTTTCAAGCATTTAATAAAATAATGATTGTCCTGCATGGAGCTGATTGTGACCCTTATTGCATCTGGGTATCCCAATGCGGAGCCGGATTTTACGAGGATGCCATTTTTCAATAGCTCATTTCTGACAACATCCCCAGGCTGTCCTGTATGGATCATCATGAAATTGGCATGGGTAGGGAAAAAAGTGTAGCCCATTTTGGTCAGTTCATTTTCCAAAAATCGTTTACCTTCTTCATTTCTTTCCACACATTCCACCCGGAACTCCTGATCATCCAATGCTGAGATCGCTGCAGCCTGGGCAAGCTGGTTCACATTGAATACCTCTTTTACCTTATTCAGTTCCTCAGCAATAAAAGGATCCATCAATCCATATCCAATCCTTAGACCTGCAAGTCCATATACTTTTGAAAAAGTCCTCAGGATCACCAGATTACTGTATTTCTTTAAGTAAGGCACAGACTGAAGATATTCATCGTTCATTACATATTCGTAATACGCTTCATCCAAGACAACCAAAATATGTTCAGGGACCTTTGAAATAAAATCATCCAGCTTCTTTTTTTCCACAATCGTCCCTGTCGGATTGTTGGGGTTGCATACGAAAATCAGCTTTGTTTTCTCCGTGATGCTTAAGAGCATCCCATCAAGGTCATGTTTACCTTCAATTAGCGGGACTAATACCGGTCGTCCTCCCTCTATGGTGACATTCGTTTTATATCTAGGAAAGGTGATTTCCGCCATGACAGCTTCATCCCCCGCATTCAAAAAGGCCCTTAATAGTAGACGGATGATTTCATCAGATCCATTACCAATAAAAAGACGGTCACTTTTTACGTTTAAAAATTCAGCCAGTTTGGCAGTTAGCAATCTCGCCGACCCGTCCGGGTATGTAAATAAATGATCAAGCTGTTGCGTCAAATGGTTTTTCACATAAGGGGAGCATCCAAAGACATTTTCAATTTCAGATAAATTGATGATGCTCGGCAAGCCCATTTCTTTTTGCAGATCGAAGACACTCTTTCCCAATGGATAGGCAGTCACCATCTGTAGAATTTTCCTGCTCTTCACTTTCACTGCCATCTTTTATCCCCCTTTTAAAAAAAGGAGGGTAAGATACCTCCTTTTTTCTTTGAAGCTTATATAATCTATAGACTGTTTTCGCAAAGATTTTTGCTTTTTAAATAAACGTAAAAATGTTGTTATTAAATATTGCCCATTGATTTCCGCTCCAGACACTTGCTTTCCGCGGGGACGGATGGGAGCCTCCTCGGCTTTGCCTGCGGGGTCTCCCATGCCCTCTACTTTCCCGCAGGAGTCAAGTGTCCTCCGCTACAATCAACTCACAGGTTAAACATTGTTTGTTAATAAAAATGGTCTTAGAACAGATTAAATACTCTATTGAATTGAAAAATATTTATAAATTGCAATTTTTGCACGTTAGGAAGGCGAATTTATACTAGCAGTCACCCCTGTTGGTTGGAGAGCAAGGTGTGAGACTCCTGCGGGAGCAGCGTGTCAAGGGAGACCCCGCAGGTGCGCAAGCACCGAGGAGGCTCCCGAGGCCTTCCTGGATAAGCGAACACCTGAAACGGAGACCAACAGGGAGTTTAAAGTCAAATTTTTATCCAAGAATTATTCAATATCAAGAATCTCTGCATATAGAGCCAGTCTTAAAGATTTCCTCTTAGTTCTTGTTCTCTTTCGATGGATTCGAATAGTGCTTTGAAGTTTCCTTCTCCAAATCCTTTGGCGCCTTTTCGTTGAATCACTTCGATGAATAGTGTCGGTCTGTCGACTATAGGCTTGGTGAAAATCTGAAGCAGGTAGCCTTCGTCGTCACGGTCGACGAGGATGCTCAATTCACGCAGCTTGGCAATTTCTTCGTCGATCTCCCCGACTCTTTCAGATAGCATTTCATAATACGTATCAGGAGTGTTTAAGAATTCCACACCGTTTTCTTTGAGCCTGCTGACCGTTTGAACGATGTCTTCCGTAAGGATGGCGATATGCTGCACTCCTGCGCCATTATAGAATTCCAGGTATTCCTCGATCTGTGACTTTCTTTTCCCTTCAGCCGGCTCATTTATCGGGAATTTGATGCGTCCGCCGTTATGCATCACTTTTGACATTAAAGCCGAGTACTCAGTGTTGATGTCCTTATCAGTGAAATGGGTCATTTCCTTGAAACCCATCACTTTTTCGTAATATGCAACCCATTCCTCCATACTCTCAACATTTCCGACAACATGATCGATGCCGATGATCCCTGCATCCTTCACAGGAGTGGAATTTTTGTATGCTCTGAAACCAGGCATGAAAACACCTGAATAATTCTTTCTTTCAACCAGGGTATGGATTGTATCACCATATGTACCAATGACAGCTTTTTTGATGCTTCCATTTTCATCTGTCAGTTCCTGTGGAGGCTGCAGGGCGATAGCGCCTCTTTCAACGGCAGTATTGTAAGCCTTTTCAACATCATCCACCAAAAGGGCAATATCCTTCACGCCATCTCCATGCTTTTTGACAAACTCGGAAATTCTTGTATCTTGCTTAAGGGAGCCGGAAATAACAAGACGTACATTGCGCTGTTTCAGCACGTAAGAGACATTTTCCCTGTTGCCTGTTTCAAGTCCGGAATAAGCGATTGGTTCAAAACCGAATGCAGTCGTAAAAAAGTGGGCAGCCTGTTTTGCATTCCCTGTAAATATTTCTAAGTAATCAACATCCCTGACTGGAAAGAAATCTTCTGTTTGCGGCTGGTTTTGCATCGTTTTTTCTACGTTCATTTTGACCCCTCCATAAATATATTGAAAAATATTTTTATTCTGAATTTAATATAATGGAAAATTCATTCCCCTAGCAAGAGTCCCATTTAAAGCTAGAATGCTTTGACGTGCAAAAGCATTTAAACATTCACTTTATGTTTTTTTGTTGCGGGTGGCTTGTGAATCGCTTTGTTGGATAGGTCTTCAAGGGACTCCAGGAAATTTTCATTAAGGCTCGGATGTGGATACAACGGAAAGAGCAGATCTTCTTGCCTGCCCACCATTTCAAGTGCCACAATACCTGAAGAAATGAGTTCGATCGCGCCTTCTCCAATCATGTGGACGCCAAGGATAAGATCCGTCCCTGCTTCACTGATTGTTTTTATCATGCCATCCTTCTGTCCCATGATGGATGCATACCCATTGGTCCTGAATGCCGATTCCCCGACGGTAATTTCATATCCCGCATCGATAGCTTGTTTCTCGCTAAACCCCACAGAGGCAATGGGAGGGATCGTCTGCAATACTCTTGGAACGAATGTGAGGTCTACTTCTGATTGGAAGCCTGCGATATTTTCTGCTGCAACTTTTGCTTGTTTGATCGCTTTTACTGCAAGCGCAGGTCCCTCTGTGATATCCCCGATTGCGTAAATATGCCCAACGGATGTCTGGCAGGCGTGATTCACTACTACAGCTCCGTTATCATCCAGTTCGATGCCTGCCCTATCCATACCTAATCCTTCCTTGATTCCCTCAGGCTTAGACTCCACATAAAGATGAGAGCCCTTCAATGTCTGGAGTTTGCCGTCTGGATTTTGAACTTCCACTTCCCAGCTGTTGTCCGAATAATGGATGTTATTTACCTTCACATCTTTGATCAGTTTTAATTTCTGCTTTTTACATTGCCGCGTAAGCTCTTTATTTATTGCATCATCAAAAGTGAAATCATTTTGTCCTAGTGGGAAAATCATTGTCACATCCGAGCCCATTTTACTGAAGCACATCGCAGCTTCCACCGTAAAATCATCATTCCCATATAAAATTAACGAAGGAGGAATATCATCTAGTTTCCATAACGTTGTTATAGTTAAGTAATTTCCCTCTAAGTTTATTATGGGTTTCTTTTCCCTCCCGGCAGCAATGATTGCATGCTTAAAAGAGTAAGTATCATATTGATGTCCATTTTCCACCCCTATTTTGTCTTGGGAAAGGAACATCGCTTCGCCTTTTAAAACTTCTATTTTATTCGCTTTACAGAGCGCCTCGATTCCCTGCTTCAACTGCTGGATTGTGACATTCTTGTACTCCTGCAAGGTCCTCATATCAAAAGTGGGATCATTAGTTTGGATACCCATGCTTTTCATGCCATTCAATCGATGCAGGTTTTGGGCTGCTGCTGTATGTACCTTGGAAGGGATACACCCTTCATTCAGGCACAAACCACCCATTTCCCCTTTTTCGATCAGGGTAACCCCAAGACCCAGCTGTGCTGCCCGAATGGCGGCATGGTATCCCCCTGGCCCGGCACCAATGATCACAAGGTCCCTTTCTTGAGTCAGTTCTCCAACTACCATATTAGACCAGCTCCAGCAATAAAAGTTTTGGTTCTTCCAATAATTCAGTCAGCCGGTTTGTGAAAGCCACTGCAGTCGCACCATCTGCCACACGGTGGTCAAAGCTCATGGAAATATTCATCATCGACCTGATGACAATCTCATCTTTTTCATTTACTACTGGCCGCTTTTTTGTTTTATGGAAGGAAATCAAGCCTACCTCAGGCTGATTTATGATCGGTGTAGCACCTATGCTTCCACCTAATGGACCGACATTGCTTATTGTGAATGTGCTTCCTGTCATTTCGCCGACGTTAAGCCTGTTTTCCTGTGCTTTGGCAGTAAGCTCCTTCAACTCATTATGAATTGAAATCAGCGACTTCTTCTCAACATTTCGTACAACAGGGACAATCAGACCATCCGGTGTATCGATTGCCACTCCGATATGATGCTCCTCATGTAGCTCGATAAGTGCTTTTTCCTCATTCAAGCGTGCATTGAAGATTGGATATTCTTTCAACGAAATGCTTATCGCCTTTACAAATAGCGCCGTCGCAGAAATGCTCGCATTGCGCTTTTTCCAAAATTCACGCATCTCCAAAATGTTTGTTACATCCACTTCCTCAAAATGGGTGCAATGAGGGATCGTTAACAAAGATTGTGTCATCTTGGCGGCAATCTGCTTTCTTCTTCCTTTAAAAGGAATGGTCGTAGGTTTGGCTTCTGAATGATTCTTTTCTACGCTGTTTTGTGTAGGTGATTCAGATGTTAAGCCTTGTTGGCGTTTCCCTTTTTCGTAATTCAGTACATCTTGATCCGTTATTCTCCCGGCTGGACCAGTACCTGAGATCTTTTCAATATCTATTCCATTTTCCCTTGCTAGCTTTCTTGTATAGGGAGATGCCATTGTTCGTTTGACTTGCGACTTCACATGATCGGACGTTGCTTCATTCAATGCTTTTATATTAATTTCAGGGGAGGTGTCTGGAACGGGAATTGTTTCAACAGCAGAAGCAACCTCGGCTTCACTGTCTTGTGACATTCTATCCAGGAGAAAAATTGTCGTTCCAACTGAAATCGTCTGGCCGACCTCGACCTTCACCTCTTTGATCACACCGGCATAGGGAGCAGGAATTTCCGCAGTCATCTTATCTGTCTGAACCTCGACCAACGGCTCATCTGGGTTCACCCGGTCTCCCGGCTGGACGAAGAGTGCCAACACATCTGCCTGGGTCATGCCTTCCCCTATATCATGTAGCTTCACTTCTATCATCACTGCACCTCCAAGAGCTAAAACTTCATCACTTTTTCTATGGCTGCCTCAACTCTTTTGCTTGTCGGCAGATAATAATCTTCAAAACCGAAATATGGTACCGGCACATCAAAGCCTGTCACACGTTCAATCGGGGCCTTTTGGTAAAGGAAGGACGTTTCATTGATGATGGCCATCACGTCTCCGCTGACACTCGTAGCGGCATGTGCTTCATGGATGATGACTGTCCTTCCTGTCTTCTGGACCGATTCAGCTATGATATCCTTATCTATCGGGTAAAGGCTTCGAAGATCGATTACCTCACAGCCTACTCCCTTTCGTTCCATTTCCTTTGCTGCCTGCATGGCGACAGGGATCATGGCACCCCAGGCAATGACAGTTACATCGTCGCCTTCCTTGCAGATCTTGCCTTTACCGATCTCAACCGTATACTTCCCTTCCGGCACTTCCTCTCTTTGCGAGCGATAGCAGCGCATCGGCTCCAAAAACAGGACAGGGTCGGGATCCTCGATTGCAGAGATCAAGAGACCTTTTGCATCATATGGATTGGAAGGGCAGACCACTTTTATTCCAGGCATATGCGTAAAAAGTGCTTCTGTTGAGTCCGAATGTATTTCCGGGGCTCTAACTCCAGCTCCATAGGGGGCGCGTATCACCATCGGTGCAGTGAAATGCCCCATCGTTCTTGCGCGGAGCCTGGAGGCATGGGTCATGATCTGTTCATAGGCAGGATAGATGAATCCAAGAAACTGAATCTCCACCACAGGCCTGAAACCGTTTATAGCCATACCGATTGCAGCACCGACAAATCCTGCTTCACTTAGAGGGGTATCCATGACGCGTTCTTCCCCGAATTTAGCCTGCAATCCTTCTGTTGCCCGGAACACTCCACCGTTGAGCCCGATATCCTCGCCCATCAATACAACGTTCTCATCCGTTTTCAACATAGTATCCAACCCATCCGTGATCGCCTGGACCATCGTCAAGGTATTCGTTTTGATTGCAGTTTTCATCTTGATTCACCCCTTAACAGTTGAAGAAGATCTTGTTTTTGCTGTTGTATTCCCCATGTCGGCTTTTCAAAGACATGGTCGAACATATCTGTAGGATCTGCCTTAGGAAAACTCTCCATTTCCGCTATCGCACTGTCAATTTCTTCTGATACTTGGGCAAGCCATTTGGATTTCGCTTCGTCATCGAACCAGCCTTTATTTTTCATAAAACGCTCCAGGCGAAGGATGGGATCTTTCTTTTCCCTTCTTTCTTCACTTTCCTCTTGGTTTCGATATTTGGTCGGATCATCAGCTGTGGTATGGGCACCGTAGCGCCAGGTGACCGCCTCTATCAGAGTAGGGCCTTCCCCGTTCCGTGCCCGTTCCAAGGCTTCTTGTGTAAGGAAATAAACAGCAAATATATCATTGCCGTCGATCCGATGGCCAGGCATGTCGTAGGCCAGGGCTTTCTGGGCAATTGTTGCAGTCTTCATCTGCTTCGACATGGGAACAGAAATGGCATACCCGTTGTTCTGGTTGAAAAACACGACTGGAGCCTGGAGAATGCTTGCAAAGTTCAATCCCTCGTGAAAATCGCCTTCTGATGTCGCTCCATCTCCAAAATAGACGATACTCGCATTTTTCGTTCCTTTTCTTTTTTCTGCGTAAGCTGCCCCAACAGCATGGGGAAGTTGAGTTGCAATAGGAATTCCAGGAGGAAACACCTTTTTGCCATCAGCAGGGACGCAGCCCTCGTTCCGTCCATTCCAAAATAGCAGGATATTTTTCAGGGAATGTCCGAATGTCATTGTTGCTCCGTGATCACGATAGGATGGAAACAGCCAGTCTTCTTGATTTAAAGCAAGGGCACTTCCAACCTGGGAGGCTTCCTGTCCCTCATAAGGGGCATAAGTCCCGATTCTTCCTTGCCGCTGAAGGCTGATCGCCTTTTTATCGAATGTACGGATCCTGAGCATATTTCTATAAAGAGTTTCTGTAAGCTCTTTTGAGATTTTTGATGCGTAGTTCTCATCAGTGAGATTTCCGTTCTCATCCATCAATGTTTTTATCGGAAATTGATTCTCCATCGCTTTCCCCTCCATCTATTAAACTCGCACAGACCATTTAGGACGTTTTGAATGAGTGAAAAAGCTGTTTCGGCGCGTACGGTCGGCAAGACGCTGTTCACAGAAATTATTTGCAGCCTCCACCGTCGTGATGTTCATTTTCTCCGCCTCTTTATATACATCCATCAAAGAATTATAGATGGCTTTCGTTTTTCTCAGGACTCTTTCTTTATTAGGTTCGTATAGCTCATCAGCCACTTGGATGAGTCCGCCGGCGTTTACAATGTAATCCGGTGCATAGAGGATGCCTTTAGCCTGCAGCATCGCACCATGATGATTTTCAATCAGCTGATTGTTTGCAGATCCGACTACAGCCTTCACTTTCAATTGCTCCACCGTATGATCATTGATGATGCCACCTAGCGCGCATGGCACAAAGACATCCGCTTCCACTGAATAGATTTCATCGCCGCCTACCACTTTGATTCCGGCACCTATCTCTTTTGCTTTCGTGACCAATTGATTGATGGCAAACTCATTGATATCCGAAACGTACAGATCGGCTCCCGCATGCAGAAGCTGTTCCGCCACTTTAGCCCCGACTTTTCCAAGGCCCTGGATCGCATAGCTTTTACCGTAAAGGTTTTTCGATCCCCAGACTGTCAGGTTTGTTGCCTCGATTCCATAGATGACGCCCTGGGCTGTCGGTACAGAAGAATCGCCGCTGCCGCCGTAAACTTCATCCACTCCGACGATACAGTTTGTTTCTTTCAAGCTATGAACAAAATCCTCCGGAGAAGTCCCCATATCCGTTCCTGTATAAAATCGGCCATTGAGGGATTCCACAAACTGTCCGAATGCGCGGAACAGCTCGGGGGATTTGTCCTTATTGGGATCCCCGATGATGACGGCCTTCCCTCCACCAAAATCCACGTCTGCTGCAGCGCATTTATAAGTCATCCCCTTTGACAGGCGCAATACATCAAAAAGTGCCGCGTCAACAGATTGATAAGGCTGCATGCGACAGCCTCCTAGGGCTGGTCCCAATGTTGTGTTATGTATGGCGATAATTGCTTTTAAGCCTGTATCAGGATCGTTACAAAAGACCACCTGCTGATGATTTTGGATTTTGTCGAACATATCCATTCCCCCCACTTCGGAAGTAAGCGTTTTCAAATTTGTCAACACGATCACCCTTTTTATCTCATATTCTTGTTTAGTCTTGCCCTATTATTCTATTTATCTTACTTTTTGACAGCACAGCCTGTTTTACTTTTCCTTCACCAACTACCCTATCCCCAGCTTTTACCGTGACTTCTGTATGTATGCTGTTGCGGGTCAAATTGGTGACTAGTGCATGTAAAATCAATTCTGTTCCTTCTGCAGCAGGTGAGAGGTGCTTTACGGAAACCTCCGCGCCCATCCCCTCTTCTTCCTCTTCCAAAAAGGGAAGGATGATCTGCCGCGAGACCCACTCCATATGATAGACCATGGTGGCCGTGGAGTAGACGGGGTGCACCACTTGCCCTTCGAATTGTGCAAACATGGATGGGGTAACTTTGATGGTCAGGCTTTTATGAGAGCCTTCCTTTAGTCCAGGCTTCACCTTTTTCACCTCAAAACGTATAACGTTTATTCAACGCTATAATAACATTTCGTTAAATAAACCGTCAATAAATTGTAGAAATTTTGTAAATAATCATTTCATTTTGATAATTGGTAAATTCGCGACAACCCCTGGGTGGACCATATCCCAAACAAAAAAACCAGAACACATTCAGTGCTCCGGCTTAAATCACTTTAAATTTCATTCAACTCAATAAAGCCCGGTCATTGGCCATCTGCTCACCGCGGATTCTTTGGAACTCCTGTAGCAGTCGCTCGATGGTCAACGATTTTTTCTCTTCTTCCCCGACTTCCAGTATGATCTGACCCTTGTCCATCATGATCAGGCGGTTCCCAAGATCAAGTGCCTGCTGCATATTATGCGTCACCATGAGAGTGGTCAATCCTTTATCAGCCACAATCTCCTTTGTGATGTTGGTAATAAGCTCGGCTCGTGATGGGTCCAAGGCAGCGGTATGCTCATCAAGCAGGAGGATCGAAGGCTCGGTAAAAGTGGCCATCAACAGGGAGAGCGCTTGTCTTTCTCCACCTGATAACATTCCGACTTTTGCATTCAAGCGATTTTCAAGCCCTAAATGAAGCGTTTCAAGCACCTCTTTGAAATAAGTTCTTCTTGCCTTTGAGACACCCCGCCTGAATGTGCGGGTTCTGTTTCTCGAATAGGCCATTGCGAGATTTTCCTCAATGGTCATGGTTGGTGCAGTCCCGGCCATGGGATCCTGGAACACCCTACCGATATATCTTGCACGTTTATGCTCCGACATGAAGGTTACATTTTTCCCATCGATTTCGACCGTTCCGGTGTCAGGTGTCAATACACCGGATATCATATTCATCAGTGTCGATTTTCCGGCACCGTTGCTTCCGATGATCGTGACAAAATCACCTTCATTCAAGGAAAGATTCACATGATCCAATGCATTCTTTTCATCAAGAGTACCCTCGTTGAACACCTTGTTAATCTGAGTTAAGTGAAGCACGCTGATCACCCTTTCCTCTGGTTGCATTTAATGTTTGCAGCTTCATCATTTTTTGCCGTTTTCGCTTTCTCTCCTTATACGCATCCATCATTTTAGGTGCAACCAGGGCGATGATCACGATGGTTGCCGTGATGATCTTCATGTCCCCAGTCTCAAGGAAGTCAACGCGGAGTGCAAGTGTCACGACGATCCGGTAGATGATCGCTCCACCGATTACAGCAAGTGTCGTCCTTGCAATCGTTTTTGTCCCGAAAAGCGCTTCCCCGATGATGACCGAGGCAAGTCCGATAATGATCATCCCGATACCCATACCAACATCGGCAAACCCTCCATGCTGGGCAATGAGCGCACCAGAGAAAGCGACCATTGCGTTTGATACTCCAAGACCAAGGATGACAAGGCCATTTGTATTTGCCGAGAAGCTTCTGATCATTCTTTTGTTATCACCGGTAGCTCTGATCGCAAGTCCAATTTCCGTCTTCAGGAACCAATCTGTTATGAACTTGATTGCCAGCGTTACGATGATCATGACAAATATGACACTCCACGTTCTTGGGACGAATTCCCCTAACCCGATGGAGCCAAAAGCGTTATTGATGAGTGGATCGATCCCCGTTCCCTCCCACCATGTACGGAGCTTAGTGAAGAATGTCTCCGTATTCAGCATGGGGACATTCGACCTTCCCATGATCCGCAAATTGATGGAATACAAAGCAATCATCATCAGGATACCTGACAGCAATGCATTGATCCTACCAAAAGTATGTAAGGCACCAGTGATACATCCTGCCAGAAAACCAGCAAGCATCGCTATTACAGTTGCCAATATCGGGTTGGACCCGTTCACAATCATTGTCGCTGCAACTGCAGCCCCTGTTACAAAGCTACCATCTACGGTAAGATCGGGAAAATCAAGGACCCTAAAGGATAAATATACCCCTAGGGCCATGATTGCGTAGATGATTCCTAATTCGACTGAACCAAATAGTGCTGTACTCATGTTAGAATCATCTCCTTGTTGTCCTAATAATTATTTTCCATCAAAGAATTCAGCTATTTCCGTCCAAGCATCCTTCACTTCCACACCTTGTGCTTCTGCCGCTTTTGTATTGATGACAAGCTTCAGGTTCTGTGGATAGGATACTGGGATTTCAGATGCTTTCTTCTCGCCTTTTAATATCTTCACTGCCATCAGGCCTGTTTCATATCCAAGGTCTTCATAGCTGAAGCCGCTGGCAGCCACAGCTCCAAGCTTCATGGAATCAAGCTCACCTGCAAACAATGGGATCTGTTCGTCATTGGCCACACCGACTACCGTCTGGAATGCTGATACAACTGTATTATCAGTAGGGATATAGATGGCATCAACACGTCCGATGAAGGATTCTGCAGCCTGCTTGACCTCAGCAGAATTGGAAACGGACGCTTCCACCAATTTTGCACCTTTTGCTTTCACCAGTTCTTTTAACGCTTCTACCTGCACCACAGAGTTTTGCTCTCCTGCATTGTAAAGTACGCCAATGGATTTCGCGCCGATCTCACCAGTCATAAAATCTACTGTACTTGATAGTGCATCTGGATGCGTATCGGAAGTTCCTGTAATGTTATCGCCTGGCTTGTCAAACGACTCGACCAATTCCGCCCCAACAGGATCAGTTACTGAAGTGAAGACGATAGGGATGTCCTTTGTTGCCTGAAGCGCACTTTGTGCACTAGGAGTGGAGTTGGCAAAAATTAGATCCACTTCATCCGCAACAAAATTCTGAGCGATCGTTTGGCTGTTGCTCATTTCCCCTTGTGCAATCTGAACATCATATTTTACATTTTCTCCTTCTTTGTAGCCGTTTTCTTCTAGCGCCCTCTTAAACCCGGCAAAAGCTGCATCCAAGGAAGGATGTTCCACAATCTGAGTTACACCGATGACTACCTGTTTCTTTTCATCATCCCCTGAGCCTGTGGAGTTTGAGCCACACCCAGCCATTAACATGAAGCTTGCCATTAGTGCCAATGCAGATTTCATTCGAAACTTTTTCATAGATATCCCCCTAATAATATTTTTAAAGCTTGCAAAAAGTTACAAGCTGTAAACCCTGGATAACATAGCACTGACAGATTATGTATTTCTATCATGCAAAAAGAGAGATTCGTTTTTTCAACGTTATATTAACACTCCATTTTTCTCAATGTCAATATATTCTAAAAATTTTATATATTTTATTATTTTAAGATAAATACGCCTTCTATGTCAAAAAAACCTTTTTCTATCAGATTAAAAAAGACTTCCAGATTAGGGGAAGTCGAGGATAAATTCGTTTAAGATTAAAGTTAAAAGAACCTTTTTTAGTTGAAAAGGTTCTTATGTTAGTGGTATTAGAAGGCCCCATATGCCGGATGAAGAATGTTTTGATCGCTCGGGCGAGGTAAAAGTCCTTCATATGCGGAATGAAAGACCTTTTCGCTGCTCGGGCGAGGTAAAAGGGCTATCATAAGCGGGATGAAAGACCTTTTCGCTGCTCGGGCGAGGTAAAAGGGCCATCATAAGCGGGATGAACGCCCTTTTGGTCGCTTGGGCAAGGTAAAAGGTCTATCATAAGCGGGATGAACGCCCTTTTCGCCGGTCAGGCAAGTTAAAAGGGCCATCATAAGCGGGATGAACGCCCTTTTCGCCGGTCGAGCGAGGTAAAAGGTCTATCATAAGCGGGATGAACGCCCTTTTCGCCGGTCAGGCGAGTTAAAAGGTACATCATATGCGCCGGATACATCAAATTTTCGTGTACTGAAGATGTGGTGCACTATATTAGGTTACCCGCACGTATTAATTCTTCCTTCGCGTCCTTCATCATACTAGTAAACAGATCTTCAACACTTGGTATATCTGAAATGATGCTGGAAATCTGACCCCCATTGATAAAGCCTTTGTCAAGTTTTCCATGAAGGGCCCCGAGTCTGTGGTGCTCCTCTGTCGTCAAACTATTGAAGTCTTCAAGCGTTATTCCATTTACCTCTTTTTGTAATAGATAGTCTGAATAGGGCGTTTTCAGTACCCTTCTGACTCTCCCGACAGAACGTCCTACAATGACTGTTCCCCCATCATCGGCAGCAAGGAGCGCATTCTTATATTCCTCATGAAAAGGAGCTTCTCTTGTTGCAATCAGCCTTGTCCCCATCTGGACACCTGATGCCCCGAGAGCAATAGCCGCGGCAAGCCCTTTTCCATTACCTATCCCTCCCGCAGCGGCAATTGGAATCGATACCCTTGAAGCGATTTGCGGGATCAGGGTGAAAGTGGTCGTTTCCAGATTCGAATTGATGCCTGCCGCTTCATATCCCTCTGCTACTATAACATCAGCCCCTGAAGTTTCAGCCTTGACCGCCTGCTTCGGGGAGGCCACCACACAAATGACCTTGACTCCATGCTCCTTCAGCTTTGGAATAAATGGAGCAGGATTACCTGCAGAAAGAGAGACCGCTTGGACCCCATGCTTGATGACCAAGCTTAAAATTTCTTTAGTATAGGGAGACACCGAAAGAGCAACATTGACTGCAAATGGCTTCATTGTAAGCTGTTTTGTCTCAAGTATGATCTTTTCCACCTCGTCCGGTGTCATCGTACCGGCACCGATTGTTCCCAGTCCCCCGGCATTCGAGACAGCGGCAGCTAACGGGGCATTACTGATATTCCCCATCCCCCCCTGTATGATTGGTAGATTTATATTCAATATTTCTATTAATTTATTCATCTATTCTTTCACCCCTCGTAAAAATAATGTTATACTAATTTTAATATTTAGACAATACGAAAAGTGGAGCCGGCTTGGGCAGGCCCGACAAAAATCGAAGGGGGAAATTTCCTATGTTATACCGATATGGCGGTAAGGGTCCAAATGTGGATTCATCAGTGTTCATTGCACCAGGGGCTCATATTATTGGTGATGTTACTATCGGCGAGGAATCGACAGTATGGTTTAATGCCGTTCTTCGTGGGGATGAAGGACCAATCAGCATCGGGAAGAAATGCAGTATACAGGATAACGTGACAGCTCATCTGTATGAAGGGTTTCCTCTAGTAATTGAAGACGAGGTAACAGTGGGTCATAATGCCATCCTGCACGGATGTACCGTTAAAAAGAGATGTATCATCGGAATGGGGGCAACCATCTTGGATGGGGCTGAAATCGGGGAAGAAAGTATCATTGGCGCAAACACATTGATCCCTTCCGGTAAAAAGATTCCACCGCGTTCCCTTGTTGTCGGCTCTCCAGGAAAGGTCATTCGGGAGATCACGGATAAAGACGTAGATCTTATTCAGCTTTCGATTGATACCTATGTTCAAAAAGGAAAAGAATATATGGTGGAACTTAAGGAAAAATAGCTTTTACATATTCTCTTCTTGAAATAAGCAGCAAAACAACTGGTGCATACCACCTTTTGATCTGCTGCTTATTTAATTTCAGAAATTCAGATTCAAAGTTTTTCCGGTTATGACATTTCTATATATTTTTTCACCTTGTTCTGTCTCTTCTATTTCAAAGATCCCATATCCACGTTCGATGACTGTGTAGATTTCATCATCTGCTGGCTGTTTTGCTAAAATTACGGCATATTCTTTTCCTGGCTCCATCTTATAATCGTATTCAGATGTATAAGAAATAAATTTGGTTTCCTGTTCTTCTCTCGACAGTTTGGTTAGACCCATTTTTTCTAAACCATCATATTCTTCCCCTACCCAAGAATCGAGCAAGTTGGATATTCTTATGTCCCCACCTTGGATGTAGATCGTCTTTTTCCCAGTTGATGCATTGCCATAGAGGGTTTCACTTATCTCAACTTCCAAGGGTGTGTATGGCATATAGGTATAGAAATTTTCAAATTTAGGAAGGATTTCTGCCTCCCCGGTGGATTGAACGTTTAAATGAACTACAGATGCACCGTCCACATTCATAAGTATAATCCTTGGTTCTTTAGGATTCCATGCCCAGATGTTCTCGCTTTGAGAGACAGAATGAATATCCTCTGGCCTTATCTCATCCTGGATGCTTACATTCTGTTTGTTTTCTATCGTTAATATTTTATCACTATGGTTTCCAGCATGCTTTTGCAGATTCACTTCCTGAGCACCTATGACCCAAATTAAAATTGCTGCCAAAGTCATCGTCAGAAATCCGATAGCAATTACTTTTTTATTAAAAAAAGTACCATTTTGATATTTCCTTTGTCTTTCTGCCAGTTCCTTTTCTATGTTGCCTTTTATTTTCCTTATGCTTTCTTCCTTTAAACTATGATTCTTAGGAAACGATCGAAGTTCATCATGGAGTCTGGATTCCTTCATAATTTCAGCCCTCCCATTTTTTTCTCCAGTGCTTTCAAAGCCCGATGATAGCTGAGATTCACTTTATTTTCACTCCACTTCAGTGCTTGTGCAGTCTCTTGTACGGACAGCTCATTGATTCCCCTTAACATGAGTACATCATAATAGCTTTGCTTCAACGTCCTTATTGCAATATAGAGTTCCGCCTTTGTCTCGCTTAAGCCGACAATTTCTTCTGGAGAATCTGATACCTTTGCTGAATCACTGAATCGGAAAAGACGTGTTCTCTTCGTTTTCTCTTTCCTTTTCTTTCTGCTTTCGTCAATCGCCACATTCCTGGCAATGCTTATCAGCCAGGTCCTTGGGCTGGCGTCTCCCTTAAACTTATGTATGTTTCGTACAGCCTTTACAAAGGTCTCCTGCACAAGATCCTCCACATCCACCCCACCAGTATAATAAATTAGGAAATTATAGATGTCATTGTGATAGGCCCTGAACCAATCTGTTATCTCGTTCTCTTCTCTCATTCCTTCTCCCCCGTAAAACACTTGATACATATTAGACGCCACTTTTCCCGGATACTTTCACTTTGCTAGAAAACTATCTTCACCAAATCAAAAAGGCCCCTATTTCATCGTAGAGAAATAGGATGCCTTCAACAGAACATGATTTGCTTTTCTACCAATGATTATAAATTCCTAATAATTGTCCAATTAATCTTGCTTTCTTCCACCTGCGGATTTTGCTCCCTTGCTACTTAACCACTCAATCAATTCGTCATTTTCACTACGAACTGCTGCATCATATGGAGTTAGACCATCGTAACCAATCCATTGTAAATCAGCTCCCTGTTTTAACAGATACTGCGCTGCAGTGAGTTGGCCACCGTGACACGCGAGCCAAAATGCCTGTGTGATCTCAAATTCGGTTGGACTTGTGCCACCCGCAAACCGTTTTTGGACCTGATCCATCAATCCGAGCCCGGCTGCGGTCCAGAGCTTTGTCTTTGCACCACGTTCTACCAGCCTGCGAGCGGCTTGCCATTGTGCAAAAGCCACTGCATCATCTAGCGGTGTGCCGCCTGCGATGACTGCTCCATCAGCCTCCATATCGGCACCGGCATCAAGTAGCGCGTCAAGTACTTCTAAGTCATTGCTGCTGGCTGCCCAGTGAAGAGGCGTCTCGGAATGATGTCCGGTGAATCTGGCATTCACATCCGCTCCGGCATCCACCAACACCCCCACAGATGCAGCACCGTTCGGGAAGTGACCTGGCCAATCTGCCACAACATGCAGCAAGGTCCGTGAAGTTCCAGTTTCCTCATAATCATTTCCGATAAGTCTCGCATCTGTAAGCCCTGGATTCTCCGCCAGCAATCTTTTTAACGTGAGAGTATCACCCGAACGAATGGCATTTACAACTTCGGCACCCAATCTGTTATCTTCGTATATATATTTCATGATGTATTCCTCCTATGGCGTTGATGTGGTGACTGGTTATTCTATAAGGATTTAAATTCGACATAAAACTCACTAGACCTCTTTATTTACAATTAACACTTAAAATGGTTCCTCAAACATTCAAAAGGCATTACCTAAATACCGGTAATGCCTTTTGAATGGTACTTTTTCAAATCTAATTGATCGGTATCGGGTCGCTTAAAACCACATCCTCCGAATTATGGGCTACCAAGAAATATTTCTCATCATTCATGGACAATCCGTTTATTCGAATCGTGGATACTTCCCCAGGTTCATTGGAAACAAAAGAGCTTCCCCCATTTACCTCTGTTCCATCTGCTGACTTTATAGAAAAATAAATATCCTCGGTTGAGCTCCGTGTAAGATCATAATAAATAGCAGTGGAAATAGGAGTTGAAACCACCTTTTCAATTGTGACGATCTCACCATTATTTAAAGTGACCTCTTTATTCAGGGTAAAGACTCTCTTCTGTTCGAGCAAATTCTTTTGCGACACATTCACATCGAAAGTCCAAGGCTGATCAATGAACGTATCATATTCCCACTTATCATAACTGATCTCTATGTTAAGCTCCTCAGAGTCGATGGATTGTCTTAAATCGATATCATTGTATATGGTGAACATGCTGTCATTTAGTTCAATGGATTGCCCACCAGAAGAAACCGTATAATCCTCACCATTGATTTTCACTGTCGGGAAAATATTCGTCTGATAGTCAAATTCCACACCCTCCGCTGGCTGGAACGTCGCACTGAAGTATAGTTGCTGATCATCCATCATGACCTCGTTTAATGTCAATTTTCCTAGACCGTTCTCTGCAGTTTCTCCAATTGCTGTTTTATAGGAGGAAAAATCACTTGGCTGCAACTCATTAATGTATTTCTCAATCGGTTCTGCAACAAAGGGCATACTTGCAATTGTTCCTTTGTCCAATGTTAATGTAGTGGCACCGATTACACAGGCAGCTACAACCGCTATACCTGCCCAAGTCCAGTTATTCTTCCTTTGATAGGGACGGATCTTTTTCTGGACATTCTTGATAATACGCTTTCTTTCACTCTCTGATAAAGATTTCTCTTCAAACTCACTAATATCAAGCTGCACATCATTCAACTCTTTATAAATACTCATTCCCTACACCTCGCCTTTTAATAGAATCGTTTTTAATCGCTTCCTGCCTCTAGAAAGCTTGTTATGGACCCAGGATTCTTTTGAGTGGAATTGATTTGCAATCTCTTTAGAAGAAATCCCATCTAAATAGTACCTTTCCATTACAACCCGTTCGGTTTCATTCAAATCCTTGATCATACTGCGTACATCCGGCACTGATTCACTTCTATCTTTTACGATTACTCTGTTTTCATCGAACTCCCACGTAGTTCTTTGATTTTTAGCCTTTTCCATTTTGCGCACATAATCTATGGATCGATATTTGGTGATTGCTGCAACCCATTGCTTGAATTCATTTTTATCCGGATTGAAAGATTCGATATGGAACCAGATGGCCACCAATACATCAGCTACACATTCCTCTATATCCTGCTGATTGCCTGCAAGGTATTTCCGGACAATTGCATGGATCAGGCCGCCATACTTTTCAACCAGAAAAGAAACGCTATCTTCATTTTTCAGCTTTATTTGTTGTACAACATTTTCTTCGGTTATCTTCAACATGTTCCCTCCCTTACTCGATGTTCGGTACCTGCCTATTAATACGTACTGGATATTGGAAACCTATCAAAAAATAAAAAAAAAGACGGAATTCGGCATCCATCCTGTCTTCCACCATTTTTTATGGTACTGGTTTTAGATTTTCCATAAGTGGAATGATCGCTTACTCTATCTTTTTGTCGAACATTAATCCCAAAAGTTTAAGCAGTATATACCAATTATTTCAAAACAGACGGGGGAGTACAATATAAATTTTTTCTCATAGTGTCTTTTGAATACACGTGTCGGAAAAAATCGCATTATGCGGTTTGTGCATATTTTTAATTTTTTCACCGTAAACCAAGGTTAATTGTGCATATTTTGATTTTTTTCATCGAAAGGCAATGATTTTTCATCGCAAATCTCTTTTTTCTGCATAATGCATTTTGGGGGTGAAGTTGAAAGGCCTCTAACGTCGTTTTTCCCTTTTCGCCGTATCACAATCTAAAAAAGCAAGCAGTTATCCGGGAATTTCCCCTCTGCTTGCATCTTTTTAGGTAAAGATTATTCCTAATCTCTCCGTTTTATCCAAAATCTCTTTGGATCATCAGCTTAAATTTATAAAACCTTCCTCAAAAAATAATGCTCATGATCCCTGCCGACCTGATCGAGCACGCCATACACTTCATAGCCGTGCTTCTTGTAGAAGTCCAATGCCTGGAAGCTTAGTGTGTCCACCTTGATGAAGTCGCATTTGTTTTCCATGGCAACTTTCTCGGCTTCTTGCATTAGCTTGGAGCCGTAACCATGTTTACGTAGGTCTTCATCGATCATCAGGATATGGATTTCAAGCCAGTTCCAACAGACCTCTCCCAATAAACCGCCGCGAACGTTCTGATCTTCGTCTGTGAGATATAGATTGATTTCCTTGTATCTACCTCTTAAATCCTCGGGGAAGTGTTGCAGATTATATTCATATAGCATCTTATTTACATGGCGCTTCTTCTTGTCATCTGATTCTTTTGTAATGTGTAAATTCATTCTGTCATTCCCCTTCTATTTTTCAATCAGCTCTTATTAGTAAGTATCATATTGACCGTGTCGAACCTTTATCTCTGTTACTTTATCATCGGTTTCACTTTAGTATAATTTATTCTTTTTATAAACTCTCGAAGCACTTCTGCCAACTCGTCTTGCTTCGTTTGCCAAATATAGTGCTCCGCCCCCTCTAACTCTATGTATCTAGAATTTTTCATCAGAAAGGACAGTTGCTGTATGGGCCAGGAGGGGCGAATATCTTTCTCTGCAAACACAAAGAGAGTCGGAAGATCCAGTTCTGAAATGTCCCTCAGTAGACTCGGCTGCTTAATGAAAGCTCGCCAGGAATCAATAAGTGATCGGTGCACAATTTTATTTGGTTCATATGCGAATTCTGGCAGCAACTCACCTATTTGCGCTTTGTTTCGTTTATAGCTTTCCTTCCAATCCCTATCATTCTGAATACCTGTACCACACATAGAAATAAAGCCCAAAATGGATCCTGAATGGCGCAGAACATAGGCTAGCCCCAGGTCAGCACCCCAAGAATGACCTATAACGACCCACTTATCTACTCCATACTCCGTCCGAATGGTTTCGAGGTCTTTCAGTGCGGTTTCCAAATCATGCCCTTCCCCATCAAAAAGTGATCTCCCGCAACCCCTTGGATCAAACATGATGACTTCTGATGTATCGCCTATTATTTCTGCCACCGGCTCCATGTAATTACAGCAACCCGGTCCTCCACTTATCAAAATGACCGGGACACCTTTGCCCCATTTTTCTGTCCAAATTTGTGTATTGTCCACTTTTATGTAATTTTGCATCCTAACACCCTTTTTAACTTTTAGTTTTTCACATACCACTCACGAACCGGTTCCGTCGCCATTGAAATATATTCCGGATCCGGGTCGGGCAGGTACGGTATTTCCGGTGCTTCCCTGAAGTTCATTTCCAAATAGATTTTGACGCAGAGGGTAATTTCAAGATCCTTTTCATTCAGCAACTCCATCCATAGGTTCAATTCCCCAGGTGGTGCATCCATGAGCAACTGATAGAGCCAGGCTAATCGTACCCCGCTTTCTCCATTGCCCTCATGAAAATGATCCCAATACTTCTTTCTTTCCATTTCGTTTTTCGGTGTCCGAAGCCCATAACAAATTACAGTTTTATGTACGACCGGGGATTCATCATCTAGATGCTTCCATAATTCTTCTCTCGTGATTTTGTCCCGTTCAATCCATTCTGTGAGACTTGTTGCCCTCATAATGGCATCCATCGTTTCATTTGATGTGAAAGGTTTAGACGAGTCTGCCCCCTCTATACCATTCAAATATTGCTCCACAGCTTTGGCTACGTTTAATTTTGGTACCGGAATGTCTCCATTATGCAAATATTCACCATGTTGAAGGAGCAGTCTTTTCATATACGGAATATCCATTTCAGGATACTTAGAGAGCAGATGTGCACAAACACCAGCTACAAGGGAAGCAGCGCCACACGAACCACCAAAGTAGGAAAAGATGCGATTGGACGCATTTTCTTCACAATAGGGAACCGGCAAAAAACTGAAAGGAGCCAATATATCCGGTCGTAGATCACCATCTGCATTCAACCCCCAAGGGACGGCAGGGTGAGCATTATGTAAAGAAGGGTTCGAATACCCGTTATCATCATACCCTCCCACTACCAGAAAATCTGCTGGATGAAGATTGTTGTGGACCCTTGTGTTTCCATTCGCGGCAATGACAAGTAGACCGGCCTGTAACGCCGGTTGCATTGCCAGCACCAATAGATCCTTTGATGTAGGCTTCATCGTTCCCATTTCCCTAGTATTAGGAACCAATAGATTCAAGAGGATCTGGATATTCCATTTCTCCTGCTTTTCAAGTATCCACTTTAACCCCGCCTCGATTTTCTCTGGCTCATATTCAGCTAACATGATGAACGTTGCAGCCGGGACCAAGCCAATATGGGAATGCCTAGTTAATTGATTCGGCATATGGGACAGTAGTTGTAAGGTCATCATTCCATGCTTCACCGCAGCATTCATCGGTTGAGGTTCCATTCTGTTAATATTCTCACAAGTAACACGGAAGTCCTCTGCTACCTTGACCCGCATCAGGCGATCACCGAGATGCTGAACTAACTCGTGGGGGATGATATCATCCAATATGACGATGCCAATCCCTTTGCCAGACTCCATAAGGTCCGGTGCCTCAGGAAAACCTAGCCTCATCCAGATCGGTTCCACAACTTGTTCTTTATCCATTATCCATCTTTCAAATTTCGAACTAGTATCTTTATGTTTCTCCCTATCCCTTTTCATGCAATTCCCCTTCTATTCTAAATTCCTCATTGCATATCAAGCCTTTCCGATAAATAACAAGCTCCCAGAAAAACAGGGAACAGAATGGTGATCAGAAGGACGACATTTATTTCCATGGATCATTCTCCTTTCCTGTCATTGGACAGTTCGATTATTCTTTGAACGGCATCTTCCCTGTTAAATGAGCTGTACCAGCGAAAATCAAAATCATCGAGAATTCGAAAGTGTTGACTGATGACATTTTGTTGCAGACGAAATTTACCACTTACTTCCATCTCTTTCCACCACACCTTTCCTCCCATCGTTTTGTCTTTGGGACTGTCAATCTTCTCATGTGCGATGGTTTCAATGACTTCTAATGGATCTGGACCAAGAACCGAGGTAAGTATTTCACTTTCTCTAAATAGTGCACAAGCAGCTACCGTCAACGTCCAACTTGCGGAATTTCTGCCTTTTTCAATCTGTACCAGTGTTTTCTTGGAGATCCCTAGAATCTCTGCCATTTTATCTTGGGTGTAGTTATATTCAATACGAATGAGTTTTAGTTTATTTGAAATGAGATGAATGGTTTCTACCTGGTTCATTATCTATTTATATAGCTCCTTTTATCACTTTATGTGTAATTTTACACTTTCCGGATAGTAATTACAACATTTTTCAGAATAAACAGAACATAGAATATAGTGAAATTACAAAAAAAGAGGGGCAATCCATTTCGGATTGACCCCGTACCAGGCAACCTTATCAACATCTCACATACTTGCGTTTGAAACCAAGCCTTCCTTTGTCCAATTCTTTTTGGATGCTTTCAAAGGGATTCAGTAAGCTGCTTTTCTTATTCTCCCGTCTTATTTCAACCTGACCCACTGCCCGTGCTGTCTCAAGGGCCTTTTCATGCAGCGGCAAGTAGGAGATGCCCATGGTGTAAACGAAATTATTCATCGCTGATTTTGTCCGTTCCGGTGAATCATGAATCTTATTTTCCACCATATCAAGCATGTCGGACATTTTACTTTCGGAAAACTCAGTGTCCTTACGATTTCCCAGTAGCCAACAGTAGCAGCTCCAGCCAGCTGACATCCTCAGCTCTTCCCCACTCGAGATCCATTTATCTGCAACCTCTTGGGCAATATCCGATTCTGCCAACGTAACCGCCACCACATAATCTGATAGCATATAAAAATATGCCCCATCCATCCAACGATCATAATCCGAAGCTGTCATCGCCTTCGGGTCTGCAATTATTCCTGCGAAGTACATGGCATCATAGTTGCCTGTTGCATAAAGCTCTTCTGCTAATTCTTGATTTATCCTAATTTTCTTTGCGATCGGTTTCATCGCCCCAGTAGCAACGCCGAATAATGGCTCACGAGCCCCATTGGCCATGTACATTTTCTTCGTTCGTTCCTTGCCCAGGGCCTCAAGCTCCTGCATCACCGTTTCCAAATCCATCTTTAAGCACATCCCTTCAATATAAGAGTACAAAAATAATTCATTTTATATAAAAATAAATGTTGATCAAATTTCCGCAAAAGCTTGATTTAGTCGAAAGAGCTTCCTAACTATTTGAACTCCTGTAACACTTGTAAGAATCGGAACCTATGGATGGTTTTTTATCCCAAACGCCAGCCATCTTCCGTCAATATCTTCTATAACGAATTCCTTGTTTTCATAGTCCGTACTGCCAAGTGGCCTGACTACATTGACGCCGGCTTCGATAAACTCCTGTTGAAGCTCTTCTTGATTCTTGGTGATAAAGTAAGCATCATAACCATATCCATACAGTTGCCTATTGGGAAAAACCCTTTGGCCAATGGTTTTGGTTAAAATTATTTCAGTTGAATCGCGATACAAGCATACATGAGGTTCACTTGCATTCAAATATGGAATAGCCCTAAACCTCATTTTCTGTTCATAAAATTCTGCAGTCCGAATTATATCTGGTGTCGGAAAGATACAGTGGGACAAAATTAAAAGGTTCGTCAATATTATTCCTCCTCAGAAGTTCTCCCATAACAGATGCTTAACATGTTCGGTACATCTTACCTCTAACTTTAGCCATTCCATGTTACCGGCAAACTGTTCGGAGCAGATAAATTCTATCCTCGCAGCTTTTATTCCTTGAATACACCTGACATTGCCGATGAACGTTTGGGGACCTTTCGGGTACTCGATCTTTGTTCCCACATAAGGCAACAGTTCATAATGGTATTCCTTTTCGAGGCTGTCAAAGTAATTCTTTGAGACTATATCTCTTATCTTCTTAAAGTCTAAATGATTCAAGCCCCAACGGATGGTGGCATTTCCATCGAAAAGGCTCAACTCCAACTTCATGAAACACCCCATTTTATCACTCGATACTTTTAATATTTTGATTTTCTTATGATTGAACGGTATATAAGTGCATTCCGACGACTTGTCTATATTATTTTCAATACTTATCACCTATTAAAGAAACTCAATCAACTCATCCAAAGTCCCTACAAACTTCTCTACCTCTGGCAAATGATAGAATGTGCTGGTGGTGTCAAAATTGTAGATTTCCCGATTTTCAGTATAGAGAATGATTCTTTTGTTAAGCCCAAGAGCAATACCGAGTTCGATGTGGGTCCCTTTGCCGCCCGGCAGCAATACAATTACAAAGTCCGATTCTGTTACTGCCTTCTTTTCAAATAGTCCGATTGTTGTGAGGTCTTCAATTGTGGATGCTCTTTCATTCAGCGTCCAATCGTATGTATGTTTATGCCCCTTACTTTTCAACTTCCCGCTCACATAACGGACCTTCTCAATATTGGAGAAACCTGATGCCACATAAAATTTCATGCTGTTCCTCCCTCCGGTTTTTTTGAAATCCGGACTATCTCTTGAATGACCGAATCCACTTCTCTTCCATCCCTGATCACGAATAAATGATCTGCTTCCCCAATTGCCGGATCTGTCACCATTTCTGCCTGCTGTCTTTTCAGTACTTCCACGAAAGTGGAAGCACTTCTGAAGATTTTCGTATTCCGCTCTGATAGGGAAACACGTGTTTGAAGGACCTGATCTGGAATGTCAAAATGAACAATTATGCGGAAAAATTCAGCCGGAGGGAATAAGTTCTTCAGCAGATACTCTCTTCCTTTTTGGTACCGGTTGGAATTGCAGATGATCAAGTGAGAATCCGTCTGCTTTTTTGCATATTCGACAATCAGGTGTGAAATATCATGTTTGAGTGTATTCGGTCCTTGTTTTGGTTGCAGTTTTCTATAATATGTATTAATAAATTCGGCATGGTTATCCTGGTCCATCACTATGGAGTTTTCCAATTCTTTTTCAAGCAATCCCGCAAAAGTGGATTTCCCACTGTGAGTTTTGCCAACTGTCATGATCAATAAACGTTTCATAAGCCACCTCCCACAGGAACATGATTGAAAACAGATAAAAACTCCTCATCCTCGCGGACATCAATAAACTCCGGCTGCTCTAAAAACATATGAATATACCTTGAACGCAGTCCACCATTACCAGTTATTTTATTCTCGGCCATTCTAAGATGGTGTAAAGTTTCTTCCCTGTCTTTATTTTGAGCCCAAATACATATTGCATAGAAGAAATGAGTGACTCCGGTTCCTTGATACTCTATGGCTTTTTCGAATAGTTTCATTGCTTGCTCGTATCTCTTTTCCCACATTAAACTGGTAGCTATGTCATGTGACATGTCACAGACTTCATCAATGTTATCGCTCAGACCTTTTTCATATTGGCCGAATTTATTCTCGATCTTAAAAATTGTATCGTTGATTAATGCATCATATTTATCCATTTCCTTTTTTCCTAGATATGTTTCAAGTAAATATGTAACATATCGGATATAAAACTTGTCATAGTCATGCCACTTTTCGTCCTCAGTCAGGATATCGTGATACTTCCCGATTTCTTTGAGTGCCCGATCATAATCTTTCCGTTCGTATGCACAGAGCCCAGAAGCTGTTTCAACCAGTAGAATCCTAGAATGACGATTGGATTCGGAAGGGTGGATCTTCGTCAATAATTCTTGATAAATTTCAAACCAATCATCCATTCTGTTCTCATGAAACCATCCAACGGCCTGAGTACTGTCATACATCACTTTTATCCAATATTCAGGTCCGAGATTTTCTTTTGACCATTCTAAAAATGCAACCTGCTCTTCTATCATTTCTTCATAACTCTTTAAAAGAGCCAAGTTGTCCACCATCTCCCAATTAGCCCAAAAGAGATCGTTTAGGGATTCAATACTTCCTTTTTTCAAATATCTTCTCGTCAGGTCTACTCTCATCTGTAATCCTCTGTCACCTAAGTATCCATAAATCTCATGTCCCAAACGAACGGCGTCAATGGAATAATTTGATTGGACTATTTCCCGCTGAACAGACTCAAAGGCCATCAACAACAAATCTTCATTATCTTTATCTGGATTTTCCTGGTTATAATTCTTATATTTTTCCCAAAAATCAATCGCTTGCACAAACGTGTTCTCCTTTTTATATCTATTTGTAGTACGGCACATATCCTGACTTCTCCACTAACGTCTGTCCCTCATCAGACTGCATCCATTCCAGAAATGGAACGAGGTTTGGATTGGTTGAAGTCGAAAGGTGTACAGCATAAAACGGGCTGACAAAAGGATAGGTATCTTCTTGAATGGATGTGATGGATGGGGACACTCCATTGATCGATAGATGTTTGATCTTGTTATTTTGCACCATCGTTTCAGAGAAAAAGCGAAACGAGAAACCGATTGCATTTTTCCTATTTTCATAGTCCAAGGTTTCTTCGATGATGCCTCCCATTCCCGTTACCTGTTGATCTTTTGGCGCTTCCATCAATCTTTTGGCTCCCATCACTTTCATAAGCATTTGCTGACTTCCGCTGTCTTCCGGTCGCTGAAAAGCCAATATGGCCTCATCTTTACCGCCAAGTTCTTTCCAGTTTGTAATTTCCCCAGAATATATATTTTGAACATCCTCCAATGTTATGTCACTTACTGGATTATCCTTATGTACAAAAAACACGAATGCTTCCTTACCTATTGGCGTTAACTCCAACTGGACTTCTTTGGATTTTGCAAGGTCTTGAATTGTTATCGGAGGCTCTGGTGCAAAGATTAGGTCACTTTCTTCTTTCATTAGATTTACCCACGCCCCTGAAGTTTGTGTTGATTGCACCTCACTCCCAGCGGAATCATAAAGGTCTTTTGGATAAACTGCTTGAGCGAATGCTGCAAATATTGGATACAAGGCAGTCGATCCATCAAGCTTCAACAATGGTTCCTCCATTTTGAACGAAGCAGATGCATTCAATGTCGCTACCAAAGAATCCTTAGCAAATGGCTCATAAACAGAGAGGTCTACATCCTGTGTACTCATGACCTGCAAGGATTTTAGATGCCAGCTTTTCACATTTTCAAATACCACAAACAATATAAAACAGCTTATCAAACCGATAAAGCTATACTTTACAGCTTTATTAGAAAACCGATCCCACACAAGAAGATTGGCAAAAACCAAAAGCGTTAATACAAAAAAGGCTACTACTACACCATATTGCTCCTTGCCTGTGGACAACAGTGTCATGACCGTTGCGTAAAAACCTACAAATAAAATCATCACCGATACCATAAATGACGCAATAACCCTCATGGACTTCCCCCTTCGTCTCTATGTACCAATTATTTCAAAGGATTATTCTGAATACAATAAAAAAATAAAAAATGGCCGTCCTAAAGTATTCATGGAATCTTCAGAACGGCTATTTCGTCTGGAATATTTGCGGTAACAGGATTATAAACTCTGTACCCCTACCTTTTTCGCTGTTCACTTTAATAGTGCCTTTGAATGAACGTATAATCTGAAAACTTACCATCATTCCTAAACCGGTACCATTTTCCTTTAGGGAATAGAATGGAGATCCAAGCCTATCCTGTTGCTTTTTTGTCATACCAATTCCTTGGTCTTTTATCATAATCTCTATATTGCCATCTGTTGTTGCAGTACATGTAACCCAGACAGTCCCACCGTTTGGCATCGACTCTACGGCATTTTTCATGATATTGATCAAGGATTGATTCAGTTTTTGGGGATTTGCATCGATCCAACAGTCATCTTCTATCTTGGTTTGTATCTTAACATGATGGTTTTGGCTGTAGCCTTGAATGATATTAATGACTCGCTCCATTTGGTAACCAGCGTTTACTTTTATATTGTTGTTTACAGTGGGTTTTCCGAACGTTAGAAAATCATCAATTATTTCATTCGCACGGTCTAACTCTTCAATGGAAATTTTAATATATTCCTTCTTGCTCTTAGGCAGTTCAGGGTCATCCAGAAGCTGCAGGAAACCTCGAGTAACCTGCATCGGGTTTCTGATTTCATGAGCGAAGACACTGGACAACTCGCTGACCACCTTTAACTTTTCCGAATTAAGCAGCTCTGTCCGCAGCTGGTGAATCTCCCGGATTGTTTCCATTAACATCGTGAAGAACCATGTAACTGCCACTACAAAAATCAGATGAATCAACTGCACTTTCACAATGTCCAATGAAAAGCCATTTAGGATTCCAAAGGAAGTCAACCCGACTAGACAGTAGTATAATGCTAGACCGACCGCAATTTTTATCCTTTTATCTTTATTAGAACTGACAAATGTTTTTTGGAAAAACAATATCACAGGCAGTGACAGTAATAGTACAAGTACCGTAGTATAAACACCCATGTTTATTCCTGAATAAAGGCGATAAAGGATAACGAGGACAGAAAGAAAGACCCCTGGTCCGAATCCGAGATACAATGTTCCAAATAATAAAGGAATAAATCTTAAATCTAACCGGGCATCCTGTCCAAAACTCAGTGGAAAAGAGATGCACAATATGATGGAAATCCCCCATAAAAAGGTCATCAGGACTTTCTTGTTATTATCACTCTTTACCTTCTCCGTAATGAATGTAAAGTAGACAAATATAGGAATTACCATGAGCGTCAGTTGCAACAGGAAATCTTTTATTATACTCATCTTCATACCTTTCTCATATTCTTATCCATTTCATTCAGAAAGAACAGGATAAGAATTTGTAATTCTTCCACAATTATACTTTATAGGTATCATAATTTGTCGATTTTTTTCTCCAATTCCATAAAAAAGAGCTTATCCTTTTTCAGATAAACTCTATTCTTTTCACCGGCAAACTTTAAATTGACTCATTATGCTCTCTTTTTCTCACCAAAAAATACGCAGTGATCCAGGATGTAATCGGAATGATCAACGCAATGCCGATGCCTGCACAGAGTATGGTGATGACCTCTACACTGAACACTTTTGAATTGACGATTTCCCCGAAAGAGTAGGATAATTCCTTTAACCATAAAAACAATCCGAGATAGCCTCCAAAGAAGGCAAAGAATAGCGTATTCGTATTTGTCCCCAGGATGTCCTTCCCGATAGTTAATCCAGATCTGAATAAGGATTTTCGGCTAATGGATGGATTATGAAAAAATATTTCACGCATAGGCGAGGCAACGGATATGGCTACATCCGTAATCGCACCTATCGTACTCATGATAATCATGGAGGCTCCGATCTTAACAAAATCCACTCCAAGATACATCGAGAACATGCTGATTTCCTCGATTTCCTCTTTACCAAATCCTTGTATCATTGATATATCTGCCACGATGACGATAAATAATATTAATATGACAATCGTGATGAAGGTCGATAAGAATGCCGCTTTAGTTTTAAGATTTATTTTATTGATGAAAAACAAGGTAATGCAGCTGATCAGTGTTGATCCTATCATTGTCAAGATGATCGGATCGGCATTTGGATCTGTCATAAAGAGTATGGTGAAAAATAGGACACCAAAATTTAAGAGTAAAGCAAAAAATGATCGTGCCCCTTTTTTTCCTCCGATGAGTACCATCAATAGGAATAGAATTGTCGCAAGTACTAGTAATACATTCATAGCCTTGCCCTCTTTCGATTAACGAAAAATATGGATATGTATAGTCCTATCGGTATCGTCAGGACGATGCCGATGCCGCCGGCCAAAGCACGGGCCAATTCCAGTGACAGGTTGATGGAAAGTGTGATGCCAAAGGGAAAATCATTCATCAGATACAAAATGAGCATCGGGATAGAACCACTTATATAGGCGAAAAACAAGATATTAGTCATCGTTCCCATGATATCTTTACCAATCTCCATCCCAGAATCCCTAAGTGCTTTTTCTGAAATATCGTGCTTCTCTTCATACAATCCAAAAATGGAAGATGACATGGTAATCGCTACATCCATTACAGCCCCAAGTGATCCTATCAATAATCCCGCCATGAACACCACCTGTGGAGGACTGGTCAAAAATTGCATTTCTTCATATCTGAGGCCTTTTTCCTTTGTCAGCCACATGACTAAAAAAGTGATCAATAAAGAAAAAAAAGTGCCAAGTAATGTTGAGACAATCGCTGCAAATGTCTTTTCATTAAAACCATTCACAAGTAATAAGGACATTAACGTAAATAATATGACACCTATCCCACAAATTAATAGCAGGCTAATGTTTGACGAATGCAAAAAAATGTCCAGCAGGAACGATATCAGTAATGCATTCACGGCTAAACTGACAATGGAATAAAAACCTTGCTTCCTTCCGACAAGCAGTAAAACAAAAATGAAAATCCATGCCACAATCAAAACATAGGTATCCCGTTTGACCCCTGTGATTGTTCCTGTCAGTGGCGATTTTCCTGAATCTATGGAAACAAATAATTCATTCCCGACCTCTTGTTCTTGGTCATATGCCCCTGATAAAGAAAACTTATTCGTTAAATGGATCATTTCTTCTTTATGTTCCCCATTTATCACTTTTGCAATGATCGCTTGAGTAGTCAGTAGATCTTTATTATTGAAGGAATCAACCACCTCTTCTTTATCTTTTACATCTGTTTCAATTACTTCAGCTATTGGTTCGTTGTAAAAGGAATGATTGTGGTTAACAAATATCAACGATAAGATAAAACAAAGCCCTAATATGGAATATAAAAATAGATTGTTGGTTACCACTTTTTTCAATTTATTCACTATGTATAGTTCCTTCCACTCTTGAGTCATCGGCAGTCAGGTTTTATTTCCTTCTAAATACTATATACATATATTGCTTTTCGATACTTGGCATTCTGGAAGTACTCATTCACTCCTATTAATATATCAACATTTCCTGCATATTTAAATACAAAGGGAGATGCAATAATAGTAATTAGAAATAATAAGAAAAAGCAGTGGATTTCACGATTGAACGATTGAAATCCACTGCTTTTTGTATTTTTACGGAAGGTTTTTCTTAACCTGCTTTAAAGTGGCAACAATCAGGAAGCTGACTATCACGAGTAAGAGCCATGAACTTGCCTTACCTAGATGAACGAGGCTCCATGCATCGGTTTGGTTTGGATATTCCCAGGCTCCAAAGAATGTCGCGATATTTTCGGCGACCCAGATAAAAAAACCGATAAGCACAAAAGACAGCGCGATAGGCATACGGTAACGGGTTCCATTAATCTCATACATGACCCATGATTTCCAAAAGACGATGATGACAAGAGCTGAAAGCCACCACCGAATGTCCACCCAATAATGGTGCGTGAAGAAGTTCAAATAAATGGCAGCTGCAAGAGGAACTACTGCAAAAAACGGCGGCCACTTCACCAGGTCGACGTTCAGCCTTCTCCAAGCCTGGCAAAGATAACTCGCTACACTTGCATACATGAACCCGCTATATAAAGGGACTCCGAAAAATTTGGTGTTTCCTTCATCTGGATAGGACCAGGAACCCATATGTACCTTGAAAAGTTCAAGCACGAGCCCTATGATGTGAAACAATGTGATCACCTTTAGTTCATCCCTTGTTTCAAGCCCTGAACGGACCATCCACCACTGCATCAAAAGGCAGATGATGAGGAGCCAATCATAGCGCGGCAGAAAGGGCAAAGGAACGAGTTGAGTGACAGCCAAAGAGGCAAAGATGACAACTGGAAACAAACAGGATAGTGCCTGCTCCCATCCGAAACGGACAAGCTGAGACATTCCTCTTATGAACCATGGTTTTTCATTTTTCAATATCAACTGACGATCCATTGTTTATCCCACCTTATAGACCTGAATTGTTCTGCTTATTTCGTATCTTTAATTACATATTAATATATTGTATATCGATTAACAATAAATAATTATTGTATATTGAAAATTTATTATTCCTTTTCAACAAAAAAACATTCCTCATAAAATAGGAATGCTTTAACATACAGAATTTGTTTATTTGTTTGTAGCTGAAATGGTGAACCCTGTCCGCTGCCTTTATATGCACTGAATAAATCAGAACTATTTCTTATTTTCAATCACAACAATGTCACCAATCATTTCTACTTTGCCACCCTCATGGACAATGAGACCATCTCCATCATTTCCTGCATAGACAGTTATTCCATTCGATTCTGAGTAAGACAGAACGGACTGCTTAAAGTCATCGTTCCAGCGGTTAAAGTGAGGTAGAAATTCAAAATCCACAAAATCCAATGTTCCCAAATCTCCATCACTGGAGCCCCCAATAAAGAGTTGAAACAAATTCGCGGATTTACCGAGTTGCACGGCTCCACCACTCACACCTACAATGATTCCGCCTTGATTGAAATACTGCCATAAGACATTTTCCATCCTGCGTTTTTTTATTGCTGCCCTGAATTCAATTGGATTACCAGCGGACAAATGAATGATTTCGCAGCTTAGCAAATCCTCTTCCTGCCATGAATCAAAATCCTCGTATAGGTCAAAAAAACGGATGTCGGTGATTCCATACTGACGATAATAGTTTACCTTTGTTTGGAAATAGTTCCTTTCCTTGTCGTCTGTAGAAGGAATGTAACCTATCTTTATATTATTTGGATCGAAACCATCAAAAAGCATCTTATCCATTCTTTGATTCCCTGGATACTCACTTACTTGATCACTATAAAAGAACAATTTCCCCATGTGTTCACCTCTTTGCAAGTACATATAATACTAATCCGAATAATTACTTTTGAAAAATAATAAAAGGCATCCATCCCTCTGAATCGATGCCCAAGTTTCCAAGACAGTACTTTATTTCCCCTATCCACCCTCACGAAACGAAAATCAATACCTGGAAGTAAGTTGTTTGAATAAGCTGTAATGCTGTAACATTACTGGGGTTTAAATTGTAAAAATGAGGCCTCGAACCCCAAGGATCACCCCGTAACCCCTACCATTGATACAACTTTTACCTGTTGTGAGGTTTGGTATTCGCCTTTTCGTGTTCGCTACCAACTTGCTATGCTATTCGGTTTACTTTTCTATTAAATCAGATTTCCAATTGAGCTCCTGTATTTTGATATCAATCAGCCTATACTTTTGTGATAATTCATCGACATGCTTTTGTGTATCCTTGACATGAATGATAGTCACATACTTTATCTCAGTCCTTGAATAACGGTCATGCCGCTCTGTCGCCTGCTCAATCAGCTCACTGAAGATTTTTCTTTCCTGCCCGATCAAGTCCCTGGTCGTCAAAGCATCAGCGAGAGACTGTGTCTTATCAAACTCCGTCAGTAAATTGGTTCTATTAATATCTTGAATCAGCTTTTTCAGTTTTACCAGGATTTCAGTCAATTCCTCTATTAACACATTTGGTTCCTCATTAGGCTGGTCGCCTTCCTGGACCCTTACATTTTGGAACAGGCGATTCTTCAACTGCTCCACTCTTTTCTGGTAATCTGAACGCAATATTAGAGCCTCTGCCAATTTCATGAAAATCACTCCTTAACCAATGGTTTGGTATTTATTTTTCAAGACTTCTACTCCTACATTCGAGCCCTCTATAGATCCAGGTATTTTTTGAGAAGCTTATAACCACCAATAACAACATATATGGTGAATCCGAGAATGATAAAAAATTTTATTAATCTATTTTCAATAACAAATAATACAAGAATCATAGTTATACCAAATATCCCTACACTTGCCGCAAACCTTGTGTACCGTATTGCATCTTCAGAAAACTCCGGTTCTTCCTTGTACATCCACCTCTCACCGAATAGCATACTTTCTTCAGGGCATAAATAAGACCAAATTAATACCCCGTAAACGGGAATCATAAAGATAAAATATAAAAGTGCATCAGCCATAATAGCCCCTCCAAGCCTAATCAACTTATATCAATTTGTAATGCCTTTTTAGTGTATACGTATTGGGGGTTGAATGGTTTCAGTTTCAGCTGACAATTTTAAATGTTTAAACTTATTCAGACGAATCCAGGAACATTTCCTCCAGCGATTCATAATCAATTGGACAGTTAACCACCTTAGACTTAACTTTTTATGAGTCCCAAAAAATCACTAGCAAACATCAGTAATAAGAAAGCAACAATAAACAACAGTTGAAAAATAGTAAATAAATATGCATTTTTATTTTCAGCGTACTTCCATTCCATGAAGGCCGTTACAATTTCTGACAGGACGATAAATAGAAATAGTAAAAAATATGTTTCCAAAAACCAATAGCCTTCAGAGAAGTCATTTTGCACATTAATGGAGAGTCCTACGAACATACATACAATAATAAGTATTCTGATTGTCCAATCGATTTTTTTGTGGGTTGAATTGATATGATTGTATGAAAAGAATTTTTTCCTCTCCACTTTCAGTAACTTTCTTATCATAAAATTAAAGAAAAACAAAACCACTCCAAATATACATAACACTAGTATCAGTCTCAGCCATATAGAAGGTTCCATTTCGTAGTACATAAATATCTCCTCACCTTCCTACTTCAACATAGTATATTTACGAAATAGGAACCTTAAGGGTTTCAGATTTCACTTAAAATTCAAAAAAATGACTCTAGTTTTGAGTCTTGGTTGGTAATTCTTCCGACAGACTACTCAAGTTCTTCTATTTTTAAACCAATTGATCTACTAACATCATTCATTTTCCCATCATAATCAAGAATGATAAACATTTCATCTGCAACATATAAATTGTGTCCGGTCATATCAAGCATTTCAGTTTTTCTTATGAAATTTTCCTTTGCCTTCTGGGCTATGGCGTTGCTCGGATACTTATAAATATGTAAGAACACATCACTTGTAATTTGCAGATGATGAGGTTTTTCTCCCAATAGTCTCTTGTCAAAGGTTGAATTTATATTAATAGATACTTCTTTATATTCAATGTTCTCTTCGACCAAAAAATCTTTAAACTCATTGATGCTTCCTTTAGAAAGGTAGAAAGTTGCGGTTAATACCAAAATGAAAAATATGAGGATAGGGATAAACTTCTTCATTTGTATCTCCTTTTGCTAAACTTCTGATTTACTCGAAAAAGGAAACAATGCCAAAATCCGCTTTATATCATCATCTTCCATATTAATCTCACTTTTCCTCACCGTTTCAATAAACAACTCGTTCAAAATGATGGCTGCTGCCTCCACCTTTTCAACGGTAACTTGATCAGGATATGTGGAAAGATACTTTTGGATGAAAGAAGGATTTAGGGTTTCATAAGCTTTGAAATGGTGAAGCTTTTTATTTTCGTTCCTTGCCTGTAATTGCAGTGTGTAGTCCCTCATTGTCTCAAGCATCTTTAGTGCGTAGATCAGGTTATTCCGCATTAGCTCTTTGTCCAATTTTACAGCAGAATAGAAGAATTCAAAGACTACATCATCTTGAACAGGGTATTTCACAGGTCTTTGGTTAAAACGTTCATTTTCCAATTCCATCTTCTCTGTTACCCTACCCGTTTTATCAAAGACTACCTTCCATAAAGGTGATTTCACACTTAATAGATCTGTCGGAACAATGGACACATTGAATTCCAGGGAGTTCTCCATGAAAACGATCAGAAGAAAGACGTTTTCTCTTAGGCGCTTTTCTTTGATGAAGGCGTTGTTATAACTGAAGGTCCTATATACTTGATTTTTTGTTTCTTCTATATCCTCTACTCCGGCAGTACATACCATCAGATCGATATCTGAATGGTCATCCTTATACCCGATCACCCCGGAGCCCAGTTGAATGATTCCTTCTATCAATCTATTAGACTTCAATTTCCCTATTGTGTTAGTAAAAGTAGTGTTCCTAACCTCTGAACTGTACATGCTTCACCTCTAGAACCAATAATTCGTTGATAGTTCAATTTTACCACATATTGGTTATGGAAATAAACAAAAAAAGGAAGCAGCATCCCGCTGACTCCCTCACGCGTCAAATCCAAATCACTCAATGATATATGGATGATTAAGTACGTCATATTTTTTATCCTTAAAGCTCAATTCGTTGCCGTCTTCGAATACCCCTTCAAAGAAGCGTGATGCCGGTTCTGCAAGCTCCTTGTAGTATTCACTGAAAAGTGCAGCTGCATGGCTTCCAAGCCACATATCAGGAAGCAGTTCCTCGGGAAGGCCAGGATCCACGAACAGGAATTTCCGGTATTCGTGCACAAGCTTTGTGCGTTCTACAAAGCATTCGGCATCAGTCATCTGGCCTTTTGAAATTTTGCTTTTATCGATAATATACTTTTGGCTGTATTCTTGGATAAATTGTTGGTATTTACCGTTGATTTCTTGAAGATCCCAGCTTTTTGTGACCAATCGGCTGTCTTCATGGGGTCCTTTGTATTCGGATACGAAGAAGTCCACATATTCCTCTATTTCGTATTTATGTATAAGGTCCTGAACCGACTTCTCCAAAGCATTCGGGGAAATCCAGCAGCTATTGGATAGGGTGCCAAACCCGCTCCAGACGAGTTCCTTGCGTAGCTCATCCCTGACACTGCGGATCTCTTCGGGGATTGTATACATGAGAATACGCCATTTCCCGTCCCAGCTTTCAGATTTCAATTTGAAGATACGCTTGGCTGCCTCTTCAATCCTTTTCACGCCACGTTCCGTTAAGTAGTAATAGCTTTTATTCCCTTTTTTTTCCGCCTGGACCCATCCCTGTTTATTCATTCTGGAAATGGCTGCACGTACGGCCTGATCGTTATGGCCGAATTCCTTCAAAAGGCGGATCAGGCTCCCGATCCAGATTTTGTTTCCATAATGCCTGATATAGTCTCCATATAATGTAAAAATCATCGATCTTGTGTTCATCCAGCATCCTCTTTCTTGTGAAAAAAATCTAGTAATCGTATTACAATAGTTTCATTTTATCAAAGTAACGCGTCATAGGAAATACGAAAAATCATAGAGAGGCATGCTCTATGATTTTTCAATGCGTTCCACTATTGTTGCGATTCCCTGCCCGACGCCGACACACATGGTGGCAAGGCCAAACTTTACTTCCCTTTTATTCATTTCATGGACAAGGGTGGTCAAAATTCTTGCACCGCTTGCACCGAGAGGATGACCGAAGGCGATCGCCCCGCCGTTCACGTTCACTTTTTGTTCGTCCAGTTCAAGTTGACGGATGCATTCCAGGGATTGGGACGCGAAGGCTTCATTCAATTCAACCAGATCCAGATCATCCTTTGTAAGTCCTGCGCGCTGCAACGCTTTTCTTGTCGCATGGATCGGACCGATTCCCATGATGCTTGGGGAAAGTCCTGCGACGGCTGATGTGACATATCTTGCTAGTGGTGTTAGATTAAACTCCGCGGCCTTCTCTGCACTCATCAATAAAAGAGCTGAGGCCCCATCGTTTACTCCAGAAGCGTTACCTGCTGTTACAGTACCACCTTCAAAAAGTGGACGAAGCATAACGAGCTTCTCCAAAGTTGTTTCAGGACGTGGATGTTCATCGGTGCTAACGACTGTTTCGTTGCCCTTTCTATCGATGATCGTTACTGGTACAAGCTCTTCCGCAAAACGGTTTGATTTCATGGCCTTGTCTGCTTTTTGCTGGCTTTCATAAGCAAACCTGTCCTGATCCTCGCGGGAGATGCTGAATTCCGTCGCAACATTCTCCGCTGTCTGAGGCATGGAGTCCACTCCATACATCTTTTCTAAGTTTTTGTTGATAAAGCGCCAGCCTATTGTCGTATCGAGAAGCTCCATATTTCCACGGGGAAAATCAGTATCCGGTTTTTTCATGACAAACGGAGCCCGTGTCATGCTTTCAGTGCCTCCTGCGATATAAATATCCCCTTCGCCTGCCATGATTGCCCGTGCAGCATAATTGACTGCGTCAAGGCCGGACCCGCAAAGGCGGTTGATGGTCGTACCTGCTACCTCAACCGGAAGACCCGCCAATAAAGCGGACATCCTTGCCACGTTGCGGTTGTCCTCTCCTGCCTGATTGGCATTTCCGAATACGACCTCTTCAATCTGCCCGGCAGGAATATTAGGATTTCTGTCCATCAGTGCTTTAATGACAATAGCACCGAGGTCATCCGGGCGGACAGATTTTAACGCTCCTTTGTATCTGCCGATCGGGGTCCTGCACGCATCCACAATTACTACTTCTTTCATCCTGTCACCCTCCCTTTTAGTCGTTCTTTTGATAGTCATAGACGCCTTTTCCGCTTTTTCTCCCAAGACGGCCGGCTTTCACATACTTTTCCAATAGAGGTGCAGGCCTGTATTTTTCCCCAAGCTTCTCATGAAGGTATTTCAGATTGTTCAATCGTGTATCCAGACCAACTAGATCGCCAAGTTCAAAAGGTCCCATCGGATAATTGAGGCCAAGTTTGATTGCTTTGTCGATTTCCTCTGGAGTACCGACTCCTTCCTGCAGCATATAAAAGGCTTCATTTCCCACCAAGGCACTGATCCTGCTTGTGACAAAACCAGGAAATTCATTGACAACAACCGTTTCCTTACCCATTTTTTCCGCAACGGAACGGATAGCCTCTGCTGTATCATCGCTAGTTTCCAAACCTCGGACAATTTCAACGAGCTTCATTTTATGTACTGGATTAAAAAAGTGCATCGCAATCACTTTTTCAGGTCGATTTGTAAAACTGCCGATTTCTGTCGGACTCATGGTGGAGGTATTGGATGCAAACAGACAGTGTGATGGTGCATGCCGGTCAATCCGTTCAAATACAGATTTTTTGATTTCCATATTCTCTGGTACCGCCTCAATGATCAAATCGGCTTCCTTCACAACATCCTCTAGATGAACTGAATAGGATAGCCTTTCATTGATGGAGTCGGCATCGGAATTTGTCAGCTTGCCCCGTTCCATTCCCTTTTCGATGATCTGCTGGATTTCTTTCTTCGCTCCCATTAATTGCTCTTCTTTAACATCAACTAGCGTGGTTGAAAAACCTCCAAGCGCGCTTGTATAGGCAATTCCTCTACCCATCACTCCAGAACCGATAACAATTATATTTTCCATAGAAGCTGCCTCCCTTTTCTAAAGTGTCACTTTAAAAAAGCAAAGGGGACGCGCCCCTTTGCTTCCTTTTTATAAACTTACACTCCAAACGGATTCAGAGGACGGTTCCCGAAGTAGGAGATGATGCTCTTCGTTTCTGTGTAAAGGTCCAGGGTTTCAATGCATAGCTCGCGACCGAAACCGGATTGCTTGTAGCCGCCGAATGGTGTTCCAGGAAAAGCGGAGAACGGGCAGTTTACCATGACGATTCCTGCCTGGATCTGCTTGGAGACCCTTGTTGCACGTCCATGATCTTTTGTCCAGATGGCAGACCCAAGACCATATTCACTGTCATTCGCAAGCTTGATTGCTTCTTTTTCATCACTGAATGGCATTACCACTACGACAGGGCCAAAGATCTCTTCTTTGACAACCTTCATGTCATGATTGACACCGGTAATGATGGTTGGTTCGTACCAATAACCATTTTCAAAGCCTTCCACTTTGGCAACTTTTCCACCTAGTACGATATTGGCCCCTTCTTCTTTCGCTGACTGGACATACCCGTCAATGACATCAAGCTGGCCTTTGTTGATCACAGCCCCAATATGTGTTTCTTTGGCAAATGGATCGCCAAGTGTCAGCTTTTTCGCTTTTTCCACGAACTTCTCCATGAACGTATCATATATATTCTCGTGTACATACAGTCGGGAACGGGCTTCGCAAGATTGTCCTGTGTTGTAGAAGATACCGAATAGGGATCCATCCACTGCCGCATCGATGTCTGCATCTTCAAATACTAGATTCGGAGATTTTCCGCCAAGCTCCAATGTAACGCGCTTCAGGGTTTGGGATGCCTTTTCCATGATATCCTTACCAATTGGCGTGGAGCCTGTGAATGCCACTTTATCCACCTTTGGATGCTCAACCAGGTAGTTTCCTACTTCCGATCCAGCACCAGGGATGATGTTTACGACACCCTCCGGAACCCCTGCTTCGATGCAAATCTCACCGAGTACGATTGCAGTAAGTGGAGTCAGTGTGGCAGGCTTGACCACTACGGAACAACCAACTGCAATAGCAGGTGCAATCTTCCATGCAGCCATCATTAATGGATAATTCCATGGTATGATTTGCGCACATACTCCAACCGGTTCTTTTTCAGTGATGTTCTGGAATTGGCCTGGAACATTGTTGACGGACCCTCTATGACCGACTATCGCCCCTGCGTAGAATTCGAAATCCTCGATCGCCTGCATCACTTGACCTTGTGCAGCAGAAAGAGATTTTCCTGAATCCAGAATCTCCAATTCTACCAATTCGTTAAAACGGGAGCGCATGATGCTAGCAATTTTATTCAATGTTCTGGCACGCTTGTTTAGCGGGAATAGCTTCCATTTCCCTTTGTCGAAAGCGTTCCTTGCAGCTTCCACCGCTTTCTCTGCATCCTCTTTGGAAGCTTTTGCGATTGTTGCGATCGCTTCACCTGTTGCAGGATTATAGGTCGTAAAAGTTTCTCCTGAGGAGCTATCCACTCTTTGACCGCCGATAATCAATTGATACGAGTCACGCTTCATTTCCAGTTGTTCCAGCTTTGCATCTTTTACAGTTGCCATATTTGCTCATCCCCTTATTTGATCTATTAGTTTCCTTTGAATACAGGTTTTCTTTTTTCAACAAAGGATGTTACGCCTTCTTTATGATCGTTTGTCAGGCCGGCTATTCTTTGACTGTACGCCTCATGCTCGAGATACTCATCAAAATTCATGCTCCAGCTTGCTTGAAGGGAACGTTTAATCAAACCGATAGCCTGTGTAGGCATGCAAGCCAGACGCTCGGCAAATGCCTTCACTTCTTCTTCCCATTTTTCCTGTTCTATGACTCTTGTAGCCAGTCCCAGCTCTTTCGCATCCTCAGCTCTAATCTTCTCCCCTAAAACGGCGAGCTCGAGTGCCTTCGCATTCCCGATTAGTTTAGGAAGGAAATAGAGATTACCAGAGTCAGGAACCAAACCGACATGTATAAATGCCTGGACAAAACTTGCCTTGTCACTTAGCAATCGGAAATCACAAGCCAGTGCCAGGCTGAAGCCAGCTCCGGCTGCCACTCCGTTTACTGCTGCGATGACCGGCTTTTCACAACGTGCAAGCTCCTTCATCATCGGACCATATCTCTTTCGCAGTACTTCACCATGGTCCATGTTCTCATCTACTTCGGCGAGATCCTGACCTGAGGAAAAAGCTCTCCCTTCACCTGTGATGACAATCGAACGTACCATTGGATCAGTACTGGACTGTTTGATTGCCTTCTGGATCTCCCTGTTCATCTGTTCTGTAAACGCATTCAATTTATCGGGTCGGTTCAGCCTGATCCAGGCTACCTGGTTCTCTATCGTGTATGTGATTGTCTCAAACATGACTGGCCTCCTCATTCTCCCTCAAAGTTTGGCCTTCTTTTTTCCTGAAAAGCTCTCATGCCCTCTTTTTGATCCTTGGATGCGAAAAGCAGATAAAAGTTCTTCCGTTCATATTGCATTCCTTCATACACGGAATAGTCCACCGCTTTCAGGACGGACTCCTTGATCAGGCGTAGGGATAGCGGAGCCTGCTTTGCTATTTTATTGGCAAATTTCAAGGTTTCCTCCTGCAATAGCTCTTTTGCAACAATCCGGTTGATGACCCCATAGTGCAGCGCTTCCTTCGCATTCATCCTGTCACCTGTCAACAGCCACTCCATCGCTTTTGATTTACCCATCAGTTTGGTGAGCCTTTGTGTTCCGCCGGCACCGGGCATCACGCCAAGGCTGATTTCCGGGAAACCGAATTCTGCATCATGGGCGGCAAACAGAATGTCACAGCATAGCGCCAGTTCAAACCCTCCACCAAGTGCAAAGCCTTGGACAGCCCCGATGATCGGCTTTTTCACCCATGCAAGCCGGTCCCACTCGGTAAACTGATTTAAAAGCTCAAGTTCGATTGCGCCCGCTTCTGCCATTTCATCAATGTCGGCACCTGCTGCAAAGGCCCTGCCATGCCCGCAAAGCACAATGACTTTTACTTCATCATTGCGGTCAAACTCCTCGATGATGGATACGATTTCCGATACCATCGGACGATTGATCGCATTCAGTACTTTAGGGCGATTTAAAGCGACGATCCCAATCGAACCCTCAACCGAGACATCAATAAAGCTGAATCTGTTATTCATTCACTTCTTCACCGATCATCAGAGTGACCAGATCACCAGCAAATTTCATTAAATCCTTCCCGGATGCTTTCGCCTCATCCGTTCTCATCGCCTGCTTCAATGCATCATGGCTATCGTAGTACATTTCACACATTAAATAGTATTTGCCTTCTCCACCCATCGGGCTTCCAACCACTTTTGTCACTTCCATCTTGCGAAGTCCAGGGATTTTCTGTGTGATAGGTCCGTGTGTTTCGAAATAGTGCTGATCGAATGCCTCTTTGTTATCAGGGTGCTTGTAAAGCGCGATTAATTTTACCATTTAATTTCTCTCCTTTTAATATGTAGTAAGCCTATTAGAGATTATCTCTACTAAGCTTCTTTCCATTGTTTAACATTACATCATGGTTGATATTGGCTTCATGGCTTCGAAAGGATTTTTGCAACCTTTGCAATAAAGGATGCTCCTGCAGGCAGTGGGACCAAAAATATTGTCAATTGTGGTGTAGGTGGACCCGCAATACGGACAATCCACATGCCATTCCCCGTCCTTATCCAATTTTGGCGGCGGGGCGATGCCGAACTCCTTTAATTTCTCCCTGCCCTCTTCCGAGATACGGTCGGAGGTCCAAGGCGGCTCGTAGATGAATACTACTTCAATATGTTCAAAAATTGCTAGATTGCCAATCTCTTTTTCTATGTTTTTTTTGATGATATCCAATGCCGGGCACCCCATGAAGGTGGGTAGCATGTTGATTGTTACATTCCGCTCATCAAGAATGATATCTTCCACCATCCCCAATTCGACCACACTGACTGAATCAATTTCAGGATCCTTTACTGACTGAAGTTGTTCCCATACTCTCTTAAGCTTTATATTGTCTGTCATAAACGACTCATTCCTTTTATTTGAGTAAAAGGGCTCCCTCAATAGTGTATGTGCCTCATCACTTCTCATGACCTTTTACCAGACTGCCGCTGGATTACTGTTATATACTTCACCTAGAGTTAGAATGGCATCTTCAAGATCCTTTGTATGCTCACCTTTTCTCCCATCCCCATTTTTCATGCCAAGCTTGTTTTCAAAGGGTGGAAAATCCACCTTTTCGAAAATATCCGTCATGGTCTGGATGAAGCGCTGCCGCAGCATCTCTTCCCCTTCCATAAGGCCGAATTGGGAAATCAGGGCGGCATCCGGTCCAAGCGACAGTACCCCGCCGAAATCGGCAAGAACTTTATCCACTGCAGCCATCATTCTTGATTTAGCATCCCCATTGGCCTGACAGAGCTGGGTAAACCAGGTTCTCCAATGAAGGAGATGATAGTAAAGCTCCATGTTCACCTTGATGGCAACATGCTTCAAAGGCTCATAGGTGGAGTTTTTAAGCGATTCCATCTTCAGTTTCTTCGCTTGAGTATAGAAAAAGTGCCTGACCACGGCAAAAGCCCAGTCATATTTCGGTTCCTTCAAATAGTTACCAGGCCCGTTCACCAATTCCAGAACAACGGCATTGACCCGGTCTTTAGCATTGCGGGCATGTGCCAGGGCATCCATGTCCCCTTCACCCAGATCCTCAAGTAATCGATAGAACATGGCCGCATGCCCCATCGTATCCTGATTAATAGAAGAAAACGCGACATCCTCTTCTATATGCGGAGCAAGGCCTAGCCATTCAGAACCTCGGAAGGCGATGATAAAATCATCATCGGCCAGCTGATACAACAGCTCTGTCAAAGCCTTGTGGTACGCTTTATCCTTTTTTGCTTCCTCTACTGATGCGATATTCATTGTTTCAGCTTCCCTCCCCAGGACATGATCTCTTTCTCATCCAGCATTTCCTGTTCATAATGGCGCCATTTCTTTTTAAGATACCCATACCCCTTTGTATTCCGGTAATCTTTGTTGTCGATCCTTTGCAATGACTCCCGCTCTTCCTGGGTCATCTTTCTCATTGCCGACCTTTTTACCACCCAGATATCCACCACCGGTTCGCGCCGCATGAAATTTTCCTGTGCCATGACAAGCGCCAGCTCCTCATTTGGTGCAAGAAGGCTGAATTGGTACTGCATCGGTGAGGTGTGCGACCTCTTTGAAAACACTTCAAATTCCTGATAAAATCCTTTGCCGCTCAAAGCTTCTCCTCCTTCCTAGCCTGCATTGGTCTCAGCACTCAACGCCTCACGGACCCATGCATTGTTTTCATGCGAAATGACACGAAGACGCAAGCGATCCTTGGATTTTGGTCCGTTATTCTTGATGATTTCCTTGAATTTGCTCCAATCCGGCTGCTGGTAGACCCACTTTTGCTCTTCTTCACTGTAATGCATCGTCTTATCCGGGATTGTCAGTCCAAGGGATAATACCCGCGGTATATATTTTGTGAAAAAATCCTGACGTAGTTCTTCATTGCTCTTTGTCCTGATTTTGTATTTAGTCGTGATATCCTGTTTCGATGTTCCTGTTGTAGAGGCATCAGCCGGTCCAAAGAACATGAGAAGGGCCTCCCACCAACGGTCTATGGAATCTTGGATCATTGCCCGCTGTTCATCAGTTCCTTCCGCAAGTGCCATGATGATCGCTTCTCCGTGCTGAGCATGGAACACTTCCTCTGCGCATATTCGCTTCAAGGCACGTGCATACGGACCGTAGGAAGCATCGAGCATATTTGTCTGGGAGATAATCGCTGCACCGTCAACCAGCCATCCGATCAGTCCGGCATCCCCCCATGTAGGGGCCTCCATATGGAAGACATTATGAAACTTCAAATCTCCCGAAAATAGATCCTGCATAATTTCTTCACGTGTCTTTCCGTAAGGCTCCATAAGGTCCTCTGCCACCCTAAGCAGTAGCTGTCCATGCCCCATCTCGTCCTGTACCTTTGCCATGATGCCGAGCTTCCTTTTCAGGGTAGGTGCTTTCGGGACCCACTCCTTTTCTGGAAGCGCTCCCATTATTTCGCTGATTGCATGCATACTGATCAGCTTGATCAAGGTTTTCCTGTATTCTTCCGGCATCCAGTCGTCTGCCTCTATCTTTTCACCATTCTCGATCCGATTCATGAAGTGCTGGTGCTTTTCCTCTTCTGTAAAGCGGTCAAACGAAAGTGAATGGGTCATGATCGCCGCCTCCTATTTCTATAACGTTTATTTAACGAAATTATAATATAATGTTATACATTTATCAACTCTGAAAGTTCTGAATTTTTATTTCGCACTTACTCTATTGTCTATCAATCTTACAGCCTTCCCTTCGGACCTCGGTATCGTTCCCGGTGGCACCACTTCGGCATGTACGGAAACATAGCATCCCGTTTTCATGACTTCCTCGATCTTCCGTGAAAGAAAAATGAAATTCGCCTTATTTTCATGATCATCCAGACTGTCATAGTTCGTCTGTTTGATCTCCACCCGTACTTTCAGACAGTCGAGATTATTCTCCTTTGAAAGCAAAAGCTGATAATGTGGTGACAGTTCCGGAATGGTTAGGAGGTGATGCTCAATTTCAGAAGGAAATACATTTACACCACGGATGATCAGCATGTCGTCCACCCTTCCCTTTACCCGCGACATCTTGAGGGTCGTTCGTCCGCACTCACATCTTTCTTTTTTGATGGATGCAATATCCCCTGTGCGGTATCGAATGATAGGAAGTGCCTCTTTCGTCAGACTTGTAAAAACAAGCTCGCCTTCTTCGCCCATAGGAAGCACTTTAAGTGAAACTGGATCAATGATTTCCGTATAGAAATGGTCTTCTGCAATATGAAGGCCATCCTGTGCCTCATGGCATTCCATCGCCACACCGGGTCCGATCACTTCGCTTAGTCCATAAATGTCACAGGCTTTTATGTTCCATTTACTCTCAAGGGTGATTCTCATTTCCTCTGACCAGGGTTCTGCCCCAAAAATGCCATATTTCAGGGAGGTCTCAGCAGGATTTTTCCCGAGCTGCTCCATTTTTTCTGCAATAGCAAGCAGATAGGACGGAGTGCCGCAGATGACAGAAGGCTTGAAGTCCTCGATCAACTGAATCTGCCTTTGGGTATTTCCACCGGAAACTGGTACCGTCATCATACCTAGACGCTCGCTTCCATAATGAAGTCCAAGTCCTCCTGTAAAGAGTCCATATCCATATGCGTTATGGAGAAGTTCTCCTTTTTCCCCGCCCCCGATCGCTATGCTCCTCGCTACTATGTCACTCCACATATCAATATCCCTTTGTGTGTAAGCAACAACAGTAGGCTTGCCGCTCGTCCCTGAAGAGGCATGGAGCCTGACAATATCATTTCTGGGAACTGCAAAAAGACCGAAAGGATAGTTATCCCTGAGATCTTTCTTTGTTGTGAATGGAAGATGTTGAATGTCTTGGAGGGAAGAGATCTTGTCAGGCGATATCATCAGTTCATTAAATTTCTTTTGATAAAACTGGACATTCCTGTATACATGATCCAGGGTTTTCTTTAATCGTTCCAGCTGCAGTTCAGCCATGGTACTACCATCAGCTGTTTCTATTTCATGGAGAATCATCGTACCACCCGCCTTGTTATTCTAGCAAAAAATTAGTATAACGAAATAATACCGTCATGAAAGTTTATGTAATATATTATGTTCAACATAAAAATAACGTTCAACTATTCAAATGTCAATATATTTTCAGAATATTTGATAGATTCGAAGCCAAAGAAAAAAGCCGCTGAGGCACACATCATGCCCAGCAGCTTCTAATCTTCATCAGTTTCTAATCTTCATAGGTCCAGAAAGTTTCACGGTACAGCCAATCCTCTATTTCAGGGGAATTTTCCTTTAACTGCTTTTCCATCAGTTCCACCCAACCGCTTGTTTGGGACTTATGTGCTTTGATGGCCTTCAGCTTGTCTTCCGCAACATCCCTTATATCAATCGTAATATCAGGGGGGCCAATCAGATCAACGCTGTTTTTCAGTATGGCTTTTCCATAGATGACCGGTCTTTCTTCTTTTGGCATGCGTGAAACTGCAAGTGCAGCAGCATTGCTCATCGCATCATGATCCGGATGCACACCATGCATTGGATAAAAGGTTAAAAGCAAGGACGGTTTCACTTCCTCCAACACTTTTCCTATGATGTCCGCCAAATAGTTCTCATCTTCAAACTCGAGCGTCTTATCATGTAATCCCAGCATCCTTAGATCCTGGATGCCCATTACCTTACATGCATCCACAAGCTCTTTCTTTCTTACTTCCGGCAGCGTTTCCCTGTTGGCAAATAGCGGATTCCCTAAATTTCTCCCCATTTGTCCAAGTGTGCCGCAAAGGTAGGTGACGGGAACGCCACTTTGAGTGAATTGCTTTATTGTACCGGATGAGCTGAAAGCCTCATCGTCAGGATGTGGAAATACTACCAGTACGTGCTTTTCTGCTTGCATATCAAATCTCTCCTTTTTCACGAGAGGTACGTTCTTTTTAGAAAGGCTCTCTGCTTAACTGAAGTGCCACTGCCAATTTACCTTCGGGATTCAATCCGGCTAACAGTAGGCGGTTCTTCTCATCTATTTCATAATGGGTCACACCTTCTGCATACACCCAACCATGTTCCAACTTCAATCCTACTCTGTACGGATTGATTCCGATTATTTTTCCCCGTTCAAACCTTATGCTGACATTCCGGATGAATGCACCAACAGGCAACCCGGTATTGTGATGTCCTGCATAAGCACCATTCGTCGTCTCGAGGTGCAGAAACACATCTGCATTTGCCAGCTTATCCAATTCGGTTTGTACAAGCGTCTGATCTATAAGCTTCATAATATCCTCCAACACCTTTTTCTTCCTGAAAGTTAATTCCTATATACAGTGTATAATAAGATACTCCCAATTGCGAAATGGTTTGCTTCTAAATGATAAAAAAAGAATGACCCTGTACTATCAGTCATTCCTAATTTTTCCTTACTTAAGTTGGTCATACCATTTCTTTGAAGCTGCCACTTCGGAATGTGTGAGCTGGTGGCCTTGATATTCCCAGTGGACTTCTACCTGAGCGTGTGCACCGGTAAGCAAGCTGGATAATTCTTCTGTTTCGGATGCAGGGCAAATCGGATCATTTTTTCCTGCTCCGATGAACACAGGTGTAGAACTGAGGTCAGGAAAGGCGACACCTCTTCTAGGCACCATCGGATGGTAAAGAATGGCACCTTTCAGGCTATTCTCAAAGTGGAAAAGAAGACTTCCCGCGATATTCGCTCCATTGGAATAACCGACAGCCATTACTTGTTGGCGGTCGAATCCGTATGTTCCGGCTGCCTCGTCAAGGAACTGATGAAGCTCTTTTGTTCGAAAAATAAGATCCTGTTCATCAAAAACCCCTTCCGCCAGCCGTTTAAAGAAGCGGGGCATTCCATTTTCGGATACATTCCCCCTGACACTCAGGACTGATGCATCAGGGTCAATCAATTCTGCTACAGGCAAAAGATCGTTTTCTGTTCCACCTGTTCCATGCAAAAGTAACAATACCTTATCTGACCCCTTCTTGAAAATATGTTTTAACGTCATAAGCCGTTTCCTCCTTATTATCAAGCATGATAGCTTAATATCTTGAATTCGAGATAATATCAGTATAATGAAATCTATTTGTTCCGTCAAGGAAACACGTTATTAACCCCTCCCCCACATGAAGAATAAAATATATAAAAAAGCAAAGGAGCTATCATGATGTTTCCATGGAACAAAATGTTTCCTTTCCCTAAAGAATATATGAAAGAGGATATCTTCAAGCAATCGGATGTGGAGAAACTGATGAAAAAAGCCATGGGAGGGCATTTACCCCCTAACCCGGGAAAACTGATGCAATCTCATGATTTTTTTGAGCAATCGTTTGATCTCTTGAATCGTGTCCAAGAGAAAAAGAAGCAGAAGAAAAAACCGAACTTCCAATCTGATGTATTTGAAACACATGAGGATGTAATCGTTCGATTTCCCCTTGCTTCAGAGGAAAAGCTTGGTGAACTGGTTATTTACCACGATGCTTCCACCTGCTATCTGGAAAACGTCCCGAACAGTGGTAATAAGCAGGAGATAAAACTCCCATGCATGGTGAAGTCATCAGGCTCTATTGCCAAATACAAAAACGGCATTTTGGAGATAAGAATTCCAAAAGAAACGAACAATGCCAAGACAAAGGTCCCGATAGAAATTATCAAGCCTTCAAAAAAGAAATAGAGGTTTAGCCAATAGCCTCCTCTATTTCTCCCAATGCCTATAACTGTTCCAGCAGCTTTTCCAAATCGACTGTCCAGGGCTCTTCGATCGTCGGACGATAAAGGGCAAAGGTTACCGATTTATTGGTTGTACCACTTTTTCGATGTACCTGAAGCTTCACTGTGATGGGATACGTCAGCTTGGTACTCCCATCCTCTTTAGGAAGATCGGACAACCTTTTGATCAATTCAATCTCTTCCAATTCTTCTAAATGCTCATCCAACAGAATGCGGTTTCTATCATCAAGGATTGGGGATAGGATGAACCAGTCATGCTGGTGGATGGAAAGCACCGTCGCATCTACTATTTCCTGTGGTGAGAGCTTCTGTGTATGGTCCAGCCATTCACCAGAAGCTTTTTTTATCATGATGGAATGGGCATGGTCCATTTTCCTGGACTTATGGGTTATGCTGTCCTGAAAGTGGATACAGAAATGCCCTGGAAACCCGTTTTTCAATGCACCTTGTCCGTGGGGCATTCCATGCATGGAACCTGCAAATTGACCAGTTTCGGATAGGACAAGGATTGCTCTCCTGTCCCAGCTCCAGGTACCACGATAGATCTTTTTCATGATTTTCGTATCGTCGTGTGTCAATGGCTGCACATCTGCATGATATGATCCTGCTCTTCGTTGGACTTCAAAAGACAATCCAGTATCAAGATCAAGTACCTTAAAGACACTGTATCTAGGCAGAAGTTGATTGGCATCTTTCCAGGTAATCAGTTCCCCATAATGGTTCTTATGCAGCTTCTTCATATCCTTCGAAAGTCGCTTTTTATTTTCTTCCTTTAAGGGTAAAAGTATTTTATTGGCAGTTCTATCGTAAACGTTAAGCTGGTGATCTATGGCGTAAGCCACATTTTCATTTATCCTTATGAATGTGTCAGTCGGGGGTATTGGATATGAAATTTCTTTCCATTTTCCCTTCTGAACATTCTTCCTTATCTGCTTCGGTAATGGCATGGCTGTTGAATAACCTGATTCTAAGGATGTTTGGATTACATATTCCCATGTATCCTTCTGTCCAATGGCTGCAACGGAGGAACCATACCAATTCAAACCGATCAGTACAGCAACTAGTATAAATAACGAGCAAAGAATCCTCTTCACTACCGGAAACCTCCTGAATTATAATGAATACCTTTGTTATTTTGTCATAGATAGAAAAAAGTATGTTCTATTTTTTTTCGTACACATTAGTAATAGGAACTTTTTAAGAAAAAAGGTGAGACACTGATGGTTCAGGCATTGTTTTGGGGAGCAATTGCAGGGCTTTCTCTCATATTGGGAGCAATTGTAGGTTTATTTGTACCTTTACCGAGAAAATTGACCGGGTTCATTATGGCATTCGGGACAGGAGTACTAATTGGCGCAGCAGCGTTTGAACTATTGGGTGAAATTGAAGTGGCCTCAGGCTATAGTTATGTTATATTTGGATTTCTTATCGGAGCGATCCTTTTTACTGCAGCAGAACTACTGATAAGTAAAAAAGGCGGTAAAGAACGCAAACGGTCCAAAGAGAAGGAGAGCGATCATTCTGGCTTGGCCATTTTTATCGGTTCCATCATTGATGCAATACCGGAGTCGATCATAATCGGTGTGAGTATCCTGAAGGATCATACGGTAAGCTGGGTAATTGTGTTGGCAATTTTCATCAGTAATTTTCCCGAAGCCCTTTCAAGCTCTGTCGGATTAAAAAAGGACGGATATACTACCAGGAAAATACTATTTATGTGGATTATTGTTTTCGGCTTAACCTCCTTAAGCTCTTTTATGGGTTATGTCGCATTCAAAGAACTGGGCGGGGAGTATATGTATCTTGTCAGCGGCTTGGCTGCGGGAGGCATCATTGCAATGGTTGCCTCCACAATGATGCCGGAAGCCTTTGAAGAAGGCGGTCCAATAGTAGGACTTCTATCAGCACTCGGACTACTCTGTTCGTATATATTATCCAGCGGAATCATTTAAAAACCCCGCGAAAAATATCGCGGGGTCATTTGTCTTATTGTTTAATGGCTCTATCAAAAAATTCTTCAAGAGTAATATCATGCTTATGGATATACTCTGCTACCTCTTTCCCGACATAACGCAGGTGCCAGGGCTCATATTGGTAGCCTGTTACGACTTCTTTTCCTTTCGGATAACGGATGATGAAGCCGTGTTTATAAGCATTTTGCTTCACCCATTGGCCTTCAGGTGTTTCACCGAATTCCTCAGTCAGATCAAGTGCATTCGACCTGCTGGATATGTCCATGGTCAGACCCGTCTGGTGCTCACTATGTCCAGGGATTGCGGAGAAGGTATTCGTTTTTTCCTCTCCCCATTTTTTCACATAGCTATTATAAACGCCATATTGCGTTTCATAGGAACGGTATCCGGAAACAGCAAAAAGTTCGACGTTTTCACTTGTTGCAGCTGCGAACAAGTCCTCTAATGCCCGTGCTGCTTCTTCCCTCAAGTATTTCTTCTCATAATCGCCTTCAAATGAAAACGCAACATTTGGGATGGTCAAATCTGCAGGCACGTAGTCGGCGGGCAACGCTTGGTTTTTGTTGACGACTAGCAGGATGTTATCTGTATTTTCGATGACTTTTTCCTGGTTCAGTACAGTAAAGTACTCTTCATCGAGTGCATACTCATTTTCATTTATCGGAGGGGCTTCAGGTTCCTTTTCAGGTTCTCCCTGGACACCTTCCGTTTCATCTGGTGATTTATCCTTTTCAGCCGGTACCTCTTCAGATACGTTTGCATTGTTTTCTTCTCCGCTGAATTTCTCCCAGAATTTCCAGTCTATATCCTTGATTTGTTGGGAGCATCCACTTAGTAAAGAGACACTCACAAAAGCCGCAACAATTTTTAATTTCATGATGATCTCACCTTTTTAAAGTTGTTTATTTCTATATTTAATACAATTATGTTTATAAAAAAAATAAAATGCCTCACTTTTTTAGCGAAGCATACTTAAGTATTCTACCATTAAATTTTATTATCGTAAAAAGATTTACTATAGAAATATATTACTTTTCATCAAGATACGACTTACGGCCTATTCATGAAGAATTTCAAGTGGACAGTCCTTGTTCTGGGACCATCAAACTCACAAAAGAAAATGCCCTGCCATGTACCGAGTAAAAGCTCGCCATTTTCAATGATGATCTGTTGCGAACTCCCGACCGTAATCGCTTTTAAATGAGCTGCGGTATTTCCTTCCATATGCATATACTTTGGATGGTCCCAAGGATATACTTCATCTAATCTCATTTGCACATCTGATACGACATCGGGATCTGCATTTTCGTTTATCGTAATTCCTGCGGTAGTGTGTGGACAATACACAAGTACACTGCCATCCACTATTGACGATTTTTCAAGCTCTTTTTGCACCTGTTCGGTTATGTCCTGCCATTCATCCCTGGCACTTGTCGTAATGTTTAATTTACACAGCATACAAAATTTCCTCCCTTAAAAAATATAGCCCTTGATTCAATCAAGGGCTATCTCATCCATTATTTTTTGATTACTGCTTCGAGTGCCACTTCCATCATGTCACTGAATGTGGATTGACGCTCCTCGGAAGTTGTCTCTTCACCTGTAAGGATGTGGTCACTTACAGTGAGTACTGATAGTGCATTTCTTCCATACTTAGCAGCAAGTGTATAGAGGGCAGCGGATTCCATTTCGATAGCAAGGATGCCATATTTCGCCCATTTCTCAAGGTCACCATTATCATTGTAGAACATATCTGCAGTAAAGACATTACCGACTTTCAGGTTCAGGCCTTTTTCTACACCTACATCATAAGCTTTTTTAAGTAAGTCGAAGTTGGCAGTAGGAGCATAGTCCACACCGCCGAATGTCAAACGGTTCATCTGGGAATCAGTAGATGCACTCATTGCAAGAATGACATCACGGACCTTAACGTCCTTTTGAATCGCGCCGCACGTACCAACCCGAATGAGATTTTGAACATTATATTCATTCATCAATTCGTTGATGTAGATGCTAATGGAAGGTACCCCCATCCCAGTACCCTGTACGGAAATGCGTTCCCCTTTATAAGTTCCAGTAAAACCAAGCATACCTCTTACTTCATTATAACAAACTGCATCTTCCAAAAAGGTTTCCGCAATATATTTTGCCCGTAACGGATCTCCAGGCAAAAGGATCGTTTCTGCAATTTCACCTTGTTTTGCTCCAATATGTACACTCATCGTGTTACCTCCTAAATACATCGATCAAAAGTTCATTTATTATTTTCAGCCACTGTGGGTGCGTTTACATCCAAAGAGTGACAAACAATACTATACCATATCTTTCCCCTGTTTCAAAAGAATCTCTCCATCAGATATGAATTCATTATAGGGTTTCGGCAAAATATAAAAAGGAATTAAAAACACGTACTGAAAGGAGATCCTTATGAAAAAGAAACTTCGTCAGGCTGTGGAGCATGCCAATGCAACGAACACAACAAAAAAGAAAACAGCGGAACCTCACACTTCCAAAAGAGACAAATTGCAAAGCTGATCCAGTTTTTATAAATATATAGAAATTACAGGAGGTTTAACAATGGGAAAAAAACATCGTAATCGTATCAATGGACAGAAGAAAAACAATCACATCTCTCCTGATGCGATCGAGGCAGAGCATACTGCACATAAAAAAGAACACTCTCCAAAAGGTCGTAAAAACGGCCCTGGAAACCACCTATAATCTTTACACAGGATAAGGCAGTCAACGATGACTGCCTTATCCTGCGTATCCTATATCATCTTACCTGTATCCTGTTTATTTTTTTCCAACCGCCAAATTCCAGCCGATAATAGCTGATCCCGAATGTTCCTTCATCAATCATGATAATATCACCAGTTGCAATGAATCTGCCTTCATAATCTGCAGGAATGGAGTCTGTGACATTGAACTTCCGGTACACCTTGCTGATTAATTCTTGGTGATTATTAGCCTCCATGGTCAATCGGAATACTGGAGCATATCCTTTCGTTTCCCCATATTTCGGTGTTTGCATAATGGTGACATCGTATTCCCCGGAACCAATTTTCATCATTCTTTTTATAGCCAACATCCTACTTCACCCCTCAGCCATTTTTATACTATATTAATTAGAAACTCACCTTGTCGAATCCTTCATCAAAAAAAAGAAAGTTTTGTCGAACCGAGCCGAGAAGTAAGAAGTTTTGTGTGAATTTGATACAGTCAAGTTCACCACCCTGTAAAGATGTGAATGAACGTGCATCATTTTCATTTCCATTAATACAATAAATCGAGGTGGTGGGATGCTTTTCGGTTGGCTCAAAAACAAATCGCAGAAGAAATTAATGGAAAACAGTGATAAAATACTTACTTTGCATGAAAAAACTATTCTCCTGCAAGAGTGGCAAGTACCTCCTTCCCTTTCTCCCCTAAATGAAAACGACCTTAAACTTCTTGATGAAATTAAAAGCCGGACACTCCAATCAAATCGGAACAACATCACTCGTACGCAAGCCTATTTGGACATATACCTGAATCACCCTGAACTTCATTGGGCATTTCTTGCACATATGGTTTCACGGAATGCAGGATGGAACATGACCGACCTAAAAAGACACAGCTTGTCAGGATTGATGGGCTTTGACAGCAGTTCCATCTTTTTTGGTTTTTTGGAAAAAGGCAATCACCTTATTTTCCAGGATGCCTTTCCTCAGCTATCTCTATATGCTGAAGGCAAAAGACAAAACCAGGACTTCTCTCACCTTTTGGGGCATATCGGCGTTTCCTCCTTTATGTTACCCTTTTGGAGACTTTTCCTTAAAGACGGCGGGAAGAATTCCAGACTTCTGACGGTTTCCCTTATTATCAATGAACAAAGTCTTTTGCAAAAGCATGTCATGAATAACCCATACTATCAGGAGAAAGTGCTAAATTCGCTGAAATTTCAGTTGCAGGAAAAACTGGGTTTTACACAGATTCTTTTTCCTTACAAACACAGGAACCTGATCGAGATTACCGGTGGTACAGTCGCTAATTTTGCAAGCCTCCCGTCAAGGATTGAGTTTGGGAAAGAACTCTATATGCGCTTATTCTCGGACCCTGAGGTACTGCAAGGTGCAGTTGCTTTTGGTAAAGATAATTTCCATACAGGGTCGCGATCAGATTACATGCCAAAAGTATTTTCAACGGATGCTGACAGTTTGAAGGTGTACAGTCCCCATCTTGAAAATGCTTGGCCGACCCACCTGCACAAATCCACTAAAAAACTCGAGGACTGGTTTTCCTTTGATAAGGCCAATGAGCTGCCAGGCTTGTTCACTTTATCAGGCCAAAAAGATATCCCGAATATGAAAGAGGAACATCTGCTCAACATCATGCAACTTTCAAGCCTCGGTGAAATCCATAAATTGATGACTTAAAATATAGCTTTGTTAAATTAAATTGTTGATAAATCTACTTGAAAAGGTCTTCATCCGGGTTATGAAGACCTTTTTTCGAAATAATGGCGGCGTATTAGTCTTCATCTGGCTTATGAAGACCTTTTCTCTGAACAACGGCCGGCATTTTGGTCTTCATCTGGCTTATGAAGACCTTTTCTCTGAACAACGGCCGGCGTTTTGGTCTTCATCTGGCTTATGAAGACCTTTTCTCTGTATAACGCTCGGCATTTTGGTCTTCATCTAGCTTATGAAGACCTTTCCTCTAACCAACGGTCGGCATTTTGGTCTTCATCTGGCTTATGAAGACCTTTTCTCTAACCAACGGTCGGCATTTTGGTCTTCATCTGGCTTATGAAGACCTTTTCTCTATACAACGGTCGGCATTTTGATCTTCATTTGGCTTATAAAAACAATCTATCCCCATCCAATACCGATGATTTCCTAGTTCTGGGAAATGTATCTGTGGTTTGGAGAAGTAGAGGGACAAAATCCGATCCAGTAATCAACAGAAGTATTATTTAACAAAATTAAAATAAAAAACGGCAGTGTGGACAGCCGTTTTTTCTACCGAAACTTTTACATAAAGGGGCTTTGAATGAGGAGTTCATCCTAGCTAGTCGATGTCCATTTCTTCATCGATAATGCATTTTTCCAGCAGATATTCAAACATGATATCCGCCAGTTCCTCGATCTCACTCTCCGCTGGGACGAAACCGCGTCTTACCAGCTCATTGTAAAAGAATTCAGCTATCTCTTCAGTATCAATGACCACTTCGATTTCTTTCACAATATCACCCCTTTTTAAAAGGTTTATGTACGTCTTTTTAGATATATGTCTTACTCACTATAATAATCCATCTCATAACACTTTTACCAGAATTGTTTGAAAAAAAGCATATTTATTTTCATCCAGTCATAGATTTAAGTATGTTGGACAAGCGGTAAAAAAACAAAGGGGGATTTGAGGATGAGAGAGCATCTGTCACGTTTGGAAAAACTAGGAGAAGAAGAAGTGCTTTTGCCAATTCTTGATAGAATAAGCGAAAGCCTTGTTAAAGCGGCTGCTATTGTAGGGTTGCCATTTCTATTTCTATTACTTCTACAATTCTCCTACTTACTTTTCTAATCGGCTATGTTTTTTGCCTTCCATATATTTTTTTAGGTTCGTTACCACAAGATTCATCACTTCTTTGTATTCCTGGTCCCCAAAGATATCATAAAGAACCTTATAATCATTGTACACATCCAATAGACCATCGATGATACGCTGATATTCCTGGTTAAACTCTTCTTTTTTGTAATGTTTATTAGTACCTGTCATGGGATTATACAACTCCAAGCTCGTATTTTCTTTATTGAACATATAGGATAATCCAAGTTTATGAATGAGGATTTCAGCATGATCATGATGTACAACCATGGTCAATTCCTCTTCGCCAGCTTCCAGCCATTCACCATCTGACAGCCTTGTAAGTTCATAGATGATATCCTCCCAGGAATCTTCCTTATAACGCCAGATTTCCGTGCGGAATCCCACAATTTTGAATAATTCGGTCCCATAGCCGGTCACATGGACGATATCCCCGATAAAATAGAGATACTTGATGTCCAACCGCTCTGTCACAAGAACCTTCCCTTCATATTCTGACACATACGCCAATGTCTCTTCCTGGTATAGACCGTCGCTAGAATTCACCTCATACACATATACTCCATCGATCTGCTTGATATCTGTCACTTTTCCAACAGTTCCATATATGGTGATTACAACTATGTCACCCATTTTATATTTCGGTTTATTCGGTTTCTTTTTCTTCCCCATATAATCTGTCTCCTAACTTATACCTGTGACTTTGATAGTAATGTATTATATGCAGGAGGATGGAAAAGCGCTAAAGATGATAAGGAGAAAAAGCATGGTGAACATAATAAAAAAAACACATCCGCAAATTCCAGCGGATGTGTTTTTGGTCCATTCTATTATACATCTTCCTTATATAGCTCCCATGCTTCATCAAAGGTAGACATGCTTGACAGGTACTGCCCGTTCATTTCGAGATAACTGCTGATTTCATGGTAATCAGTTGAATTCTTTGGGAAGCTGTGATCATCATAAGCATGGTTTGCGAAGATGCTGATGGCATCTTTCTTTAATGCATGACGGTATTTCAACAGATAATGGTAAAACGACTTTCTCATAATAAATGCACTCACCCATTTTTCCTCTCATTCTACAGGAAAATCGCGCTGTTGTTAAGGTGATTGCATTTAAAGTGTGAAATCGAAATAATTCCTTTTGAGTAGCCTTGGTTTTTCCATCAGTGCCTCATAGGAAATTTCACCCTCAAGGTCCTTCGTATTTATCAGGAAAAGCTGATCTTCGATTTCCTTTGTGATGTCATCTTCCTGATATTCCATACCGCAGGCCTGGCAGCTTCGTGACGGAGTTTCTGTAATGGTAATGGCCCTTGAACCGTCTGGCAATTCCCAATACACAACATTCTTATTCTCTATCGCTTCATCGGCATCACACCATTTACACTTCATCATTAGCCCTCCTAATTGCCGTCTCTGGTTTTATCCACTTCTGTATATTTCTGAAGTTGAGCCTGGAATTTCTTTTCCTTCAATTCATCCCTTTTGCCCCGTTTATCCTTTAACGTTGTATGGGCAGGGTCCGTTTCATAGTTCTTTCGGCGATTAAGCCTGTTCAAGCCTTCTGGAACAAGGTTGAACTGGGAATCGTTCATCAATCCCGCAATCCCGATATTGGATCGTTTTTCTTCCATATTCGGGTATATCCCTGCAAAGTATCCATCTGCCCGACCTGGAATGTAATTTTCAGGTTCCGGATAGGTTGTTATCACACCTTCAAAATTGCGTAAAACCACTTTATTGGCACTTTGGGAGATGATATAGTTCGGCTGTACCGCGATTTTACCGCCCCCGCCTGGAGCATCCACGACAAAGGTCGGTACTGCGTACCCCGAGGTGTGCCCCCTTAGCCCCTCAATGATTTCAAGCCCCTTTGCCACTGGAGCCCGGAAGTGACCAATGCCTTCTGAAAGGTCGCACTGATAAATGTAGTAAGGTCTTACCCTGATTTTCACCAGGTCATGCATCAGCTTTTTCATGATCGGGACACTGTCATTGATCCCCGCTAAAATTACTGCCTGATTGCCCACAGGCACTCCTGCGTTCACCAGCATTTCACAGGCGAGCTTGGATTCTTCTGTAATTTCTATCGAGGTATTAAAGTGGGTATTCAGCCAGACAGGATGGTATTTCTTGAGTATATTGCAAAGGTTTTCCGTAATCCTTTGCGGAAAAACAACAGGCGCCCTCGTTCCGATCCTGATGATTTCCAAATGTGGAATGGCACGCAGGTTTTTCAGGATGTACTCCAGGATCTGGTCATTGATCAAAAGTCCGTCTCCCCCGGAAATGAGACAATCCCGGATTTGGTCATTGGATGCAATATAGGCAATGGCGGCATCCAGTTGCTTCTTTGGGACCCCCATGCCAATCTGTCCTGAAAACCTGCGTCTCGTACAGTAGCGGCAATACATGGAGCACTGGTTTGTTACCAGAAATAAAACTCTGTCGGGATATCGGTGTGTAAGGCCGGGTACAGGTGAATCTTCGTCTTCATGCAGTGGATCTTCCAGATCATATTTCGTTTTATAAATTTCTTTCCCGATTGGGACTGACTGCATCCTGATCGGGCATCTTGGATCATCCGGATTCATTAGAGAAGCATAATAAGGGGTTATATTTAAAGGAATTGTCTTGGTGGATATCTTCACACCCTCCTCTTCCTCTGGTGTTAAATGGATGACTTTTTTCAAATCCTCCAATGTCCGAATGGTATTGGTCAACTGCCAGATCCAATCGTTCCACTGTTCATCGGTCACATCTTTCCATAGTTCAATGTCCTTCCAGTGACGGTCGGGCTTATATAGGTCCATTCTCATTCTCTATCTCCTCCCTTTCCTAAAACTATTGCAATAATCGTGCCAACTAAGGAATTTGCCTAGTTATTACTTATATATGTCAAGGGCGGGGAATCTGTTATTATCCTTGTTGAGTATTTTGATCTGCTGCCGCCAATTTTTCGGCAGCTTGGAAACGCTGAGACTTATTTTCTATCAATCTCGTCATTTTGTATTGCAGCGTTTGCCTGGGGATTTGCAGCAGCTTAGCCGCTTTTTGGACATTTCCGTCCGTCTTTCGGAGGGCATCTTGAATACAAGCCTTTTCCGTTTCATGTAGTACCTGCCGAAGAGACTTATTTTCATCTGCTAAAAACAAATTCGCAGTTGATAGGAACTTGTTTGGGAGGTCCTTTTCTGTGATGAGATCTTCCTGTGACTTTACAAGCACATATTCGATTGTATTTTTCAATTCCCTGACATTCCCAGGCCAAGGGTATGATTGAAAGATCCTTATGACCGATTCAGCAAGCTGATGCTTCACGGTGGATTTCTTATGTGTTGAACGGGAGAGAAAGTGGTTTGCAAGTATAGGAATATCCATTTTCCGCTCCATCAATGAAGGTAAAGAGATGGAGCAAGTACTCAATCGATAATAAAGGTCTTCTCTCAGTCTATTTTCTTTTACACAATTCTCTGGGATTTCATTGAGGGCGGTTATGATTCGAACATCCACTTTATATGCAGTCACACCTCCCACTCTCCTTATGGTTCCATCCTCTAAGACCCTTAAAAGCTTTGTCTGGAGCTCTAGTGGCATGGAATTCAATTCATCCAAAAAGAGAGTCCCTCCATGTGCAAGCTCCAACAGCCCCGCCTTTTCCACTGCCCCTGTATAGCTGCCCTTGCTTGTGCCGAAAAGGAGGCTTTCCAGGAGTGTTTCGGGAATTGCGCCACAGTTTTGAACAATAAAGGGAGCCCCCCTCCTAATGGATGCAGCATGTATTCCTTGGGCAAGTATCTCCTTGCCTGTTCCCGTCTTTCCATATATGATTACCGGTAGGTCGGATGAAGCAAAAAGGAAAGCTTCCTCTATAATTCTCCTGCAAACAGGATCGACTGTAATAAAATCATTCAGAGTAAAATGGACCTCTGGTGACTGTTTTGGAAGTGTGTAATCTTTTTTGTACATTTTTGTTTTCAGGTCCATAAGCTGATTGGAAAGCATTTTTATTTTTCCATAATTTTTTGCTATTTCAACTGCTCCCAATACTTGCCCTTCCACAACAAGCGGGACCGTGGTGTTGATTGTTTCAATCATCACACCCTTTTTGTTTTCATATCTCTGGTTTTTATGATAAATGGGTTTTTTTGTTTCGAGGACTTTTAAAAGCGTGCTTGTTTGAGATGTCAGTGACGGGAAAACCTGCAGGATATGCCTTCCCATCACTTCCTCCCAACTCATCCCATCATGTTCTGAAGCAACCCGATTGTAGTAGATGGTGACTCCATTATGATCAACCGCATGGATGGCCTCATCAATACCATTCAATATCCGTTCAAGCATTTCTTTGGATAATAGACTGGATTCACTCAATCTGATCACCCGCCTAATTTCCGGCACTTAATGCCGATTTTTCGGCAAAATGGAAACTCAAATCTTTATACCATACATTCATATCTTCAATACTGTCATAAATGTAACAATTATTTTTCAATCTGCCCTGATAGGTATAGCCTGACTTATGCAGTACTGCGTTCATTCCAAATGACAACGCTCTAGCGATGGAGTAGCTGCAGAAAACCCGCTTTGAAATCAATTCATTCTCAAGCGATTGGATGATGCTGTTCATACTTCCGCCCTTCCTATGGGAAGATAGGGTTGCGCAATCAGTGATTTCTGCATTGCGATATTCCATATTCACCTCTGCGGAAGCTGCAGCAATAATTTGGCCATCCACCTCTAAATAATGAAAGATTGTGTTTTCCTCCATTTGGCTGCTTATATAGTCCGGATCATCAATGGGAACAGGATAAATCGGGAAAACACCCGCATAAAATGTTGAGAGCCTTTTAGCATCATGTGTTGTTGCCTTTCTGATTGAAGATGTGGAAACCCCAGCATTTTCAGTATTCCTGTCTTTTTTCCATACTTCCTCCAACTGTTGATCTTCCTCAATCCACTTTGCACTTGTGTATCTGTTCTGATCGTCATATTTGCATAGGAAAAAAGCGGTGCTTCCAAGAAAATATCCTGGAATACTTGCTTCTAGCAGATACCCTTTACTTAAAAATGATGTCACATTCTCTGTTCTGCATTTGATGATCGTTTTGTGTACATATTTTTCCTTCTCCAATTCATGGATGGCAGTGAAAATACTTTCGAGATTTCCACGGTAATCCTCGATTTTCAACCGTTCATTTGCAAAGTCTTTATACCCTTTCAAATAAAACCGTTCATTTTGCAGGATTATATATTCCCCATTTATTTTCCCCACGCCAACACCCCCTCCATTAAGTGTTCGATACCAAGAAAGAAATTCCCCTTTCTTTTAGATATTTTATTTTTACGGTTCTGTTGTTCCTTCTTCTGTGAGGAAGCTTTTGTTGCGGATTCCTGAGCGCCTGATGAAGAATGCGGATTCTACTTCAACCTCGGCTTCCGAAAAGACGCTATCCCAATCCTTTTCCAATTTTGAGTATTGCTTGGGATTGGAACGGTAATAGTCCTCACCGAATCCAAAAATGTCAGCTTGAAACTCTTTCTGCATCTTAACGATTGTAGCTTTGATTTTCTCTTCCATGTATAAGTTTAAAGCTTCTTCATGCATCTTATAGGTGGATATCTTCTCCAGATTTTTATGGCACTGTGTTCCCTGAATCCTGGCTTCTCCACTGATTTTGACAATTAACTTAAGCCTTCCATTCTTTTTGGTGACTTTTCTATCCGAATGGGAGTTTAATATCCGAAAATCCAAATAATTATCATCCTGTCCGGTGCTCCCAAGGTTGCACGGCACAGTCAAGCTTGTATGCTTCAGTCCCTGTGTCCATAGATAGTTCCTCGCTTCTTCCTTGGAAAGGAACCCTTCTAATTTATCTTTCTTGAAAATGGAGAGACCATCTATCACTACGATTGAATCAAGTTCTGTCATTTTATTTTGATCAATCGATTTTCCTGCCTCCGCTTTTCCTTGAATGGTTACGGCACTAGTTACTGGTTGCCGGCCTTTTGAGGTCAAGGAAAAGAAAAAGTCGGTCAAGCGTACATAAGGGTCACCACCCCATTCTTCCAGATACATCTGAATCTGCTTATGTATCTTTATCGAAGGGACCAGCTCAAGTGGATAAATCGTTTTTACGATATCAGAAGCCTTGGCGTCCTTTGCGATAAGAATATTAAAATCATTCCGAAACTCTCCTGTCCGCTCCAAAAAATCCACAATATCACCAACACCCTGTCTGGCAACTTCCTCATCGATGACAATCACTCTAGTGTGTGAGTAGATAAGCTTTCTCGAAAGTCCTACATTCATCCTTTCTGTTAGTTCAGCAAGTGAATTGCCTTCTTCTTCAAAGGTGATGACCGGTGTAGCACTTCCATGCTGTTCGTTGGATAACTGCGGTGCATTAATCGTTTCCACCGTTAATTTGAACCTGGAGCTCTCCCCTTTTTCAATGGCTATTCCTGTTACAATGGATATTTCATTCAGCTCCACTTTATCCCAGCATCCCGTCTGCAGCATGAGAACAGAGAAAAAAATCAGGATTTTCCTCATGTCACATTCCCCTCACTCTGTGACTTGGACCCTTGTGACGCTTTATCTCCAACCTTTTTTCCGTGTTTTGGCTTAAGATAAGACGGCCTCGTAATATTGTCCCAGACCGGCATGCGCAAGAAAACATCCTTTTGATCCTCCATCAAAAACGGAGCAATGGGAGCCAGGTATGGTACACCAAAGGACCTTAAGCTGGTCAGGTGTACGACCATGATCACCACAAGGAGCAATACCCCATATAAACCTATCATTGCAGCCACGATGATATAAACGAAACGCAGTATGCGAGTCGCGACGGAAAAATTGTAGATTGGCGATACAAAGCTTGCAATAGCGGTCAATGCCACGATAATTATAAGAACACTTGATACGAGGCCCGCCTCGACCGCCGCTTGACCGATGACAAGGGCTCCCACTATCGATACCGTTTGTCCGACTGCACGGGGCATGCGTACCCCCGCTTCCCTCAGCACCTCGAATGTCAGCTCCATCAGTAATATCTCAATCACCGCAGGAAAAGGCACTCCTTCCCGTTGAGCCTGGACACTGATCAAGAGGGAGGTGGGTATCAGTTCATGATGGTAGGTGGATATGGCAACATACAAAGATGGCAATAGCAGGGAGAACATAAATGCCACATATCTGATGATCCGTATGAAGGAGGCCATAAAGAAAGGTTGATAATAATCTTCTGTTGAAATGAAGAAATCCGTGAATACTGTCGGTACACTCAAAGCAAACGGGCTTCCATCGACGATAATGATGATCTTCCCTTCAATCAGATTGGCAGCAGCATTATCAGGCCTTTCTGTATTGAATGTCAATGGAAATGGAGTCATTGATTTATCTGTCAAAAATTCTTCGATATTCCCGCTATCAAATAATCCCACTACATTAATTTTTTCTATCCGACTTTTAACCTCTTTTACTAGCTCCTCGTTTGTTATGCTTTTCATATACGCAATGACTACAGCAGTCCGGGTATCCTGTCCGACACGATACTGCTCAAAGCAGAGATTCGGATTACGTATCCTTCTTCTTATCAGGCTTAGATTGGTTTTTATCGATTCTGTAAAACTGTCCTTCGGTCCACGAATGATGGTTTGGGTGCTTGGTTCACTTACAGTTCTTTTTTCAAGAGTCCCAAGGTTGATGCATACCGCCTTCTCTATCCCATCTATGACAAGGACAGCATAACCATTTAGCAATTTCCAGAAAATCTGATGATAGTTTTCTGCAAAAGTGTAGGGAACCGAGGAGAAATACTCTTTCCTGAATTCCTCGAGATCCTCTGTTCCTTCGATAGCGTCTTTTCCTTCCGTATTTGTCAAAGGATCATATATTTCTTCAGTGAGCCTTTCCTTATTGATAAGGGTATCAAAATAATAGACCTTGCCGTCCCTGTTGCCGACCAGTACAGTGGAATAGTGAAAATCGATCGAATGGGAAAATTCCTTTTTTATAATGACATCCACCTTTTCCAATGAAGGATCGAGCGGCCTCTCTTTTCCACCATCAGAATATAATTCCTTTTCTGTTGCCGTCATTTCCGTATCTTTGTTGGAGAACATTTTATTCAGCCATTCCATTCAAACCCGCTCCTCTGCTTCTTTCCTCTCGTCTTAAACATCATGATCACCAAAATGAAAAGAGGTAGGATGAATTGAAAAGGAACATGAATGTATAGTGGGACTATGTTCAACCCCTCTTCAATATGTTCTGCAAAATTCTCGGTAATCAAGATCGATATTAAGGCAATCAATGCACCTATAGGCATGAGGTATACTCTGTATGGCCTTCCCGATAATTGCTCAAGACCTTTTAAGGCCCCAAAGAAAAGTATGCAAACTTTAACGATTACGCCATACATGACAACAAATACAACCACGATATCCACTCGTTCGATAAAGTCCAATAAGGAAACTTCCCTCGCAGCAGACAACAATGGGAAGTTGGCCCTCCCTTTCATCTCATAGCCAAGCGTCATCACTTGAATGACGGCTGAGTAGAACAAAACGATGGTACTCGTAATGACACTTGCAACTGCAAATCCCCTTGCTTTTTTGAACTTAGTGACATAAGGGAGGACAATGGCAAAAGCTATCAATTCCCCGAATGGGAAGGTCAGAAGGTCAGGGAATATCGACTTGAAAACAGGCTTGATCCCTTCAGCTAGTATCGGAAGCATATAACTGATATGCAATTCTCCTGAAAGCATGATGAAGAGTCCAACAAGAAAAGTAAAAGAAAACACATAGGGAAAGAAGATTTCAGAAGTCCTTGAAACCACTTCTATACCTGATTTCAACATATAGACGATCGTAAGCATAATCGTAATTGAAATTATTTCAATAGGGGTATAAATGAAAATTGTACTGACTATCAGTTCACCGAAATCCCTCAAAACCCTGGCAGAAATGTAAATAAAATAGATGATGTATAAGAAAATGATGACCCTTCCCATCCATTTCCCGAGTGCCATTTCAACTATTTCGAAGAAGTTTTTCCCCGGCTTTTTTGAAAGAAGATAATGGAGCATCATTATATAGATGACCCCTATCCCACCCGCTATCAAGATGGCAAGCCATACATTCTGTTTTGCTTCGCTCCCGATCCCGACCACCGTGGCACTGCCCATTTCAAAGATCAGAATGATGATAAATAATTGTGTCAGTGATATCGTTTCCTTACTACCCATTTTCAGCAGTACTCCCGGATTTATTATTTTTTTTGCGTAAATCAAGATAGAGTGCGTGGAAAATTCCATACAATCCAAAAAGGTAGACATACCATTCTCTTATTCCCGTATCAAATGTAAAGAGCTGAGAAATACAGGTCATATAATCCATGTCGTAATAATAGCAATCAAGAAAACTGATAAAGAATAAGGTGCATGCATAAATTAGGACAGTCATGAAAGTGATCATCATATTCCTCACCGCCTTTTCCCAATAGTATTTTCATTTTCCAATGGGATATGTAATTGTTGGGAAAATAAAGAAGAAATGATAGCATTTTCATTTTTAAAAAAAGAAACCGTCCTGATTGGTGCAGGCACGGTTTTCATGAGATTGCTATTTAGCTTTTTCACACCAGTCAATTAAGGTCAAGGCAATGATTTCTGCGCAGTCCAGCATGCTATCAATATAAATGTATTCGTTAGGATGATGGGCTACCTCGGTGGTTCCTGGGCCGAATACTACAGTGGGGATGTTTCCGACCCTGGTGAATAGGCCTCCATCCGTACCCCAAGGAGAGGCTTCTAATTTGGCGTCTTTTTGTGTCACATCTTTATAATTCTTCTGGATTAATTGAACAAAGGGATGCTTCTCTTCAATAGCTCCGGGCACCCAGCGTGCACCGTACCATTCCAGTTCGACTGGATGATCGGCAAACCAACTGTCTTTGTCCTTGATGGTTGACAATACTTTTTCCATTTCTTCTTGCACCTCATGGATGCCCTCCTCGGGCCCTACACCTATCCTACCCTCAAGCGTAACCAGGTCGGGTACAGAGGACGGCCAGTTCCCCCCTTGGATCTTCCCTATATTGATGGGAAGAGGTATCGGAATCGTGGCATATAGAGGGTCCTTAACGCGCTTATTCCTTTCCTCCTCTAATTTCCTTAATACATCTATCACATAAAGCGATTTTTCTATTGCACTTACCCCTTCATACCTTGTACCCCCGTGTGCCGACTTACCTTTGATTTTCAGTCGGAACCACATGGAGCCTTGTTGCTTGGGGAATATTTTCATATTGGTTGGTTCCGGAATCAAAGCCGCATCCGCTTTGTAGCCTCGTAAAATGGCAGCGAGTGTGCCTGCTCCCCCGCTTTCTTCTTCTATTACACTTTGAAAAATGACATCTCCCTTCAGGTGTATCCCTGCAGCCTGCAGGGCCTCTATGGCGATCAGCAAGGCAACATTACCGCCCTTCATGTCAGTGGTGCCCCTGCCATAGACCTTGCCGTTCTCTATTTTCCCTTCATATGGATCACAATCCCACTGTATGGTATCCCCTTCAGGAACCACATCGATATGTCCATTCAAAATGATGGACCGACCTCCCCCTTTGCCCTTCCAGCACGCTACGACATTCGGGGAGTCGTTAAAGCTCTCTCTGGTCGATACAAAATTCTCATTTTCCTTCAGTACTTTACTGTCCGGTTCCCAAATATCAATCTCAAGACCAAGCTCCCTGCAAACCTCTATGACAATTGCTTGTGCTGAACTTTCTTGTCCCTGGACACTCTTTTCCTGAACAAGTCTTTGTAAGAGTGTAACTGCTTTCCCCTTGTTTTTCCTGATCCATTGATGAATCTCACCTGCTATCTTTTCCACTCTCTCATCCCCCTTCAGCCTTGGCACCAAACTCTTGGAGCCTATACTTCACTCAATTGTAAAGTCAGATGATAAAGTGAAGGTTGCAGCTGTTTTCCGCTTCACCATTTCGAGTGTTGCCCCAGGCATCAGTTCCATTAAGACCAGTCCTGTTGGTGTTACTTCAAAAACTGCAAGCTCCGTAATGATCAAATCAACACAACATGGTGTGGTAATGGGAAGTGTACATGATGGAAGAATTTTAGGACTGCCGTCTCGATCGCAATGATTCATCAGTACGATTACTTTTTTCGCTTTTTGCGACAATTCCATGGCACCGCCCATACCCGGCACCCGCTTGCCCGGTACGATCCAGTTTGCAAGGTCACCAGTTTCACTGACTTGAAGCGAACCAAGTATAGTAACATCCAATTTCCCTCTTCTTATCATCCCGAAAGCGATCGTACTATCCGAATAAGAGGCTCCTATCTGTAAGGTTACCGGGTATCCTGCTGCATTGCACAAATTTTCATCCGCTTTACCCTCATCAGGAGTCGGTCCCATTCCGAGGACACCATTTTCTGCATGGAACATGACATGGATATCTTTCGGAAGATGATTGGGAACAAGAGAAGGTATGCCGATTCCGAGATTAACTACCATCCCGTCTGTTATTTCCTGCGCTGCCCTTTTTGCAATCAAGTTCCGTATGCCGGATCCCATACCCATGTCCAGTTCACCCCTTTACTTTGAATCATGTAATCTACATAAACTCCCGGTACGATGATTTCCTCCGGATCGAGACCCCCGAGCGGTACGAACTCTTCCACTTCCACAATGGTAATGTCCCCAGCCATAGCCACAAGCGGATTGGTGTTCCTGGCACTTTTATCAAAAATCAAATTGCCATACGGATCCGCTTTTTTTGCATAGACGATAGATACATCCGCCGTAAGGGAAGGCTCGATGATGTAGTTCCGTTCCTCGACTTTGGCAAACTGCTTGTTTTTGGTGACGACTTCACTATTGATCCCCACATCGACCAGGATGCCCCCGAGCCCCACTCCCCCTGCACGGATCCTTTCGACCAGGGTGCCTTGTGGATTGAATTCCACCTCAAGTGTTCCTTCCGTCATTTGCCTCCCTGCAATCGGATTGGATCCAATATGGGAGGCGATCAGTTTTTTCGCCAGCCCCTCACAAACAACCTTCCCTATTCCTATGGTAGGGAAGCCGGCATCATTACCTATCAGGGTAAGCCCACTCGCACCTGAATCAATGAGCATGTCAACTAAGGTAGGTGGCGATCCCACTCCTCCGAACCCTCCGAACATGATGGTAATGCCGTTTTTGAATAAATGCATGATCTCCAAGGAGTCTTTAATTTTCCCAAATGTATTATCAATCTTTTCCACCCTGCCGCCACCCCTTAAAGTTCTTCTGCTATTTCCGACAATGTAATATCTAGGATTGAGATAAGTTCCTCAATTTCTTTTTTCGTCACAGACAGTGGGGGGGCGATGATGATGGCATCTCCTCCGATCCCTTCTGTACCTGCTGAAGCCGGGTATATGAGCAACCCATTTTTTTGTGCCTTTTCTATCAATTTGAAAGTAACTGCCTTTTCCTGTGAAAAAGGATACTTGGTGGTGTGATCTGCCACAATTTCCAGTCCCAGCAATAATCCTTTTCCTCTGACCTCCCCTATGATAGGGTACTTGACCTGTAAACCTTCGAGAAGTTGCTTCAGATAGACCCCCATTACCCTTGCATTTTCCACAAGGTCTTCTTTCTCTATATATTTCAATACTGCCAAAGCCACGGCAGCCGATTGGGGGTTTGCGCTGTACGTATGACCGCTCATGATTATTTTTGAACCATTCATTATTGTCTCGATGATATCATTGCTGACAAGCGTCGCCGCAATAGGAGTATATCCAGCACTCATTCCTTTTCCAATACAGATGATATCGGGGGTCACACCCCAATGTTCCATGGCGAACATTGTTCCTGTTCTTCCAATCCCTGTCATTACTTCGTCTGCAATAAAAAGGATTTCGTACTTTTTACAGATTTCTTCGACTTTTTGATAATATCCATCAGGTGGCGTCACAGCACCTGCTGCTGCTCCGACTATCGGTTCTGCAACAAAAGCTGCTATATTTTCCGCTCCAATTTCCAGGATGGCCCTTTCAAGATCCATGGCACAACTCAAACCACACTCTGGATATTGCAGATTGAATGGACAGCGGTAGCAGTAAGGAGGTTCCACGATTGGTGACTTCTCCAATATAGATTCAAATCGGCTCCTTCGGTCTGCATGTCCCGATAAGGAGAGTGCGCCGATGGTAATTCCGTGATAGCTTTTCCATCTTGAAATGATTTGGTTTTTGTCTGGTTGGCCCCGCTCCTGCCAGAATTGGATGGCTACTTTCATCGCGGTCTCGATTGATTCTGTACCGCTATTTACAAAAAAGGACCAATTTACATCACCTGGAGCAAGCTTCATTAATTTTTCCGCCAATTTTTCTGCCGGCTCGCTACTGAACTGGGATCGATAAACAAAAGAAACCTTTCCAGCCTGCACTGTCATCGCATCTATGACAGCTTGTACATGGTGACCGATGCTTGCCGTCACCGCCCCTGATGATCCGTCCAGATACTTCTTGCCATTTACATCATACAGATAGACACCCATACCATGACTGATTATCGGATAATTTTTATCCAATAGTGGTTTGATCAAATAGGATTGTTGATCCATAAACGATTACTCCCCTCCCTCTTCTGCTGTAACCGTTTACCAAGGACTAGAGATTATGGTCTGTTGCAGCTTAATAATCCACTTAATCTATCCTATGTTCACTGCAACAAATTCTTTCATACAAAAAAGAGGCTAGAGAATGGTCAATATGAAACGTTTAACGGCAAAAGAAAAAAAACATCCCATGATGGTTTTCATCAAGGGATGTTTTTCTACGTCCTCTGTTTTTTCAATTCTTAATACTTACAGCAGCAAGCGCCAACAATGATTAAAAGAATGAATAAAACAACAATCAAAACAAATGTATTTCCGCAACCGTGAGCAGGTGCTACGTTAGTCGGATAACCACAAGGTCCACAAGTGTAGTAACAGTAGTCTTGCATAATCATCACTCCTGTTTGATATTTACACTTCTACACTATGAAATAGGTGGCTGTCCCGTATGTGCATATGCCCATATTCAAGAAAAATACTAAAAACTAAATAAAATAATCACTTTTTCTTTTCCATTTCATCGATGATTATCAGCATATTTTTGAGTATGTCTTCAATATGCGCGTTTTCATCCGTCAGTTGTTCGATATTCGCACTGATTTCCTCGATGCCTGCAGTCGCTTCCTCCATCAGTGCAGCAACTTCGTTTGTATAGTTGTCCGTATTATTGGTCTTTTCTTTCACTTGAATTGCAAAGTCATGAAACTCTTTGACATTTTCCAATAGGTTCTCCAATGTATCCCCTATTTGTACGAACATGGTATTCACTTGATCTGTCGATTGAAGATTCACTTTCATCTTTGCACTGTTGTTCTGTAACTGATGTAGCACTTTTTCTTTTGTGCTATGAAGGGATGTGAGGTTCTCAGTGATCTCCTTTGTCGTATCTCCTGTCAGGCTCGCCAGCTTCCTGATCTCCTCCGCCACTACGGCAAACCCTCTTCCTGCATCCCCTGCCCTGGCGGCTTCAATGGATGCGTTCAGCGCCAAGAGGTTTGTCTGTTCCGTAATATTTTTAATATGCTGAGTAAGCTTATTGGTTTCATCGATTTTTTCCGTCAACACTTGGAAAATTGAGTCCACCATCTTGACGTCCTCTGAGAAGCTGCTCATATTTCCTTGCAGGTCAAGGGCCATATCCTTCCCTTGAATGGCAGTCTTTCTGGAAGAGCCAGTATCCTCATAAAGACTGTTAGATTGCTCAACAATATGATCCATCAATGATGTGACGTTGTTCGTCAGCTCTGCTATACCAGCAATCTGGTCTGTCTGTCTTTGGCTTCCTACGGACAATTCATGGATCGTCAAGGAGATTTCCTTCTGTGATTGAATGTTGACACTCAGTCTTTCATGGATCCGATCGACGCTCTCCATCAATTTCACGGCATCATTCCGGAACGCTTCCTGCTTTTGTTCCTTGATGCGGCTTTCGGTTTTCATTGTTTCTACAATATTTTCAAATTGAGAAAAAAGCTTTCTCCCAATGGTTATCTGAACGAAAGTAATGACAAATAATAAAAAGAATAGCAGGATGATATTACCGATCTGCCCTTCTGTCAAAAGATGGCCATTCAGAAACGACCATAGAGAGTATCCGAACAAAATGATGCTGCAAATGCCCCCAATGATGAAAACAATCCGATCAAAGTAAACGGTTGCAATGATCAATACGAAAAAAGGCAGTACGAAACCGGACAAGGAAGCCCCTCGATTAATTAGGATAAGGAAAAATACCAGAAAAGTGACGAGTACTGCAAAATAAGGCACTATTCTATGAAAGCCTGTCTTCCACTTAGTTAAGAAGAATAAGGTCACTCCCAATATCAGCGCACACAGGATTGAAAATGTAATCACCGGTGAAGCCGGATAAATGATATTTACGATAAAGCCTGCTGTATACGAAAACATCACAATAAAAAACATCAGCTTGTTTTTATTCACCAGATCCTGAAACTTCAATTCTTTGATACTTAAAACAGACATTTCATTTCCCCCACTCAATCAGCCAATATATTTTTCTGTAAGCTACATTGAATGATTCTGCACGCATATATAAAAATCCTGCAAGATAAGGGGAAAATTGTTGAAATATGACATACGTCCTCCTGCTATCCAGCATAAAAAAAGAATGGAACTCTTTAAAGTCCCATTCCAGCTTGTTCCTACTATTATTTTGTGAATAGAGGCAGGTATTTTCCATAGCCCTCTTTTTCAAGCTCACTCACCGGTACGAAGCTCAATGCTGCGGAGTTGATGCAATAACGCAGTCCTCCCGATTCTTGTGGTCCATCTTCGAAAACGTGCCCTAAATGGGAATCGGAATTCTTGCTTCTTACTTCTGTACGTACCATATTATGTGTGACATCCATCTCCTCATTGATGATATGTGACTCAATCGGCCTTGTGAAGCTTGGCCATCCACATCCGGCATCATACTTATCCAATGAGCTGAACAGTGCTTCCCCTGAGATGATATCCACATAAATGCCTTCCTCGGTGTGATTCCAGAATTCATTTCTGAAAGGAGGCTCTGTGCCGTTGTTCTGTGTCACCTCATATTGCATGGGAGTAAGCTTGCTTTTGATATCCTCATCAAGCTTCTTCCAGTTTTCCTTGATGAATTTAGCTCTGCCTGAACCCGTGTGATACATTTTGTAACGGAAAGGATTTTTCTTATAGTAGTCCTGATGATACTCCTCTGCTGGATAGAAAGTTGCTGCAGGAAGTATTTCTGTCACTATTGGCGCTTTGAACCTTCCACTGTCCTGCAAATCCTGTTTTGACTTTTCGGCAGTAGCCTTTTGTGCCTCCGTGTGATAGAAAATAGCCGTACGATATGAGTCCCCTCTATCATTGAATTGACCTGTCGGGTCTGTCGGATCTATTTGCGACCAGAAGACTTCCAATAATTTTTCATATGGATATACAGAGGGATTGAAGGTGATTTGAACGGCTTCATAATGGCCTGTCGTTTCTGAACAAACCTCTTTATAGGTAGGGTTTTCTTTATGCCCCCCTGTATAGCCGCTTATTACCTCTTCAATACCGTCCTGCTCGTCAAAGGGTTTGACCATGCACCAGAAGCAACCTCCGGCAAAAGTCGCTTTCTCTAATCTATTCGTATTTTCCATACCTGTCCCACCTCTGTTTATTATGATTTATTCGAATTATAGCAACTTACTGGTTCTTTTCCTAATTAAATGCATTCGTTCCAATAAGACAAGGTGATATGGTAAAATGGGAGGACGAAATGATCCCTTCCATTCATATTAGGAGGTTGCCATGAGCAAACAAATTGAAGTTTACATACTTTCCGGCTTCTTAGGTAGCGGAAAAACAACCCTATTGACACAAATGCTCGAACAGGAGCAGAAAAATGGCAGAAAAGTGGCCGTCGTCATGAACGAGCTGGGCAAGGTATCCATCGACTCCGATGCTGTACCTGACAGTTTGCCCTTGGCAGAACTATTTGACGGATGTATCTGTTGCACCATCCAGGAAAAGCTCGAATCGACCATGCAAGGATTATTGATGGATAAGGAACTCGATGCAGTTTATATCGAAACGACGGGGGCGGCACATCCTATCGAAGTATTGGATACGGTGCTATCGCCTATTTTCGCTGACAGGTTTTCATCTGCAAGAATCATCACCCTGCTTGATGTTCTTCGCTGGAAGGAAAAAGATGGATTGTCCATCCAGGTCAAACAGCTTATTCGGGAGCAGGTCCGTCACGCAGATATGCTAATCCTGAACAAGACTGACCTTCTCAGTGAATCGGAAGTTGCTTCGATCCTTTATGAAATTCAGTCCCTCAGTCCTTATGCGCAGACCATCCTGACTAGTTTCGCAAAGATTCCAGAGGACAGTTGGAGACAGGTTAAAAAGCTGGAAAAAGAAAACCATCAAGCGGCACATGTGAATGATAAGCTACACTTGAAGACCTTTGTGCATCGCTTTACATCTTCCATCAACCTGGATCAATTCGAGGACTGGCTTCGCAGCCTGCCTGATAACGTGTATAGAATTAAAGGTTATCTATCTTTTCATCATACTTCGAGCATCTATCTATTCCAATATTCCTATGGCACCCCTCTTTATTTAAAGGAGCCTGTGAAAGTACCGCTAAACTTTGTCTTGATCGGTGAAAATTTGGATATTGAAACTTTATCCTCACAGTTGAATGAACTGGAACAAACAAAAAGCTGACTCTGGTATAAACCGAGTCAGCTTTTTATTTGCTCACTTTTTTATACATCCACCATTTTTCAGTGTCAACGCATATTCTTTTTTAAGTTCAGTGATTGTATAGGAGGCCAGAGTCTTGGTGTCAAATGAGTAACCACTGTCTTTTAACTTTTGAATGTAAAAGCTTCGAACATCAAATACTGCCTGTTTTAATATCTTTGCCAATCTTCTCACCTCTCCTTTTACCTACTGTATATCATGTGTAGCTTGCATTCCTTAAAGATGTAAGGTAATTTAACACAAAAACATAATATTCACAGAAAAGTATGTTAGAAATACTGACAATAGCAAAGAACCTGTGTGGCTTTTTAAGCTATAATGTATATAACGAGTGGAGAATAGGATGTGTGATCCCATGAAACCGGAAGATTCTGCATCGATTAAAGAGAAAAAAGTGATTTCCATTGGTACTGTCCGTGAACTCACAGGATTATCAGAAAGGCAAATCAGATACTATGAAGAGCGTAAGCTGATTTTCCCTGCCAGATCTGGCTCTGGCATCAGGAAGTATTCTTTTTCGGATGTTGAAAGGTTGATGGACATTGCAAACCAAATGGAGGAAGGTGTCCAGACCCATGAAATCCGCAGGGAATGGAAAAAGAAAGAAAAAGCAAGTGAAGACTGGAAGAAACAGATGCTAAAAGGCCAGATACAGGCCCACTTTAAAAATAACAAGCAATAAATGAGACTTTCATCATTGGCCGGTGGAGGTCTCTTTTCATTAATTAAAATATTCTTTTCCAACAACATTTAGGTTATGCTACCATTATCACATCAACTACTTCGGGACGTGAACCTATGTTTGAACTTTTATTGACGATGCTTGAGAGACTCGGAATCATCGTGACGGTCGCCTTTCTCATGACAAGGCTTCCTTTTTTCAGGCAGCTGATAAACCGGCAGCAGATAGACCGGAGGCAACAGATCTTCGCTATCCTCTTTTTCGGATTTTTCGGAATCATCGGGACTTATACAGGCCTTACTTTCAGTACCGATACAAATCTTTTCAATCGTTGGATTACAGATTTGTCGGAGTCGGAGGCAATCGCGAACTCACGGGTGATCGGCATTGTCATGGCAGGTCTATTGGGCGGCTATAAGGTCGGTATCGGTGCAGGTTTGATTGCCGGGGTACACCGTATGAGCCTCGGAGGATTTACGGCATTTTCCTGCGGATTTTCCTCAATCATTGCCGGGCTTTTAGCTGCATATATCAGAAGCAAGTATAAAAGCAAACGGATCAGCGTCACAATCGCACTTTTAACAGGTGCACTAGCAGAGTCCATCCAGATGGTGATAATCTTATTGACATCCGCGCCATTCGATCGTGCATTGGTCTTGGTCGAAAGTATCGGCATCCCAATGATACTTGCAAATGGAATTGGCTCTGCCCTATTTTTCCTTATCATTTTGTCCCTCATCAAAGAGGAAGAGAAAGCTGGGGCCGTCCAGGCGCAAAAAGCTTTGTCACTTGCAGAGAACACTTTGAGTCATCTGCGCAAAGGACTCACACTGCAATCAGCCGAAGCTACATGCAAGATCATCTATCGTGAAGTGGATGCAAGTGCAGTATCCATGACCGACCAAAATCAGATCCTGGCACATATCGGGATTGGAGATGATCATCATCGTCCCCTTTCACCCATCCAAACACATGTTACAAAACAAGTGCTGCAAAGTGGAGAGCTTCTTGTCGCCGGTAAAGACTCGATACATTGCACACATCCAGGTTGTCCCCTCGGTGCGGTTGTAATCGCGCCATTAAAGAAAAGGGACATAACTGTCGGGACATTGAAATTTTATTTTCCTGCTGAACGGGATATAAATAATATCGTCATTCAGTTGATTAAGGGTCTGAGCTCGCTCATGAGTCACCAGCTGGAAATCTCTGACGCTGAAGAAGCTTCTAAATTGGCAAATGAAGCTGAAATAAAGGCGTTGCAGGCGCAAATCAGTCCTCACTTTCTATTTAATTCCCTGAATATCATCGTATCCTTGATACGGACCAATCCCATCAAGGCAAGAAAGCTTTTGGTTTCACTCTCTCATTTCTTCCGGCAGAACCTATCTGCAACGACTGTAAAATGGACGACCCTTCAGGATGAGCTCAAACATGTACAGGCTTATCTATCAGTAGAAGAAGCCAGATTCATTGATAAATTGGATGTTGAATATAGGATAGATGAAAACGTCCTGCATTACCTGATCCCTCCCCTTTCGCTTCAGCCTATCGTTGAAAACGCAGTGAAGCATGGGATTAAAGATATGGAAAGGAATAGCAAAGTACAAATCAGCATCAAGGAGCATGATCATAGAATTGAAATACAGATCACCGATAATGGAAAAGGAATACCTAAAGAGAGAATGGATCTGCTTGGAGAAGAGCTCGTTTCATCTGCCAGTGGAACGGGATTTGGATTATATAATATAAATAAGCGGTTGATCATGATGTTTGGCAGAGAATCGCAGCTCCATTTCAGAAGCCAGCCTGGTAAAGGGACAACGGTGTTATTTTTCATAGATAAACGTTTAAAGAAGGATGATTGGAATGAGTAGCATGATAAAAGCTGTCGTAGTTGACGATGAACGTTACAGTCGAGAGGAATTGAAGCATCTGCTGAACGAATTTCCTTTTGTTGAAATAATAGGGGAAGCAGATTCGGGGGAAAGCGCATTGATCATCTGTATGCAGCAGCAACCTGATGTAGTATTCCTGGATATAGAAATGCCGAAAATGAACGGGCTGGAGGTTGCGAAGAACTTAAGGGAACTGAAACATATGCCTTATATAGTCTTCGCTACAGCCTATCCCAATTTCGCTGTCGAAGCATTCCGGTATGAAGCCGTGGACTACCTCCTAAAACCCTTTGATGAAGAGCAGCTGACAGATACAATGACGCGACTGCAAAAACTGCTCTTAAAACCAGTTGACGACGTTCAGATTGCACCATCAACCAGGCTTGCAGTGGAACTTGAAAGTGAAATCCATTACATCGATCCGCATGCCATCCTCTACATCAGCCGGGATGAGAGAGTGAGCCGGATTTTCACCAAGGATCAGCCTTTTGAGTCAAAGATGGCACTGAAGGATCTTGAAGAGAGGCTGAAATCCTATCCCTTCTTCCGCATCCATAAAAGTTATCTCGTAAATCTAAACTATGTTCAAAAGCTCATTCCCTGGTTCAATGGGGCCTATCTGCTGGAGCTTATGGATAGTGAAGAGAAGCTTTCAGTAAGCAGGAACTATGTAAAGGCCCTCAGAAAAAGACTGGAGCTATAAACAGGGAATCGCCATAAGGGTGGTTCCCTTCTCTTATTTTATTGTATATTTTCCTGCAAATAGAAAAAAATAACGAAAAGGAGTTGAGCCTGATTTATGACATCACCTTATTTATGCCCAAATTGTAAAACGAACAGATCACGCTTTAATATAATTGAACAAGTGCCAAAATCGGTTAAACTTGATCCTCATTCTGGAGAAGTGCTGAACGAATTCTCTTCCGAAACTTTGGACGCTTTTCACATTCCTTACAAAGGACCATCCTACAAAGTCCAATGTGCCACTTGCGGACTGATTGAAGAGGAAAGATCATTCATTAAAAGGGCAGAATATCAAAAAGGGTAAAAGGCCGTCGCCTTCTACCCTTTTTTCAATTATGATTGTTACGTCTATGTTTATCCACATATCCCAAAAATCCGATAATCGCATCCAATAATTCATTGGGCTCCTCAATCATGCTCATATGACCGGATTTCTCCATCAATGTTCGATGAATATGAGGTCCTTCCGTTATAAAAGTCTTCTCAGGCTGTATGATTTTGTCCCCTTTTCCTGCAACCAGCAGTATTGGACAATTCAATTCCTTTATTATATGTTCCCTGTTTTCCCTGTTTTTCATCGCATGCAGGGCACCTTGGGCTCCATTCACCCTCGTATTGAATCCAAGCTTTTTGACAAACTCCACTTCATTTGTCATTTCCTCCAGATTTTCTTCTGCAAAAAGCTTGACGGAAAGTTCTTCGATGAATCCTTTCATGCCTTCTTCATTGATACGTTCTATCGCTTTATCTCTACCCTCTTTAGCTTCTGCACTGTCCTCTGCTCCGGTAGAATGGATCAATCCAAAAGCTTCTACCACAGAAGGAGTATTTTCTGCCAAAGCCAGGGTGACATAACCACCCAATGAATGGCCAAGAACTGTAGCTTTTTCTATTTCCAGCTGCTCCAGGAGTTGAGCGATATCCTGAGCCATATCATCAATCGTGAAAGGTTCCTCTGATACTGCAGATTTCCCATGGCCCCGCAGGTCGATCGCAATGACCCTGTAATAGGAGGAAAGCTCTTCCATGATATATTTCCAATACGCATGTGTACCGCAAAAGCCGTGCAATAGAACGACAGGCTTACCTACACCTTTATCTTCATAATATAAAGAAATATCATTGTGGATCGTGCTTTCATATTCAGCCATGGTTTTTTGCTCCTTTTTTTATGAAATAGAGAAAAAGTTCCTATCATTAATTTACCACATTTTTCTTCCACGTAAACTATCTACTCGTTTTGCAGGTTAGAATAAAAAATAGACAAGTTCACAAGTTATCCAGCATATCTTTTTACCGTCAGGACTTATCCGGAGGTGGAAATATGCCATTTGAATCAAATCCCGATTCCTATACAAAGGCAACAAGATATCAGCTACTTGCAGATTATTATAAATATTCAGATCCCGCCAAACATATTTACTTTTACCAAAAACATTACCAACATCTGTACAGTTGGATTCAACAACAGTCAATAAGGAATGTTTCTGACCACATCATTTCAAAGGTACGGGTATTACACGGTGCTCCAAAAACAAGCACCATTGATGTATATATAAACAAAGAGCTGATCTTAAGTGGCTTACGTTATAAAAATAGCAGCGAATATCTCGAAATCCCGGCAGGTTCCTATCAGGTCGAAATTACAGTCACCGATAAAGCCTCCCAAATTTTGAGCTCGTCCATCATCGAGGTGGCACAAGGAATCCCATATACACTTGCAGCATTGAATGCCAATGGAAAAACAACCATCCTACTAATCAATGACAATGAACAGGTACCTCCAGGTGAAACAAAAGTCCGTTTTCTGCATCTATCCCCGACTACACCAAAAGTCGATATAGCCGTCAAGAAAGGAGATATCATCTTTTCAGATCTGGAATATCGAAATGTAACTGACTACTTAGGTTTGACACCGATGACAGTCGATTTTGAGATAAGGCTTTCTGGAACAAAGGATGTATTGATGTCCATAAATAGGGTCAATGTGAAGCCCGATCTGGCATACACCATTGCGGTGGTCGGCCTATTGGGGGAAACACCCAAAATGGAGGCCATCTTCCTGGTTCCATAAAAATAGAAATGCCCAGTCGGAGAACTGGGCATTTCATCATTTAGGCTATCAGCACCAAGCACATCCTACGATGATCAAAAGAATGAATAATACTACGATTAACACGAAAGAACTGCCATATCCAGGGTAACCTGCACCAGCAACTTGACCGTAACCGTAAGGGTTGCAACCACACCAACTCATAGCTGTCACCTCCTCTACATATCATCAACGCCTGCAGCGATTTAGAATTTTAACGCTCCTGCACCTACAATTACCAATAAGATAAACAGAACAACAATCAATGCAAATCCTGTTCCATATCCAGGACCACCCATGCTGTACACCTCCCCCTCTTTCCTAATACTTAATGTATTCATCCAGAGTCCAAAGGGAAAGGCTGATGCCCAGTTCCAAAAAAAATTAGGTATCCCCCCATTTTGAAATTCTGTGAGTTCTTTACAACAAAAAAGAAGGCAGGAACATGATCACTGTTCCTGCCTTCTTCAGGCTGTCAAAAGCTCCAAATTAATCTTCAACCGGTACTAGAAGTCTAAATTCAATATCATCCTTTTCAAGATCGAACTTTGTGAATTCGACCTTTGCGTCACTGCGAAGCTCCAATTCCTGCAATGATACATAAATGCTCTGTTCCTCAGGCAATATGCTTACCCATGAAGGAAGCGGATAGTTATCCCCCACATATTTGAGGACCATGGAAACGGGTACTTGCAATCTGCCTATGGACATTGAATCCTGCTTAAGATTCACGTCCCCATTTTCTTGCACTTGTGGAATGAACGTCATGGTAAGGGGGATATCCCTTTCAAAAACGGTCATTTCCCCTCTGAGTTCCACCCTGTCAGTAAGCTTCACTTCATAATTCAACGGTCGCTTCGTCTCTTTTTCCAAGTAATAAGCTACAAGCTGGTTAAGATCTTGTTTATCGGATTGAATATTAAAGGAAACGCGCTGCCTATCATCCGCTTTTTCTTCGTTTAATCTGAGCAGATTGGAATGCTTGGGAAGCAGAACAAGCACGACTACCATGCCGGCAATCAGAATATTGATTATAAGTAAGGAAAAAAATGCAACTTTCCAATTCATCACTCTCTTCACCATGATTTTCTATTCTACTCCCTTTCTTGCAGCACATTTTCATCGGTCAGCACTTCTTCATTGTATTCTATCACTTGATTTACAATCTCCGTACCTATTAATTGATACCCTTTTTCATTCGGATGAAACTGGTCATCGTCCAGCAAATTTACATCCGTATCGATGAAAAGATCCTGGATGGGGACAAAAACTGTTTTTGGATGATTTTCCAATACGGATATGGTGGTTTCATTCCAATTGGTGACCACCTCATTCATTTCCGGAATTTCTTTGAAGAATTCATAAAAAGGATTAAAAAGTCCAACAATGTAGATGGTGCTATCCGGATTGTTTTTTCTTACCTCTGAAATGACAGTTTCAAGTCTTTCTGCATATTCCTCTTGTTCCCTCTCAAATAACTCGAAATTCAGATCAAGGAAATTTTCCCTGATCACCTTCATCAAATCATTTCCTCCAACGGTCATAAAGATAACATCAGCACTTTTAAGGGATTCCTGCACTTCTGGCTGCTTCAATCTTTTTAATAGGTGGTTGGTCCTGTTACCCCTAACCCCGAGATTTGTGATGGATACTTCATCTATATAGGATTTGCTCAAATAATGCTCTTTCACAAAAGGAGTAAAACCTCCCTTGCCAGTACTATCACCTACACCTTGCGTCAATGAATCCCCAAAGAACACTAGCTGGAAGGAGCGATCAAAAAAGTCATCCGATACTTCTTGTTTTTCCTCCAAAATAGTCTGTTTCTGCTTGTTTTCGGCTTGGTCTTCTTTATTAAAGAAGAATCCTCCCTCGAAAAATTCTTTTTCTTCCTGGCTTTCGCGTCTTTCTTTTACTTTTTCAAGCACAATACTTGAAGAATTTTGTGCACTGCAACCAGGCATACTAATAGTACCGACTATGAAAAGGCCCACTAGGCCAACAATGGTCAATTTTTTATTCATTACACATTCTCCTCCAGTAAGTGAACCTGCTTCGCACGGATCACCCACTTGATTGAAAGTAAGTAACCCTATCTAAGATTCATGCACTTATGGGTCTATAGCAGATAGGTATATGTTCACAATTATATACCCTTAAAGTGGATACAGTATATTTTTTATACCATACTACCACTCTTTTTTCAAAAACCTGATGTTAAACACTTTAATACTATATTAAATGAAAGGAAGAGACAGATGGATCATAAAAATGAAAATTTGAAGGAAAAGGAAATTCTTGCTTGTAATGAAGAGGTTTCAAAGGAGCTATTTTCAAAGGAATTACATGTTATTGTGACAGATGGCGTCAAGGCAAGTATGGAACAGGAGTCAGATCATAACTAGAAGATGTGTAATTGTCCGGCAAAACAGGAGCTTTTGCCGGACATTCCAGATTATTTTTTTTGAAGGATTTTCACATGCTCCAGGATTTCCTCAAATGGAACATCCAGCCCATCGTAACTTTTTACAATGGTTCCCTCCTTATCGATCAGGTAGATGCTTGTACCATGGACAACCTCTCCACCATTTTTAGGTTTTGCAACGATGGTCTTGAAATTCTCCGGTCCGAAGGTTTCAATCTCCTCCTGGGAATAGCCGGTCAAAAAATTCCACTTAGAATAATCAGCCTCGAATTGATTGCCGAACTCCTTTAACTTTTCAGGTGTGTCCACTTCTGGATCTACCGAAAATGATAGAAAATGAACGTCCAGCCCTTCTTTCTCGGACATTCGTTGCAATTTGGCAAGATTGGCCGTAATAGGTGAACATACAGTCGTACAGCTTGTGAAAATTAATGAGGCAATAGTAATATCACCTTTAATATCTTCGAGGGAAAAGGCATTTCCATCTTGATTAGTATAAAAGAAGTCCCCCAATGGCCGGTCTGTTGCGTCCGGTATCCCTTCCTTCTCAGAAGTTCCGCATGCTGCCAATAGTAATGTCATAGCAAGGAATATACTTAATAATTTCATTCTCTTTCTCAAACAACTCACCTTTTTTCATGAAAACTTTTTCTATGTCAAATATTATCACTAAATGCCAGGTGTTAAAAGAAGCATGCATCCAAGTTCATAAAATCAACATATTTCGGTGATCACAGAAAAAGGCTAACCCCAGGGGTTAACCTTTTCTTTTTCGATTTTTGGCTTTTAGTAGCTGTGCCAAGCGATCTTCATTATTGGTAGCGGTTGTGCTTTTTTCAGTCGATGGAGGGTCCTCTTTTTTAGTTACCTTCGCCGGTTCACTGGAAACAGGATTTTCTTTTCTGATTTCCTGTGTAAGGATGATAGGCTTCGGTTTCGCAATGCTCGTTTCTTTTACTTTAATGGAAGGCAGTCTCTTTTCTTTCTTTTCAACAGGCTTCCTCATAGGAACGACCTTGCGTTTAAGATAAAAGAAAGGTGAAAGACCGAACCTTCTGATAAAGATCTCCAAGAGGAGTAGGAAAAAAGCAAGGATGACGAATGGGATCCAAACGGACTGACTTTGATAAAGGTTCTTATGCCAAGGTCTGAATGCCTCGTTTGGTTCCTCCAAAACCTTTCCATTATTGAGGGAAGTTAGTTTTGTAATCAGCTCCTGATTGACAGGCTTTTGTTCAAATTCTGTGGAGTATGGAACCACCATGCCGGTGGAATAGGTATTCACCGTTTTTCCTTGTTCTCCCTGGCTGATATTCAGGAAATAGATTTCAGGCAGAGCGGGAAATTCTACTTCATACTGCCCAGGTCCTATTAATTTACTTTTGGCATTTTCAATTATTTCACCCTTGTTGTTCGATACACTGATACTTAGGGGCAGTAGCTTATTTTCAGAAGCCTCCACTTTTACGGTGGCCTTTCCACCTGCTATATTTGTCTGAATATCATAATTTCCTTTTTCATAGGATGGCAAGGACCATGTGACGATATCATTCCAGAAACCTGTCCATTCGTTCCAAGTCGGGAAACTTCCGCTCCAAGCACCGGATACATCAGATGTCCAGGCAACCGTCCTTCCCAAACCGTAGTTCATACGAGCAAGGATTGGATCATCTTTCTCACTGCTGATGATCTGGTCTGCCCTCGATTTAAGCGTTGTAGCAATATAGCTGTTGATCGACGGAGTACCTGCAGAAAAACGTGTGGACCAGTCATAGCCTGATGTTACAAACGGTACATGAGGGTTATCCTCAATATAGGTTTTCGTTGTCAAAGCAGTCTCACGTGACAGGATGCTGGGTACAGAACTTGCCTCGTATACTTCATAGAATCTTCCGGTCCCGTAACCTGCAAGCTCCTCAAGGAGATTAAGGTCGGCATCCGCCCCGATGGCAACGGTGGAGAGAGTTACATTATGTTGAAGTCCCTCCTCGATCAGTTCTTCGTAAGCACCATCCTGGGATTGACCATCTGTAAGCAGTATAATATGCTTCCTTTTTAAATCAAGGTCGTTTAACTGTTCATAAGCCAGGCTTAAAGAAGGAAAAATATCTGTACCACCACCAAGTGCAGTGGAACGAATCGTCTCGATTACTTCCTTCTTATCCTTGATAGGCTGTGTTTCAACCACAGACCAAGGTTCTGTATCAAATGCTATAAATCCGAAGGTGTCATCCTCCCTTAACAATTCAACAGACCTTGCAGCCGCTTCTTTAGCCAACTCGAATTTTTCGCCCATCATACTGCCTGAGCGGTCAAGCACTATGATGAGGCCAAGGGATGGAATTTCCTTTTTACCTTTGACATCCATGTCTACAGGCAGGATCCTTTCAATCGGAGTCTGGAAATAGCCACCCAATCCGTATGATTCCTCACCACCGGTCATGACAAATCCCACGCCGAAGTCTCTTACTGCCGTCTCGATCAAGTTCATCTGATTTTCACTTAAATGATGCCCCGAAATATTGTGGAAAAGGATGCTTTCATATGCAAGGAATCCTGCCAGATTGGTTGGCAATAGCTCCGGTTGGATCCTATCCACCCTCCAGCCGCTTGCAGTCAGTGCCTGAAAGACATTCTCCCCTTGTGCATCCTGATCTACCAGGAGCACTTTCGGTTGCCCGTTGACAGTGGTGATTGAATGGGATAGATTGTTTTCCACAATTTTATCATCCTTAGGGATAATTTCCGCCTTAAAGGAATAAAGTCCCGGCTCTTTTAAAGGCGCTTGATAGGAATAGTAATTCATCCCTTTGGCTACGGCGATTTCCTCTTGGATGATCATTTCCTTGTTCTGTGTTATCTGCAGTGTAGCAGTCGTATCAAAATTGGATTCCAGTGACACCTGGAAAGGAACCGCCTCCCCTTGAAAACCATTTTGAGGAGTAGTAAATGATTCAATTGAAACGTCCTGGACATTTGGAGGCTGAAAGGCCTTTACATCAAATTCGATGTTGCCCGATGAGAGAAGCTCCGCCTGTCTGAGAATGTCTCCGTTCGTTTCCACGCCATCTGTCAATAGAACGATCCTACCCTTGGAGTTTTCCGGAAGGTAGCTTGAAGCTAGCTTGATGCCCTCCTCCAGATTGGTGAAGTTTGTTTCTTCATTTACAGAAACGTCATTCACTTCATTTTTTTCTCTAGAAAATGAGCGTTCAAGCTTTGCATTCTCAGCTACGGTCATAAGGGCATAGGAATCTTGATCCACTTTTGAATCTATCGAACGGTTTACAAAGTCCAGCATTTCCCCTTCCATACGTTTGACACTATCTGACTGGTCCAGTACAAATACCGTATGTATCCCCTTAACCGGTGAGAGTAAATAAGGAACAACCAAACCAAGGATTATTAGAAAATAAATCATGCTTCTAAGGGTAAAAATGACAAGATCCTTGCTCTTTTTCTGTTTCTTTTTACGCCAGAATAAATAAAGGCTGATGATGACAGGTATCAGGAATATGAGCATGAGAGGATGTTCAATTTGTAACCGCACGTCTATATACCTCCCATTCCACTAGCAGTACAAGCAAGCCTAATATAAGGAATATATAGGTAATATCATATTTAGAAATTCCTTCCTCTACCTTGGATGCCTTTGATGAAGACAGGGAAAAACTTTCTTCAGTACTTATAGATTTTTCCTCATCGTCAAGCATGACTGTAAGGAATTTTTCTGTAGTATCACTGCTCTTCACTTCTATTAATCTATACAGGACCGGTTTATGGGGAAGCTGCAGATTCTGATCAAAATCCTCGTATTGAACGACTGTCTCGCCTGTAGCGTTAGATATTTCCACCGAACTGATGTCTGATGGTGGAATATATTCAAGCCAGTCCCCTGGTGAAAAATAGCCCAGAAGTTCCTGTCCAGCAGTCAGATGCTCGATTGCATTATATAAAAACAAGGGAAAACCGGGATGCAAAGGCCAGTCGCTGGCATCGAGTTCAAATGTCTGGATGATGATGGGATAGCCATCATGCACTCCTTCAAGCAGTAATGGTACATTTCCCTTATTTGCCAAAACCTCTAACCCGTCTATTGGAGTGGAATAGGCCGACTGGACAAACACTTTATCAATTTCCACCAAATTTAATAGCGGATGATTCTGGTCAAAACTTATTTCACCTTTCAGTTCCACTTTTTGCTCGGGGGATTGTGCCATCGGCAGAAAAATGTACTTCGGTCCCTTTGGCCATTCTTCCATTGGTATGCCTTTGATAAAGTGAACACCTTCCTGGTCTGGAACTGGAGATTTGGAAGTAAGATGAACCACTTGAGAACTGGCAATCTCCAAGGCCTTTCTTGCAAAAGGATGCACATTTTCGTGAACATATACAGTGGATTCACTTTCATCCAAAAGAAAAGCATGCTGTTCATTATCCAATACGTAATGTTTGTCACCACTGATTTTCGCATGATAAATCTTTGCTTCTGATAAGTTTTCCAAATAAATGGTTTTCGTTTCATCTGGCTCTATTCGTTCTGTCATTTCCACTAATTTTTCGTCTTCTCCATACACTTCCAATACGACCTCTTTTGGTTCCTTGCTCTCATTTTTTATGGTTGCTACACCTATTACCTTTTCATCATTCCTACTGACACCGAAGGTCATAAGGGAGAGATTAGGAAGCTCCCCGCCTAAATTATGAGCTGCAAATGTGGTATTTTCATGGAATAAAAGGTCTGTACTTTTTGAAAGATTATCTGAAAACACATGAATCTGTCCCTGCTCCTCCCCTATCAAGCTCTTTGCCAACTCGATGGAATCGGTAAGATTTGCCGTTGAATAGGAAGGCTTCAAAGCTTCCAGGTGTCTTCTTATTTCGTTTTTTGAGGTTTTGCGCTCTTCCATCACCAAAGGTGTATCGTTAGCAACAATGATCGTCACAGCCTGATCACTAAGTTGTTCCAATGTGTCGAGGGCTTCCCTTTTCGCAAGTTCAAACCTGGTATTCTCTTCATCTGCCAAAGCTGTCATGCTTGCGGATGTGTCAAAAATAAAGACGAAATGATCTCCTTCCATTCCTTTTTTCTCTAAATACGGCTGCACGAGAGAAAAAATGAGAAAGAGAAGTGCCAATAATTGCAAATATAATAGAATATGATGTTGAAGCTTTTTCCACCAAGCCTGCGCCTCGAATTCATTCATCCATTCCTGCCATAAAAGCACAGAAGGAATGGGTCTCTTTTCATACTGCTTTCTGAAAAAATACAAAAGGATGACAAAGAGCAGAAAAGAAGTGAGTGTAAAATAAAGTGGTGCTGAAAATCCCATCTATATCACCTAATCCAACCTAATGAGGTCATTCTTTTAAAGAGAATATCTTCGACGTTTTCCTTTGTGCTGCATGTCAGATAGGAAATGCCCCTATCAAAACAGAAGCTTTCAAGGGCTTCCATCCTGTTTTTCATTCTCAGCTTATATTGGTTCTTTGTATAATCGGATATCGTTACGTTGACCTCCTGGTTTGTTTCACTGTCCACCAGCATATAATCCCCTTCCAAGCTTGGATCCAACTCCTCCTGGTCCAGCACCTGTATGAGGTAGATCTCCTGTCTATTGGCCTGTATCAACTTGAGGACATGGAATATGGATTCCAATGGCTCCATCAGGTCACTGATCACAATGGAAATACTGCATTTTCTTTGCACATAGCCTGCTACGGCTTCTGAAAAGAGGGAGTTGGATTCTTTTGGGCTGAGGTCTTCCACGTATTGCATCATTTGAAAAAGGTTTGCTTTCCCCTTCCGGTATAGATAAGGAGACTGCTCGCCATGTACACCGATCACTGAAACCCTATCATCCTGGCAAAGACCTAAATACGCAAAAGAGGCGGCAAGTGTTTTGGCCAATCTCCATTTTTCAGGTGCAATGGACATGCTATATGTGCAATCCAAATAAATGGAAGCAATGAGTTCCTGTTCGTCTAAATATCTCTTAATATAGTGCTTTTGTGTTCTGGCATAGATATTCCAATCCACCTGGCGCAGATCATCTCCCTGTTGATACATCCTATAGTCGGAAAAATCGTGGGAAGCGCCAAATCTCTTTGATTTCCTGGTGCCTTTGTGCCAGCTTCTTTTCAGTTTGCTTGCCTGAAGGGAATAGGACTGGAGCTGCTTTGTAATTGATCCATTTAACATATGGTTTTACCTGTCATTTGAACGTTTATCCATGTGGCTGATCACGTCTTCCAATATGCTGTCCTCTTTCACCCCTGAAGCTTCCCCTTCAAAATTCAAGAACAGGCGATGACGCAATACCGGGAAAACGGCATGCTTGATATCCCCCTTGGAGATATGAAAACGCCCAGAACAAAACGCCCTTGCTTTTGCCACTTTGATCAAACTTTGGATACCACGGGGCCCTACGCCATAGCGGACATATTTCTTGACCATCTCACTTGCATTTTCATCTGCCGGATGTGTAGCCATGATAAGATTCACCGTATAGTCCAATAGTTCTTTTGATACCAGGATCTCTTTCACGGCCTCCTGGATCTTCTGCATTTTGCCTGTATCGAGCAATTTACTTACCTTATAGGAAGAGGTACCTGTCGTCCTGTTGATAATTTCATAGAGTTCCTCTTTTTTCGGATAATCCATATTGATTTTCAATAGGAATCGGTCCATCTGTGCTTCCGGTAATGGATAGGTCCCTTCCATATCAATAGGGTTCTGGGTAGCCAGCACGAAGAATGGGGAGGCAACCTTACGGGTTTCCCCCATGATGGTGACAGTCTTTTCTGCCATCGCCTCAAGCAATGAACTCTGGGTTTTTGGTGTGGCACGGTTGATTTCATCAGCCAGGACGATATTGGAAAAGATGGGACCTTCGTGGAAAACGAAGGATTGCTTCCCGGTATCATGGATTTCAATCATTTTTGTACCAGTAATATCTGATGGCATGAGATCCGGGGTAAACTGAATCCTCGAAAACCGGAAATCCAGGACCTCTGAAATGGTCCTGATCAACATCGTCTTACCAACACCAGGCATCCCTTCAAGCAATGCGTGACCGTCTGATACCATCGCCCAAAGCAGTTGCTGGATGACCTCTTCCTGTCCGACAATCACTTTACCTATTTCCTTCTGAATTTCTGACAATGAATCTTGAAAATACTTTAATTCCTTCTCTTTCTCTTCCAAACTTATCACTTAATTGACTCCCTTCGGATCCATTTCGCTAAAATATTGTTTGACGATATCTTCGAGCCTTGATGGCAGATTCATGCGTTCCAAGGATTCCCGATAGCTCTTTTCATAGGAAGAATACACTTCATCGTAATTACGGACCTCGCCCTTTAAAACAGGGGAGTCCTCTGCGTCCTCAAAATTGGAGTTTCCGTCCCCTGTTGGTCCTGAATCCGTTTCCGTCCTGCTTTCACCGGCAATATAGGACGGGACAGTAAGCGTCTGACCTCCAGCGCCGGTACCTGGTGCGGTTCCGCCGCCGCCACTTCCACTCCCGCTTCCACTCCCTTGACCCTGGCCTTGACCTTGACCTTGGCCTTGACCTTGACCCTGGCCTTGACCCTGGCCTTGGCCTTGACCCTGACCTTGGCCTTGACCTTGACCTTGACCCTGACCCTGGCCTTGACCCTGCTGCCCTTGGGCTGTCTGGGTGGAAGGAGTGTTTTGCTTGGAATTAGATAGTGTGAGCTTAGTTGGGTTCATTCCAGCCTGTGACATTTTGGCATATTGATTTGTCGCTGCAGATTGCAGGGAACTTTGCAGGCTTTCAAGCTGCTCCATGGAGGCAGCGTCCTGCAGAAGCTGCTCTAGCTGTTCCATTAATGCTGCCAGTTCTTCAGCGGATAATTGCTCCAAGTCAGTTTTCTCTTTATCGAGGAGGTTCTCAGCCAATTGCTTCAGTTCTTCTTTTTCCTCTTCGGTAAGATTATCACTGTTCTTCTTCAGCTCGTTCAGTCTTTTTTGGAGTTCTTCGTCCTTACCGTTCAATGCAAGGTTAGCCAATGAATTCTCTGGACTGTTCTTTGCAAGCTCCTTTAATTTTTGTTCTTTTTCCTTTAATTCCTTCAGTTTTTCATTAAGTTCGTTTTCTCTTTTCATCAGTTCCTTTAAGAGTTCATTTGGATCATCTGATTTTTCAAGGTCTTTTAATTTTTCCAGATCATCTTTTATACCTTGTTTGTCTTTATCTTTTTCCGTCGATTTTTTCAACTCTTCTTTCGTTTCCTCGATAATTTCCTTCTCTTTCTCGACTGCTTCCGCTTCCAGCATTTTTGCATTCGGCAACACAATCAGCAGGATCGCCAAACAAATTGTCACCATGGACGTTACCAGGACTTTCCCATAGAAATGCTTCAGCTTGATATCCTTTATCTCCCTTTCATGTTGCCTGAGATGCTGCAGAGCTTCTTTTCGTTGTAACTCTGCCAGGAATGATGATTCTTTGGCAAAATCCAGTGTGGTGACAAGCCTATCCTCTTTCAATATCTGATCGGAAAACTTGGCTGCATCATAGTTGGACGGCCTTTTTCTCCAATAAAAGAATAAGGAAATGAAGAACACAATGCCTCCAAGGATCAATGCTTTTTCAATCATATATGGTGTGACAACAATCCTCCCGATCAAAACGATGAGGAGAAATGCGCAGGAACCGAAGAGCCAGGACAGCTGTGCCTGCCTGGAGAGCCTTTGGATCCGCAGCTTTTTTCGAATGGAACGAAGAAAAACGATAAGTTGTTCTTTATCCTTCATTTTTTCCCTTCCCTTTACGAGGCTTCATATTTGGACGCAGCTTCCGAATGCTCAATATGACCAGCCCGATAGATATAATGATATAAGATAGAATGAACCCGAGTCCCAAAGATGTTTCCATACCGGTAATACGCTGAAATTCCATTTCAAAACCCGGTTCGAAAGCGAGCATCAATAGTACAAAAGGATTCAGCATCGCGATAAAGTAAGGTGCCGGATTGACCAGCGGCCCTCCACCAGCACCGCCAAATGAAAGGAAACTCATTAAGAACATGGTGATTACAGCTGTCCCTGCTGCAAAAAAGAAAGCTACCCCATATGTGCAGACCATGGCAACGATCGTTTTTCTGATGAAGGTCGAGAAAAAGACCCCGATGCTGCCTAGCGTGATCATGGAAAGCAGATAGATTCCAAACGTCATGAACAACAGTTTTGGAGAGATTCCTCCAAAGAGAAACACGATACTATAAAGCGGCAGGCTAGATAAAACAATCAGCAATAAAAAAGACAAGGACGATGCAAGCTTGCTTACGATTATGCTTGTAGAGGACTGTTGTGTCGTCAGAAGTATATTCAAGGTCTGCTTTTCCCTTTCGCTGCTGATGATGCCTGCTGTAAGGCCTGGTGTCATGAAGAAAATTAGAGCAAGCTGTACAAAAGCCAAAATCATGAACATATTCTTACTGTTTTCGGGGCGGAACATCCCCATCGAGCTGTATCGCGTTTCCATATAGATGAAAAACAATGCGATCAAACCCAGTACCGCTAAATAAAAGAATATCCCCAAAAAGCTTTTAAAGCTTCGAAACCGTAATTTGAACTCTTTGTTCAACATGGGGTTGATCAGTTGTGACCTCATTTATTCCACACCCTTTGTTATTTCTAAGAAGATGTCTTCCAAATTGGATTCTTCCTGACTGAAGCTTAGGATCATGATGCCCTTTCCAAGTGCATTTTTCAAAAGTTCCACCTGTTCCGCGTCCGACCCTTCAAAGGAGAAGGAGAGGAGGTTTTCCTTTTGTTCATTGACCTGGATATTTGACACAGAAGGACAATCTTCAAAAAATCGGATTGCTCCCTCCATATTTCCTGTCACGAGGACCTTTAACACCTTGTTTGCCTGAAGCTGCTGATGGATTTGCTCCACCCGGCCTGTCGCCACAAGCTTCCCTCCATTGATGACACCGATTTCATCACACATTTCGGCAAGCTCCGGGAGGATATGTGAGGAAATCATGATGGTTTTACCCATATGCTTCAGTTCCCTTAATATCTCCCTCATTTCGATCCTTGCTCTCGGATCGAGTCCGGATGCCGGTTCATCCAAAATAAGTACCTCTGGATCATGGATCAGTGCCCTGGCAAGGCAAAGTCTTTGCTTCATCCCACGGGATAGCACATCAACATATGCATCCTTTTTATCTGTCAAATTCACAAGCTCCAATAACTGAGGGATCAGTTTCTGTCTTTCCTCATATGGGATACCGTAGCTTGCTCCATAAAAGTCAAGATATTCATCTGCCCGGAATTGATCATATACACCGAAGAAATCCGGCATATAGCCAATGAATTTTCGTACCATTTTTGGATTCTCGCATACATCATACCCATTAACATAAGCAGTTCCGCTTGTAGGAGCCAAAAGGGTGGAGAGGATCGAGAAAGTAGTCGACTTGCCCGCTCCATTATGTCCCACGAACCCGAATACTGTTCCCTTCTCCACCTTGAGGTTCAATGAATCCAAAGCTGTAAATTTGCCGTACTTTTTTGTAAGATTGACTGTTTCTATCATTGACTTAACTCTCCCTCTAGCTCGATTCCCGGTATTTCCAATTGTTCTTCAAAATTCACCGGGGCCTTAATGACTAGATCTATGCCGTTTTGATTTGAAATTAAATCCTTTACCTCTTCTTCAATCGTTATACTGCTTTTGTTTTCCAAAGAGATAAGCTCCCCTGTTTTCTGGTTTTTGATGAAATACTCAAGATTTCCGTCCCTTGTCTTCAGCTTAAGCTTCAGTTTAGTGAAGCTATCCCTATCCTTTGAGATCATTTCTGGCAACTGATAGGAGATTGTATAGCTTCCATCACTCACATGGATGAATGGTTCACCGTAATCCAGGCCGTTATGGAATATGTTTCCTGACTCTCCTTCAGTTATCGCTATTTTCGGACTGAACTGCTCTTCAGAAAAGCTGAAGCTTCCAGATCCGTCATTATTGATCGTTACTGGGATTGCCACCAAATGCAAGGAATGGTTATTTGATTTTTTCCCATTAACTTTCGTTCCTAATAGATCTTGCGTAATATACCCTACAATTATTGGCTGATCTGTTTCAGAAAAGACATTTTTTCTGTTCAGTAGCATATCGAGCATTTGAAATTGCTTGTAAGATTGAAGTTCTGATTTTTCAATCTGCATAGGACCACCCTGTTGATACATGCTGTTGCTGAAATCCGGGAAAGCATTGGTTAATGCCGCATAATTGGGAGATGCAAGTACATTCGCTATATTTCCTTTCGGTATGTCAAATTCTATTTGCTTTGCTTCGCCTGCCTTGATACTACCAAGTTTTTGGGCGTATCTTCCTGAAAGGAGGTAGGCGTCCTGCAATTCATAAGTTAATCCGTTTTGGATATTCCCAACCACTTTACCGTCTTTTACGGTCAACTCGTAGTCCCATGCCCCAAGTTCCACATTATTGACATTTCCCACACTTGTTCTAATGGACCAGTATTCCACATCGTTGAATGTAATATCGGTTCCATTTCCGCCTGCCTGCAAATAAGCATAATTTTTCATAAGATCGATATTATCGTTATAGCCATAGGTCACCGGGAAGAAATCTGTCTGTTCATGCTCCGTTTCAACACGGTATTTGCCGCCACTGTTTGTCAGGATGGATGCCACGCCGAAGCCAGAAGCGTATTTTGTTTCCCCATTCAATACAAGGATGCTTGATTCATTGATTTGAGTGCCTGCAATCCTATCCTTTGCACCTATTCCGAATACCGCTACACTGGTAAATACCGCAATGCCAGGGATGATCCACCATGCATGTTCCCTTTTATCGGTTTTCTTTAAAATAAAATAAAGAACAGGTATCAAAATGATGAGATAGAGTACAAATGCTCCTATCAACAATGGAACGGATACAATTGAACCTGGGAAAGTTTCACCTATTGCGCTTAGCTGATGCGATATCTCTTCAAGAAGCGGTGCCTTGTATGTTGCAACATTTTTAGTGGATGCCTTTTGCATGATACTGTTCCACCATGTTCCTACACCATCCCACCCGCTCCACGCAGCATTTGATAGACTGCTTGTTACCTGGGTGACGGTACCTGCTCCAAAAGTCTTCAATACCGTTAATGGTGTTTCGCCCTCTTTTACAAGTACCTTAACATCGTCATATTTCATCTCCCCGGTATAGACAGGAAGATTGGGAAATGTGCTTTCACTGTTAAGGGCTGTTATATTTGTTTCTTTGATTGGATCAATTAATAGAAGATCTGTCAGTTCCCCAAAATCCTGTGCCATGCTTATTTTGGAGTCATAGACGATGGACCCTCCATTGGTGACCCATTCTTTTAAAGCTTTTTGCTGTGCTGAAGTTAAAGTAGATATAGGAAAGTCGTGTATAAGGATGACATCGAACATTTCAAGGCCGAATGATTCTGTCGGGATATGTTCCTGTTTGATGTTCAGTAACTCCATCGCTTCATTTTGATATTTTACAAGCTTCATATAATTGACTGCGTCATGATTATTGCTTAGAACACCCAATATCAGGCGGTTATCGGCCATGAAGCGGGGCTTGGCATTTGCATTGCCACTCAATTTCACTTCCTTGCCATTTTCCACGCCGCCTTCATAGAAGCTTATTGTATCAGTGGGGTTTCCGTTATACCCGTAGGAATACTGGTCTGTACTGCCTTTGACCGAAAGATCGATGACCTTCGAGCCGCCAGATTCCAGTTCCACCGGTATGACATAGCTTCCTGCCATGTTATATGTAGGACTTGTGAATATGACTAAGTCGCCTTTTACGGCATCACCATTATTTTTCATCTCGATTTTAACGGGATGTCCTTTGCCCATTTGGACTTTATTGTCCACCCCATATTCGATTTTCACTTCCAGCTTTGCTTCTGCACTTGGCATTCCCGGAAGTAGAACAAAACAGAATATTAATAAGACAATGATTTTTTTGAAATTCTCCACTTTTCTCAAGTTGCTTCCCCCTATTGATCATAAAAACTTTTCTCTTTACATCCTTGATATTTCCATTTTAAAGCAGTTCTGGCAGGATAACTATATCTTTGACGAAATGGGTCGTAAAAAGTTTCAAACATTTCCAAAATTTTTTAATAACCATAACTTTTCAACCAAAAAAAGAGAGCAAGCGCTGCTCTCTAATCCATGACTCCTGTACGCAATATTTTGGTTTTCACTTCGATATTAAAAGTAGCTCCTGGATAGATTCCCTGCCATTTATCCCTTGAAAACTTCTCATATCCGACCTTTGATCTGTAGTAGTTGCCAAAGCCGATTGGATCTACCCCAAGACTTTGAAACTCCGCTATAATCTTTTCCATTTTTCTCTCCATCACTTTACTGATTGCCTTTTCCAAAACTATCAAGGCTTTTGGGTTTCCAAGATCATAATCCTCTGAAATTTCCTGCATTCTTGTAACCACATCCACCTTTATACTATATTCATTTGCTTTTGCATCCTCGAGCTTTATATCCACTGAACTCTCCAGATGATCTAGTGAAACAAACAGGTTTTCAGCTTTATTTTGTACCTGCTCCCTCTTTTTGATGTGATTCCCCATATCATTTTTCGGGAGTGAAATTTCGATTGTTCCCGCTCTGTACGGGTCCAGTAGGAGCTTCAGATAGAAGGACTTATCTGTATCGATTGATCCTTGCATCTTGTCATCTTTGAATAGTGCAAGACCCTTTATACGCAGCGTATCATCTGAAAAATCGAGCAAAGGCAGTACAGGATCCCTTCCTTCACTATAGTAGCATTGCATAAATTCATGAAGGGTCGGCGAAACAAGTGATTCAGCTTCCACATTCTGGCTGATTAAATCGTATAAATATGTACCAACATTCGTAATTTCCTCAGATTGCTGGGAGTTGTGAATCAATTCATAAGCTGAATTTTCCGCAACTGATAAATAAACCATGGTTCCTACTTCTGAATCTCTGGAGAGTGTATCGATATATGCAATAATCCCTTCCTTCGCCAGTTCTTCTCCGTAGATGGCGATCCTTAATTGACCTGATACCAGTTTCCTGCTTGATGATAGGTTTTCCTTCTGACGGATCCCCTTACTTGTATTAGAAAGAGTGGAAACCATCTTGGAATCATTCGTATGGAGCGGATCGAATTCATAGTATACGATGGTACCCCTAAGCAATTCATCCTCTTTGTCATAGCCCATGGCAGTCACCAAGCCCAATTCTTCAAGAGGTTTTTGTTGAAGGCAGCCACCCAAGAAGATGGAACAGGCCAATATGCTTATCAGTTTAAATTGCTTCATCCCGTCCTCCTCCTTGCCAGTACCCGATTGCGTATAAATACAATTGAAAATAAAATCGCAGTATAGACAAAAACAATACTAAAACCATAAAGTCCGACTGCATCAATGTATTCATTATTTTCAACTCTCCTATTGAAGATCGACGTCAACCCAATCAATACTGCCGCACATCCCACCACAATCTTTCTTTGCTTCATTTTTGTAATCTTTTTCAGTCCTCTGCTTGCCGCCCACATCATGAATAGGATGTTAGGCAAGATGATGACCAACCACATGGAAACCGCAAAAAATTCAAAGCACTCCAGGTTGGGAAATTGAATGATTTTAAACATGGAGAGTGTTGCCCAGATTGTCTTTTCAAGCTGTTCACCACTGTAGTATCCAATGGACACGATCATTAATAGAAGAATTTGTAAAAAAGTGAAGAGGACACCAGCTTGGGCATAGAAATGCACTTTCTCCTTATTCCATATAAAGGGATAGATGAAGAAAAGGATTTCAAGCCCCAATACAGTAAATGATGATTTATAAGCCCCCTTCATTATTTCCTTGGGAGAGGCCTCCATCACTGGTAGGAAATTGGTCCAATCCATAAACCGGATGGGCTCATATATCAAAAGCAGCAGCCAGATGGCTAAAAAGAAAGTGATAAAGCTCACTCCCACAATGGTGCGCACTCCCCCAAAAACACCATATATAGTCAAAAAGAGCAAAAACGATGAAATGACCCAGGTCTTCATATCAGGGAAGATCCATGCCTGGACAATCTCCGTATAACCGAGGATGATTGCCAATAACCCGGCCAATAAATACGTGATATAAAGGATGTTCATCATGTTTCCAAACAACTTGCCGAATAGGGATACATGGATGTCGTATAGATCCTTATCTTTAAATGAGCGTAAAATATAGCACATGGCAGCAATGGTGAGAGCCATTCCTATATAACTGAAGATCAGGGAGATCCATGCATCCTGCTTGGCCTCAAAGAATAAAATTCTTTCTACCCCTGCAATCCCCACCCCTGTCTGGTTCGTGTGCACAACAAAGAAGATTAAAAATGCTTGCACCAGAAATTGTTTTTTTACCTTTGTGGGAGTGTTCATCCTTGACCACCCTATTCATCAATATCTTTGGAGTATTTTCCGTTAAAGGAGAAGAAACCTCTTTTATCTGGATTGGTTTTCATCATTTCTACAGGAATTCTTAATACGGTATTTTTCACCCTTTTTAAATCAAGCGGGTACACCGGCCTTAAATATGGTTTTCCCGCACTCGAAAGCCTTAATAGATGAATCAGAATGAAGCATAGTCCGATTGCTATCCCCACTCCGCCCCATAGACCTCCTAGGATCAAGATCGGGAATCTCGTGATTCTGATTGCAGTACCCATTAAATAACTTGGGGCAGTAAAAGACCCAAGCGCACTGAGTGCAACGACGATAATGAGGATATTACTTGTAAATCCAGCTTCCACAGCAGCTTGTCCTAGTACAATCCCGCCTACGATACCCATTGTTTGACCAACCTTCGTCGGCAGTCTTGCGCCAGCCTCCCTTAAAAGTTCGATCATGATCTCCAGCAAGAATGCTTCCAATATCGGCGAAAACGGCACCTTGGAACGGGACTCACCCAAAGAAACAATCAATGTCGATGGTATCATTTCATAATGGTATGTAATGATTGCCACATAGGCAGGAGTCAATAGTATAGACAAGAACATCGTCAGGTAGCGGAGAGATCGAATAAAGCTCCCCATATTCCAACGCATATATACATCTTCCGTGGATTCAAAAAAATTGAAAAGAGTAGCCGGTCCCAATAGCACCATCGGGCTTCTATCCACAAAAACAGCAATCATTCCTCTTTCAAGGCTATAGGTAACACGGTCAGGGAGCTCTGTCTGCAGATATTGAGGGAAAACGGAATAACTGTTGTCTTCTATCAGTTGGGCCAATACGGAAGTGTCCAGGATTTCCTTCACTTCAAGTTTCGTAATTTTATCTTCTATGTATGCCACCGATTCATCATCAGCAATCCCTTTTATATATACCAACCGGATCTCTGTCTCATTCCTTTTTCCAACTGTCAGCTTCCTTGTGCAAAGATCGTCAAGAAGGATATTCTGGCGTACGATACTGATATTCGTGCTCAGTGACTCCGTGAAGGAAATCTTCGGACCGAACACAAGCGATTCCGTCTCCGCCTTCTCTAAACCGCGTTCGACCTTCTTGGCGACATTGGCCAAGATCCCTGTTTCACCATGATTGGAGAAAATATAAACATATCCGTCCAATATATTCTTGATTGCAACTTCGCCATCTTCTGTAAGTATTGTATCTGTCACCAAAAGTTTGTATCTGAGTTCGCTCATTTCTGAATTGAAACATGCAAGATTTCCTATAATCGGTGAGAGTATGAACTGACTAAGCGTTGAATCATCAACTAAATTCTTCATATATATAAACAATAATGTTGATTCCTTTACCGGCAACTCATAAAAATACAGATCTGGACTATGATGAAGCTTTTCTTTGAAATAATCCTTTATCTCCTCTTTGCCAAGCCTTGACAGGGAAGCATAAGAATCCATCAGTTACATCCTTTCCGGCAAACTTCTATATGGATAGGATAGCCAGAACGATAAAGAATATGAAAAAAGTCATCTCCTATTCATTAAGAGGTGACTTTTCGCCTAAGAGATCAATTCAGTTGTCAGCACTTCCACTACGCGACTAATAAACTTGGAATAGTCAAACTCTACCGCTATCCGATGGACAGGTTTCTCCGAAAGCTGGACAAAATCCCGGAAGTCACCAACCGTCTGTCCGAAAGCATTTCCAGATGCCGTTACTACACTGACGGGTTTTTTTACATATTTGATATGCTGCTCATTGAATACTGCCCATAATGTTATGACGTCATGCAGTGGTGCGCCAGTTATGGTAGGTATCTGGGACTTATAGAACTGCCAGTAATAGTCCATCATCGGCTTGATGATCTGACCAAGCTTGTTGTTTGCCTCCTTATTCACCTGGTCGATGTAATTGACCATGTCATATGTCAGTATTGCCTGTTGTGTGACATTCAATGGAAAGATGGTCAAGTCTTCTGCAAAATTGAATACAATATTTGCTGCATATGGATCACCAAAAATATTTGCCTCTGCGACTGGTGTCACATTACCGGGAAAATTGAATGCCCCACCCATGATAAATATTTTCTTAACTTTTGCAACCGTTTCGGGATATAGAATAAAAGAAGTAGCCAATGAAGTGAGCCTGCCCACACATACTATAGTCAGCTCTCCATCATACTTTTCGATGATGTCATATATTTGATGAAAGTTTTCGAAAATATTCTCTTCCCCTTCAGGGATAAATTCCGAAAGTGGGACAAAGCCTCCAAATCCTTCAGGTCCATGGACTTCCGGATAATAGATCGGCGGCACACCAATCAACGAGCGTTCCGCACCCCCTATTAGCGGGACATCATCTCTTCCGGTGACTTCCTGCAAATATTTAGCGTTACGGATAGCCGTCCTCTTCTGGACATTTCCGTACTCGGCAACCACTCCCACAATTTCTACGTTGATTTCATTGTACGCATATATGATTGCCATAATATCATCTATTCCAAAATCTGCAAATAACAGGATTTTTCTGGTCACCAAAATATCCTCCTTTTTCTGAGTTAATAGGTGATATCGGATATAGCTAGTCAAACGTACAAGCAACACATTCAAACGCGGAATAGTCTATTATGTAATCTAATCGATAGGAGGATGAAGAGATGTCACAGTTTTATCAACAGTGTCAACGTTACCATGGGCAAGTTGTCACGATCAGATGCAGGGACGGCTCAAGTCATTGTGGAAGGATCATGAGGGTGTCACCAAGCCATGTATATATCCAGCCCAATAGAAGAGGAGGCCTTCATGGCTTCGGAATGGGCTTTTATCCTGGATATGGCGGTTATCCCGGATATGGATACAACCCGGTAGCTGTTCCACTTGCTTTTGTTACTGGAATTGTATTGGGCGGACTACTATTCTGGTAATGATACAAATCTGCTCATCACACCTCGTTCACAAAGATGTTAAAGAATCCAAAATCCCTCTATGTTATAGTAGAATGGTATAGTTTATGTAAACGAGGTGTGCGATATGAAAAGAATGACATTTACACTGATATTCATGTTAGTCATTTTTACTGGATGTTCCAATAGCCCAGAGACGGATCTCACTGGTCAAGCGCCTGAAAAGGAAGAACATCATCAACATGAAAAACCCTCTTTTTTTCAAGGGGATCTTAGAGAAAAAACGAATTCTGTTCAAGAGCTACCAAAATTCCTGGACGAAAAATCTGACGATATAAAAATAATCTATGCTGTAGCTGCGCAACACCAGGAAGTCCTTGAGCACATACCATGCTATTGTGGTTGCGGAACTTCTGCCGGACATAAAAGCAGTTACCAATGCTTCGTTCATGAGGTGTACGAGGATGGATCCCTAGAATGGGATGATCATGGTACTAGATGCGGAGTGTGCCTGGAGATTGCAGCTACTGCGGTCATGGAATACAAGGACGGTAAATCAATTAAAGAAATCAGGGACGGGATCGATGAGGCATACAAGGAAGGCTATTCCTCCCCTACACCTACACCGATGCCGCCTTCTGACCATTAAAAAAAGCTAAGGGACCAGCCCTTAGCTTTTTTTAATGCTATTCAGCAAAATACATGAGTGCAAGGGCACCCGGACCTGTGTGGGTGGAAATGACAGGTGTCGTGAATGCAATCTCCACATCCTGAAAACCCGAGACCTCCTGCAGGGAAGCTTTTAATGTTTCTGCAAGCTTCAAGCAGCCTGCATGCGCAATACCTACGCGCTTAACTGTTTTTCCAGCAATATCTTCCTTGAATTGTCTTGTATAGAACTTAATGACCTGGGAGTGGCTTCTTACCTTGTTGACCGGTGTATATACTCCATCAGCAAGCGAGGCGATCGGTTTGATGCTCAACAAGGAGCCGATCAGGGCCTTTCCGCGTCCAATCCGGCCACCCTTCACCAGATTATCCAGTGTATCCACCATGATGAACAGATCAGTGTTAGCCCTTACTTCATCCAATCGTTGCATTATCTCCTCGATCGTCTTACCTTCCTTGGCCATCCTTGCAGCCTCCACTACTTGAAAAGATAAGGCAAAAGAGATGAACCGGGAGTCGACCACCGTTACATCAGCCTCGGTGATATTTGAAGCACTCTCAGCCGAAGTGACTGTTCCGCTCATTCCACCTGTCATATGGATGGAAAGGATTCTGCTTCCGTCTTTACCGAGTTCATCATATGTTTCCACAAAAGTACCAACAGCTGGTTGGGAGCTTTTAGGAAGTTCCTTGGATTCTTTCATTTTGTTCATAAATTCATCAGGCTTGATACCAAATCGGTCTATGTATGATTTTCCGTCTATTGTGATGGATAATGGTACAATCTTGATGCCTAGCTCATCTATGATGGATTGATCAATATCAACGGTCGAATCCGTCACTATTTTTACATTTTTCATGAATTCACTTCCCCAAATATAGCCTAGTTATTATTATACCTGCATTTATTGCCACTTCAAACCAATAATCATTATTTTTCGACTAGAAACCGACATTATGCAGGATTTTGTCACAAATTTTTCCTTGTTTGCCTTTTTGAACAAAAAAAATAACAGGGTGTTGACCCTGTCCCCATATTATCACATTCTTGGTTAGTTCTCTATGCATTATTTTTTAGGATATCTGATTTTACTACATTGCAATAATCTGGCCATTTCAACACTTTTTGCAGATATTCCCTGAACGAATACACTTGTTTGGGGTTATCATCCGAAACAATTTGTGCTAGAAATGTCTGCAACCTGACACGAAGCATAAAGTGATATGTGCTATCGTCCTCCAATACTGGAATTTCAATGACTTTTACCTTCTGTCCCTTTTCAATCGTGAACTCTAGGCTTTTCCATAGCAAAATATCAATCCTCTTTTTCACCCGTTTGACATTATTATACCCTAATCTTTCACACAAGTGTTAATATTTAGTCTGACAAAATAAAACATTTTATATGGGTGCAATGCATCTTAAATCATTGTTTTTGGGTGAATTGACGATATCGGAAACCTCGTAGGCGGCCATGAGATTGGCGTCGAAAGGTGTAAGCATGGAGGAAAGATAGGAGAGATCGTGTTCCTCCTGATCAATCCATTTCTGCTGATGTTCCCTTTTTAGGATGACAGGCATCCGGTCATGTACATCCTTGACCAATTCATTCGGCCTGGTCGTAATGACCGTGCAGCTAACCAATTCTTCTCCTTCATGATTCCAACGGTCCCATAGGCCGGCAAATGCAAATGGCTGATGGTCCTGCATGACGAACCGGATAGGCTTTTTCACTCCTTCGACCATTTTCCATTCGAAGAAGCCATCTGCCGGAATGAGGCACCGCCTTCTTTCGAGAAGACGCTTAAAGCTCACTTTTTCATGCAATGTTTCTGCACGGGCATTGATCATTTTGTATCCGATTTTCTTATCTTTTGCCCAGCTTGGTACAAGGCCCCAATGTAAAAATCCTGCCTTGTTCCCATGTTGCCCCATGACAACGGCAAGTACCTGCTGCCCCGGTGCGACATTATAGCTTAGCTGAAAATCAAGGTCTTCAGTATTTTCCAAAAAAAACTGCTCCTGCAATTTGTGGATTTCTGTTGTCAGAGAAAATCTTCCGCACATATTGCAATCCTCCTTTATTCTTCAAAGGTACCTTTAACGATCGCCTTTGCTCCACTGACCATCATCTTCCCTTTCGCAAATACCGACTGTATCGTCAAGTCATGCGGATCAAGCATTACCAAATCAGCATCTTTACCTGTGGCTATGGTCCCTTTTTGTGTGAGTTTCAAAATCTTCGCAGGGTTTTCTGTGATGACCCTAACAGCCACATCGAGCGCGATACCTTCTTCTAGGATTGCCTCTCTTACTGCCTGAAAGAGGGACCGCACTTTTCCCACCTGTAATCCTATAAGCTCCCCCTGCTTATTGAATTCGGGAAGGCTTGCTTGTCCGTCGGAAGTGAAAGTGATGTTTTGGATCGGCACACCTGCTTCGAGCATCTTTTTTAGGCCTGTGCTGCAACGGACCTCTCCTTGATCGAGGAATCTTTGGACTGTACTGGTTGTAAAATCTACATAGCCTCCATTTTTCGCAAAACGGATACCTGCTTCAAACAAGGTATGATTTCGATTAATATGCGTCGGATAGAACTGGGCGATCGGAATATCCGTTTCTTCCACGACCCTTTCAATAAGCGAAAGTTTTGTAGGACTATCCCCTACATGAATATTGACGATGCCCCCTTTACCTGAAAGCATGCCTCCCACTCTGGTGCTGGAAGCTATTTTTGCAAGCTCTTCCATAGTAGGCTGTGAGGAACGATGATCCGCAATCGCAATTTCCCCGACACCAATAATTTTATCGATCAGGATGAGATCATTTTCTATGGAATCGGTCAGTGTTTTGACCGGTACTTGATATGACCCTGTGTGAACGTAACAGGAAATCCCCTCCTCCTCGAGGGCCCGGGCTTTGGCGATAAGCCCTGTCATCGTCCTTGTTGTCCCATCAGTTCCCAGCACACCGACGATTGTCGTGATGCCTGATGTTGTCGCGTCAGTAAGCATCAGCTCGGGTGTTCTGGTATGATAGCTTCCTTCTCCCCCTCCACCTGTAATATGCACATGGGCGTCTATGAATCCGGGGACAAGTAATCGGCCTGCTCCATCTATCAGCTCCAAATTTTGTAAATTAGTATGAAGCGTTATTTCATTTTCGACTGCTCCTATTTTATCCCCGATCAAAAGAACATCTTTTTTCCCCAGATTTTCTGGTGCATACACATGAACATTCTTAATCAACTTCAACATACTCCCATTTTCCCCCTTGTTTAATCTCTCCTATACTTAAATAGAACAAAAGCCACTAACTGCTTGCAGTAGTGACCATGCTGTATTAATAAAAATTGCTATTTTGTATTATAAATGCTCTTTAATTCTATTTTGAATTTCGATTCCAAGTTCGTTTCCATCGACTTTTCCTTCTGCCGGGATGTAGATAGGATCGCTGATGGTTACAGTCACTTCAGCGGGTCTAAAACCGAACTTGCTCTCTTCCATGATTTTATAGGAACCTGAGATTGTGACAGGCACAACCGGCACTCTGCTTTCTGTAGCGAGCTTCAGTCCGCCTTTTTTGAATTCTCCCATTTCATTCCCTTTGCTTCTGGTTCCTTCTGGGAAGATGACAAGAGAGTGACCCTCTTTCAAAGTCGAAATTCCCTCCCTGATGGACAGGATGGCTTTTCTTCTATCCTTGCGATCGATAAACACACAATTCATCGCTTCCATCCATCTTGGAACAAAAGGAATCTTTTTTACCTCGACTTTTGAAATGAATCCAAGAGGCTTCTGAAGGAATCCAATAAGTATCGGTACATCGAAGTTTCCTTGATGGTTGCTTACAAACAACACCGGCCCGCTCGGCACCTTCTCTTCCCCTATAACATGGATATTGGATCCGGTAATGTTCACCAGGCTTTTTGCCCAATGCTTAGGCTTTTGATGAATGATCATATCTCTCTCTTCCACCGGCATGGAAGTGTCCAATCCTTTTACCTTTTTGATAGTCGGCAAACTATAAATCAAATAGCCGAAAAAGTAGGTGAACCACCATAACGTACGTAACATGTCATTTCTCTCCCTAATTCAAACAACTCTAATGTCTTCTCTTATACACCCTGAAAAAGTAGTCATAAGGGTTCTTTTCATTCTTTACTCCCTTTTCCTCTGAAACCATCTTCCAATCACTTTCGTCGATTTCAGGGAAGTAGGTATCCCCCTCGAACACCTCATCAATATAGGTAAGGTAAAGAGTTTCCGTAAATGGCAAAGCCTGCTTGTAGATATTTGCCCCGCCGATGACGAAGATTTCTTCTTCTTTCTCTGCCATCCCCTTCAGTGCCTCTATGGAAGATATTGTTCTGCAGCCCTCCACATGGTAGTCACTATTTCTTGTCAGGATGATATTCTCTCTATTTGGAAGAGGCTTTCCAATCGATTCAAAAGTGTTTCTCCCCATCACCACAGTTGAGCCCGTTGTGATTTTCTTGAAATACGATAGATCTTCCGGCAACCTCCAAGGCATATCATTGTCCTTGCCTATCAGACCATTCCTGTCTGTTGCAACGATCATGGAGATCATACACTTACCACTCCCTTGATTGCAGGGTGCGGATCATAGCCAACCAGGTTAAAGTCTTCATAGGTGAAATCAAAAAGGGATTTCACCTCTTTATTGATTTCCATTTTAGGCAGTTTTTTCGGTTCCCTGCCAAGCTGCAATTTCACTTGATCAAGATGGTTCGTGTAGATATGCGCATCACCAAGCGTATGGATGAATTCACCAGGCTCCAAATCGCAGACTTGTGCGACCATCATGGTTAAGAGCGCATAGGATGCGATGTTGAATGGAACTCCTAGGAAAACATCGGCTGAACGCTGGTAGAGCTGACAGGATAATCTGCCATTTGCTACATAGAATTGAAACATAGTATGACATGGTGGCAATGCCATCGAATCCACATTCGCTACATTCCAAGCGGACACGATCAACCTTCTTGAATCAGGATTGTTCTTTATCTGTTCAACGACGCTCGTGATCTGGTCAATGCTCTTCCCATCAGGTGTTGGCCATGATCTCCACTGATAGCCGTAGACAGGTCCAAGATCTCCCTTTTCATCTGCCCACTCATTCCAAATGCGGACCCCATTTTCCTGAAGATACTTGATATTCGTATCACCGCTAAGAAACCAGAGCAGTTCATGGATGATGGATTTCAGGTGCAGCTTCTTCGTTGTCACGACAGGGAAGCCTTCTGCAAGGTCGTACCTCATTTGGTACCCAAACGTACTGATTGTACCAGTACCTGTTCTATCTTCCTTTTTTGTTCCGTTATGTAAAATATGTTTACAAAGATCTAAGTATTGTTTCATGAATTTCACCTCTTAAGCAATAGTCGACGATTCTATTCTACCATATTGATAATAAAAAAAGAGCATTTCATGATGAAATGCTCAATGTGTGCGAAGGCCAAGGAGATTCCCTTTAGTTATGGGGGAGGTCTCCAGGTTCTCCAGGAATAGAAAGGTCTTTGGTGCTTTCATGGCAATTTCCAATTTGGTGGTTTCGCTAAGGTAGTACATTGCGAACGTTTCTGCAAAGTACTCCTCAGGAAAATGAAGGAAATAGTCCTTACCAGGAAAAAGCTGAGGTGCTTCCTCCTTCCAGAGCGTCAAAAATGCCTGGTTCATTCTTACATTTCCAAGCACATATTTGTCAATGGAATGCGCCAATTCATGGAGCTCAAGATTGACCGAGCCATGACCCATCCCTTTTTCGCTATGCCCGATTTTTGCCAAGACCAGCTTGGATCCCCCCACTCCGGGAACCTCCTCCCAGGTCGAACCTTTCAAGCTATAACCCCTTGGCTTGACGCCGTGAAGATGCTCAAAGCCCTGCACTTCAGTCAAACTGCCATTAAATAAATAAAGGTGGATGTTCTGCTGGACCAGGATACTTAGGATGCTACCCGGAATATGTGATAATCTGGCCACCATGCTTGCCGCCTCTTTTTCGGCAAATTCTCCAGACGGTACATAGACCAGTTTCTCAATCAATTCTCTATTTTGTATTTCCCCAAGATGAGTATTAAATGTAGGAGATTGATAGTTTTTTAATGAAATCGCATCCAAACTTGCGTATGCCTTCCAATAAACCGGAATAATCGTAATGATCAGTAAAAGACCAATGGCTAAAACACGTCGGCTCATTTTCCCTCTCCTTCTGATGATGAGATTCTAAGATGTTATGTATTTTTTCCGAAAATTCACATTATCGTATAATATGTTTCTATTATAACATCTAAGACTATGTTTGAGATGTTATTTTAGGTAAAAAGGTTTAACAATGATTGGAAAAGGGTATATAATTTTTTCCAATCTTATTAGATTGATAGGGCATCCACTTTTTAATTAGCTGAGTGAGTAAAAAGGTCATTTGATTGTTCCTATTGGATCCTTTCTTGAGATTTACATGCGAAAAGTCCATTAGAGCTCTCCTATTGGACATTTCATTGGGGTTTAAGTTTAAAAAGGCCATTAGATCGCTCCTATTGGACTTTTTCTTGGAGATTACGTGGTAAAAAGGCCATTAGATCGCTCCTATTGGACTTTTCAGCGGAATTCAAGTGTAAAAAGGCCACTGATTACTCCTTTATGTACTTTTCACTCACATTCCGAATATAAAAAAGGCTTTCTAAAAAGTCATGAATAACTGACTTCTGGAAAGCCTCTTGATTTTAAACGATAATTTCCTCTTCATTCAAAGCTGCTTCTTGTATGTCCCTGGTGCGATGGGCAATCCGGCTTGCGGCTGCTGCAGCAAGTGCGCAGACTATATCATCCATGAAAGTGTGGACTTCCTCTCCTTCATGTTCATCGAGCTTTTTGATGATTCCGAATTTCTCCTTATCCAGAAAACCGAAATTCGTCAATCCGATCGATCCATATACATTTACAATGGAAAGGGGGATGATTTCATCGATCCCATATAATGGCTCATCCGTTTCCACCAGATACTGCAAAGGTTCAGGCAGAAGCTTTTGTTCAGCAAGGATATCCAATGATAGTCCTGTCAGTACTGCATGGACGATCTCCCTTTTTTCAAGCACCTTCTCCACGTTGTGGATGCAGTCCTCCAAAGTCACATCTACAATATATCTTTGTTGAAGAAGCAGTACAATCTCGGCAATATCCCTGATGGTCACTCCTCGATCTTCGAGCATCTTCTTTGTGGTCTCCCTCATCTGTTGCAGAGTATATTTTCTCATTCAGACCCCTCATTCTCTCTTTTTAGCTCAGCCATTTTGGCGGCATGTTCTTCGCCCAGTAAATGGACCCCAACGCATGATGGTTCTGGAATTGGTCATGATGTGTATGGTAGTGGAAATTAAACCAATACCCCTCTTTTGGCGGGTTGTCCTTTCTTACGTGAAAACGGATGATATCCTGTCCTGATACCTTATGGTAGATATGAAAGATTTTTTCGCCATCCCCTCCGGCCGGAGATTCCGAAATTGTTAGATTGCTTAAGTCCTCTTCAGGATGCTGAAAAGCCAATGTACTGATTACTTCCTCCATTTTTGGGAGGATCAGATCCTTGAATTCATCTTCGATTTTCGGCCCGATGCGGGAACCGAACTTCGTAAAGCTTTGCTCTTCCGCTTGGACTAGTGCTTGATTGAGAAATTGCTCCTTGGAAAGCTGCGGTTTGAGAGATTGATATAATCCCGTGGAAAAACTATCAGATTCGCTACTATTAATATCACTGAAATTGGATTCATCGGAATTGTCGTCCGCAATCAAATATGCAGGAGGCGACACAGTACCGAATGTCAATGCAGTAATAAGGACAACTAACGATTTCTTCAACCATTTCGGCATGGGGAACTCCCTTTCTGTTATGTACATCATTAATTTTGTAAATCTAGTATATCATAAAAGTTAGAAAATTTTATCTATTTAACCTTGTTTTTTAGGAGAGGAAAGTATCTTTTCCTTAAAACATGTTACATTATTAGCAACAATGATTGGTTGGGGACTCAATTTTAATATTTTTTATTCATTTATTTAGCTTTTTTTGTTAATATTAAGAAAAGCGTTATCCTTGCATAACCGCTTCGTTTATAAGTGTGAATAGTACATAATGGAGGTTTTATACATGTATGATGTTCTATTGATTGTAAGCTCATTTTTAACATTGGGTTATTTAACTTATTTATGTTTTGCTGACTAATGTGAAAAGCAAAAAGAAACTCGTGCGGATCCTCTCCGACACGAGTTTCTTTTTAATTTCGTTTCGTACTTTTTCTGCTGGAGCTCATGGACTTACCATCGATTTCAGAGGACGTTGTTCCCTGTCCTTCCACTTGGGAAGATGGTAACCCCACATTGCCTGGCTTTTTTCTTTTTCCACTCATGATATAGAAGACCTCCTTGGGGTATTGTATGTGCTCTTTTATAGGTTGTCCCAAATCAGTGTTTTTTCTCCCAATAACCATAGTGGAATTTGGATGATTTTCGGACCAGTCTCGTAAAACCCAAATGATCGAAACGATCACTTTGCCAATGGTCTTTTAATACTACCCGTTTTCTTGCCACTCTTTTTGCCTCTTCCACTGCTTTTTCACTAAGAGCATCATGACACGCCACATTCCTTAATGAAAGGATCCCGGTGGATTCCTCTATCTGCTTTTCAAACATCGGATCAAAATAGACAACGTCATAATAATCCTCAGGAAGGGTCTGCAGAATATCGAGGTGATTTCCATGCACGACCTCAATCCGCCTCATCGATCGTTCTGTTTCCTCATTTTGCATTTCCCATGTCTGAAGGCCGGTATTCACGATATAGGCCAATTGCTTGTTCGCTTCGATGCCTGTCACTTTACCTGCAGGTCCCGTAGCAAGACTAGCAATGATGCTGTCAGACGCAAGGCCCAATGTACAATCCAAAAAAGACATCCCCTCATTAAGGCCGGTTGCCTGTATGAACGGTTCCACTTCGCCTGCCAATAATCTTTTTGCCCGAAAAGCCGCACTGTTCGGATGGAAAAACACAGGCTCATCTGTACCAAGTACGAACCATTCGATTCTGTCTTTTCCAATCACTAAAACATCAGCTTTATACTGAGCCTGTAAAAGGCTTATGGATTTTTTGTTTCGTTCTATGTATGGAAGATCCATTTCCATTGCTACGCGTTTGGCGCTTTGGATCATCTGTTCATTTGTCCTGCCTGCAGTGGTTACGATCATATTTTAAGGTCTCCTGCTATTGGTTTTTCCTTTTGGCTCTTTTCGCATTCATTGTCGCTATATAGAGAAAATGTAAACAACAAATGTAACCCGTTGATTTCCGCTGCGGACACTTGCTTTCCGCGGGGACGGATGGGAGCCTCCTCGGCTTCGCCTGTGGGGTCTCCCATACCCTCTACTCTCCCGCAGGAGTCAAGTGTCCTCCGCTACAATCAACTCAGTTTTTTAACACTATTTGCTCTACTGTATGAAAAAATAAAACAAATTATCCAAACATCAGGAAAGTGAATTTTATACTACGATTAACCCCTGTTGGTTGGAGTCCAAGGTGTGAGACTCCTGCGGGAGCAGCGTGTCAAGGGAGACCCCACAGGCGGAAAAGCGCCGAGGAGGCTCCCGAGGCCGCCCGCGGAAAGCGAACACCTGGAACGGAGACCAACAGGGAGTTTATTGTTGACACCTTATCCTTAGACCAGCCTTATACTTAAAAGAACAATCTATATGAAAAGAGCCTTCCTTTATGTATACTTCAAGCAATACACAAAGGGTGTGCACCCTAGAGTGCACACCAACTTAATAGAACTTATTTGCAATATTGATGAAAAGCACCTTGAAGATTGGTCATGATGTTTTCCATCGTATTTGCTTCGATATCATGACGGTGGATAAAATGCACAACTTCCTTGCCTTTCATGATTGCCATGGAAGGGGATGAAGGAGGGATGTCGCCGAAGATCCCGCGCATTTTCTTTGTTGCTTCCTTATCTTGCCCTGCAAAAACTGTCACGAGATGATCAGGGGCATTATCCGCCTGAATGATAGCTTGTGTTGCCGCTGGACGTGCCAGGCCTGCTGCACAGCCACATACGGAATTTACGACAACAAGAGTCGTTCCTTCCACTTTATCAAAGAAAGATTCCACTTCTTCCCCTGTTTTGAGCTCCTGGAATCCAGCTCTCGTCAACTCATCTCTCATCGGTTTTACTAATTGTCTCATATAATCTTCATATGCCATCGACATGATTTAGTCCCCCTTTTATTTGTTACGTTCGGTCATTTGTTTCCAGACGGAACCTTTTGCTTCTTCTCCGCCTTCGATGCGCTGAATCGCCATCTTCACCTGCATGCTGACCTCAAACTCCGAATCGTCTTCTGCTGCACGCAGCGCAGGCAATGCTGTTTCATCTCCGACTTCAAAAAGAAACATTGCTGCCCGCCAGCGGACAAGCTTATTTTTATCCTTCAATGCTTCCATCATTTCTGGCATTGCCGCTGGATCTCCAAGATCGGAAAGGCAATCACCTGCAGTTCTTCTGACTGTTACAGATTTGTCCTTAAGGGCTTTATACAAATAAGGTAATATATCAGAGTCTTCCAGCATACCGAAGTATACGGTTGCCAGCCTGCGGATAGAACCTTTCTCATCCTCCAGGGCTTTGGCCAACACCGGGATATCCGCTTCTGTCGGATCCATCTGGTCCAGTGCTGCGAACCGTTCGGACCAGTCGGGATTGTCAAGCATCTCCAAAGTCACCTTATATCTTTGTTTCTGTTTGATGTTCGACTGCTTCTCACCTGTGACCGACCTTTCCGACATGCTCTGAAGTCTTTGCTCGGAATAGGTCGCTGAAATTTCCTCCACTATCTCATTGCCTACCGCTTCGAGGTCGCCGTAGCGGATTCCATGCTCCCTCCATTCTCTTTCCAAGACGACATTGTCCTGATTTCCTTGCGAGGTCAGGACCGCTTTCATGAAACGCTCAGGAAGGCCGACGCGTTTTTCCACTTCCCCGTCAGTCAGTTTCACTTGCATGGGAATGCCCTGGAACATCTGGATAAAGACTTTCACTTCCCCGAAACCGCTCAAAGATGTTCCACCTGATTCTTCGCGTTCCTCTTCCGTTTCACCGAAGGCACTTCTCACATCCGCCAAGATCACTTTCCAGTCATAGCGGGCATTTCTCTCTACCGCCAGGAAGTCTGCAACATGATAGACTCCCTTGACGCCTTCCACTTCCAGTATGGACTGGATGATATCCGGTGCCTGTGAGGAATTGTCCTTTGTATAATTGTTTCTCGCGCCTGCAGGTAGCTCCTCCGACAAAATAACCTTCATCGTATTTGGACTTGGTGTAGGTTCGATTGCTTTAATTCTCACGAGTGTTCACTCCTTTACACGATCTAATAGTAATATGGTAGCATATTAGCCTTATTGATTTAAAAGAATAGACATTATCCTTGGGAATTTATTTTTTCCACTTTCTCTGAGAGCTCTTCCCATCTATCCATCAGGCTCTGAAGAAGTTCATTATTCTCTTCCTGGGCCTTCATCCATTTACTGACCTGTTCATAGTCACTACCTGCTTTGGCTATCTCTGCCTCAATCTCTTCCAATTTCTCTTCGACCGCCATGATCCGCTCTTCTATTCCTTCCCAGTCCTTCTGTTCCTGGTAAGTCAACTTCAAGGGCTTTGGTTTTTGCCTTTGCGGGTTTTCCTTTACCGACTGTTCCAGCTTTTTATCTTCTTGGCGTTTGCGAAGCTGCTCTTCCACATAATCAGAGTACTCCCCGAAAATCCGTTTAAGTTTTCCGTTTCCTTCAAGGATGACGAGTTCCTGCACCACTTTATCCAGAAAATAGCGATCATGTGAAACCGTGATGACGACACCTGGGAACTCTGCAAGATAAGACTCCAGGATGGTCAAAGTCTCTGTATCAAGATCATTGGTGGGTTCATCCAAAAATAATACGTTCGGCTGGGACATGAGGATGCGAAGAAGGTATAGCCTTTTTCGCTCGCCACCAGATAGCTTCCTTATCGGTGTACCGTGGGAATGGGAAGGAAACAGGAATCGCTCCAAAAGCTGGGATGCGCTTGTTTGGCTGCCATCCTCACTCTTAAAGACCTCAGCTTCTTCCTTCACATAATCTATCATCCGCTGATCAAGGTTCATTTCTTCCTGTTCTTGCGTATAGTATCCGATTTTTACTGTCACACCTGTATCCAGCTCACCGCCATCGGGTTGGATCCTACCTGCAAGCACATTCAGAAGGCTGGATTTCCCGACCCCATTCGGCCCTACTATCCCGATTCTGTCCTTCTGCTTGACCAGTAGATCCACATGGTCCAAAATGACTTTCTTCCCAAAATGCAGACTGACCCCCTGAAGTTCCATCACTTTTTTCCCGAGCCTCTGAGAACCTGTGATCATTTCTAGGTGCTGCGAGGCAGAAGTCGATGACACCTTCTCATCTAGATCCTCAAATCGCTTGATTCTAGCCTTCTGCTTCGTCGTTCTCGCTTTGGCGCCTTTTCTCATCCACTCCAGCTCTTGACGGTAAAGGCTCTTTTGCTTAGCCTCTGTCTTCTCCAATTCTTCCAGCCGGACGGCTTTTGCTTCGAGATAGTCCCCATAGTTTCCGTTGTATGTATAAACTGAACCATTGTGAAGCTCAAAAATCTTATTCGTTACACGGTCAAGGAAATAACGGTCATGCGTCACGAGTAAGACCGACCCTCTGTATTTGCTTAAATAATCCTCCAACCATTCAATCGCCTCAAAATCAAGGTGGTTGGTCGGTTCATCCAAAATCAGCAGATCAGCCGATTCGAGCAAAGTCTGTGCCAACGCAACCCTCTTTTTCTGTCCACCTGAAAGATTCCCGACAACGAGATACACATCATCCATTCCCAGCTTGTTCAGAATTGCCTTTGCATGTGCACTTGCATCCCATGCCTGCAGCTGATCCATCTGTTGCTGGTGCTTTGCAAGCTCATCGTGAAGGCTTATATCCGTAGGATCCTCCTGCATTTTTAAAAGGCACGCCTCATATTCCTTGATGGCTTTATTCATAGGTGTATCCTTGCTGTAAATCTGTTCCATCACCGTAAATTCATCTACAAGCTCGGGCGACTGGGATAAGAATCCGATCGTATAATCGTTAGAAGTCGTAATCGCACCAGTGTCACAGCTTTCAAGTCCTGCAATTATTTTAAGCAGTGTGGATTTACCCGTTCCATTTACTCCAATCAAACCGACTCTTTCTTTCTCTTGTATACTGAATGAAACATTGTCGAGCAGTACTTTTTCTACATAGGTTTTGGAGAGGTTCTCCCCGATTAACATTTTCATCGTTAAATCTCATTCCATTCTTTCAAAAATTGATCTACAAACTGTTCCATATATACGTGACGCTCATCTGCGATACGTTTTGCGGTATTGGTATGTAAAGTATCCTTCAATAAAAACAATTTTTCATAAAAATGATTGATAGCAGAAGATCGCTCAGTGCGATATTGTTCATAGCTCATGGAATCTCTGACCTCTATACGCGGGTCATACATCGCACTACCCTTCGCCCCAGCATACATGAAGGTCCGTGCGATACCGATAGCACCAAGTGCATCAAGTCTATCAGCATCCTGGACTATCCTGCCTTCCAAGCTTGGTAGTACAATGCCATTGCCGCCTTTGAATCCTATATTATCAATTATGTACATGATTTCATGTATCTGTTCTTCGGAAACAGCCAAACCCTTGAGAAACTCGGTTAGTTCATTCTGCGCTTCTTCTGTATTCACCGTCAGTTTATCATCGATTACATCGTGCAAAAGAGCAATGATCTCAACAAAGTCACGATCAGCCTTCTCCTGCTCGGCAATATGTACAGCCAGTTTTCTCACACGTTGTATATGATGCCAATCATGACCTGTTGCATCATGTTCAAATTTTGCTTGTACAAAACTCTCTATTTTATCGATCACAAGAAAGACTCCTTATCCCCTGATTAAATGTTTATACTCCTTCATTCTATCATGAAAACAGGGAATCTAATAATGTAATTCCCTTTAAAGCCGCCAGTCACCACTAATGGTTAATATCATATATATATTAATGGGCAAGTGCATATAAAAAACTATTATCGTTAAGATGTTTTTATGTATTGGTCTTGGCTAAGGATAAGGTTTCCACTTTTGCCACCCTGTTGGTCTCCGTTCCAGGCGTTCGCTTATCCAGGAAGGCCTCGGGAGCCTCCTCGGTGCCTGCGCACCTGCGGGGTCTCCCTTGACACGCAGGTTCCGCAGGAGTCTCACGCCTTGCACTCCAACCAACAGGGGTGACTCATAGTATAAAATTTACCTCACTAAAGTTTGAAAAATTGAACTTTTACACATTTTTTCATTTCAGTTGAGCAAATAATGTTTAATCACTGAGTTGATTGTAGCGGAGGATACTTGACTCCTGCGGGAACGTAGAGGGCATGGGAGACCCCGCAGGCGAAGCCGAGGAGGCTCCCATCCGTCCCCGCGGAAAGCAAGTATACGGAGTGGAAATCAACGGGCTTAATTTGATGCATATATTTCATCAATTTTAAAACAAATAATCTGTAAACCTACTATAAAAAAATGACCAAACAAAAAGCCAATTGATCAAGTGAGCATGTGATATCCTCATTAATCAACCAGCTTTATAGGAGGGAATATAATGGTTAATCCTAACTCCAATCAGATCGGGACTGCGTGGCAGGGAACGCATGTCGTTCTCATAAGGTGCAATTATCTTACCAACCAGGTCCTCTCCATCACAAAAAGCGATCACGCACCATCAGAGCCTGCAAGCATAAGCTGTGCGGAAACACTCTCGCGCTTCATCAGCATTGGTTACACCGTTATCGGCGGCTACCCCCTGAATCAATCAGATATTCAATATCTTTTGATCTATCGCTAAACTTACTCGTTAAACCAAGAGATACCGATTGTATTCACCCCGGCATGTACAGCAATCGCCGTGGAAAGCGGAAAGGCATTGATGGGTATCGAAGGGTAGGTTTCACGCAGTTCTTTGACTAGTGCTTCTGCTTGATCAACGTTTGTTCCATGCAGGACAAACAGTTCCCTGATTGAGGAATGGGCAGCTGCTTCCTTTAAGTAATCCGTAATCTTTGATAACGCTTTCTTTTCTGTCCGTACTTTCTCTGAAACTTCAAGCTTTCCATCTTCAATCTTAATGATCGGCTTTATCTGCAAAAGACTGCCCAGCAGTTTTTGCACCCCGGTCATTCTTCCGCTTCTGTGAAGCTGCTCAAGACTTCCGATCAGCACGTAAATTTCACATTTTTTCGCCAATTCCGCCAAATGTGTGAGGATGTCTTCATGTGAGGTACCTGCTTCACGCATTTCAAGCCCTCTTTTCACCATCGCCGACAAAGGAAAGGAAATCACTCTCGAATCGACGGTGTGGACAGGAATATCGACCATTTCTCCTGCCTGTTTGCTTGATGACACTGTCCCGCTTAAATGACTGGAAAGATGGACCGATATGATTCGGTCATATGACTCGGAAAGTTTATTATACAACTCAACAAATGCGCCGACCGATGGCTGTGAAGTTTTTGGCGGAACCTGACTGGATTCAAGCTTTGTATAAAAGTCTTCTAATGAGAGCGTGACCCCATCCAGATATTCGTCCTCTTCGAAATATACGACCATCGGTATGCTATATACATCCGGATGGTTGGTAAGCACCTCATCCAAATATGCCGTACTGTCTGTTACCCAAGCAATTTTCTCCACTTACCTTCTCCCCCTTGATAACTTTTTTATCTACTTATCTTTCAATCAAATTTGCCTCTAATCTTGGAAAAACCTTAAGTGCAGTCCGATAAAAAACATCATGATGAAATTCTTCCGGAATGATCCCCTTGATGAAATCGATGTAAGCCCCTACTCCAATTAAAGGCCAGTCGGTTCCAAACATCAGCTTCTCGTAGTGATCACAATAGTCAAGGGCATGCAAAAGGTGATTCAGGAAGCGTGTTCTCCTATGCCTGTCAATTTCCGCTTCCGTTCCAACAATCAATCCGGAAAGATCGGCATACATATTCTTGTTTTTATAGACTACCTCCGCTCCATCAAGCACCCAAGGGTCGCCAAAATGCGCCATGACAAACGTTACATCCCTGTTGCTTACGGCGACCTCATCGAGCGTCAGGGGATGCGAATATTTCAACAGACCGCGTTCGGAGTATGTATCACCAGTATGAAAGACAACAGGCAGATTGTGCTTTGCTGCCAATCTATAAACTGGGGTGTAGACCTCATCATAGGCATAGAATGGATAATAGCCCAGATAGATCTTGATTCCTGCGACATTCGGCTTCAGTAATTCCAGCTCCAGATCATTTACATTTTGTTTTTCCATTTTGAATGGATTGATCCCTGGGCAATACACCAGATTCTGTGGAATGGACATTGATAAATCCAATCCCATGGGAGTATTGCTATTGGAATCGGGAAAGCCGTTATGTACTGTCTCCGTGACTCCCATCGCAACTCCGCCTACCACATCATTTTCCTTCCACTCCCGAAGCAGGCCTTCATAGGAATAAGAAAGCTGAGAGAGCCGTTTAGCCGTATCATGAAAACTGCCGATATTTGAAAAATGCACATGGGCATCTATGATCTTCACCTCGTTACTCCTCTCTTAACATAATAGTATTATTATTAATTCGATAGTAATACTAAAAAATCCTTTCCCATACGGAAAGGATTTTTGTAATAGTATTCAACACAATAGATCGTTAGTATCCCAAATAATTATTATAGTAAAGCTTCAATATCATTTTTCATTTTAAGAGGGCTTGTCGCTGATGCAATTCGGTCAACCACTTCCCCATCCCGATTTACAAGGAATTTGGTGAAATTCCATTTGACTGCCTTTGAGCCCAGGAGCCCGGTGGCATTCTCTTTCAAGTAGTTGAATAAAGGATGAGCGTTATCTCCATTCACATCCACTTTTGCAAACATCGGAAATGTCACCCCGTAATTCAATTGACAGAACTCGCCTATGTCATCTTCACTTCCTGGCTCCTGATTGCCAAACTGATTACAAGGGAACCCCAATATCACAAACTTCCTGTCGGCATATTCCTTATAAAGCTGTTCAAGCTCTTCATATTGAGGGGTAAATCCGCATTTGCTTGCCGTATTCACAATTAACACAACATGACCCTTATACTCATTTAAAGGAATATCGTTACCTTTCAAATCCTTGGCTGAAAACTCATAAATGGACATCCCGGCCACCTCCGCTATTTTTCTTTATTATGATGGATAGTGCTTCACATTGTCTAATGATAGGCTTACCTCAATGTGCTCAACATGTAGGGGATGAGCTCCTGTAGGTCATCGACATTATCCTCATAGAATAGTCGGTCGAATCTGATTGTGGCACACAGTTTTATTGGCTCTGGTGCATCAAGGGATTCTGTATAGGAAAGTTCCATCTCCCAACTTTCCCCCCATATATTTTGCAATTCTTTTTTCCACTGTTCCAAGCTCTCTCTGATAATGGAGCTTCTCTTGCCTTCCTGGTAGAAGGATACCGTCACGGAGCATCCGGGTCTGTCCAACCTTTTAAGGAGTTCACCTGATATGTTTTCCAGGTTGCTCGATAACTCTATTCTGCCGAACATTGCTGCGGATACGGCAATATCCATGGAAAACTGCCTTGACATGGTCGCAAGGTCGACTAGATCCCTCCGATTGACAACCTGCAGCTCTCCATCCAGATCGAGGTCATAAATCGCTCCCTCTATAATGACTTTCAAGTTGTCAAATACTGTAGGATCAAACATTCGTTTCATCCCTTTCACATTTTAGAATATGCCTACAGCCCTGCCCTCTTCGTCCACATCCATGTTAAGGGCGGCCGGCTCTTTTGGCAGTCCAGGCATGGTCATGATACTTCCAGTCAAAGCGACAATGAAACCTGCTCCAACAGAAGGCTTCAAGTCTCTTATGGTGATGACGAAATCCTCCGGTCTGCCAAGCAATTTTGCATCATCACTTAAGGAGTACTGGGTTTTTGCCATGCATACAGGAAGGTTGCCCCAGCCTTCTCCCTCAATCTGCTGCAGTTGTTTTTTTGCAGCAGGCAATAGCTCGACTCCTTTTGCACCATATACGTTGACTGCGATTTTCTCCAATTTCTGTTCCAGTGTATCTTCCTGAACGTACAACGGTGTATAGGCGGCCTTCTTGTTCTCGATTTGCTGCAATACAGTCTCGGCCAAGGCCACACCACCATCTCCGCCTTTTTCCCATACCTGTGTCAGCGAGATTGGAATGTTGTGCTCTCTGCACCAGTCAAGTACATAAGAAACCTCCATTTCGGTATCGGTAACGAATTCATTTAAGGCGACTACGAATGGAAGACCAAAGCTTTGGATGGTTTCAATATGTTTCTTCAGGTTGGCAATACCATTTTTCAGCGCTTCTACATTCTCCTCTTTTAGGTTATCTTTTGATACGCCGCCATGCATTTTCAATGCACGGATGGTTGCCACAATGACTACCACTTCTGGATTGAACCCTAGAGACGGTGACTTGATATGCAGGAATTTCTCTGCACCAAGATCTGCTCCAAATCCTGCTTCTGTCACCACATAATCACCGAGCTTTGCAGCCATCTGGGTTGCAATCACACTATTGCACCCATGGGCGATGTTTGCAAAAGGGCCGCCATGGATGATTGCCGGCGTATGCTCCAATGTCTGAACGAGGTTCGGTTGAAGCGCATCTTTTAATAATAGAGTCAAAGCACCTTCGACATTCAGGTCTTTCACTGTTATCGGATTTTTATCAATATCATAAGCCACCACAATGCGGGAGAGGCGGAGTTTCAAATCAATCAGGTCTTTTGCCAGGCAGAATACCGCCATAATCTCTGAGGCTACGGTAATATCAAAGCCGTCCTCCCTCGGGACTCCCTGCACAGGTCCGCCAAGTCCGATGACCACTTTACGCAAAGCACGGTCATTAAGGTCTACTACCCGCTTCCAGCTGATTCTTCTCGTATCTATCCTCAGCTGATTTCCTTGATGGATATGGTTGTCGATCATGGCAGCAAGGGCGTTGTTGGCAGTCGTGATGGCATGGATGTCTCCTGTAAAATGAAGGTTGATATCCTCCATCGGCAAAACCTGTGAAAAGCCCCCGCCGGTAGCGCCACCCTTCATACCCATCGTTGGCCCCAAAGAGGGCTCCCTCATTGCTATGACTGCATTTTTACCGAGTTTATGTAGCGCCTGCCCGAGTCCTACAGTCACAGTGGATTTTCCCTCTCCTGCAGGTGTAGGATTGATGGCTGTCACAAGTATCAATTTCCCGTTTTCTTTCGTATGTAATCTCTTTAATATATTCAAGGATAGCTTCGCTTTATATCGCCCGTAAGGCTCAAGCTCCTCTTCTTCGATGTCCAGTCCATCTGCAATTTCAAAAATCCTCTTCATGGATGCCTGTTGCGCTATCTCAATATCAGAAGGCACAACCGTTTTTGTATGCTTCACTTTCATTCCCCCAACAGATAGAAATTGTATTACTCCTACCCGTTATTGTACCACTTTTTTAATGGACTACTACCTTTCATTACTTTTTGTTTTACAGAAAGAAAATAAGCAGAATGGATAGACCATCTGCTTATTCACAAAGTTTAACTTTGGGTGCCTTGCGCATAAACGACCTCTTCATAAGGCTGTACGACAACAAATCCGCTTCCGGAAAATTTCATCTGTATCGACTCGCCGCTTCCTCTGCCAAAAAAGGTCTTCAATTGTATATCCGTGACAAATTCCGGTTGAAGATTTCCAGACCAGGCGACAGTTGCATTCGGATCGGTGAAGACGGGGCGCCCCGGATGAACCATCAAGGTCAATGGCTCATAGTGTGAGGTGAACGCCACCATCCCCTGCCCCTCAAGTCTGACATTGAATAATCCTCCTGCCATCATACCAGCGATTTTTCTCATCAGCTTAATATCCCATTCCAAGCCTTTTTCAAATGCAAGCAGATCATTTCCATTGATGTAGATGCTTTCACCCTGAAGATCCAATATCGTGATCTTCTTCCCTTGATCGGCAACATAAAGCTTCCCGTTCCCGGTTGCCCTCATCAATTGAGAACCTTCTCCTGTAAATGCTTTTTTCACGAGCCTGCCCAATCCGTGCTCCAGGATGCCCTCCCTTTCAAATTTTATTTTTCCGTCATAGGATATCATCGAACCCATTTTGGCCCAGATTTCCCCGTCCAGGTTGATTTCCAATATCCTTTCCGTTTCAAGCTCAAACAACCCCTGCCCCTTATCTACCTGTTTGCTCTTTTGAATAAACTGATCGATGCTATACTTTGACATACAAACACGCCCCTTTATTTTTTTTGCAGCATAAACACCCACATGAACGATAATGCCTGCTTCAGGTGTCTAGGAAGACCAGACACATCAACCTTCTTGGCTTCTTCCTTATATACGGGCATCCCATCTAAAAGTTCCCAGCCATTTTCTTGTGCCAGTTGCTCGAATTCCCAAGGCATCATTGTATTGCAGATCGCTTTATCTCCATAGAGTCTAGGGAAACTGTTTGCACGAGGACCGGCAGTCGGTCCAAGAAGCCCCAAAAACAAAATACCTTTTTCCTTTGTAACCTTGTGGAATTCCTTCAGAACATCAAGTGGCTGTTCTACCCATTCGATGGAGTTGATTGCCATGATCGCATCATATTGACCTTTTTCGAATGGGAGCCTGGTAAGATCGGCCTTATAAAAAGTCAGATTTGAGTGTTTGCGCTTATCCTTTGCATGGGAGATCATCTTTTCCGCTATATCAATTCCTGTCACTTTGTAGGAGTTTTCTGCAAGTAGGTAAGATCCAAAACCGTCGCCGCAGCCGGCATCAAGAACCTTTGAGCCTTCAGGCAGTCTCTTACGGATGAAAGGGATGATGGTGCTCCTGCTCCCTTTCAGCCACATATTTTCACTATTTTCATGCCAGAAATCGGCATTCTCATTCCACTTCTTTTCTGTTTCCTGATTCCAATCAAATGATGTCATTATTTTTCAGCACGCCCTTTCCCCTTTTCATTTCTCTATGTGCGCCGGGATATCCTTTTCTTTGTTTAAGAATAAATTCGTTCTTCTGGGACAGATTAGTAGCATAACGAAAAGGAGGTGTGCAGGATGAGCGAAACTTTCGTTGCTGTTCAAAAGAACGGAGATGGAGACATTGTAAAGTTTAAAACTTCTTCCGGCAACGTACTCTCCTATGAAGAAGCGTTGTTGGCCGTCAATACTGGTGCCGTACTAGGTGCCAATGTATTCAAAGGGAAAGATGGCGAGATGTATATCCGGGGTAATGCAGACGGCGACCCTACCAACAATCTTGATCAGTTACCTACATTCTCGTGAAGGAGCGAATCAAATATGACAAAGAAATATAACCGTGGTGGAAGCCAAAATCAGAATAGCCCTACCGGGGAGAGCTTAAGCTCTGTGAAGCATGTTGCCGGTGATAATAGCAAGGGCAATAAGCGGAACAAAGATCAAAAGGACAAAACGGAGCTATAATATTTTTGTTGTAAAGCATGCGGCTAATGGTGCCGTGTGCTTTTTATTTCCGGTTTTTCACATTATTTCTCCCCCTTTTCCAAGTCGCATTCATTTATAATGAAAATAAAATGACGAATTAAATCGGGGGGAACTTTTCAACATGTACATACCAAAACAATTCAAAAATGAAAAACAAGATGAAATCATCGAATTTATCCGGCATAACAGTTTCGGAGTGCTTTTCTCACAGGACGGCGATCAACCGACAGCCACGCATCTCCCCTTTATTGTAAAAGTGACCGATGGGAGCATTATCTTGATCACACATATGGCTAAAGCAAATCCACAATGGAAGACCCTCGATGGCAAGAAGGCATTGGCTGTTTTCACCGGTCCACATGCGTATATTTCAGCAGGCTGGTACGAGGAGCCGGGAACGGTATCCACTTGGAACTATGTCAGTGTTCATGTACATGGAAGAGTTGAAATCCTGACAGACTCCCGATCATTGAAAGAAATATTAAAAACTGCGACAGATTTCTATGAAGCAGGCTTTGATAAACCATGGAAACTAGAAGAAAATGAAGAAACAGTGGACAGCATGTTGAATGGTATTGTCGGAATCCGTTTGATGGTAGATAAACTTGAAGGCAAATGGAAGCTGAATCAGCACCATCCAAAAGAACGAAAAGAAAAGGTCATCACTAGGCTAAAAGAGCAGCACGCTTATGATTCCCAGGAGATTGCACAATTGATGCAAGATCAAATGAAAGATTAGAATGACAGAATAAACGCCCGGACTAATACGTCTGGGCGTCTTTTAATTCAGAGTTGAATAACTCCTGATGGGCAATTAGTTCATTCAAGACAAAATTTTCACGTTGAATCCATCTGTGATCAGCTTGTTGAAGAACTTTATTATTTTGAGAAATTGCTTTCTCTATATCCACCCATTCCGGAGAATACTCCTGTTCATACTCGTAATCATCTAAAGTTGGGTTTCCCTTCTTTCCTACTATCCTGCATAGATAGATGTGGGAGGTCATTTCAAAGATGGCACCTGGATCATACTCATCTGAATGTCGTTCGATAACGACTCCAATTTTTCGTAAAACGTTGGTTTCAGGAAAACCCGTCTCTTCCTTCACTTCTCGGGATAGTGCCTGCTCATGGCTCTCGTCAGCCTCGACTCCTCCACCTGGGAGTTTAAAATCTCCTAGGTTAGAACCCACCAGCAGGATTTTGTCATCTTCCAATACGACTGCCCTGACAGCTTCCCTGTAGTTCATCCTCGCTGATACATCCGGTTGCTCCTGTTTCCCGATTAGTTTATGAAACATCGTATCGTCCTCCCAAAAATCCTCTATTTCTCAAACACAAACTGCACCCGTTCGTCCTTCCATTCCAATGCTGCATTAAACACCTTATCCCCTTTTTTGAAGCCTTGGATTTCATCGGTTCTTCCACCAGCCAATATCTTCTTTGCGTTCGTGGCCGAAATGGTCTTACCAAGTATTTTTTTAGAGATGGTAAAATTGCATTGTGTCTTCTGGTAGTTGGAACAGCCATAGAAAGTCCCTTTATCCACCACTTCGCCGTCGCATTTCATGCATTTACCCACTTTTGTCCCAACGGATGGTCGGCCTTTTTTGCCAGGTCTCCCCCTTTTGAATTCACTTAGATCCATGCCCTTAAAGGACCATTGGGTGCTTTGTCTTTGTGCGTCCTCAATCAATTTGAGGGATAGCTTTTTTGCCTGTTCCATGAACTCCTCAGGAGAAGCTTTTCCTTCCCCGATTTCATGCAGGCGCTGCTCCCATTTTGCGGTCATTTCCGGACTGGCTAGGATGCTTGGGCCGATCGATTGGATAAGGAGCTTTCCTTTATTGGTTGCGAAAACCTGATTTTTACTGACCTCAATGTATTGACGGTCTTTCAATACGCCTATGATGCCGGCCCTGGTCGCTTCTGTCCCAAGGCCCTCCGTTTTATTTAGGACCTTTGTAAGTTCACCATCGTCGAGATGCTTACCGGCCGTCTTCATGACCGTGATAAGCTGCCCTTCTGTATAACGTTTTGGCGGCTGGGTTTTCCCTTCCTTCACATTCACTTCCTGTACAATCCCTTTTTCTCCATCTTGTAGCGTTGGGAGATCCTGTTCGTCTTCACTGGATTCCTTCTCTTTTTTGTTGCCATATATCACTTTGCGCCATCCAGCCTGGACCTCTTCCTTCCCCTTTGACAGGAATTCGGCTCTCTCCTCGACTAAAGTGTGAATCGTGGTATAGTCAAAAATGGCTTTATCATAGTGCGCTGCGATGAGCCGTTTAACAACCAGGCTATAAATCTTTTCCTCTTCGGGTGACATCTTGGATGGATCTTTCACTTGCTCGGTCGGGATGATGGCATAGTGATCTGTCACCTTTTTATCGTTCACGACCCTTTTATTGTTCATCACCGATTGGAACGGCAATGGGAAATACTCCTTGAATGCAGGGAACTGGCTCAGCTTCTGCAGTGTTTCAGGAAACATGGACGCCTCTTCCTTCGTCACAAAGCTCGAATCGGAACGAGGGTACGAAATGATGCCTTTTACGTATAGCTTTTGGGCAATCTCCAGCGTTTTTTGAGGTGAGAACTTGTACATGCTATTTGCCGTTGCCTGTAAAGAAGAAAGGTTAAATAAGAATGGCGGCTGGAATTCTTTCCGCTCCTTTTCTATCGTATCAATCCTCGCATCCTTCCCTCTACAGAACTGGACTATTCTTTTGGCAAGTTCCGGGTTATCAAGCCTTGACTCCCCATCCTTTTGCCATTTTCCATTGTACATTTTACCATCCATGTTAAATGTCGCTATAACTTCCCAAAACGGCTTGGACTGAAAGTTTTCGATTTCCAATTCCCGCTTTACGATAAGTGCCAAGGTTGGTGTCTGCACCCTTCCTGTAGAGAAAACGTCAGATACTCCCTTTTGCTGAAGCAGAAGTGTATAAGCTCGGGAGGCATTCATTCCGATAAGCCAATCCGCACAGGATCTGCTAAGCGCTTCATAATAGATGCTTCTAGTCTGATTTTCCTCCAAAAGATTATTAAAACCGTTCTGGACCGCTTTAGGAGTAAGGGAAGAAATCCACAGACGCTTCAGTGGTTTATTGCATTTGGCCACTGTCAAAATGATTCGGATGATTGCCTCTCCTTCTCGCTCGGCATCGCCTGCCATGATGATTTCATCTACTTCCCTTTTATGGATCAGCTCTTTGACAATCTTAAATTGCTTCCATTTCGATTTTGTTACTTTGTGTTGGAATCGGTCGGGTAATATGGGGAGGGTTTGTAAGGACCAGCGCTTCCATGAGGGATCATATTCTTCCGGGGACAGCAGCTCACACAGATGTCCCACAGCCCAGGTCAAAAGCGCACCGCCCGGAAACATCGGTTGAGGGGGGATTTCCACATAGCCATCTTTTTTCTTCGGGGAAAATGGAGCAGCCAGCTTTAATCCTTGGTCAGGTTTTTCCGCAATAATCAATTTCACAACATGCTTCACTCCGCTCTAAAACAAAATAAATGCAGGAAAGCGTAATCTCCTTTCCTCCATTTATTATAAAAGGAAAACATTTGTTTGTATAGGATTTTACAGAGTGACCATATTGCGGATCGGGACAATTTGCAGGACTGTAATCAACGGATAGGCACTTTGCTGAGTATCGCCTATTATCAGATATTTTCCCTCCACATTCAACACAAAATTCTCTAGATGGAAGATGGTTCCCATAGCCTTTTGCAAAACCTCGTAAATCAATTCATCATTCAAGGTGTAGCGTGAAATGTTCGGCTTGATACGAAGGATGACTTCTTGGTTTCCAAATGTGGTTCTCAGCATAGCTAATCCTCCCTTTTTATTTAATTTATGAAAAAAGAAAAGGTTTAGCACTCGTATTTTTTAGAATTCTTGACCTTGATTAGGCATATATTGTATAGTGAAAGTGTCATTTAACCGCTTTCTTTCAAACTAAAAGCGGGGAAGATGATAATCTACTTTCAAAGCACAAGGTGCGCTATTTTTAGGAGGAAAAGAAACAATGCAAAACGGTAAAGTAAAATGGTTCAACAATGAAAAAGGTTTCGGGTTTATTGAAGTAGAAGGCGGAGACGATGTATTTGTACACTTCTCAGCAATCCAAGGTGACGGGTTCAAGTCTTTGGAAGAAGGCCAAGAGGTTTCTTTTGAAATCGTAGAAGGTAACCGTGGACCACAAGCTGCAAACGTCACAAAATTATAATCTAAACGACCAAACACATATAAGTTTTGGAAAGAGGCTCTGATGGCCTCTTTTTTCTTTTGATAAATTTCTGTTCATCCATGCATATCTTCCTTTATTCTGAGCGATTCTAACAACAGAAGGAGGCGTAATGATGGACAATAACAATACTCAATCACAAGATATACACACAGGATATAATGATCTCATGCAGGTGGAGGTCTCCATTCAATCCGCCGAGAAGATGGTTGGTTCCGCGACCATGAGCTTGGATCCTGAATCAATGGAGCATGCCGAACGGGCAATTTCAAATGCAAGAAGCCTTTTGAATGATGCAAAAAGCAACGGTACCGGGATGGATACAGATTTCCTCCAAAATGCAGAGCTCTCATTGGCTCAATGTGAGCACCAGCTTTCCGAGGCGAAGAAATAATTTTTAAGGGAGTTGTCCTGTTGTTATAGGATGACTCCCTTTTTTACATAAAAAACTCTGTTAAATACACCTGTTGATTTCTGGATCGGACTTTGTCTCGCTACTTCTCCACCAACTCCTACATCCCCCCCGAACTAGGGATTCGACCGTATGGATGGGGATAGAATGTATAGTAAGCCAAAGGAGGACCAAAACGCCGGCCGTTGTGTAGAGAAAAGGTCTTCATAACCCAGATGAAGACCAAATTGCCGGCAGTTGTATAGAGAAAAGGTCTTCATAACCCAGATGAAGACCAAATTGCCGGCAGTTGTATAGAGAAAAGGCCATCATAACCCGGATGAAGACCAAATTGCCGGCAGTTGTATAGAGGAAGGGTCTTCATAACCCAGATGAAGACCAAATTGCCGGCCGTTGTATAGAGAAAAGGTCTTCATAACCCGGATGAAGACCAAATTGCCGGCAGTTATATAGAGAAAGGGTCTTCATAACCCGGATGAAGACCTTTTCAACGTGATTTATCAACAACATTCTTTATCAAAGTCAAATAAAAAAAGCACAAGATCAGTTAAATCGAACCGTTCATGTGCCCATTACCTTATTCACTCCTGTGAACCAATTGGTCCCCGAGGATTTTTATTTCAGCACCTACTGTACATTCGTTGATGCAGAAGGACTGGGCTTGATTCTTGCCGTAATCCTTACGCAGTGCCTGTTTAACCAAGCATTCGGTACAATATGTGTCTAAAATCTCACCAACTTCCATCAATATCTTCTTTCGATTTATCAATGTCGTCACTTCCTTAGCTACAATAACAGATTACTTTCAATTGGCGTTCCTTCAAGTGCCTGACGGGCAAGTCTATCCGCTTCCTCGTTTTCTTTCCTGGTCACTGGTTCATAGACCGGCCCTATTTTTAGGGTTTTCAGTTTTTCTTCTATTTTATCCAGCCATCGGTTGAAGAGTTCATCATAACAAGGCCATTCTCCAGATAATTGGTTCAGGACCACAAGTGAATCCCCTTTGAACGTGACCTCCATCGCCCTTACCCCGAGATGTTCAAGCTGTTGGACAAGAAAATAAAAGGCTGCGTATTCCGCCTCGTTGTTGGATTCCAGTTCCTCCAGGCGGGCATTGATTCTGTATCTATAGTCTTTTCTATTCTGGTTATAATACACCACATTTCCGATTCCGGCCAGTTTTGTGTCCACATCATAGCCCCCATCGAAAAATGCGATAACATCCGAGATTCCTTCTTCACTTTGTTTAATCCATTTCAGCAGCTCTTTTTTCGTCCATTCTTCCCCTTTTTGATCGTGGAAATATAGCTGCTTCACCCTGCCCGTTTTTTCAATGTCCTCTGCCAGGCGCAGTGCAAGCCTGCTATCCATTTCCTCGCTTCGGAAAATGGTCTCTATATGCCTTGGTGTTTGGTAATGCCATTCCACCGTCACTTTCACGCTTTATGCCCCTCTCCTACATTTTACATTTATACAGGATCATCCCCCCCTGACCCAAAGGATCAGGGGGATACACCTTTATTTTCAAACTTTCCTAACGGAACTAAGTTGTGTATTCTTATCTTATCACAGGAACGCCTAGAATATGTTTGTAAAGGGAGAGAGAAGATGATTGAAGTATACATAGATGGAGCAAGTGCCGGTGATCCCGGACCATCCGGGGCAGGCATATTCATTAAAGGGCATGGCGGAGCAGAGCAATATAGCATCCCCCTCGGGACAATGTCCAATCATGAAGCGGAATTCCATGCGCTTCTGCATGCATTGAAAATATGCCGGAAACAAAACTACCAGATCGTGTCTTTCAGAACGGATTCCCAGGCCGTAGAGCATGCGGTGGAGAAAAGGTTTGCCAAAAAGGAGCCCTATCGGCAACTTCTTGAACAATCGTTGAAGCTCGTGGATGAATTTGATTTGTTTTTCATCAAATGGATTCCTAGCAAGCAGAACAAGGTTGCTGATGAATTGTCACGGAAGGCAATATTGAAGAACGGGGAATAAAAGTTGGTTTGAAAAGCTCTTCATCCAAATGATGAAGAGCCAAGGTTACATAATATTCTTATCTTTAACTAATTGGAAAGCCGCATGTTTGGATTCTATTTTTTCTGCTTTTAACATCTCCAAAATAGATACGAAAAAGCTGCCATCAAACTGCTTTTGCGCCTTAAGAGTGATTTCGATGGCCACATTGACTAAATAATCTGAACTTGCAGTGTAGTGCTTTCCAAATTCTATGAACCCGAGTGAATCTTCCCGGAAGACAAATCCTTTTGCGGTAAGCTGATCAATGTATTCTTCTGTGCTCATTGTGCTTTTCAATAGAAATCCACCCTTATTCTAATCGATCCTATTTTTTATCTTACCGCAAAATTTGTCGGATGCCTATTAAAGTTTTTCCAGCCAATCGTATTTCCTGGTTTTCGGAAAAAATAATATTCCCATGATGCCTAGGAGGACCCCGAATAATGCGCCCCCGATCACCTCTTCAGGCTGATGCCCCAATCGCTCCTTCAAACGCTTTTCAATCTTATCATGGACATTTTCATCGGGTTTCCCCTCCAATTTATCCAGTTTCTCCGCTAGGTCATTGACTGCCAATGTAATTTCCCCGGTCTGTCTCCGTACACCCTGTGCATCATACATCACAATCAACCCGAAGATGCTGGAAAGTGCAAAATCGATCGTCCTGAACCCCCGTTTGATTGCAATAAATGTCGCAAGCGCGGATACACCTGCGGAATGGGAGCTTGGCATTCCCCCGGTTTCAAAAAATGTCGTCCATTCCCATCTTCCCGTCCGAACATATTTAATCGGTATTTTTATGAATTGTGCCAGCATGATCGCACTAAGGGCAATCTTAAGTGCTTTGTTCATTATTATCACCTCATCTATAGTTTCCAAAGGCAAGTGCACTTGTATGCAACATATTTATTGTGGAAAAAAGGAAAACTAGATGGATGGGAGGTGATTGTATGAGCAGAAACAAATCAGCTAACAAAGGAAAAGCGGCACCGGGAGTAAATCCACAAGGATACGGTCAGGAATTTTCAGAGGAACCGAAATCCAAACTGGAAAACAATGCAAAAAAGAGTAACACTAAAAGATAATTTGCATTTACTTGCATCAAGTTTTTAGAAATAAAAATAGAAGATGACTCATTCGTGAATCATCTTCTTTGACATTAACAAACCTTGCTGACAAATGAATGTAAACCGTTGAACTCAAGCTCTTCGAATTTGTCCATGACCTTGTCACGGTCAATCGTGATAGTGGCCAAAGGGAGATCACAGGACACAGGGACATCACATTTGATGGTCGCAAGTTCCCTCGAAAGGTGCAGCAGCTCGAGGCTATCTTCAAACTTCTGGCGTTGACTCTTTGTGAGGGAATGGATATTTTCCAGGATCCCTTCCACTGTTTGATACTCCATCAACAGTTTGGAAGCCGTTTTTTCTCCAATCCCTTTTACTCCGGGATAATTGTCACTGCTGTCACCCATGATTGCTTTTAAGTCGATCAGCTGACGGGGAGTGAGCCCTTTTTTCTCATAGAAGCCATTCTCATCCAATACTTCATAATTGCCGTACCCTTTTTGCAGAAGTGCCACTTTCACATTCTCCGTGATCAGTTGGAGGACATCCTGGTCTCCAGTCAGAATGATGACTTCCGCTTCCTCGCTGTAGCTTTTCGCAAGCGTACCTAGGCAATCATCGGCTTCATAACCGGCTAGTCCGATATTTGGGATATCAAAGGCTTCCACTACTTCTTTAACCAAATCAAATTGGGGAATCAGTTCTTGAGGTGGCGCCGGGCGGTTTGCCTTATAATCATCAAACATTTCTGTACGGAAGGTCTTGCTTCCCATATCCCAGCAGCAGACGACATGTGTCGGATTGAATGCTTCCATGGATGAGATCATATGCTTTACAAACCCCTGCACCGCATTGGTGGGAATTCCTTTAGAGGTATACATGAACCTGTTATACACACTTGTTGCAAAAAATGAACGAAATAATAGGGCCATGCCATCTATCAGAAGTACTTTTTTAGTCATCAGATCTTCTCCTCTCGATTTACGCGAATTTGATTATATCATATTTTCCGCACCAAATTAAGGGAAGAGTAATGGAAAAAAGCCTGACAACACCAGTCAGGCTCTAAAAGAATATTAATGGTTCTTTTTATTGGTCATCTTGGCCGCTTCATATTCCGCATAAGAAGCAAACTCGGTATCCATTGTGCCTTTTTGCTTTGCGTTGTTGTTGCGTTGAGCATTTGCATTTCCTTTTTTCGTACGACCCATCGTAAAACCCCCTATCACAAATTGGTCTTTAATAGTTTGTGACGTTTGTGGCTTTTACATGATAGGTAATTATTTTCTCGACTTATCGGAAATTGGATAATCTTCATAACTGATCCAGTCGCTCCAGCTACCGGGATAGAGCTTTACATCTGTAAAGCCCGCTTCTTTTAGGGCCAAAATATTCGGACATGCGGTTACCCCTGATCCGCAATATACGATCACTTCTTTAGTGGGATCCATATCGGAAAACCGCTCTTTCAAAGTCTCCTGATTCTTCCAATCGCCCCCATCCAGATTGTCTCCCCAGAAATAATTGCGTGCTCCGGGAATATGACCCGCCTTATGATCGATCGGTTCCTCGATGCCAAGATAGCGCTTCTGCTCCCGGGAATCGATTAAGTAGCGTTCTCCTTTTTCGATGCTTGGAAGGTTCGCGAATATTTCTTGGGCTGACGCTATCATATGTTCCTGTATAACTGGTTGGAAATGCCCCTTTTGTGTTTTTTCAGGCAATGCAGCCGTTACAGGATAACCTTTGTTCTTCCAGTTATCATAGCCGCCATTGAGAATAAATGCCTTACTATGCCCCATGTAGTTGAGGAGCCACCATAGTCGTGAAGCCATGGCACCATTTTGGGAATCATAAAGCAGAATCGTTTTATCATTGGCCGCTCCGGCTTCCTCCCATTTTCCCCGTAGGTTTTCCAATGGGGGCAGCGGATGCCTTCCGCCGTGCTTCTGCTTTGGCCCGGAAAGATCATGATCAAGGTCAAAATGATGGGCACCGGGTATATGATCAATTTCATACTCCTGCCTTCCTTTTAACGGGTCCTGTAAATAAAATCGGCAATCAATGACAATAAGATCATCCAAGTTTTCTTTCACCCATTCGGGTTCCACGATATAGTTCATCCTATCCCCTCCGCTTTTAGCTGCGAGAAACAAATTCCTCCACCATTTCCTTTGTGACGAGCATTCTTTGGGGAGCAATCCCTTTACGTGCAAGTTCATTGATCTGTTTGGTGACACTATTGATTTTATCCGTTGTAAAGGGCTTTTTCTGCTTGCAAAGGACGATCGCTTCTTCTATGTAATTCTCCCTTTGCTGTTCAAGCTTCAAAAATGATGTAACAATCTGGTTCTGCTTTTTTGAATGCTCACTGATTTCTTTATGTACGCTCATTGTTGTGATCCTCCACTCTGATTCCATGTTTTTTCATTAATTGTAGTACTTTATCCTTTGGCTGCCAACAATTAAATGCATAATGCGGTTTTGTTTCAAAGCCAAGCCGGCTGCATCGATATATATTTTGCTCAGGAAGTTTGATTACTTGATAGTGCCGACAAGTGGCACAAGCATGGAAGCGGTTTGTCTTTGACATTATGTTTCCCCCTTATATGCCGAACTGGCAGTAAAACCATTCCTGTATCTCATTTATATCTGGTTTGGTATGGGGTAATCGACTTTCCTGTTTTTGAGCCTCAGCGATGCATGCGGTTATTTTTCCAAGCAATAGGCTAAAGCTATCATCGGCCTCTCCATATTTCAGTTCAAGGACATGTTTTAGATCATCCTCTGAAAAGCGGGTGCTCCCTGCTATCAATTCCTGCAACAGGATGGTAGCTGGAGCACCATCCCTCGTCAAATTTTCAGTCATTAATGATGACCTGAAAGCCTGGTATAGGTAGGAATAGTGACCCTTTTCCTCGAAGGCGCTTAAGTTACGTTTAGTCATATTAACATAATGTGCCAAAAGCGTCCTTTTAGAAAATTCCTTTTGTGATATGTTGTAAAGCATATCCGTCAGGTGCTCTTCCTGCATGTAGACGATGGGAGAAAGTGTCCATTCATATAGGGATGGATTCGATTTTTGTGCCAGCCTTAAGGCTTTTTGAATATCCCATCCCTGGATATCCCACTCCCCCTGCTTATAGTCTATTGTATCTTTCACAGGGTTCATACTGAGATATCGCCTGAGAGAAGAGATATAGATGAATCTGATATCATAGTCACTTTTCTCTGTTTCCACCCCGTATGCCCTGCTCCCGGCTTCGCATGCATACAAAATGGTAACCTCATGTTCCTTTTCCAACTTTTTCAAAAAAGAGAGAATCGTTTCCTTCATACTAGTTCTCCTTACGGTTTAGCTCGGAGACTTTATGATATACCTCCTCGAGTTCAACCGTATTGATTTCTTCACTTAATGCTGCCTGCATCCCGCGGTAGAAATCCTCCAACTGCCGATCTAAATCCGCTTTAACCCTTGCAAAACTGTTTTCTAATTCTACCTGGTAATGACGGTCGAGTTCTTTTTCATTTTCTTTTGAAAAATGATCCATCAAAGGTGAGGTCTGTTCTTCCAGATAATCACTTAGCTTCTGTTTTTCATTCTTTTCAAAAAAAGCTTTGGAGTTTCGGAAAAATCCGATAGCCTGCTTTTCTACTTTGGAAGAATAGGGAAGGAAGTGATTTTCCACTTTGATATCGCTTAGCTTATCAAGTTCAAAGGCTGAAAAGGATAGTTGCTTTTCAATTTTTTTAGCATGCCCTTCAACCTCATTCTGCCAGGTTTGCAACGATTTTTTGATATAATTTTCTATCCTCACAGTGGTCGCACGCACCTCCTGCGATAGGTTGTGGGAGATATCTCCATGAAATTCACGTAACGAGTGGGAGAACTGCTCCTTCATATTTCTTCCATCCTCCTTTAATACGGACGGATTGAAGGCTTCCCTGAAAAAGTCGTTAAAACGCAAGAAGGTGCGGTGTTTTACATAATACAGTAATTCACCGATCTCTTTAGTTAAGAGTGTTTGAAAACTGTCAATGGAATAATCGGCGATCCAATTCTGGATTTGGCTTTTGTTTTGTAGATAGACAGCCCTTCTTTCAGCCTTTTCTTCTTTTCCAAGCCTTGCTTCATTCAGGTAGTTTTCCATCAGTGCGACCGCACGGGCTATCTCAAGTCTTGCTGAACGGATGCTCATACTGATAAGGTCAGATTGAATGAATCCTTTAAAGGAGTCCTCAAAATCCCCAAGCATCGAGCTTTCCATAAAGGGATGATCAAAAGACTTCCCTTCTTTCTCTTTTAATGCAAGAAGACTGGAAACAGGAAAGAGTTTTGGATTTCTGTTCCCATACATCTGTAGCTGCTCTTCTACATAGTCAGTCACCAATGTGAGTTCTTCTCTTGTTTGGGCGAGGTCTGCTGCATTGACAAGGAAAAACATCTTATCCATAGAAAATGCATCCTTTACCCGGCCCAGCTGGATGAGGAATTCACGGTCAGCCTTTGAAAAAGCATGCTGATAGTAGGTGACAAACAGGATCGCATCGGCATTTTTGATATAGTCAAACGCTACATCTGTATGTCTGGCATTGATTGAATCGGCACCAGGTGTATCGACCAGCGTCAAGCCTTCCCTCGTTAATGCACAATCATAATGCACCTCAATCCATTCCACAAAGCACGATTTTTCCTCATCAGCTACATAAGATGGGAATGCATCCAAGGAAACGGTAAGCTGTGAGCCAAGCTGCGGACCCATTTGATCCCATCCGGATGCAAATGCCTTCAGAAAGTGAAAATGCGGCTTTTTGCTTGCGTCCAATTCCAGATGCTCATTTTTCTGTATTATTGCTGAAATGATATCTTTTGCATCTTCAAGGGCCTGCATGCTCGTATTAAATACTGACAATGCCTGATGGACATCTTCAAATATCTGATCCCTTGATTTCATCTGCACCGAAACGGTTCCATGTGGACATTCTTTTGTTACCGGTGAAATTTTATTGATGGATGCAGTTGTCGGGTTAGGTGAAACCGGTAGGATGTATTCACCAAGCAAAGCGTTTGCAAAGGATGATTTCCCTGCACTGAATGCACCGAAAAGCGCCACTGTGAAGGATTGTTTTTCAAGCTTCTGTTGCTTGTTTTTCAGGTCCTGCACGACTGATTGAAAACCTTCAAGATTGAAAAGGTAGCCTGCAGTCTTTTTTAATATTCCCGCCATTTCCTTAGGGTCTTCTACATCTTTTACAGTTTGTTTGATGTGGACCTGATTTTCATTTCTTGGTTTTTCTTTTTGAAGGATCACTTTTTCCAGGTCTGAACCATTCACCTGTCTATATGTCCTGTTAACATATGATTCCATCAAAGAGTGATCCTGATCAGCGACAACCGCGGTTGGCTGGCTATGATATAGGATGGTTTGGATCTGATCCATTTTTTCCTCTATAAGGCTATTGATTGTCCTTATTTCTTCATTGGCAAGGTATAGGGATTCAAGACCTTTTATTTCCGACAGCGTGTTTTCATTCTTTTCTTTATAGAGGCTGTCAATTTGTTCAAAGATTTTCTCCATGAACGACAATGCCTGTTTACGATAGCTACCCTTTATGGTTTGTGCCAGTTCTTTTGTATAATGCAGTACTGCGTCCCCTGTTGTACCTGCTCCCTGCTTAACATGGGATGCGACAAGCTGGCTGTCTATTTGAACCGTGATGTTTTGCACTTCCTCAAATAGGACAGCCTGATATAAATCATTATCTTTCAAGAAATCAATCACAAGCTCGTGGACGAATTTCTCAATTTGTGTTTTGACACGTTTCGCAAGGTCCTCGATGAAGGCTTCAAGACGCTTCTGCTGTTCCTCCAATGTCTTCTTGCTTGAGAACAGCAGGCCTACCTTGAACCCTTTTTGCATGGATTCGAGATATCTGCCAGCAAGCTCCCTCATTTCAAAGGGAGTGATATTGGCATTCTCCAGCAGTTGATTGTTCTGTTTAATAAAGTCCTCTTTTACTTTTTTGACCTGTGCTTCCATTGCGGCCCATTCTGTTTTTTTGACCTGAAGGCGTCTTGTTACTTCATCAGGAGCAAGTTCGCTCTCCTGCACAAGTAGATTGAGCTTATCAAGCGTGTCCTGCTTCTCTTGAAAGAGCCAGTTCCTATGCTCTTCCAAAATATGATGAAGGGCGTTCTCCACCGTGATCGGCAAAATATCCATTTTGTCTTCACGCAAAAGCTGAATCGCTTCCTTCACAATGTTCACATCATTTAATGGGTGCCCAGGATCTTTTAAACTGGTGAAGTAGAGGCTGACAGGCTCGATACCCCAGTCCTTGAAAGAGTCTTGGATTCTTTTTTGGTAGGTCTCAAAGGGAATTTCCTCTTCCCTGTGCTTGTCAATCTGATTCACCACAAGATAGATCCTTTTTTCCTGATCCTGCAGCTCTTTGATGAATTTCAAGTTTACTTCGGACTGAACGTGATTATAATCCATCACATAAAAAATGACGTCGGCAAGATGCAAGGCCGACTCTGTTGAGACACGGTGGGCGTCATCGGTCGAATCCACGCCCGGTGTGTCCAGGACGATCAGATCGTCCGGCAGATTTTTAAAAGGATACTGGTACGCGACCGATTCGACCTTATCCCCGTCCTTGCAATATGCCTTTACATTTTCAAAAGAAACTGGCGGGAGGATTTCCAATGATTCACCTTCAAAAAAGTAAACACGTGCCTTTTCTGTCCCCTTTTGTATCTTCACCACGTTTGCCGAGGTCGGGATCGGACTTGCCGGCAAAAGGGACTCTTGCAGGATTTCATTGATGAATGTAGATTTTCCTGCTGAAAAATGTCCACAGAATGCAATGGTCAGATTTTCTTCCGTGATTTTTCTGGAGAGCTCTGCAACCTTTCTTGCACTTTGTTTATCGCCAGACGTATGTAATCTCTCAAGAATAAGATTTGTTTTTGCCAATAGCTCTTTATAGGAAGCTGTTTTTCGTTCAATCGGTTTATTAATTGCCATATATAAGTCCCCTTGGATGTCATTTAATGCCTGATTATTCTATTTTACTTGAATTCGCCGGGATTTCCTATATTCTTTGCGAAAATGAGGCATCGTTTTATTCCATATGTATGCGGGATGTTTGCTTGACGTACTTGTACGACAAAAAACAAGACCCAAATGCTAAAGCTTACGCATTGGGTCTTGTTATGTATGATTATTTTGCAAGTTTCGGCTCACATGTAGATTTTAGGACAACCTTCATTAATATGGAATAGGCAACAACTGTAGTTCCTACAAATAGAAGTGTCATACTCCCACCATCCCTTTAGTTGATATCGTTGATACTGATAATTGTTATCATCATCATATCAGATTAACGCCTAATTGACAATGACTATCATTCCGGATAATTAAATTTTCGGAGTAAACCTGCTTTTCTCTTGAACATAGTTTGAATAGTCGCTAGTTGTATTATTCAGGGCTTTTTCTTCCATCGGGATACGGACTGATAGCATCCACGCATTGAGGATGGTGAATATAAAGGCTGTAATGTAGGCCTGGAACAGTAATGGGATGATGATGATTTCCAGTGATACCACTAAATAATTGGGATGCCTGAGAAACCGGTACGGTCCCTTTTTTACCACATCAGCATTAGGCAAAATGATTATTTTTGTATTCCAAAACATTCCAAGAGATGCAATTGCCCAGACCCTCATTACTTGAGTACCTATAAACAAGCTGATGAGTAATGGCCAAAATGGACTGACTTCCTTTGATAGATAAAGAACCTCTATGAGCAAGGCCAGTAAAAATGCTATATGCAGGAGCACCATGTATCCATAATGCCCCTGGCCGAATTCCACTGCCCCCTTCTTTTTCATCAAGTTTTCGTTTCTTTTGGCAATCTTTAGCTCAACAAGCCGTTGGCAGATGACAAATAGATAAAAAAGAAAGAACATCCTATCACTCCCAATTCAGTAGTAAGAGTTCCGAGCTGAACCCTGGTCCAAGAGCGCCGGCTATTCCTATCTGACCTTTTCCCGCCTTCGTTTCCATAATCTCTTTTAATACATATAGAACGGTTGCAGATGACATATTGCCGTATTCCTTTAGCACCTTCATGGAAGTTTCCAGTTTTTCATCGGGGATCCCTAAGGACTCCTTATAAGCTTCCAATACCTTTTTCCCACCAGGATGAAAGACAAAATGTTCGATTTCTTCCAGGCGTATATCTTGCTGGTCAAGGAAGCGTTTGACATTAGGGGCTAGCCAATTCTCGATGATGCTTGGAATATCCCGGGAAAATACGACATATAGGCCTTCATTTTTGATTTCCCAGCCCATCACGTCCTCAGAATCTTTCATGAGTGTTGATTGACTTCCCAGGATTCTCGGATAGGCCTGCTTACCATCCAATGCAACACCATCCCCTGCAACAAGCACACAAGCAATTCCATCAGCAAACAAAGAGGTGCCGACAAGATTGCTTTTTGAATGATCGTTCTTCTGAAAGGTGAGACTGCAAAGCTCCACACAAAGAACCAATACCTTCGCATCCGGAAACGCCAAACAGTACTCATACGCTCTCGATAATCCTGCAGCACCACCGGCACATCCCAAGCCCCAAATGGGAATTCTCTTCGTATAGGGGGAAAATGGGAGCTTATTCATGATACGTGCTTCGATGCTCGGTGTGGACATGCCTGTTGTGGAAATGTAGAAAATCGCTTCGATTTCCTCATATTGGACCGGGCTTTTTAGGGTGACAGTATTGGATAGGCATGCTTGAATGGCATTCACCCCATACGCTACCGCCTCTTCAAGATAAATATTGTTCTTTTCTTCAAAGGTATGGGGCGTGCTAAACCATTCAACATCCTTGGCAAAATGTCTTTTCTCGATTTGACCGTTCTGGAAAACAGTCAGCAGCCGATTTATATCCTTGAAAGACTCCTCAAAAAGCTCCTTGGCAAATTCCACAGCCGTATCCTGTGAAATCGGATATTTCGGTATGGCGGTTCCGACTGATAGTATTTTTGGCATAGAGGAACACCTCGTAGATTTAGTATATTTACTATTACCAAAAAGTAATATTATATACAAAAAATGGAATGTAAGAGGAATAAAAAAGGCTTCCCCTCGATACAAGGGAAAGCGCAATTCGTTTTAAAGGAGTTGTTGTGTTGTGCATTTTTATTATAACTAAAAAGTGAAGGGTTAGCATTGTTAATTATTTGCAATCACTTATTTATAGAATTTGGCCATCCATAGTTCATCTACATATTCACCATTGATGAAGGCTTGCTCCTTTTGATTGCCTTCTTCATGGAACCCATATTTTTTATATAATTGGTAGGCGACCTCATTCGATGAGAATACGGTCAACGACAGCTTTCTAATATGCTGTTCACACCACATATCTGTATAATCCATTATTTTTTTTCCGATTCCTAGCCCCTGTGCTTCCCGGGCAAGCCATGTACGGAAGATCCCTGTGTGCTTCTTCATCTGAAGCTCACCCTTGATCACCCTCGCGATGCCTACCACCCGGCCATTCCATTCCGCACCCAAGTACATATTGCCTTTTTGCTGCATTTCCTTTATAAATGCCTTCTCCTCTTCGACAGAACGTGGCTTCTCTTTCTGGATAAACTCACCGGCAGCAATGATACTCTCTACCGCTTTTACAATATCGTCTGCATCTTCTTCTTTTACAGGTCTAAGCTTCACTGTGGACCCGTCTTTTGCTGTGAATTCTAACAATAAATCAAACATATGAACCTCCCATAATTATTGCTGAGTTACACATCGTAATACATCTAAGCTTATTGTTCAACAAATGACTCTTTCTCAAACAAAATGTTGAAATTTGTTGATATTTCTCACAAATATTGTGTTATGATAAAAAAGAACTAGATACTTCAGTTTCAGGAGGTGCTTTATGTCCCCCACCGAGAGCTTAACCCAAGTTTTCAACAGGACTATCGATTCAGTCAAATCGGTCATTCCTATCGACTTCACGTTTGAACAGCCCAGTCTACATACAGAAAATCTGACAAATGTGGCATTAGGTGTCCTGATCGTATTAACTGGAGACATCAGAGGTCAACTGATCATCCAGGGTGAACGTACAGTATTCCAGCATATCGGCACAAAGATGTTCGGCATGGAACTGGATGGGGAAATGCTTCAATCCTTTACAGGTGAACTCGGCAACATGATCGCCGGCACCCTCTCATCGAACATTGCTCAAAGTGGTCTTAATATGGATATTACCCCTCCCAATGTATTGATTGAACAGCAAACTGAATTTCATCTCCACCACCGTCTGCATTCTCCTCTCTACTTAAAGGACAACGGTGAAATGCAAATAATTGTAGAATTAGAAAATGCATCATAAATTATTCATACCAATTGAAGTCCATTTTGAGGGCTTCTTTTTTATAGAAAAAAAAGAAGCCCCATTACTGAGGCTTATAGTTTTTTATGAATTACAACCGATAGATTGCTTTATATTTATCTTCCAGGTAATTGATTAAGTAGTCTACGTTGAGTTCTTCCCCTGTTACCTCTTTCATGATCTCGAGTGGTTTTTTCATTTTTCCATGACGATGGACTTTTTCGGTCAGCCAGCCTTTTATGGAATCGAGCTCCCCTTTTTCCAAAAGCTCATCAAAGTTCGGAAGATCCTTTAACATCGCTTGCTTGAATTGGGCAGCATACATATATCCCAATGCATAGGATGGGAAGTAGCCAAAGCTGCCACCTGACCAGTGAACATCCTGCAATACACCTTGCGCATCGTTTGGAGGGGTGATGCCAAGATAGCTTTCATACTTTTCATTCCAGGCCTTGGGAAGGTCACCAACTTCCAACTCATCATTGAATAATGCTTTTTCCAACTCATAACGGATCATGATATGTAAGGCATAGGTTAGTTCATCCGTTTCAATTCTGATCAAGGACGGTTTCGCTTCATTGATTGCCAGATAGAACTCTTCCAAATCCAAAGAGTCAAATGCACCTTCTGCATAACGTTGAAGCGTTCCATAATGGCGTTTCCAGAATGATTCATTACGGCCAACAAAGTTTTCATAAAACAGTGACTGAGACTCATGGATTCCCATCGATGTTCCGGTACAAAGCCCAGTACCGATCAAATCCAAAGAAATGTTCTGTTCATACAGGGCATGACCACACTCATGGATGGTACCGAAAACTGCTGTTCGAAAGTCCTGCTCGTCATACTTTGTCGTTACCCGCACATCTCCGGGGTTTAGTCCGATCGCAAACGGGTGAACGGTTTCATCCAATCTTCCTGCATCAAAATCGTATTTTAGCTCCTTCAAGACTTCAAGACTGAAACTTTGCTGATTTTCCTTGGAAAATGGAACAAGCAATTCGGAAGACCTCGGCTGGACCTTGGAATCTTGAATAGCTTTTACAAGAGGCACAACCCGGTCTTTGAGCCTTCCAAAAACCTCATCCAATGTATCTACTGTCACACCTGGTTCGTATAGATCCAAAAGTGTATTATACTTATTTCCATCATGTCCCCAATACTCGATGAATTTTTTATTGTACTCCACCAATTTCTCAAGATAAGGTTGGAGCATTGAAAAATCGGATTTGGCTTTTGCCTCTTCCCATACAGTTTCCGCCTTTGTGCTCAAAACCACATATTCCTGATATTCCTTAGCGGGAATTTTTCTGTTTTGGTCATAGTTCTTTTTTGTTTCAAGTAAAGATGCCTTGGTTACCTCATTTAATGCTTCGAAAACATCTTCCTGCAGAAGCTGTGTAAGGAAGGCCGCCATTTCCTCTGAAGTTGACATGTTGAACACCTCAGAAGAAAGGACCCCGATCACATCTGAACGGCGATCTACCCCTTTTTTTGGGGCCCCTGTACGCAAATCCCAGAAAATAAGGGAAAGTGCTTCTTTATAGCTTTCCATCTTTGACATGTATTCCAAGTACTGCTTTTCAAGGCTTGCTGTCTCTATCATGCTTATATCCCCCAACATATCTAGGCTAAGTTTAAGAATACACAATTTTCTTACTAGTTGGCAACATATTTCTGGGTATATGGTTTTCTTGCTTCTTACAACAAAAAAACACTCTGCAGATTTTAACAGAGTGCTTTCAAAATATATTTTATTGGGTGACAGGAACTGTCGGAAGAACCGTTTCCAACTTGTCCTTGACCTGACTTGGTAAATGGGAGGGCAGGAAGATTGTTATTTCCCCTTGATCCTCAGATGAACGGATCAGCCTTCCAATTCCCTGTCTTAGGCGAAGTAGCATATAAGGTACGTCCAACTGCATATATGGATCATCCAGACCTTTTCGTTTTGCCGCAAAAACTGGATCATTCGGAGGGAATGGCAGGGACCAGATCACCACATTGGATAGGGATGGACCGGGAATATCTAGCCCTTCCCACAGGTGATAAGCACAAAGAACCGATTTTTCATCGTTTTGAAATTCGGAAACAAGGACACTTATCTCCTGTTCCCCTTCATAGAGGAAACGGTAGGAAGTATTTTGCTCATTTCTTAATTTGAATTGCTGCAGCTCACGCTTGGTAGAAAATAAGATAAGCGCGCTACCTTCTGAACGTTCTATCGCTTGCATCGCAGCGTGGTATTTTCTTTCGAAACCAGCTTCGTCATTATCAAGCTCAGATAAACGCAATTTCATTTTTTCATCATAATCAAATGGTGACTTTATGGAAAAAGAAAGATAGTCACCGATACCAAGGGAGCTGGCAAGATAATCAAAGGAATTGTTGTCCGATAACGTAGCCGAAGAGAATACGAAAGGTATTTGTTTCGAAAACACACTCTCTTTTAATACCTCTTCGACCGTTTTCGGCATGACGACAAGTGTCAAATCATTTTTTGCCTGCTCAGCCCACGCAATCACATCCTCCTGGGACAGGAGTAATTTCAATAGGAACTCGATTGAATCCAGATACTCTTCCACTATATGAAGCTGATAATGGTCCACAGTATGAAGTTCACCTTCAAACACCAGTTGATTTCCGATCTCCTCCACTTTTGCGAGAAGATTTTTTGCAACACCCACTAAAGATTGATCCATTCTAATATCTTTTCTATCCGAACCATCAACGGAGCTTAGGTTGTCCTCCAGCGTTTCAAAGAAAAGATCATTGGCTTCAAGTGCATCTTCAACCAGCAGGACGAACTCTTCCCTAAGGTCGTTTCCTAAAAGTCTAGTAAGCAGCTCTTCTACCATATGCTTCTTGATTTTATAGGTCAGTGCTTTTTGGGCCGCATATTCCAAGAGGTGCCCTTCATCAAAGACAACCGTGGAAGCTTCAGGCAGTAATGGGAGCTGTCCTTCACGCTTTCTTTTTTCCACTGTCCAAACATGCTCCATATAAAAGTCATGGGAACAGATGATAAGGTCCGTCGATTTCCGGTAATGATCCCTTGATAAGGTTTGTCCACATCGATGGCGTTTTTCACAACTGAAACAATCCTGGAAGCTATCCCAACCAATGAGGTTCCATTCGTCATCATTCAGCTTTGAATAGTCTTTTCTGTCTCCATATGGATGAAAGGATTGCATCGGGGCTGTTTTGTTGACGAATTTAGGTAGAGAATCGTATACATCATCAATATTGTCTATATCGTAAGCATTGAGGGCATGGTCCAATTTATTCAAACAGAGATATTGATCCGGTGATTTTGCCAATCTTACATCGAATGTCACGTCAAGTATTTTGGAAAGCTTCGCAATATCCCCTTCCTTTTTCACCAGCTGCTCGATGAGTGATTCATCTGCACAGGTGATGATGGCAGGCTTGCCCATGTATCTTGCATAACAAATTGCATAAAGGAGATATACCATCGTCTTACCTGTTCCTACACCTGCTTCAGAGAAGATGACCTTCTTTTCCTTGAATGCACGTTCTAGTTGAAATGCCATAAAAATTTGCTCATCACGAAGTTCAAACCCTGCTTCCGGTAGAATGTCATAAAAAACATCCCCGATCCATTCGTTCAAACGATCAAAAAAAGAATCACCCTTGTTCATTGTAAAAGGCAGACGATTGTTCATAATATGTACCTCCGTGAAAGATTTTGCATCATGTATATGTTCCGTTACAAAAAAGTTTGCATCTGAACATTATTGAAAAAATAGCGTGTTTTGTCAAGTTTTTTTAAATAAAAAAAGTTCCCCTCTTTTGAAGGGAACTTTTTAGCCTTTCGTTATATGAACCATGCTCTCGTCCACATAGGATGCATGTAGCATGGCTTTCATATATTCCTCCCGTGCAGCCTTCATCCGCTCCACGCATTCGACATCAAGTAAATTCTCATTGGCTAGTCTTTGATAGCTGCTATCCAGCGCTTTTGATATTTTCATAAAGTCATTAACATGCAATGGCATAGAATACCCCTCCATCCTTACTGCTGATAGAAGTATTCTATGCCCATTTTCATGTATATATACGTTGTCTCAACACTAAATTGTACAAGCCTTCATTCTACTGCTCTTCACTGCTGGAATCATCTTTTGAATCTTTTTTCTTTTTCTCTTCTTCCGCTTCGTACTTGATGTCCTCCAAAGGCAATTCGTCAATCGGCATCACCAGCTGATCGCGCCGTTTCTGCTCTTTTTCATTTTCCTTGAAGGCTTTATCTTTTTCATTTCTTTCCAAAAGCTCTTTATCTTTTTTTGTGTCAGTCACCGAAATCACTCCTTTGTTACCTTTTCCCCAGGAGATCGACTGATAAACAATTACCTAGTTGTTTCTGGGAGGACGCTTGCCCCAGTATTGGTAATAGTCCGTTTTGATGAATCCGTTAAACAGTTTTCTTTTTTTCGTTGCCTTTCTTCCGAAAAAGCTCTCAAATCCTTCATGGGATGTAAGTATATAAATGGACCAAGTATCAAGTTCCTTATAGGCTTTACCCATGCCCCTGTACATTTTCTCCACCTCGGGGCGTTCCCCTAGACGTTCACCGTAAGGAGGATTTCCGACAATCACACCATACTCTTTTTTCGTTGTGAAATCGGATACCTGCATCTGTTTGAATGAAATCAGTTCCCCAAGACCCGCTTCAAAAGCATTTTCTTTCGCTATGGATATCATGCGATGGTCAATATCATACCCGGAAATGTCGAGTGGCTGATCGTAGTTTGCTTTCTCTTCCACTTCTTGACGGGCTCTTTCCCATAAAGCATCACCAATCCAATGCCAATCCTCAGAGACGAAATCCCTGTTGAAGCCTGGTGCGATATTCTGACCTATCAGGGCCGCTTCAATGGCAATAGTCCCGGAGCCACAGAATGGGTCGACAAATGGCTTATCAGGCGTCCAGTTCGTCAACATCACCAGTGCGGCCGCCAAGGTTTCCTTTAACGGAGCTTCCCCTTGATCGGCACGATAGCCACGCTTATGCAGGCCGATTCCTGACGCATCGATGGTAAGCTGGACATTATCCTTGAGAATGGCCACTTCAATTTTATAAACAGCCCCTTTTTCATCGAGCCAGTCGGATTGGATGTTATAGTGCTGCTTGATTTTGTTCACTACCGCTTTTTTCACGATTGCCTGACAGTCAGGCACACTGGAAAGCTGTGATTTAACGGATTTCCCGATAACAGGGAATTCAGCATCCTCTGGAAGATAATCGCCCCATGGCAATGCTTTTGTTTGTTCAAAAAGCTGATCGAAGGTAGCCGCTTTGAATTCCCCGACCACCACCTTGATCCTGTCGGCTGTCCTTAGCCACAGATTTGCACGGCAGATGGCTAATGCATCACCATAGAAGATGACTTTACCATTATCTACTGTGCAATCGTATCCCAGGTCTTTAACTTCTTTTGCCACTAAGGATTCAAGTCCCATTGCAGCGGTTGCGATTAACTTATATTTGTTTTTCATTTTTTCACCCTGACCTTTTTAAGCGAATATGTATGTAAATCTATTTTAGCCAATAATCTTCTTGTCGAGCCGCCTTTTCTTAATACAAAAGCTCCCCTGGGATCAGGAGAGCTTATTTTTCAAACATCTACGTTATCATGCGACATCCAATCAATAGCGATCTGTAAGCCATGTTCTGTTCCTTTGTACTGCAAACGGATTGCTCCTTGTACTCAGGTGGTAACCATCTGTCTACAGATAATATAATATTATCTGTCCTTCTCATTCGTTCGGATTCCATAGAGAAGGTGCCCCTACCATTGTTTGGGTTTCTCGCTCGAGGGGTTTACCTCGTTCCACTCCTGCAATTTCTTGCCGGACTACGTCACTGTGGCACTTTCAAGGTATTCACACCATATCTCTCGACTTAGGTGCTTTCCCTGCCGTTAGCCCAGTATAAAACCAGACTACCCTAGCTTATTTTTTCGCTAGGCACGAACACTACAGGCATCACAGCCTGTGCGAGCATGGACTTTCCTCTACATGTAACTGTAGCGGTTACCCAATCACTATTGATGTCAGCAAGATATAGTATAGTAAATCTGGATGAATAATGCAACTGTAAAATAATGTTATTCGTATAATTTACTGCCGAATACATGCTTCTCCAGATTGGAAAGTCTGCGAAGGATGTCAAAGTTAGTGGAGCCGGTATTGCTTGTGCTTTGTTGCGGCTTTTTGCCGGCTTCCTCCAACTGACGTTTCAACCTTGCATTTTCCTGCATCAGAAGTTCATATTCCTGATGGAAAGTTTCGTAGTCCTTGATCACAACATCCAAAAACTTATCAACATCTTCAGCCTTATAGCCTCTCATGCCTGCCTTGAATTCTTTTTCCAAAATTTCTTTTGCTGTCAATTTGATTTTATCAGATAGCATAAGTTCCTCACCTCAATGCCAGTGCCACTATTTTCTTATTATTTTTTCAAAAAATGGGACACTTGTCAATTTTCTCTTTAATAGTATTTGAATAAATTCTATAAATATGATTTCGGCAAAAATTGTAGTCTTTTACCAATCATGTTGTCCATTAAACTGTTCTTCCTCCACAACCAGTTGAAGCTCATAGTCATCGATGATGAAAATCGGATATGACTGCCCGGTTGCTTTCCTTTTGGCCATTTCAAGCATATATTGGGGATTACCCGGCCTCTCTTCATCATAAACCACCAATAAGCCATCCGATTTATCAATCAGGAATTGGTTTTTCATGCGAAGTTGAAGAGGCGATTCGTATTTTTTCTTGGTAATGGAATCGATGTGATCTGCTTGGGCCATAATCAGTTCATAAAACTCTTTATTTGATTCACTCCACTTTTCTTCCTGGGAAAGATATGGGGTGAATACTGCTAGCTTCAGGTCAGGATAGGTTGATTGGAGCTCAAAGACCACTTCCGCCCCCCATAGCTCCACACCCAACTGTCCACTGATGACAATCCATTCTAACTCATGCCCCTCTTCAAGTAAAGAGACAATCCGTTTTTGAATGGCTTTTTTAATATAGAGCACAGCTGGATCATTCTTTTTAAACACTTGAAGTTCATGCGATTTATAACCAGTAAGGACGAGTACTTTCATAGACACCTCATAAATCAATAATAGATATGTACGCACAAAAGCGCAAGAACAATGATTTTTTAAAGAAACATATAAAAGAAAAAGAACTGGCTTCTCACCAGTTCCTTTATATTAACAGAGTAACGTATTTTTTTGACTTGTCAATACGGCTTATCTGCCATATTGCTTACATTGCCCAGGCATTCCGCCGCCGTAACCCATTCCAGGGCCACCAGGCATTCCGCCATAACCCATTCCAGGACCTTGTGAAGCTCCCAATACTTGGCCTCCAGGCATTCCGCCAGGACCTTGGTATGCTCCCATTACTTGACCAGGTGCTCCCTGACCCATACCTTGACCCATTCCAGGTGCTCCTTGACCCATGCCAGGCGCTCCAGGACCACAGTTGAAGTTTTGGTGTGAAACTGAGTCAACCATTGATTCAGTGTGAGGGAAGTAATGTTTATGCTGGAACATTTGGTTGTTTACATATGTTGTGTGTGAAGGATGGATGTGAGTAACCTCAGTTACCGATTGTAAGTTCTTTACACAACATTTCGTAGGATGGACGATTGGTCCCATCATGTTTGGTCTGCAGTTGTACATACTTATGATCTCCTTTCATTTTTTGTTTTTCTCTTTACATTAACAAATTATGAAAGAAGGGTGATACATGTACTAATACAAACACCTATTTTACAAAGATATACTCGTTTGCCTATGAAAATTATAGCAGAATCGTGTAAATATCTTCTTTGAGATTCGAAAATACAAAAAGTGTCAGACCGATAACAACAAAAAACAAACACAAAATTAATCTTGACAACGCTCTCTCTCCCATGCTTTTCCTTTGTTTAATAGTAAATCACAATGTTTAATTTTACATGGTAAATGTTACGTTGACAATACAAATCAAGCGATTATTTGACAAAATCCGAAATATATTTCAGCTCTTTAATTTCCTTTTCAGCCTTTCGATCCTTTTCACATATTTGTCCCTGTTTTTACCTTCACCACTACGCACTGAAAGTTGTTTTTCCTTCCAAGAAACAAAAGCTTGTTCTGCATAAAAAAGTGCGGCGGGATAGTCTTTTTCCTTATGTTCAAAAAGCATCGAAAGTTCAATGGCAGCCTCTTCCTTTTTCGGGTTGTCTCTGTGGCTGTAAGATTGCAGGAATAGCTCTTTTGCTTCATCGTATCGTGCTTCCCGCTTTTTGATGAGTCCCAATTTATAAGACGCTCCGAAGGATTGTTCGACAATATTTTCATATATCCTTGCAGCAACCGTTTTTTCGCCTAGCGAATCGAACCATCTTCCTACTTCGAATTCCTCTTTTTCATTCCTGGTATCAGAATCCGCCTGTAATAGTTTTGAGAGATGGATATATAGCGTGATAAGTGTGAGCACATCCCATTCGTTATGCTTCAGCACGCCTTTTATCCCTTCCATCTCATGCGTTTTGACAAAGTCGAAATAAATCATCGGTGCAAGGAAGCCAGGTATATCATTTTCTCGTTTGATGCCTAGTATTTCTTTCTCCACGTTCGCAAGCCGAACCGACTCCATTGTATCCTTCCATAGCCTTCTCGCAGCATGCAAAAGATCGAAATGCCCGAAACTAGGGAGCTTGGGGACGTGTTCCCTTACAAGGGTGTGCCGTGTTTTGACTTGTGGCCAGTCAAACGCCTTCCCGTTATAGGTGACAAGCGTTGAATAGTCTACCTCCTGAAGGAAGCTCTGATAGAGGGCGACCTCATTCCCCGGCGCAGGCAGGAGATGCTGTCTGACCACCACTTTATCATCATGCACCCTGGCATACCCGAGAAGAAAGATCGTGGTACCTGCCCCTCCGCTTAGTCCAGTTGTTTCCGTATCAAAAAAGAACAAGTCCTTGCACTGATGACCTTTCGCGGATAAAGGATGCCCTGCAACGTCTTTTTGCCATTGTTCCATTACAGGTAGGATTTCACCCAAGGTATAATGCCCATGCTTGTAATCGAGCGGATATTCCACTTCACGGATCAGGCAATACTCCTCGTGGAAATGAAAGGGAAGGGCACCATAAGCCTTCCATTCGTCCGCATTAGGTATTGATTCACTCTTTGATGCAGGGGGAATACTTTCTTCCTTTATTGTTTCCACTACTTGCTTCCCTGTCTGGAGATGATTTTTCATTCTGTTTAATTTATTTTTTAAAGACATGTTTTACTCCTTTATACAAGTTGCTGCAGTAGCTGTAATGATAGCTTTTTCGTATCATCCATGGAATAATCGGCGCCAATGCATGAAGGACAGCCATTCTTGCAGGGACAGTTTCCAATAAGCTCGCTCGCTCTATCAAAAAGCTCTCCTACTTTTTCATAGGCTTTCTCGCTTAGTCCGACGCCACCAGGATAGCGGTCATAGAAATAGATGACCGGCTTTTCATCATGAGTTGATTTCACCTGCGGTACAACTTGAAGATCTGCAGGTTCACACATCAGCAAAAGGGGTGCAACAGCTTTTAGGGCATGAGAAAGCCCAAGCAGGCTCTTTTCTAGTTCATCTGCACCAAGTGCTTCCGTAATTTCCTCCTCAAGGGTGATCCACGTTGCATTGGTATGGAGCTCCTCTTCTGGAAGGTGGATAGGTCCGGAACCGATATTTTCATGAGTCTCGAATTTAATCTTTTTAAATATAGTGGCCATCGCCTTTACCGATACATCTCCAAATGATACTGCTCCAGTATGGTTTTCCGTCTGTTTATCGACCTCGAGGACATCAAGGGAAACAGCCAGATTCGCATCTGTAAAATAATCGACATTCACTTCCCTGACAAAGGCCTTCTTTTCTTCCCAATCCAGCTTTTCCACCTGATACTGAATTCCTTGATGCAGATAGATGGCTTCGTCATGCAACAGTGTCATCGCACTGAAGCGATCCATCTCCCCGATCACTTTGTTCGCAGGCTCCACCGTCTGGTCAATGATGATGACATTTTCCTGGGACGCTGAGCGCAGGCTTATGTTATGGGCGGGGAATGCATCATTCATCCAGTGCCACTTCCCCCCATTTTCATGAAGCACCCTCTCCTCAGTAAGATAGTCAAGGATGTCTTCGAGCTCAACCCCGTCAAAGGTATCCCCTTTTTTAAATGGAAGTTCATAAGCCGCACATTTGATATGGTCGACTAGAATGACAAGATTGTCCGGATTGATCCTTGCAGACTCTGGACTGCTTTTAAGGAAAAATTCAGGATGCTGAATGACATACTGATCAAGGGGGCTAGAACTTGCCACCATGACGATTACAGCCTCCCCCTGTCTTCTCCCGGCGCGGCCAGCCTGCTGCCAGGCACTTGCAATGGTGCCGGGATAACCTGTCATGATACAAACCTGAAGTTGGCCGATATCCACACCGAGTTCAAGTGCATTGGTACTGACGACCCCATATATTTCCCCGTTTCTCAAACCTTTTTCAATCTCACGCCTTTGAGTCGGAAGGTATCCTCCACGGTAGCCCTGTATCGACTTTTTGCCTAACTGATTTTTCACCAGTTCCTGCAGATATGTCAGGAGGATCTCCACACGCACCCTGCTCTTGGCAAAAACAATCGTCTGGATCTTTTCCTGCAGGAATTCGCTTGCAAGCTTCCTTACTTCAAGTGTTGCACTTCTACGGATATTGAGCGGTTTGTTGACGATGGGCGGGTTATAAAAAACGATATGTTTTTTACTGGAAGGCGCCCCGTTATTATTGATCAGCTCGAAGTTTTCCCCTGTAAGCTCCTCTGCCAGCTCCCTTGGGTTGGCTATGGTAGCCGAAGTACAAATGAATGTAGGGTTGCTTCCATAGAACTTACATATCCGCTTTAACCTACGGATGACATTTGCCACATGACTCCCGAAAACACCACGATACGTATGCAATTCATCTATGACGATATACTCCAGGTTTTCGAATAAGGATACCCATTTCGTATGATGCGGAAGAATGGCAGAGTGAAGCATATCCGGATTTGTGATTACAACATGGCCAGCCTTTCTGACTTTCTGCCGGATAGCCGGGGCCGTATCCCCATCATAGGTATAACTGTTGATCGGCACACCCATTTCCGTGATGATTTCATTTAGCTCGCTCTTCTGATCCTGTGCAAGTGCTTTCGTCGGAAAAAGATAAAGGGCCCTGCTTTCCTTATTTGCAATAATCTTTTGGAGAACTGGAAGGTTGTAGCAGAGCGTCTTCCCGGAAGCCGTCGGCGTGACGGCTACAAAATGCTTTTTATGTATAGCCGCTTCAAAGGCAGCCGCTTGATGGGTGTACAGGCTTGTTATCCCTCTGCTGGTTAATGCATTGCGCAGCCTGTCATCTATTTTTTCTGGAAATGTCACCGATTGCGCTTCCTTTGGGGGGACCGTTTCCCAATGAACGATATTCCTCGCGATCGATTCCTCCGTTTTCATCCAATCTATCACTTCATGAATTGATTTTCTCCACATGATTCCTTCACCTCGTTATCTACATTCTATTTTAGCGAATAGGCGTTCGCTTCGTAAAGGGGGAGTGAACTGGATAATAAAGGATTTCCATTAGAGATGGTCTATGAGGTTTGCAATCTCTGTCTTTGCTATATAGATAAAATGTAAACTTCAAAGTTAGCCCGTTGATTTCCGCTCCGAACACTTGCTTTCCGCGGGGACGGATGGGAGCCTCCTCGGCTTCGCCTGTGGGGTCTCCCATGCCCTCTAAGTTCCCGCAGGAGTCAAGTGTCCTCCGCTACAATCAACTCAGTTTTTTAACATTATTTTCTCTACAAAAGACAAAATCTAGCAACAATTTTAAAAACAGATCCTTCTAGTAAGAGTCGAAAACTGTATTTAAACCTTTTAAAAAACTATAAATTTTAGTAAATCCCTTTTCATCGGATATGACTTTCCAGTTTATCTCCATCTGGATTGCGGGTATCCCGCACTTTTTTGAGATGTCGGCGGCTATGCAGTTGGGATTGAGGGCAAAAAAGTTTTCATCTGTAGCAATTTTTTCAATTCCGTTTTCCCTGGCAGTCCCATTGATCTCATTGATTATCCACCATTGTCCCTGGATATTGGCTCCGTTTCCTGTTGCCATTTCAATATCATAGTGGTTTGAAGGTTTCATTATATGTAAATCAATTAAACATTGGATTTTACTGACTTTGATAAAGTCAATCAGTTCCTGCCGATAGAAACTTTCCGGGTCATAGTTTGCATCATCAAACAGATTTCTTGTTTTGACGATGGCTGGATATCTAGCGTAGCTGTTCAATAGTTTGGCCAGTACTCCAGTATATGTCTCGGATTTCTTGTACCTTCCGTTTCTGATCTGGCTTACAGCGTGGGCTGCAGAGAACATTACCTCATGATCTCCTTTGAGGAAAATATGTGGATCGCCTTCTAGAAACTCTTCTTTTGTAAATTTATCGCTGATAGCTTTTATGACATTCAGTTCCATGATTATACTCTTCTCACCTTTTATTTAGTAACGTAAAAAACAGCACTAGTAGTGCAAAACAGGAAATAATGACAGTGCCCAACTCAAGGTGTATCGGATTTGTCTTGAAGATGCCCATCGTAAACAGTGAAGAGATTGCAATGATCGGAAAGACTAGGAAGGACAGAAAATTAAAGTGATATGACACCCTGGATTGCTGATAGCCATCTAGTGCAGACAATTTTTCTGCAACTTCTTGATAAATGGCTTCGCTATCAAAAATTACCCTCCATTTGTTATAAAATTTGGTTACGACATTATGGTCGGAAATATGACTTAATTTAACTTGGGTGATGAATTCGATGAAATCTCTCCTGATAGCATTTGTTTTCAGCTTTTGCTTTAACATGCTTCCCCTCACCAACTTATCGGAAAATTGCCTGATGGCATCTCTTTGCTGGATTGAAAATAAGAAAACAAAAAATTTTTCCTCCATGAAATTCTGTGCGAGCTTCTCCAGGCCACTTTTACTCAGTGCAGGATTATCCACCAAATACTGTACGCCGCAGCTTCTAGAAAAGCCATAGAATACAAAATCCCCCCTGCTTAAATATTTCTCGTTGATTTCACTTTTCAATTCCTCTTTATCCTTGATGTATGTATTTTTATTTGCGCTGCAAGTCTTTAATATCAAATTCTCTTTTAAAGAATGCTGAAACGATTCACTTTCCAACTCAATGGATTCATAGACTATGCCTCTTCTCGTGGCATCTATTTTCAAATCCTTGTTATCCTTTATAAAATAACGGAATATATAATCTACATTTCGGCAAATGATTTCGTCGTTTCTCAATATATACTTTAAGGGGACAATTTCTTCCGGGATAAAATCTGAATCAAGTATGATGAAGCCCACACCATACTGGAAAATCCGGATGCTCACCTGGACCTCTCTCGAATCATGCTGTGTCGCTTCGCCATTTTGAGAAGTCAATATCTTAAAATCCTTTTGTTGTAATGAAATGAAGTATTTTCCCCCAGACTTAAAATGCTCACTATGTATTTGTTTGTTTGATAATCCGATATTGTTGAAAAAGTAGTCATTAAACTGTGGTAAGAACGTGTCCCTGAATTTATGATGAATCATACTTTCATCAATTTTCAAGAATAGATTATCGATGTAAGCGGAAATTTTATTATATCTCTTGTAATCAAAATGAAAGGGGATCACATATTTTGCCCTTTGCCTTTTTACCCATGGATCTGTGACATTTTTAAGATGTGATAAAATCCCTGTCAGAGTTTGTGATGAACTTTCGGCATATAAATACTCTCCAGTCTCCATCCACTCCTTTTCTAACTCATAATGATCCAAAATTCTCTTTAAGTTTTTCAGGTTTATTTTCTTGTCCAATTTTACTATTTTACATACTTTTTCATTTTCGATTTTCAATTCTTGTATCAATAGGGAAAATCCATCCCTTTGCAACCAATAATGATAGAAATGCGCATGCGGATTGTTTCTGCTTACTTTCCCCCGAATTTCCCTTACAGTCCCATCCTCAAAAGAGACAAGGAAATTATCAGATGTTTTGCCTTGATGATTGCTCTCTTCTCTCACATAGAACTGAAAATCCTTCATTAGAAAGTCAGATTCTTCATAAAGAATCGTTTCTACTCCCTCTAAATAAATCCTCTCCAGTAAATTGCTGAATTTTTCCGGTCCCCTTTGATGGCATTTTTCAAAAAAGGATATCAATAAAGTGAATTTTTCCAATGCAGTAAAGGTTGGATTTACTTTCTTGCCCGCCTCCCATAGTACTCTTAAATTGGAAATGGAAGATTCCCAGCGGACTTTTCTGATGATTTCTGACATCTGTAAATAGAAACTGAATGGTGGAAGCGTTTCATCTAACAAAGCTTTTTTTATGATATAAACGGGAAGGATTACATCTAGTGATAGATCAGAATGTAAAATGATCTCTTTCTTCCCTTTTAAAAGATCACTAAAAAAAATAGCCGGCACGGAATAAATATCCTTCAAAGTATAGGTACTATTTTCTGTCACGATGGTTAATTCGTCATTAAAATGATCATGGAGATCAATCTGTATTTGATCCGGAAAGACGACTTGGTTCCTCACGTTGGTTACTCTTATCTCAAAAGGTAAAATAGTTTTCAACTACATTCCCCTTTTCCATTTATTTAATTCTGATCAGGCGATCATCTTCTTTCATTATATTCTATCGAAAGAACAGTTTGTAATATTTATATTTTTCATAACTTGTAGAGTCTTACAAACTAACTCTTACCAAAATATTCCCTTCTACTATATAATGAATGAATATCAGGAATATTGGATGGAGGGATTAAGTTACATATTTTTTGGGGTATATGCAAAAGAATAAAATAGGTCATATGTGAGGGTGATGATATGAGTTTTTTTCAACTATTAAAAAAAGGTAATAAATCCTCGGGGATTGCAGCTCTTGCAAATACGGTGCTGGCAATCATCAAGGGGGTTGCTGCAATTTATAGCGGAAGTGGGACAATGCTTGCGACCACATTCCATTCCTTGGCAGATGCCACCAACCAAGGATTCGTCTTTTTAGGGAGTGCTTTGGCAGAAAAGGCCCCTACCAAAAGGTTTCCAACCGGTTTTGGACGCGTTGTTAACCTGTTTGTATTGATCGCAGTCATCGTAATCTCGATTATGGCGTATGAAACGATCATCAAAGGATGGGAGCTGATTGTTCATCCTAAGGAATCCACAAATATCATTTTGAACAGTGTCATTTTGATTATAGCGGTAATCATCGATGGACTCGTATTGATTAAAGCGGCAAAAGAAATTGCTAAAGAGACGAGAACCGAATCAAGTGGCGGGGGAGTATTGATTAGTGCCTTTAAAAACGTCCGCCTTGCTTCCCCTCCGACGAGGCTTGTCTTCTATGAGGATATTATCGCAACTTTCGGGGCTGCCTTAGCACTGGTGACAATTGTGATTGCACACTTCACCGGTCTTTATGTCCTTGATGGCGTTGGAACGATTCTTATTGGGGTATTATTGATCGGTATCGCCCTGAAAATAGGGTATGAAAATACAATTGGCCTGATTGGTGTTTCAGCACCGAAAGAAGTAGAAACAAGGATTGTCGACATGATTCTTTCAGATAAGGATGTAGTTGACATCAAGAACCTCAGGATACTTCAGGAAGGCCGGAAATATCATGTGGAAAGCTATATCGAACTTCGCGAAGGCTTCTCACTTGCAGATGCAGATGATATTAAATTCCGGGTAAGGGATCTGCTTTATACAGATCCGGATATAGGGGATGTCGTTCTTGGGATTTTGGAAAGTGATGGAGTCATCACCTGGGACAAGGGAAAGATTTAACTGCACATAATCAAGACAAAAATAACCATGCCTCCTATAGGGCATGGTTATTTTTGCTCTGCAATATTTACATTTTCTGATTTTGACTATAATTATTGATTACTGCCAATACTTTAGTGGATTCTTTCATCCCGCTCTTACACAAAGGACAAGAAGGTGTTTCACTGCTTTTGAAGTTGTCTCTCATCCAACCTTTACAGTCTTCCGATTCACATACCCAAATCTTTGTTTCGTCTGTCACGATTTCCTCTACTTCTCTTCTTCCAAACGCCATAGTGCCACTCTCCTATCTTTTGAGGTGGGGCAAACTACATCCACACTAATATACTTTTAGTATTCCAAAATACGAGGAAAAAATAATATTATTTTAAAAAATGTTTTAAAAAAGATGATGCCATGCTACAAGCCCTCATCGGTATACAATCTCTTCCAATATTCATTGTAACATATTTCAAAAGAAAAGACATCTATCTTACCACCTTTTTAGTGGTTCGGACAAGTTGTTTTATCAAAAATTTCGCTTCCAATTGTGGCAATTGCTGTGAAATGAAAAAAATATGCTTTTCTTCACGCAAGGCATAATACCCCATCTCTCTCAGGTCAGCAGCTGAAAGATTTTGAAACCCCATAAGTATCAGAGAATACCCATATCGATCCGCTTCCTTTTCCATTTCAGATAAGGCCAGTATGTCGAGCTTGCTTGTATGGTCAACCAAAATGAGTGATTCCTTCCACTTTTGGTAATACACCTTCGCTGAATCAATGGAAAAGAAGTATAGAGGCTTTTCCGGAAACAACAACTTCCGATCTTGCCCTTCCCTTTCTGTCACTTTTTTGAATAACAGATTGGATTTATTTTTCCTTTTAATGAAGAGACCGAAATATAAAAGAACCAATGCAATAGCTGCACCTACTGCCATATCCTGAATCAGCGCCTGAGGATGGAGGGCAAACAGATCCTGCAATCTGCCTGGCACCATTTTCCTCAGGTAAGCTATCTGAAGAGAACCAACCAGTACATACAAGAGAGAAATGCAAAATAATATGAACCCATCAATAAAAACTTTTGTTATGTTATATTGACTCACATGACGGTAGAACTCACGCTTGGATCCATACAGAAGAAAGAGTGCACCCAGGAGAAGGACCACTTCCCACATATGAAAGCCTTTAGAGAAACTGACAAACATTCCTATAATTAAAACAAAAAAGGTAAAATAATAGGCCCTTCTGACCTTATCTTCTATCGCTCTGGATAGCACCAATAGAATGATGCCGATTGCGATGGAGAATTGCTGGGAAATCTGCAGCATCTCCATGGATAAAAACTGATCTGCAAGCTTCACCCTTTGAATGAATGCCGGAACCACTGGGAAAAGCAGTAGCAAGACACCAACCACTAGCACCCACACTGATAATATGCGATGACATAAGGATGAAAAAGCTTCCTTGTTCGGAATGATGCTTCTCCAAATCTTTTCTTTATAGAGGAAATGCCCTAACAGCAAAGTGCTGATCAAAAAGGGTATCACATAATATACAAGCCGGTATAAAAATAAAAGTGCCAATGCTTTTTCTTCTGAATTCCCGAAACTGGCCATACCAACCAGAATGATAAAATCAAAGGCCCCCACCCCACCTGGCACTGTGCTCAATACCCCGGAGATGGCTGCCATAAAAAAGAGCAGTATTACTATATGAGCAGGCATATGGACATTTAAGGCAAGTGAAATCTGAAAAAAGAGAAATGCGGCAAGTCCCCATTCAAGGAGTGATATGGTCACTAACGTAAGTTGTGTATGATTTGATACTCTTTTTGTATAGTATCCGGCAGCCACAATAAAAATGCCGTATCCACACATAATTAGCAATGGCAGTTTTATAATTGGATAATTATGCAGGACGATAGGTGAATACCATTCATTCACCAGCACCATCCAAGCAAAAATGGATAAGCCAACCAACATATAGGGTAAAAGGATGGTAACCGATTTAAGGAAAAAGGAAATATTCGCAGATTGCCTTCTGTAATACAAAGTTCGAAGTCCGACCCCGGCAAAACCGCCAAATCCCCAAAAATTCGCATATGCGTTTGCAGAAAAACCTTGTACAAACACTTTCCATTTAGGAACGTGGACATTCAACCTCCTAATCAGATAAACATCATAAAGAATCATGGTTGCAACTGCAAATACACCGAGCAGAAGGAGCCAGAGGAACCAAGGCAGGCCGATTTCCTGTATTTTCTGAATAACAAGTGAGATATTCACCGATTTTATTTGTTTTTTTCCTTCTATGTAAATCAAGATAAGTATCGTTAACGGAAAAACGACCTTTAAAACTCTCAAGAAATATGTATTTTTCAAAAGCTGCATACGTTATCTTCCTTCGACTTAAGGATGTTATTTCAAACGTAACATAGTTTGTATTCGCTTACCAAGAGTTTTTTCCAATCTCCTCCCCACTCTTTATTAATTGTGGAACCTTGCCGACCCATTTCTACATATAGATAATTAACATGACTTGAAAGGAGCTTCATGATGAAAGACAAGAATTCTGACTTAACTCCAAAAAAAGGCACGCGTCCGCCCCAAACCGATATTCTTCAATCGATCGATTCCTTTTTTAGCAGTTCTCCCATTAAAGGGCTCTTGCGGCAGATGGATGATTTCTTCGGGCAATCCTTCGCTAACGCTACTTTTCCGGTAGAAACAACAGAATCGGAACAGGAGTTTCTCATTCTTTGCAGACTGGCAGGAGTAAAAAAAGAACAGATTACCATTGAAAGCTTCGACAGGTACATTACGATCAGTGTCGATCATAAAGAGATCCTGGAAACCACCGATGAAGGAACTCAAATGTATTCCAAAAGCTTTTCTTCCAACCGATCTAGCCGCAGCATCCCCGTTCCGTCTTATGTCAAAATCAGTGCACTGCAGGCAAATTACCGGGATGGGCTTCTTCAGATCCGCTTTCCCAAAAAGTCAAAGCGGCAGATCAGAATCGAGGACTGAATAAAAAAACGACGCCACATATGTATGGCGTCGTCTTTGTTTAGTTTTTATGCGATTTTGATCCGTACTTCGCATTTTCCTCAGGGGTGGGATCCTGTTGGATGCTGGATATTTCCTTTGAGGCTTCTATGTTTTGTTTATTGTTGGGGTATTTATTTTTTCGCTCCCGGTTATCGTTGCGATTTGTCATGTGAATTCCTCCTATATTGATTTTTGTAAAACTGATGCTATCGGTTATTGTCCCTCAAATCTGAGCTCTTACTTCTGGAAACTTCATCATTTTTTACATAATGTTGATGAATCCCTCCTTCACATACTTTTCTTCTCCTTACAAAACATAAGGCAAGGAGGTGTTCAGCGTGGAAAAATACAAAAAGATCTATGCCAGTCCGTCTACGTCTCCGTCCCTTGTCATAAAGACAAATTTGGACGAAAAAGAGAAAGTGGAAAATCCCTATTACAGCTCCTCCCTTAATCATCAGGAAGAGGAAAAACTCGATAATTTCTTCTTCGACGGGAAAGCAAAGGGCGATTATCATGAATAAGCCTTTAGCCTACTTGCAGGAGGTTCTCTCCTCTTATGGGGAAGACAGGAAGATGGCCAATAGCATCATCCTTAAGATGCATGAGACGAGATACATGAGTACTGCTTCCTTTATCAAGGAGTTGAACGAAGAGCAGATTCAGTTTCTCAATCACTCTCTTCCAGATGAAATGAATCATGCACTGGAGTCCGAGGATTTTCCCCGTCTTCAGCAATTGAATGAGGTTTATGAGTTATTGTAGTAGAGAGAACTTGTCCTGCATAATAAACGAAAAAAAAGAGAGATTTTTATTTTCAGTAGTGCTTTATTTCTATAAAAAAGGATGCCACTCTCCCGGCATCCTTTTTAAGCCTTGAACGTGGCTGCAATTCCTTTTACCATATTATTTAATTGGTTGACCGTATTCATCATCTGACCCGCTGTATCCATCATTTTCTTCATGTCTACATTCCCATCCTGCCCTTTGAACTGGTTCATGAAGGATTGAACCTGTGAGGATTGAGGTTTATTGTTCTGATTTTGCGTAGGATATGGATTCATGAATGGCGTTTGCGGGAACATGTTCATTCCCTGCGGCATGGCACCCTGTACGGGGAACATGGACATGCCTGGTACACCATTGGATTGCATTCCACTTTGGAAACCGGTTTGAGGCATTATTCCATTTTGCCCCATCATTCCATTTTGCTGAAACGGGAATCCCTGAAACCCCGGCATCCCTTGGAAATTCTGGTTCTGGACTCCCTGGTTGGAAAACATATTCATTCCATTCTGATTGAATACCTCCTGGTTCCAGCCTTCCATCCCTCCGTTAAACGGGAATCCGCCTGACATACCTGGAAAGCTGCCACTATTCATAAAAGGTATCATATTCTGCATAAAAGGCAGTTGATTCAGTAAAGACATATTCCTGTTATATGATAAATGTCTAGGTCTTCCGTACATTCTCCTAAACATTCAGATCCCTCCTCTTTGCTCACTCTATCCATAACATATGAATGACATCTGGGAAACGTGCCTATCTTTCATTGTCGTTTAACCTCCCTCATCCTATTGGGAATTTTTATATTTTATGTCCCATTTTGTCGGAAGTTTCATTTTTTCAAAAACAAGAAAAATTCAAATCCCATGCTACTATAAAAGTAACTTCAAAGTGGGGGGATGTTTTGGTGGTACTAGAAGAACTTCATCACAAATTTGTTACTTGTAAAAGCTATGAACCAATGGAAGAAAATGAGTTAATGGATTTTGCCAGGCAGCTTTATTTACGTGAAGAATTATCGATTGTACAGTTTCGATGCCTTATCAAAGAGCTAGAGAAAAAGGGTGCAGTTCCGCCAAAAACCTTCGAAGATATTTTAGAATTAACTTGATATGATTCAATGACAGGAGATTCCACATCAGGATCTCCTTTTTTAATTTCCTATGTAATGAACCTGAAAAATTGAGGAACAATAAGGAGGATAAAGGAGGAATGAACGATGAGCCGTGGAAAACACTTTCAGCACAAGAAAAAAGGCCATGAACCTACAATAGGATCTGCCCCTGCAGAAAAAAAGGTCTTTGAAAAGGCGGAATTCGCAATAGAGCCTTCTGCCAAAAACGGAAACCGTCCTGTCACCATTCAAAAAGAGAAAGAACGATAAAAAGACAGTGCCTGTCCCACAAGGGTCAGGCACTTGTTTTCATTATTTTTTTGACAGGATATCATTCAATACATATCGGATCGATTGGATCATGCCTTTAAACCTTTTCTCACGAGTATCAGGGTAAAAACATTGGACCGTTACATGATTGACATTTTCCACCGTGCTGACAATTTGTTGTGAATGGATATATTTTGGAGCTGCGATCCTTAACCACTCCACCGTTTCCTTTTCCCATACCACAAGGAGATTGTGCACTTGGTCCGCAAAGGGTTTGACCTCATTGAAAAAATCTGGTTCCTCTTTGTTTTCCTGGGTGTGAATGAACCTTTTTTCGATTTCCTCTATATAATCCAATAGCTTTTGCGTCATTTCCATTATATCGCTGTTAGTGCTTTTCATCTTCTCACCTCTAGCAATACATAGTACCACAAAAATGGGATTTTCTACACAGAAACAGGATATGCACGTTGATTGTATGGGATGTTAGGCTTCGCTTCGAGCTTTAAATTTTTCTGTTCCTTCATGACCTTTTCCACTTCATCCAATGTATAATGCAACCGTTTAATCTGATCCTTCATGACCTCTTCCATCTCTTCACGTTCGATCTTCATGGAATTGGCCATGGTTTGCTCGAGCACATCCATTTGCAGCATCATATCATCAAACAACTTAGAGACATCATAGCGTGATACAACATTGGACATAATAATCCCCTCCATACTTTATTATTGTTATATTTCGCCGCTTTTTTCCTTCCACCTTCCCATGTGACAAAACTAGAACTAATTCGTCAAAGAAAGTGTTTTTCTGCGAAACTGCATGTTTTCATCCTTACAGGAGAAAATATAAAAGCAAATTCACTACAACTTATAGGAGGTTTGTATGATGGCAAAAAAACGCAATGGCAAACAACAAAGCCAGCAACAGCACAATCGAAATGCTGCTGAGAATGCACCTGAACAACTGGACAAGAAACTAGGCGGACCAAATCGTCCATCGACATAAGAAAATGTAAGAGGTTAACCAGAAAGTCAGTTACACATGGCTTCCTGGATAGCCTCTTTTTAGGTATATCATTGAGAGTTACGTTAGAGGCTTCCTATTGGATTTTTTGTGTTGATTTCCATTTGAAAAGTCCATTAGAGCACTCCTATTGGACTTTTTGTCCTGATTTCCATTTGAAAAGTCCATTAGAGCACTCCTATTGGACTTTTTGTCCTGATTTCCATTTGAAAGGTCCATTAGAGCATTCCTATTGGACTTTTTGTCCTGATTTCCATTTGAAAAGTCCATTAGAGCACTCCTATTGGACTTTTTGTCCTGATTTCCATTTGAAAAGTCCATTAGAGCACTCCTATCTATTGGACTTATTCAGTGAAAATCCGTCTAAAAAGGGCATTATAATTTTTCTGTCGGAAATTATTGAGCTCTAATCCCTAACCCTATGTAGTATTCGAAAAGCATCTTTTCACAACCAATTCCTTAAAGCGATCAGCCCATGCATCTGATGCTGTTTATGGATGAACCATTTTGTCAGGTCCTCTTCGCTAGGTTTTCTTTTACATGGCCCCCTCCACTTTTCTATCTTTTTAGCTCCCTTAATTATCCAATCCTCCTGACTTTCTTTTTTGTGGCTGATCACTGGATAGACAGATCTCAAAATCGGTGTTTCGGGGTAAAGCTTTTTATTGAGATACTGCTCATAATCCCTCCTTGATCCTGTATGCTCTGTATGGATCGAGAACTTGTGAAATGAATCATGGAGTTCAGGTGAAAATAACAAGGCAGCCAGGCGCTTCCCTAAATCAATCCTGTTGGAAAGCTTTTGAAAACCATGAACAGAGTAACCATAAAGTTTACCCTCAAGTGTCGGGAAAATGACACAACTGAAGTGTCCCAGATCCTGGAATGAGTAGACAATTGTTTTAAAGACTCTCTTTTTTAGTGTGCGGCTTTGAAGGACAGGTTTTTGAATAAGGTTTTGTTCATTGATGATAAGGGAAGTAACTAAACGTTGTTCGTCCCCTTCTTCCCAGAATTTCATCCACTCATATTCCATGAAACAGGAAACACCGAACTCTTTTAATAGATGGAAAAATGATTTGTTATAATAGGAGGAAAGTTCATATATCAAAAGTTGAGGAAAGGCATCCTGAAAGATCATCCAGTTGGCTAGCTCATACGTATAGAACAAGGGGAACCTCTGCTGCCAATCCAATGCAAGGGTAAACCACCGGCCTTCAAGGTCTGTCATGTTCCATCCGGCATTCCGGGATACCATGCTGGCCAAAAATGCCCATTTGATTCTTTTGTTCCTTTCATAATAACTGGCGTATGCCTTTGTACGGGAGATATTATCAAGATTATGTTTTGCTGTATTTTTTTTAATACTAGTGATAAACTTATTTTCTTGAAAGGAATATACATAATTCTTCCTTTTTTCACCAATGGAATGATAGCTTTGAAGCATCGATGAAAGACTCAACTTTTTTCCTCCTTGCATCGGCATGGGCTGTTTCGACAAATAAATTTGACGTTTTTTTCCTAGATAAGGTTAGTTTTGGTCTATAGGGGGAATTTTATGAATATCCGATACCCAAACGGAAAAGTATTTCAGTCAACCGCAAATACGCCTTCCAAAAACAAGGCTCCCGTCCTATACGCAAACAGGGGAATGACCCTTGAGGACGACTTGCATGAATCCAATTTGTACTATCTGCATCATCAGATTGCTGTTGTTCATAAAAAACCCACACCGATACAGATTGTAGATGTCCATTATCCGAAAAGAAGTGCGGCGGTCATCAAGGAAGCCTATTTCAAACAGGCATCCACCACCGACTTTAATGGTGTCTACAATGGAAGATATATTGATTTTGAAGCGAAGGAAACAAAAAATAAAACTTCCTTCCCTCTTCAGAACTTCCATGAACATCAGATCCAACATATGCAGCAGGTAGTGAAACAAAATGGAATCTGTTTCGTCATATTAATGTTCCGTGTTTTTAATGAAGTCTATTTGCTGCCGGCTGAAAGATTGTTTTATTACTGGGAGAGAAAAGAAGCTGGGGAAAGAAAATCAATTACTAAGCAGGAGGTTGAAAAAGACGGGTACTTGATACCTATAGGTTTTCAGCCAAGAATTGATTATATTAAAATAATAGACAGTGTCTATTGCTAACCCCTGAATCACGGCAAAAGCGGAGAAAGGCAGGTCTGTTACATGGCAGATAAATATCAATCTAGAGAACAGAGAAGAAAAGCATTACAGGAAGAAAAAGGTGCAAAAAAGGGACCGAAAACGAATCAGAGAAAAAATCTCTTTAAAAAGATCCTTCTGACTGTACTTATCGTCGGAATCGTTGGGCTCCTTACTGGAATCGGCACATTTGCCTATTATGTAAAGGACACCCCCCCTCTTGATGAGACATTGCTGAAAGTCCCGGTCCCATCCAAGGTCTATGATCGAAATGGTGAATTGGCGGCTGAAATCGGCGGACATGAAGCAAGGGAATACGTGGAATATGATGAAATACCGCAGCTTGTACAGGATGCATTTCTAGCAACGGAGGATGTACGCTTCTTTGAACATAAAGGAGTGGATTACCGTCGTCTTGCAGGAGCTGTCCTTGCAAACGTCACACGCGGTTTCGGTGCTGAAGGCGGTAGTACGATTACACAGCAGTTAGTGAAATTATCCTTCTTATCCACAGATAAAACGTTAAAAAGAAAAGCGCAGGAATTCTATCTTGCATATGAATTGGAATCCCGCTTCAGTAAAGAGCAGATTCTTGAAATGTACTTAAACAGAATTTATTTTTCCAATTATTCATATGGAATCGCGAAAGCGGCTAAAAACTATTACGGTAAATCTTTGGACGAATTGGAGCTGCATGAAGCGGCCATGCTTGCCGGCCTTCCTCAAAGTCCAAACAACTACAATCCATTGACGAATCCGGAAAATGCAGAGAAACGCCGTAATATAGTTCTTGGTTTAATGGTACAGCACGGAAAAATCACCCAGGAACAAGCGGATGAAGCAAAAGCAACACCGATTGACGCAACATTGGCAAGCGATGTGGAGAAAACAAACTTCTCCAATAAATACAATGCTTTCATGGACCGCGTAATTGAAGAAATCTCTGAACAGATCGGAGAAGTGGATCCACAGGCTGACGGATTGGAGATCTACACAACGCTCGACGTGGATGCACAGGAGCATGTGGAATACCTTTTATCAGATGAGAGCGGCATTGCATATCCAGAAAATGAAGATTTTCAGGCAGGAGTTTCATTGATTGATACGAAAACCGGTGAAATCCGGGCGATCGGCGGAGGCCGTAATCATGAAAAGCAAGGTTGGAACTATGCAACTGATATCCGAGTTCAGCCAGGTTCCGCCATCAAGCCTATTTTGGACTATGGCCCTGCCATCGAGCATCTCGACTGGTCCACTTATCAGCAAATCGATGATGAGCCTGTCACCTATACCAACGGTGATCCTATCAATAACTGGGACAAAAAACATAAAGGTGTCCTGAGTATCCGTGAGCATCTTGCAGATTCACGAAATATCCCAGCCCTGAAAGCCTTCCAGGAAGTCGGAGCGGATAAAGCGCGTGACTTCGCTGTGAAGCTTGGTATTCCACTTGGTGAAGACATACCGGAGGCATACTCAATCGGAGGATTCAACAAGGGCATCTCCCCTCTTCAACTTGCTGGAGCATATGCACCATTTGGGAATGGCGGTGTTTACACAGAACCATTTGCTGTTACCAAGGTTGTATTCCAGGATGGCAAGAGTATCAATTTAAACAAGGAATCACAGGTCGTGATGAAGGATTCCACTGCATTCTTGATTACTGATATGCTGAAAACATCCATTACTTCCGGATTGGCACGTGCAGCAAATGTACCTGGCTTACACCTTGCAGGAAAATCAGGGACAACCAACTTTTCAACTGATGAACTGCAAAAGTATGATATACCGGAAGATGCAGCACCAAGTACACTCTTTGCAGGCTACACACCGTCCTATACTGCAGCCGTATGGACCGGCTTTAACAAGGGTGGCGAAGATAATTATTTAAGAAGTATTGCATCCGGTTCTGAGGATCAGTATTTATCAAGAGAAATATTCAGACAGCTGATGGAGCACGTCTCTTCGACAGAAGAAGATAAAGCGGACTTCCCTGTTCCGAAAAGTGTCGTACGGGTAGCTGTTGAAAAAGGATCGAATCCACCGCTGAAAGCGAGTGAATTCACTCCGAAAGATCGAATTACCAACGAGTATTTCGTCAAAGGTACTGAACCTACGAAAGTATCAAAAGAATTCGAGAAGCTTGCTAGTCCATCAAACTTTACTGCAACGTATGACGAAGCTAGCAATCAAATCCTGTTAAATTGGGATTACCCTGAAGATCAATTGGAGAATGTAAGTTTTGATGTAAAAGTTGCAGTGAATGAGGGGTCCCCTCAAGCACTGACTGTAACCAAGGAGCTTGGAATGGCAGTGAATAATCCGGACCCTGGTGCAACATTCACTTTTGAAATCACTGCATTCCTTGATGAAAATAAAGAAAGCCGAAGCGACCCTGCTACCCAGTCCGTTCAGGTCCCAGAGCTTGTAGAAGAGGAAGAAATCGTTCCTGAGCTCCCTATTACTCCACCGGGTGAAGGTGAAGGTGAAGGCGAAGGTGACGGAACTGGTGAAGGCGAAGGTGAAGGTGAAGGTGAAGGCGACGGAACTGGTGAAGGTACTGGTGAAGGTGGCGGTACCGGTGGCGACACTGGCGGTGGAACTGGAGGCGATACCGGCGGTGGAACTGGAGGCGATACCGGCGGCGGGACTGGCGGCGGTACCGGTGATGGCGGCGACGGCACTGGCGAAGGTCGAAACCGTGGTCAAAACAACAACAATAATAATGATGAATAAAGAAAAGGTAGGACCCTATATTTTGGGTCCTACCTTTTTTGGATGGCCTGCATTTTATAAAACAATTTACTGGTTTCTGTAAAAAGCTGCTGTAGCTGGATAAAAGCATGATACATGTCAGGCTTCTTCATCACAAAATCAAGACGCTCTACTATATTGACTGGTTTTGCTTGCAGTTGGCGAATTTCCTTTTCCCAATCTGTCAAAGATATAACGGGCAACTGGTTCATCCAGAAAATTGCTTGAAGGAGTAGCGCAATGCCACCTGCAATATTTCCCTTCACATCAGAACGCTCTCTTTTTTCATGCAGCACGTTAAGTTTCGCTTCTGTCTCCTTCCATAAGTGGAACAAAAGCGGTACCGTCTGTGACTGATGCTCCCATGGGAGATTTGATGGAGCAAGGCCGAGTGAGTAAGCTATGTCATATTTGAAGGGTACAGTCAAACTGCCCTGCCAATCAAAACGTCCTGACTCTATCAGCTGGCTCTCTGAGTAATACAGAGGATGGACGAAGGCTGAAGGCACTCTCATCCTTTAACCTTCCTATTCATCCTCTTTTTGCCTTCACGGCACATTTCAAGCAGTGGACAACTTTCACACTGTGGGTTTTGAGCCTTGCAATGATATCTTCCAAAAAAGATCAACCGGTGATGTGTGTCGGACCATTTGTCCATGGGAATCTTTTTCATCAACGTTTTTTCCACTTCCAGGACACTGTCTTTCCACTTACAGATTCCTAAACGTTTGCTTACCCGTTCTACATGCGTGTCCACCGCAATCGCGGGTACTCCGAATGCTACAGATACAACGACATTGGCTGTCTTTCTGCCTACCCCAGGAAGCTTTACAAGCTCATCCCGATCCTGTGGAACCTCACCGTTATATTCGTCAAGTAGCAACTGAGACAAATTCCGGATGTTTTTTGCTTTGTTGCGGAACAATCCGATGGATCTTATGTCCTGCTGAAGCTCTTCCAATGAAACAGCTAAATAATCCTCAGGCGTTTTATATTTTTCAAATAATGTTTTGGTTACTTTATTTACAAGCGCGTCCGTACATTGTGCGGATAAAGCCACCGCGATCACGAGTTCAAATGGATTACGGTGATTCAGCTCACAATGTGCATCCGGGAACATCTCCCCCATCACCTCTACGACTTCACTCACCTGTTTTAAATTAAGCATCTATCTGCCCTGCCCTTCTTACCTTGATCAGTTAATGAAATTTATGAATCTTTTTACTTAAAAAGGAAAACGGCGATAATCCGTTTTCCTGATATGATCCACCTTCAGTCCAACCAGTTATAAAATGGAACCGTGTTTTTGTTGGTTTTATTCACAGGCATCTGATTTTGCTGTTTTGGAGGAATATTGGATTTTCTAAATTTCTTGCCATATTCATTTGCTTGATTGAGTGTTTTGATGCCATTCTTTTTCCACTCAAAAAGAATACGGTCAATATAGCGGAAATTCAATTTACCTGAGATTACCGCCTCTCTCAGGGCAGCTTTGATGATAGTCGGATCGTGATGGTCCTGGTCCATCCACATGCCTAGCGTTTCACATTCAAACGGTGATAATGGTCTTCCGAATTCTTGTTCAAATATTGTATATAGGCTGGCTTCATCGTCTTTATTGGATTGGATGGTTGCCTGTTTGCTTTTATCAAGCATATATTGAATCATTTTTTCCCATAAGGGCTGGAGGGAATAACGTTCGTATTTGATGGAGTACTCGTCCATCTCATCACTGATGGCAAGATACCCTTTTTGTAGTAGATGACGCAGGATTTCCATGCATTCTGTTGGATCTATCGTCATTTTATCTGCGATTTCCATTGGGGTAGGAAAGATTTTTCCACTTTCCACGAAAGAATGAACATGAAGGATGAGAAGAAATTCTTTTTCATTTAAGCCAAGCTTCACGTAATTGTTCAGTAAGTAATTTGGAATGGAAAAATTCCCTTCTTCCAAAAATTCGATAAATTGCTCTTTTTTCATTAGGAGACACCTCATGACTAAGTATAACAAATTTATACCTTTTCTTCTAAGGAAAAATTAAGAAAAGCCAAATGTTGAAACAAAGAAAAAACCACCTGTTCCTTCGAACAAGTGATTTTTCGCGTTTTATTATGGATACAGACGGTTCAATAGTCTTGGGAATGGGATCGCTTCACGGACGTGTTCTGTGCCGCTGATCCATGCCACGGTACGCTCAAGTCCAAGTCCAAAACCGGAATGTGGTACTGAACCGTATTGGCGTAGTTCCAAATACCATTTGTAAGCATCTGAATCAAGGTTATGCTCTTCCAAGCGTTGCTTAAGCAAATCAAAATCGTGGACACGCTCGGAACCACCGATGATTTCGCCATATCCTTCAGGTGCAATCAGGTCTGCACATAATACAACATCATCACGCTCTGGATGCGGCTGCATGTAGAACGGTTTGATGCCGATTGGATAATGGGTGATGAATACCGGCATATCATAGCTTTCCGCGATCGCCGTTTCATGTGGAGATCCAAAGTCATCGCCCCACTTGATATCATCAAAGCCTTTTTCATTCAGGAATTTGATGGCATCATCATAAGAAATGCGTGGGAATGGTGCTTTGATTTTTTCAAGCTTTGTAACGTCTCTGTCCAAAACGCCCAACTCAAGCTTACAGTTTCTTAGGACTGCCTGTACAATATAGGACACATACTCCTCTTGCACTTTCAGGTTATCATCAAATTCGACGAACGCCATCTCCGGCTCGATCATCCAGAATTCAATCAGGTGACGGCGAGTCTTGGATTTTTCTGCCCTGAAGGTCGGCCCAAAAGAAAACACCTTTCCTAAAGCCATCGCTGCCGCTTCCATATATAGCTGGCCACTCTGGGAAAGATAGGCATCCTCATCAAAGTATTTAGTCGCAAATAGCTCTGATGTCCCTTCAGGAGCACTTCCTGTCAGGATAGGTGGATCAACCTTTACAAATCCATTTTCGTTGAAGAATTCATATGTCGCACGGATCACTTCATTACGGATCTTCATGATGGCATGTTGCTTTTTGGATCTCAGCCATAAATGACGGTTGTCCATCAAGAATTCAGTACCATGGTTTTTCGGCGTAATCGGATAATCAACGGCTTCATGGATCACTTCCAGGCCGGTAACCCCCAATTCATATCCAAATGGAGATCTTTCGTCTTCACGAATGATTCCTGTCACGTAAACGGATGTTTCCTGTGTCACTGATTTTGCACTTTGGAATACTTCCTCAGCTACTTCAGCTTTTACCACTACTCCTTGAATGAAACCGGAGCCATCACGCAATTGTAAGAAGGCGATTTTTCCGCTTGAACGCTTATTTGCGATCCAGGCACCAATCGTCACTTCTTCTCCTACATGTTTATATACTTCCTTAATTGTTGTCTTCACTCTTTTGTTCCCTCCAACCTTGTTCTGGCAGCTTTATCTTACTGTTATGTACATAACCTTTATTATACAAGCCATGAATAAAGGAAGCAAACACTTTTAAGCCTGCTTCCTTTCCTTCTTTATCTGTTTACAGTCACTTTTTCCATGTAGCGGGCTATACGTTCAATAGCCTTCTCCAACTGGTCGAGGCTGGTAGCATAGGAAAGGCGTACGTAGTTATCTGCCCCGAATCCGGATCCGGGAACCAGTGCCACCTTTTCCTCTTCAAGCAAAGCTTTCACAAGACCGTCAACATCATCAAAACCAGCCATAGTTGCAGCTTCTGATGCATTAGGGAACAGGTAGAATGCCCCTTGAGGCTTGATGCAATGGAAGCCTGGAATCTGATTTAATTTTTCAAATATGATGTTAAGGCGTTCCTCGAAAGCTTGACGCATCACTTCCACATCTTCCTGTGAACCGGAGTATGCTGCAATGGTTGCATATTGTGCAATCGAAGTGGGATTGGATGTACTGTGGCTTGCAAGGTTTGTCATTGCACTGATGATGCTTGCATTTCCAACAGCATAACCGATTCTCCAACCTGTCATGGAATGGGACTTTGAGACACCATTAATAATGATGGTCATATTTTTAAGCTCTGGTGACAATTGGGCAATGGAAACATGCTCATTCCCATCGTATAAAAGCTTTTCGTATATTTCATCAGAAACAATCAGGACATCGTGATCGAGACACACCTGCCCCAGTTCTTGCAGTTCTTGTTTTGAATAGATCATCCCTGTAGGATTACTCGGGGAGTTCAGGATGAGTGCTTTAGTTTTTGATGTAATTGCAGCTTTTAACTGTGATGGAGTAATTTTAAATTGATTTTCTTCTTTTCCCTCAACATAGACAGGAACTCCCTCTGCAAGCTTCACTTGTTCGGGATAGCTTACCCAGTAAGGTGTAGGAATGATCACTTCATCTTCTTTATCCAAGATAACCTGGAATAATGTATAGAGGGCATGTTTTGCCCCGGTGCATACAATCACTTCCGAAGGCTTGTAGGAAAGCTTCTGATCTTTTTCCAATTTGCTGATAATTTCTTTTTTCAATGCAGGCAGTCCACCGGATGGTGTGTATTTTGTTAGCCCCTCGTCCATTGCTTTTTTAGCAGCATCTAAAATATGTTCAGGCGTATTAAAATCCGGTTCCCCTGCTCCGAGGCCGATAACGTCATGACCTGCGTCTTTTAATTCTTTTGCTTTTGCAGTAATTTCCAATGTAGTTGATGGTGTTAAGGTTGATACTCGCTTGGCTAATTTCATGGTTCTTATTCCTCCCGCTACAATTAAAACGTTATACGTTGATAATACTCTCCATCTTCAAACTTAATGTAGTACAGATTATATCGGTCATTCTGATCTTTGAATTTGATTTCCCATAGTGGGATTTCATTCTCCATCGCAAGTGTTACAGATAAGACCTCAGAAGGCTTCCGGTCAGTATCGACATATTTCATTACATCTTTTTTTGCTACTCCATCACTGGCGTTTGCTGTCAGGGCAATCTTCTTCTTTTCATCCACCCAGATGATTATTTCTTCATCTTTTTCATCCGTTCCCTGGACGATGGTGTAAGGAGTCGTACCATTATATGTATAAACTTCACTGATGGTCTGCAGGTTCTTCTCTTCTTTTGCTATTTCCACAGCTTCATTTTCATCCTCGCGTATAGGCGACATTGCTGTATGGTAAATAGATATCAACTGCCACACAAACAGGACTACAATGAGGGTGCTTATGATTATCATCCATTTTTTCATTTTATCACTTCTTTATGTACGATATATGGTGAATACTGCTTTATCTTTGTTTTCTTCATCCAATGCCAGGCCAAACATAAGGTTTTCCCTTTTCAGATTCCGATTGAGTGTATCGACAACTTTATAAAGATCGGAAGAGTATTCCACTTTCACGGTGGAAATCACTTCAATTTTACTTTCCATCCCAAAATCCTCCTGCTTTCAAGCAATTATTGTTACTCATATTGCACCTTTTTGTCGGTAAGAATATAAGTACTGAATCACCTATAGTGTTCAAACACATTATAACAGTAAATATTCAGTTTAGTACACTTAAGTACTTTTCAGTATAATAAATTTTCTCCTATCCTACACCGATATTTGAAGGGTGAGTCAATTGGCAGCTATTGATTCACCCATTTTTTTATGATGTTCCGTCTCCTTTAAAACCGCTGTTGATTTCCGCACTAGGCTGCGCTTTCCGCGGGGCGTTTGTGGAGCCTCCTCGGCTTCGCCTGTGGGGTCTCCACTAAACGCCATCTCCCGCAGGACAAGGAAGGCTTCGGAAGCGATACATCGCACGCAGAAAATGCTCGCATTTTCAAGGAGTCTTCGCCTATTGCTCCAATCAACAGCTAAGCATATTCGTACTAAAGGATGAAATTTTACACTTATTTTTTATGACATCTGTTGAAAGGTGTCGAGGGTCAGTGTGAAGACGTGGTAATAGCCGTTTTTCATTTTGATGGTGATATTTCCTTTTTGGCTCGTTTGATATAAGTCAAGCCATGTCTCCTTGAGCCTTTCCAAGACCATCGACTTTCCATAGGTTGTTTCCTTGTGAAACAGGATTGCAGTTTGTGGATCACAGGCATTGAGGAATTTTTTTGAAGTCCCCGTATCATTCCCGAAGTCCCCTACCTTGATTATGTTGACGAAACTAAGGTCATGCTGCCGAATCAATCTGTTCTCGACTTCTTTATCTGCACTGGTCATGTATAACAGATACGTATCATTGTATTCCAATAATAAATCCATCCCAAGATGCTTTTTCTTGGAATAGTCTTCATTGAGTACCAGCACTTTTAAATCCTTCACAGGTTCGCTTTTAGTACCTTTCCCCCACCAATCGGTCTCTTTCCCAAGTTTAGCATCTGACATGCTGTTAGGGAGGATCAAATTGTCAATTGCGATATTTTCCACAAGATACTTCAGGTTCCCTGTATATTCAGAATCGGGGCTGGTGATGATCAGGTCCGATATTTCGTCAATTCCATAAATTTTCAAGTAATGCAGCAATTCATCTTCGGATTCAGGCGATCCCGTATTTATCAGGATATTTTCTCCTTCCGATGTCTGGATGATGGTACATTCTCCATTCGGCAGGTCAAGAAAGGTAAAGGCTATTTCCTCTTCATCCAATTGTAGATCGATTTTTTCTACATCGGTAGGGTATTCAGGCTGCAGGATTCCAAAGTTGATCAAAAGAAGTCCCAGCAAGAAGATATTCCACATTGGTCTCATCCATTCTAACCATAGTTTTGTACTGTATTAAAATGACTTCAATCGCTTTAATCTATACTATGGAGAAGGCTGAAAAAAGTATCTTTTTTTACGATCCCATTTGGAATCGACTCAATGAATTGGGTGCCGTATCTTTTTTCTACCACTCTTCTGTCAAAAATAAAAATGTTTTTGCTGCCTTGCCCTTCCAAAAAAGTGGCGATCATTTTTTTGAACCGGAGGACGGCAATTGGCAGGGACACATCCTTGAAGGAATTTCTCCCCTGCTTTTCAACAAAATTGATTCTTGTAGCTAAAAGAGGCTCATCTAGTGCGCTAAATGGCAATCTGATGATGACAAGGGTATCAATTTTCTCCTTCTTGATCGATACCTCCTCCAAAAAGCTGTTTGTCACCAGTAGGATTGCATTTTCGAAGTTTGCTGAAGCTTTTAAGATTTTCTGCTTGCCCCCGCTTATGCCGCTTTGGCTGACAACAACGGTTTCATTTGATTGCGGCAAATTCTTCAATTCATTGTATACGGCGGAAAGCATGTCGATTGATGAAAAGCTTACGAGGATCCGTCCTCCGTTATGTGCCAATAACTCCTGGATCTGCAGGGCAGCGATTGAAACGAATGCATCATTTTTGCCTTTTTCAATGTAAGGCATATCTGTTGGGATGAAGACTCCTGGTAAAGGATTCAGTTCTTTTCGATTCATCACCTTCATAGCCGGATAAAATTCTGTAAGGCCAAGTTCCTCCGTTACAAAATCAAAGCTACCGTTCACACTTAGCGCCGGGGAAACGAATATCACACTGCTTTTCAGCTGATAAAATTTCTCAGCAAGCCTCGTACTGATATCCAAGGGTTGTTCGTAAATGGTTACAGAGTTCTTTGCCCCTCGGACATTCACCTCAAACCATGTTAACCGATCTTTCTTTGGAATAAATAGGAGGGAATAGAAAGTTTCCCGCATCTCTGTGAGAATTGCCTGCTCCTCTTTGAAATGGTCAGAATGCATGGCTTCAGAAGCTGTTCCGATCCTGCTTGTCTCCTTATCCAGGTAGAGGATGACATCAGTCAATGACATATAAAGTCTCTGTGCCGCCTCCTGTACACCCGACCATGCCCTGCCGCTCTCCTCTTGGACAGAATAACGGTAGGTTACTTTAGTTGATGATCTTTTGGTTCTTGCAAGACAGTAATCCCTAAGAATCCTGAACATATCATCCAGCTCTTCTTTTGATTGCAAAACGGCAGGTACATCAGGGAGCTTCGATAAGGCGAAGTAAATGTCCAGATAGCTTATTTCAATCCCTAAGAATTTACTGACATTCTGATGGAATACATTTGCATTTTCGATTATGTAATAATGCATCCCCTTTAATACTTCCTCTTTCCAAATTTCTTTGGCCAAAAAGGAATGATTAGTCAGCAGCATAATGCTTTGGCTGATTTTTCGTCTTGCTGCCTGATAAAAGCAGTACGTTGCTTCTTCCGCCCCACCCCATCCCGAGGGTAAGGAGCAATTGATGGATTCCCATAAAAAGCGGCCTCCAGATGACAAGGATAACTCCTCCATATCACCTGTTTCCGTTTCAGTCAGCCAAACAAGGATCTGCGCTTTAGTCAGCACGGCATCATAATTGTCTTCCTCTTCTCCGAGCGCGTGTATAAATCGCGGAAGACTCAAATAAAAATACTTCCCTTTTATAGAAGAGGTAAGCATATTGAAGTCCCGGTCATCCATATGTAGCCTTTTAAAGAGCCCCCTTATAGTGTTAAGGGTGTCGGAACGGTGACTGCTGATGACTACCTGTTTATCATTTTCAAGGGAAAACAAGATTCCCCCAAGCAGATAGGAGTCCTCTTCTTCAAATGTAGGAGGAATTTCCAAAAGTCCATGCTCCCTGGATTCAAAAAGCCTCTTGACTTCATCTATCACGTGAGTTTGTCCGATAAGCTCTTTTATCTGTGAGAGTAGTATTTCCTTGCGTTTCGCCATTTCATCAATCTGCAGGGAACTTGGAGCTTTAAGGACCACCATTTCCTGATAAAGATGGAACCTATCGGAAAGTGTTGCGCCATCATCCTTATGGTGGAACAGGATGTATATATCACTTTTCATATTATGTAACAGGTTATGTAACTTCTTACTCGTTTGGATGGGCAGGCTCTTTATCTTTTCCAAAAGGTTAAGAAAAATGATTGCCGTCACTTCCGCATCACTGTCGGCCCGATGAGGATTATCGTGGTCCAACTGGTAAAAGTCTGCCAGGTCCGTCAGCTTATAGCTTGTACGGGTAGGCAGGAGAATTCGTGCCAGTTCCACTGTATCCACAGTATTCCCTGAAAAAGCCGGATAGCCGCTCTCTTGAAGTTCATGCTGTAAAAAGGAGAGGTCAAACGGGACATTATGTGCCACCAATGTGGAACCTTCCAGCATCTCTACAAGCATCGGAGCGATCTGGGCAAAGGTCGGTGCCTTTTTTACCATTTCATTATTTATACTTGTCAGTTGTTCAATAAAAGGAGGGATCTTGCAGCTTGGATTGACAAAGCTGGCAAATCGTTCCGTTATTTCGCCATCTTCCACTAAAACAGCGCCCACTTGTATGATTTTATCTTGTTTCTTCGGAGAGTTCCCTGTTGTTTCCAAATCAAGGACTACATAACGCTGTTTCATTTCTTTACACCTCTTAACTTCTCAAATCATCTATAAACAAAGTATCATAGTCATTCCATGAAAAAAATAGTTAAATTTATTTTCTCCAGTCTTTTAAAAGAAAAACCCCCATTTAAGGGGGATTTCGACAGTAATTAACTTATTGGGAATATGTTGTGACCATTATACGTAAAATCAGATCATGACGGTGGCTGCCGGCTCTGTCCCGAGCATTTCCACGATTTCATTGCTCTCGTTCATCACAGCTACTCTAGGCTGATGCCCTTTTACTTTTTCCTCTGGGATCAGGCAATAGGAAATGACGATGATGACGTCCCCTTTTTGCACTAAGCGGGCTGCTGCACCGTTCAAGCAGAATTCTTTTCCCCCTCGTTCCCCAGGGATGATGTACGTTTCAAAACGTGCCCCATTGTTATTATTCACGATCTGGACCTTTTCGTTCGCAACAAGCCCGACTGCGTCCAGGATATCCTCATCGATGGTGATGCTTCCGACATAGTCAAGGTTTGCATCCGTGACACGTGCACGGTGTATTTTTGCATTCATTAAAGTACGAAACATATTAATTTTCCCCCTTCGTGTATGAAAAAACGATGTTGTCAATCAGTCTCGCCTTGCTGAACTTTGCAGCAACGGCAAGAATAAGCCCGTCTCCATCTTCCGGTTTTTGTATTTCTTTCAGACCAGGATAGGAATAGATTTCCACATAGTCAATTTCCGAACCTGTCTTTTCTGTTATATAGCTTTCTACAAGTTCCTTTGTCTGTAAAATGGAATCCCCTTGTTCGAGCCTTTGTTTTCCCATCTTCAAAGCCTGATAGATGGCAGGGGCTACACTCCGTTCCAAAGGAGAAAGATAGACGTTCCGGGAGCTTTTAGCAAGGCCGTCCTCTTCCCTGATTGTATTTACCCTGACTAGATTTACAGTCAAATGATAATCAGAGATCAATCCTTCGATCACCGCAACCTGTTGGGCATCCTTCATCCCAAAATAAGCTTTGTCAGGCATGGTAATCTGAAAAAGCTTCATTACGACAGTTGCAACACCGTCAAAATGACCGGGACGTTTTTTCCCACAAAGGACATCCACCCTCTTCTGCACTGTAATGAGCGTGGTCCGGTCATCTTTATACATTTCTTGGATGGTTGGGTAGAAGAGATAATCCACTCCAAGTTCCCTGGCTATTCTTTCATCCCGTTCGATGTCCCGCGGATATGCATCAAAATCCTCGTTTGGACCGAATTGCAGAGGATTGACAAAAATACTGAGTATGACAATGTCATTTTCTTTTCTTGCACGTTCAATCAATGTTGCATGGCCTTCATGCAAAAAGCCCATGGTCGGGACAAACCCGATTGTTTTATTAGCCTGGCGTGCCTCAAGGCTTTCCTTTTGCATGTCGGAAATTAGATTAATGATTTTCACTGAGATTTGCCTCCGTATAATCTTTGCAGGGTTTCTTCCTTCATGGTAAAGCTGTGTTCAGTCTTGGGGAAAGCTTGGCTTTTCACTTCCGCTACATAACCGGAGAGTCCTTCCTTCATGACAGTCTGAACATTGGCATAGGATTTAACAAACTTCGGCACTCTCTCTACTCCGTATGTGAGAACATCATGAAAAACCAGCACCTGGCCATCTGTCGCTTCTCCGGCACCGATACCGATTGTCGGGATGGATAATCTGTTTGAGATTTCCCTTGCCAGCTGTTCTGGTACACACTCCAATACAAGCGCCATCGCGCCAGCCTTCTCGACCATGATGGCATCCTCGATCATTTTCCTGGCACTTTCCACATCCTTGCCCTGCACTTTAAAGCCCCCAAGTACGCCGACGGACTGTGGCGTCAGGCCAAGATGTGCTACGACCGGGATCCCGGCTTTTGTAATATAACGGATCATATCCACTACTTCTTCCGCCCCTTCAAGCTTCAAAGCATGTGCACCTGATTCCTGGATCATTTTTTTTGCATTATATAACGTATTTTCAATGGATAGATGATAGCTCATGAACGGCATGTCTGTCACGATATAAGTCGAACCTGCTCCCCGTTTGACCGCCTTGGTATGATGGATCATATCCTCCACCGTCACAGGCACTGTCGAGTCGTAGCCAAGTACGACCATCCCTAGCGAATCCCCGACAAGGATAACATCCACCCCGGACTCCTCTGCCAGCTTTGCAGATGGATAATCATAGGCTGTCAACATGGCGATCTTCTCTCCATTTTGTTTCATCTTCATGAAATCTGTAGCTGTTTTCATGTTCTTTCCTCCTCTTATTGAGGACAAGAAATGAACGACCGAAACATAAAAATCCCTCTTTCCACAGAAAGAAGGAAGGTTAATTCACGCAGGCGTGCTGCATGGTTAATTTTAATCGGTTCAGTTCAATCCCTCTGTCCTAGTCCTTTGGATCAAGGCAGATATTTGGTTGTAGTTGCGTTTTCATTTAAAAAATCGGTACTCCCGGTGCAGTTCCTTTGGGGATACTGCCCACAATTCCATTATAAAAGATGTTTGGAAAAGATGCCATTCTTTTAATCTTTTCCAATTTCAATATCGGCCGAATGTATATAGGAAATATGACCTTTGTCATCTTCAAGCATCAATACACCATCTTCTGTGATTCCTTTTGCGGTTCCTTCAAGGGTGCCGGTAATCGTCCTCGCGATGATTTTCTTGCCAATGCTGATGGCATAGGATTCCCATAGCAGTTTGATCGGATAGAATCCATGCTCAAGATAGCTATGATATAAGTTTTCGAACTTCAATAATATCATTTGAATCAGTTCCGCTCGGTTAATCGGCTTTCCGAGCTCGATTGCGAGCGAAGTTGCGATGCTGTGGAGTTCTTCGGGGAAGTGCTCCAACTCCTGATTCACATTGATCCCCATCCCGATTATGACAGAATTGATTTTATCCGCCTCGGCCTGCATCTCGGTCAGGATCCCGACTGTCTTCTTTTTATTGATAAGGATATCGTTCGGCCACTTAATATCGGTCCGCAAGGATGTGACCTCTTCGATTGCCTGCGCAATAGCCACCGCCGTAAGCAGGGTAAGCTGGGGTGCTTTCGCCGGAGGAAGGTTCGGCCTTAAAATGAGGCTCATCCACACTCCCGTGTACATCGGTGAATGCCATGCCCTATTCAACCTTCCACGTCCTGCCGTCTGCTCCTCCGCTACAATCAGAGTACCTTCCAGCGCACCGTCATATGCCAATTGATGAGCGATTTTTTGTGTGGAAGTGACTGATTCCTCAAAATGAATCCTTCTTCCTAACGCTTCAGTCTTTAATCCGAGGGATATTTCATTTGAGCTGATCCTGTTGGGGATTTTCGTGATGCGGTAACCTTTTCTCCTGATTGCCTCAAGCTCGTATCCAGCGTTCCTCAGTTCCTCGATATGCTTCCATACTGCAGTTCTTGAACAACCCAGTTCCTCGCTGATCTTTTGACCGGATAAAAAGCCGCCTTGTGCTTCTGTAAACATTTTTAATAGCTTGGATCTTATTTCTGTTGCCAAGATCTTACCCACTCCTTTATTGCACCTGCTTCATTCTGGACAAGGTCATTCAATATATTTTTTTCAAGATCATGTAAAAGTTCGGAGATCCATTTTCCTCTTTTTTGGTCGCGCCATTGCACTAAATCGTTTCCATTTGCTACAATGTCCTTTATTCCCCTGATTGGCAGCGCTTCATCTATCTTTTGAATCGTCTCCCTGTTTGTAGGCTTGTCCATTCCCAGCAGCAGCAGAATCTCATGGGACTGAAGACAGGCTTCTATCCCTGAGTAATAAATGAGCTCCCTGTTCCAACCCTCATCCATGAAATGATTCATCGTCGTAATATTCATTATGACTGATTTGCTGACCTTCTTCGGTAGTTTCCAGCTATTCAGGAAATCCTCAAGATCGGGTATTTTCAATAAATATGCAAAAGCCGTCCATAGTTGTATGCGGCTGGTCAATCTGTGAAAAGGAAAGGAGGATAAGCTCCCAAGCTCCTCGCCTTTATCTTTCAATAATGGTAGGTACTTGAATAATCCTGTATCAATCAATGATGGTACAGACAGGTTCATGGATTTTCCAAGAAGCAGCTTCTCCATTTCGACTGTCTTTCTTTCAATTGAGACATTTCCCATCAGTGCTGCATGTTTTTTGATGGCCAGGAATGTTTCCTTATCGATTGCAAATCCAAGCTGGGAACAAAAACGCAGTGCACGGAACATTCTTAATGCATCCTCGTGGAAACGCTCTGATGGTTCACCAACTGTCCTGATCACTTTTCTTTCTATATCCACTTTTCCATGAAAAGGGTCAAGGATATCCCCCTTCTTATTCATCGCAATGGCGTTCATTGTAAAATCGCGACGCTTCAGATCCTCTGTTAGGCTCTTTACAAAAACAACCTCATCCGGTCTTCTGTTATCGGTGTATGTTCCATCAGTGCGGTAGGTTGTCACTTCAAAAGAATCTTTTTCTGTTACCACTATGATGGTTCCGTGTGCCGCTCCGACATCGACGGTTTTTGAAAAGAGTGCCTGTATCTGATCGGGAGTGGCAGAAGTGGCGATATCAATGTCCCCCAGGGATCTTCCCATTAGATGATCCCTGACTGAACCCCCGACAAAATAGGCTTCATGTCCTGCTTTCTCAAGAATGTCGATAATGTCGGTGGCAGAATGAAAAGCGATGTTCATTGATATCCCTCCCCTTTATTCCATCAATGATCGATGGAGCTATTCCTTTATCAGATTCATATATATTTCTTCATATTGTTCCACAACATGTCTCGAGCTGAACCTATCCTTGACGCGTTGAATGGAATTCTCTGAAAATCTTTTATGTAAATCCGGATCGCTTAAGATGGAAATTGCCTGTTCTGCGATGTGATCCACTTCTCCCACTTCACTCAGATAGCCGGTGACACCATGGTCGATCACTTCAGGGATACCGCCGATATTGGTTCCGACTGAAGGCACTCCGCATGCCATTGCTTCTAACAGTACCAGTCCAAAGCTTTCTTTTTCAGACAATAGCAATTTGAGGTCCGATATGGATAACAGGTCCTCCACATTCTCCTGTTTGCCTAAAAACAATACTTTATCTGATATCCCGAGATCTTTGACCAGTTTGCAAACCACTGAAATCTCCGGGCCGTCCCCAACGAGCAACAGTTTTGATGCCACTTTCTTTTGAATGCGGTAAAAGGATTGGATCACATCCTCCACCCGTTTCACTTTACGGAAATTGGAGACATGAATGACCACTTTTTCTTCCGGTAGGATGCCATATTGCTCTTTTAAGTCGGATGTATCCTTTTTATAATAGACCCTTTCATCGATGAAGTTATAAACAGTCCTGATCGATGAACGTGGCTGCAGAAGGTCATAGGTTTGCTGTACAAGTGATTCTGATACTGCTGTGACGACATCTGAGCCTTCAATTCCGAATCTGATCATGTCATTCAAGGAAGGATCGTAGCCAAGGACCGTGATATCCGTCCCATGAAGGGTGGTTACTATTTTCAGCTCATCGCCTGTCATTTTCTTTGCCAGATACGCGCATACAGCGTGTGGAATGGCATAGTGGACATGAAGCAGGTCCAACTTCTCCCGCTTTGCCACCTCTGCCATTTTGCTTGCAAGTGCCAGGTCATATGGAGGGTATTGAAACACGGAATACTGGTTGACCTGCACTTCGTGATAATAGATGTTGCTATAGACCTTATTCAGTCTGAAAGGCATGCTCGAGGAGATGAAGTGGATTTCATGCCCTTTTTCCGCGAGGAGCTTTCCGAGCTCCGTTGCAATGACACCTGATCCCCCAACCGTAGGATAACAGGTGATTCCTATCTTGAGTTTCACTTAAATCCCACCTATTAGATCGTTATTTATGATCAGAGGAGCTTTAGCAAAGAATCCTTCCGCATAAACAGATCCTATTTGTTTTCCAAATACTTTTTCCCTGCTGATGACACTATCTACATATCCATTGGTCAACGGTGTGACTACACCATTTTCCCCGACCTCGAATTGACTTTCGTAAGCCATGAGGGCATTTGTCTTCTTATCAACATACTTTGTGATATCTATGTAAAACTGGGCTTGATGCATTCCGTTTATCATATAAAAAAATAAGTTCTGGATCTTATGTGCTTCAAGACCATCATCATCAGCAGCAAATCTTCTTATGCCAGAGGAAAAAGCAGCCTCCTCCACTATTTTTGCACAATTGCCGTGATCTGGATGACGATCCTCCCAGTAAGGTGCAAATATGACTTTTGGCTTATATTTGCGAATGACAGATACTACTTCCTTGATATGTTCATCCGACAAGGTCAAGCCACGGTCGGGTAGATTCAGCTGTATTCTTGCATCCAACCCGAGAATTTCCCCGGCATGTTTTGCCTCCTTCTGACGGATGGCGACTGTACCGTTGGAGGATAGCTCAGCCATCGTCAAATCGCAGATGCCGACCCTCAATCCCTTTTCCTTATATTTTGCCAAAGTGCCAGCCATCCCGATCTCCACATCATCTGGGTGGGCGCCAAAGGCCAGTATGTCTAATGGTGCTGTCATTGATCTCCCTCTTTTTCCTTTACCAGATTACGCCAGCCAAGCTCTCCGCGATCTAATCCATGTATCAGTATTTCTGCAGTGCCCATATTGGTTGCAAGAGGAATGGAGTATACATCCACCAGTCTAAGGAGCGCAGTGACATCTGGTTCATGCGGCTGAGCCGTCAATGGATCACGGAAAAAGATGACCATGTCCATCTGGTTTTGTGCGATCATCGCCCCGATTTCCTGGTCTCCCCCAAGTGGGCCGGATTGATAGCGGTGAATATTCAATCCTGTCGCTTCGGCGATTCGTAAACCTGTAGTCCCAGTTGCATATAATTCATGCTTTTTTAAGATTGGCTCATATGCTGTCGCAAACTGAATCATATCCGGCTTTTTCTTATCATGTGCAATTAATGCAATTTTCATGGTTTCTCCCCCCTACTCGATGATATTTTCAAGTCCGTACACTAACATATCCAAAGTCATGATCGTCTCTACTGCAAGTTTGACTCCCGACATGAAGGATGCGCGGTTATATGAATCATGCTTGATAGTCAAAGATTGACCCTCACCGCCGAAGATGACCTCCTGATGGGCTACAAGACCAGGCAAGCGTACGCTATGAATGCGGATGCCGTCTTTTGTTTCCGCACCTCTTGCACCTTTAAGCTGTTCTTCTTCATCCGGATGACCCTGCTTCTTTGCCTCACGTGTCTTGGAAATCAATTCAGCAGTCTTGATGGCAGTACCTGAAGGAGCATCAAGCTTGCGGTCATGATGAAGTTCAATGATTTCGACATCCTGCAAATGCTTGGCAGCCATCTGTGCAAATTTCATCATTAGGATGGCTCCGACCGCAAAGTTTGGAGCAATGATGACACCAGTCTTCTTTTCTTCAGCAAGCTGGGTCAGTTCTTTCAACTCCTCTTCATTGAAGCCGGTTGTACCGACCACTGGACGGATTCCATGTTCGAGTGCCAGCCTTGTATGGAGTTTTCCGATTTCCGGGGTTGTAAGATCGATAAGTACATCCGCCTCAACTGCAGCGAAACACTCGTTAGCATCCGTGAAAATTTTTGCATCCATCGAAGGGAAACCTTCCAATTCAGAAAGCTTCTTGCCCCCATTGACACGATCAAGGCAGGCAACCAATTCAAAATGTTCTGTTCTATGTATTAATTCCACTGCTTCACGGCCCATTCTTCCACGTGGACCTGCGAGTATTATCTTGATAGTATTCATGTTCACTCTTCTTCCCCTCTGTCTGTTTCAGATTCTATCCTCGTCCATCTGTCTTTGTCCCTTGTCTGGAATTTATGCATCACCCTGTCATGCGCTTCCTGAAGATCTATATTCAAGCTGTTCGCAAAACAGATCAATACAAACAGGACATCTCCCATCTCTTCTTCCATCGTATTTTCTTTTTCTGTATTTTTTTTTGGTTTTTCTCCATAATAATGGTTAACTTCGCGGGATAGTTCCCCTAATTCCTCCGTCATCCTTGCCAGCATCGCAAGCGGGCTGAAGTACCCCTCTTTAAATTGTGAAATGTATCGATCCACCTCTTGTTGCATCTCTTTCATGGTCTTTTCAGTCAACTTTTTCACCTCATCCTCTCATGTTAGCTAAAACCGAATCATTTGACAAATAATTAATTTGATTTACTTACCGTCTACATGTTTATTATAATGAAATAGTTCAAAAATTCACTAGTTTTTGGAGGACACCATGTTTAAAGGCATAAAAGCATCTAATATCTTCTTCATTTTACTTGGATCAGCGATCTTTGCATTCGGACTAGTCAACTTTAATATGCAGAACAACCTTGCAGAAGGCGGTTTCACGGGAATCACACTATTGCTATTCTTCCTGTTTGAACTAGATCCATCCTACACCAACCTCATATTGAATATACCGATATTCTTTATCGGGTGGAAGCTGCTTGGTCGGAACACCTTTATCTATACAATGATCGGGACCATCAGCCTTTCAGTATTCCTCTGGATATTCCAGCGTGTTCCTTTGGTATTTCCGCCACTTGAGGATGACCTTGCCCTTGCGGCACTATTTGCAGGGGTTTTCATCGGGATCGGGCTCGGCATCATATTCCGCTATGGCGGGACAACAGGCGGAGTGGATATCATCGCCAGGCTAGGACATAAGTATATCGGATGGAGTATGGGGAAAACCATGTTTCTGTTCGATGCCATCGTCATCATCCTGTCCTTGATCACCTATTTAAGCTATCAGGAAGCGATGTACACGCTTGTGGCTGTCTTTGTTGCGGCACGTGTCATCGATTTCATGCAGGAAGGTGCATATGCAGCGAAAGGTGCAACCATCATTTCGGACAAGCATGAAGACATCGCATTGAGAATCAATCAGGAGATGGACCGCGGGGTTACCATCCTTCACGGTAAGGGTTCCTATTCAAAAGCCGAAAGAAATGTACTATACTGTGTAGTCGCCAAGAATGAACTCGTAAAACTTAAAAACACCATCACCTCCGTCGACCCGCATGCGTTCGTAGCCGTAAGCGATGTCCACGACGTACTCGGGGAAGGCTTCACCTTGGATGAAAACAAAAACCCATTGGAAAGATAAACAAGGAAAAGCTCCGTTGAATGATATTCAGCGGAGCTTTTCTTTTGGGACAGATCCCCTGTTCCATACAAATTGCATCATTCCCTGTTTCCCAGGTAAATGAGTATAAATCGTGCAAGCTCTGCCACCGCCACAGCTGCCGCAGCCACGTATGTAAAAGCAGCAGCATTCAGTACTCTCTTTGTTTCCCGTTCCTCATTATTGTTGATGATCCCAAGTGAGATCACTTGATCCATCGCCCTGTTTGATGCATCAAACTCAACAGGCAGTGTCACAAGCTGAAACAACACTGCCCCTGCCATAAAGATGATTCCGAGCAGGATCAGGTTGTTCAACCCGAAAATCAATCCTGCAAAAATGATAAAGAAGGACATATTGGAGCCAAGGCTGGCAATCGGAACCAAAGCGTGACGAAATCTCAAAAAGGCATATGCCTGTTCATCCTGGAAGGCATGCCCCACTTCATGTGCTGCAATGGCCGCACCTGCAATGGATGTACCATGAAAATTCTGTGAGGATAATCGCACACTCTTGCTTCTTGGATCATAGTGGTCCGTCAACACGCCCCTGGATTCTTCCACACGCACATCATACATCCCATTATCATGGAGAATTCTTGTGGCAACCTCTGCTCCCGTCAAACCTGACGAGGAAGGAACCTTTGAATATTTTTTATAGGCTCTTTTCACCCTTGACTGTGCCCAAAGTGGGACAATCAGAAGTATCGCAAAGTAAATTAAGTATAGACCCATAAGCTTGAGACCTCCTTTTGGCCTTTTATGTATGATGCTATACCCCATTAGGATTCTTTAAGAAACATCATTTTATTCCTACATGGGCCAGAGGGATGGAAAAAGGGATGAAGCCATATGGCTTCATCCCTTTAGTTCACCTATACATTATAGTTTCTCTGTTTTCCGCTTCGCCCTTTTTCTGTCCGCGTTAAATTTTCTCCATCCTACATAGGACAACGTAAGGAAGATGATGCTGCCTGTCGAAATCATCACCCAGATAAGGGATGGATCAGTCTCATCCTCTTTCAGTTCCTTGAACAATGACTTAAGGTCGGCCTCGATGACTGCCAGGTCTTCCGCACTTTCCGGACTGGAAAGCAACTGTTCACGGTTTTCATTCAAATATGCGATATGTGAATCGACCTTATGGATGAATTCAGGTTTGACATCCATTTTCAAACTCGGATGAATCAGGTCATAGTTCAGTAAAAGCCGCTGATACAGTGTCTGATAGGATTCACTGTTCCTCGTTTCAATCGAATCCTTCAATTGATTGAAGGTTGTGATGATCGGATCCTCCATCTCCGTCCATAAAGGTTGATGCTCAGATGTCATCGCATCTACCACCAATCGGAGCCTAGTCAAAGCACGCACCTTTTCCTCATGGGGCAAGTTGATATCCGATAGGGACGCCATCGATTTATCATGGACAAGGGTAATGATCCGAACTTGATCCATCGGCATCATCGGATCATTCACCATCACTTTTGTAAATTCGTCAGAAAAAATATCAAGTAAATTATGCGCTTCTACATACCGTTCGTTTTTCACTAGTTGTAGCGCGTCATCAGTCAATATGTTCAATTTTAAAGGGTGTACATTTTCATTGGAGCGTGCCGCTGAATTAGTTGGTATCGCAAGTAGTAATAATAATAAGATGACTGTAAACCTTTTCCCTATCATCGCTTGTCCCTCCCATATTCTCTAGTAGATAATTATGAGATATGGGACAAGGTTAGAACTTTATTGCAGAGATAACTTTTGACGGTTGCTTCTAATTGAAAAATAGTAAGCGGTCGCAATGGAGAAAATGCTGAGCCAGAAAGTGAAATAGCCGATCTCGGACATATACTTCACAAGACTGCCGTACCAAGGCATCATTTTAAACACATAATCAATCACATCATTATGTAATGTCCATATGGCTGCCACAACAAGATGCCACATTGTGAATCGATAGTATGGGCTGTAAAGGATCCCCTGAACGGCCATTGCACCGTGCGAGACGATCAGCATATACCCTTCTATCGGAAGCTCTCCTGTTTCCATCAGGGTCAGTATATTCATCACAACTGCCCATATTCCGTATTTCACAAGTGTGACGATTGCAAGGGCTTCCATCAGCTTGAAATTCCTCTTTAAGATAAATCCAATAAGCACAAAGACAAAAAAGAGGCTTGCGGTAGGGCTATCAGGCACAAATATCAGAAAGATCGGTGGCGTCTCTTTAAGCTGGACGCCGTACCAAATGTACCCGTAAACTGTGCCCAAGACATTGATAATGAGTACACTCCAAAGCATGAATGGTGTCCTCAAAAGATAGATAAACCAATTTAGCATCGTTTTTCCTCACTTTTTATTGAAAGAAGTAGAATTATGTAATTTGAGTATACAAAAAAACTGGCTATGATAGCCAGTTTTTGTTGTCAGTAGAAAGAGAATAAGTGAAGATTATTCTGATTCTGCTGCTAATTTATTCATCTCAACCAGGTATTCACCAAGTTTTTGAGCTTCTTCATCCGTACCTTTGAAGATACCGCCAGGCATTGTGCCGACACCCTCTTTAGCGATCTTGGCATAATCCTCTGGAGCATAATCAGGATTGTCGAGTAGGTTTGCACCCATAGCCCCGCCTTGAAGGTTGTTTCCATGACAGGAAAGACAAGTGTTATCCTGCATGATTACATAGCCTTCAGCCGTCTCATCGATTTCGATGTTCAGCTCATCCGTGATTTCCCCTTGCTTTGCAGCAGCTTCCCAGTCATGGGAATCAACAGACTGCCAAGTCAAGAAGAAGATGGACGCGATACCTAATAGCATAAGTCCTGTAGCGATCGGGCGCTTGCTTGGGCGGCGTTCCGGGCCACGATCCAAAAATGGAGCAAGTAGCAGGGCACCGAAAGCAAGGCCAGGCATAACCATCGCACCGATTACAGTGTATGGACCAGCTGCATAACGATATTTAAGTAGCTCGTATAAGAATAAAAAGTACCAGTCTGGTAATGGAATGTAACCAGTGTCAGTAGGATCTGCTATACGCTCTAGAGGCGAAGCATGTGCGACAGTCAAGCATAAGAATGCAATTAGAAATACCGCTCCTACCATCCATTCTTTAAGAAGGAAGTTTGGCCAAAACGCTTCCGTTTTACCAGGAAACTCTGAGTAGTCTTTCGGAATATTTGGCTTACGGGTTGCAGGGACACGAGAGTCACCGACAAACTTCATACCTTTTCCTCTATGCATTCATGTTCCCCTCCTTTGTTATCAAAAGTATAAATCTTATAGTGGACCTGAGATACCTTGTTTACGGATCATGACAAAGTGAGCTCCCATTAGTCCGAAAAGAGCTGCAGGCAGGAAGAATACATGAATCGCAAAGAAACGGGTCAATGTTTGGGCACCGACGATTTCAGGGTGACCAGCAAGCAATGTCTTGACTGCCGTACCAATTACCGGAGTTGCCTCTGCAATCTGCAATCCTACCTTTGTTGCGAATAACGCTTTCATATCCCAAGGCAATAAGTAACCTGTAAAACCAAGACCTAACATGACGAAGAAGATCAATACTCCGACAACCCAGTTAAGTTCACGTGGTTTTTTATATGCACCTTGGAAGAAAACACGTAACGTATGTAAGAACATCATTACAATTACAAGACTTGCTCCCCAGTGATGCATACCGCGCACGATTTGTCCGAACGCTACTTCATTTTGTAAGTAATATACCGATTCCCAAGCATTTTTGATATCTGGAACGTAATACATAGTCAAAAACATTCCGGATAAAACTTGAATGACCGTCACGAAGAATGTCAATCCGCCGAAACAGTATACAAATGCAGAGAAATGATGAGCAGGGTTTACGTGTTCAGGAACTTCATGATCTGCAATATCCCGCCACATCGGCGTAATATCTAATCGTTCGTCAACCCAATCATAAATCTTATTTAACAATTATTACGCCTCCCCTTTAGGTTTCGCTCTACCAAGATACACTGTTCCATCCTTCACTTCATGCTCGTACACATCCAGTGGAGCTAGTGGTGGTGTATTAGGTACGTTTTTACCGTCTTTTTCATATAAGCCATAGTGACATGGACAGAAGAATCTGTTCGGATTCGCCGGGTCGGATGCCCAGTTTACTGTACAGCCAAGATGCTTACATACTGGAGATAAAGCAACAATATTGCCGCTTCCATCCTTGTAGATCCAAGCTGTTCTTGGTTCTTCGGATTCATACCACGCATCAACCTGTTCAATTTTGAAGTTGAAGCTTTGTGGCTCATTAGTTAATTCGCTTTCTTCACAGACAGCTACCATATCTTGACCTGTACCAGTTTTTAGAACTGGGTCAATTGCAAAACGAACCATTGGCATTAGCATACCTGCAGCCATGAATCCGCCTACACCAGTAAGGGTATAGTTTAAAAATTGACGTCTAGACACACGATGGTTTTTTTCACTCATTGTTTTTCCCCCCTCTATAGAAAAAACTAAGTCCAAACGGACAGTAGGTTATAACACATAGAAAACTAGGACATTCTCATGATATATCAATCTTCGCCCAAGGTCAATAATCTCCTTGATTGAAATAATGGCAACCTTGTGACTTATTTTGTACATCTAAAGGAACTTCATACCATAGGAATACTTTTTTACTATTGTAAATAGAATTTTTTCCGTTTTTCCGCTTACTGCTGCCATTTTTGGATGAACATCGGAAGAAGCTGGTTCATCTGATCCTGGATGATTTTTTGTTTATATTTCTCCTCCATATCTTCAAGCGGAATGGCAGGAAGCCAGACAAGCTTACCTTCAAGCTCATTCTCTTTCTGGTTCCATACACTGTCTGAAGTCAAAAGAAAGACATGCTTCATATCGCTCTTGATGTGTGCCACAAATTCATTCAACCTCTCCAGCTTTGACTCAAGGGAATTTTTATGTAAATAGGAGTAGGATGGCATCAATATTACTCTTCCTTTAAATTGCCTTTCCAATTCATGACTGAGGATCGTGATGTATTCACCATGTGATGCCATCGTTTTGATTTCTCCCTCAAAGGTTATCGGGATCAAGGGTATCACGGCTGTATCGATATATTCCTTCGCTTGCACATATTGGGACATATCCTTGCTTGTCCATTTCATGACTATCATCTCATTTCTGATTTAAAGTAACTTTACAAATGCAGGTCACTTCCTAATATAAGTTTTATATTTTGGAAGGTCAAATAATAAAACCCTGCCAGGGTCGGCAGGGTTTTATTGATTGGTGGGCCTATAATTTTCTCAATCGCTCGGTAAGGCTCTGAAAGGCAGTTTCATCCCCTCGATCAAGCGCATCGTCTATTAAAGTCAGCAGTTTTTCTTTTTGAAAGGTGGTGATGCATTCCTGAAGAAATTGCTCTGCCACTATACGGTCTTTCTCATTTGAATTGGACGATTTGGGCATATAAGGATTTTCCTCCAGCACTGCTGCGTACTGGGGTGAGTGATAGACAGAGCGGAAATTCAGTTGGATATAGATGTCCTCTTCCCTGTTCAGGCGGATGTCATGAAACGATTTTTCGGCGTCGGTTGTCATGACATTTTCCTTATAGAACCTAAATGGCACTTCTTCTACACAATGAGTCGACATGATGATACCACGAGGACAATACTGCGCTTGCTCGACAAAGTGAACTTTTTTCATCAGCTGATCATGACTCATCAAATAATTAAGGATCCAAACACATTCTCGTCTTTTTAACTGATAGTTACCTAAGAACCACCTTATAAAGTCCTTCTTCTCGTTGACAGATACAGGGGTAGCCACAACTATCGTCCCTCCTCTGCGTAGAATAATCACTATTCTTCTAGATTTTTGTATACATCCAAAAGTTCCATATTGGTCGGGTCGTGTTGAATCAACTTTTCAAATAAAGGCTTCGCTTCTTCTCTTTTCCCTTCCTCAAGCAAAAAGAATCCGTAGTCATAAAGGAAGTCGGGGTCATCTTTAAAAGAAGTATATGCTTGACGGTAATGGTTTAATGCATCAGAATAATTTTCTAATTTCTGATGTGCCACCGCTAGATCCCAATCAAATTGAGGATCCGTTTCACCAAACCTGATCAATTCCTGGAGGCAATCGATGACATCTTCGTATTCCTCCTCTTGGATGTAGATTTTCGTCAAGGTAATCGCGGCTTCCAAATAACCCGGGTCGATCGCGATTGCATCCCTTAATAATCGGATCGCTTCGGTACTATTATTCTGCTTCAATGCCACCTTGGCGGCATACACCTGCAATTCTTTATTATATTCATTGACCGCAAGACCCTCATTGGCCACACGCAGGCTGTCTTCAAGGAGACCCTCCTGCTCATAAGCTTTTGCGAGATACAAGTAAAGAGAGGAATATTCATAATCCAATTGTTTTACCTGATTTAACTTTTCGACAGCCGTCTTGGAGAATCCTGCATGAAGGGCGGTAAATCCGTATTGAAATAAAACATCAATTTTCAACTCTTTTTTCAGCGCTTCGTCGAAATATGGCATCGCCTCTTCGAATTGCCCTGTCGCGCTATAGCATTCCGCCAATCTTTCCTCAAGGTCGAAATCGATATCTCCCTTAAATGGAAGGACAGCTTCGTAATGGGGAATCGCTTTCTTATAATCACCTTGGGACAGATTGATTTCTGCCAGTGCCAGATCAATAATCGGTTCCTTCGGTGCAAGCCTCTTTGCTTGTATTAGCTTGTTTTCACTCACTTCAAACAATCCTTGTGCCTGATACAGGTCAGCCAAGAGCAATAATGCCTGCAGGTAAGCATCTTCTTCTTCATTGACGTTTTCAAGGAGGGCCATTGCCTCATCCTCTTCATCAAGGTCGATATGCACCTCCGCCAAGGAAAGGATCAAATCGGTTTCATTGGGATGATGGTATAATAGTCCATTCAAAAGCTCTTTTGCCTCTTCAAGCATTCCGAGCTGCTGGTAGATCTGGGCTGTGTGGAACAAATCATCTTCATTGAAGGTGGACTGATTATCTCGCAGCAGTGCGATCCCTTTTTCTACTTCCCCATTGTCTATAAGTGTTAATGCTTTTTCAATAACTTGATATGACAAACTACAACTTCCCTTCTAGTTGGAAAAGCGGTTTTGGTTAATTCTTGCACTCATCTTCGCCCTTCCATAAAGTGTCCTGGTACCGTGACCGCGCATTCATTTCCAAAGCCCGGGCGAAAGGAGATTGCCTCCCCGGCCTTCAGGATGATGCCGCGATGGACCGTAATTTCTGGAATATGACTATCATAATCCAGATCTTCTATTGTTTCAACGATTCGGTCCTCAGGGTATACAAATAAGTTATAGTTTAATTCGCCGCCTACTCTCAAATCCCCTTTTTTCGGATAAATCCCAAGCATCATCAGCATTTCCTTCTTCAATGCTTTTCCGGCTTCCGGGCATTCTATAAGATGTGGCAATCTCTCTTCTTTCATGATAGCTTTCCAGGCTTTCTTGATCTGTTTACTGGAATCCGCGGCTTTTCTAAGGCATGGTATAAAGGTGACAGGAAACTGATAGAGTGCCTCTTTTATCCATCCCCAGGCTACATTACCAAGAGAATTCCCATCATTTATTTCCAGGAAGACCGCCGGCAACCTATGCCGTTTACACATACGCACCAAGGAAGGGGTCAGCTTTTCGATAGGCACTCTGATAGCAAAATAATAATCAATGGGACTGTTAAAAAGATAGGATTTTGCCAGCTTCAGCTTTTGTTTGAATTCCTTTTCATGTTGGATGGTGAAAACCGACAGCAAGGTTGTACACCCCCGACTCAAATAGTGGTCGATGATATGGTTTTTGAAATCGTGAAAAGCCATTGCTGGAAGTTCGTCGACAATCATTACATGTCCAGGTGTCATCACATAGGAGGAGAAGTTCATTCTCATCAATTTAGTGGAAAGGATGGTATCTTTAATTAATTGAATGCTATCGTCCTTAACAAGCATGGAGGCGGTAATAAAGGAGGAATCACTTTTTACAATGTTTGCCTGATCAATAATATACTCCATAGCATCACCCTAATTTTTTCGTCTTAAGACAAGCTATGAATGAACGATTGGAAATATGAGTAATCGGAATAAAAAAGGGAGCAGGGTAGACACCTTACTCCACTTCTCCATATCTACCCCTGCAATCGATTCAAATGTTCAAAAAAGCTTGGGTAAGATACATTGATCGCTTCTTCATTTTCTAGAACCGTCTCCCCATTCGCTATCAGGCTGGCAATGGCCCCCATCATGCCGATGCGGTGATCGCCATAACTGTCAAGAACAGCACCCTCAAGCTTGGTACCGCCATTGATGATCATGCCATCCTCTGTTGCTGTAATGTCCGCTCCCAGCTTTTTCAGTTCATTTACGACCGTATCGATTCTGTTCGTTTCCTTCACCTTCAGTTCTTCTGCATCCTTTATTACCGTCGTGCCGGAAGCTTGAGTCGCCATAAGGGCAATAATCGGGATTTCATCAATGAGCCGGGGAATGATATCACCTGATATTTCCACGCCTTTCAACTCTGAAGTCTCCACTGTTATGTCTGCATAAGGTTCCGGTCCATCCTCTGTTACATTTGAATATGTCAGGGATGCCCCCATCGATTTCAAGACATCAAGTATCCCTGTTCTCGTAGGGTTCAGCCCCACTCTTCTCAAAGTTATTCTGCTGCGTGGCACAATGGCTCCTGCTACAAGGAAAAATGCAGCCGAAGAAATATCACCCGGAACGACAATATGTAAATCTGATTTAAGCTCCTGCTTTCCATCGAGGCTTATCGTGTTTCCATCCACTTCAAGGTCGACACCAAACGCTTTCAGCATCCTTTCTGTGTGGTCCCTTGATTTGAATGGTTCCTCTACCGTCGTTCTGCCATTCGCTTGAAGACCAGCCAAAAGGATCGCGGATTTCACCTGAGCGCTTGCTACAGGGGACACAAAATTAAGTCCCTTCAGATTTCCGCCCTGAATGGAAATGGGAGTGAAGTTGCCATCCTGGTTACCTTGGATGCTAGCTCCCATATCTCGAAGCGGTCCAGTCACCCGCTTCATCGGACGCTTTGCAATCGAGGCGTCCCCTATTAAAACTGTATGGATCGGAAGGCCAGAAAGGATTCCCATCATCAGCCTGGCTGTCGTCCCTGAGTTTCCAACGTCCAAAACATCGCTTGGCTCCTTCAAGCTATCCATGCCCTTCCCATATATCGTCACGGACGACACTTGTTGTTCGATTTCCACACCAAGCTTACGAAAACAGCTGATGGTACTGAGGCAATCTTCACCGGGCAGGAAATTCTCGACCGTCGTCTTCCCCTTTGCCAATGAACCAAACATGACAGAACGGTGCGAAATGGATTTATCCCCTGGAATATCAATGCTTCCGTTTAAACCGGAGGCAGTTCTGGTCAATTTCTTCATGTAGCATACACTCCTTTTTCCGATTTACACAATATAGGTCTCATAATTCGTATATTGGCCAAGGCATTCAGTTGCACTTTGTCTATCCTCGTCAGTCTGGAAGCTTAGTCTCAGGACGCCATAGATTTCTTCCCTTGTCTCCATGATACGGATGTTGGTGATACTGATCTGTTCTGTTGCAAGATAGCCTGTTATCTCTGAGATGACACCTGGATAATCCGGGACGTCCACATACAAGTCATAGAAGGATGGAATGGCCCCCTTCGCTTTTACAGGAAGACCATCCCGGAATTCCTTCGCCTTCTGGAAAAAATCGAACAGCTTTTCTTCATTGCCATCTTCCAAATCCAGCTTTACAAGGTTCATCTGCTCTTGCCAGCTGTCGATGAGCTGAAGCAGGGTTTCTTTATTATGTATGAGTATATCCTTCCACATGGTCGGGTTGCTTGATGCGATACGGGTGATATCACGGAATCCACCTGCAGCCAATCGGGACACAAATGGACTCTTTTGCTGAAGGTCCTCCGCCTGGTGAACCAGACCTGCGGCCACGATATGAGGGAAATGACTGACAACCCCGGCGACTAGATCATGCTCTCCTGCGCTCATTGTCACAAAATTGGCCTTCGTCCCCTTAAGCCAATCTTTTAAGGTTTCCACCTGCTTTGCATCTCTTTCAAGATCTGTCGGTGTCAGCACATAAAAAGCATTTTCAAAAAGGTGGGCCTTTGCAGCGATGATTCCACTTTTATGAGAACCCGCCATGGGGTGTCCACCTATAAATGTAACATTTTTTTGTGGAAAAAGTGCAGCTCCGGCCTCCACGATCCTCTCTTTTGTACTGCCTACATCGGAGATCAAAACCTGTTTCCTGAAATCCAGGGTGCTTAATTTCTCGAGCACTTTGCTTGCCTGCATGACAGGGACTGAAATCAAAATAAAATCGGCCTCCAATGCAGCCTCTTCATAGAATTCACAACAGTCATCCACTACCTTCAATGATTTAGCAAGCTTTGCCTGCTGTTCATTCAGGTCATATCCGATCACTGTGGCCTGTTGGTGTTCCTTTTTTAATGCAAGTGCAATGGAACCGCCAATCAGTCCCAGTCCGATAATCAATACATTACCTTCCATTTCCTTCACCGCCTGATGCCTTAATATATGAGAATAGAGAGGAAGGTTCCTCTCTATTAGATGGCTTGCTTCATTTTATATTCTTTTAAATGCGAGATGATTTCCCTGTTCTGCTCCTCTGTTCCGATCGTGATGCGCAAACAGCCCGGATAGCCCAATGCATTTCCAGACCGGACAATATAGCCCTTTGTGAGCAGATAATGGAAAAGCACATCCGAATCCGCTTCAAAATCAATCAGAATGAAGTTTCCTTCAGAGGGATAGTATGCTAGCCTCATTTCCCTGCAGAAAGAATAGAACTGTTCCAAGCCCTGTTTATTTTTTTCTACACAATCTTTGATGAATGACTGATCCTGTATTCCGGCAGTGGCAGCAACCTGTGCAAGGGAGTTCGTGTTAAATGGTTCCCTTGCCGGCTCGAGCTGTCTGATGAGCTCTTTATTTGCCACTCCATATCCGATCCTGAAACTCGCGAGTCCATATGCCTTGGAAAATGTCCTTGTCACCAGCAGATTCTGATACTCTTTCAAAAGATTCAACGTTTCAGGGTAGTCCTCTGCCGTCACATATTCCTTATAGGCTTCATCGACCACAATCAGGCAGGACTTTGGCACTCTTTGAATAAAAGTTAGCAAGCTTTCTTCATTAATATAAGTACCTGTTGGATTGTTGGGGCTGCAAAGCCATACAATGGCCGTATTTTCATCAATCTGCTTCAGCATTTCTTCTAGTTGGTGATGGCCATCCTTGATGACTACTTCCCTGACTTCCGCACCCTCAATGACGGCATTATGCTTATACTGGGGAAAGGTCGGTGTCGCCATCACGGTGTTCTTTCCACTGTGCAAAAGGGCTCGGCAAATGATTTGGATGACTTCATCCGAGCCATTTCCGAAGATCAACTCTTCCTCTGCGACCGACAGATGTGCCGCAAGCGTTTCTCTCAATTGGCGGGCATAGCCGTCCGGATAGGTGGCTGCTTTGCCTAACTGATCCATTATCGCTTCCTTTACATTTGTCGAACAGCCGAAGGGGTTCTCATTTGATGCAAGCTTCACTATTTTGTCCAGTCCCAATTCCCTTTTCACTTCATCCATCGGCTTTCCTGGCTGATAAGGGGTCAAAGATAGTAGTTGTTTTTTTATGTCCATCACTAACAATCACCTTTCTGCTAAAAGCGGAGAAATAAGTTCATTTATTTGCTGTTTTAGTTCATCTAGTGTTTTTTCTTCATCAATTTTAAAATCTGCTTCAAGGTTTTCTATCATCTGAATCAAGGCGCTTCCGACAACAAAGCCGTCGCAGTGGTCCTTCAAGGCCTCGATCTGCTTGCTGCTTGAAATTCCGAATCCTACTGCAGCGGGAACGGCACTCAGCTCTCTTACCTCTTCCAAAAAGGAATGGAGCCTCTCGGAAAAACCATTCCTGACACCAGTAACCCCAAGCGAAGAAATACAGTAGAGAAAGCCTTCTGCAGCCTTCGATATGGCTTCTACCCTCTTCTTGGAGGTTGGTGCCACCAAGCTGATGAAAGTAAGCCCATTATCCTTGCATGATTGTCTGATAGCCACACTTTCTTCAAATGGGATGTCTGGTATGAGCAGGCCGTCTATCTGATTTTCCTTCGCTAAAGCGAAAAAGGATTCTTCCCCTAATTGTAACACAGGATTATAGTACGTAAAGAGGATAATCGGTATTTTCAGTCCTCTCTTTCTCATTTCCCCAGCCAATCCCATCGCCTTCCTGATGGTCATTTTTTGCTCAAGCGCACGCTTGGACGCACGCTGTATGACAGGTCCGTCCGCCAAAGGATCGGAATATGGTACACCGAGCTCCAGTACAGAAGCACCGGCTTCTTCAAGTAACAATGCCAGCTTGATTGTCAGCTCAGGGGTTGGATCCCCTGCCATGATGAACGGAATAAATAGTTTCTCATGCTTTGGCAGACGCTCCTTATACATTGTGGTCATGATTTTCGCCCTCCATTCGCTTCATCAGTGTTCCTACATCCTTATCCCCTCTGCCGGATAAACACACAAGGATCGTTTCACCCACAGACATTTTTTCTGCCTCTTCAAAAGCGATGGCAAGCGCATGTGCTGATTCGATCGCTGGAATGATGCCCTCTTCCTTGGCCAAAAGATCAAGGGCCAGCAATGCCTCATCATCTGTCACACTTTTGTATTCTACCTGCTTTGTTTCTTTAAGATACGCATGCTCGGGACCGATACCCGGATAATCCAAACCGGCGGAAATGGAGTACGGTTCTGTGATTTGGCCATTTTCATCCTGAAGCAGATAGGTTAGTGATCCATGGATGACTCCTTTAGTTCCTTTTGAAAGCGTTGCTGCATGCAGCGGTGTATCAATCCCCATACCTGCCGCCTCCACTCCGATGAGCTTGACATCATCCTCCATGAATGGCGCAAACATGCCGATCGCATTGGAGCCTCCCCCTACACAAGCAATCACTTTATCCGGCAGGCACCCTTCCCTTTCAATAAACTGGCGTCTTGCTTCTTCCCCAATCACTTTCTGGAACTCCCTCACCATATATGGGTAGGGATGAGGGCCGACAACAGACCCGATCATGTAAAAATGGTCCTCACAATGCTGCACCCAGTAACGAATAGCTTCATTGGTCGCATCTTTCAGGGTCCGGTTTCCACTTGTAGCCGGAATCACCTCGGCACCAAGCAGTTTCATCCGGAACACATTGAGCGATTGCCGCTTAATGTCTTCCTCTCCCATGAAAACCTTGCACTCCAACCCGAACTTTGCCGCCACGGTCGCGGCTGCCACCCCATGTTGGCCCGCTCCCGTCTCTGCGATGATTTTTTTCTTCCCTAAGCGTTTTGCCAGGAGTGCCTGACCGATTGCATTATTGATTTTATGGGCACCAGTATGATTCAGGTCTTCCCTTTTCAAATAGATTTTTGCTCCGCCGAGTCTATCGCTAAGGTTCCCTGCTAGAGTCAGCGTGGTCGGCCTGCCTGAGTATTCCTTTAAGTAATAATGATACTCTTGCAGGAATCTCTCATCTTGGAGCGCCTCCTGCAACCCGCTTTCCAATTCCTCAAGGGGAACCATCAAGGTCTCAGGTACATATTTGCCTCCGAATTCTCCAAATCTTCCGAAGCTGTCCGGGGTACTTGTTCTAGTTTCTGATTGTGCCATACTTTTTCACCCTTTTCTCGATTGCTTGAATTTTTTTACTGTCTTTTATAAAATTGCGTTCTATTCCGCTTGATATGTCTATTCCATCAGGATGATAGCTTAATAGTTCAGGCAGATTACCTTCATTTATACCTCCTGCAATAAAACACCTTTTATTTAACGATTTCGCCATATTTATATAATCGGGAAGGAAACTCCAGTCGAAGCATTTCCCTGTCCCTCCATACTGAGTTCCCACTTTTTTATCTATCACAAAGCCATCGACAAACTCCTGATAGACTTCAAGATTTCGAAGGCTTCCTTCATTTTCATGATGGATGGCCTTCCAGATCCCCACATTTGCTTTGGAGACTAGGGATTGAATGTATTGCGGGTTTTCATTTCCATGCAATTGAACTACGTCCAGTCCAACCTTATCCACCGCATACAGAATTTCTTCCAAGGATTGATTGACAAAAACACCTACTAAACTTTTGGAAGATGTACATTTTCCAATCCAGGATGATACCTCTTCAACCCTTACCTGCCTTTTGCTTTTGGCAAACACAAAGCCCAGATAATCAGCTTCTGACCTGTTGGTAACCTGATAATCCTGCAGCGTTTTATTGCCGCAATATTTAATCAGTACATTAGGCATGCTCCAGTTCCCCGAATAAACGTCTGACACCGATGCTAGGGGAGATATCCTTCATGAATGCCTCGCCTACAAGTACTGCTTTCGCACCGTAACTGCTGACCATTGTTAAATCCTCATGGGTCAGGATGCCGCTTTCGCTGACCAATAGCGTGGAGCTGGGAATATAGCTTGCCAGCTTCCTTGTCGACTCTATATCTGTTTCAAAAGTTTTCAGGTTCCGGTTGTTCACGCCTATGATTGCAGGTGTGAAGGTTTGAAGAAGCTGCGATAATCGTTCCAGGGAATGTACCTCCACCAGTACATCCAGTCCTGATTCGACGGCTTCTTGATAAAGTTGAAATAGCTTTTCATCTGTCAGGATCTCCGCTATCAAAAGGATGGCATCCGCTCCGATCCTGGCGCTCTCCTGCACCTGAAGCGAATCAATGATGAAGTCCTTTCGCAGAACCGGCAGATTTGTCGTTTCTTTCACCATCATCAGATCGTGCTTCGATCCTTTGAAATATTGCTGATCGGTCAGGACCGAAATAGCATCCACCCCGACCTTTTCATAATGGGCTCCAATATCTATCGGGGCAAAGCTCTCCTTTAATATTCCTTTTGATGGTGAAGCCTTTTTCATTTCCGCAATCAAGCCGACCGTGCGATTGGGGTTTTGGAGAGCCTCATAAAAAGAATGCTTTCTTACCAATACTTTTGGAGGAAGAGTCAGTGCACTTACCTCTTTTCTTTTCGTCTCCACAATTTTAGTTAACATGTTCACTTACCCCTTCCTTTTGCAGGTCCAAAAGCATTTGATAGGCAGTTTTTGACTCAATGAGATGTACGGCATGATGTACACCATCCTCCAAGGATTCACAGATACCTGATACATAAAGGGCCGCACCTGCGTTCAATGCCACAATATCCTTCGCACTATCAGAAGCTTTGTTTTGGAAAATCTGTCTGATCAGCTGTGCACTTTGCAGGCTGGTCGTCACTTGTATATCCTTCAGTTCTCCTCTTTTCATCCCAAAATCCTCAGGAGCGATCGTATAGGAAGAAATATTGCCGTCCTTGACTTCCACCACTTTCGTTTGACCTGTAATGGTGATTTCATCCAGACCATCACTTCCTGCGACAATCAAAACATGCTTTGATCCTAAATGATTCAATACCTCTGCCATCTTTTGTGCATACTCACTGGAAAATACCCCGATCACCTGCTGCCTGCACCGTACTGGATTGGCTAAAGGACCAAGCAAATTGAAAATGGTGCGGAAGCCTATTTCCTTTCTTGGTGCAACTGCATGCTTCATCGCTTCATGGTAGATAGGAGCAAAAAGAAAACTCATCCCTTTCATTTGCAAGGTATCCTTCGCTTCCTGCAGTGACTGATGAACAGGCAGTTGAAGCTGTTCCAGCACATCTGCACTGCCGCTCAGGGAAGAGACCGCCCTGTTACCATGCTTCGCCACTTTTGCCCCTCCGCTTGCTGCAACAATTGCAGAAGCAGTGCTGATATTAAAGGTGGAGGCGCCATCTCCTCCTGTCCCACATGTATCTATCAGATGAGGATGTTCATATGGAATCTCCTTCATATGCAGCCTCATTGCTTTGGTGAATCCGATCATCTCCTCGACCGTTTCCCCGCGAAAGCGGAGGATGGAGATGAAGCTTGCTATCTGACTGGATGTTGCCTCCCCCTTCATCATCAGATCCATGGCTTTTTCTGCCTCGTTGACGGAAAGCTTCTGTCCATTGATAAGTGAGGAAAGGTAATGCTTAAACATGGTAAGACCCCCCTGTCTCTTTTTTGAACAGCTTGTTGGCTAGTTGAACGGTTTCAATAAGTGCGGACGCTTTGTTTCTCGTTTCTTCCCATTCCAGCTCCGGAACTGAATCAGCCACGATACCAGCGCCTGCCTGGACAAAGAAAGTATCATTTTTCTTTTGAATTGTCCGGATTGTGATGCATGAATCCACATTGCCATCAAAGCCTATATAGCAGATGGCACCAGCATACGTGTTTCTTTGAGTGGACTCGAGCTCCTGCAAGATCTGCATCGCCCTCACCTTAGGTGCACCCGATACCGTTCCTGCCGGAAATGAAGCGAGCAGCGCCTCTACCGGTGTAAAGTTAGGGGAAAGCTCACCTCTGACAACACTGATCAGATGCATCACCCTTGAGAAATATACAAGCTCCTTTATCTTTGGGGTATGAACTGATCCATATTTCGCAACGCGTCCGATATCATTTCTCGCCAGGTCCACCAGCATGAAATGCTCCGCCTGTTCCTTCTCATCGTGCATGAGATCCTCTGCAAGCTGCCTATCGTGATCGAGGTCACCACCTCGTTTTCTCGTCCCGGCAATCGGATGGATTTCCAATTGATTATCCTGGATTTGAATAAGCCGTTCAGGTGAACTTCCTATCAGCTCCATATCCTCATATTTCAAATAGAACAGATAGGGTGATGGATTTTGCTTCCTTAGCACCCTGTATACGTCAAAACCATCCAGGTCCGCTTCCATTTCGAATCGCTGGGATAATACACATTGAAAGATATCTCCGGCGGAAATGTAATCTTTTATCCGGTCCACATGTTTCAGAAAATCTTTTTTTGTATAATTGGATCCTACGTCCAAAGGATCGGCTTCCGGCTTGGATTCAAGAAGATTATCCCGGCTCTCCTTTTTTCTAATTCGAGTGGCACAGGCAAGGAGGCTTCGCTTGGCTTGTTCATACTTGATAATTAACTCTTTTTCTGTCTCGTTGCCTTGCAGTCGTACATAGTGAATAAAATGAATTTCATTCTGCTTATGGTCGATGACAATGATTGTTTCACAGTATAGGAGATGGACCGTATCCTCCCCCTTATAGGCATGATGCATCGGGACCTTATCAAGTGATGATATGAAATCATAGCTTAAATAGCCGACAGCACCACCTGTGAACCCAAGGCTCTTTTCTACCTTTTTCACTTGCAATCTTTCATAGGCAAACTCTACAACATCTTTCAGGCTATTGGCTGAATAAAGGATGCTGTTCTGATCTTCCAAAGTAATGACTGAATCGTTCCCTTTGATTTTCATAAAAGGGTTTAGTCCGATAAAGGAATATCGGGACCAATCGGAATTTGGCTCCTTGCTCTCCAGAAGGTAAACAGCCTCTTCCTTCAGTGACTGAAATACAGAGACAGGTGTGATTGTGTCTCCAAAAAATGTTTCAATAATGGGAATGGTTTTGTGAAGTCTAGCCGCATTTAAAAAATCGGCAAACTCATTTGTGTGCATCATTTTCTCCTCCATCTTAGAAATGGAGAATGAGCTTTATTAGAGGTGAAACCTGAATGAGGAAAAATTAAAAACCCAAAGACGAGGATAGTCTTTGGGTAGATAGAATACAGTACATTCTAACCTCAGCTAAACTCAACTCATTCTCAGCTATTCTCATCTCAACTCGTCTACTAATCTGTGCCGGCTACAAGCCTTGGCTGCTATTGGCCATTGATGCCCGTCTAAGGCTTCAATGCCACTCACTTACTTTCTTGCTCTCGTCTCTTACTTACTATACTAGGCTCTGAAAACTCTAACAATTTGTTTCCTTGGTAGTACTATATGATAGATCTTTCCTGATTGTCAACCATCAGCTCTTGGATAGATCGGGTCTTAGGCTTTGTGCCGCATAGAGATAGATGTGATTCACATCTTTTTGTGCAACCTCTGTATTCACGGTCATCATCACCCTTATACAGGAAGGCAAAGAGTCCGGTACGGCAATCTCCTTTGTGCACATGACCGGAACATAATCCCAGCCGTCAAGATTACGCAGCGCTTTTGCAGGGAAACAAGCGGTGATATCATTCGTGACAGAAATCAATACTTGTGCCACATCTTCGGCCACTATTGCGTTGGCGTCAATCATTTTTAACAAAAGCTCTTCTGTCCTTTGGATAATTTCCTTTTCAGTGTTCTGGTTGATGGTGGTTGCTCCCCGTACTCCTCTAATCACGTAATTCCCCCTTTTTAATAGAACGATGCTAATTTTTTTATGATTACATCATCAGGTACCGATTCAAGCAGGACCTTTCCCACTTCTTGCATCAATACCATATGTATATGACCTGATTTAGACTTTTTATCTTTTTTCATCCAATTTAAAATGTCTTCTGGATGGATACCGGGTTTGATCTTGCTTGGAAAACCGAATTTTTTCCAAAGCGTGCGCAATTCTTTCGACAGGTCAAGTGAAGGTACAAGTTCTTCACTCAGCTCCGTTGCAAAAAGCATGCCGAGGGCCACACCGTCCCCGTGGGAAATTCCCCCATATCCGTAGGCTGCCTCCAGTGCATGTCCAAGTGTATGTCCATAATTAAGGATCGCCCTTAACCCTTGTTCTGTTTCATCCGAAGAAACAACTTCTGCCTTTGTTTGAATGCCTTTTTCAATACAATACATCAAGCGTTCCTCATCAAGCGCTTCAAGGGACGGGATATTTTCCTTGATCCACTCGTAAAACCCCTTATCCCAAATAAGTGCATGCTTCACTACTTCAGCAAAGCCTGAGCGCAATTCCCCCTCAGGCAAGGTACTTATAAAGCTAGTATCGTATAGGACCGCTTCAGGCTGATAGAAGGCGCCGATCATATTTTTTCCAAGCGGATGATTGATGGCCACTTTTCCGCCTACCGCACTATCATGCGCCAATAGGGTTGTCGGAATCTGGATGAACTTGATTCCCCTCATAAAGGTTGAGGCTACAAACCCTGCGATATCCCCGACGACCCCACCACCCAATGCTATCACAACAGAATTTCGATCCAAGCCTTTTTCAAGCGCAAAGGATTGAATTTCATAATAGTTCTGGAAGGACTTGGAGCCTTCCCCATTTGGCAGTATGAAATGGTGAACGGTGCATGACTGATCTATGGCTGCTTCAATTTTATCGAGATATAGCTTGGCTACAACGTCATCAGTGATGATGAGGATGGTTTTAGGTGCCTTATTGAAGGTTTTTAAAACTTCCGGAAGCATCTCGGAGGCCCCTGGCCCTATATGCACCGAATACTCCTTCGATTCTGTTTTGACCTTCACTTCACTCAGCTTAGAATTCTGCTGCATGCTCTCTCATCCTTTGGACATTTTCCTTGATCAACTCTAATCTGTCCTGCCCAAACTGCTCGACCAAAGCAGACGCAACCTCCCAGGCCACCACAGCCTCCGCTACGACACTCGCTGCCGGTACCGCGCAGCTGTCAGAGCGCTCAATGCTCGCTTGGAACGGCTCTTTCGAATCAATATCTACACTTTGAAGCGGTTTATATAAAGTAGGGATCGGCTTCATCACTCCACGTACCACAATCGGCATCCCAGTTGTCATTCCGCCTTCAAAGCCGCCTAGATTATTGGACAATCTGTAATAGCCCTGCTCCTTGCTCCAGGCGATTTCATCATGAACCTGGCTGCCCGGCAAGCGTGCCGCTTCAAAACCTACGCCAAACTCCACACCTTTGAAAGCATTGATACTCATGATGGCTGCTGCAAGTTTTCCATCCAGCTTACGGTCATAATGGACATAGCTGCCAACACCAGATGGCATCCCTTCCACGATAACTTCTACCACACCACCGATCGAATCCCCGTTCTGCTTGGCAGTATCGATGGCATCCATCATTTCCTGCTCGACATTTTTATCGAAACAGCGAACTGGAGATGCTTCCGTTACATCTTTTAGCACCTGAAGGCTTTGGATGGGGCTGGGGTTTGCCTTTACTCCGCCAATTTCCGTAACATGTCCGGCAACCGTAATTCCCAGTTCCGATAGAAACTTCCTTGCTACCGCCCCTGCCGCGACACGTACAGTGGTTTCCCTCGCACTGGAACGTTCCAGAACATTCCGCATGTCACGATGACCGTACTTGATTGCTCCGTTCAGATCGGCATGGCCGGGTCTGGGCCGTGTAATTTTACGCTTTACCTCTTCCTGATCCTCCTCGGAAATAGGTTCTATCCCCATTATCTTCGTCCAATGCTTCCAATCGTTATTTTCCACAACAAGCGTAATCGGAGATCCTAATGTATATCCGTGACGGACCCCGCTAAAAATTTCCACGGTATCCTTTTCAATTTGCATCCTTCTGCCACGTCCATGCCCCTTCTGCCTTCTCGCCAGGTCTTCATTGATGTCTTCCGCTGTCAATGGAAGCCCAGCCGGAATTCCTTCAAGAATGGTTGTGAGCTGTGGTCCGTGTGATTCTCCTGCAGTCAAATATCTCATCGTTTCAGCATCTCCTTTATCCCTTTAAAGCTTTTAAGCATCTAAGTGTTAATAATTTATGTAATACTATACCATAAGTTTAGCCTAGAGTGGTATAAAAAAAAAAGCAAGTATGAATATACCGGTAAACAGATCCTTATGATGACCGATCCTTTGGGTCACTCTTCTGGTTTTCCCTTTTTAATTTTATCCTTAATAGTGTTTCTAACGACCTTTTCTTTACTTCCTTCCTTGGATTTTGGTCTTTAGAACTCTTCTATTGGCCTTTTCTCCCTTTCCCTCTTGGGATTTAGTCCATTAGAACGCTCCTATTGGCCTTTTTACCTTCCAATCTTGGGATTTAGTCCATTAGAACGCTTCTAATGGACTTTTCTCTCTTCCCTTCTTGGAATTTTGGCCATTAGAACGCTGCTAATGACCTTTTTACCACTCACGGCACACGTTTTTGGTCTTTGGAAATTTTCTAATCACTTACAATTATGTTTCTGCCCCAACAATCTTCCCCGCTACCACATCAAAAAAAGAACCCATCCACCCGGACAGATTCCTCAAATCTTCTTATAAAAAAACGTATCCACCACTTCAAATCCATATTGGGCAGGCTGAAAAATCTGTTCGGTGCTGCCAACGAATAGGATGCCGCCTTTTTTCAGTGCATCACTGAACTTATGATACAGTTGCGCTTTGGCCTCTTCTGTAAAATAGATCAGGACATTACGGCAAACGATCAAGTCGTGATTTGCATCAAATGGGTCTGCAAGCAGGTTCTGCTTCTTGAACGTAACCGTTTGCTTGATTTCGTCCTTCACTTTATAGAAGTTTCCGTCTTTCATGAAAAAGCGCTTTTTCATCTCTTCAGGGACCTCCTGCAAGGATCTCTCCTGATAGGTTGCAAGCTTTGCCCTCGCAATGGCATTCTCATCAATATCTGTGGCATTTATCTTAATCCGGGCCATCGGTAGGAATTTAGAAATCAGCATTGCCAAGGTATATGGCTCTTCCCCTGTGGAGCATGCGGCACTCCATACCTTTAATTGTTTTTCCCTATCAAGCATCGGAGTCAGAATCGTTTTCTCAAGTATCTCCCAACGCTTATGATTCCTATAAAACTCGGAAACATTTATGGTCATTCTATCAAGAAATTCGAACAGGTCATCCTGATTTCTATCAAGCTGCCTGTAATACTCCAGAAAGCTTGAATAACCCTTCTTCTCGTAAAGAGAAGTCAACCTTCGTTTCATTTGGGCTTCTTTATATAATGAAAGATCGATTCCTGTCTTTTGTTTAATGTTTACTATAAACGTTCCATAGTCATCCCTTATCAAACCTGTCATCTACTTTCTATCTCTAATAATTATAATATATAAGTACTATCGGATGGAGTAAGGCAAATTTTGAATCTTGCAGAAAAAAAGCCTCAAAATCATGTAATTCAACACGATTTTGAGGCTTTTTGGGAATGTTTCATCTGTTGGTTAAGCGTTTACAAAAAATCAATAAACCCAGTTGTTTGCGTCTTTATTGTATTCTACTAAACCTTCACCTTTGAAGAAAAGACCGATTTCGCGTTCTGCACTTTCAGGAGAATCAGAACCGTGAATGATGTTCTTTCCTACTGTTGCAGCATATTCACCGCGGATTGTTCCTGGAGCCGAATCTTTAGGGTTTGTCGCACCCATCATTTGACGAGCAGTAGCAATCACGTTATCTCCTTGCCATACCATTGCAAATACAGGACCAGAAGTGATGAAGTCCACCAATTCCCCAAAGAAAGGACGCTCTTTATGTTCGCCATAATGCTCTTCTGCCAATTCAGTAGGGATCTGCATTAATTTTGCTCCAACTAATTGGAATCCCTTTTTTTCGAAACGAGAAACGATTTCCCCAATAAGGTTACGTTGTACACCATCAGGTTTTACCATTAAGAATGTTTTTTCCATAATAATTTCTCCACCCCATCAAAGAATATGTAAGGTTAGGAAAAGCCCTAACCTACAAAAATATATCATGGTTCTGTTAGTAACGCAACTCAAAAAATGGGGAATTGTCTTAATATTTCCGTTTTCCGATAAATTTTGCCACATTGTTGAAGGTCCGCTTTGCAATTCCGTTCGGAAGTTTTTCCAGCTCTTTGAAAGCTTTATTCAAATAACGATCACTAAGCTGAAACGATCTCTCGATGGCATCAGAATTTTTTATGGAATCGATGATGCCCTGAATTTCCTCTTTCGTGCTGTTTTCGTGGATCTCCCTGATCTTATGATTCAGCTCGAAATCTTCCATTGCATACAGGACCGGCAATGTGATGTTACCCTGCCAGAGATCCCCTCCAGCAGGTTTACCCAATTGCTCTTCCGTACCTGTGAAGTCAAGTATATCGTCTGTGATTTGAAAAGACATCCCGACATAGTACCCGAACCAGAACAGGCTTTTATGTATGTTTGAAGGAGCATTCGCAGAAACGGCACCAAGTTGACAGCTGGCAGCGATAAGGAGTGCAGTTTTTCGTTTGATTCTACGGAGATAGACACGCAGATTCTGGTCATAATTATACTTGTCGCGAATCTGCTCGATTTCGCCTTTACTCAGCTCAACAATGGTATTGGAGAGAATCTGATGGGCTTCGATATTATTCACCATTGTCATCAATTCCAGAGATCTTGCAAATATATAATCTCCCGTATACATGGCAATCCTGTTATCCCACTTGGCCTTGATGGTCGGTTTTCCGCGTCTCAGTTCGGCATCGTCAATCACGTCATCATGAACAAGCGAGGCCATATGTATCAGTTCCAATGCAACCGCTACGTATTTGATTTTATGGATGTCATACTGACCGAACTTCCCGGCTAAAAGGACAAACACAGGTCTGATCCTTTTGCCGCCCGCCTGCAGTAAATGAAGGGATGCTTCCTGAAGCAGGGCGCGTTCCGACTGAATTGTGTCTTCGAGTTCATTCTCAATTATTTGCAAATCGCTATTTAAAAAGGAATACATCATCTTTAATTTCATGTAGGTCACCTTTACAAACTATTTTCTAGGTTTAACTCCTAAATGCATGGCAGCAACTCCACCAGTATAAGCCTTCACTTGTACAGGCTGGAAACCTACTTTTTCATACATTGCTTTCAATTCCTTCATCCCGGGGAAATCCTTTGCAGATTCATGAAGCCAAGCATATTCATTATAGCTTTTTGCAAAGATCTTACCAAGCATCGGCATGACATATTGGAAGTATAGGAAATACATTTGACGGAATCCGATCAGAGTCGGCTGGGAGGTCTCAAGACACACCACTTTTCCTCCGGGCTTCACCACACGGTACATTTCCTTCAGCACTTGAAAATAATCCGGTACATTCCTCAGGCCAAAGCCGATCGTTACATAATCAAAGCTGTTATCGTCAAAAGGGAGTGACATAGCATTCCCATGGATCAGTTCAATGTTTTGAAGGGGGAGGTTCTTCACTTTTTCTTTTCCGATTGACAGCATGTTCTCACTGAAATCCAATCCGATTACCTTCCCGCTTCTTCCAACAGCCTCTGCCATGGAAATGGTCCAGTCCCCCGTACCGCAACAGACATCCAAGGCAGTTGCACCTTTTTGTACGTCCATCCTTTTCATCGTATCTTTGCGCCAAGCTACATGACGCTGGAAGCTGATGACGGAATTCATCTTGTCGTAGTTTTTATATATCTTTTCAAAGACTCCATGCACTCTTTCCTCTTTTGATGGATGCTGCATTGTTTACCCTTCTTCCGCATACTTTTTTGTCGAAAACGGAGTCTCATAAAACAACTCCTGGATCCGGTTTTTTAAAAGGAGGTTCAAATCCGGAATGGATCCCGCCAGTTGGTCGATCGTTTTCTTTACATGATCGATATAACGGTCTATCAGATAAAGCATATATGTTTCCTGTTCTTTCGAAGTATCCGATCTTTCAAGCTGACTTTTTGAAAAAGCGATTCTCTTCATCGTATCAAATAAGTGGGATGACTTTTCCACACAGTACTTTTTACGTTCTGCGATTAAGCGCTTTAATAAAAGGAAATTGACACTCAATTCCTTGAACATTGCATCGGAAAAACACTGGGAAACGGATTGAATGAGGGATGACTCAATTTTCGCGAGACTATCCATTAACATTTCCATTCCATCAAACTCTTTTTGATAATAGGCAATTTTATGTTCATTGATTTGTTTAATTGAGCTGGCAAGGAGTTTGATCATGGTGATATCGTCCACTTTGGCTAGCAGTTGATAATGAAGGCCGCTGTAATAGTCCCCTGCCAATACAGTGAGCTGCCTGTTTTTGGCGGTATCCGTTTCTAAGTGGTCCATTTTTGCATTCGTTACCAAGTCATGGGTATCAAGGGCAATTTGCACCAGCATGGTGGAAAGGATGTATTTCTCCTTTTTCTCTACTGGTAATGGGATGGATTCCAAGGCCGTATAGAGGAGCAGAAGCTTATCCTCATCTATGACGGGATATTCTATATGTTTCGATAAGTATGGATGTGTAATCAATTTATGTAACTGCTCTTTAATATCTGATATATGTAATTGAATATTACTCACTAAAGACCACCCTTGTTCCCTTTTCTTACGAGTAAGAAAAAATTAACTTATGCAGTTGAATAGCCGCTTGCTTTTCAGTTAATGTGGAGCAAGCTGTATCACGCAATATTCAACTTACACTTCCTTTGAATAGACAAAGCTAATTATAGCACATTAGTGAGGCATAATGTCGATAATGAACTATCTTTCTTATAGTTTAACCTGTTTTATAAACTCAAAACGTATACTTGGTTTCAGATCCAAAAATAGAAGAAAAGCAGAAAGATAATTTTCTTCTGCTCTAGGCTTCTATTAACTAGGCAATGCGCCTTCTGTTCTGCTTATTATTCTGTGTCCATTTCTCCATGAGAGGATTGGATGAGTGCTTTCCCCCTGATTTTTATTGCAGAGGTATGCTCGGTGAATTGCGCGATCATCACTTCACCTTTGTCGAGTTTTTCTGAATGGTGAAAACGTGTGTCCGTACCCCTTGTAAGTCCTATGACGCTTACACCATCTTCTTTTGCTTTGATGACGATAAAATCATTTGGATGTGTCTGGCTCATTTAAACCCTCCTCATTATCTTTTTACATTAGGATATTCTTCTTACCCTTTAATGAAGGACAGAACTTCCGCTCTTGCAGCGGCATCCTTTTCCAGCACTCCACGTACCGCTGAAGTGATGGTCAGGGCACCAGGTTTTTTTACGCCTCGCATCGTCATGCACATATGCTCAGCCTCTACCACTACCATCACACCATGCGGATCAAGAGATTCGACGATGCTGTCGGCAATTGTCGACGTGATGCGCTCTTGCAGCTGCGGACGTTTTGCAACCGCCTCGACCGCCCTTGCAAGCTTGCTAAGCCCAGTCACTTTCCCGCCCTTTGGAATATAGGCTACATGCGCTTTACCGAAGAAAGGCACGAGGTGATGCTCACACATCGAGAAGAAGGAGATATCTTTTACAAGGACCAGTTCTTCATGGGCTTCGCCAAAAACCGTTTTAAAGTGTTCTTTCGGATCCTCATTCAGGCCTGAGAAAACCTCCGTATACATTTTCGCTACACGTTTTGGCGTGTCCAGCAGGCCTTCACGATTTGGATCTTCTCCGATAGCTTCCAGTATAAGACGAACTGCTTGTTCAATTTGTGCTGTATTTACTTGTGTCATTTCTTTTATCCTCCCACTTATCATACAAATAGCTGTAATGTGATTCTAGCATAAGCTTTTTTATAAAAGCAAAAAGAAAGAGGCGCAAACACATGCGCCTCTTACTGATGACAATCATTTGATATGTAGCTGTTAATTATTTAACAGCATCTTTTAAAGCTTTACCAGGTTTGAAAGCTGGTACTTTGCTAGCAGCGATTTCGATCTCTTCCCCAGTTTGTGGGTTACGACCTTTACGCGCAGCGCGCTCACGTACTTCAAAGTTACCAAAACCGATTAGTTGAACTTTGTCACCGTTTTTAAGTGCGTCTAAAATTGTATCGAAAACAGCATCAACTGCTTTAGTAGCGTCCTTTTTGGAAAGTTCACTTGCTTCAGCAACTGCATTGATCAAATCTGTCTTGTTCATGCCATTCACCTCCTCCCAAAGGGAGTTTAATCACTATAATAGACCAAGATGCTGATTAGGTCTAGTAAAAGCCTAGTACTAACATTTCTTCACAGTTTTTAATCATTCTATACATCTTTAAGCTGTAAATCTTGTAACAAGGCTTATATTACCCCATTAATCACTAGATTTCAACAAATTTCTCATAAAAAAGCGATTTTTATAGGAATTATTCGCCAATTAAGAGAAGATTTTCTGTTAGTAGATTAACACATGAAAATGCACTAGGCAAGGGATTTCCTATACAAAAAACAAAAACAGCTCCCCATTTGTGTAACTTACCACGCTTTGGGAGCTGCTAAACCTATTCGACATGATTTTATAGAATTATCGCGATCAAACCACCTGAGCCTTCATTGATGATTCGTTCGAGCGTTTCTTTAAGTTTATACCTTGCATTTTCTGGCATCAACGAGATCTTCGCATGAATTCCTTCGCGGACAATGGAGCTAAGGGAACGGCCGAAGATATCTGAATTCCAGATGGAAAGCGGGTCATCCTCAAAGTCCTGCATGAGGTAACGCACAAGCTCTTCACTCTGTTTCTCCGTACCGATGATCGGAGCAAACTCTGACTCCACATCCACCTTGATCATATGGATGGATGGGGCCACCGCTTTAAGCCTTACACCAAAGCGCGAACCTTGACGGATGATTTCCGGCTCCTCGAGGCTCATATCGCTCAAGGCTGGAGATGCTATCCCATATCCGGTTTGCTTTACCATTCTCAAAGCGTCGGACACTTGGTCGTATTCCGCTTTTGCGAAGGCAAAGTCTTGCATCAGTTGCAGAAGGTGATCCTTCCCTCTGATCTCGACACCCACTACCTCTTTTAATATGTGGTCATATAAGTCATCCGGTGCATACAGGTCGATCTCCGCAATCCCCTGACCCATTTCGATGCCTGCAAGACCGGCACGATCAATGAACTCATATTCGCTGAATTGGCCGACAACCCGGTCCACATCACGCAGACGTCTTATATCTTTGACTGTATCCTTTACAGCTTCCTGGTAGCTTTCACGCAGCCAATGGTTCTCTTTCAGTACCATCACCCAGCTTGGAAGATTGACGTTCACTTCAAGTACCGGGAACTCGAATAGTGCTTCCCGCAGGACATTGAATACATCCGACTCCCTCATACTCTCCACACTCATGGCGATGACCGGGATATCATATTTCTCGCAGAGTTCCCTTTTTAACGCTTCCGTTTCAGGATGGTGCGGCTGAACGGTATTGATGACCATGATGAATGGCTTACCGACCTCTTTCAGCTCTTCCACCACACGCTCCTCGGCTTCGATGTAATCTCTGCGCGGGATTTCTCCGATACTGCCATCTGTCGCGATGACAACACCGATAGTGGAATGCTCCTGAATTACCTTTCTTGTGCCGATCTCAGCCGCTTCATGGAACGGAATCGGCTCCTCATACCATGGAGTGTTGATCATCCTTGGGCCATTTTCGTCTTCATACCCTTTTGCACCAGGTACCGTATAACCTACGCAATCAACCAGACGAATATTTACATCAAGGCCTTCATCCACCCTCACCTTTACCGCCTGGTTAGGTACGAACTTAGGCTCTGTTGTCATGATTGTCTTTCCTGCTGCACTTTGCGGAAGCTCATCCTGTGCGCGAGCTTTATCCGACTCATTACCGATATTCGGCAGAACCACTAACTCCATGAACCTTTTGATGAACGTTGATTTCCCTGTACGAACAGCGCCTACGACCCCTAAATATATATCGCCGCCAGTCCGTTCAGCGATATCTTTGAAAATATCTACTTTTTCCAAGTGATTCCCTCCCGACATTTATCTTGGGATATTCATTTTCTAGTAAGAATAGAATCTATGACACTATATGTGTATGATGTTGTCCTAATTAAATATGACTACTTTTAGAAAATTAAATCCCTCTCACCTTTATTTTTATCAAAAAATTGTCAGCTATGATTTAGCGAAGGGTATTGTGCCTGGAAAAACAAAAACCCTTCTTTAGAATGTATTCTCTAAAAAAGGGTTCATGACTATTTATTATCGGAATTTGCAATCACGGGCTCTTTATTTTCATCCAATGTATATGGCAGGGAGAATGCAGGGACAAAAACGGAATTGTCGACCAATATCTCCCTGATATCCTCGCCCTCTTTGATATCATTCTCATGCTTTTGCAGGAAATCATACAGATCCATGGAGTAATCTACCTTGATTTCTCCATTTTCGTCTAAAATGAAGGGCAGGTTTTTACCTGAATAAGGACTTTCGGCATGCGGCTCCTCAGAGTACCCGAGCTTGTCCCAGTCCACACGGAATGCTTTGTCATTGATTACTTCCTTAACCGGCGCATACCCGCCATTCGAGCTTTTATATACGGAAATACGCATATTCAGGTCACGGATCTGTTCGCTTATTCTGAGGTCTATCAGTTTCACAGTCGGATTCTCCTCGACATCGACCAATACGTAGAGGTACACCCCCCCGGCTTCATAAGCTGTACCGGGTGGCTCCTGCATATATTTTGGAGACAGTTTGTTGAAATCTATCGGATATTTCTGGTAGATTGGTGTATCCATGTCCCTGTCCCTTATCGGAAGGAGCCCACCGCTTGCCTCACGATATTGATTGACCGCAGATTGCACCGCTTCCAGCTGATCCTGATAAGGGACCTGATTCTGCGTCAGTCTGTCCTGAGGATACAAGCAACCTGTCAGCAGCATCATCATTGCTGTCATTCCCACTAGGAGGAAGAACTTATTTATCGGCATAAACTTTCCACCTTTATCACTGATTTCCATTTCTTTTACATTAAGGCACTTTCAGGTACCGGACCACTGAACACGACATAAAAGATGATAAGTCCGGCAACGGCAATCAGCAAAAATGCAATTGTATTCAAAATCATCCTGATCACGTTATTTTTAACTTTAAATTTAGTGAAATATACGGTAAGTACGGATATGACCATAAAGCCCATCGCAACAAACGAAATCCACATTTTCATCAATGCAGGTGACATTCTCATCTCTCCTTTTCCGTCAAAAATTATACCATAATATAAACATGAAAAAAACTCCAATTACGGCCCCTACTCTGCTTGTCCAAGCCAACGGGTCACAAAACGGACAAAAAATCATCGGGGACAGTCCCGTCCCTCTTATAAGGCACTTCGGAAACGGGACCTGTCCCCATAAAAAAAGCTGAAGTAAAAGGGGCCGTTTTACTTCAGCAAACATGTAATAGACTAAATAATCCAATCCCACAGCTCAACCAGTGATATCCTCATTCACATCATATGCGGCGCCATGCAAACATGCATCGCCAAATGCCTATTTATCGCAAATAAAGCATGTAAAAATTATGGATTAGTATGGATTTACGAAAGCACCCTCCCATCAATTCTTCTTTATACATTATGCAGGGAGCCCAATTGGGTGTTCATTTTCAAAAAAATATCTTCCATAACAAAAAAAGCTTCCCTTCTTTAAGAAGAGAAGCGATCCCCAAGCAATTGGGAAAGATCATCAAGCTCGGTTGTTTTATTACGGCTCATCAATTCGTCCACCGCATCTTTCGGATCCACGTTATCAAACAGCACATGGTATAGAGCGGATGTGAGCGGCATTTTCACCTGCAGCTTCTGGGAGAGCTGGTAGGCCGCTTTGGTCGTACGGACCCCCTCGACTACCATTCCCATGTTTTCAAGCACTTCATCAAGCTTCATGCCCTTGCCAAGCATGTTTCCTGCACGCCAGTTACGGCTGTGCACACTTGTACATGTGACAATCAAGTCTCCCATACCGGTCAGACCGAGAAAAGTAAGCGGATTTGCACCCAGACAGCTTCCCAGGCGTGCGATTTCGGCAAGCCCTCTCGTAATGAGCGCAGCTTTGGCGTTATCACCATAGCCAAGACCATCGGTGATCCCGGCAGCAAGAGCTATGATATTTTTCAATGAACCACCAATCTCCACTCCTACTACATCTGTATTGGTATAGACGCGGAAGTGTTGGTTGATGAAGAGATCCTGCACCTTTTCAGCCGCTTCCAAATTGGAGGATGCAGCTGTCACGGTGGTGGGCTGCCTTAAGCTCACTTCTTCTGCATGACTCGGTCCTGAGAGCACAACGACCGCTTCCCTCACTGTGGCAGGAAGCTCTTCTTCGATGACCTCGGACACCCGCAGATGGGTATCAGGCTCGATGCCTTTGCTCACATGCACAAATAGGTGAGGGGTGCTCAGGTATTGCTTGACCTGCTGACAGACCTCCCTCATTGCTTTTGTCGGCACGGCCAAAACAATGGCATCAACACCTGTTACGGCTTTCTCCATCGAAGTATAGCCTACGATCCCTTCTGACAAGGTAATATTTTTTAAATATTTTTTGTTTGTATGGGTGGTGTTGATCTCATCGATCTGTTCCTTCTTATGACCCCAGAGTCGTACTTCATGGTCATTATCCGCCAACACCATCGCAAGCGCTGTTCCCCAGCTTCCAGCACCTAGAACTGCTACCTTTTTCACGAACTCACTCCCTCTCCATTACTTACGTGGACGTGCAATAAGCTTAATAGGGGTTCCTTCAAATCCGAACGCATCCCGGATACGGTTTTCGAGGAAACGTTTGTAAGAGAAATGCATCAATTCGGGTTCATTCACAAAAATGACAAAAGTAGGCGGCTTGATTGCCACTTGAGTCGCATAGTAGATTTTCAATCTTTGTCCTTTATCTGTAGGAGTAGGATTCATCGCAACAGCATCGGTGATGACATCATTCAATACAGTCGTGACGACGCGCATCGCATGATTTTCACTCGCCATATCAATTTTCGGGATCAATGTATGCACGCGTTTTTTCGTCTTAGCCGACAGGAATACAATCGGGGCATAGTCAAGGAATAAGAAGTGATCTCTTATTTTCTGCTCGAATTCCTTCATTGTCTTATCATCTTTTTCTACTGCATCCCACTTGTTCACGACAATCACGATGGCACGGCCAGCTTCATGGGCATAGCCTGCAATTTTCTTATCCTGCTCGATGATACCTTCTTCACCGTCTATTACAACCAAAACTACATCAGAGCGCTCAATTGCACGTAAGGCACGAAGTACACTATACTTTTCGGTTGTCTCATATACTTTACCTTTTTTTCTCATACCCGCAGTATCGATGATGACATATTCCTTGCCATCATACTTGTAAGGTGTATCAATGGCATCCCGGGTAGTACCTGCGATATTGCTTACTATCACACGCTCTTCGCCAAGCAGTGCGTTCACAAGGGAAGACTTACCGACATTCGGGCGCCCGATAAGGGAGAACTTGATGGTATCATCATCATATTCCTCTTCTTGCTTGTTAGGGAAATTGGCGATCACCAAATCCAATAGATCACCAAGACCCAATCCATGCGAGCCGGAAATAGGGATCGGTTCTCCGAAGCCCAGGGCGTAAAAATCATACAAAGTGTCTCTCATATCAGGATTATCCACTTTGTTCACAGCTACAACAACAGGCTTTTTGGAGCGGTAGAGTATTTTTGCCACTTCTTCATCGGCAGTTGTCAATCCTTCACGGCCATTGGTCATGAAGATGATGACATCCGCCTCATCAATGGCGATTTCCGCCTGTTCACGGATCTGAGTCATAAATGGTGCATCACTGATTTCGATTCCACCAGTATCAATTAAATTAAAGTGTTGGTTCAACCATTCTCCTGAGCTATAGATACGGTCTCTTGTAACACCAGGAATATCTTCTACAATGGAGATTCTTTCTCCTACAATACGATTAAATATGGTCGACTTCCCGACATTCGGTCTTCCGACTATCGCAACGGTTGGTTTTGGCATCTTGACCACCCTCCCAATTTTCTAAATATTTATGTAAAAATTCTCTATCAAGTTGATGAAGAAACTCTACTTTTCGTTTTCTTTACTTCATAGTCTTTACCTAATCTGTAAAAAGATAAGACTAAATTATACAAGCATGAATAAAAGAAACCCTCCAAATTCCGGAAGGGTCTAACTAGAATAGTTTAACATTATTGCTTCCAATAAGGAAGTCTGACTTTTTCCCCATCCTGCTTCAAGAGGTACTAATGCTTCACAATGATATAAAGCTCCTCACCCAATCCATGCGCGATACCATCAAGGATTGCTTCCAGGTTTGCGGCAACAAACTCCATTTCCTCTTTTGTATCACATGTGAAAATAGGTGCACCACCAGCTATTTTGGCCGGGTTCGTAGTAATGACCGCTAAAATATACTTTTCCATTTCCATGTTATTTTACCTTCTCTTTGATTTTTTCCGTCGGCATCCTGATTGCATTCTCCAAAGTCGGAACCTGTCCCAGTATGGACAATGCTATTTCAAGGTCCTGTTCCTGTGGCAGCACAAAAACCCCTACACGCCCATCATTAAGGTCCCGTTTGGCGAGAGGCACCAAAGCAGGTGTCCCGGAATCACGGTACACTCCCAGAGCGGTCGACATATCATGCAGGATTGCCTGTCTTTGTCCAAGATTGGCAATGGTGCTTCTTGCATTGAAATTTTTGGGTGTCAGGATAAATCCCATTCCATACTGAAGGACTTCTTTCTGTCTTTCAGGCAAACCAATATTCATGATATATATGTTATCCACATATAGCCCTGCATCCTTGAAATGAGGTTTAACGTATTCTATTTCGACAATGTCCTTGATCTGTCCCCCTGTCATCAGGCGGTGGGAAATGAGCATAGCACCTATGCCCACCAGAAGCCCGACCCAAAAATTTGCTACAAGATAAGCCAAAGTAGCCAAAAAAGAAGTGATGATCACCAAATAATTTCTTCCTTCAAAAGCGATAGCAATACCCTCTATGTACGTGCTGCCCCTTGGTACCAGCTCATAGCCATCCAGTTCCGTCAGTGTGTTCCTCTCCATATTGCGCACATCACGAAACTGAGAAGCAGCCAGCGCAAGGAATGTGATGGCTGCAAACTCCTCTTCCATGATCGCAGGAACGGCAATCGTACCCAGCCCCGCTGCAATGAATGCAAGTGAGAGGTGAATCACCTTTCCATGCAAGTAAGTGGGATACTGCCTATAGTCCGTTTTCAGCATATAGATCCTCGTGGCAAGTCCGATTATTACCCCGAAGAGAATCGGGTAAGTGTATTCGTTCATCCTTGTTTCTCCTTTACGCGCTTTTGTATGAAGCCATCCAGGTAGACGGTGACCGTTTCAAAAAATACCCAGACCGACAATCCCGAAAGAGTCAGGGCATAAACATCAAGGAATTCAAAGGATCCGACTACCGAATAACGGAAGACTGAATGCAAAACAAAACTGCTGAGAAGCTCTCCCATCAGTAGTCCCGTTAAAAGGAATACGAATCTCTCGCTCTTTGATTTAAAAAGCATTAACCCAAGATACAGGAGAATGATGGAAAGCATCCAAGTCCTATCAAAAATGATCCAAACAGGATCATATATCTCAAAAAGTTTGAAGCAGACATAAGCAAGCGCCACAGTACATATCGAAAAATAGTGCAGTAATAGATTCTTCTTCAGGACGATGACAAGCAGGATGATTGCCGTAAAAGCAAGAACGATAAAAGAAAAGCTTATTTGAAACTCCATAATCGGAATAAATGTATTAGAGCCGATAATGATCAACAATAAAAGAACAGACACCATAAGCCTTTGTTTACTTTTTGAAAAAAAGAAGGTCACAATTATCCATCCGACCCAAGATAGAAAATAAAAATATAATCCTTCCACTGCCATGCTAGTTCCCTCCCATCATTTCATGATCACTTCATACATTATGGGTAAAAAAACAGAAAACTAGTCACAGTCCTTCGTATCTTTTTATAAAAGAAACAAACAATAAGATAGAAAATCAATTTTCTAAAGAGGTGATGAAAATGGGAAAAGATAGACAGGAGAAAAAATTGAAAGCCCAGAAGCGAACTGAATCAGACCGCGATCAATCCTTGAAGTATCCCGGCGCAACAAGCCTTGAGGGCCCTGAGGAAGCAAGAAAGCGGAATAAATAGTAAAAAAGCAGCGGCCCACGCGGGACCGCTGCTTTTATGTTATGGACTTTATTTGAAACGAAGATGATTAGCGATTACTATATATACTCGTATCCAAGCCACGCTGTGTCAGCCAGTGGAAGGTTTCACCCCGTAGAACCAATGGTACCCGCTGAAGGTCTTCAATAGAAGAAGCTCCCACAGCTGTCATGACCATTTTAAGATCATCATGTACCTGGGCTATCAAGTTACATAGCCCGTCATGACCTTCCTCCAAAAAAACACGTAGAAAATACCCTGCAATCCCAACAGCTGACGCCCCCAGTGCCATGCTTTTGGCAATATCAAGTGGACTTTGAATTCCTCCAGATCCGATGATCGTTGCTTCAGGTACGAAGCAGTTCACTTCTGCTATGGAAGAGGCAGTGGAAATTCCCCAGTCATCAAAGTACGAAAGTCGATAATCACGGCGTTCGTTCTCTATCTTAGAGAAGTTCGTACCCCCAAAACCTCCGACATCAATAATGGATACACCAGCATCTACAAGTTGTCTGGCCGCCTCCCGGCTCATGCCGAAACCCGTTTCTTTCACAATGATTGGCACGTCTATGGAAGAAGCTATTTTCTCCACTCTCTTAAGAGCCCCGGTAAAGTCCCGATCTCCTTCCGGCATCACCAATTCCTGTATCACATTCAGATGTATCTGCAATGCGTCTGCATCCAGCATATCTACAGCTTGCCTTGCCTGGTCAACCGAAGCTTCGCTGCCAAGATTGGCAAAGATGACGCCATCCGGATTTTCTTTTCGTACTATTTCATATGTTTCCCGTTCATTCCGGTCCTTTATGGCAGACATCTGGGAACCAACAGCCAAAGCCAACTTGCATTCCCTTGCAACCGCTGCAAGCCCCTTGTTGATTGTCAGGGTCTCCATTCCGCCCCCACCAGTCATTGCATTGATAAAAATAGGCGAACTTAAAGCAAGTTCGCCTATTTTTGTATTCAATTGAACAGATGACACACTGGAATTTGGCAAGCTTTGATGAACAAACATAACATCCTCGAAACCATGTTGTCTAAGTTGACCTGTTGATAAAGCATGTTTGATATGGTCCATTTTTCTCTTTGCTCTACTCACCGTCTATCACCTAATAAGATTATTTTTTAAGTTTCTTCAATTTGTCGCCGATCATTTCCCCTAGCTGGAAACCGCCGGACTCTTCAGAATGGCTATATTGACTATAGTCCTCTTGTGGTTCTGGCTCTTCCAATTCACGGATGCTTAAAGAAATGCGCTGTTCATTCTCATTGATGTCCAATACCTTCACCTGGACTTTTTCCCCTTCGGAAAGTACTTCATGAGGAGTCCCGATGTGTTTGTTGGAGATTTGGGAAATATGAACCAACCCTTCCACTCCAGGAAGGACCTCAACGAAGGCACCGAATGAAACGAGGCGCTTTACAACACCTTCTGTGATGCTGCCTGCAGAAAGCTTCTCAGAAACCATACTCCATGGTCCAGGTAATGTTTCTTTGATGGAAAGGGAGATTCTTTCATTGTCACGATCGACGGAAAGCACCTTCACCTGCACTTTTTGCCCTTCGGTAACCACTTCGGATGGCTTTGTCACATGCTCATAGGATAGCTGGGAAATATGGACAAGGCCGTCCACTCCACCGATATCTACAAATGCACCAAAATCGGTGATCCGTTGTACAGTTCCTTCTAGCACTTGGCCAGTTTCGATGGAATCAAGCACTTGATGCTTTTTATTCTTCATTTCCTCTTCCACAACGGCTCTGTGGGAAAGGATCACTCGATTTTTTTCCTTTTCCAATTCAACCACTTTGAAAGTAAGTGTTCTGCCTTTATAATCGGCAAAATCATCAACAAAATGGTTTTCAACCAATGAAGCGGGAACAAAACCGCGAACACCCAGGTCCACGACAAGACCGCCTTTTACTACGTCCTTGATTTCCGCTTCGAATACCTCTTTGGATTCAAACTTCTTTTGAAGGTCCTCCCACGCCAGATCAGCGTCCACCGCTTTTTTGGAAAGAACCAAAAGCTCATCCTCCACTTTGGTAACTTTAAGCTGAAGCTCTTGTCCTTCTGCCACAACATCCGTTGCCTTTTCTACATGAAGGCTTGACAGTTCACTGATTGGGATGATTCCATCAAGCTTGCTTCCTTCTATAGAAACCAGAACCTGCTTTTCTTCCACTTTCGTTACAGTTCCTGTCACTTTGGAACCCACTTCTAAATTTTTCACTTCTACTTGATTCATGTCTTCTACCATATTATTACCTCCTCTATACAAACCAACTATTCCATTATTTATGTAAGTAACGGTAGCCGTTACGTATATATGAATAGCGACCGGACAAACGTCCAGGCACTATCATATGCACTTAACCAAAGATGCATGTTTCGTGTAATAATCCTTAGATGGATGATGCACCATCTAAACAGACAGAGTGAAGCTTTGATGAAAAAAATAGCTAAATATATGCAAAATTCATCAAATATTTTAACTTCTTTCTATTAACTTCTAATAAATAGGACATTTTGTCAAGTCAAAACTCTTAAACTATTTATTTTTTTCTAATAGTTCCTTGATGGAATTCATGATAATCAGGGTTGCTTCTTCCGCTGACACTTTCTCCTTGCGATATTCGGCAAAATCGATCGGCTTCCCATAAACAACCTTCAACGGCTGAAATGCTTTATATGGTCCGATGATGGCACACGGGACTACCACCGCATCCGTCCTTAGAGCAAAAAAGCCCGCGCCTGCCAATCCCTTTTGGAGTTCACCTGTTTTGCTTCTTGTACCTTCAGGAAAAAGTCCCAGAAGATTTCCTTCCTTCAAAACCTTGATCGCGGTTCGCAGTGCTTCACGATCACTCATTCCCCTTTTTACTGGAAATGCGTGCAATTTCGGTAAAATAGTCTTGAGTACCGGTACATGGAATACCTCTTCCTTAGCCATAAAATGAACTGTCCTTGGTGAGGTAATACCCACAACCGGTGGATCAAGGTTATCAATATGATTGGAGCATAGAAGGACCGGTCCTTCTTTTGGGATATTCTCTTCGCCTATCACATTAATTCGGTATAAGGGCTTTAATATGACACTTACGATAAATTTAGCAAATGAATAGAAAGTCATGCAAGATTGATCCTTTCGGTTTCTTTGACGATTTCCATGATTTTGTCAACCACTTGTACGATGGATAGGGACGTTGTATCTATTTCTTTTGCATCATCCGCTTTGACTAAAGGAGCGAACTCCCTTTCTGAATCCAGCTTATCACGACGTGCAATCTCTTCTTTCAATTTATCCAAATCGGAATCAAAACCTTTTGCGAGATTCTCTGCATGTCTTCTTTTTGCCCGCTCATCCACTGATGCCAGCAAGAATACCTTGACTTCGGCATGTGGCAATACATGTGTACCGATGTCCCGTCCGTCCATCACAACCCCGCCTCTTTGGGCAAGTATGCGCTGACGTTCCACCATCTCTTCTCTGACAGATTTATGTTTTGCAACAATGGAAACAGAATTTGTCACATTATGTGTACGTATCTCCTCTGTTACATTTTCGTCATTAATGAATACATGTTGTTGTTTTCCGGCTGCAGCACGAAGATCGATATCCATCTTTCCAACTAGTCTTTGAAGGGCATCTTCATCCTCAAGGTCTATATCATGACGAAGAGCCTCAAATGTTACTGCTCGGTACATGGCACCTGTATCGATATAAATGTATCCCAATTTGTCCGCTACAATTTTTGCCACAGTGCTTTTACCCGCCGCGGCAGGTCCGTCGATTGCTACTGATAAATGATGATTGTTCATAATTCCTCCTGCTAACGAACAATGTTTAAGTAAGGGGCATCTGTGAGATCCCTGTCTTCCATGTTCGTATGTACTGATCTTTTTTCTGCCTTACTAATGAAAAAAGCAGGTTTCCCCTGCAGATTTCAAACGTAAATCCTTCATTATTTTATCATAATCATCTATTTTGGTCGAATGTTTCTATATGCTCCATGATCTCCATTCCATCTACCCCTTCATACTGGACGACCTTCGTTAAAAAGGGGGAAACCTCCGTATAAAGGATCAAGCTTTGTGCAACCACAAGACAGCATAGTTGAATGATTAGGAGCTTGACGATAATGCCTTCAAATCTTTTCATTTCATTCACCACTTTTTCACAGGCGTTTCTACTTATTATGCGTGAAATTTGTGGTAAATATTCTCATCAATGTGTTTTTCTCTTAAGCAGCTGCTGTTCAAAACAATATTTGATGATTACTTGCCTTTCATGTTCCTTGATTTGATCGAACTGCAGCGAAGCTCGCTTTCTTCCATTTTTACCATCCACAATCCTGATTACCTTGCTTTTTAATTTCAGATAATATATTTCCCCATTATTTAGATGGATGGCAAAGTTAGTCTGTATGGTTCCTGTTTTAGGAATTCGCTCTTCCTTAGGCAACAGTATGGAACTCCCGCCTGCGCTTATATCGTGTGTAACAGTAGTGAATGGTTGAAACTCGACAGAATCGGGATGTACAGCAACATCTACACTGCTTTCGACACGGACATACTCTCTTCTCTGTATTTTGATTAATTGCTCGTGACCAGGATAGGAAAGCTGTATCATCGGGATGGATTGCTTGATCCTCCCCATGACTTCACTGTCAAAATGATAGGCAAGCCCCTCATCGGTAACAAACGAGACGTTCAACTGAGTGCCATTCAATATGTATGTCGTTTTTCCATTCTTGATATGTACTGGATAGTCCACGTAAAATTCGTTATCCATCACTTCTTGAACTTTACACCGGTACCTTTCCGCTCCTTCATCATTTTGCATATGAAGGGTTAGTATTACCCCTGTCTTCAACAAAAAATTGCCCCCTGACTTTCGTGCTTGTCTCTCTATTTCCAAGCTCCCTAGTTACTTTAATTAAACCATGTAAACAAAAAAAGGAAAAGCCAAATTTTAGCTTTTCCTAAATCATTTTCCAATTATAAATCATACAATTCTTCTGCATTTTTCAGTTTTTCCACTTTTTCTTCCCTGCCGTTCTCTGCATTGATGAAGATCTGATAAGTATCCTCATTTATGGTTCCAAGAAATTCATAGCAAAGAACTTCTTCACCGGTATCATTGGTGATGACTGCCAAGCGATCTTCCATGATCATGACGTTGTCATTGATCTTGGCTGTCGCTTCTTCATATGAAATACCCGGTTTTGGTATTTCACGCAAATGATGTGCCATCAGATAATCCTTTGCCGAAAACCCTACGATTTCCCCTGTTTCAAGACTTACCTTCATTTTGATGGCATCAGGATAGATTCGCACCCCGTCCAGATTTGAGACAAAAGTGAAAACACCCAATTTATTGTATTCTACGCTCTCATAGAGATCCAAGCTTTCATACTTATTCTGCTTCAGGAAATTACGTGCTTTTTCCGTCGCTTCGTTCAAACTGATATTTTTCTTCTTCGCTTCCATGTTTTGTACGATGTAAATTGGAGTTCCGCCTTTTTTGGCAATATCCATGTACGTATCAACCTGGTTTTTATCGACAATCTTCAAACTGTAGAACCCTACCTTGGATCCCTCACCATTTTCAGTTATCGTGATCTTCTCATTTCCTTCAAGCTCCAGGTAACGGTCTGCAACCTGCTTTGCTTCCTCTTTCGTGATCGTCTTACCGGAAAGTCTGCTATAGTCTTCGTCCTTTTTGTTCATCGATGTAAATGTAGGCCCGAAATCCGCTTCTTCGTAGCCTTCCACATTCTTTTCCACCGTTTTGAATCCATCGATGATCCCATTATCCTGAGGCTGGTCTTTGGCTGATAAGGCAAGCTCTACATCCATCCAGCGCAAGTTTTGATTCATGACCATGCTCTGCACTTTTCTCAATTCTGATTTAATTTCACCTGATTTTTGATAAAGTGTCTGCAAGGAAGCAAATTCATCTTTTGATAAAGGATTCTTATCAAGATCACGTATCGCAACTTGATACGTGTAATCCCCAATGTTAGTCAGGAACTCTTCAGTCTTGTTGAATGGAAGCAACGTCAATGGCAGCTGTCCTACATCATTCTGAGCTTCCGATGTTATTCTCCAAACCTCTGCAAAGGATGGGGACAATTGTTCCTTGGAACTCATGGCGAGCGTGGTTCCAATTTTGTCATGCAATAGGTCTACATGGTATACAAGGTCATGAAAGGCACGTTGATAGTTATTTTCCGCATTGATGAGGACTGCGTTTTTTTCCTGATGTTCCTGATAACCCCAATACCCTGTTCCTGCAACTGCAATGGCTAAAACAGCGATAATGATAAGTCTCAACATAATTTTCCACCCTCTTTATTCACAGAAAATGTGTTTTCCGATCCTTTTAATTTGCGGACGCCCCCAAATCCAGCCGCTGGTTGCGGTATCCGGATTGAAGTAATAGGTTGCACCCTCTGTAGGGTCCGTTCCGTTAATGGCATCGATAACTGCCCTTTTGGCTGTTTCATTCGGAGTCAACCAGATCTGGCCATCTGCAACGGCAGTAAATGCAAGCGGCTCAAAAATCACACCCGAAACTGTATTTGGAAAAGTCGGGCTGTTTATTCTGTTCAAAATAACCGCAGCAACCGCAATCTGCCCTTCATAAGGCTCTCCTCGCGCTTCACCGTAAACAGCATTAGCCATCAGTTGAATATCGTTCTCTGAATATCCTCCAGGCATATTCGTTGCAGTCTGCTTTTCTTCTTCAGGCTGTTCTTCTGGAGCAGGTTTAGCAGGCGTCTGCTTCTCTGATGCTGGCTTTGCTGGCTGTTTTTCGGGAGAAGGCTTTGCTGGCTCCTTCCCTGGAGCTGGTTTAGCTGGGGCCTGTTGTTGTGGAGCAGGCTTTCCAGGCTCTTTTTGTGGTGCTGGCTTACCCGGCTCCTTTTGAGGGGCAGGCTTTTGATATTGCGTCTTTTCCTGCTTCCACTTTGCAGCAGCCCCCTGCTTTGCTTTTTCCATCGTTGCTGCAGAAGGTTCCACCTGATATTTCAATTCCATGCCGCCGTAATGAGTAAATCTTTTTCCACTGTTAATCTGTTGATGCACCCAATCCTTATGGAACTTGGTCGCTCTTTGAAGCATTTCCTTTGTTTTAGGACCTACCAGCCCATCAACATCATCCAACCCGAATTCTTGTTGGAAGTTTTTAACCGCCCAGTATGTAGTCCAGCCATAAACTCCATCAATCTTGGCTTGGTAATAGCCGTTGTATTGAAGGCGCGCTTGCAGCTCGACCACATCATTCCCGGTTGCACCCTTTTGAATGACCTGCTCGGAAAAGGCACTTACTTGGGGCTGATTTATCGAAAATAGCATAAAGGTGCTGATAAGAAACATACATGAAATTATTAGTAACCGCTTCACCTTACATTTCCTCCTTTGTCTTCTTTAAACAATTGTTAGAAGTATTTTCTGTAGATGTTGGCATTTTATACAGAATCCACCCAACAAAAGACATATACCAAAAAATGGAGTGATAATCCTATAAACACCGCTGTTGACTCCGCACTAGGCTACGCTTTCCGCGGGGCGTTTGTGGAGCCTCCTCGGCTAAGAAGTGCACCCCTTTTGTTGGACACACACCTAACAATAGGAGGTGTACTTCAGTTGACTAAATTTACACGAGAAGTAAAACATCAAGCTGTACA
>NZ_JAFBED010000003.1 GCF_016908565.1 Sutcliffiella tianshenii
TTGCATGTATTAGGCACGCCGCCAGCGTTCATCCTGAGCCAGGATCAAACTCTCCAATAAAGAGTTTGAGCTTATGCTCAAATGTTGACTAGCTTTGTATTACTTTTTCGTTCTTTGTTAATCTCTATGAGATTAACGTGGACGCTGTTGTTTTGTTTAGTTTTCAAAGATCATTTCAATCAGCCAATCGCTCAGAAGCGACTTTATTAATATAACATGTTTCATCGTTTTAAGTCAACATGTTTTTTAACTTTTTTCTTTCGTCTGTCTCGCAAGTTGTTTTCTCTTGCGGCGACGAATACTAATATACCACGGATTATTTATACACGTCAATAACACTTTTAAACTTTTTTAAAATAATTTTTCGAAGATCTTTTCTTGAGTGAAACTCCAGAAACAATATCCTACTATAGATATCCATTCAAGAATAAGTATTTCTGGAGTTCTTTGATTGAAATAGCTTTTTTGTTATTCTACTACCTTATATTTTCGGTGGTACACACCCTTGCCCTTCGTCTCGATCTGTTCAACTTCGATGTAGCCTTTTTCTACAAGATATCCGACTAGAACGCTCAGGTCCACCGAATATTTGGATAGCTCGGAATGATGCAACAGTTCATGGTAGGACCAGGACTCCTCTTTTTCAGCCATCGCCTCCAAGAGATGCTTGGCTCCAGTCTTGGTCCTCGAATAGATAAGGAACTCACTTGCCAGGAAAAGCAGTTCCAGTCTTTTATCGATAGGCTCGTCTCCTGCGATGAGCTCTTCATATAATTTATAGATTTCCGGCTCGATTTTTTTCACCTGACTCCAGACAGTAAGCTCCGGATGGAAACCATGATCGATTACTGCAAGCCTTGCTAGATGATGAAGGGAATGCACGATATGGTTGTAGGCATCCAGATAGTGTTTGCTATCAAAGAAATCCTTACCTTCCAAATATCTTCTGATCAGCTTGGAAAATTCAATACCGATTTTCAATTTTCTATCCTCTAACGGGAAATCAAGAAGCTTGCCCCGAAGCAGATGGATAAATTCATTTCGATCAAACAGAACTTTACCATTGATGATCCAGTCTATCACACGGCGATTGGTTCCAATGGTAATCCATTCAGCAAGCTGTTCTTCGCTTGCTATATAAAGTGCAGCCTTTTTATCCTGCAATTCGTAGTGCTTTACAAACAAAGGAACTTCTTGCTCTCGGACAATCATGAAAAGGATGACATCGAATTTATCTGTGTTGGGACTGATCGGATTTTTCTTTTCTATCATTAAGATCCCTTGTGTATTCCATTGGCTTGCTCGTTCTTGGTATATGGGACGAAGTAAATCTTCCATCAATTAGACCTCCAATTAATAAGAGTTTCCCCTACTATTCGACACGTTTTGTTTAAAACCTTCTATCTGAATGTAATCCAGAACTTTCTGTTAACTGCATTGTCATAAATCTGTAGATATATGTAGAAGGTTGCCATCCACTTTTTGTCCTTTTTTGTGATATTATAATGATTTAGGAGGTTATGCAGATGGCAGGTAAATATTCCAATAAGATAAATAGAATTAGAACCTTCGCATTAAGTCTTGTTTTTATTGGCTTTTTCGTCATGTATATCGGGATTTTCTTTAAGACGAATATGCTTGTGATGACTTTGTTTATGATACTTGGCTTATTGTGCATTATAGGTTCTACCGTAGTGTATTTATGGATCGGCTTGATTTCGACAAAAGCGGTCCAAGTAGTTTGCCCGAGTTGCGGCAAGGTTACCAAGGTACTTGGTCGAGTGGATATGTGCATGTTCTGCAACGAGCCGCTGACTATGGATCCAAGCTTGGCGGGTAAAGAGTTTGACGAAAGCTACAACCACAAAAAAGAAAGCTGATAGGAATTCCTATCAGCTTTTTTATTTAGCTTTAATGTGCGCCTTTATCGCACTCAGGACATACTCCGTAAATCTCCATGCGATGGCGACTTACCTTGAATCCTGTGACATGGGCTGCAAGAGCCTCCACTTCATCAAGACCCGGGTAATGAAAGTCGACAATCTTGCCGCAGTCGTCACAGATCAGATGGTAGTGGTCGGTTGTTACATAATCGAAACGACTAGAGTTATCTCCGTATGTTAGTTCTTTTACCAAACCAACCTCACGAAACACGCGTAAATTGTTATAAACGGTAGCGACACTCATGTTAGGGAATTTCCCCTCGAGCGCTTTATATATATCATCAGCTGTTGGGTGAGACATAGATTGTATAAGATACTCTAAAATCGCATGACGCTGTGGAGTGATTCGAACTCCAGTTTGCTTCAATGTTTCGAGCGCTTCTTTTAATTGTTCGTTTGCCACAGTCATGCACCTCACTTTTCATAAAGATTCTTACTTTATAATATTTATAAATAGTGTACCTCTAAATTCATCTTTTTGTCAATATTCTTCTATACTATAGTTATTATGAAAGTTCAGGTTTTAGTATCGGTTCTTCCTGTTTCAATTGAACATTGACGTATCTGGCAACCACGAATAGATAGTCGGATAAACGATTCAAGTAGGCCAGGACATTTGGGGAAAGTTCCCTGCTAAGACTGACCGCCGATCTCTCCGCCCTTCTTACAATGGTTCGTGCACAGTGCAGTGCCGCACCCGCTTTTGTTCCGCCTGGCAGAATGAAGTTCTTAAGTGGCGGCAACGTGGCATCCAACGTATCCAATTCTTCTTCAAGCTTCGCAACATGCTCTTCTTTCAGCTTCCAGCGTACTTCCTTCCCAGCTGGTGTCGCAAGCTCCGCTCCTACATGGAACAGGATGGTTTGAATGGTTTGGAAAGATTGAAGCAGTTTATCCTTCTTATCGAACTTTTCATCCCTTAAATAGGAGATTGCCAACCCGATCATGGAATTCGCTTCATCACATGTCCCGTATGCTTCCACTCTTTCGTGATTTTTGTCCACTCTCTGCCCATACACTAAAGATGTTTGCCCTTTGTCACCGGTTTTCGTGTAGATTTTCATGTTTAGTATCCCCTTTTCACATTAATTATGTTTTGATAATCGGAACCACCCTGCAGATACACTTGTAAGTTGTGCTGAAATATTTCGAGGGCACGTGGCTGGTAGCCTTTTGTTCTGCTGGATAAGTGGGGTGTAACGGTTACATTTTCCATCTTCCAGAAGGGATGATCCTGCGGCAATGGCTCCACTTCGAATACATCGAGGACTGCATGGGCAATCTCGCCATGCTCCAATGCATGCATCAACATCTTTTCGTCCACTAGATCTCCACGACCAACGTTTATGAAAACCGCACTATTTTTCATCAAGGAAAAGTGCTTCTCTTTAAGGAGTCTTCGCGTTTCTATTGTGCTTGGCAACACACTGACGACATAGTCAGATTGAGGCAACACTATGTCAAGCTCGTTCAAGGTGTACATTTCATCTATGAACGGAACTCCACGTCCACTGCTATTCACACCTAGGATCCGCATGGAAAATGCGGATGCCAAACGGGCAATTTCCCCTCCGATTGATCCGGCACCCAATATCGTCAATGTCCTTCCATTGAGTTCGGATATCGGTGTGTTCCGATCCCACTTCCCCTCGATTTCACTTGCAATCAGCCTTTTGGTGTTGCGTGCTGTTTGAAGCATCATGGCTAGGGTATATTCTGCCATCGGTATTTTATGTATGCCTTTTGCATTGGTAACCAATATGTTTCGTTGGTCCAATTCTTTCAATGGCATTAGTTCCATTCCCGCTGAGGTGACCATGATCCATCGGAGGGCGGAAGCATCGTGGATATGGTGCGGTTTTAGATCCTCTCCATATGTTATCAATACCTCTGCTGTTGTCCATTCCTCGGAAGGGACCAGATCAATATTTTCATAAAAGGAAAAGGTGACGGCAGGAAAATGGATCTTCAACCTTTCGACCAACTCTTGTTGATCCGGTATAAATGTGGAAACGACCAGCATCTTTCCATCCTCCAATAAAGTGCTTTTCTTCTATATAAACAAAAAACCGCCTGCATGTCCAAAGACAAGCAGGCGGTTTTTGATTTATTTTATCCAACATAGTCGATTGGAGCGTTCGGTCCGATTGGAAGACCTGTAAGCATCCAGATGATCAGCATTGCCACCCATACGATAGTAAAGAATACTGAGTATGGAATCATTGTAGAGATCAATGTTCCGATTCCTACTTTTTTATCATATTTCTGCGCGAAGGCGATAACGATCGCAAAGTATGGCATCAAAGGTGAAATGATATTTGTAGTCGAATCAGCTACACGATAAGCCAACTGAGTCAGCTCCGGTGAATAGCCAAGACCCATCATCATCGGTACGAAAACCGGTGCCATGATTGCCCATTTTGCTGATGCACTACCGATGAACAGGTTAATGAATCCTGTTACCACGATGAATGCAAGGATAAGAAGAATTCCCATTAATTTATTTTCGCTGTCAAAACCGAGACTTTGAATCAATTCCGCACCGTTAACGGCAAGAACGATACCAAGTTTCGTTTCATTGAAGTATGCGACAAATTGTCCAGCAACAAATGCAAGGACGATATATGCACCCATCGTTGACATTGTGTCCGACATTTGGTTTGCTACATCCTTGTCGTTCTTGATGGATTTTGTAATCATTCCATAAACAAGACCTGGTATGAAGAACATGATCAGAATGACTGGTACTAGCGTGTGGAAGAATGGCGCTTCAAGAATCGTTCCATCTCCACGCAATGGTCCCCAGGATGGTACAACCAATAACGCCAATACTGCAATGGTTGCTACAAATGCAAATAGCGCAGCCCAAAGGCCTTTCTTTTCTTCAGGCTTCAGATAGTTGACATCACCTTGATATGCACCCTTGTACTCGCCAAGGCGCGGCTCGACGATCTTGTCCGTTACAAATGTACCTACAATAGTAAGTACAAAAACGGAAGCGAACATGAAGTAGAAGTTCATCATATAGTTCATGTTTTCCGCGTACTCTGGGTTAACTGTAGCAGCTGCTTCTTGTGTAAGTGATCCTAATAGTGGATCCAGGGAAGTCAATAGAAGGTTCGCACTGAATCCTGCGGAAACCCCAGCAAATGCTGCAGCTAAACCAGCTAAAGGATGACGGCCAAGACCTGCGAAAAGTACAGCTCCAAGTGGAGTCAATACTACATAGCCTGCATCTGCAGCCATGGAGGACATAATACCACCGAATACAAGAGCCGCAGTCATAAGCTGTCTTGGTACGGATGTTACAAGACCACGGAGCCCTGCACTGATCAGTCCTGATCTTTCAGCAAGTCCGATACCGATCATTGTTACAAGAACCGTTCCAAGCGGAGCAAATCCTGTAAAGTTGGTAACCGCACTCTCAAAAATGTACTTGATTCCTTCTGCGCTAAGTAAGTTCTTTACCTGAAGGACCTCGCCTTCGTTCACCGGATCATCGACTTGTACACCCATGGCGGAAAATACGCCAGAAAGCACAATGATCAAAAGCGCAAAGATGGCGAATAATGTTACCGGATGTGGAAGCTTGTTACCGGCACGTTCGATCATATCCAACGCACGCATGACAAACCCACGTTTCTTTGTTGTTTCCATCGTGTAATACCCCTTTCTCAATCTATGAAATTTTCAAAAAACGATGAATAAAAACCAGATTTCAGTATAATAAATATCTCTTAAAGATGGAAGGGTTATAGGAAATCGCGGAAAATAACCAATTTTAGAAATAATTAGTATGTTCGCATGACCCCATTTTCTGATACCCGTTACGACGGGTGGGGTTTTATCATGTGAAATTGATTTATCGTTGACAATCTGCTTATATCAACGGATTGGAACCTGGATTTTTTCTTGCGAAATTGATATATCCACGAAAATCTTTATATATCAACGGATTGGAACCGGATATCAACGAAAAAAAAGATATATCAATGGTTTTTATAATATATCAACGAAAATGAATCACATATCGATAAACCGCACATTCCGACATTTTTCTCGCACAGACAGCCATAAGCATCCACTCCAACTCGACAACCCGCCCCTCCACAACCCAACCAACAAAAAAGGAGTGCAAGCTGCGATCGCTTGCACTCTCTATACACGTCAACTTTTGAGGAGGTATGCCCTACACTATAAGATACTCCGGGGACAACCTTTTGGAATTAGACGTTTGCCTTATTTATGGAAAAATAGGCGTTCTTCAATTCAGGTTTTCCTTGATATAGGCTAACGCTTCCTCTACATGTCCCTTCACCTTCACTTTTCTCCATTCCTTTACAAGCTGCCCTTCTTTATCAATGATGAAAGTGCTGCGCTCGATTCCCATATATTCTTTTCCGAAATTCTTTTTCAGCTTCCATACATCATACAGTTCTGCAACCTTGTGGTCCTCGTCCACCAGCAATAAAAACGGAAGGCCATGCTTTTCGATGAACTTCTCATGCTTTGATAGCGGATCTGGACTCACCCCGAGGATGACGGTATCCAATTCCGAGAAATTTTCATGCTGGTCACGGAAATCACATGCCTGCGTGGTACAGCCTGGTGTCATGTCCTTCGGATAGAAATAGAGGATGACATTTTTACCTTTGTAATCGGATAGTTTTACTTTTTCTCCATTAGTTGCCTCTATAGAAAAGTCAGGTGCTTTTTTTCCTGTTTCGACTGTCATGAATCGATTCCTCCTTGAATGAACGCTATGTATATAGTAGCGTATCGAATTCGGAGGTCTATTTCAACTTTTGAGATGCCTTGATTTACTTTTTCTTCCCTTCCCTGCCGTCCATATGGAGTACGACCCGAACTACAAATGCAGCAGGCATCACAAATCCGATCAGGGCCTCTGCCATTGCGATGACACGCCCTATCCCTACCGGCGTCACATCCCCATATCCAACCGTCAATATCGTAACCGCACTGAAATAGACGGAATGAGTAAAGATGTTGAAATAATTCCCTGTGATTTCGACCCCATTTTCCACAAGAACCGGAATTCCTTCAATATGGAGCACTGTATATAAAAGTCCAAATGAAATGAGCAAGGTAAAATAAATGAGAAGCAATAATAGCAGGGTTTCCTTTGATACATAAGGCATACTTCTGCTGTCTGAAGCGAAAACGTTCGAAAAGCTTATGCTGATTGCAACAAAAATAAAAAGGATCACCAATAAATAAAGCATCGTACTCCCCCAATTTGCGGACATGCCATCCTTACAATATACGCAATGGATCCGGAGGTATGCTTGATAAATTTATTGATAGAATGGGAGAGAATTTTATAGAAGCCGTGTTTCGTGTTAGAATAACGTATTATGCGTATTAGAAGCTTAGGAGGATACATATGAATTTCACCAAATCAGAGCAGATACATGAAGAAGCCCTGCAGCATATCGTCGGCGGGGTAAACAGCCCATCAAGATCTTTCAAGGCAGTGGGCGGCGGCGCCCCGGTTGTCATGGAGCGAGGCGAAGGTGCCTATTTCTGGGACGTGGACGGGAATAAGTACATCGATTATCTTGCTGCCTATGGACCCATCATCACCGGTCATGCACACCCGCATATCACCGAGGCGATCGAACGTGCTGCAAAGAACGGTGTGCTTTACGGGACTCCGACCCCACACGAAGTGAAGTTTGCCAAAATGCTGAAGGAAGCGATGCCTGCCATGGACAAGGTCCGGTTTGTCAATTCAGGAACCGAGGCGGTCATGACTACGATCCGGGTGGCCCGTGCTTATACTGGCCGGGATAAGATCATTAAATTTGCAGGCTGCTATCACGGGCATTCGGATCTTGTGCTCGTTGCAGCGGGGTCTGGCCCCTCCACTCTGGGCACCCCGGATTCTGCAGGTGTCCCAAAGAGCATCGCAAATGAAGTGATCACCGTACCGTTCAATGATATCGAACCTTATAAGGAAGCTTTGGCAAAATGGGGAGATCAAATTGCAGCGGTTCTCGTTGAACCGATTGTCGGCAATTTCGGGATTGTGGAACCAATGCCAGGTTTTCTGGAGCAGGTCAATGAACTTACACATGAAGCCGGTGCGCTTGTCATCTACGATGAAGTCATCACTGCTTTCCGTTTCATGTACGGTGGAGCGCAGGACATGCTTGGGGTGAAGCCCGACTTGACTGCACTCGGTAAAATCATCGGCGGCGGACTTCCTATCGGGGCATACGGCGGCCGCCAAGAAATAATGGAAAAGGTCGCACCGCTCGGACCTGCGTATCAGGCAGGAACGATGGCAGGCAACCCAGCATCCATCCTTTCCGGAATTGCTTGCCTTGAGGTCCTGAAGCAGGAAGGCTTGTATGAGCATCTTGATCATATCGGCGGACTTTTGGAAGAAGGGATACTTGCGCGAGCGGAAAAATACGGAATCACCATTACAATCAACCGCTTAAAAGGTGCACTGACCATCTACTTCACTGATGAAAAGGTCGTGAACTATGAACAGGCAGAAAACACCGATGGAGAGAAATTCGCGAAGTTCTTCAAGCTGATGCTGAATCAGGGCATCAACCTTGCACCATCGAAATATGAGGCGTGGTTTGTGACAATTGCCCATACAGAAGAGGATGTTGCGGTTACTCTTGATGCTGTCGAGCACGCTTTCAAGGAATTGGCTAATGCATAAATATACATCGAGGAGTGTACAAGTACACTCCTCTTTTTTTATCAAAACTATTGAAAACGCTTACAAATAAACGTTTCTTCCAATTTTCCAATCTAGGTCTCCCCTCCCCTTCTTTGTATAAAAAATTGATTTTTCCATAAAGAAGTGATAGTATATAGATTAAAGTCTGAAAATTCCCTTTTTTGACAAATGTATGTCCATTCGGAATATTAGACAGCCGCAAATCAAACAGCGCACTGCAATGCGCTCCCACATTTCTATCATATACTACAGGAGGTGAATGGCTAGTTAGGGTCCCCTCTTAAAATCCCTAGTTTACAGCCAAGTAAATATGACAAATTGGAGTCCAAGTACATTCAAAGATTTTCACAATGCCGAGCATGATGCATGTGGAATCGTATCCGCTATCGAAAAGAAAAAAATTCCCACAAAGAAAAATATCGACGATTGCATAGATGCACTAGTGAAAATGAACCACCGTGCCGGTTTCATCAATGGTGAAGGTGACGGTGTAGGCATTCACATCGATATCCCACGCGCCCTGTGGAAACAGAAGCTAGAAAAAAGTGACCAAAATCCCTCTCTCGCAGAAAGAGAAGATTTCATTGTTGGCCACTTTTTTATTAACCATCATGTAGACGTAGATCTTGTAAAAAAAGAGATTACTAGTTTATTGGAAAAAGAGTCTTTTAAATTGGTCTTCTCCTCAGACACCGTGACTTCCTCGGAAGCTCTTGGTCCCATTGCCGTCATCCAGGATCCGGTATTCTGGCAGGTGGCAGCCGTTTCTACAAAAGAAGTTTGCACACAGGAACAGCTTTTCCATTGTGCCATTGAAATTGAAAAGAATGACGATGTTCATGTTGCTTCTCTATCAAACTACCATGCCGTCTACAAGGTGATGGGTGCCGGGGATATTCTGCCGAAGTTTTACCATGACCTTGCCGACCCGTTGGTTGCGTCCTCAATGACGCTTGGGCATAACCGCTATTCCACCAATACGCTTTCGAACTTTTTTCGTGTGCAGCCATTTAGCGTCCTTGGCCACAACGGGGAAATCAATACGATAGCAAAGCTTCGTGACGAGGCGACAATGCTTGACGTCCCTCTCACAAAAGGCGGAAGTGATTCACAGGATTTGAATAGAACGATTGAAACGTTGATTGCACGAGACGGATTCTCCCTTTTTGAGGCGTTGGATATCGTGTTCCCGCCGATTATAAATGAAATCAAGAGCTACCCATCTCATCTACAGGACCTGTATGCTTACATCCGTGAAACATGGGGGCACTTCTCCCAAGGACCTGCGGGAATCATTTCCCGTAACAAGGATGAAGCGGTTTTCGGCCTGGATGCCCTTGGCTTGCGTCCACTATGGATGCTACAGACGGAAACATCCTATTATTTCTCGTCCGAGCCCGGGATTATTCCAACAAGCGAATATACGGCAGAACCGAAGCCTTTCTCCCCTGGGGAAAAGGTCGGCCTGAAATGGGATGGTGAAGATATCAAGGTTTATGACTATCATGCTTACCAGGAGGAAGTGTACAACCGATTCAGCAATAAGTTTGAACTGAACAATTTTGCAGCTAGATTGCAGACACCGCAATTGGAGCCAATTGTCACAGTCTCTCCGATTCCAAAGGTCCATAACGGACACTATGCTGCATTCGGATGGGATCGCGAGCACATTCAGCTTGTTGAACAGATGGCGGAAAAAGGTGCCGAACCTATCCGTTCCCTCGGACATGATGTGCCACTTGCTGCAATGAACCCTGGTAGAAACAATATAGCAGACTTCATCAAGGAAAGTGTGGCTGTTGTCACAAACCCTGCCATAGATCGTGATCGTGAGACGGAACATTTCTCCACAAGAACGGTACTTGGTGCAAGACCCCTTTTACGAAAAGAAGATGTGGTGCCGAACGATTATACATTGGAGCTTCTCTCTCCCTTATTGATTGAGGGGCAAGTTGGCGCAGATTGCGTGCATGCCTTGGAGCAGCCGTCCTATGACCAGGTTGTTCATCAATTCCAGTCAAGAAAATTGACCTACTATCTGGATGCTACCTGTTTGGAGGACGAAGATATTCCTTCAGCATTGGACCGTCTTAAATCAGAAGCAGTCGAAGCTGTGAAAAACGGCAAGACCCTCCTTGTGATAGACGACGCACAAGCCCACAAGGATGGAAAGTTATGGCTTGATCCTCACCTTGTGACGGCAGTCGTGAACCAGGAGCTTGTAAATCAGCAATATCGTCGCCGTTGTGCGCTTGTCCTTCGCTCAGGTGCCATCCGTTCCCTTCATGATGTGATGGTGGCATTGGGCCTTGGAGCAAACGCAATCAGCCCTTACCTGCTATTCGGAACAGTAAGTGATGAAACCTCCACTCCTGTCGTGAACTTGTTCCAGGCTTTGACAAAAGGAATGGAAAAGGTCATTTCAACCATCGGTATCCATGAATTGCGCGGCTATGGGCGCCTGTTCTCCGCGATCGGATTGCATGTGGAGCTTGAAAATGCGTTAGGCATCGTCAACTTCCTAGGCTCCGATCAGCTTGGCTACAATTTTGCAAAAATGAAAGAGGATGCAAGAGAGCGTGCAAAAGAATTTGAAGATGAGAAATCTCGCCCAGGCAAATCGTTCCACCTCTTCCCTCGTATCTGGAAAGCGATCGGGGACGTTGCAAAGAATGGAACCTACGATGACTATCGCGAAAAGCTGAACGAACAGGAAACGACCAATCCGATCACCATCCGTCATCTTACCGACCTGAAGAAATCAGACAAAAAGGTGGCTAAGGAAAAGGTGAATATCGGGGTTGGCGCACATAGTCTGCCATTTGTGATTGCTTCGATGTCCTTCGGTTCTCAAAATGAGGTGGCTTTCAGAGCCTATGCTGAAGCGGCTGACCGATTGAATATGATCAGCCTCAATGGTGAAGGCGGGGAAATCAAGGATATGCTTGGTAAATATCCGAAAACCCGCGGACAACAGGTGGCTTCGGGACGTTTCGGTGTAAACGCGGAGCTCCTGAACTCGTCGAACCTTTTGGAAATCAAAATCGGTCAAGGTGCAAAGCCTGGTGAAGGCGGACATTTGCCAGGATCAAAAGTTACGGCGAAAATTGCCGAGGCACGTAATGCAACAATCGGTTCCGACTTGATCTCGCCATCGAATAATCATGACATCTATTCAATAGAAGATTTGGCACAGATGATCGCCGAATTGAAGACTGCCAATGACCAGGCGAAGGTCGCGGTAAAAGTTCCTGTTGTACCGAACATCGGAACAATCGCGGTCGGTATCGCCAAAGCCGGAGCGGACATTATTACGATAAGTGGCTTTGACGGCGGAACAGGTGCTGCGAGGATTCACGCCCTGCAGTATGTCGGACTCCCTGTGGAAATAGGGGTGAAAGCTGCACACAATGCTTTGATCGAATCCGGCCTTCGCAACAAAGTGGAAATCTGGGCTGACGGTGGAATCAAAAGTGCGCTCGATGTCATGAAAGTGATGCTGCTTGGTGCAAACCGCATCGGCTTCGGTACCCTTTCCATGATTGCCATCGGCTGTACGACATGCCGCGGTTGTCACCTGGATACATGCCATGTCGGGATCGCGACCCAGATCGAAACGGAAGCACAGGCAAAGGATCATGGCCTGCGCCGCTTCGTACCACGTCAATCCGATCTAGCGGTACAGGGGCTGATGAACCTTTTCACTGCTTTTGGCGACGAACTGAAAGCATTGACCGGTTCACTCGGCTTCAACAACCTTCAGGACATTGTCGGACGTTCCGACCTGCTTGAACAGGTGCGCGGAACAGAAGCACTCGACCTATCCAATCTTCTGCACACATTGGATGTGCCGCAGATGGCACAAAAAGAAGTCGCAGCAAGCATGGAAAAAGAAAAGCTGCTGGTTGCCGCCGGCGCAGAATATCTTGACTATCAAGAAGATCAGCTGCATCAATCCAGACAGTTCGATGCAGTTACGGCCGAACAGCGTGTACTTGGAAGCAGAGTTTCCTGCCACCGTGTACGAGGCCGCTTGGACGGCTCCTACCTGCAGCTTCCGGATGTGGAGCTGAGCTACAGAAAAGGCTCCATTCCAGGTAACGGCCTTGGCGCATACAACTCAAGCGGCATCAACATCGTCGTGGAGGGCGGCGCACAGGATGGAATCGGTAAAACAGCCTTTGGCGGAAGCATCTCCGTCTTTAAATACAAAGGCAAGGACGGCACCCTCTACAACGGTTCTGTCGGGAAAGGCTTCGGCTATGGCGCCCAAAAAGGTGCGCTTGTTGTTCAAGGGAATGCAGATGCCCGTGCAGGAATCAGACTTTCCGGCGCCGACATGATCATCGGCGGTAAAGTGACAACCCCGATTCCGGAAAAAGAACACGGTAACCTTGGAGTCAATGCCAACATCAAAGGCTTTGCTTTTGAATATATGACAAATGGCCGCGGACTTGTCATGGGAGACCCTGGTCCATGGATCTGTGCCGGAATGACAGGCGGCGCAGTCTATCTTCGCCACCAGCCGGAAATGGGCTTGACTAAAGAAGCCCTCCAGCGCAGGATCGCAAAAGGTGCAAAGGTCAGCATCGAACCATTGAATGTGACAGGGAAAGCAGATGTAGTCGAGCTCCTCTCCATCTACCATGGTTCCCTGCTCAAGCAAGGACAGTTCGAGGAAGCAAATGAAGTGAAGCAGATGCTTGAAGATCCCGGCAGCTACTTCCTTCAGGTGAATCCGATGAAAGAACAGGCAGATCCGGCAGTTTCAACGGAGTAATAATTATGAAAAGGTCAGTCACCGATTAGGTGCTGACCTTTTCTTTTTGTTAATCTTTAGGATAAATCCACGGCCGGAATGAAATAGTAAGAAAAATTACTTATTTAAGGCGGTTGATACTAGTGGAAAGATTGATGATTCGCGGTCTATTTTTATTATGTGTTTCCCTGTTCCCTTTTGCTGTAAAAACTCCAAAGTATAAAGAAATGCTTATTGTTTTCTTTTCCAAAGGCGTACTCTCGATCTTGCTTGATACATACGTGGTGAATACAGGCAGAGTAAAATACCCGATACGGCCTATGCCAAAAATCTTTAGTACCAACATTCTTTACGATCTATTCTTTTTTCCTATCCTCAGTATCTTTTGGGTCAGGCAGACCTATCATGATAAAATACCTTACATACTATTGAAAAGCCTGACTTGGAGTGTACCTATGAGCATCCTGCAGTGGTTCATGGAGAAGAAGACCGATCTTTTTGAATGGAAAAAATGGAGCATCCTTCACACTTTTGCAAGTGTCAATTTCACTTTGTTTACGATACGAGCTCTTGTTGGTCTTGTTAAGAAATTCAGCAAGCACTCTTCATTGGAATAAAATCGGTTGTACAAACAGAGCGTTGGATTATTTCGACGATCTGTTTTTTTATTTTCCATTAACTTATTGCAGGACACATCGAAACCGTGTATAGTACATTAGTGTTCTAAAGACACAATCAAATTTTCCGAAATTCTTACATAAAGTTTGAATAGAACTAAAGTAGGTTATATTATTCGGAAGAAGAGGAAAGGAATTACTTTACCATGAAACTTGGTGCCAGAATAGTCAAGACAGGTATAGCTATCACGCTCGCATTGTTCGTGGCGCAATGGCTGAACGTACCTACCCCGTTCTTCGCGGGAATTGCGGCCATCTTTGCTATCCAACCATCAATCTATAAGTCCTACCAATCCATCATTGAACACATCCAGGCGAACCTCATTGGAGCCTTCCTGGCGATCATTTTCGGTTTGATCTTCGGACACGATCCGTTCATCATTGGATTGACCGCAATTTTTGTTATCGGAATCAATTTAAAATTAAAAATAGAGAACACCATCCCCTTGGCATTGGTGACTGTCATCGCGATCATGGAAAGTCCCGGCGAGAACTTTTTGGAATTCTCGTTGATCCGCTTCTCCACCGTCATGATCGGTATCCTGTGTGCATTTCTCGTGAATCTGATCTTCCTGCCTCCAAAGTATGAAACAAGACTGTACTATAAGGTGAAGGAAACGACCGAGGATATTTTAAAATGGATCCGTATAAGTATGCGTCATGCATCCGAACACAATTTACTTAAAACGGATATTGAAATGCTGCGCCAGCGACTAGTGAAATTAGAGCAGTTATTCTTACTATATAAGGAAGAAAGAACGTATTTCCCAACAAGTAAAAGTGCAAGCTCCAAGGCTCGCAAACTTGTCATCTTCCGCCAATTGATCTTGACGAGCAACCGCGCACTTCATACATTGAAAATGCTGCATCGCCTGGAAAATGAGCTTCATCATATGCCAAGCGAATATCAGCATTATCTGAAAGCGGAGCTTGACCACCTGGTTAACCTTCATGAACAGATCCTGTTGAAATTTGTAGGAAAAATCAAGCTTCACAATACTTCCGAAATGTATGAAGAGGAAATTTTCAATAAACAGCAGTTCATTGATGAATTTATGCTCCATAAAGAGGAATATCAAGGGTGCGAGGAAAAGTGCGATGTCTGGTATCACCTGTTCCCGCTCGTTTCCAAAATCATCGATTACAATGACCAGCTATTACATTTAAATAAGCTGATCGACAGCTTCCAGAACTATCATAAGTCCGAAAATGAATTTGAAATCGGGCAGCGTGAAGAGGAATAGGATGAATGAGGCACTCCCCATGACGTTGGGGGGTGTTTTTTAGTTTCATTGGGCGGAGTTTTGGGCAAGGTGCAGGGAGTTCATGCGGAATTTGGGCGAGTCCGTGCGGAAAGGCCGGGAGTTCATGCCGAACGACCCAAAGTTCATGCGAAACACACTTACCTCTTCCTAGGTCCAAATAAAAAAGCCCCCGGCAACCAAACGTCGCCGAGGGCATATGACACCTTACTCTTATACAATCTCCTGAATATTGAACAGATGATAATAATTCCCCTGCTTTTTCATCAATTCCTCATGGCTGCCGATTTCCACGATTTCACCATGCTCCAGCAGGACGATCCTGCTTGCATGAGTAATGGTCGATAGTCGGTGTGCCACAACAAATGTCGTTCGGTTAGCGGCGAGTCTCTCTAGCGATTCCTGAATCAAGTGCTCGCTTTCCAGGTCCAGTGCAGAGGTCGCCTCATCCATCACAAGAATAGGAGGATTTTTCAGAAATACCCGGGCAATCGCAACTCGTTGCTTCTGGCCGCCAGAAAGCTTCACTCCACGCTCCCCTACCTTGGTTTCATATCCTTCTGGGAGGCTTGAGATGAAATCGTGGGCATTTGCCGCTTTCGCCGCTTCGATGATCTCTTCCATCGTTGCATCAGGCTTACCTAGCGCGATGTTTTCCCTCACAGAATCACTGAACAGAATATTGTCCTGAAGAACAATTCCAATCTGCTTCCGTAGCGATTGTACCGTTACATCACGGATATCCACTCCATCGAGTTTGATGGAACCTTCCGTCACATCGTAAAATCTCGGAAGCAAGCTGACAAGGGTCGACTTTCCTCCCCCACTCATGCCGACAAGGGCGATTGTTTCACCTTCAGCAACCTGCAAATTGATATCCTTCAGTACATAAGACTCTTTTTCTTCATATCTAAAAGAAACATTTTCAAAGCGGACATCTCCGCGTGCGGTCTGGCTTTCCTTTGCATCCGCCTTATTGGTGATGTCGTATTTCTCATCTGCGAATTCAAAGACACGGTCCATGGAGGCAAGTGATTGGGTCAATGTCGTCGACGAATTGATGAGACGTCTTAATGGATTATAAAGGCGGTCAATATAGGCCACAAACATGACCATTTCCCCGACGGTCAAATCACCGTTTATTACTTGGTATCCCGCATATGCGATGACCAGAAGCGGTGCGATATCGGTGATCGTATTGACGACTGCAAATGTTTTCGCATTCCAGCTTGTATGTACAAGGGCTTTTGTAAGGAAATTACTATTCTGTTTTTGAAATTGCTCCTGTTCATAGTCTTCGATGGCCATGCTCTGAATGACCGGCATCCCTTGGACACGTTCATGCAGATGCCCTTGAACCTCGGCCAATGCCTGGGAACGGACCCGTGTCAATTCCCTTAGCCGGCTATAAAAGTACTTGATGGAAAAGCCGTACAATGGGAAAAGCATGATGGATACAAGTGTCAGGGTAAAATCGACCTGGAACATGATGATGATGACGACAAGGATGGTAGCAAGGTCCAACCAGAAGTTCATCAGCCCCGTAATGACAAAGTTCTTTGTTTGTTCAACATCATGAATGACACGCGAAATGATTTCACCTGCACGATTGTTGGAATAGAAACGAAGGCTCAGGCGTTGAATATGATCAAACAGCTTGTCCCGCAAATCGTATAGGATCTTGCTCGCTGTCCACTGGGCGAAATATTGCCTGTAATATTCTATCGGCGGACGCAGGACAAGGAATAAAGCAAAGATCCCACCCATTATCAGGAGCAGTTCGTTTGTTTTATCAGCAGCGGATCTGCCATCTGTCAGTAGAATGTCGTCTACAATATATTTCAATAATAATGGTATCAATAAGGGCAAGCCGAATTTCATCAATCCTATAATGATGGTACCGACAATCTGCCACCGATACGGTTTGACAAATTTCATGTACCGTTTCACACTGCTCAAGGGTATTTCTCCTCCTTAGTAACGCTCTTTCATATGTAGTTTTTTCTTTTGTGTGTGATTCATCCCAATAAAACACAAAAAAGGCCTGGCAAGTGCAAAAAAATGCTTGTACCAGCCGCCTTTTCTTTCCCAGCATGCCTATTATCCACGATATGTTAAATAACGCTCATACCATAGGTCGATAAAGTCTGGTGCAAAAGGACCTTTTCTCTGCCGTATCCACGAAATCAGCGTGTTTACGTTGGTCTTAAGGATCTTGTCAATGACATCTGGATATTTCATTTCATTGCGGTGCTTTTCATATTCATCCTCATCCAGCAAAATAAACGTCATATCCGGGAATACTTTAATATCCAGGTCATAATCAATATATTTAACCGCTTCATCATCTGCAATGAATGGCGAGCTGATGTTGCAATAATAATACACGCCATCTTCTCTGATCATGCCGATGATATTAAACCAATGTCTAGCATGGAAATAACAAATTGCTGGTTCCCTTGTCACCCAAGTTCTTCCGTCCGATTCCGTCACAATTGTTTTATCGTTTCCACCAATAACAAGGTTTTGCGTCCCTTTTAACACAGTGGTCTCATCCCACACCCTGTGGATAAGTCCGTTGTGCTTATAGCTATGTATTTGAATCGTTTCTCCTTCTTTGGGACAACCCATCCTTCTCCCCTTCTTTCATTTGTGCCGCCTCATCTCTTAAAAGCAACCTTTTCTATTATTATAACGGTAACTACCAGATTTTAAAACAAAAGAGCCATCATTCTATGAGAGAAGATGCCCCTTTTTGGATATTATTCACTCTTTTCATAAAAATTTTATCTTTTCAAGCTGTTATTTCAATTCGATTCCTGAAAATGGTAGGACTTTATCGCTTCCTCTGTCTGATTCTCAAACACCAACTGAATGTCCCGCAAATCCTCTTTCAGCTGCGATATGTCTTTTTTGAGCTCCCTCAGCATATTGGCTGCCTCCTGAATTTCACTAAGCTGACGCTCCACCTTTTGGCACCTTTCTATCTCAGACTGCAAAAACAGCAGCCTATCCATCGTCTTCAACTGCTCCGCCACCGCCAAATCAAACCTATCCATGTAAACGCCTCCCACCTGTAATCCTCTCCTATGTATCATTCTTCCCCCACTCCCCAAACCCTTTGACAACATCTGTAGACACAACAGAACTTTTGTCGATATAAAAAGATTAAAAAATATAAAAAAAATTGAAACAGGGGCCAGACCCCGGCAGGAATTTCCCCCTCGACAACGAAGAAAGGCACTCCCCATCGGTATGATAAGGAGTGCCCCGCTTTGTTACATATTAAGAGTTTTGTTGGTTTTGTTGGTTTTTTTGAGCTTGAGATTGAGCGTTTTGTTGTTTCACATGTTGAGCGTTAGTTTCGCTCGCGAACTCAGCACCATACTGTTGTTGTTGGTTTTGAGAAGCGTTTTGTTGTTTCACGTGTTGTACGCTTGTACCAGATGCAGTTTTACCTGCTTGGTTTTGTTGGTTGTTGTTTGCCATTGTTTATCACCTCCACGAAATTTAAGATAACCAAGAGGCGATAAAACTATGTCAAAAAAATTAAAAATTCTTTTGGAATATTTTTAGACGAGCAGGGACCTTCCGCCATCCACAATGATAGTCTGCCCACGAATCATGCTAGCCTGATCGGATAATAGGAATAAAACGGTATTGACCAGATCCTCTGGCTCCACCATGCGCCCGGCAGGTGTATTTTTCTTCGCGTCCTCCAGTAACTCCTCCCTGTTCGGGAAATGCTTCAAGGCATCCGTATCCACTGCTCCTCCGGAAACTGCATTGACGACAATATTCTTATCTGCCAATTCAACTGCCAAATAACGGGTCAGTGCTTCTATGGCCGCTTTGGATACACCCACTGTCGTGTAGTTTTTCAAATAACGGATCGAACCCAATGAACTGATGCTGACGATTTTCCCACCCCCGACAGCCTCCATGCGCTTAGCCGCTTCCTGTGCAAGGAAAAGTAGTGCCTTGGAGTTGATATTCATTGTCCAATCCCAATGTGATTCCTCCAGATCCATCACATGACGAAGAACACCTGAGGCGGCATTGCTCACCAAAAGGTCGAGGCGGCCAAACTCCTCATCGATTTTCAAAAACATTTCCTTTATTTTCTCCGGCTGACCTACGTTCGCTTTGACAATCAGTGTTTTTACACCTAATTGCTCGATTTCCGTAGCCGTTTCTTGTGCAGCAGTTTTGCTTCGGTTATAGTTGATGACAATGTTATAGCCCTGCTTTGCAAGCTCCAAGGCAATCTTTTTACCGATTCCTCTACTGCTTCCTGTGACTAAAGCAACTTTTTCAGTCATATTAAATGCACTCCTTTATGTATAAAACTTACGTAATATCTTTCAGTATAGTCTTATTTGTTTCATCGAACAATAAAGGGGTAGATTTTTCAAATATAAAGGGGGTATCAGCTTTGTACGTAGGCAGAGACATGACCGAATTATCCATGATGGCAAAGAAGGATTGGAAGGACAGCGAGTTGGCATATTTCCACCACTCCCTTCAACAGATGGTTCCATACCTGAATGTGGAAGGTCAGAGCATCCATCGCGAGATTGTGGAAGAAATCGAAGCACGCGGCGGTTTGACACGGAATGAAGCCGATTATACGCATGGAACGAGAATGAGCTATGATTGAGCAAGGTTCCTGACAATCAACGGCGGACATTGATTGATGCCATGGGCAGTGTGTTCGCCGATCATCTATAACCTTCTTGCGATTCCACTTTTCTCGTCAAAAAAAGACCCGCCCCATACAAGGGCAGATCCTCTACATAAACTTCTTATATTCCTTCCACATGTTCTGATGGGAAACCGGGAACGCATATTCCAGCATCTCTTCCTCCGTGACAAGCACGACATCCTTGCGATCAGCTGAGGGTGCTCCATGAAACGTGCCAACATATACGTTGATATCCCAAACCAAGTGGGTAAAGACATGGCGGATATCACAGAGATAATCCCCCATCTCCACTTCTAGGCCATACCCGGTCTTCATCAGACTTTCAAGCTGCTGTTTGGAAGTACCCAACTCGTCCATTTTAATGAAGTTAGGAAACACCCAAAGATTGGCCAGCAGCCCTTCACTAGGCCTTTTACTAATTAAATATTGACCTTGTTCATTCTTGAAGATCCCTGCCACGAGAGAAACCTGTTTTGCAGATTTCTTCTTGGACTTTATCGGAAGCTCCCTCTGGACTCCCTCGTGGAATGCCCGGCAATGCTCCTGAACCGGACAGAGCATACAGGACGGCGATGTAGGCGTGCATACGATCGCACCGAGCTCCATCAGTCCCTGGTTGAAAAATGATGGATTATCCTGAGAAATCATATCCCTGATGACCGCTTCGAAAAGCTTCCTCGTTTTCGGCTTGGCGATATCCTCCCTTATGTGGAGAACACGTGAAAGGACCCTCATGACATTCCCGTCGACTGCCGGCTCCGGCACTCCATAGGCGATGCTCAATATCGCACCTGTCGTATATGGTCCCACGCCTTTTAATGTCGAAATTTCCGCCGCATTATCGGGTACGATTCCACCGTAGCGTTCGTGGACTTCCCTGACTGCACTCTGCAGATTTCGCGCGCGGGAGTAGTAACCCAACCCCTCCCACGCCTTAAGCACCTTATCTTCGGCAGCATTCGCCAAGCTTTCAATGTTTGGGAATTGCTCAATAAAGGAATTAAAATAAGGAATGACTGTATCTACCTTTGTTTGCTGGAGCATGATTTCGGAAACCCATACCTTATAGGGATCCTGATCTTTTCTCCAGGGCAGATCACGTTGTTCCTGAACGAACCAGTCTATTAAATCATTGCGAAAGCCGTCAATCATAAAACCCTTAAGCAACTCGTGTTGTGTTTGTTTGTTATTCAAAATAAACCTCCGGGATTAGCTTATAATTTTTAAACCGATGTAATGTATGGCGCCACTTCCGGGATCCATGCATTGGGAAAGGTCATGGAATACACCATCCCTTGCCTTGGCCCTCAGTTCCTTCATTGCAAAATAATGAGACTCGGTCGGCAAGAGAAAGGTTTCTGTATAATAGGTGTGGCCGCGGTCCTGCTGCGATATTTTCGTCCAGCGTATCTCTTCGGCACCAAGATCTTTCATGATACCAATGACATTTTTCATTGTATCTTCATATTTTTGTATGACAGTATCTTTTATAGGATATTCGATGAAAATTTGCAACGGTTTTGTTACCATGTTTGAAAACACCCCTTTTGATTAACAATAAGAGAAAAGAATGTTCGTTCAGCAAGGAAAAATTTCACAATGAAGGAGGCCGACCATTGGATACTGGAACACATGTAGTGATGGGAATTGCACTTGGATCCATGGCGACCATCGATCCTTATGTTGCAAGCAATCCGGAAACAGCTACAGCGATAATGATTGGAGCAATCATCGGGTCGCAAGCTCCTGATATGGATACTATTTTAAAATTAAAAAACAATGCAAAATATATCCGGAATCACCGCGGGATCACACATTCGATCCCGGCAGTCTGCCTTTGGCCGCTTTTGATTACAGCAGGTATCTATGCATTCATCCCCCAAGCGGATTTGCTCTATCTATGGATTTGGACATTTGTTGCCGTAATCCTGCATGTTTTTGTCGACATTTTCAACGCTTATGGGACACAGGCGCTTCGTCCTTTTACTCACAAGTGGGTGGCGCTTGGAATCATCAATACATTTGACCCGGTAATATTCAGCCTCCATATTGTAGGATTCATACTGTGGGGAATCGGTTTTCATCCAGGCTACACGTTCCTGGCCATCTACGTCATACTTGTCGTGTATTATGTGCTGAGGTTTTGGATGCAGCAAAGGGTGATTCAGCAAGTGCGGAAAGTGATTCCAAATATGACGAATACCATCATTTCGCCTACACTATATTTCAATCAATGGCACCTGGCGATCACCGCAAAGGATAGCTTCTATGTGGCTCGTGCGGTGAAGAATCAGATCATCATCCATGATACTTTTGAAAAGGTCCCGTTACCGGAAACTGCCGTCATTGAAGCTGCAAAATTCGATGACAATGTCTCAGCCTTTTTATCCTTCTCCCCTGTATATCGCTGGGAGATGGAGGAATTCTCAGATCATTACGAAGTCCGATTCATCGATCTACGCTATCGAAGCAAGGACTACTACCCGTTCGTTGCAGTCGTACAGCTTGATCTGGATCTTCATATCGTCAGCTCTTACACGGGCTGGATATTCAGCGAGGATAAGCTGAGGGAAAAACTAGAAATCATACCAAATTAAAAACTTCCCGATCCTAACCACTTCAAGGATCGGGTTTTTGTTAATGGGAGTAGGAATCTCCCTCATTCTCAAGCAGATGCTTGTACTTCGGATTTGTCGAGAGGAACTCATGAAGCGTCTCGCCATGACGCTCAATGATGCTCGACACCATTCTTTCTGTCATTTCTTTTCCTTTATATTCATATCCAGCCTTTGCATACGTGCTTTCAAAATCCTCCCACAAAAGCTCGACCCACGTCCGGGCCTTATCATACGTCAAAGCAGGATTCTTCGCCAAAAGCTGATCTGCCAAGCGCTCAAAATATTCTTCCATTAAAAACACCTCTTCTGGTTTCATTTGACTATACTTATCATCACATATTTCGGGGGTGAAAATCCAATATTAATGATAGGGGCCTGACCCTCACCGCTTTAAAGCGCTAAGAGGGTCTGGCCCCTATCCAAAGGGAGGCGATACGATTGAGGAACAAAGCGAAGAACTTTCCTAACCCGAATGACAATAAGTTTGAAGGGGAAGGCAGAGCGAAAGCCGAGTTTGCATCTAAACGCGCGAATGGTACGATCAACACACATCCTCAAGAGAGAATGCGTGCGTCAGGCGCAAGGGAAGATGGCACCTATTAGATTTCTTCTATCCTAGGAGGGACTTAGCATGGGCAAACAATCAGGTAGAGCCTTTTATAACAATCAATCCGCAACAAAAGCAAATCCGTTTCCACAGCCTTTTGCGAGCGTGAAGCACGCGTATAACCAAGTGAACGGCCAGACTACACAGGCCCAAAATACGCAGATCTTGGAAGTGCAGACCCGCAAAAGATCGTAACAGTAAAAGAGTAGAAAGGGGGCTATCCCCCTCTCTGCTACTCTTTTATCATCAAAAGGGAAATCGGCAGTCCCTCTTCTTCCCTGCTTACCACATTTCCGTAAACTCTGTGTCCCCATGCAAATACACCGTTCATATAGTCTATCTCAAAGAAAACACCAGGGTCTCCTTCGATTTCATACATCTCTCCAGGCTTATAGTCATCCGGGTTCAGCATATATGCCCTTGCCATCGTTATCTTTCTTTCCAATACGGCAAATTCATTGACGATTCCAAGCTGTTCAGCTTTCCTCGCCTTTTCCTTCAATGTTGAAATTTCCAGGTGCAATTCGTGCGATGTCATCTGGCTGTAGCGCTTTTCCTGTTCCACTTGCTTTCCCCCTACGTTTTCTATATAAAGTAAGAATAGCATGGTTAATAGGCAAAACAAAGAGAATTTGCCCATGAAGTATTTTACATAGAGGAGTGTTGCACACCATGAAAACCATCCTGATCACAGGTGCAGGTACAGGCTTAGGTAAAGAGCTGGCCCTTGCCTATGCAAAAAAAGGGCATACGATCATACTTACAGGCAGACGCGAGACTCCCTTAAAAGAGGTTCAGGAGCTTATACGGCAAAACGGTGGGCATGCAGAGGTATATACGCTAGACCTGACAAAGCAGGAGTCCGTTCAAAAGACGGTTGACACCATTACAGATGCCCATTCAGTTTCCTATCTTATCAACAATGCAGGTGCCGGCTGTTTCGGACCATTATCTGACCTGGCAATTGAAGACATCGACCTTGCCGTGCAGACCAATGTACTTGGCACCATCTATCTCACAAAAGCATTGCTGCCACACCTATTGGAACAGACAGAGCCGAAGATCATGAACATCATATCGACTGCCGGGCAAAAAGGAAAAATCAATGAAAGTGTTTATGTGGCAAGCAAATTTGCTGTACGCGGCTTTACCGAGAGCCTTCAGAAGGAGCTTGAAGGCAGGGTTACCGTTACTGCCACTTATATGGGCGGCATGGACACACCGTTCTGGGATGAAACCGATCATATCAAGGACAAGTCCCGCTTGAAATCGCCCCAACAGGTTGCAGATACTATCATCAAGCATGACACACAATTAGAAATAAATGTATGACCCTTAAAAGAAAATGAAGCAGTCCCACTATTCCGGGACTGCTTCATTTTCTTCAAGCCACCGATCTATCAATTCCATCGGGAAGCCCTTGCGATAGAGGGCACCCTTCATTTTCATCTTATATTCATACCCCTCAAGCTTCGCGTATTTGCGATGGTATTTCTCTGCCTGCTTGCTAATCGCGTCCCATTCTTCCGAATCATCCTCTGCAAGGTCCGCTTCCTCTATGGCCTCCTTGATGACAGAAAAAGAATACCCCTTTCTCATTAATGCCTGCTCAACCTTTTGAATCATAATTTTAAAGGCATCGTTTTTATATTTCGGGCTGTATTTATGCACCAATTTTACCGCATGCTCAAGTTCCTCTTCCTGGCTGTATTCCATCAAGGCATCTTCAATCGTATTTTTCGACACACCTTTTTCCACCAACTCCTGTGAAATGACCTGTCTCCCCTTTAGAGTGGTCTGTACTTGTGTACGGACATAGGCCAGCGCAAACTCTGCATCATTCAAATAGCTCTGCTCCTTCAACTTGACAATGATTTCTTTTATGACAAACGGTTCGATTTCCTTTTCCTTCAAATATACCTCTATCTCCTTTTCTGTTCTCATCCGGAAGGAAAGATAGTGAACGGCAGATAGATAGGCCTTATTGATCTGGTCGCTATATAGGATTTCTTCAATATCAAGCTCATCGAGTTCCTTTCCTTTTACAAGCTGAAACTTCAGCAGGGTCGACTCGTATACCGCAAATGCGTAAGCGTCATCAAGGAAAATGTTAAAGCGTTCTTTGTTTTTTTGCTGGACCGATATTTTCGTTATTTTTTGCATAAGATTCACCCCGTTTTGGTATGTAGCACATTGGCCCGTATTGAATAGAGGATATTTAGGGAAAAGAACTAATAGTATAAGTAAGATATTTTAAGCGAGAGGATGAATAAGATGAAGATTGCGATTGCAGGCGGTACTGGACTTGTAGGATCAGCCCTGACTGACTATTTAGCGGAAAAGGGACATCATCTATATATTTTAACGCGAAACAGCTCGAATAAAAAGCAAAAGCCTCACGTTAAGTTTGTGGAGTGGCTGAAGGATGGTACTACACCGGAAAAAGAATTGGAAGGTGTCGAAGCTTTTGTCAACCTGGCTGGCGAATCGATCAACAACGGCCGCTGGACGGATGAGCAAAAGAGAAGGATTGTCGAGAGCAGGATCTCATCCACCAAGGAAATCAATCGAATCATCGGCTCACTCAGTGAGAAGCCGGAAGTTCTTGTCAATGCAAGCGCCATCGGCTTTTACGGCAATAGCCTTGATAAAACCTTCACCGAAAATGATACCACACCAGGGTCAGGTTTTTTGGCCTCAACTGTACTAGCGTGGGAAAAGGAAGCGGAGCAGGCATCGCTGCATGGAGTACGAACCGTCTTTACCCGCTTTGGGATTGTATTGGATAAGGAGGAAGGCGCCCTTCCAAAAATGCTGCTTCCCTATAAGATGCTTGTCGGCGGGAAGATCGGAACCGGTGAGCAATGGATGTCGTGGGTGCACATCATGGATGTTGTCGGTGCCATTGCTTTCTGTCTGGAAAACAAGGAACTGGCCGGACCCGTCAATGTTACAGCTCCTTCCCCAATGAAAATGAAGGATTTCGGAAAAACTCTCGGTAGTGTGATGGGCCGTCCCCATTGGTTCCCTACACCCGGTTTCGCCTTAAAGATCGCATTGGGTGAGATGAGCGAGCTTGTGTTGGAAGGCCAGAAGGTGCTGCCGAAGAAACTGGAACAGCATGGCTATAAATTCTTTTATATTCATCTTGAAGATGCTCTGTCCGACATATTACAATCAAAGTAAAGACAGAAAATTAGGAGCTTTATAATGAGTATTGTAGTATTCAAGCATGCAACCGTCTATCCGATCACCTCATCGCCACTATTTGATTGTGATGTGAGGGTCGAAAACGGTAAGATAATGGAGATAGGAATCGGTTTACCCCTCCCGCCTGATGGGGTAATTATAGATTGTAAAGGGAAGTATTTATTCCCTGGTTTTATTGATGTTCATACCCATCTTGGACTGTATGACGAAGGAACCGGCTGGGCCGGAAATGATGCCAATGAAACCATCGAGCCCCTTACCCCGCATATCAGGGCATTGGACGGCGTTCATCCCCTTGATCAAGGTTTTCAGGACGCCATTCAGGCTGGCGTGACGACCGTTCACATCATGCCGGGGAGTGCCAATGTAATAGGGGGCACCACCTCAGTCATCAAAACCCGCGGGGTGAATATCCAAAAGATGCTGGTAAGGGAAACCGCCGGGCTGAAGATCGCCTTCGGGGAAAATCCAAAGCGCATCCATAGCCACGGTAACAAAGATTCCATCACAAGGATGGGAATAATGGGCATGCTCCGGGAAGCCTTCCATCAAGCAAGACACTATGATAATACGGATAACTTGCGCGTCAAGCCGATCATCATGGCACTCGAACGCAAGATTCCCGTAAAGATCCATGCGCACAGGGCGGATGATATCATCTCAGGTATCCGTTTTGCGGAGGAGTTCGATCTCAAATTTACGATTGAGCACTGTACAGAAGGACATTTGATTGTAAACGAACTAAAGGATAGAAATTTGAGGGTCTGTGTAGGCCCAACCCTCACCCGAAAATCAAAGATCGAGCTGAAAAATAAAAGCTGGAAGACCTATCAGAGTCTTGCAGAAAATGGTGTCGAAGTTTCCATTACAACAGACCATCCATACACACCGGTTCAGTATCTGAATGTCTGTGCTGCTTTGGCAGTGCGGGAAGGCCTGGATGAGCAAAAAGCACTGGAAGGAATCACGATCACGGCGGCAAAAAACATAGATGTAGCGGACCGGGTCGGGAGTATCGAAAAGGGCAAGGATGCCGATTTGGTCCTATGGTCCCACCACCCCTTCCAATTCCTCGCAAAGCCTGTCGTGACAATGGTTGAAGGTGAAATAATTTACCAAAAAATTTAACAAAAAAGTAGTATCTTTTTCAAAAGAAAAAGAGTATGATACGTAGGTAAACAAAATTAAATCAACTAACAATTTGTTTCTAAAATGTTAGGGAAGGCAAATGGTGCGCCACCAGTTTTATCTGGTTCTAGTGGGTTCGATTCCCACCCCGAAATTTTTTGTAATTTAAAAAATTTCGAGGGTGGGCCAGTCTTCACGTTACGTGACATTTCTGCCCTCAATTGGAGGGATAAGACATGCTTAAAAAACGTGATACTCACGAATCTCAGGCTCTTTATGACTTGATGGTGCACCCTGAAGTCTTCCCTTTTGTGCGTCAAAAAGCGTATTCCCACGATGAGTTTGTGTTCTTGACAAAGCAGACAATCGAAGCGGAAGAGCGCGGAGAATTGATTTCACGTACCATTCTTGATGAATGGGGCACTCCAATTGGAACGATCAATCTTTTCGATGTACAGGACGGAGCAGGATTTCTTGGCACTTGGCTAGGAAAGCCGTACCATGGCAAAGGCTACAACCAAATTGCAAAGGATCAATTCTTTGATGAATTGTTCTATGAACTCGACATCCAATCGATCTTCATGCGTATCCGCAAAGTGAACATCCGTTCCACGAAAGCAGCGGAAAAGCTGCCTTACGTAGTCCTGGCAAACGAAACACGCCAAAGCCTCCTTGACGAAATCAACGGCGGCGAAGACATCTACAACCTATACGAAATCTCAAAAGACCTATACACCCTTTACAAAATGCGCACACAGTTCGAAGTTGTCGAAGAACATCAGCTTCGCGAAGCATAGTTGACCATAACGGGGCCTGACCCTCAACGCTTTAAAGCGATGAGGGTCAGGCCCCTTTTTTGCATTTTTTTAGTATATTTTCCCACTCTTTAGAGGAAACTGTAGGTATTACATATTCTAAGGAGGGTTTTGAAATGGCTGAAAAGAAACGTCAAGAAAGAGTGAAAAACTCATTAAGCAGCATGCAGGAAGTGACCTACTCCAAAGAGTTCAAAGCGGCTGATCGTGTTGGCGGCTATTCGCAAAAACGTCGTTAATAAGATTGGAGAACCAGTAACTACCTCTTATCACTCCAGCGTTTTTTGGTGAAGCTACATGGGAGGGCATGAAGGAATTTCTTTTTGCCCATCACCGATTCTGGAGGGGTTCGAATGGGCCGTTCACGTGGACACAAATCAGGAGGAAAGAATAAATCTTCCCTTCCTCAAGTACCAAAAAACATGAAAACACAGAATCAAGATGCTGAGTTCGCCAAAGAGCACGGAGCAGACAATGAGATCTTAGAAGCTCAGGCTCGTGCAGCAGCAGCCGGTATCAAGCGCAACAGCAAAAAAGATACATTCAGATAAACTACAAAGAAGGCACCACCCATCGAGTATTGGGTGGTGCCTTTGATTAATGGTTGGTCACATGTTTGTGGGTAAGGTTAATATCTTTATTTTTCCGTTGCTCCAATTTCTCCTTCAAGATCCGGATTGCAAATCTATCCATTCCATAGAAGTGTGCCGCTGTACCTGCTGCCAGTAGCAGAATTGCTGCTGTGTAAAGGATCGGGTTTGTGCTTACCGTTCCGGCTAGCAGGAAGTTCAAATTCATGAATGCTGCTGCTATCAATGCCGGCAAGGTCGCCAGGCCAAGGATAAGTGCAATTCCGACTAATACTTCTCCCCATGGTATGAGTATATTGATCAGTCCTACGTTTGGAAGTGCCACGTTTTCAAGGAATCCTGCATACCAGCCTTGGACTGCCGGGTGTGCTCCCTCCGCTTTTGCAATGGCTCCGTGTAAGAAACCTTCAGCATCAAAGCTGCCGATTTTCGGAAGTCCCGCCTTCAGCCATTGGATACCTAGCCAAACTCTTAATACTGTCCATAGAATCGCCATTTGGGGTCCTCTTAACCATTTCATAACTCATTCCTCCTAAGGATTATTTTGTGAATATTTTCACAAACACCTGTAAAAAAATATGAAGTTGGTGATTAGCCGGCTAGCTGATAGTTGTTCCGGAAAGTATGTGAAGTTTTTCACTTACTTTCTATCTTTACTATAACCCGTTTTACCAGAACATACAATGGGTTTGAGCAACAGTTCACAAATAGTTCAAAATATTTATATATGTTAACAAGTCTTATCCACATCCTTGTGGATAATGTGAATAAATTGGATAAGAGCTAATATATCAATAAATACTAAAATTATTATTGTGAATAAAGATTTGTCGAAAATTGCACTTTAACCTGTTGATAATGTGGATAAACGTGTGCATATCTTATTTCCCAGCGCTTCTGCTTGTTGATAACTAATAAAAACGGAATGATTGCTCTCACAAGCCAGAATTTACATGCTACTTTTTACCTATTTCACAATAATTATAAATTTTCTAACTATTTTCCAATCCAACTATAAAATTATCCATCAAACCAGGAGAGAGATTGCCCATTTTAAGGTAAAATAGATGTATTCATTGAAAATTGCAAACGGAGTGTAGCTATGAGCAGATTTATGATCGGACTCGATATTGGAACAACCACAGCAAGCGCAGTTATTTTCACCCCACACGGAGAGGTTGTTTCAGAATATGAATGCGCCTATTCCACCTATCACCCGAAGCCAAGCTGGTCGGAGCAGAATCCCCTGGAAGTGGAAAAGGCGGCACGTGACGCCATCACTTCTTCGATGAGCCAGAGCAGGCTTGATGCCACAGACATTATCGGGGTAAGCATTTCAAGTTCCATGCATTCTTTATTATGTATGAATGAGCAAAACGAACCGATTTCCCCGTTGATGATCTGGTCTGACAGCAGAAGCTATCCCCAGGCTGCGATCATGAATGAAACTTATGGTAAAGGCATTTATGAAAATACCGGCACCCCCATTCATCCGATGTCCCCTTTTGTCAAGCTGATCTGGATGAAGGAAACGCAGTATGGGCCATATTATGAGGCTGGCAGATTTGCATCCATCAAAGAATATATTATATACAAATGGTGCGGACAATGGAAGGTAGATTATTCCATTGCTTCTGCAACCGGACTTTTTAATATCCATACTCTAGAATGGGACAGCGATGCCCTGGCAATTGCAGGAGTTCACCCTACCCAGCTATCGACTGTCGTCCCATGCACCGAAGTGGTGGGACCTTTATCAGCAAAAATCGCTGATGAGCTGATGCTTACAACCGAAACGCCTATAATCATCGGTTCCAGCGGCGGGGTGCTGGCCAATATCGGAATCGGGGCCATTCATGATGATGAAACAGCCCTGACAATCGGTTCGAGTGGTGCGATAAGAAGGTTTACACCAGAACGCACGACAGATGATCACCAGCGCACCTTCCAATATGTCTTCACAAAAGAGCATAACATTATTGGTGGTGCCTCCAACAATGGAACTGTCGCCTTAAAATGGCTGGCAAGGCAATTTTCCACCCTCACCAAAAGAGATACCATAGAGACGTTTGATTTGGAATCACTCGCAGCCACATCAAGTGCCGGGGCGAATGGTCTTTTCTTTATGCCTTATCTTGCCGGTGAGCGGGCTCCAAAATGGAATGCCAAAGCAAAAGGCGGATGGATTGGATTGACTCTATCCCATAACAGTGCAGATATGATCCGTAGTGTTATGGAAAGTGTGATTTTCAACATGTATGAGATACAAGAAGCATTGACAGAGAAAGCAGGCCCGACAAAAAAGCTGCTCTTAAGCGGGAGCTTTGTCCGATCACCGCTATGGGTGCAGATGACAGCAGATATTTTTCATAAAACAGTGCTTCTGCCAAAGAGCGACCATGCGATCACTTGGGGCGCAGCCTGGCTTGGTCTCTATGCGCTGGGAAAAGTGAACTCCATGGATGAAATCAAGCAGTACATCCCCATCGAGAAGGAGATTCTACCTTCAGTCAAGAACATCGTCATTTATGAGGAGCATTACCACCTTTTCAAGGAGTTGTATGTGAAAAATAAGCCGTTGTTTGCTGATTTGGATCGATTGCAGCAATAAAGTATAGCCCATATTTCATTCTATAAAAAAAATCGTATCAAACCGCCTCCTTGAGACTGTTTGATACGATTTTCCTAACCCTTGTTATGCTCCTTCAACTCTCTCCTGCTTTTTGATACTGATTCCCGTGAACCCATAAAATACGCTGATCAACGGACTGAGCAGACAGAAGAATGCAAATGGAAGGTATTCCAAAACCGGCACCCCGAGCACACCGGCCATGAATACGCCGCTGACACCATAAGGGATCAGGGGATTGATGACCGTTCCTGCATCCTCTAACACCCGGGCCAGATTCTTCTTGGAGATGCCCTGCTTTTCAAATTCCTTTTCAAAAGCATGACCTGTCAAAATGATGGACATGTATTGCTCCCCGATCGTGACATTCACCCCAATTGCTGTCGCAACAGCTGCAACGATCAGCTTTCCCGTTGATGAGATAAAGGATTGCAGCATCAGCATCACCTTGTTGATGATACCAAGCTTCTGGATCAGTCCGCCCATGCTGAGTGTCAATAGCACGAGGGAAACGGACCACATCATGCTTTGGATGCCACCGCGGGAAAGGATGTTATCGATGCTTTCCTCCCCTATATCACTTTTATAACCATTTTGCATGACATTCATGAGTTGATTGACGGTTGTATCCGGTTGGATGATAAATGCCACTAATATCCCAGCAAGAATACCAAGAATCATGACAAAGATTGCCGGGACCCTTTTCATGGCAAGGGCGAACATGATCACTGCCGGCAGCAAGGCAAGCGGATGAACCAATCCGGCGGCCTTCAGTTTTTGTGGCAGCTCGGAAAGCGCCCCCACCGAACCTAGTTCATCTGGCTTCCCGATAAAGCTGAACAACACTACACATATGATGAATGCAGGAACCGTCGTCCACAGCATATGCTTGATATGATCGAATAAGTCCACCTTGCATACCGCTGATGCTATATTAGTTGTATCAGATAATGGGGACATTTTATCTCCTAGAAAGGCGCCTGAAATAATGGCCCCTGCCACGATTGCCGGGTTAAAGCCCATAGCTGTCCCAAGTGCAATGAATGCCACCCCAACAGTTGATGCCGTAGTGAAAGCACTGCCGATACAGGTCCCGATGATGGCTGTCACGATGAAAACGCTAGGTAAGAAGAAATCCACCGAAATGATCTGGCTGCCATAGAAGATGAATGTCGGAATGGTTCCGGACAGCATCCAGACACCTATCAATATCCCAATCAGTATAAATAGGAAAATCGGTATGAGCCCTTCCTTCAGGCCGCTTTTCAATCCCTCTTCAATGAAGGACCAGGACTGCTTCTTGAGCAAAGCGTATACCATCAGTACGACTATCGCCACAAAAATGGGAATGTGCGGCTCCGCTTTAAATGTAAATAATGATAACCCAATGATGAATAAAATCAGTGCAATAATTCCGATCGCCTCTAAAGGGCGGATACTTAATGCTCTATGTTGATGTTCCATGTTGTAGCCTCCAGTTTGTATAAGAATAGTTTGTCCTGTATCTATCAGTTCACTCGCACATCATCCCAATAAAAATAGCCCCTCCATCCCCTTGAATATAAGGGACGAAGAAGCTCCGCGGTACCACCCTAATTAGCAAAAATAATTTGCTCACTTTAGTAAAAATCGATAGCTTATGAAAACTATGTACGGTAATTCATCCACCACTGGCCTAGATTCACACTCCCCATCTAGTCTCTGTTTGCTGTCCACATGATAGACTACTGAATACAATCGCTATCTTCCTATATTCCATTACTCTACTCGGCTCGACTAACCTCTGAAAAAAAGTTCACTAACACACTTAAACGCTTAAACGCTTTTAGGTGTTAAAGTATATATTTAAAGATAGTATAGATTCCTGGGGTTGTCAATGGGGAAAATAAATTAGGGGCCTGACCCGCTCTGCGTTAATGTGCTAAAGTTCCACGTCTTCTCCGCATAAAAAAAAGGACGTATCCGCCCTTTTTCATCATTATATAACTACAAACACCGGTACCTTTACAACGAAGCTTGTCTGCTCTTCCGTGGAATGGCAATAGATTTCCCCATCATGCTTCTCGATGAGCTTTTTGCAGATATAGAGCCCTATTCCTGTTCCAAGGTCCTTTGTCGTAAAAAACGGTTCAAAAATGGCATGAATGACATCTTCAGTGATTTTTGGACCATTGTTGATTATTTTAAGTTCGATTTGATTGTCTATCTCCTTGCACTCCACTCTAATGATCCTTGGAGATTCCTTCTGTTGAAGGGCATCGATGCTATTCATGATAAGATTCAAAAAGACCTGTCTGAGTTCATCCTTATTGCCGTTGATGGTCAGCATCGGATCGGCGTCCAACTGAAGCGTAACGTCCCCGCTCAATAGACTGGGATATAAAAACTCTGTCAGCTCCTGCAGCAAAAAGGACAGGTTTACTTCCTCCTTACGGCTTCCGATCAAATCTTTACGTGAAACGTGCAGGAATTGGGAGATTCGGTAGTTCAATTGATCCAGCTCATGCTGCATGATGTCCAGGTAAGGCAAATGTGGATAGTCATGCTGAAGCAGCTTGGTAAAACCGATAATGGCCGTTAAGGGATTACGGAATTCATGAACGAAGCTTGAGCTCATCTGCCCCAAAATGGTGAGGCGTTCCTTGTGTGTCTGATGGATATAGGAATCCTTTTCCTGAAGCTGCTGTTCCTTGATTTCGGTATATTTCCTGACTGTATGATAGGAAAATTCATCAAACAGTGTATTGATCCTCTCAAAAAGCGGACGCAATTCGTGGAGGTCGATCCCGGAATTCCCTACCCATCTGATAATCTCACTTTTACCGATATTGACGTTATAGACAAACTCACTGATATTAACATTTGCCTCCACACGTTCCCTTGCCAGTTTATAGGCAAGCTGCTTCATTACCTCCTCTTTCAAAGGCTCTTTAAGTGCCATTTTTACAAGCTGAAACATTTGAATGCCGTTTTTTATCACTTCTTCCCGATAAGGATCATCTTCGGAAATAACACTTTTTTTGCGCCAATTAAATATAAATTCTTTCGCATTTTGTTCTAAAAATAAGGTTAATTTTTCCGAAGCATCCTTCATCGATCAGTCACCCTTTTTTTAATTTCTTTCTTACATCATAACAGAATTCGAAAAAAATATAGGACTTTTGTGTGTTGCTTACTCCTTTTACCTTATCAAATTTCAGGAGTTTAGAATCATTATGAATTTTTTGTAAAATTTGCAACTTTATTCTTGACGATAAAATCAGGATATATTATTCTATATTCATAGCAGAAGATTTTCTGCACTATCTATAATACTCCAAAGGGGAGTAGCTTACAGTTATGTCGACAATACGTGATTTCCTAGTCACCGGCTTAACTGGCAACCTAAACGTTGTTTGCGAGACCTTTGCCATAATGGTAAAGGGATAATACTGAACTTTTCAAACCTTTACCAACATTTTGGTAAAGGTTTTTTGTCGTCTATAAGGAGGAGAAAAAAGATCTAGAATTCAGTAAAACCGGGTATCTAACTATTATTCTATCTACATTTAAAAGGAGAAAAAGAATCAATTGACCTTTGATTTGCAACAAAGATTACTAGTTTGGTTGACATTTATCGTAACGATAAAATTATTCATTGTTTCAATGATGACGTTAGAGGCACATAATCCACCTAGAAGCCTATCAATACAGACGCCTACTAGTTAAATGAATCTTGTTTTACATGATATGCAAAAATAAACGACTATAAACGGAGGTACATTTTACATGATAAAAAAGATGATGAGCTATATAAAAGGCGGTTCCCCGAATGTGGATCTGATCTTAAAAAAAAGTGAAATGAAGCCTGGAGAAACCGTCTCCGGCGCCTTTCATGTAGAAAACGGATGGAACAGGCAAGCAATCAAAAGATTGGAATGTGACTTGGTGAAGGAATTGCAAGGAAACAAGGTGGTAACCGTGGATTCTGTCACGACCATCCTTATGTCTGAGACTATGGAAGCAAAGGAGAAGACAGAATATCCTTTTAGCTATAGGCTACCTGAAGACCTGACTCCTACATCCGAGGGGCTCACTTATCGATTAAATACCAGACTTGTGTTAGAGGATGATATTAAGAGAAACGACCATGATGAGATTATTGTTCTTGGCTAAATTACAATGAGGAGGAAGATAGATGGACATTGGATTATTATTGGAATATGGATGGGTGCTGCTCATCCTGATCGGGTTGGAAGGAATACTTGCTGCAGATAATGCACTTGTCATTGCAACGATGGTAAAGCACCTGCCTGAGAAACAACGGAAAAAAGCTTTGTTCTACGGCTTGGCCGGGGCTTTCCTGTTCCGCTTCGGATCTCTCTTCATCATCTCGTACCTGGTGCACATTTGGCAGGTTCAGGCGGTCGGAGCAATCTACTTGTTAGGGATTGCGATTTATCACATTTTGAAAAAGCATGTTCTTCAGCCAAAGCTCATGAAAGCGGCTGGTGAGGATAAAGGGTCAGGCTTTTGGATGACGGTTGTAAAGGTCGAGCTTGCAGACATCGCGTTTGCCATAGACTCCATTCTGGCTGCAGTTGCGCTTGCAGTCATGCTTCCTGAAACCGGCCTTCCTACTATCGGGGGATTGGACGGCGGCCATTTCGCTGTCATCCTAGCCGGAGGAATCATCGGACTTGTCATTATGAGATTTGCCGCAGGATTTTTCGTCGAATTGCTCGATAAGAGGCCTGGACTCGAGACGGCAGCCTTCTTCATCGTAGGCTGGGTTGGTGTGAAACTTGGAATCTATGCCATGTCCCATCCAGAGCTTGCAATCCTTTCAGATGGGTTCGCAAAAGGGGCACCTTGGAAAATCACCTTCTGGTCTGTCCTCCTTCTCATCGGTGTAACAGGCTGGTTCCTGTCGAAGGAAAAGCCGAAAGATTCTGGTGAAATCAAGCAAGTAGTGTAATAAAAGTAGGGGCCAGACCCCCACTGCTTTAAAGCAGTGGGGGTCTGGCCCCTCATTATTATCCACCATGATTGAACGGACATTTACCTTCCATCGGCTTAGAGTCATCACCGATGAAGTACATCTTCCATTCCCGATGCTCCGGGTCGCCATAGTGACTGATGTTCGGGTGTTTGGGAAGCTTGTCCCACTTTTCCACGCGCTCCCTGACTTTTTCACGGGACATGGCTCCTCCTTGTGATGTACCTTCCAACCCTTCAAAAATTCTTCTTGGCTGAAAACCTAGCACCAAGCTGTTGCCAAGGTCCCTTGTCTTACGCTGCTTATATGCCGGAGCGTTTCCGAACACAAAGTAAGGCTCACCAGCGAACGAGAAGGCCCACAGATGATGATCAGGATCTGTCGGGTAGTCCTTTGGCCATGGCATGTCATCCTGTTGATGCAGATATTGCAGGATATCCCAGAAATATTGACGATAATGCGGAATGGATTTTTCCTCATCCTCAGGCTCCACAAATAAAAACAATCCATGCCTGATAAGCGGTTTATCCGGATCGAATAAGGCATTAAAATCCTTCAGCGTTTCAGGGAGATGCTTCCAATCATCGTGTGTAATATACGAATATCGAAGTTCCCCCTTCTTCTCTCCAGCCATTCCAAAATAACATGGAAAAGTTTTGTCTGTAACAACTTGATGGAAATTTTTATATTCACGAATGACCCAATCCGGTACAAGACCCGGATCTGTCATATTCTCTCTTGTTAACAGCTTGCCCTTCGTCCCTTGAACTGCCGCTTCCATTTCATCACCTCAGGATTATAGTTTATAGATACATACGGAAATACCCTATATGAAAACATGCTAAACACCCTTAACCGTTCCAAATTAGATTAAGCCGGTCCCTTAAGGTACAATGAAATAGAGGAAAGTTTTACTAATTTTATATTGTTATAGTGGTTTACATTCTTCGCATACAGGGTATTTATAGTAAGGCTCTTCCATTCGAAAAATAGAATACATAGATATAGTAGAGGAGAAACCATTCATGGGCATTTTAATTGTGGATGACAATCAGGTTAATCTGTTTGTCATAGAAAATATATTAAAAAGAGCCGGCTACAAGGACTATCAATCTTTCACCTCTGCCAAAGAGATGTTCAATTACTTGAAGATTGATAGTCCGGGACCATTGGAAAAGCCGGTCGATATCATTTTGATGGATATAATGATGCCTGAGATTGATGGGATCGAGGCATGTAGAAGGCTACAACAGATCCCCCACCTTAAAGACATTCCGGTTGTTTTTGTCACCGCATTGGAGGACTCCAATAAAGTGGCAGAGGCATTGGATGCCGGGGGATTGGACTATGTCATGAAGCCGATCAACAAGACCGAGCTATTGGCACGAATGCGTGTGGTGCTCCGGCTTAAGCATGAAAAGGACAAGAACAAGAAGCAGGCGGAGAAAATCAGAAACCAGCTGGATCTTTCCATGCAGGTTCAAAACAGCCTGCTGAGTGAACCCATCTTCGAGGACCACCTGACTGTCAGAGCCTCCTATGTTCCGGCTTATAAGTTGGCAGGCGATATGTATTATTGGTATAAAATTGATGATTCCAGATATGCGGTGATGATCTTGGATATGATGGGACATGGAATTTCTGCTTCCCTTGTGTGCATGTTCATCTCATCTGTCCTGCGAGACTCCATCCGGAATTGTGCAGATCCGGAATATGTAATGAGTGAGCTGAATCGTTGGATGTACGCGTTAAACACTCGTAACCAGCAAATCCCTTACTATTTCACCGCCATCTATCTTGTGATTGATACTAAAGAGAAAACGATGGAATATGTAAATGCCGGACATCCAGCCGGGTTCGCCCTCGTTGATGAGGATGAAGTGGTGGAGCTATCCAATCGGACATGTGCTGTGGGCTTTTTCGAAAAGGTCGATATCACCAAGACGACTATTTCCTATCATGATTCCGTTCAGGTTCTCCTATATACGGATGGCGTAGTCGAAACCATGGAAAAAGTGGGGATCAATCAGTATCCGCAATTTCTTAAATCGGCTTCGAAGCTTTGGGACCTTCCAAATATACAGGAGCCAATCAATCTAATCCTTTCAGAGGAACTGCAGGCTGAAGCGGCAGATGATATGTGTGTCGTGTTCATTCAGGCAAAGTGACTTATTACATAACAAAAAAGCTGAGAGCTAGGGAACACTCCCTTAGCTCTCAGCTTTTTTGCGATAGATTTTATCCATCGTATCAAATTCCTCAAAGCTCGGATGAACATCGGTCCTGAGGACTTCCTTGCTTCCCAGTCCAAGGAAACCATCCGGACTCAGGCTGTCACGGAAAAGCTCTATGACATTAAACTGCAGGTCCAGATTGAAGTATATCAGAACGTTGCGGCATACTATGATATGAAATTCGTTAAAAGAGCGATCCGTGACCAGATTGTGCTGGGCAAAGACAATTTTATTTAACAGTTCCGGATGGAAATAGGCAAATTGATGGTCGGTATGATAATACTCGGAGAAGGAATTCTTTCCCCCAGCCTGGATATAATTTTTTGTATACGCCTGCATTTTGGAAAGGGGAATGACACCCTTTTTGGCCTTATCGAGTATTTTCTCGTTCATGTCCGTCGCATAGATTTTTGTTTTGTGGCCGAGCCCTTCTTCCTGTAGGAGTATCGCCATGGAATATGCCTCTTCCCCTGAGGAACAGCCTGCGTGCCACACCCTGATTTCGGTCAGCTCCCTTAGTTTCGGTATCACCCTTTCCCGGAATGCCAAAAAGAATGATGGGTCGCGGAACATTTCCGTCACATTGATGGAAAAGTCATCAAGCACTTTGTTCAAGTAGGTATCATGATGGATGACCTTTTCCGTAAGCTGGCTGATATTGTCCAATCCTTCAAGGCGTAGCCGGTTCTCGACTCTTCTTGTGATGGATGAAAGCATATATTTTCTAAAATCGAAGCCTGATAGTTTGTAGACGGCCTGCAGAAATAATTCAAGTTCTAAATCCTCTTTGTTCACGTTTTTTCCTCCAAAAAGCTCAATTCTTGCAAAAAGGAAACGGCTACCTCATCCAAAGATTTGTAACCGTTCCCTCGTATTTATACCTTAATTTTTCGCAACCCAAACCCTCATCGCGGAAAGAAGCTGATCTAATTTCAACGGTTTGCTGATATAGTCGGAAGCACCGACTTCCAAGCACTTCTCTCGATCACCTTTCATCGCTTTGGCAGTAAGGGCAATAATTGGAACGTCTTTATGTTTTTCCAGGTTGCGGATGGTCTTGATCGCTTTGTACCCATCCATCACCGGCATCATGATATCCATCAGGATGATGTCCACATTCTCTGTTTCATGAAGGATATCCAGACACTGCAATCCGTTTTCAGCTGTCAGGATGTTCATATCCTCCTTATTCAATGCATTGTTCAATGCATAGACATTACGATGATCATCGTCCACGACAATAACCGTTTTTCCTTTCAAAATATTAGACAGGTCTTCCTCCATTGGCATGTAGCTTTGAGCTTTGACTTCCTCCGCTCCGGCAGCCATATTCGAGAGTCTGTTTTCTTCTTCTAAAAGTTCGGTATCGCTACCCGCGGCAACTTCCTGCCAAGCTGCTTCCACTTCCTTCATTTGTGGCATTCCGTTTGGCAGGCTCGGAATGACAAGCGTGAAGGTACTGCCCTTGTCCTCTTCACTTTCAACTTGCACGGCTCCTCCAAGAAGCGTAGAGAATTCCTTGGAGATGGATAATCCCAGTCCAGTTCCGCCGTATTTTCTCATCGTGGCCCCATCACCTTGATGGAACGCTTCAAAGATCAGTCCAAGTTTATCCTCTGAAATTCCAATACCTGTATCAGAAACAGAGATTTTCAACCAGGTCTCTGCTTCGACCGGAACTTTTGCACGAAGCAGGTCCCTTCTATTCGCCTTATCGATTTCCACTGTCACTTTCCCTTTTTCAGTGAACTTGAAGGCATTTGATAACAGGTTCTTAACAATCTGCTGAAGGCGCTGCTCATCCGTATAGAAAACCTCCGGAAGGTTATCCCCTTGGATTATTTCGTAATCCAATTTCTTATGCTTCGCGATATGAGTGAACTGAAGTTCCAGGCGGTTCACAAATTCCATCACATTCACTTCACCAAACATGACCTCAAGCTTCTTCACTTCCACTTTGGAAAGATCCAAAATGTCATTGATCAAGTTCAACAGATCCTGGCCAGATGAATTGATGACTCTCGAGAACTCTTTTTGTTCTTCTGTCAGATTCTCATCGATGTCTTCAGCCAACATTTCGGATAACAGAAGAATACTATTCAGTGGCGTCCGGAGCTCATGGGACATATTTGCCAGGAACTCAGATTTATATTTGGAGCTGAGCTGCAGCTGCTTCGCTTTTTCCTCAAGCTCCGTTTTCGCCTTTTGAAGGTCGGTTGATTTCTGTTCGGCATCACGGGAGCGTTCCTCAAGCTGCTCATTGATCATGCGCAGCTCCTCGGCCTGTGTCTGAAGCTCCTCGGATTGTGCCTGAAGCTCCTCGGACTGGGATTGCAGTTCTTCTGTCTGTGCCTGTGATTCAAGGAGAAGGCGCTCCACTTCCATTCTTCCTAATATGTTGGTAATGGCGATGCCAAGTGTTTCAAGTACTTTCTTCAATAGATTCTTATGCGTTTCGTTGAACCCAGTCAAGCTCGCCATCTCGATGACCGCAATGACTTCATCCTTTATGATGACCGGAGCAATGATGATGCTCTTCGGTTTTGTATTGCCAAGGCCGGTCGTAATCAATGAATAGCCTTCCGGAACGTCTTCAATCAGGATGGTCTTTTTATCCCAAGCGCACTGTCCTACCAGGCCTTCACGCAGCTTGAATGCTTCCCCGCCGACATCCTCGGCACCGTCTGCATATGTTGCCACTTTAGTGAAGGTGGAATGCTTGCCCTCCCCGTCTGACAGATAGAAGGCACCTAGCTTTGCATCCATTAGTGGAGTCAGTGTGCTGATGAACTTTTCTGCGAGCGAATCGATCGAGACATTTCGGTGATATAGATTGATGATCTCACCCGAATTCGTCTGCACCCAGTTCTGCCTGCTGATTTCCTCGGTGTATTTCTTTTCTTTTACATGATAGTCCTCGATGGAGGATGCCATCGCGTTGAATGCATTGGCGATTTCACCTATTTCATCCTTGATGGTGGTATCCAATCTTGGAAGAGTGGAAAGATCCTCATAGTCAATGTTTGTAATCCCGGATTTCACTTCATCCAGGCGTTTGTTTGTGCTGCGGATAACCCAAAGTGTCGTACCGACAATCACTATCAAGGAAACAAGCACCGTCAGGAGTAGCGATCCAATCAGCATTTCATAGGTAGAATTCGCTTCTGCCAGATTGTCTTCCATTATTCCTTCCTGTAGCTCTTTGAACTCGGAGATATTCTCCAATAGGGTTTGCCTGTTTTCAAGTTGAGCGCTATAAATGGCTTGGACTTCACTGTTTTGTGCACCTGCATTTATCTGTGCAACAATATTCCGTTCCATTTCCCAATAAGAATCATAGCTTGCTTGGATTTCTGCCAGAAGCACTTTAGTGTCGTTTCTATCCAAAATGGTACCAAGCTCTGTAATCTCCCGTCTCACTTCCTCCCTATTGGTTTGCAGGGCGGAAAGATTCTCTTCAATATTTTCATTTTCATCCCTATTGATCACATACAATAGCTGTCTATCAGTCTGATAGAATAGCTGTCTTATTTCCATTGCCTTGCTTACCTTATAATAGCGGTCCTCCACTATCTCGAGCATGTTTGTTTTCATGGAATTGGCCATGATGATAATTACTGATAATAGAAATACAAGAAAAAAGACCGTTATCCCCAATCCCACAAATTGCTTTTTCCTAAAGCTCACTGAAACGCCTTCTCTCATCATTTATTTCAAGTCATGTATATATGTATCCATGTTCCTAATATAACAGGAGTTGGGAAAAGGTGCTAATTTAAATGGGCTAACTTTTAAAAAGTTTTTCAGCAGAGAAAATAGGTGCATGAAGTCTTTCAAATCAGGGACATATTTCTTATGCAACAGGAATATTTTAACATGTACTCTTTCCTACATAGATACTAGTTTCCTAGATCATGAAAGCGAAAAGGAGGCATACAATGAAATTTTGCAGAACCTGCGGAGCCGAAATAAAACCGGGAAAGCTCTTTTGCAATAACTGCGGGACCCAGCTATCTACGACCAATGGGGATGAAAAGCCTGTACCGACCCTTACTCGCCAGGAGGCAAGTAATGAAAGGCCAAAGGGAAATCATGAAAAACAATCTCGGAAGAAACCGAAGAAGATTTGGATAGGCCTCATATCCATTTTATTCTTGCTTCTTCTTGCTGGCTGTGGGTATGGCTATTTATATGTGCAAAAGGAATCTTCTCCAGTAAAAACCGTAGAAGAATTCACCACTGCCCTAAAATCCCAGGATGCGTCCAGTCTTTCCAAGCTTGTGAAACTGAGCGGTTCGTACGAGTCGATTTCCATATCCAATTGGGAGAAGTTGCTTCAGGATCTCCATCAGGACCAAGAGGCCCTTGATACTGTCTTTTTGAATATCAGGGATCAGGAAAAAGCGATGCAGAAATCCATTCCATTCAAAGGCACTCCCTTCGTCTTTGAGCTGGAGGAACTTGAAGAGAAGAAATGGTGGGTCATCAAGCAATTTGCTGTTGTTCTTCGCCCTGTTTCCATGGAAATCCAGGCAGATGAACTCGCAGAGGTTACTTTGAACGATAAGATGTTATCCCCGACTGGAGAAGCAACACGAACATTTGATTCACTGCTTCCGGGGGCGTATGTACTGAAAGTGACAAAGGAAGGTGCATTTGGGGAGTTTGAAAAGGTGGAGCACGTTACCATCTGGCAGTCACCAGAGAATCCATTGTCTTTGATATTTAATGAACATTATGTAAAAATCCTCTCCTCCAAGAAAGGCGCAGACCTTTTTGTGAACGGAAAATTATACGGAAAGTTCACGGAAGAGTCGATGGAGATCGGACCGCTTTCAGACGAACAGACAATCACGCTCCAAGCAAGGTACACCTACCCTTCCAGAGACGTTTTAACCGAAGAGGTGATAGCCGCCGGGTCTGATACGATAGAATTTAAGATTCCTGATGAACCAGAGACGGTTGCAGAAAAAGAAGACGAGGAAACGAAAGAAGAGGAAGCAGAGCAGGATACATCTCCTGAGTCGGACACTGCTGCATTAAGGCCTGATGTCCTGAATGCCATTTATGACTACAACACCTCCTATATAGAAGCCATCACCTCCCTGGACACATCAGTCCTTCGAAGCGCAAAAGGGTCACAGCTCAAGGAAGCGACAGATATCGTCGTCGACTTGCGGAAAAGGAATGTCTATTATGTCGGACACCTTGTGGATATGACCTTTGACGGGACTACCTTCAAGGTGGAGCAATCCGGTGAAAACTTCAAAGCCAGCGTCTCTGTAGTGGAAACCTATATGAGCGGCTGGAAAGACCCGAAAGCACAATCCAACCCCGCCCTGAAGCAAAAAAAATACTACTATATGTACTATTGTGAGTATGACAGCACCTTGGGAAAATGGTTCGTTACGGGGAATAAGGAGTTAAAGGGATTAAATGTCGGGGAGGCTGTGCGGTATTAGCCTGTTTATATGAAAAGATGCCTGCTCCAAGGTTGGAGCAGGCATCTTTTCTTAAAATTCATCACTTTTCCTTAGCATTTACTTGATACTAGCAATCTTGTATTTGTTCCACTTTGGGTACCTTCTGCAGATAAAATTCCGCGAGCGCTCTATTTTCTTCGAGCTCCAGCCTTCCTTTTTCGCTTATCTTATACGTCCCTCTCTTCACTCTCTCAAACCAGCGATAGTAATTTTTCGTAAGAATGGAAGAGGTTTTGTCCCCTGTGCCCAGTTCTTTGAGTTTCTTGGGTGACAGGGGACCATATTGTTCAAGATAGCAGGCGATCCTAATGCAGTTTTCCTTATAGGCGGTCATGATCTTCGTCTTGTTGCTGCCGCCGATATTCGAATTCGAGCTTCTGCCGTCCATTTCCTTGAGGAGCGCTTCTCTTTTCCTTTTATTTTGACGCATACTTTTCCCACGATCAAAAGGCGTGGGATGAAAAACGATTTCCGTTGTCTTTCGGTTACCGGAGAAGGAGACGATGATCAAACCGAGCTCCAGCCGGCGGATAAGGTGGCATAGATCCGTCCAACGTTTCGTTCTTCTGTTTATATTCGGCTTTGGGATGGCGATATAGACAAGGTCTGTCAGCTTTTGCCGCTTGGTCGCCTGGATGAGCAGGTTCACATTCAGTGAAAGTTTCAGTTCCACCACCACGACCTCATCCCCTTTTACCATGGCGATATCGCAGTCGTTCACTTCCCCATACACCTGATAGCCATCTTTGACAAAAAGCTTTTGGATCGGTTTATAGAGGTCTGCCTCATACAGTTTTTTCTTTTCTGCCATTTCTAAACACCTGCCAACCTTTTATATCTTAAGAATCTCTCGGATATCCTCTTCTGTCAGGGTAGAGGACACCTTCTCCCCGGGGTCGATGATTTCTTCTACAAGATGTCGCTTTTTATCCTGCAGTTCGTTTATCTTTTCTTCGATCGTGCCGTGGGAAACAAGCTTGATGACCTGCACTACATTGGTCTGGCCGATCCTGTGCGCCCGGTCAGCAGCCTGTTCCTCAACGGCAGGGTTCCACCACAGGTCATAAAGGATGACCGTGTCGGCACCTGTCAGATTGAGACCAGTCCCGCCCGCTTTCAAGGAGATAAGGAAATAATCCCGTTCTCCCTTGTTGAATTTCCGGCACGTTTCTACCCGCTCCTCCGAAGGTGTCTGACCATCGAGGTAAAAATACGGAACCCCTTGATAGGTAAGCTCCCTGCCGATCAGCTCCAGCATTTTCGTGAACTGAGAAAAGATCAGTACCCTTCTGCCGGACAGCTTGGATTCCTCAATGATTCGCAGGAGCATATCAAACTTTGCCGCCCCCCCATTGTAACCATCCACAAACAAACCTGGATGGCAGCAAATCTGCCTTAGCCTGGTCAAACCTGCCAGGATCCTGATCTTATTCTTTCGGAGCGTGTCCTTGTTCAGATGCTTCAATGTATCTTCGCGAAGCTTGGACAAGTAGGCGGCGTACAGTTTTTTCTGTTCCGGAAGAAGTTCCACAGATTCAATGATCTCCTGTTTTTCCGGAAGCTCAGCCAGCACATCTTCCTTTAACCGTCGCAATAAAAACGGACGGATCCTTCTGGCAATCTGCTTCCGGGTCAAGTTGCTGTATTCACGCAATCCCATGAACAGCTCCGGGAAAACGACATGGAAAATCGACCACAGTTCCTCGATGGAATTTTCCACAGGGGTCCCTGTGAGGGCAAAGCGATGATCCGCCTGCAGCCTTTTCACAACACGCGCCGTCTGGGTTACCGGATTCTTGAATGCCTGGGCTTCATCAAAAAAAATCGTATGGAAGCTCATGCTCTCAAACCACTTCGTATCCCTCCTTAGCACCGGATAGGAAATGATGACCACATCCATTTCCTCCACCTTTTTCAGAAGCTCATCTCGCTCATTTTTCACGCCGTCGATGACTATCGCTCTGATTTGCGGGGCAAATTTAATCAGCTCACTCAGCCAGTTGTACGTAAGCGAGGACGGGCATACAATGAGGACGGGATGCTTACTTTTCCTGATATCATCAAGCTCTGATTGGATGTATGTGATGCTCTGGACGGTCTTCCCGAGCCCCATGTCATCTGCTAGGATCCCGCCAAAACCATAGTGCGCCAATGTTTTCAGCCATTTATAGCCTTGTACCTGATATTCTCTCAAAATAGATCTAAGCTGCGTTGGCACCTCAAAATCCATGCTGCCAGGGTTAAGGATTTCTTCCAGGAATTGACGAAAGGATGATTCCGCTTTAATAATACTCTGGTCATCAACAGTTTCAAGCAGTTTCAAGCCTTGGACAACCGGAACATTCAAGCCACTTTCCAGATCCTCCTCCTGCACCGGGGCAGCGTGAAGGAAACGCTGGATCTCCTCTATTTCCCTTGTTTCAAGTGACATGAGAGAACCGTTCTTCATGCGGTAATACTTCCGCTTTTCTTCAATTGAATGAAGCAGCTCCTTGATTTGCGACTGTGGAATGCCTTCTATATCAAACTTGAATTCCAGCCAGTTCGTCCGCTCCTTTTTGACACGGACGCGTATCTTTGGTCTGGCAGGCTCCCGGGCAATCCTGTTCCGGACTGCCGTTGTCGCATAGATATGAACCAGCTTTTGGACTTTTGGAAGTTGATGATAAAGGAATTCATATTCAAGCTCTTCATTATGTAAAAAGAACCCTTCCTCGGTCTTTGCAAACTCGCCGTCCTCGAAGAATTGGAGAATCCGCTCTTCTTTCTCCTTATCACGCACTATTTTAGCCGCACCAATCGGATCACGTTTTTCCAAAGGATTGACGATGATATTGTCGTAATGAAACTCGAGTCCTGCTAGCAGGCGGTTTTTCACGCGGTCCAAATACAATTTGGCAACAAGTTTCGTCTTGGTCAGCTTTTGTAAAATACCATCGGAAAACTCGACAGTGCCAAGCTTGCGTAAACCCGGGACCACCTTTTCCAGGAACATCTTCAGCTGATCCTCATGTATCGGGATATGATTGGTACCGGATGCCTCAAGTAGCTGTTTCAACTCAAAAAGCCGCCTGCAATCATCTGTCTTCACCTTAATCAGCTTTCCATAAAGAGAAAGGATCATGTCGTATGCGGGCAGCACCACCATCCGCTTTAATCCCGTCACGGACAGTCGATAGCCTCCTCCATTTTTTTCAGCAAAAATGAATTGCAGGGAGAGCGCTTCATCAGATATATAAAGTTCATCATAGATCTGTCCATCCTGGTCCAGCTTTACATGAGGGGCTTTCAGGAGATGAGGCTGAATCGTTTCCCAAGCGGAAGACGAGATGGTAAGCTCATCACCGCCCTGCCAATTATCATCCGCTGCAAGCTGGATCAGATATTGCAAGACTGCGTCCGTTTCTTTATCAAAGCAATGCTTACTCGGATCATAATTTACTTCTGAAAAAGGAAGCCCCTTTTCTACACTTTGTAAAAAGGCGTGAATATCCTTTACAGGTGTTCCACCCAGTATCAGCTCCAAGGCAAAGAGGCGCTGTTCCACCAGCTTGCAGACAAACGTCACCTCCAGGACTTCCCTTTTTTCAAAATGACGCTGATGCCCGCTTTTAAGCTTTGGTCTATCCTGAAAAAGCGTAAACACCCCTTCTGTCAAGGGATTCAGGAAAGGTTCCTCCTGAACTTGATCAGATAAAGCCAGCAGAACAGCAGCAACATGCTGGCAGTCCTTTTTTACCGAAGCAAGTGTCGGACAGCTGCATGTCGCCACAAAGGCACCATCCCCCTTGCCTTCGATTGCTACATGGAAATCCTCCACTCCACTTACGTTCGCTTCACATCGATCGGGAGTGTAGTATTCAATTGAAACCTTATCTGCCCGGTAAAATGCTTCGCCTCTTTTGAAGGAGACAGTCCCGCAGCGATCCTGGATCATCTTATTCGTCAGTGTAATATTCAAGTGTCTTGCCCCTTCGTACATGTCGTTAGTAAGATTGTAACACAGAGAGGAATTTTCTTTTTAGTGTGTGCCCAAGAAAATTCTCCCTCCGATCAATTAGAAAATAAAATATGTTAAAATGGATAAATATAGATATTGAGGGGGAATTATATGGATAAATGGCAGCGGATAGGTTTGCACTTGGTTTATCTGGTTTTCTTTGCTGTGATCTTAATTGTCGGGTTGAGGTACCAAGCGTACTTGTATTCCAAAACTAAGGAGTACTACGATATAGTCCCATTCTATCGATTTCGCACCTTTTTCTTTGTAGCGGTTGGCATGCTACTCGCCCTCCCCCACCTCATAAGAACACATTTCCACTCCGGAAGCTGGAGCTTTGATTGGCTGAAGCTCACTGTATTCGGCTTGCCTTTATTCTATGCTTGGATCGTTCCACTGCTATATATTACTGAGTCGGCACCTAGCGCTAATCTGCCATTCGCCTCTTTTCTTTTAGGAGGGTATTTCGGCACAGTAGTTTCCACCTCTTTTGATACCATCATCGGAGTATTGTTGGGATATGTGATAGTGAATAGTGTGGTAAAAAGAAAGAAGTCTTAATAGCAGAAGGAACCCATGTCCAGGTAGATCAGTAATTTCTTCTTGGCAATCGTAGTCAGCATCACTTTATTTTTCACACTGGGCATCGTATTTGAAGGAGGAGAAGGTTCAGAGGGAATCATTTTATATCAATAGGCTCTTTTCTTATTATGTTTTTCTCCTACCTGGTTGCCCAGATGCATTGTTTAATAGACACATTAAAAAAGAGAAAGTGAGCAACGTGCCTCACTTTCTCTTTTTCTATAATTCTTTCGATGAAATCGGGAGAAACAGCTTGATTCCCCGTTTATTGAAAGGCAAGATTCTCAGGTCTGCCACCAGATGACTGATATAGGCTGCCAAGCATGTATAGAAGACTCCTTCGTATTGCAGTGAAGACTCCAAATGAAAGGCGATGAAGCCGAAGAAAATGATGCCGACTATAGAATGTGTATAGCTTCGATGCGAAACAAAAGAGGCGATGATGATGTATGCCCCAAACAGGATCATCCATAGCTCCTGCAGGGATACTCCCCCTATCAGTACACCGATCCCGGAGATGGTGAGCATGTGCTTTTGTTTGATAAAAGAAGAGACGATCAGCATCAATGCACCGATCCCGATTCCCCTCAAGCGCTCCATATAGGTTCCTTCGTACAGACTATATAGTATCATAAGTACTCCTATTACCTGTGCCACTGTCCTCGTCACCTTATGAGATAACGTAATCCTGCCACGCAGTGTCCCGTCGATGTCCAAATCAGGGATCAAACCTGCTACTCCTCCAAGTCCCACCAGAATGATGGTTTCCATGGAAGTCGGTTCGAACTGATAGGTATTGGCTACCACAAACCCCGCTGCCGCCCCAATTGCTGTATGTGCTGTACCATTCACGTTTGTGTCCACCTTTAATAGAATATTTACCTATCCATTCTATACCAAAACATTTGTTCTGTTTAGGGGTTGGTGGGGAAATGGCACTTTAGTCCTTTTAAATCTTTCGATACTTTTTCAAAGCAGCTACATTCACAACGCACAATACAACCGCGATTGCTGCTAATATGAGCAAATCCAACTGGATTGCATCCATTCCCTGGCCGCGGATCATAACCGCCTTCAAGGCATCTCCGCCATAGTACAGCGGCATGACTTTCGCAATGGCCTGGAGCCACTCATTTAGGGCATCCACCGGCAATAAGCCGGCAAAGAAAATTTGCGGGACCACTACAACCGGAATGAACTGCACCATCTGCAGTTCGGAATCAGCAAATGTGGAGAGCAGTAGTCCAAATGATAACGCGACAAAAGCAATAAGACCATTTGTCAAAAATACATACCAGATGCTTCCGGCTATCTGAATATCGAGCACATACGTACAGTATGTGACAACAAGCAATGTCTGCAGGATGGCAAAAATCCCGTAGCCAAGCAGATATCCGAGTACGATTTCATAACGCTTGATCGGGGTGGCAAGCAGCCGGTCCAGGGTCCCTGTTGTCCGCTCACGTAATAGTGAGATGCCTGAGATCAGAAAGACAAAGAAAAAGACAAAGAATCCAATGAGAAACGGGCTGATCGTGTCAAAATAAGTGGTATCCTCCGACCCATGAAGGTAAGATTCATCCACTTCAAAGGGTGTTGGGATATCACCGGGCTTTAACGCCCCCCCTGCAGCAGCCTTTCCCAGCACTCCCTTCACCTCAATCATGAATCCCTGTTGCTGAATGCCGCGAAGCTTTGCCTTGATTGTCCCGACAGTGGTGGTGGCAGTTGCATCATAAGTGACAATTAACTTCGATCCGTCCCACACGAGGAAAGCATTGAGTTCATCCTCTATGATCCTTTCTTTTATATCCTTTGAATTCTCGTACTCTACAACCTTTAAATCCGCTTCTTCCATTCTATCTACAAGTGACTCTGGCATAGAAGTCACACCAACGACCGCTTCATTGTCAGCGTTCGTTTGAAAAAGGAAATAGACGAGCGTCAGAATCAATAGAGGTGCCAATAGCATCAGGGCAAGGGTTCGTTTATCGCGGATCAGCTGCTGAATGATCCTTCCTCCGATGGCAAAAGTCCTCATCAGCCTTCACTTCCTTTCTTTTGCAGGAAAATCGCCTCAATGGAATCCGTTTGAAATCTTTCCTTCAACTCAGATGGTGAGCCAGAAGCTAAAACTGTTCCATCTAGCAAAAGCACAAGCCGGTCACATCGTTCCGCTTCATCCATCACATGAGTCGTAACTAGAATGGACTTCCCCTGCTCTTTTAACGATGTCAGCTCTCCCCAGATTTCTTTTCGCAGTCTTGGATCAATGCCGACGGTAGGTTCATCGAGCACAAGCAAATCCGGATTCTGCAAAAGTGCCATGGCAAGACTAAGCCGGCGTTTCATCCCACCGGAGTAGTTCATCACGCGCTTTTTCATTTCCTTTTCCAAATCCACGAGTTTCATCGCAGCAAGGATTCGCTCCTTCCTTTCGTTCTTTGGAACCTTGTAAAGCTTCGCAAAAAACATCATCTGCTGCTCCGCACTCAACTCCAGGTATAACGCATCGGATTGGGCCATATAGCCGATCCTGCTCAGAATTTCACGGTTTGGCATCCCTTTATCAAACACGGAGACATTCCCGGAATCTACTTTCTCCATGCCGATGATCGCCTTGACTAGCGTCGTTTTGCCAGACCCCGAGGGCCCGATCAGCCCAACAATCTCCCCTTTCTTTATTTGAAAAGAAACATCGTGGAGCACCTCTGTTTTGCCAAAGGATTTTCCGACATCATTTATCTGAATAACATCCAATTTACTCCCTCACCTTCTACCAACAGATCTCTTGCCTATTGAACACTCTGTTCATTATTATTATAGATAGGGAATGAAAAGTCCTTCAATATGTAGATTTAAAAGATGTGTTGATTAATAGACATTAGATACAATACTGTTCATTAAAGGTGGATCAAACATGGAGGAAAAACAGGATCTAAGAGTAATAAAAACTAAGCGGGCGATTCGGGAGGCACTCCTTAAGCTGGTAAAAGAAAAGGATTTCGCGAAGGTAAGTGTAAGCGACCTTTGCGCCTATGCAGAAATTAATCGGGGCACCTTCTATCTTCACTATCAGGATAAGTTTGATTTACTTCAACGCATCGAGCAGGAGCTCCTTGATACCTTAAAGGAACTGATGTCAAAAAGATTGGCAAACAAAATGGAACATTTCGTCGGCCATCCTGAATTTTTGCTTCAGTTTGCAACTGAGCTCTTTCGCTATGTGGATAAAGAAGCAGAGGTTTTCAGTATGCTCCTCCTTGATTCTGTCAGCCCTATGTTTCCTAACAAACTAAAAGATCTAATTCGGGGTAATTTTCTTCGTGCCCAAAAGGAAGAATTCGACCCATCCACCCTTTCGATCCCATTTGACTACCTCATGGCCTACGCCACCAGTGCCAACGTCGGCCTGATGCAGCAATGGCTGGCAGAAGGCAGGAATAACCCGCCAGAAAAAATGGCGGAAGTATTAGTCACTATCACACTGATGGGGCCCGTTCGGGCAATGGGGTACAAAACATGAAAGGTGCCTGACCCCCACCGCTTTAAAGCAATGGGGGTCAGGACCTTTTTAAAATGTCTTCAAGCTCAAATAATCCAAAGTCTCATTGATGCTTTGCATATCATAGATGCCTCTTTCCAAAAAGAAGCGGATTGCCAGGTCATATCTTTCACTTCCAGAAAGCGAGTAGCCTCCTGCGTTCAGGAATTCCTCCGCACAATCGGAATCAAGCTCCAATGCCAAAGCAAGTGCAATGACTGTCGTTTTACGAGGTTTATAGTCTGGGTTGGATCGGATTTTCGAGAAGTGCCTCCGGTCCATCCCCGCTTTTTTATAAACTGCCGCATCGTTCAGCTCCCTTTCGTCGATATATTGAAAAAGGAGCTCCTGCAAGGATGGCTTTTTATTCTTTTTGATAAAATCATCTATTTCAAACGAATGGCATTCCTCTAATATCGGCTCCGAAAGCTTGAAGCTAGATTCATATACTACGAGATGCAAATGAAAATCAATGTATTCCTTCAGTTCCTCCAGCAGCTTATGGTCGATCATTTTCTGCCCCTCCAAAATGTCGCTTTGCAGGCGACCAAATTATGGATATATCACGCTATTATTATAGCATGAAGGATATTAGGAGGATGAAGATGATGAAAAACAATTTAACAGAGATTATTTTCTTACTGGACAGAAGCGGGTCGATGTCATGCCTTGAACAGGATACCATCGGCGGGTTCAACACATTCATAAAAAAACAGTGCGAGCATGAAGGGGACACACTTTTGACTACCGTACTTTTTGACAGCCAATATGAGATCCTTTGGAATGGAGTGGATGCAAAAAGTGTCACCCTGAAAGATAAAGATTATTTCGTCAGGGGTTCGACCGCACTGCTCGATGCTATCGGGAAAACCATACTTGATGTAGGCCACCGCCTTGCCAATACTAAAGCGGAAGATCGACCAAATAATGTAATCTTTGTCATCACTACTGACGGTGAGGAAAATTCAAGTCGAGAATTTACTATTGCAAAGGTAAGGGATCTTATTCACCATCAACAAGAGAAATACAGCTGGGAGTTCATTTTCATGGGAGCAAACATCGACTCCGAAAGGGAAGCCGGGAACCTTGGGATCAGCAAAGAGATGGCCTATAACTTCGAAGCGACAGAGACGGGGATGGCGGTCATGTATGATGCGGTATGTGAAATGGTGTCCGAGAAGAGGGGTAAATAATTACAAATAGGCCCAGACTTGTCCATTTCAAGTCCGGGCCGTTTTTCCCTAGTGGATATTCCGCTTCTTGAACTGACCACCCTTTACATCGTTGACATTTGCAATGGCAAGAAAGGCATTTTCGTCAATTCCGTCTACAATACTTTTCAATTTAGCTTCCTCGAGCCTTGTGATAATAGAAAAAATCACTCTCCGGTCTTCCTGGGAATAGGCACCTTGACCATCGAGAAACGTGACGGCCCGTCCAAGTCGATCCATGATTGCCTGTGCAATTTCTTCATATTCATCACTGATGATAAGTACAGATTTGGTTTCACTCATACCCTGCACCACCACATCGATTGTTTTGGAAGCTATGTAATAGGTGATAAGCGAGTACATCGCCGAAGTCCAACCGAAGACAAACCCTGCGCTTGATAGTATGAACAGGTTGATGAACATCACAATGTTCCCTACTGAAAATGGCGTTTTGGAGCTGATCAGGATAGAAAGGATCTCTGTTCCATCCAAGCTTCCCGAGTTGCGCAGCACGATTCCTACGCCAATACCGATAATGATTCCACCGAAGACAGCCGCCAGGAGCGGATCTGTTGTTGCCGGGGTGGAATGGTGAAACACTACAGTGAAAATGGACGCCGCAACTATTCCATAAGCACTTTGAAAAGCAAATGTCTTTCCTATCTGCTTGTACCCTAAGAAAATAAAAGGAAGATTCAATAATACCAGGAATATGGCAAGCTTAATATTTGTGATTTCCGAGAGCATGATGGAAACCCCAACGATTCCCCCGTCCACCATCTGATTTGGGATCAGGAATTTTTCAATGGCTACTGCCAACAGCAAAGCCCCAAGCGTAATAAGAACATAATTCTTCACAATCTTTGCAGCTTGCTTCCACTTTGATTTCTTTTGTTGAGTATGAGGCAAAGCTATTTCACACCTTTCGATCTTGATTAAGGGGCTTGACCCCCACCGCTTTAAAGCAGTGGGGGTCAGGCCCCTAATAAACACTGCCATATTAAATCATACACTTTTTAGGTACACTTTCCCATAAATCCGATTTCTCGAGGAAGCTCGCCATTTGCAGCAGAAGGTCTTCCCTTCCCCGTGCTGCCATGAATTGCACACCTACAGGCAGGCCATCTTCTGTGACATGAAGCGGCACTGACATTGCGGGCTGACCGGTAAGATTCGCCAATTGAGTAAAGGGCACCCTTTTAAAGGCATCTTCCACCATCTGATCGACAAGCCCCATTTTCTTCAGGAAGCCTGCCTTGCCCATTTTCCCTGTTATTTGAAGGGCCAGCTTCTCCACTCTCTTTAGTTCATGCTCCCCAATTCTGGCAGGAGTAAACGCAGTGGTGGGCGTTATATAGAAATCATAGTCTTCATGGAAGGACTCCATTGCATATGCGGCAATATCCCATTCCCTCATACTCAATACGAATTCCTGTGCTGTGATTTCCTTGCCCATCAACCCCATCAGCCACGTCTGGGGCTCCATATCACGATAGGAGGCTTTCCTTCCCAACACTTCCTCCATTCTTGCAATACTGGCACTTATTTCGGCAAAATACGTGGTCAGAAAGCCTTTGGCAACTTTCTTTCCGTCCACCGGCGCATCCACATCTTCCACATGAAAACCGGATGATTCCAGAAAGTGCACGGTTTTCATCACCGCTTCTATACACGCTGCATTCACTTCCGTACCGATTGGTGATTTGATGGAAAATGCAATCTTCCTTTTTTTATCAAGGGGCCTTTCCATGGTTTGCAGATAGCTTTCATCAAACGGAAGCACAGTAAATGCCGCACCCTTTTCAAAACCATTCAGTTCATCCAGTACGGCCGCACTGTCACGAACAGTCCTGGTCAGCACATGCTCCACAGCTGCTCCGTGCAAGAATCTTCCGTTTTGCGGGCCGACAGGGGTTCTGCCTCTTGTAGGCTTCAGCCCGAACAATCCACAGTACGCTGCAGGGATGCGAATGGAGCCTCCTCCATCATTGGCTCCCGCTATCGGGACCATTCCGGAAGCCACTGCAGCACCAGAACCTCCGCTAGATCCCCCGGGTGTATGATCACGATTCCATGGGTTGCGGGTAGGCCCGTATTCAACCGGTTCAGTATATGCAAGGATGGCAAGCTCCGGAACATTGGTTTGTCCCAGAAAAAGAAAGCCGCTTTTTCTTAATCTGGTAACATATTCGGAATCTGAAGTGGATCTATAGGTACGGAGTGCTCGGGAACCGCCTGAGATAGGTTCTCCTTTTAGTTCCTGCGAGAAGTCTTTCAGAAGCATGGGCACACCTGCAAAAGGACCTTCTATATTATCTTTTGCGGAAGTTTTTGCCCGATCATATATCGTGTGGATAACTGCGTTGAGAGACGGGTTGCACTTATCGATTTGCGAGATAGCCAGATTGACAAGTTCTTCGGGGGACACTTTTTTTGCTTTTACAAGTTCGGCAAGGCCTAAGCCATCATAGCTTACATATTCCTCTACCTTCATGTATCTCACCTCCCTTACATAATATTCTGTAGGGGAAAGACCTAACCCTTCTTTTTACTAAAACGAGTTCAAGTATGACATTTTCACTCGGAATTCTAAAGTTTACGAGGACAAGCCCCTGTATGATAGATTTTTTCCTCATTCATTAAAACCATCAACACCAGTGCCCATCCCAAAGCATACCCTACTATACCAAGATCCCTGTTTTCAGCCTTGGAAATCATAATAAAGGAAGGGGTATGCATAGATGGATTTAACTGCTGCACATTGGATGTATCTCGCAGGCACCGTCATTATCATACTCACGATGCTCTTTAGGCAAAATGTTGTAGTCCCGGCTATCCTTGTCACATTTTTGGTAGGTTGGATTTTTAGCGGTTCTTTCACATTCGGACTTCAGACTATATTTAATGCAAGTTTGATAGCGGCAGGAGAACTGTTCAACATCTTCCTCATCATCACCATCATGACCGCCCTGCTTCATTCATTAAAATCCCTTGGAACAGATGAAATGATGATCACACCATTTCAGCGTGTTATGAAAAATGGACATATATCGTTCTGGGTGATTGTTTTCGTCACCTATTCCATCTCCCTGTTTTTCTGGCCGACACCAGCAGTGCCACTTGTTGGTGCCTTGCTGATTCCGGTCGCGGTACGTGCCGGACTTCCTCCAATCGGGGCGGCAGTGGCAATTTCACTGGCCGGCCAGGGTATGGCACTTTCTTCGGACTATATCATTCAGATTGCTCCATCCTTAACCGCTACAGCAGCGGGGGTCGACCTTGCAAGCGTTGCAGACAAAGCTTTTATACTATCACTCATAACAGGCTTGACCGCCATCGTCCTCGCCTATCTGGCATTGCGGAAGTTGATAGCTCGTCCTTCCAATGACCTTCTTATTAAATGGAACAGCATTGCAAGCACGGCAGAAGGAGCAGGGGATGATTCCGAAGCCTCCCAGGTAACCAGAAGCAAGTACAGCACCATTTTTGCCATCCTTGTTCCTGGAACCTTCCTAACCATCATCATCTATATGATCCTTGCGAAATTCTCCGATGTCCTGCCATCATTGGAAGGCGGCGCAGGGGCTGCACTGATCGGGGGAGCATCCGTCATCCTTCTGATCGGGGCGACTTTCTTCAAACAGGCGAGAACCTCCCTTACAAACGTGAGCGACCATCTCGTCAAAGGCTTTGTCTTCGCATTTAAAGCGATGGGGCCGGTCATCCCGATTGCAGGCTTTTTCTTCATCGGCAGCGGGGAATTGGCAGGAAGAATATTTGGAACACCGGCAGAAGAAACACCTTCTTTCTTGTTCGACCTGATTCTTGCAGGCCAATCCTATATTCCTGAGAATGCGTTTATCGCAGGCTTTGGCATTCTTTTAGTCGGAATGATTACCGGATTGGATGGCTCCGGGTTCTCTGGCCTTCCATTGGTCGGCGCACTATCCGGTGCCCTTGGTGATAGTGTCGGCGTCGATCCTGCCACTCTTGCTGCCATTGGTCAAATGGGTGCTATCTGGGTCGGGGGCGGAACGCTGATTGCATGGTCTTCCCTCGTTGCGGTTGCAGGCTTTGCGAAAGTACCGGTGATGGAGCTAGTAAGGCGCAGTTTCATACCGGTTATTGCGGGGTTGATCGTCGCTACTGTTTTGGGGTTGTGGATGTTTTAGATAAACAGGAAAATGAATTATTTAAAAAAGGCAACCAACAGAAAGTGTTAAACTGTTGGTTGCCTTTTCCTATACTTGAACACAAAATTCCTATCCTACTGTGCATTAACAGCTTTGGACAAAATTACTGAAAATGTTTTTTGCAATACCATCCCCATCGACAGCCAAGGGCTCAGGATGCCATTGAACACCCAACACAAACCGATGCCTCACACTTTCGATGGCCTCGATGATACCATCCGAAGAGCGGGCGGAGACGATAAAAGGGTCCGGTACATTTCGAACGGCCTGGTGATGATAGGAATTCACTTTAAATTTTGTTTGCCCTGCAATTTCTGCCAGCAGGCTATTTTCGTTGGCAATTACATAGTGAGACAAATGAGACCGTGCTGCTTTTTGGGAATGTTGGAGTAAAGATTCATCTTTTTGACTATAAATATCCTGATACATGTCTCCCCCAATGGCAATATTGAGGATTTGAATACCACGGCAAATAGCAAGGATCGGCTTATTGGAAGCGAGCATTTTTTCTATTATCGCCATTTCAAAAATATCTCTCCCAGGTGAGACGGTTCCTAAATGAGGATGCGGCTCTTCACCGAATAGCATGGGATCAATGTCTCCTCCACCAGACAAGACTAGACCATCCAACTTATCTGCAAGCTTCGCCGTATCAGAATCTACTCCCCCTATAGGTAAAATAACCGGTATCCCCCCAGCCTGGATGACGGCTTGGATATAATCATTCGATAGGCTGTGCCGATAATCAAGCTCTACATGAGAGGTGATACCGATGATTGGTTTATTCTCCACAATTGACCCTCTCCTCCCGTTTTAATAAATCTTATTCATGAACGGAAGGTATACTACCTTACTTTAAATCTATTATTTTCTTCATCACATGAAACTTCCTTGTAATCTCAAATCCATTCTTCTTATATAGATGCCCGGCTGTAGTCTGCTCGCCCGTCCAAAGGAACCAGGCTGTGTGCAGACTTTCCGCTCGCATGCTTTGAAGGCAGTCGGATAAAAGGATTTTCCCGAGCCCTTTTCCCTGCTGATCCGGATCGACGCCAAACGGGCCAAAGCGGTCTGGCACCCCTTCATAGCCACCATACATACAGAACCCGACTAACTGCTCGTTATCCCGGGCAACGAGAATCCTTTCTAATGGGAGGCCTTGCAGGATCCCCTCACGGATCGCCCGTCCCCAATCTGGATTGAACTTTTCATTGGCAAATTGAATCACTTCATAAAGGTCTTTATCCTCTGCCTTTGAAAAAGTATATCCCTCTTCCTGCCTGTTTCGCTTCAATGCTTTTACAGCTTCGGAAATCTCGTACCCTAGCAAGCTTTTATCCATCGCAACTGGGGAATAGAGTCTGGTAAATCCTTGGCTCTCAAGAAAAGAGAATGCTTCCGGATACGCCTCCGCATCGATCCCAGGTAAAATGTAGTTCGGAGCATAGGAGGAAAAGAAAATATTGGAGCGGCCTTCATTTATTAGAAAAGCAACCGCATCTTCCAATAATCTCCTCCCGACACCCTTTCGCCGCATATCGGAATCGACAAAAAAGAATGGGATCCAGCCATTGTCAGGCTCTAGGTCGGTTTCATACATTGGCAGCCTTCTTCTTACTGCATACACACAGCCGACAAACTTATCCCCTTCAAAAGCCAAACGAAGGCCGCGCGGATCAAAGTTTGCATCCAGCAGCACCAGATTGCGAAATCTTTTGGATGTAATCGGATCCCTTCCAAGACTTTGGTTCCAGAGCTCCACGATTTGTTTTTCATCCCCCGATCGATAATAACGGTAAGTTGTCATATTCATTTCGCCTCCTTATAGATCGAACCCTGGAATGGCAGGGCCTTTTCTTACGTTTAATCCTGTAGGATATTTGAGTGTCTGTGCATACTTTGTCCGGTTCACACAGCCACGCACCGTACCAAGTGCCTGGTAGTAATCATAGTAGCGGAACGACTTTGAATTCATCACGAACCAATACTGGGAAAGCGCTTCTAGATATGTATCAAACTCCACCGAAACATCAACAAAAATGTCCGGCACATATTCCTCCATGTCCTCCCAGTTTTCACTGTGAAAATAGTTGTAAAAATGTGCAGGTAATCCCTCGAGGACGAAACCCGGAAGCCCTGCCTTCAACTGGGCAGCCTGTACAATTTGCGCACACAGGGCGTGATCTGGATGAATGCTTTTCTCCCAGTGGGTAATCACCGTTTTGGGCTTCAGCTCCCGCATAAGCGTCGCGACACGTGTCACAATTTCATCATTGAAGGTAAGCTCTGCATCCTTGTAATCCAGCGTGATCGTATCCACTCCAAGAAGAGCGGCCGCTTTCTCGGACTCCCTGATTTTTTGCTCCCTATAATCCTCGATTGAAATACCAGCTGGATTCCCCTTTTCCCCTGCAGTCAAGTGTACAAATGTAACCCTATGACCTGCTTTTGCATACTTGTACGCAATCGCACCCGCCTGGATTTCAGCGTCCCCGCAATGAGCACCCAGAACAACTAGATTCATATCAAGCACTCTCCTTTTCTTTCGCTTTACTAAATAATTCTTTATATATAGTGAAATTCCTTTAAATAAATGTAAAGGTGCCTGACCCCCAGCGCTTTAAAGCGCTGGGGGTCAGGCACCTTTCTTTTTTTACTTACTATCATCCATTTTACGTAGAAATAATCTCTCACCTGCAAAAATCAATATCATAAAAATAATTGATAAAACAACTATTAAAGGGTCTGTGGAAATTTTAACCGAAATAAAGGCACCCAGTACCACCACATCAAGAATTAGTGCACTTAATACAATAGCAGGATTCGGTCCAACTTTTTCACGAAGATGCTTGAATACTCCCCAGTGGATGATGATATCCATTACCAGGTAAAGAATTGCGCCCATGGAGGCAATACGGCTTAAATCAAATAAGATGGTTAACAGCATCGCTAAAACAATGGTATAAACAAGAGTGTGTTTTTGAATACTTCCCGGCATTCCAAAATGTTTATGAGGAATCAATTTCATATCCGTCAACATAGCCAGCATCCGTGAAACGGCAAATACACTGGCTATGATGCCTGAAATAGTGGCAATGATGGCGATTGCAACAGTAAACCAGAGACCATATTCACCTAACACTGGCTTTGCTGCTTCAGCTAAAGCATAATCTTTCGCCTCAATAATCTCATTTAATGAAAGGTTGCTTGAGACTGCCCAAGCTAGTAGTACATAAATGATTGCACTGATAGAAATAGAAATCATAATGGCTCTGCCGATATTTTTCTTAGGTTTGGTAATTTCGGATCCGCTATTTGTTATGGTGGTAAACCCCTTAAAGGAAAGAATCGTCAAGGCCATCGCAGCTATTGCGCTAACTAGAGTCTGATCGACATAACTATTGCCGCCTCCACCAGCAGCTCCTTCAATCGAAAAGCCTGCAATCCATAACCCGACAATCGCAAAAATAGCTAATCCTGCGATTTTTAATAGGGAAACAATCGAGGTAAAAGATTGGATAAATCTATTTCCAGTAATATTCACTATAAATGCGAATGTAAGAAGCCCTACTCCAAGAATAGGTACAAGAAAGCTTGTTTCATTTACGTCAAAAATTTGCAATGTATATGTTCCAAATGTCCTGGCAACCAAACTTTGATTTATGACCATGGAAATCGCCATGAGTAATGCAGCTGAAGCTGTTATAGTTCCTTTACCATAAGCCTTAACCAAAAACATTCCAATCCCTCCGGCTGAAGGGTATTCGCTGCTCATTTTTATGTAAGAATATGCGCTAAATGCGGTAACGATTGCTCCTCCAATAAAAATAAGGGGGAACCAAGACCCTGCCATTTCTGCTACCTGTCCTAGCAGGGCAAAAATCCCAGCGCTGATCATCACGCCTGTGCCTAATCCAACTGCTCCTTTCAGTGAAATACTATCTTTCTTATAATCTGACATCCTATAAGCACCTCCGCAAAAAGTTGAGTTATTTTAATATATTTTTACCCTTACCCAAAAACTTTGCAGATATTGTGCACTTTCTATTAAAAGGTGAGTAGATTTAAATAAAAGGGAGAGTGCCAATGGTAAGCACTCTCCCTTTTATCATTATTGTTGTTCAGTTGGGAGTTGAAGAACATATCTGCCAAACCCATTATCACTTACTCCATCATAGCGGATGACGTTGCTTTCCGGTAGTGAGTCTTTAGCATTCACAGAAGAATCAAATGATACGTCTACCGTTCCGCCCACTGGTGCGAATGTCCAGTTGCCGTCTGCTGATGGATCGATCGTACCAAGCTCACGGATGTAGTCGATGATTGCTTGGCGGTTCTCATCCGGATACAGCTCCACACCAGTGTTGTTTCTTACACCCGGGAACTTACCGCTAGCACGATAGTTGTTTGTTACGACGATGAACTGCTGAGTCAAATCAATTGCCTCACCGTTGTATTGCAAATTCTTGATACGGTTAGCATCGGCGTTGATGACTTTCCCGTCCTTGTCGTATTTCGCAGGCTCCGTTACGTCTATCTCATAGGTGACACCATCAATGACATCATAGTTGTATGTCGGGAAATCCGTGTTCACCAGTGGCTGTACTCCGGAAGCGTTCTGGTCGATCTGCTTGAACTGGCCAGCAGACATCTCCAGCCACTCCAATACGTCAGCACCAGTCACTTTTACTGTTGCGACAGTGTTCGGATACAAGTAAAGATCCGACACGTTTTTGATTGCGATTTCCCCTGCAGGAATATACGTGTAGTAGCTTGCACCGTTTCTCCCGCCAGCTTTAAATGGTGCACCGGCAGAAAGAATAGGTGTGTTTTCATCGGCTGTTCCCTGCAATTGTTTTTCGATGTACCACTTTTGGGCATTCGTTACAATCTGTATGGACGGATCATCCTGGACTAGTGCGAAGTAGCTGTGTATATCCGCTGTAGTCGTGCCTACCGCCTGACGAACATAATTGATGGTTCCTTCATGCGCTTCTTTTACCGCAGCAAGCACTGCAGGATCGGGCTCTGCCAAACTATTCTTATCCTTGTCCATGATCGGCTTCAGGCTGGAGACTGAGTCCTTCACCTTCCAATCGCCTTTCACCTTGGTAATCGTCAAATCCATCACACCAAGCTGGTTGCCCCAGTTACCAGGCATCACAACCGGAACGCCATTGATGGTACCTTTTTCTGTATCAACACCTGGGAGGTCCTTGAAACCGCCAGGAAAAGTCAGGTGGTTATGTCCAGTGATGATTGCATCGACACCCTTTACCTTTGTCAGGTCATATGTTGCATTCTCTTCCATCTCCGCATACTCAGCATCACCTACTCCTGAGTGTGCAAGGACGATGATCAGGTCCGCCCCGTCCTTTTTCATCTTCGGAATATTTTCCTCCACAGACTTCACAATATCCTTCGTAATGATTTTGCCATCAAGATGCGCCTTGTCCCATTGGGTGATCTGAGGAGCCACGGCACCAATCACACCTACGCGAAGCACCTTTTTCTTCCCTCTTTCATCAACAACCTTCTTCTTGATGATTTGGTATGGCTTGATATAAGTCTTGTCATTCTTCGGATTATCATCCCCATCATCCTTGAACACATTGGCACTTACATAAGGGAACGGTGCATCATCAAGTACCTCATCCAAATAGTCCATCCCATAGTTGAACTCATGATTTCCTAAAGTGGCCGCATCATAGTCCAACAGCTCCATTGCCTGAAAAACCGGATGCAGCTCACCGTCCTCCAGCACATCCACTTTTGCCTTATAATCACCAAGCGGGTTTCCTTGTATCAGATCCCCGTTATCAAACAATAATGTATTTTTCGCTTCTGCCCTTGCCTCTTTGATCAATGTTGCCGTTTTTGCCAAGCCGAACTCATTCGTTTCAGCATCCTTGTAATAATCATAGTTGACCAGATGCGTATGGATATCCGTTGTCCCCAAAATTCTCAGTTCCACATCATGCTTTCCCTGCTTGTCCTTATGCTCTTTCGGTGCAGCATCTACCGCACTTCCCATTGCTGGAGTAGCCAGCACCGATAATGCCATAGTCCCGGCCAATACATTTTTCCCAAGCTTTTGGAATGTTCTCTTCAAGGCAAAAACAGCTCCTTTGGTTATGTAATAGTCATACTCTTCTAATTATAGATAAGATTACTATTTACAAAATAATCTAATAGAACTGATTTTTCTTCCAAAAAATAGCTTAAATTGTATAAAAATAGGGATTGATAACGATTTTTGGAAACAACCCCCATATTTATGAAAAAGCTATACGAATTATTATAGGTAATAATTAGAATGACAGGAATCTCGCATTTTTTTCCAAACTTCTTCCTTGTTAAAATAATCTCCCACTCAACGCATCCACATACCTCTGCGCCGACCGTTGTACTGCTTCATGGGCATCCTCCATTACAACTCGATGAAAAGCATTATATATCCTATCAAACTTTAACTTCAGGGTTTTATCAGCTATTTCCTCCACCTTTGTGGCCGGCAACGGAATGAGGTTCGGATAGCTGTACATGAAGCTTACCCAGTTGCGGTCGGCTACCACTTGGATCACATCTCCCGTCAATAAGACTCCTTTCCCTTTTTTCCCATCCGTCCATTCCATTACTGCTCCTCCTTTGAAGTGTCCTCCCAATCTGTGCAACGTGATACCTGTGGTTAATTCCAGGGATTCACCCGACCAGAATATGATGCGCCCGCTTGGTCGCATCACCCACTCTTTATCGTCCTCATGGATATAGATAGGAACATCGAACGCTTCGGCCCATTCAACCTGGGTTGAATAATAGTGGGGGTGCGACAGTGCGATGGCATGTAATCCCCCAAGCGCCTTAATGGCTTTTACTGTAACTTCATCCAAATAGGTGATGCAGTCCCAAAGCACATTAAAACCTGCATTCTGCACAAGATACGCTGTTTGCCCAATTGCAAATTCCGGTGAAGTTTTAATACTGTATAGACCTTCCTCTTCCATTTGGATGATATTTTGATATTCTTTTTGTTTCATCTCTTCCAGTGTTGTCCATGACTGGCCATCCGGACTTACATACTGTCTTTCTTCGTTGCATATTCTACAAGAATCCGGTTGATGTACCGTTCCTTTGTACTGGACTCCACAAGTTTCACAAATAAAATTCGTCATCTTAATTCCCGCCTTTTTTAACTATTCTCTTTAAATTAAGGATACGGGTTTTGCACATAGGATACTTCCGTGATTTGATTGAATTTTTGTAAGACTTTAGATGTAGAAAAGGGGCCTGACCCTCACCGCTTTAAAGCGGTGAGGGTCAGGCCCCTGCAATTCTTATTTCTTTACTATCTTAACTCTGCCCTTTTCTCCAAAACTCACTTTACCGTCCTTTATCTCAACTGCTTCGCCGGCAGCAAGATTTGTAAAGATGATTGGTGTGATGATGGAAGTCGCTTCGCCTTTGATGATGCTTAGGTCCACCTTCAATAATGGTTGACCTTGTTCCACTTTGTCTCCTTGCTCGATCAGGCTTTCAAAGCCGCGACCCTTCAAGTTGACGGTGTCGATTCCCACGTGCACGAGAATCTCCCTGCCCTCAGCAGTTTCAATCCCGATTGCGTGCTTTGTCGGGAATAGGTTGACGATTGTTCCTGCTACGGGTGAAACGACAGTTCCTTCCGTAGGCTCAATCGCAAAGCCGTCGCCCATCATTTTTTGGGAGAAAACTTTGTCAGGCACTTCAGAAATCGGCAGAAGTTTGCCGCTCATCGGCATCACGATTTCACTATCAGTTGAAGCTACTGCAACCGGCTCTGTAGTTGCTGCCACTTCTTCCTTCACCGGAGTTTTTCCGCTAAGGATATCCTGGATCTGTCCTTTGATGATTTCAGAGCGAGGCCCGAAGATTGCCTGGATGTTTTTATCGATCTGCATGACACCCGCAGCGCCAAGCTTTTTCAGTTGCTCTTTATCTACCTGATTGACGTCTCTTACACTCACACGCAGTCGAGTGATACATGCATCAAGGTTCGCCAGGTTCTCTTTTCCACCAAGTGCTTTCAGTACGCCGTATGGAAGATCCAATGAACCGCCTGCTGCATTTTCTTCGGACTCTTCCACTTTTTCCTCACGACCAGGAGTCATCAGGTTGAACTTCTTGATTGCAAAACGGAAACCGAAGTAGTAGATGACTGAGAATGCCAAACCTACTGGAATCACTAGCCACCAAGCAGTTTGGTTCGGCAGGATACCGAATAGGATATAGTCGATGACGCCCCCGGAGAAGGTCATCCCGATTTTCACATCCAATATGTGCATCACCATGAAGGAAAGACCCGCAAACACTGCGTGAATCCCGAATAGAACAGGTGCTACAAACAGGAAACTGAATTCAAGCGGTTCTGTGATACCAGTCAAAAATGATGTCAAGGCTGCGGAACCCATGATTCCTGCAACATATTTCTTTTGCTCAGGACGTGCACAGTGATAGATCGCCAGTGCTGCAGCCGGCAAGCCGAACATCATGAATGGGAATTTACCAGTCATGAAGGTACCCGCCGTAAGTTCAGCTCCATCTTTTACCTGCTCCATGAAAATGCGCTGGTCGCCGCGGACAATTTCACCGGCCGCATTGGTGTAAGAACCAAACTCAAACCAGAACGGAGAATAGAAAATATGGTGCAAGCCGAATGGAATCAAGGAACGTTCGATGACCCCGAAAATGAAGGCGGCCAACGTACGGTTTGATTCTGTCATAAAGTAAGAGAAAGTATTAAGCCCTTCTTGTGCAAAAGGCCAGATGAAATTCATCACAACACCCAACACCAGTGCGGATGCTGCAGTAATGATGGGAACAAAACGCTTACCAGCAAAGAATCCCAAATAAGATGGCAATTCAATATTGTAGAACTTATTGTACATATATGCCCCGAGCACCCCGGCTATAATACCGCCAAATACCCCGGTCTGAAGAGTAGGGATCCCAAGTACATTGGCCAGTGCAGGATCGCTTCCGACCTGGTCTGCTGTAACCCCTGAGATGACACTCATCGTGACGTTCATGATCAGGTACCCGATCATTGCCGCAAGTCCGGCAACGCCATCACCATTGGCGAGACCGATGGCCACCCCGATGGCAAATAACAATGGCAGGTTTGAGAAGACGATGCTTCCTGCCTGCTCCATGATTTCAGCAAGTAAAATGATGCCATCCGCTTCTAAAAATGAAAGACGGCTGACAAGGTTCGGGTTTTGCATCGCATTCCCGAATGCAAGCAGAATCCCCGCAGCTGGCAGCAGGGCAACCGGAAGCATCAATGCGCGACCGATTCGCTGCAGCAAACCGAATGATTTCTTAAACATAGCTTTTTTCCTCCTAAGTATCTTCATGCATGGCAGAAAAGTTCCGAACAACAAAAAAGGCATGAGAATCAAGAAAGTGTACGCGAAAGCGGGGTAGACGTCTGGTCTACCGCTTTCTGTACAGCTTTTCTTCCTCTCATGCCTGCATCACCAGTAACACGTGAAAAAAACGTTGTATATAGGTCTTATTCTATTGTTTAGAAAGCCTTTGCAAATGGAGAGTCAAATAGACTGCCTCTGCATCAGGCACAGACTTCTGCAGTTTCTGCTGCATTATTTTAATCAATTTCCATGCTAGATTGTAGCATACGGGATATTCCTCCCGCAACACTTTTGCGAGGATTTCCTGCTGGTCGGGACGGAACTGGTCAGTCTGGACGCGTTCAATTGACGCATGAAAATGTCTTACAAGGCGCAGATAATTTATATCTGTCCGGTCAATCTTAATTCTCAAGGAGTCCTCGATCACTGTCACCATATCGTTGATCAGCTGAGTGTGACGATTGATTTCCGACAGGTCCCGGTTCGTCAGTGCACTGTGGATGTGCAGGGTGATAAAACCAATTTCCCCCTCTGGAATCGCAAGGTCGAGCTTGACCTTCAGCCATTCGACAATCTCCATGGCAGCAGCATATTCCCTCGGATAGGCAAGCTCCGTTTCTTTTAAAAAGGGATTCTTGATGTCGAGGCCCTGCTGAATCCTTTTCACAGCAAAATACAAGTGATCCGTTAAGCCGACATGGATATGCTCATTCAATTTCACCTGAAACCTTGCCTCGACCATTTCCATGCATTCATTCATCAGGCCGATAAACGTTTCATCTATATAATCAAGAAGCTGCTTATATTGGTTCTGCTCGTCCTCGCTTTTGAGCACAAAGAACTTCTCTGCGCGGTCGACTGTAATATTCTCCCCCGCCTTCTTTGCAAACCCGATTCCCTTTCCGGTAAGGATGACTTCGCCGTACTCCGGGTGGGTCGCAATGAGGACGTTGTTGTTCAAAACTTTTTTAACTTGCATCTTCATTCCTCCGGTGCAAAAAAACTGCAATATTTATAAAGTTACGCTAGGATGGGATTAGAGTCAAGTCATCAAAATATGGGATGAAAAATGCATCCAAAATCCCTTTTCGATCGTTAGGTGATTAGGAGTCTTTTCTTCTTTATCTTAGACACTTAAGGGTATAATGGAAGCAATCAAATAAAGAGGGAGAAATTCTATGCAGAATAAGGACGCACTTCTTTATGAGCGGGTAAGGGGCAAGGATAAGGCCGCTCTTGAAGAGCTTTACGATAGGTACGAAAAAATACTATATTCCTTTTTGATGAAAGTTACTGGTGATCAGGAAATTGCAGAAGAAGCGATGCAGGATGTCTTCATAAAGCTCTGGCAAGGAAATGGGATCTATGATTCCACCAAAGGCAAGTTCTCCTCCTGGCTTTTCACTATGGCAAGAAACAGGGCATTGGATATCATCCGAAAAAGAACGCGAAATCAGAGCACCCCGATTGAAGACGTCGAGCCTTTCCTAGAATCGACGGACTCGACAGAAGGCCAGACAGAGTGGAACGAACAGCGCGATGAAATCAGGAAAGCAGTATCCACCCTCTCTGACGATCAGAAAAAAATGGTGCATTATATGTACTTTAAAGGATATACCCAGCAGAAAATAGCCGAAATGACCGGTATTCCGCTCGGAACGGTGAAAGGAAGACTAAGATTGGCATTGAAAAAATTAAAGAGTACTTTGATTGCAGATGGAGAAAGGAGGGGGAGCTTATGAGTCAGAAGTGTGATTTGCTTTTGGATTATTTTAATGGACACTTAACGGATAAAGAGAGAGAAGATTTCGAACAGCATGCAGCGGCATGTCCTGAATGCCAGGAAGAACTGAAAGAACTTCAGGAAGTGCTTGGTGACATGGCTTTCCTTTCCGAACCGGTTACTCCCCCGGTAGAAATGAAGGGTAGGATCTTAGGGAATGTATTTGCTGAGGAAGAGGTTGAACCGGTATCTGTGGAAAATCCAACGCCTGTAACAGGACCGACGCCTCTAAGAAAGAAAGCTACCCATAAGTCGAAACCTTGGCTGACTGGGTTGCTGGCGGCATCGCTTATCCTCTCACTGCTAGGAAACGGCTACTTCCTGATGCAGGATGAAAAGGAAGGTTCAACAGATGAACAGGAACTCGTACAGCCGGATAGTATCGTTGCACTAGAGCCATCCGAGGCTGGTGGAAGCGGATTTGCCGCCCTTTTCAAACAGGAACAGGCTCTATCCGTCATGATTCAGACACAGGAACTGCCTGAGCTCAAAGGAACTGAAGTGTACCAGGTATGGCTTCTGAAGGATGGTGCGCCGATTCCAGCTGGGGATTTCACCGTGGATGAGAACGGCAAAGGGTATGTCTTATACAAAGTAGATCCTGCAGAAAATAAGGACTGGGATACGATTGCGATCACACTTGAACCAGAAAAGGGTAATCAGTTGCCTGAAGGAAGCATATTGCTTTCGGCAGGGTTGTAATAGGAAAAGCAGAGCCGTGGTTGGCTCTGCTTTTTTGTATGGGATACACTCGGATTGGCCGGCCATTGGAGACCTCAAAATCGGATATCGGGCGATTTGACCTGTATATTAGCCAAATCCCAATATCAAGTGAAAACAATATTCAACAAGCTAGCTTCACCCCATCACCCGCTTCTTCCTAATGAACGTGATGAAAAGAAGTAAAATCGGCACCAGGATGGCTAGCGGCAAATGGATAAAAAGCGGTACGTATTTCAATCCGACCTCCAAGTGCTGTGAGATATTTTCCGCATAGGTGTAGGAAAGCAGAAGGATGATCACCAGAATGGATATGGTCAGGACTTGCGGCTTTACCTTAGTCATGGTGTATTTTGCAAGATTCACACTTGCGAAGGTGAAAATCGAAATTTTGAAATATCCGCCAAAGATGATGATAATCACCGCAAAGATGTCCAGCCTTTTAACAAAGTCAAAGAGTATTACCTTTTCAATCGCACTGATCATAGGAAATGTGTAGTTCTTGGCCATATTCGGATGTAGTACCCCAAGGCTCAAAAAAGAAAAAAGGGAAAGCAAGAGCGTAAAGAAAATCATGATATAACTGCCTTTCTTGGATAAAGATGATCTGTGCTCACGCTTAAGATAAGGGAAAATCATCAAAAAGGCGATCAGTTCTCCGAAAGGAAACGTAATCATCGTTGGGAGGGTACTGGCGATTTTTTTAAAATCCATATCCAGGATGGGTTCGATATATTCCCAGTTAAAAGTCCCGCTGACGAGAACCCAGAACGGAAGCAGCAGAAGAAACGGCACTGTAATACCACCGATAATGACTGCTGACCGAATAAAAGCTTCTAGCCCTTTTAAATAGGTATAGGCAATAACAAGAAAGATTGAAAACTTGATTAAAAACGGTTTCATCGAATATAGTAATTGACTATTAATGAACATGGTGAAATCTGTCAATACGCGTGATGCCAGGTAAGCAAAGTAAAGGACATAGGCAAGGGAAGCTGCAATTCCAAGGAATTTCCCAAAGTTTTTTCTTAAAATGGAGGAAAGATTCCCGTAATCATTGTTTCTCCAAATATAAGCATTCATCCAGAATAAAAGCAGGCCAATACTTCCTGCGACAAGACTGACAACCCAGGCGGCTTTTTCAGCAGATAAATTCAAACCAAAAATGACAGAACTTCCTAAAAGGAATAGCAGCATCGCAAACATGGTCTCAATGATGCCTATGAGCGGTTTGTTTTCCACTTTATCCACCCCCTGCCTTGTAATTCCCGATATTTTGTACAGTGATTTCCGAATGAACCTGGATTTCGGCGTTTTTCAGTCGTAACGGCCAGTAGGATTTTAGCTTTTTCCAGTTCCCCGGACTTTTTTCGCGCATGATCAAGCCTAATCCAAGAAGATCTAGCTCATGCTCCTGAGAAATGGCCAGAAGATGGTTGATATTCTTTTGGATGGTTTTAGACAGCTGCTTTTCTAACAACTTGATTTGTTCAGGGTCTTCTAAATTGATTTCGCATTTTAATTGACTGATGTCACCGGTGATATTCAAGTTAAAATGATAGATATACTTATCCTCATATATTTCTAACTTCCCTTCTCTAGAGCGATTGCTAAGTATACGGAAGATAAATAGATCATCCTCCCCTTTTGGACAGCTGGCTTCAATTGAAAACCCAGATTCAGCTCCCTGCAGCATTGACACATAAGCAGAATCCCGGTAATCAAGGAAGGCAGCTAGCTGATTCTCCTTGAAAAGTGCCAACCCTCCATAGGCGATATGGGCTGGTCCCGTTGTTTCTAAATTTCCTTTTTCCTGTCCAATTTTAAGATCTCCTTCAATTTTTATAAAAGGCAAGACGATGTCTTTTCCTTCCTTGATATCGTTCACCTTGATTTCAGAAGCGGTCCTTGGAATATCTCTGCCTAATTTCTTGAGGATAGATGCGATTTCAAATGCTGAAAAGCCCTCTATAGGGGAATAAACCATTAATAGGTCACTGGCATTTACGTCCTGCGATATCACCATATTGGCATTAGCCGGGATCTGTGCAGAGTGCATGACATATTCAGCAATGTCTTTAATTTTTCCTTCTCGAGCGATTTTTTCACTTATAACAATGACTTCCACTTCCTTTAAATGAATAAAGCGGGATAGGTTGACGGAAATTCTTTCTAATGCAGTATCAATGGTTTTCCCCTTCGCTTTGTATACAACGTAGGGTGAGTTTGGAATTGGTGTTTTCCCGGCAATGGCAGCAGGATTGATCAATTGCAGCGAAAGCTCATACCCGCCATCTGCATAATCGACCCCCATCGCAAATGAAAAAGAAATTTCATTCAACTCATGCTTATCCATCGGGGAGAAGAACGCCGCTATCACTGATAAAAGTATAAAAAGAGTATACAGATATTTCATGCTATCACTCATTTACGGCTATTTTTAAAGAGATCGTCCTTATTATATTTTTTGGGCGCATTGATAATCTTCTTTAACGAGAACCTAATGAAGGTGTCCTTAAGATCGGTTGTTTTTATAGGCGAGATCGGTGATAAATACGGTACACCAAAGCTATTTAGTGAAGAAAGGTGGTTGATCAGGACAATCGTTCCGAGGATGATTCCATATAAACCATAGGTACTTGCCAAAAACACAAGGATATATCTGATGGCTTTGATGGCATTGCCGAAAGGATGAATGGGAACAGCGAAATTCAACACATATGTTGCTGAAATCATGACGAGTGTGGAAAGCTGTACGATTCCCGCATCTGCAGCCGATTGCCCAAGAATGATTGTCCCGATGATCGAGAATGCCAGCATGATGCCAGTTGGCAGTCGGATTGAACTTTCCAATAATACTTCAAAAATTACCATCAAAAGGATGACCTCAATGACCAAAGGCAGTGGGACTATTTGCCTCTGTGCAGCAAGGCTGACAAGCAGTTCACTCGGGATAAGCTCCTGATGAAACAAAACAAATGCGATGTAAAAAGGGATCAGGAAGATCGAAGCAATAAATGATAAGATTCGAATCAGCCTGGTAAAATCGAACATCGAGCTTTCATAATAGTCTTCCGGCGAATGGAAAAACTGGATGAACAGGGCTGGCACAACCAAAGCATCCGGAGAACCGTCACAAATGATAGCGATTTTCCCCTCCAATAGATGGCCAGCTACTACATCAGGACGTTCAGTTGCCAGCACCAATGGGAAAGGCGTGATCTGATCGCTTGAGATGCTTTCCTGTATATAGGAGGAATCGAGAATCGACTTTAAATCAATGGATTTCACCCTGCTTTTCACATAACTCACTATTTCACGATCCGCTTTATCAGCTAGGTATAATAAAAAGACCCCTGTACTCGTTTCCTCCCCGATGGTTTGATCCTCAATCGTCAATTGCTCATTTTTAATGAATCGTTTTATCAGTGAGATGTTATTATTGGCTAGCTCTGTAAAGCCGATTTGTGGCCCCTTTAACACTCGTTGGGTCTGCGGAGGTGACAGGGATCTGTCCTTCCAATTTGCTGTATCCGCTGAAATGCACCGGTCTGTCCCATCAATAAATATGAGCGTATTCCCATTTGAGAGCTCTTTAATGGCATCATGTAAATCCGTAACCGTTTTGATCTTGGAGATCTCGATCGTATTTTCAATATGTTTTACAGGATTGCCGGACAATTTTTCAAGCTTTAATAAAGGACCGAGTATATGCTCCTGTATCACTTTCTTATCGGCAATCGTATCCAAGTACACCAAGCAACCCGAAGACTCAGACGAAAAAAAGAACGACCGAATAATCAGCTCTTTATTATGATGAAAGGAACTCTGCAAAATAGACAAATTCTCATTTATATTTTCTGATACACTCATATTAAACACCCAAATTACTTTTTCCCTTAATTTTCCCGAACAAAGATTAAATATACAACGGATGATGGGGCCATTCTTGCGTATCAATTTTTGGGGTTAACATGAGGTCCTTGCCATGTTTCCCATTTTTCATATTCTAAGACGATTGTTTTATATCATCTTGACAATATCAAAAAAAAAGAAGCCCCGAATTTATGAGGCTTCTATATACCAGTATGTTCACTTCCCCAACCACTTCACCCACAACGGTGTTTCCAAAGCTCCAGTTACAAACCTGTCTCTATCTCCGCAAAATTTTCTAATCTGCCCTCTCCTATTCGGCACCATCAACAATGGCAACCGACCTGGATTGAACCAAGCCACCCCGGCCGTTTCAGGACCCTCCTTAATAGGGATCCCTCCTGTAAGGGTTCCGTAAACGATTGTTAACCAACCTTCAGTTTTAGACATCATCTATTTACTCCCCCCCGTATTTAATCAGATGATCCCATACTTTTCCAGCGCATACTTGATTCCGTCTTCACTTTATTCTTCGTTTAGCCTAGTTCTCGCAAATTCATCTTTCAACAACCCGAAAACCAGCATATCGTGATAGTGCCCATTCGTATAAACCATGCTGCGCAGTCGACCTTCCTCTGTAAAACCCAGGTTTTTATGAAGTCGGATGGAACCTTCATTAAAACTGTACACATTCGCGTTCACTTTCTGATAACGCAATTCATCAAAGAAATATCTTATAACAATCCTTACCGCATCGCTCGCATAGCCTTTTTTCCAATACTCCCTAAATACACTGACTCCATAGCTGAAGGTTCCGTGCCGCGGATCACATTTATCTGTAGAAATACTCCCGACTAATTCCCCGTCAAAGTTCTCAATGGCAAGCCGGAAATGGTGGCCATCCCAGCCTTTCTCCGATTCCGCTTCTGTCCATTGACGAGTTCCCTCTTCCGTTCTAGGACCATATATTACATCATTTAATCTTGCAATCTCAGAATCCGAACCATCTTTATGAAACTTCTCCCAATCTGATGGTTGGATTGGCCGCAAGCGGACCAAACTTCCTTTCCAGATGTTATACGTCATTTTACAGCCTCCATTTTGAAATCAATCTATTCAACACTACCAATTATTCCAAATATTCAACTTTTACTCAATCTTTTATTCTATAAAAAAGAAGCCTACCTTTTACAGATAAACTCCATTGACAGCTATCTCATTTCACCTGCATCAAACCTGTCCAAAGAAAATCCTCACCGAACCTTCCGCTGTCCTGATCCATTTTCTTCATTTCCCTGAACTCGATTACTTGGAAATCGTTGGAGAAAATCTCTTTTAATCTTTCCTCCGTGTACCCGATTCCACCTTTCATGCTCTTTTCCGTGTATATGTCCCAATCAGGTGTCTCTGGTGCCCCTTTTGTGTTGAAGCAAACGATGCCGAAGTGGCCGTCTTTCTTTAAGGCATGCTTCACGATTTTTAAGTAAGCAAGACGGCGATGTGGTGGCAAGTGATGAAGCAAGCCGCAATCGTAGATGAAATCATAGGAATTCGGTTCATATTCAAAATCAAAAACGGATGCACAATGGAAGTTGATGGCCACTCCTTCCGCCTCCGCCCGCTCCTTTGCCCAGCCAATTGCATTTTCTGAAATATCCAATGCATCCACCCTGCTGCCCATCTTGGTCATATAGATGGCATTTCTGCCAGGTCCACAGCCAAGCTCCAGCACCCGCTCGGGCAAAAAGCCATTTTCGTAATAGGATACTAGATTTTCGTCAGCTCCCTGGATTTTAAAAAACGGGATGTCCATGCTTCTGTCTTCATAAAAGCCCTCCCAAAAAGACTTCGAATCCCTAAGAAACTCGTCCAGCATGCTGTACAGATCCTCATTATTCAAAATAGCTTTCTCCATAAAATAACCCCTTTTCATAAAATAACTTTATATGTAATATTGTACCAATAACTTGAACTTCTAAGGTTACAGGTGGGTTAAAGATAGATTATAAAGAGGAAATTGCACTGTCCGATGTACAGGTAATTGAGCCTTCACAGAGGTTTGCTTGCTTACCATTCATATTTTTACCTGGAAGGATACTTATAAGTATGTATATCAAGTTTGAGTGAATTGAAAGTAATTTACGAGCGTAAGAAGACGTCAGCAATTTTCAAATCTATTCATCACTGTTATATTTGTAATACTTTTGTAATCTATATATTATTAGTTCTCTCTTATAAAACCAATAACCCCAAAGATCAATCCAGTAAACAACATAAAATATTCAAATCCAGCCAATCTAGTGTTTTCATCTATTATTAAAACTCCACCCACTAATATAATGCTGATTCCCATTAACATAAACTTCATCCCTGAAATTTTACTTGTGGTAGCAAGGATCAATATTAATAATCCTACTATTACAAGTAATGGATAAGCCACTAGTGCTGACAAGTTTCTCACCCTCCCGTCTGTACTATTTATTTCTCTCCAGCAAGAATTAGGTCCGATAAGAATGAGTCCACATCATCCATTACTACAAACCTTCTGCCAATTAGCGACCGTCTAACAATCTCTTAATAGCATGTATTACTATATCAGGCTCATCATTCTGTATATAATGGGCACTATGTTCCGCCATCACAAGCTCACCATTTGTAGAAATGTCTACTAGTTCCTTCTGCATGGCATTCCATAATTCCTGGGATTCCTTCGAATAATGAGCTTTCTTCCCAGCAGCCAATACCATGACAGGAACCTCTAATCTTGTATTGCATTCTTTAAGCTGTTTCAAGCTTTCCATAAACTCATCATAATTTCCTTCATGGATGAATTGTTGGTTGTATGCTGATTGGAACTCCTCGGACATGGTTGGAAGAAACCGCTCCCGGTAATCCTCCGGGGTGGAATCCACAAGGACCATTCCTGCAACCTCTTCAGGAAAATGCTCGGCAAAAATCCGGACGTTCACTCCGCCGAAGGAATGGCCGACCAGGATATACGGAGGCTTGAAATCGAGTTTTGTTAACATCTCCTTCAACTCTCCTACCATATGTAAACTTGTTCTAGGGTTGGGGCTTTTTGTGCTTTTGCCTAGTCCCGCTCTATCATATACGAGAACCTGTGTTGACTTGGATATTTCTGAAATTATGGTATCCCACGCTTTTGAATAGTCCCCATATCCTGCATCCATGATGACTGACGGGTTGTTAGTTTTTTCTCCATAAAGCTTTGCGTATAAAAGGAATTCTCCGATAGGTACTAGGTGTTCCCTTCCGGTTGGGAACATATTTTCATTGGGTTTCATCAAATTCCTCCTGTTTGTGTAGGGACTTCCTGCTGTATTCAACCACTTTTATAGACCGCCTTCTGCAACCAGTTATACTATCAATTATTTGTTTGAAACTGGCTTTACTTTATTAAACTCACTACCAAAGCATCCGACAAATGAAACAACTAATCCAAAAAATGAAATACCAAGTCCAAATGTGGTAGCTGAGCCGCTTGATGTCAAAATGAGTGCAATACCGAATAGAATAATTGAAATTCCTAAAAGTGATAAACGCATTTTACATTTCTCCTTTTTTGAATAGAATTTTACACTTATAAGTCTTGAACCAGCCGAACCATATCCCTGCACTGGATCCCGTTTTCATAGATGGCATCGGGATAGTGCTTGATGAAGAAGTCCTGGTCGACACCCACAATCCGGAATCCACATTTTTGATAAAGGGCTAACTGTCCGATACTTGAATTCCCAGTGCCAATTTCGATTGTTTTGTATCCTTTGGATCTGGCTGCCGCAACCGCATCCAGAACCAGATGCCTTCCTACCCCATTGCCATGATGTGCTTCAGTTACTGCTACATTTACCAACTCAACCGTTTCAGGCCGGGTTGGCAGAAGAACATAAACACCAATAATCCGTTCTTCAAGTTCAGCAACATAGCAATCTCCCCTTGTTAAGTAGTCTTTCACGATCGCTTCTGAAGGATCGGCCAAAAGCAATAATTCCATGGGAGGTTGTTCATTTTGTTTAAGTTTTCTTATGTTCATTTTTTTCTCCTAATAGGTGTGTTTATAGGGTCGCTTTCGATAACATTTAAATTTGCTGCTTCCCTCTTTTCCTCTTAAAATACCAAACAAGTAATCCAAGGGGTAGGATTGAAGCAGCATAGGGATACCAGGTTTGCCCTTTGCTTGTGGAAGAGTAGTTCGGGTTTTTCTTCAAATAGTCTTGCAGATATTCCATTTCCCCCAAAACTTCGGGGGAAATTTCGTCCATATTCACAACATCGGGATTAAGGTTCTCTTCCCAATAGATGATATTCAGAGGAATAATCGCTTTAGGAGTGATGGGATGAAAATAACCGTCACGCTCCTCAAGGAAAAACAAGATATCCTCGACTTCGGTATTTAGTTCCTCTTCCATTGACTGAATCATCTCATCCAATAGATAGTCAGATGAACGGTAGCGGAATTCTGCTTCTGAATCAGCGCTTTCCCCTTTAATTCCTGGGGTGGTCACCAGCACTGAATCACCTTCGGACTCGCCTTTCAAGTAGGAGGTAACATCAATCTTCCAATCAGTAAAACCTAAATAGATATCTTCTTCGACTTCAGTTTCTTCCACTTTTTGCGTTCGTTCTTCGAAAGCGCCGTTAATTTTCCCGACAATTATCAGGTCTGCCTGCTCAACCATTGTTTCGAAAGGAATATCTTCATATAAGGCGGCATTAGCTTGAGGGATGAGGAGAACCAGAAAGCAGAGCAGGAAGGTAATTGTTTTTTTGTACAAAGAATTCATTCTGTTTCTCCTTTTTCCTATGATTATTTTCGTCGCTTTGGTATAAAAAGGGTGTATAACACAATTCTAACATATATTTCCTTTGCGGAACCTAATTTTTTGAGACTGCACGTGATGGGAGGGTTGGCGGGTTTTGTCGAATAATGCGTTTTATCAATATCCGCCCTGTTTTCATTGATAAAATTAGATTTTCATTGATATATGGAAATTCTCATTGATATCGCCTACAGAATCGTTGATATATCAAAATTTTCATTGATATAGGAATTTCCTCTTCCACACAAAGTAAAAAACCCGCCATTTTTGCCGGGTTTAACACTTCTGAATGCCTCTTCTCATAGCCTATTGGCCACATTATTGCATTTCACTATTAAAACGAACAATCCTAAGTAAATTTTACGCTTCATTTACTCCTTGTAACCGTAGTTTCTCCACTAATTCTTCCTTCTGCCGCAGGTGATGGCGAAAATGCATACCAACGAGAGCGTACCATTCCCGAGCATTGAGCCAGCCGAATCCACCATGTTGCACTTTATTGTTCGGGTTAACGTCATCTAATTTAGTTTTCGACCGTTCCATCCTCTGCATGACCTCGTCGATCCTACTCATAAGCTTTTCTATTGAATCTGAATTATTCGGCGGTTCATTCAGTTCGTCCGGGAGTTTAATTTTGATCGGTGGGAATCCTCCATTTTCAAAAAGGCGCTTTCCAAATTCCGTTTTTCCGAGCGGTTGTTCTTCCTCTGTTGCTGCACAAGCCTCCATATTATCGAGGTACTCTTGGGCAACGAGAATAAGATGGTCGTACATTTGACCGATTGACCAAACTCCTTCTAACGAAATATGCCTCAGTTGTTCCAAGGAATAGTTTTGCAGTTCGTTTTTGTATGCTTCAATTAGTTTTAATTCATTCATTTTATTAGCCTTCCCTCCTTTACCCTTAATCGATTGCCGTGACCATCTTTTAATAAGATTCAACAAAAAGAGCGTTAACCCTTTATGGATTAACGCTCCCTGCTAATTATTCTATTTAGTTAAATGAACTCCCTCAGCCAACTGGCGCATGGAGTTCAACTTGGAAGATAGCTCAAGAAACCATTCTTCATCCCCTGTAGACAAAGCCAAGTCAATTTGGAAGAGGATTTGTTCTCTGTTAGTCACCATAGAATCCGGCAGTTTTTTTACACGTTTGCTTAACATTTGAATGGTTTTTCCAACGGTTTCTTTATTGTCACTGTTAACAACGGTGACGTTCACTGCCCCGTCAAAAAGCGGTGATTCGATGTAACCGATCACCAATTCTCCGTCGCGTGATTCTCCCTTAATCCAATCACCTGTTTTTATGATGGAAGCATTATTAGACAACATCATATTCACCTTCTCTAAATTGTGGATTCTGTAACTTTTTTTATTACATTTAAAATAAGAAAAAGCACACTTATTTTAACAGCCGCTTTGTTCTTCATTGACAAGATTGACTATTTCCTTGATTGTATAGTCCTTTAAATATTCCCCAAGGTATTTTTCAGCACCTATGAATATGGAGAACAAGACTTTATGCATATTTGCACCGACAATGCACCGCTCGTTTGATTCAGGGCATTTCGGCTGAAGCGCGCCTTCTGAAGTAATGTTATATATGTCAAAGAGGTTTACGTCACATAATTCCAATGCAAAGATAAACCCTCCACCAGTGCCTTCTTTTGATTTGATGATTCCATGTTTTTTTAACAAGCTTAGCACTTTACGAATGCGTACTGGATGGACTCCTGCACTCTCAGCGATGGCATCACTGGTTGACATCCGGTCCGGCTGAAGTGCCAGAAGAGTTAAACTGTGAACGGCAAGGGTAAAATCACTGTTCATGACCTGCCTCCTAAGAAATGAAAACTATACTGTATTTTATAAGATTATATGCTACTAAAAATCGTGTCAAGAAAAGTGGTCATGATCTTGGTTAGTCCTGTTCCCTAATTATTGACCACGTTTTTCAGTGTTCCATCCGGTTTTATGCTGACAAATGTACGAAGCTTACGCGGGAGGAAACTGCGAATTTCTTCCTCGTTGTAGCCAACCTGCAATCTCTTTTCATCCTGGATGATCGGTCTGCGCAGCATTTGCGGATTGTTCTTGATCAACTCATATAATTCTTTAAGCGGTAGAGCTTCGATATTCACATTCAACTTCTGAAATGTTTTTGATTTGGTTGAAATAATCTCATCCGTACCGTCTTCTGTCATTCGCAGAATTGATTTAATTTCATCGATCGTAAGCGGATCGGATAATATGTTTCTTTCCACGTAATCGATATGATGTTCTTCCAGCCATGCTTTTGCTTTTCGGCAAGAAGTACAGCTTGGCGTAGTATATAAAATGACCATATATTTACACACTCCCAGTAAAATTTATAAAATGAAATAAAAAAAATTACAGTTTGGTATAAAAATTAAGTTACCATGGTGAATGATAACCTTCTCTTACTGTAATTTTAATAGTTACAGTATCAAAAGTCAATTGCATCTAACAAATAAATCAATTTTTTTTATTTAATTCTTTAATGATGAATGGTATCTCCGCCAGATCGTCCACGCTAAAATCCGCTTCAATATCGTGCCGTAAATTGTCCCTTTTCCAAATACCTTTCATTCCAATCTTTTGAGCAGCTTTCACATCGTTCTCAGGGTGATCTCCGATAAATACTGCTTCATCGGGTGAAAGGTGAAGTTTCTTTAGTGCGCGTTGGAATATTTGCGGATCTGGCTTCTTTAATCCTTCCCATTCGGATACTAAAATAAGGTCCATATACGTTTCGATTCCCAACGCCTTCACGTTTTCCATCTGAAACTGCCCATAACCATTTGTGATGATCCCGAGAAGGAGATTGTTGCTTTTCAATTCATCCAACATATTTATCAGATGGAGAAAAGGAACACAGTGGTTCTTAAACTCTTGGATGTAATCCTCCAGCAGATCTTCCCAAGCCATCTTTATCCCAAATTCCACCACCAACTGCTGGTACACCTTATCCTTCCAAACATACCCGCGGCTATCCAATTCTATGAATCTGTGCATATACCTTTCTTTTTCGATATGACCCACCCATTCGAATAAGCGGTCATATTGTCTGTCAATGAACAAGTCCACTGATTTCTCTCTATTCAGAAGTGTCCCATCCAGGTCGAACAAAGCGGCTTTTATCCCCATAGAATACACGCTCCATATAAAAAAGCGTCAACCCTTTGGATCAACGCAATCATCTTTTCTTTTATCATCAGCGTAAATTTAATGGTGTGAAATGTCAATGCGCCCTATATACCCGATCCTGCACAAAGATATATTTTTCTTCGTCCAGTTTTTTAATGGAGTATATGATCGACCCTTTTCTTGCTATTGTAGCTTCCCCATTTTTCAACTGGTATTCGGGATTATTGCTTTCCTTACTTTCGATTACTGTAAAAGTGATGGTCCCAAGCTCCTCACCCAGATCATTCTCTGTAATCTCAGCTGTCTTTTCATCATCGAGCTGATATTTCACATCATTCCAAACCACCACATCCGCCCAATCAACCGAGGTATGTGAGACATTGTCAACGAGTAGTCCTTCTTCGTCAGTACCCTGCTCATCGATGGAACATCCGATTAAAAGTATTAATAACCCGACCGCTATTATTGAAAGGAAGTTTTTCATACTCTTGCCCCTTTATTGGTATTATTCCGCTAACCTCAAACTAATTTATGGCATATAATTTTACAATTCTCTTTTCAATATTATCTTTATTATCTTTTCCTGTTATCTCGTACATATTAAAGATATCTTAAAGACGCTAAATTCCTTTAACGAAATTCTATATTTTACCTTTTTATCAACTTGATGTGATATGATATTATTGATTAAAATTTATAGGAAAGGATGGTTAGTATGGAAAATGAATTGCTGAAACAAATCCTGCAAGGGATTAATGAATTGAAAACAGATGTGCATGATTTAAAAGCAGATGTTTCGGTTTTAAAAACAGATGTTTCGGTTTTAAAAACAGATGTTTCGGTTTTAAAAACAGATGTTTCGATTTTAAAAACAGACGTTTCGAATTTAAAAACAGACGGTATTGAAATTAAAACTGATATTAGCCGTTTAAAGGAAGGCCAAACTAGTTTACAGCAAAACCAAGTTAGTCTTCAGCAAGGTCTAGCTAGTCTACAGCAAAGTCAAGTTAGTCTTCAGCAAGGTCTAGCTAGTCTACAGCAAAGTCAAGAGAGTTTACAACAGGGTCAAACAAGACTCGAGCAAGATTTTGCTGCATTTAGACTAGAATACAGAAAAGACATGCAAAGAATAGACGTAAGACTCAAAGGAACAAATGAAAGATTGGATTCTTTCAAATTTGATACAGATCTATTAATCGAAAAAGAAGCAAAGTTAGAGTTTAGAGTAAACAATCTTGAAAAGAATTTAAAATAACCTTCTATTTATCCTTCGATTTTCCTTTCACTTTCCTTAAGCCGATGTTCCATTAAGCACTCTTTCTCGACAAAACAGCCCTTTTCATACGCAGACCCTTCGTCAATGTCAAAGTATATAAAACCAACGCAAGCCAGATACATGTAAACGCAACGAGGTGCACAGCAGTGAATGGTTCATGGAATAGATAGACACCAATGATCAGTTTGATGGTCGGTGCGATGTATTGCAGCAGTCCGATCATGGAAAGTGGGATGCGCCTTGCCCCGCTAGCAAAAAGCAGCAACGGAATGGCTGTCACCACGCCGGCTCCGAGTAGCAAGAACGTGACACTTACACTTTCTCCTAAAGCTCCCCCGCCATTTACATGAACAACAGTTAAAAACATCAGGGCAAAAGGGGTGATAAGCAGCGTCTCAATGGCCAAGCCGACTAATGCTCCAAGCTGGACCATCTTTTTGATCAAGCCGTAAAAAGCGAAGCTGACGGCAAGCATGATGGCAACCCATGGAAACGATCCGAAGTTCACAGTCAATACCAGTACACCTATTCCCGCTAGGATAATAGAAAGAGTCTGCAGAACAGACAGTTTTTCTTTTAGCACGATGACAGCCAAAAGAATGCTCACTAGCGGATTGATGTAATACCCCAAGCTCGCCTCAATGATGCGATCCTCATTTACGGCCCATATGTACAGTCCCCAGTTGATGCTGATGAACACGGATGCACAGGCAACACCGATAAATCTCTTCCGATTCCTTACAAGTGCCTTGAGTTCCATGAAAAAGCTCGAAAACTTTCTTAGCAAGAGTAATATCACTAACATGAATAATAGCGACCATACAACCCGGTGCGCCAAAATCTCACTTGCCGGTACATCATCTACCAATTTCCAGATTAACGGGAGGATCCCCCATAACATATAGGATAATGCTGCAAACGCAATCCCTAGACCGAGCTCTTTATTTGATGATTGATTCATGGAAGCGACCTCTTTTTCTCATTGTATTTGTACCTAGTTTAGAGGGGCTTCACGAATTTTGCAACGGAAATCTTTCGACTTGCGAAGAATAATTGTGTTGAATGATAAAGAAGCAGGCATCCCATTCCGAGAGGCCTGCTCCTTACTCACGTGTTATAGATTCCTTTAGTTCACATTCAGGCTCGCTAGGATATCTTCTAACGTTCTTCCATTATGAACATCCGTCGGCTCAGGTGGATTGACAGCAGTTTTGTTTACTAACAAGTAGTTGTCCACTACATACTGCATGTCCGTTCCGTTCACAGATTGATCAAAGTTAATATCTGCAGAACGATAGTTGGTACCCCAATGCTCTTCGATTAACAGTGCATCATAAATGTCAATTACTCCGTCATCATTCACATCACCCGGTGTCATTTCCACAACGTTCAATTCCGAATTCCATTGTGCAATGACATTCCCCTGGTCATCTGGAAACCCTACATTGAATGACCTGGTATACGTAAAGTGACCAGGTAATTTTGCCACCAGCTGCATTTCTTCTAATGTCACAGGCAGCTTTTCCACGTAAAGCTGGCTAGTCGTTCTGATTGTGGCATCATGATGTGTTCCTTTATGATCTAAAACATAGACTTCTGCACCAATGTTGGAAGCATTCAACCCAGGCCTCCATCCAGGTCTGCCTTCTCTTTGAAGTGCCTTTGGCGGATTAATACTCCCTGAAATCTTGGAATAGATTGGCGTAATACGAAGCGGTGCATAACTTGATGGCATGGTGATGGATTGCCCCTCCGCGTTCAGGTAGCTTGCTTGGGAATTACTGAAATGAGCATATAAACCATATGTGTCATCTTTTACTTTCAGGGTAATTTCTGCAATAGCTTCATCACCTGACATACTTCCATTACCTACTTCAACTTCCACACCTAATCTGTCAGTAGAGGAATTGACGGAACTTGTACTTATTTTTACCGTGCTATCTTCAATAAGTACCTTTGCATCCAATACTTCAATAGAATTTTTATTAAAATTAAAAAGGGCATTCCATTTCTTCGCTTCAGAAACATTATTGGCAGTCAGGGTCATCTTTACAGTGTCCCCACCTTTAACATACTTGTTATCCAGTGAGCCATATAGGTAAGGAGTACCTTCTTCCACCAGTGTGTAAAATTTGTAATCTCCACCTACTCCAGCAGAGTTATATCCATAGAGCTCCACATTTGCACTCTTAAGAGAAGGATTGATAGGCATATTGTATTCAAAACTTCCATCGGCATTGACATAAAAACCGCTTGAATAGATTTGACTATTATATTTTTCCATAATAAAATTCTGTGATTGATCAATGTCTACACCTAATGCTTTATAAGATTCATAGGTTTGATCTATCAGACTTCCTTTAATGGTATAGGAGGTCATTCCCTTTTGATATTCTATGAACCCTTCTTCTGTTTCTGTCTGGAACGATGGCCCTGTAAAGTCAATGAAGGTATGGTCGACAAGCTCATATGTGATGCCTTCCATATCTGTGGAGATCAATTTCACTTTATAATGTCCTGGTCCACGTTTGACATTCACCCACTCAGAAGCGATCGGATTTTCCGGATTTCCGGTAAAAGGGTAGTACCTTCCATCAAAAACACCGCCAACGTAGTAATCTGTATCCTCATATATTCCCCGAGCATTCATTTGCCCCAAGAACCCAAGCTCCTCGCCGGTTTTCCCGTCTAACAGGATAAAGTCCAGTGTCTCCATTGCGGATTTGATGCTGAATGAAACTCCTGTGGCGGAAGGAACGAATGGGTGATAAAATTCAAAATTTTTGGTGATGGCTTTTGGATTTGTTTTCATGTAGTGCATCCCTTTTTCCACAACCACTACTGCGAAAGGAATTCTGTAAGCTTCCGAAGTATCCTTTTTATTCGTAAGCGTTATAAATCCTTCATAGGTTCCTGGTTGTGCATGTGCTGGAACGCTTATCCCCATATTGGTGACCCTTGATTGCTTCATAGGAACCGTGACCACTTTAGCCATTTGTAATGCTACCCCATTTTCTGCAGCATCATTTGAACCTCTGATTCCTACTTGAAACTCTGATGTTACTTCAAAGGTTTTTGGTCTGTTTCCATTATTGGCGATAGATACTGCACGCTCTACGCTACGATTCTCCCCTTCTAACAACACCGGTCCGAAATTTAACGCACCAGATTTGGAGCGAACCTCGACTTTTTCCCCGTTCATGAAAGTAACAGCAGGATTATCTACCATCATTTCCACTTCATTATTCAAAGCTTTTAAAGGATTAACTTGTCCGCTTCCCGCTTCAAACACACTATATTGCTTGTTCAGCGGATCGGCTGTATTCATTAAAATCGTTTTGATTTGTTCTGGTGTATATTCACTGTTCTTATCCAATAATAGAGCTGCTAGACCGGCAGCGTAAGGAGATGCCATGGATGTCCCGGAATAACGCTTGTACGCGATGTCGTAATTATTCAAATGATCTTTTCCGTTCATATAAGCTGGTATGGTTGAGAGAATCTGCTCACCGGGTGCAGTAACTTCAGGCTTGATTTCATAGTGCAGCCTGGATGGTCCGCGAGAACTGAAATCCGTTAAATTCCCTCCATCCATGCTGTGCTCGTCCAAATTGTTGAAAGTTATCGATAATTCTTCATTAGCAAGCCTTCCTTTTAACATTTCGCCATCTACCTTTGTAAGAGAGAAGGTCGGGATGTAGGTCACTGTTTCCCCCAGATAGTGCGGGATGTGTCCTTGTTCCTCCATATTGTTATAGATGAGGATTGCTTGAGCCCCTTTATTTTTTGCCAGGGTTATTTTTTGATCAAACGATGTAACTCCCCTTGAAATAAGAACGGCTTTTCCTTCTACTTGTTTTCCCGTATAGTCAGCTGGTTGACCCAGCCCTACATCAATAATCGAAAGCGTTTCTCCTTCAAGGTTCTGGATCGGCGCCATGATGTTTAAAGCCATCGCGCGTAAATCAACTTGTGAATCTCCCACCACTCCGTCAAAAGTAGGCACTGTGATGGAGGTATTGTTCGCCCCGACTGTCAGCCCCAATGACGCAGTACCTGGTGAACCAAGCGTACGCATTTCACTGCCTGAGTTTCCTGCAGCCACTACAGAAGTAACACCAGCTAGAACAGCATTGTTTACAGCAATGGACGTCGGGTAGAATGGATCGTTTATACTTGCACCTAGCGAAAGGTTTATTATATCCATTCCGTCTTGTACCGAACGATCAACAGCCGCTATAATGTGGCTTCCCATCCCTGTTCCATAAGGACCAAGTACTCGATACCCATATAGTTCCACGTCAGGGGAGATTCCTGTCACGGCATATTCACTTTCATTTTTCCCTTGACCTGCAATGATTCCTGCTACATGTGTCCCGTGTGCAGTATAATACGTATTGCCTGACATAACTTCCGCACGACCTGATTGTTTCCAGTCTTCATAGGTGGTTTCCATCGGATCCTCATCATTATCGACAAAATCAAATCCGCCTTTGTAAGCATCCTTCAGGTCCGGATGATGATAATCAATTCCCGTATCAATCACTGCCACTTTAACCCCTTCTCCTGTGAAGCCTTCTTCATGAAGAGCTTGGACATCTACAGCAGGAGAAACAACCAATTGTTCCTTCTTCTCATCATTTACAATCGGAGTAATGACTTGTACTTTCTTATCACTCCAGATAGTCTTCACTTCTTTTGATTCAAGTAGGGATTCTACCTGATCTGCTGGCAAAGTCATGGAAACGCCATTGAAAGCATGTTTGAATTCATGGTTGACAACTAGATGGAGAGATTTGCTTTTTGCTATATTCCTTATTGCTTCTACGTCCTTTTTGAAATTGGCATGGGCCGTATCGACCTTCTTTTTCGCTTCGGAAAGCGTTAGCGATTTCCCTTCTGCTTTGCTTAAAGTAACTGCGGATGCAGCAGGCAATTCGTTAAACTGTACAATTACATCAACATGTTGATTCTGTGATAGATCAATCGATGGGTCGAGATGCAAACCTGTTTGTTCCGAGGTTTGGAGAACATGAAGTGCCTCCCTCTCTGATGTGGTTAAGTCGGAAAGAATCTTCACTGCATCAACCTGATTAGTTGTTGCATGTGCAGGCAAACCTTGGCTTATTGGTGAGAATAGTAGAATGATAGCAAAAACTGTGAGTACTGCTTTTTTCATGGTTCGATACATTATCAGTCATCCCCTTATTTTCCATTCGAAGAATATGAAACATTGCACTTAATCTTTAGATTGGCAAACGGCTTGTCCTCCTTGTTCTTATCATCTTTCAGAAAATTAAAATAAGTGCGTTTCAAAAGTTATTCTAGCACGGAAAATGCCCGTCGTATCTTGGGTTATTTCAATCTTATTCAACCTGAACTTTTTACCTGAAAAAATAAGGATGGGGCAAAAACGAAGAAAGATTTATCCTTTTTTCATAGTCATCTGAATTTTAATAGTGTCTTTATTCCTATATAAATGGGGACAAAAAAAGCTGCATCCTCCAATATCATGGATGGATACAGCTTTTTTTGATTTTAGGAAATGTGGTATTTTTTTAACGGGAAGCAGGATGGTGTCTATTCTACTCTTCCCTGAACCTAGCCATCAAAAGAGTATTGTAAAACTTGCCGTCAGAGAGCAATTTATCTTTCTTCAAAATGCCTTCCACTTCAAAACCGAATCGTTTATAAAGGGTTACAGCCTTTTCATTTATTTCGAGAACACTTAATGCCATTTTTTCAATTCCATTAGTGTCCGCCCAATTGATTGATTCCGCCAAAAAGCTTTTCCCTATGCTATATCCCCAGTACTCTTTAAGGACGCACACTCCGAATTCTACCTTATGGGAAGCCCTTTTCAACATACTACCTTCACATCTGCAAAATCCTGCGATTTTACCATTTACCTCGGCTACCAGAAAGATATTATTTATTTTTTCTGAGTCTGCTTTAATGATCTTTTTAAAACCAGCCTCATCAATATATGCTTCTCCCTGCACGCGATCCATGTTCTCTGTTTCTCCATCAATCTGCAGCCTCACTTCTGACAAGTTCTTGGCATCCTTTTCAGTAGCAGACCTGATTTCATAATTTAAACCACGGAAAGTATATTCCATTGGACTTACATTCAAATTGACACCCCCAAACCCGTAGGCTAAAAGCTTTGCCTAGCCTCTATTCACCCAAAAATTCCTGAATGGCTGTCTTGTTCGTTTCAATATCAGTCGCAAGCACAAGACCGGCATGGTCATATCGCTCATCAGTGAATGTGCCGTCCATTGGTATTCTCAGTGACTCCATCTCACTCTTATTTTCAAAAAGGACGCTTGGTCCAATTTTAATGAGAAGGGAGTTTTCCATATTTGTTTTGATATATGGCATAGCAGTGCCCATTATTTTTGGCAGCTTCACCACAGTGTTCAATTCCGAAAACTCATTGCTTAACACCTTCAGCACTTCCTGCTGCCTCCGCACTCTCCCGAAATCACTTTCCGAATCCTGCCTGAACCGTACATAATCCAGAAGCTCAGCGCCATTCAATGTTTGCTTGCCAGCCGTGAGTGCATGGTCGATTCCTTTTGACATATCTTTTTCCACATCGATTTCCACGCCGTCTGGAAACGCCACATCCACGACCTTAGAAAAGCTTTGGAAGTCCACAATCGCATAGTAATGCAGGTCGACACCAAAATTGTGCTCGATTGTTTTTCTTAATAACTCCACTCCACCGATAGCATGGGCGGCATTGATTTTATTGGAATCATGACCCGGTATCTCCACATAGGTATCGCGCATGATGGAGACAAGCTTCGTATCCTTTGTCTTTTCATCATACTGGGCAATCATGATCGTATCCGTCCTGGATTGCTCCTCTCCCCTTGCATCAATCCCCAACATAAGGACGTTATATTTCTCCTCCGTCACCTCGACCGGATTGAACTCGATCGGTTCATCATCGAGAATCGAATCATCCTTTGAATTTTCAAATGCGCTTTTGTACTGCAAATATCCATAAGTAAAAACCGCTGCAATTAGAAGCAATGGAACAAAAATCAGGGAAAGAATGATATATTTCTTCTTATTACTGCCCCTTCTTTGACTTCTTGTCATATTGGTCATAATCATACCTTATCTTTCAAAATTTGATTATTCAGAAACAGGTTAACAAAAACTAGAAATAAATACAAATATTTATAGATACCCTGAACTGCGCTTGGCTTCCTCCCTGATGATGAAAAGTACATCCTCTTCCACTACATCCATTGATTCTTCATCATATTGAAGTCTATCGATCATTTCGCTGATTTTATACCATTCCATTAAATCGTCCGGATAATCCAGCTCTGTTGCCACAATCAGAAATATCTCCCTTGCCAAGGCAAAAATATGGGCATGGCTATCGGCCTTCATAATTTCTCCTGCCAAAAATCCGATATAACCCCGTACACATTCCGAAAAACACGGTCCTTCTATCACCAACTCATCCAACGCTCTCTTGAAATATGCTTCCACTTCAAAAATATTTTCCCTATTAGAAAAGGAGGAGAGGATGGAAAGTGACGGTGAGGAGATGTTATTTTCTAAAAAATGGTGGGACCAGCGGATGTAATCGCTTGTGGTAACGTTATTCTTATTTATTTTATAGAATAGTGCCGGGGTTTTCATGTAATTGAATCCCTCCTTAGGTGTTTTATCATGTTAGTTAAAATTACATGTCAAAAGGTTCCCCTTCAAAATAAACGGTCTTCACCTTTTCGAGTTTCGACTTTTCTATTGTAAATACAAATGATTTTAGGAAACCAATATCATCACAGCCATCTCCATCTCCATCAGGAGCGGTTTCTATGGTTAGCTTGGTTCCATCTTCACTTAGTTCAAACCTTTCTATATTCATTGGACATGAGTTTTCCATTGTATGAGCAATTAGGATAGCAGATTCATCAAAGTCAATATCAGGTTGGTTCTCATTAAAGTTGAAGTCGCTCCATAAGTGCTCGAACTCCTTTGCTGTATACGCTATTTCTATTGCTCTTTCACCTGCCACGGGACCTTTTGGACCGGTTTGCTCGTCGTGTATCAGACTTCCGCTAACAAACTTGCTGCTACATCCTATTAGAGAGAATACTAGCAATATCAAAACTGTTAGATTTTTCAACTTCATTCTCTCATCCCTCAATCCATTAGAAATGATGCAATGACATATCCAACTATGAAAAGTACTATAAGAATTCCTGTGCCCTTCCAACCTAGGCTTCCCACCAGACAAGTCCACCCGTGCTCGCCCTGTTAAGAGAGTCATTAAAATTCCCTCCAGGACTCTTCTTTAATTCTTCCTGTCTTAAACGCTCTCTTAATCTTTCAGGAGTTTCCTTTTCTTTGCTCACCATACCACCGCCCTCAGTTAAAATAGCCACTCCACATGGATGTTGCTCAAGATCTAATAAACTCAACTAAAAACGGAAGAATTGCCAATACAATTGCACTTTGGCAAAAAGTCAGGATAATGTCTTTCTTCCATGTAGTGCTTTTAGGATACCGGTTCGTAACTCGTTGGAATACGAGGAAAATTACCCACCAGAACAGCAAAGTATATATGACGGAACTGACACTTTCGTAATACATTGTCCATCGCCCTTTCTATAATACGATCTCTTTCTTTACGATCCTGGTTGTTTTTGCATAAACTCCTCTTCCATGATTTCTCTCTTATCCGAAACAAGAAGTGACTGGAATCCTTTAAATAATTCCTGTATCTTTGCTTCTTCATTCACTAGCTTCATACTTTTATAGTATTCCTCTTCGTTCTCGTATCTGGAAATCTCCAGCCATTTTGTAGGATCCGCTTTGCTATTGAGATAAGTTGTTTGAGAGGTGATGTACTTGAGGTAAATTTCTGAAGCTTTTTGCTGAATCTCAAAATACTCTTTCACCTTATCCTGTTGAATATGATACTGGTAAATCTTAACAAACATGCACATTCCCCCATTTAGCTCCAGTAATTATGATATAGCCGACTTTTTTGAACTCAGCTCAGAATATCCTTTAAGATATCAACTTGCTCTTTCGTTACATGATAATAGTTATTTTCATTTCGTTTCAAGGTGGCTGTACCGTCATCCTTGTACCATATGTAAGCGCCTATTTCAGAGTAGTTTTCCTCTGGTTTATCCAGTGTGAAAAAAACATCTGCTAATTCACTCTCACTTTTTGGATTTTCTATACGCTCTAGATTTTCAACAACCGTCCTTAGTTGGCTTATTTTCTCCTGATCTGTTACTTCTGAATAAAACGTTACCCCTTCCACTCCCTTCTCATCTATCGGAGTGGCAATTCGAATAATTTCCTTTGTTGAACAGGCAAATAGAAGTGAAGATATCATAATAAAACAAAATACTAATATACTATTTTTGTTCATTCTAATTCTCTCCTTCATTGAGCACCGTTAATTTCGGCTGCTTATTCCCATATGACTAATACAAAATCCCATCACTTCTCAACCGCTCCTTATCTTCCAAGGAGAATATTCCTGGAGACCAGTCTTCCAGATGACCGTGACCGCCGATGATGATTCCTTCCACTTCATAGATGGAAATGTACATGTTGTTTCCATCAAAGATTGAGGCGTTCTCTCCTTTTTTTTGTTTTTCCTTCAACAAGTATCTCGTTACTTTTATTTCCTTGTTCTTATATTCTTCCAGGTCTAAACCCGCCTCTTTGTACATTTGGAGAGTCTCTGGAAAATAATCGTTCAAATCAATTATTTCCTCATTTTCCATAGCTCTAATATGCCAGCCATAAGAATCCAGGTATTTTTTATGTTCTTCTGGAAAGTCTCCCTCATAAAAAAGACCTCCAAATAAAAACATACATCCAATCAGAATAAGCAACGAAATCAGCCAGCCTCTCAATCTCATCCGAATACCCCCATGCTAAAGCGATAAAATTTTCATTTACATCATTCTAACTACAACACGCCGACGCGGCTGTCACATCCTTTTCTTTTATCAGCACATTGTTTTCGTCATCCAATTTATAACTGATCCCTGCCTTTTCCAGTCGTGTAATGAGTGCCTCTCTTAGTTGAATATTGTCCATTCTTTCAGCCCAGATTACGTAACTGTCCTTGTCCTTCAAAAGAATGATTTCCTTTGCTTCCACTTGTCTTTGATCATTTTTTCCTATCTTCGTTTCTTTATTGAATAGTACGTTTACTACTGTATTTTCTTGAAAGCTCTCTAGAGTTAAATTGTTCCCATCCTCATCGGTCAGTTTGGTCTGCTCGCTGACTGTTACTTCACAATGATACATAATGGCTTCCTGGTTGCTCGCCCAAAATGGCTTTTCGAATGCAGTTGAGCAGTCTACAAGCAGAGAATCGATCTGTATCTCTTGTACAGAAACTCTTTCAAGACTATTTAGCGTCGTACTGGCTTGACAACAAACAAAAAATATAGGGATAAGAACAAGTAATACAAGATTTCGTTTCATGGATACCTCCCTATTAGGCTTTTCAATAACATTTCAACCCTTAATCCAATTATTTCAAAATAACCAAATATTCTCAATCTTTTTCTAATCAATACAAAAAAAACACATTCTGGTCAGAATGTGTTGATATCCATTTACTGCTCTTAGTCTTATCATTACTCCCGCCCATATTTATTCCTGTAATGGCTAAGTGCCTGCAAAGGCCAAATATGCCTATAACTGTGGTAGTGAATATAGTAGCTTCCTGGAATACCTGCACCTGTCGGATACACGGCAGTCCAATCGTCCTTTTCCAGTAAGTGTGTAAGTGTCCTGATCCCTTTTTCTATTTGAGGCGTTGGTTGATCCGACACAGAGATAAGCGCATCCAGTGCCCAGGCAGTTTGAGATGGTGTGCTATGATGCAAAGGAATGTACCGCTTCTGTATGTCACTTTCGCAGGACTCGCCCCATCCTCCATCTGGGTTTTGGATGGAGAGCAACCAATTAACAGCGCGGCTTATGATGGATTCTGTGGAGGGGACTCCAATCGCTATAAGACCGGTTATGGCTGCCCAAGTGCCATAGATATAACAAATCCCCCAACGGCCATACCAGGAGCCGTTCTTTTCTTGGTTGTGTTTGAGCCATTCCTTTGCTTGATGAAGCGGCTTTGAGTCATGCGGTATCGTTGTATATTCACCAAGGAAGTTTAAGGTCCTTCCAGTCAAATCCGCGGTGGATGGATCAAATAGCACTCTATCCTCGTATCGAAAAGGAATCAAAGGTAAAAGGTAATTATCTGTATTTTTTTCAAAAGCGGACCAGCCGCCATCTTGATTCTGCATCGACATAACCCACTCCACCCCTTTGTTCCAGGCATCCCGGAAACTTTCATTCGTTTGGGCGAAGGCGGTAATTACCCGTAAGGCCGCGGTTGTGTCATCAATATCCGGGATCAACGTGTTGATATCGGAAAAGCCCCATCCACCCGGCTCAATACCTGGATTCTTTATCGACCAGTCCCCATATTTATGTTGCTGTCTAGAAAGGATGTAATGGCCGGCTTTTTGAAGTGATTTGTGCTGGAGAGGAACCCCTGCATTGGACAATGCGGCTGTCAATAAAGCAGTATCCCATACAGTTGATGGAGAATTTTGCACAAAGGTAGTACCGTCTGTAGATGCTGTGCAAATATAGGATTTCATCCCTTGAAAGGCATTCATTATATAGGGATGATTTTTGCTGTATCCGAGTGCAAGAAATGCGAAAACCATAAAGAAGCTTGAGCTGAAGTAGCTACTTAAGGTCCCATTTTCTTCTATTCTATCTATCATGTATTTTTCAGCTTGAGAGTAGGATTTTTCCCTTAGGACATCAGGGGTGTCAGCCAGTTTTTCCATTGCATGCGTCACAAAATGTTGAAGCATTTCCATTCCCTCTAAAGGTCGAGAGTCATCGACCTCTTCAAGTAAGTAGGATATGTTTGGAGTCTGCGGTGTTTGAAAGGAAGCATCCTTGTTACTGCAGATAATAATCGGCACCCAGTGAGCCCTTGCATACCCTACTAAATGATAGATATTAATTGGAAACCATTTAGGCAGTAGCATGATTTCAATCGGAACACTTTTTACGATACTTGGCCACTCTATTCTACCAGTCAAAGACAGCATCATTTTGGTGAGCCAGTCACTTTGTAACAGTCCACCCTTATTCTTTATAAAATTTTCCGCCATGCGCATAGTGCTTTCTTCACGATCTGCGTAGCCAGAGTATAGCAAGGAAAAGTAGCCCTCTATCGTTGCACTTAGATTTCCATCAGCCTCATCTTCATACACTTTCCAGTATCCGTTTTCTGTTTGTTTCCCCTTTATCCGTTCAACGAGCCTTTTCACCAAACCCTCTTCATCCTTAATCTCTAAAACTCTGATAAGGATGATCATATAGGCATCTGTCATGATGTTTCCCTCAAAACAAAAGTTCCAAGTTCCGTTATCCGACTGTTCGCTTAACAAATAATTAGTCATCTTGCTTATTTTTTCGTTGACGATATCCATTGTTTTCATACTTTCCTCCAAAATGGGTTATTTAGTTTAACTTATGTGCATTTATCCATTTTAGAAGAATGCCGATGACGAATTGACACGCCGGTGTCCAACAAAAATAACCATACAGAACAAACTGCATGGCTATTTCTAATAGCATAGACTACTCTACCAATTTTATTTTTTGACTTCTTAATAACACACCGATTTAATTCACTAATGGAATTAGATAATCGAAGGTATCTGATTCTATACTCGCGTACCTCTCGATTTTTATCCCAGCAGGTTGAAAACCGTAGCGGATGACTACCTGGATGTAGGAAAAGCAAAGAAAGGCATCATCTGCCCGGCAATCCTGCATGACAGCAAATAGGGTGGGAGGAACCTTTTCAAATCGGATGTTTTCAATGTTCTTCAATCGGGTGCTGTAACTCACCTCAAAGCCTACCTCCCCGATGATCTTATCTCCGTCAACCTTCTCGTTCCTTAGATATACCTGCTCTGAACATGGAATTCCTTGTTCCACTAATAGGCGTTTCGCTTCTAAAAAATGCTCTCGAAAAGGGTAAGCACTTCTTTCTGACTCAAATCTCTGCCATACAAATAACTTTTCGTTCTCCCACTTTGATAGCATAAGAGTTTGAGTGTTTTCTGCCTTCATCCCTCCTACATACTTCCGTGCAGCATGGAGGGATTCCAACCTTTTATCCAGATCATTTTTCCAACTATCCAGAATCATTTTCTTCTCATGCTCACTAGCTTCGGTATAGTGCCTTATATCCTGTATCGCGATATCAGCCTTTCTCAGAGAATCGATCATCTTCGCCAAGTGAATCTGTTCTATCGAATAAACCCTGTACCCATTATCCGAACGGGAGGAGGGCTTCAGCAGCCCCTTTTTATCATAGAATCTTAGTTTACTTGGAGGCAATCCTGTCCTTTTTGAAAATTCCTGTATGGTAAGTTCCATATATTCCACCACTCTAGTTCGTTTATCTAGCTACATACGACCAAACATTAATCCGGTTATGATCCTGATCATAAAAATGGAACCCTGCCCAGCCCTTAAAGGGATCTCCGGCAATTTCCGATGGCTTGATCCCGTTTTGAATCAGTTTATTGTATTCATCAAAGAAATCTTCCGGCCTGATATCATAATAGGTCCTGGCTTTATTATCATTCGGCTTTTCTACAGGGCCATCTGTACTCTTTACCAACCAAATATGTTCCCAGAATTGTTCATTCAGGACATTTCTGTCATAGGCATCCTCGGTCCGCATGTGGGCAAATCCAATTTCCTCATCCACCTCGACGATTTCAAATCCAAGGTTCCTTGCATACCATTCGGCAGAAAACTTTGGATCCTTTACATGAACAATCGTATTAACACTTCCGAAGCCGATGATTCCTGAAGCCGGGTAATCTCTATCGTCACCATTTCTCTCTTCCTCCACTAAGGTCAACCTCGTATGGTCAAAGGCAAAGATGTCACAGTACTTTTGACCATTCGGTAATACACGGATATCCGATGATTTTACTTGTTGGCCTGATAGATAATGTAGTGTCTCATCAAGATTATATGTAACAAATACGAGCTTAACGTTCCCTTCAGTTTCGTGCGATTGCAAGTGTTCATAATCACCTTCAAAGGATTTGATCGTAACCATCCCGGTTCTTGGCATCTTCATAAAACTCTTTCGACCGACCCAGGTGGTTATCTGATCCATACACTCCCACCCCAATACTTCCTGATACCATTGAACACCTTCCTCATACTTATCGGGATCCACCATAATAAATCCCCCATCCCATCTGAACATTCTAACCACTCCTTGATTTTCTATTTACATTTTCAGGATAAAGGTTAAACCTAGTTTAAGGTCAATGGATAATTTCACTTTTTTGAAAAAGAAGCGTTTCTACTGGTTACTTTCTTTTTAACTATTAAAATTAAGAGAGATAGTATGACAATAGTTAACCCTCCACCTATAACCAAATGAATAGGATTATATTTTCCTCCGGCATACTCACCATCCCAATCAGCCTTTATATATTTACCAGCGTCTTCAACAGCTATTGCAGTATCTGTACTAACTCCTTTAATGGAAAAATACTTAGTCCCTTTTTTATAGGCATTAGAAAAATTCCCATAATAGGTGCCTTCCTTATCCGAATACTTTGTTACATGTCCTATTTCTTTATCAATCTCGGTTACGTATTCATCGCTGATTACATAAATATCTCCTTCATAGACCACAAATGAATATGCCCAGCTAGCAAACTGCTTACTAGGTAACGAAAAACAAAAAACAACGACCAATAATAATATCAAGCTGAGTGATTGATTAAATTTCATTCAGTACCTCCATGTTCATAAAAATCGAGTAACTCACTAATACTGATTATTCCAAATTAAACCAAATAACTCAATGCATAATTTCATAAAAGAAAGGAGCTTACCTCGTTTCAGATAAGCTCCCAATAGTGAACTAAACTAATAAAGTTAATCTATTACTTAATTCCCCTAACCGCAACAGTATGATATCCTCTTGAATCTGGGCCTCTGACTAAAGAAACTTCTTTAAATCCTGCATTCTTCATATTAGGTATAATATGTTTTTCTGTAATCCCTTTTATTCCTTCCCAAACTTCATCATTTTTCCCGTCAGAAAAAGTAAGGATTACAACTCCTTCAGACTTTAAGACCCTAAAGATTTCGGATAATGTCGCAGCTATATCTGTCCAAAAATAAATAGTTTGGATACTGAAGACCGTGTTGAAAGTTTCATTCTGCAAGGGCAAAATGTTGAGATTAGCTTGTATCAGTTTTACTCTCTTTTCATTTATTGCCTTTTTATTTCTGACTCTTGCTGATCGAATCATAGTCGGAGAAAGGTCCAACCCTACTATTTCTTCGGCTAAGCCCTTTTCTGAAATCAATCTGATTGCGTATCCTGCACCGCACCCCAATTCTAAAATCCTGTCACCCTTTTTAACATCCATTAGCTCCAACGAAAAGTTCGTTTCAACCTTGTGCTGCCTTACCATTTTTTCACCTATATATGTACCAATTATTCCTTTAGGAGTTTGATAATGACGATCAATAAATTCTTTTGTTGTTTTAAGGAAACCCATATAAATCTCCCCTTTAAAAGGCTATAACCATATAATTCGACAAAGTTTGATATACACCTGTCTTTAAATTATTTATGGATATTTAAAAATGTCGGAGTAATAGAGTGTTTTTTACACGAAAAAACGAGCACTATTAAGCGCTCGTTTTGGAGTCTTCATCTATTTTCACCATGTTAATTATTTTCTTCGGTATAGGTATGCTTGCTGTTGGTAAGTTTCTGCAAATCTTCTCTATATAATGTATCTTTCAATTCCTCCATCTTAAATGGAATTAATGGGGAAAGATAAGGAACACCTACTGATTTTAGGCTCACCATATAAATTATTTGAAGGGTTGTAGCTATAATTAACCCGGTAAAACCAAAAAAATTTGCAATAATCAAAAATAATATTCTTAAAGTGTTATCAACTACTACCAGTCCTCTGTTTGCCCCTAAGAAACTTGAAAGAGTTGTGATTCCTATCACGATTAGACTGACTGGGTGGATTAATTTTGCCGTAACCGCTGTTTCTCCAATAACAATTGTTCCAATTAATGACACCAAAATCACTGCCGTTTGCGGAAGACGGAACGAAACATCAACTAGTATTCTTATCAAAAATATTAGAATGATCATTTCCCAAAAGGTCGGCAACAGCTCATCCTTAGAAATGATGGCTTCTGAAATCTTTTTTGGCAGATCATCTTTGTGAAAATTGGCTATCGCTATATAAACAGCAGGCAGATATACTCCCATAAAAAATGCGAACATTCTCATGGCCCGGCTAGTAAGCCTGCCCAATGAGATGTGATATTCATCAGGTGCCTGAAGAAATTCGACAAATAGAGCTGGTGTCAAGATGGCGAAAGGGTAGCCATCAACAATAACGGCTACTCTTCCTTCAAATAAGGAAGAGACCACTCCGTCAATCCTTTCTGAATGTCTTATTCGTGGAAAAATAGACCTTGGCTTTCCCTCTAACACATCCTCCAGTACTCTTTCACTGAGGACATACTTTAACCTTAAACTTTTTATTCTCTTTTTAACTTCTTTTAATATTCCTTTATCCACAATACCTTCTATGTATAAGATAGAAACTGATGTTGGGGAAATCGAGCCCAACTCTATTGTATCTACACAAAAATCGGGAGTTTTTAATGAACTTCTTATCAGATTGATATTTGTTTTCATTTTTTCAGTTAATCCAATTTGGGAACCTCTTGCGGTACGTTCTCCTAGTGTTGCTTCGATACTTCTTTCCGCCCACTTAGGAGATGGAATGATGACCCCTTGTTGATACTCGTCTATCAGTAAAACAGTACTCCCCTGTACGATGGCATCGGTCAACTCTTTATACTGATTAGTGGTCTTCACTTCAGCCGATTCAATGACTCTTCCCAGTATTTGATCTATGAGTGATTCCTTCATACCTACAGTCTTGAATGGTTCCAATAAAGGCTTGACCACATGCTCCTGAATAAGCTCTATATCAATAATCCCGTCCAGATAGACAACGGCCATTTCGGCTGAACCTTTGAAGCCCACCTTCATTTTCCTTACGATAAGGTCAGAAGTATGGTGAAAAGAATTTTCGATATTTTTGATATTTTCTTCAAGGCATTTTTCTATGTTAGGCATTATACTACCTCCCTTAAAGGTAGTATTAGGAAATGTCAAAATACTATACTTTTTAACTGAATCAGTGCGTGCAGTTTGGGGACTACTATATAGGAAAGAATCACGTTGTTAACAATAGGGGGAATATATATGAATTTTAAAAACATTACGGTTGCTGGTGGCGGAGTTTTAGGAAGTCAAATTGCATTCCAAGCTGCTTTTAAAGGATTTGAAGTATCCTTATACGATATCAACGAAAACGCATTAAAAATGACGGATACCCGCTTCAAAAATTACATGGAACGGTATAAAGAGGATATCGGAGCTACGCAAGAAGAATTGGAAGATGCATATAACCGTTTAACGCTATATACTGACTTGGAAAAAGCAGTTGAAAATGCAGATTTAATGATCGAAGCGGTTCCTGAATTGGTAGAAATAAAAAAAGATTTTTATCAAAAATTAGCGAAAGTTGCACCAGAAAAGACTATTTTTGCATCTAACACTTCAACCTTGCTGCCAAGTCAGTTCGCTGAATTTACAGGTAGACCTGAAAAATTCTTAGCATTGCATTTCGCTAATGAAATTTGGAAATTCAATGTTGCAGAAATCATGAAACACCCTGGAACAAAAGAAGAAATCTTTCAAGACTTGATCGATTTTGCAAAAGCAATTGGAATGGTGCCAATTCCGATCCATAAAGAACAACCAGGATATGTAATGAATTCACTTATCATTCCGTTTTTATTCGCAGCCCAAAATTTACTTGTAAACGGAGTTTCGGATCCGGAGTCGATTGACAAAACATGGATGCTCACATCAGGAGCGCCATTTGGACCTTTCGCATGGCTAGATATCATTGGAATTAATACTGTCTATAATGTTGCCATTAATATGGGAGAACAAGGTAATAAAGAAAGCGATAGAGTAGCGGATTATCTGAAAAGAGAATTTATCGATAAAGGAAAACTAGGAAAGCAATCTGGTGAAGGATTCTATAAATATCCAAATCCGAAATATCTAGATCAGGATTTCTTAAAATAATTCAATAAAAAATCACATCCATTCGGATGTGATTTTCTGATTTCAAAGGTTCATTAGTTATTCATGGTGTCTTTAATGTTAATACAACTATTTCCGGTCGATTAAAGATTCTCAAAGGAATTATACTATTGCCGAGACCTCTGTTAACAATCATAGCGGTGTTTTCAGAAACGTGCTTGCCTGCAGTGAATTTCGGAAACAAGCCCTGGTTAGGAGCAATCAATCCCCCGACAAAAGGCATTCTAAACTGTCCGCCGTGAGCGTGTCCAGATAGAACTACATCAATGCTGTATTTAGAATAAAGGCTGAACAACTCTGGCCGATGGGATAAAAGGATGTTAAATCTGCCTTCTCCTACCCCTTCCATTGCATTTATGATAGCTTCCTCTGTGATACTTCTTTCATCAATTCCATCTCCGGCAAGTGCAGGGTCATCAATTCCGATAATTTGAATGCTTTCGTTACCTAAGGTAATTGAATCTGCTGTATTTCTCATTACTTTTACACCTATATCAAGTAAGCTCTCTTCCAATGAGCTGAACTTCCCAGACCACCATTCGTGATTACCAGTTACAAAATAAACCGGAGCGATTTGAATCAATTCCTTCATCAATGTCAGACTGGTTTCCTTATTATATTTCTTCGAATCCACTAGATCACCTGTAAATACAATTAGATTAGGGTTAACTTCACTTACTTTTTGAACTATCACATCTTGATTTTCCCCGTAGGATTTACTATGAAGGTCCGATAATTGCACGATTTTATAACCATCAAAACTTGCTGGAACTCTATCTGTATTAATTGAGATATCTGTAGTCTCAATCCAATTATTTTGAAAATAAAAAAAGAAAATCAGTGAAATTATTGTAGCAAAAAATATTAACAATCTCTTCTTTCTCTGCTTTTTCAAAGCCACACCTCTTTTTGGTTTTACTATGTCTCTCTGATGTAATAGTCCAATGGTATCAAGATGCATTCTAATTATTATATTAATACAAGATATTGAAAACTAAAACAAAGAACCCAAAACCAAATATTAAAGTGGTGGGTTCTTCATTATATTTTGTGCAAAACTTTTATACTCAGTTAAGCATTATGTGTGGGGGGTGGATGGATTTTGAATATGATATTGCACAATTATTTGGTTTTTGGTACCTAGACGATATTAAATCATTACGACAGGTGTTCGCTCAAGCTAGATTATTTGATTTTGATCGTCTTTCTTTCACTATTTCCAGCCTTATCCTTTGCATGTATGTCTATCTTATATTCGTTTTTATCCAATTTAAACTGTTCTTTGAATGATCCTTTTAAATCAACAGAAATCTGTTTATCATTAATAAAAATGCTATCTAAATAGTCATCTTTTACTTTGCCATAAACCATAACTTCATTATGCTTTCCTTTGATTTTTTCAATTTTGTTTATCGTAATCTCTGGTTTCTTTTGGTCGAATATTATATTTACAGCTTCCGATGGGTCTGTTCTACCAGCCTTCGTTTCTGTAACTGCCGTTAATCTGTTTTCACCTTTTTTCAAATCTACAGTAATGGCAAATGAACCATCTTCATTTGATTTTCCAGTTGCTTTGTCCTTCCCGTTGTTTTGAATGATAACAGTACTTGATGGTGCTGCTTCCCCTTTCACAACAATTTTGGATTCTTTTGTGAACGAATCATTTAATGGCGATTCAATCACTGGAACCGGTAAGGAATTATTTACAACTGCCCGGATCATCATGTTTCCATAAAACGGATTATCATTCTGTTCCCAAACCCCATTTAAGAAAAACCAGTTTCGATCATGGAAAGTACTGCTAATATCACTGTAGAGACTTGGTGATTTACGGTCAAAATAACCATCAGGCTGTATATATACCAAGTAAAAATCTCCTGTAACAAAAATGTTTTTATCCATTAAATCAACATGCGTCCATTCCCCATCAGTCCTGGCATCAGCATCAAATGGCCCCGCAATTAGCTTTCCGGGATCACCATTCACACCTGTGGAATCATATACCGCCACTTGAAATCTAGTTCCACGATAAGGAGCTTCTGTATTCACCTTAAATAGTCCACCTGTCAACCAAGACTTCGTAACTCCTTTATCCAAGGACATTTTTATAGCAAAGCCATTATTGGCAAAACCAAAAAACCATGAATCTTCAGATGTCCCATCATCATAACCAATCTCTCCAGGGACCCCAATAAACCTTTTCAAATCTATGTTCTGTGTGATTTTCTTACCCGATTGAAGAGTTACCGTGTATTCACTAATTACATAATCTCTCTTAAACACATGTAACGTATAGGTACCTTCATAGGCTGTAAGTGTAAATCTACCCTTGCTATCGGTTTTTACTGGAGTAATGGCTGCATCCTCTACTATAGAAATAATAGCATCTGATAGAGGTTTCCCTGTCTTTTCATCCTTCATTACACCTTTTACCGTTCCCTTTCCTAAAGGCTCAAGCGCAAAATCCGCTTCAACAATTCCATCTTTTGGAACGGAAACACGTTGGTCCATGGAGTGAAATCCATAAGCCTCGGCACGAAGAGTGAAATCCCCCGCTTTATAATCTATCGAAAAACTGCCATTAGCTGGGTTTGTTGTAGTGGAGAATCCAGATTCTATAATAGTGACCTTACCACCGATCGGTAATACATTGGGTTGGTTAGTATCAACCTCAACATGTGTAGCACTTGGAGCTAATATACTATTTTCTGATTGTTTTTTCGTATGAATTAATCCTTTAGTGTCTTGCTCCATATATTCCCCAACATTTTCTAAGGGTTTATCTGTTAATGCTATGTCATCCACGTACCAGCCATCATGAAGACGCAACTCATAATCTGTTGCAAAGGCATTCATATAGAAACAGATATATATTTTATTTCCTGCATAAGCGGAAAGATCTACTTCTGCATCTATCCATTCATCAGTCGTGTATTCATCGATCCCAGTGGCTTCCGTTCTAGCAAACATTTCCCAGTTTACCCGGTCAGTTGAGACAAGTACTGCCCCGAAATCTGTTGAACCCATTATCCCATCTGGACTAAAGTCATACCATTGCTTAAATTGCAAATATGCATTTCCGCTTTCAGGAATCTGTACAGGTGGCATATTCAGATAGGAATAAGTATTAAAGGCATGTGGGCCATTAAGGTATGTCCCATATACATTTTTCCCGGAAAAAGCTTTACCTGGCCCCGCTAGCGGGCTGCCCCATTGCCAATCATTATTTATTCCTTCTGAATACCAACCTTCCGTCCCACTCTCGAAATCTTGGAAATAACCAATAGAGACCGCAGGCTTCACTTCCACATCATACTGTGAGATTACATTATTTTTCCCGTAATCTACTATGATCCATTTATATGAAAATTTGCTGTTCTTTACATCTTCTTCCGGAACTACAGCTTGGTAGGTACCGTTTCTGAAGTCACCTGCTGTTCTTGTTGCTTCTATTGTCTTCCATTCATTATCTACTAAAAACTGAAGTTCAACTTTCTCTACACTGATATTATCTTGTACCTCCACCGTTAAAGGCAATACTACTTGGTCATATACATACCTTGGTGGTGTATGTTGGAAAGTTGGCGCTGAAGTATCCTTGCCATTTTGTCCAACTTGACCTTGAATTGTTCCATTTCCTTTTTGAAATGATTTAATTGCATTATAAGCGTTTACAAATCCATGTCCATATCCATGATTCGGTGATGCAGTATACGCTGAATCTGTCAACGGAATCGCTGTATCTAGCAATATTTCCTCAATTTGATCTATAGTCAATGATGCATTTGCTTGCATAATCAGTGCAATGACTCCGGAGATATGAGGTGTTGCCATGGATGTACCACTCATAAGCTCATATTCATTGGTTTGGACAGATGAACGGATATGAACCCCAGGTGCAGAAACATCAGGTTTCATGTCATTATAAGGTCCAGGTCCGCGAGATGAGAAACCAGCTAGAGCATTGTTATGATCAGTTGCCGCAACTGCAAGAGATTCAGGATAATTCGCTGGAGAAGAAATCCACCCTTCACCGGCAGAACCGGAATTGCCTGCAGCAAATACAGGGAAAATCCCAGCAGCCCGCCAGTTTTCAACCATTGGTCGATACCATTCATCCAAGCCTGGCCCACCACCCCATGAGTTGTTTACCACATCTGGAGCCATCTCAGGGTGAGGATTTCCTGCAGAATCTTTTGGTGCTAATACCCACTCCCCTGCTCTAAGGAGATCAACATCGGTACCACCATTAGCTCCGAAAGCTTTAACAGCAATCCACTTTGCACCAGGAGCAACACCAATTTGATTGCTTCCATCGGACTCTGAACCAACCATCGTTCCCACTGTATGAGTACCATGTTTTAAATCGTCATATGGTGCTTCCTTATCCCCGATAGCATCAAACCAGTTATACTGATGATCCGGTTGGGTTGGAATTGCTGGATTGTATCCGCGATATTTTTCTATTAACGCAGGATGATCCCATTGCACTCCTGTATCAATACTGGCCACTACGATTCCAGATCCATCGATCCCCATGTCCCAAACCTGTGGTGCACCAACGCGTTCCACTCCCCACTCGACTGTTGACTGATCACTGACAGATGTAGTTTCCATACTTGATGTAGGGACGATCAATTGCCGTGTTTCATTGGGCAGAATTTTTTCGACCTCCGTATATGCAGCAATTTTATCCATCACTTCTTTTGTACCAGTCACTGCAATGGCATTGACCACGTAGAACGATTGAATATCTCTCACTTCGCCTTTTTTCTTTGCATCTTCGAGGTAATCCATCACTTTATCTTGAGATTCCATTGCTGTATTCCTTAGCGTTGAGACGATGGCAGAACGGACATAAACTTCCGTATTAACTGTCGATTTTTGTTTTTTTGCTCTTTCTGCTGCTTCTGTTGCAACTCGGTGCGTATCTACTTGCTCCTTAAATCTCACTAAAAATGTTACTACTTCCTGCTCATTAAATTGTTCAATAAGTGTAGCATCTGCCTTATTTATTTGGACTCCATTCCCACTAGTAGATATCGGCATTTGGTTTTTCGTTGCCCATGCGATGTTCGGCATGATGAAAAAGTTAGTTATCAAAGCGAAAATTAATATGATGCTTAGAGTAACCTTCACTCTTTTTTCATTAGTTTTCAAATAAACTCCTCCACTACTTTTTATTGAATAGATTTATAGATTCCAAAGTTCCTCAAATACTTGATCATTCATTTTAAAATATAGCGATTGCCCGTAACTGATATATCCTCCCTTGATTACACCTAGTGTGACAGCCGTTCCATCATTTAGATGCAAGGTTAATTCTTTATACTGATCATTGTTACGAAAATCGCCTATTTCTGCTTCTACATCTTGTATCAAGTATGGCTTGGTCATGTTTAATTCTTCTAAAAATGCATTAACTACCCTTAAGTTATTAATGTTCATGTAATTATTCGTATTGCTTAACGAATCCTCATAGGATCTAGATTTTGCTTCTTGTACATTATTCACCAAATGCAAATCACCGAAAATATCATTTCCATCATTTACAGTGATTCCCGTTAGACTCTCGTAAAACTCTGCATAACCTTCTCCATCTATTTCGTAATAGGTCATAATCCGAAGGCCATCTTTATATCCTTTTACAGAGTAAACATCGGTTTCCCCAATTGTCGATGCAAACTCTTTTGCATAATTATCCTGATTACTCCATTCATCTATACCGGCTTTTGTTTTTCCCAGCTTTTCACCTTTTATCTCTGAAACTTTATTATTATCAATCGTTGTTGGTGATTGGGTATATATTTTCCCTTTATAAACAATGAGTGGCATCATTTTAGCTGAACCGTGTTCCGGTAATTCGATAGCAGGTATGGCAACTCCTGAATTACTAGATGGGTTCTGTTGAGAACTGTTTGTAGTATTTTGCGAGTTGAAATAACTATAAGCACCTATGCTTAGAGTTATTAAAAGAGCTACAGAAGGGATTAGTTTCGTTACCACCCATCCGCTCGAAGCAAATGCAAATCTTTTAATGGGACCTCTTTTATCCATTTTTCTTGCAGACTCTCTTAATTTTTTTGCAGTGGAGACAACAAACTCATCACGCGGATTTTGGGGATATGTCTCACGAATCAAATCAAACAAATCCTTGTCATTTTGCATGTCGTATTACCTCCTCCACATTTAATTTCAACTTCTTTTTGAGGTCTTTGATTGCTCGGTGATAATCAACTTTCACCTTTGACTCACTACAGTTAAGGACCTCAGATGTTTCTTTTACGGACAGTTCATTTATACCCCTAAGAATTACAACAGCCCTATATTTAGGCTTTAACTTAGAGATAGCCTCATGAATATACATTTTCAATTCATTTTGTTCGACTAAATCATTAGGACTTTTATTGGGTGATTCGATCTGCTTGAAAAAACCCTCATTGAAGATGGAAGAAAATCTTTTCTTTCTGTAATGATCAACGGCTACATGTTTTGCAATCGAAAAGATCCAAGTCTTCAAATTGTTTTCATTGTTGAAGGCACATAAATTGTTAAGAACCCTAATAAAAACTTCCTGAGTTATGTCTTCTGCATCGTCTTGATTCCCTGAAAAACAGACAAGAAACCTATAAACATCTAAATAATATTTACGATAGATTTTACTAATGCTATCTTCTAAGTTGTCCAAATCAATCAAACTACTCCCCCCTCGTTATGTATTCTATTATTAATCGTTTGAACGGATTGAAAGGTTACAAGAATTTTTCTCAACAAAAAGCAGAGTGAGTTTTACTCTGCTTTTCAGTTCATTACACCTATGTGATTTCACATTTATCTACTAATTTTGATTACAGTTTTATTGTATAGTGGAAAATCGAAAAATAAAGAGTTTTCTCTATCATTACGAAATGCAAAAAATCCCAAGCTTCATTCTGTTTGATTTTATAACTTGGGATTCATAAACAAATGTTCAAAACATTTCGTTTTCTGATAAAATGAGGCTTAACAAATTTCATTAGATTGGGGATCATCAACATGGAGAATTTCTATCTGTTTGTGATTATGAGTATGCTGCTTATTCTATTGCCCGGTCCTGATACTGCAATCGCCACCAGAAATACTCTTTCTGCAGGAAGAGTCGGGGGATTCAAAACGTTAGTGGGGACGTTTTGTGCATTGCTCATTCATACTCTTGCTGCCGTTATCGGACTTTCTGCTATCATCGTAAAATCAGCGCTTCTGTTTTCAATCTTCAAATATGTTGGTGCAGTGTATCTTGTGTATTTGGGCATCAAGACCCTATTGGCGCTAAAGAGTAAATCTGCCATTGGCAACGAAGACACGGGATCCATAAGAAAATATAAGAATCAGTCCCATTTCAAACAGGGGTTTCTGACAAACATGTTAAATCCTAAAGTTGCAGTTTTCTTCCTGACATTTTTGCCTCAGTTCGTTCATCCAGACAGCGACACTCTAGTGCCGTTCATACTTATGGGACTTACTTATGCCATCCTGACCGCTGTTTGGTTTATCATGTATATCCTTCTCGTGGACCAGATCAGCGCATTTATGAAACGGCCAAAAACCACGACCGTTATTGAATCGATAACAGGTGCTGTGCTGATCGGATTTGGAATCAAACTTGCAATGGAAAAAGCCCATCAGTAATTTAACCTTATCACATCCAAGGTTTCAAAAACTCCCTTCCCTAGAGAAACGGAGTTTTTGGAACTTTTTTCATTTTATACAATCCACTTATTTGAAAAGAATGAAACGACCTACCAAAAGTAAATCTCCAACATGTTAAAGTTCAACACTTTTTCACAATTTTCATCATCCGCATGCTTGTTTATGGCTCATTTATAAAATAATCTTAATCTACTAGTGATCTAAATGGCTTCTTTAAGCGTTACTAAAATAAGGATGGTGGGTAATATGTTACCGCTCGAACGACAGCAACAAATTTTAACATGGCTGGAAGAAGAGGAGACGCTGCGTGTTTCTGATATCAGTGTGAGGCTTGGTGTCTCTGAAATGACTGTTTATCGTGATATAAAGCCTCTGGTGGATGAGCAGAAGGTGTTAAAAACATCGAATGGCATCACTCTTGTACCACAGGAGCTATTCCCATCAAATGTTTGCAGTTATTGTTACAAACCGACAAAATCACGGCTATCTGTTCAGCTTATCAAAGTGAATCAGCAGGTAGAACAGACCTGCTGTGCGCATTGCGGCTTGCTGCGATACCAGGATATCAAAGCGGATGTTTCGCAGATAATCTGCCAGGACTTTTTAAAAGGAACAACAATCAGTGCAAGGATGGCATACTTCTTGATGCATGCAGACATCAACCTCAATTGTTGTGAACCCCAAGTTTTGATTTTCGATTCCAAGAAACAAGCGGAACAGTTCCAACTGGGATTTGGCGGAGAAATCTACAGCTTTGAAGATGCAATTAAAGCTATCCAGAATGAAATGAATGGAGAGGCATGTTGCCAACCAAAAAAATAAAAGCCAATTAGGATTGAAGGAGTGAAAAAAATGGAACACGCACGAAAGTTGGAACCTGACTTTTCTCCAAAAGCCGTTCAAAAGTCGAGAGGTGATTTGTATAAGGCAGTTTGGCGCTGGCACTTCTATGCCGGTATTTTATTTGCCCCTATCTTTGTGATTCTAGCGATCAGTGGGGCAGTCTACTTATTCAAGCCTCAAATTGAAGCAAGCCTATATAAGGATCTATATGAAATACCTCCCCAATCAACAGAACGGCTGGCCCCGTCAGTAGTGGTGGAAAATGTGCTATCAAACATGGAAGGGTCTGCCATTACATCCATCCGGCAGTTTGATGAGGCTGACAGAACGACTGAAGTCAGAATCATGCAAAACGATGTCATGAAGACCGTATATGTGAACCCATATGATGGCACGATCGTCGGCTCGATGAATAATGAGGATTTAATAATGAATCAAGTCGTCAAAGTTCATAGTGAATTATTTGTAGGAGGAAACATCGCCAACAGAATTGTGGAACTTGCTGCAGGATGGGCGATCATTTTAATGGTTACCGGCCTGTATGTCTGGTGGCCAAGAGGCAAGCTATCCATTTGGGGAACAATATTGCCTCGCCTGGGCAAAAAAGGAAGAGTCTTTTGGAGGGATATGCATGGCGTAACAGCTTTTTGGCTATCGGGTGCGATCTTAATCATATTGATCTCAGGTCTTGCCTGGTCGGGAATTTCTGGTGAGATCATGAGTCGGGTAGCCACTTCCACCAATACAGGGAACCCTCCTTTTGGAAGTTCATTTGGTGAAAAGCCAGTATCGGCAGTTGCGACGGAAGATATTGCGGCGGATGTACCATGGGCCACTGAAAACCTTGAGGTGCCCACCACTGCCATGAATGGCTTTGTTCCATTATCCATTGATAGCATTGATGAGATTTCCAAGGGCCAAAACATCGCCAAACCATACACAATCTCTTTCCCTGCTAATGAAACTGGGGTGTTCACGGTCACTTCCTCAAATGGACAAGTGCTCGACGAAGCAACTTTGCACATCGATCCTTATACCGGTTTCATTTTAAGCGATGCTAGATTCAAAGACTATGGAATCATGGCTCAAGCGACAACAGCAGGAATCGCTTTTCATGAAGGTAGACTCTTTGGAGTGGCGAACCAGATCATCGGGTTACTTGCATGCCTCGGTATCATTCTAATTGTTATCAGTTCCTTTATTATGTGGAAAAAACGGAAACCTGCCAATAAATCAGGCGCACCATCCAAAGTGGATAACCCTAAAGTTACCCGATCAGTGTGGATACTGATGATCATTATGGGAATCTTGCTTCCCCTTGTAGGAATCAGCCTAATCGTCGTCTTCCTGATCGATAAATTCATCATACCGCGTGTACCAAAACTAAAAACATGGCTGCAGGCTTAAGGGGGCATAAAATGATTAGGAAACTACTCATATTCCTAGGGTCTACTCTTTTGTTATCAGGTTGTACGTACGCAAAGGATACATTGTCTACACCGCCTGAAATCAAATGGGAAATCCCAGAAACAATTGAAGTAAAGATAGATACGGAAATGGTCCTTAGCATCTCCAATAAAGAACAAACGGCATGGAAAGAAGAGGATTTGTCTTTGACCCTCCGTAAACAAGGGGAAGAGAAGACCATCCCAATTCCGTTTGAAACAATCAATGACGAAAAAATCATGGTGAATCATTCCTTCCCTTCAGAAGGAATCTACTACTTGACATCAACATTGAAAACAGAGAAAATCAGCCTTCAACCCGTGAGACTGATAGTGGTCGGAGAAGTTGTGGAATCAGAGGATGTTAAAAAGTCGGAGGAAGAGGAAGATTCTACTGATCATAGTGGTCATCACTGATTCAGTTCAATAGCATGGATACTAAGACGGATCCCTCGGGATATCGTCTTTTTTCTTTATTTCATGATGAACATTTAACTTGTTGTACATCCCACACCCTCTTAACCCCCATCAAATTCTGCCCATCGAATTCCATCCTGTAAATATCCGGTTTTGTAGTTTGTAGTAAAAAATCCAAATCATACTTTTGGTCATAATATCCCATCATCAATGTCATAACAGCTCCATGAGTGCCTATAACCACTTTTTGACCGCGATAAGTATGTAGTATTTCCTGAAAGACTTTTATCGCTCTCTTTTGACAATCGGCATTAGACTCTCCTCCAGTCAAAGCAAAGTTTGGATCAGAAAATGACTTTATTAATAAAGGGGAAAGTTCATAATCAGATATTCGCTTCTCTTCCACAGTAAAAATCCTTTCCTTTAGGTCCTCAAACACTAAAACCTCTTGTCCAATTTGCTCCGCTAACGCTTGGACAGTTAGGACGGAACGGTCGTATGGACTTGAGATGACCGCATCAATACCTTCCTCTTGTAATAAGCGGGCAACACCTTTAGCGTCCAATTTCCCTTTATCACTCAATCCTCTTGTTCTCTCGTTTCCGTGCTTTGGTGAATCACCATGTCTCACCATGTATATGAAAGTTTTCATAATACCCCCACGTCAAATCAGTTTTCTAAAGAAAAAGCTTCCCCTTAAAAAAAGATGATTTCCACTTTTTCCAGTTTGTCTTTTTCAATTTTAAATACAAAAGTCTTTAGCACTGCATCACTTGTACAATTAGAACCTTTTTGAACAGTATCTATGGTTAGTTCTGAACCAGTATCAACCAGCACCATTTTATCAACTTCAACTGGACAAGTGGAGGATTCACTTGTATGTGCAAATATAATAGCAAATTCCTCAAAATCAACATCCAAAGGTTTGGCTTCAAAATTAAAGGCGTTCCACATTACTTCAAAATCATCAAGGTTAAATATTATTTCTACTAATTTATCTCCAACACTTTGACTAAACGGACCCGTCTGCTCTTCATGAACTAATTCCCCGCTTTCCAACTGTTTGCTACAAGCTACTAGCAGAAGAATTAATAATAGAAAGACCATCCTACTTTTTCTCAGCATATGAAACCCCCTGCCTATCAAGTACCTGAAAATATCGGAGCAAACAGTTCCGCCCTTCTCTTTTTGAAAGATTTATAGTTATGTTCCCCATCATCGATAATTTTCAATCTGGCGTTTGCTATTTTTTCTTTCAATAGATTATAAATTGTCTGATTGGAGGCTACGAATGCTGTATTAATTGGTGTTCCTTTACCAGCCTCTATTGCTCCGAAATCAAGGTATAGGCTTTTGATTGGAGACAAATCGCTTTGTTTAATTAAGTTCTCCATTTCTTCCTGATTAGCTAAAAATGAAGGGGATAGAAGAATGATATGTTGAAAAACTTGAGGATACATGCAAACTGCGTAAGTGGAGATGAGTCCTCCCAGTGAGATACCTGCGATGGAAGTGTGATCGGAAATTGTTCGATACTTGCTATCTATCAATGGTTTCAATTCATTTACAATAAAATCTATGTATTTTTTGCCTTTGCCTCCATACAATTCGTTTCCTCTCAACTCTTTATTAAACGGTCCGTTTTCCCAAGGACAGTACTCGTTTAATCTTTCAGCACTAACCTGGTCTATAGCAACAAGAATCACATCCAGCTTATTTTTGTTCAAGTATTCTTCAAGACCCAAGGAAACTCCACCGATGGCACCTTTATCGTGGAAGACATTCTGCCCGTCATGCATATATAATACCGGATACTTCTTTTCTACATGAACGGAATAATCCTCCGGCAGATGGACACGAACCAATCGTTCATTTTTTAATGAGGGAATATAGATAGGGAATTTTTCAATCATTGTTACTCACCTGCTTCAAATAACTTATTGATTCACTTTTGAATATCTACGCCTATCAGGATCTCATATACAATTTCAGAGGATTTCTTTGATAGAGTTCCCCAATTCGATTGTCCATCGATTTTGAGTTCTATTCTTTTATATTCATATTCTTCGTTTATCCAAACACTGTGCTTAAATGAATTCCAAGTGAAAGTATAATCTGGGGGAGAAATATCCACGACCACGTTTTCTTCCCAATCGGCGTTTTTCAATTCATTAATAAGAGTTGCTACTTCTTCTGTGTCTGTAATTTCTCTTATTTTTTCATTGGTTCCATTCTCGTTCCTCTTTATTACAATCACTGGCGTACCATCCCAGTTACTACTGTATACTCTTTCTTTTGTAGAGTTTTCATCAAGATTTTTTTCTGTTGTATCTTGTTGGCATCCGATTAAAATTACACTTAAAAAGAATATTAAATTTATTAATTTTTTCATTTGCCACTACTCATTAGATAAACCGATTGTTTTCTTCCCTTTTCGTGCTTCCACTGCAAGAACAAGGGGATAAGCTACAATGAGAACCAAAGTAAGATAAGTTGACTTCTCAAAAAACGATTGGAACATCTCATTTGTCCACCGCTCTTCACCGATGATCCAATAGGCCACGCTATTGGAGATCCCCATTCCGTCATTCGCTTCCGGAATAAGAGATTGCGTATAATTCTGCGCTAGAGCAACTACAGCAAGAATGGAAAGTGCAATTGCTAAGGCAACTCCTTTTGAGAAGGAGTTTTTCACACCAAACCTTTTAAATAAAACAACAGAACCAATTACCAGAACCAAGCAGCTAAAAATAAACATATCTCTTACCTCCGATTAGTTATTTTGTATTTAATCTATTTGAATTAATAGTCCCCTCTTTTTGTTTTTGACGGTAATAGATTAAAAAAGTTTCAACCTTCAATACAAAGACGGAGGGTTATCCGGAACGGCGTTTACAAGAATGATATAGACGATGAAAGACACAGGTAGCGTTAAAAGAAAGATAAGTCTAATGCTTAGGGCAGAGATTCCGCAAAATTCTGCAATTCCTCCACAGACCCCAAACAATGATCGATTTTTGGATGACTTTCTTAATTTGTTTTTATTCAATGTTATCCCCCTCTAGCGGTGCTCTCCCAACTATTCTCCATGAACCGTCAATGTTTTCGAGCAACAGGTTATAAGTTTTCGTTCCAATGTGCTGTCCGCTTTCAATATCAAATTCATGACAGGTTACACCAATTGTACGATGATTTTCTTTATATTTTCGCTTCATTAGTTTATCTGTTGCATTGCCATTCTCTGTTGATAAAGAATTAGCTGGTCCTTCACATTCATTGATAAAATCCGTGAATTCTTTCCACTGCAAAGGCTCTCTTACAAGTTTATAAATGGATTTCTCTGAAAGCTCGGTCCAATCGCCGTCACTGATAAGATACGGGCTCCTACCCTTGGAGGCTTTGGCGTCCTTTACCACTTCTTCTACAATCTCATATGGTTTTGTAAAAGTACTTTTTATATAAAAGTGCCTACCTAAGAAAAAGCTGATAACAACTAAAGCTAGGATCATTCCGATTCCAATAAGTTTTTTCACATGCTCCCCCTATTAATTAATCGATATCGTAACCCAATATTATCAACTCATTTCCCAGTGTTTAGTCGCTATTACTTTTTTCAATTAACTCATAGATACGTTGAGCGGATTGTTCCGAAAGGGTATAAATCGTATTGGTGTCGATTACGTTCATGATCGTCCCCGACGTCCCTCCAATCCATAGATAATAGACTTCCTCTCCGATATCAATTTTGTACTCCGGATGTGACATATCAGCAATTCCAGGCTGCATGATGGCTTCGCTGAAAGACTCCTGAATAAATCTTATATCTTCTGAATTTGTGATCACTTTTAAGGATCCCGGGGTATTACTTAAACCGTCTATTTTCTGAATGGTTATTTTTTCTATCTCTGAGGATACAAGAGATCCTGATGTATTTTCGGTTGAATTTTTGGAAGATGGATGGTTATAAAAATATAAAGTTTTTTTGAGTTTTTCCAATTCATTTATATACTCTGCTTCATTCCAGCCAAGTAAATTATTCTCTTTAGGAATATTGTTTCTATGTGTTGCCCCAAATGTTTCCTCGATGGATATCAGATCTCTTTCTAAATGGTCGAGTTCCTCAGGAGTTGGAATGTAGCTGCTGGTTAACCATTCTTTTACCATCTCAGCATAAGAAGCTATAATATCTTCTTCAGGGAATTGAATCATCCCCAGTAAATTATAAGACAATAATGAAGCAGTTTTTAAGCTTGAATGGAGCGCCACAAAGCTTTCAACATAAATGCCGTTCCTTGCATTCTTTGTGTGAACGTCATTTGAGGCGATTTCTGAATGGAATAAGGAGTATAGATAATCTAACTGTTCTTGTTTATAACTTCTGGCGTCGTTATATAAGATTACTAAAATAACATTTAATCCTAAAGAGAAGACTATCAGAAGCTTAATGATATTTTCCTTCAACTTGTACTCCCCATTCCATTCATTGAATCAGCTATATAAAAAAAGGTCTTTTTCCATTATTAAGCTATTATAACATTAATTACAAATTTCCTGATAACTAAGTTATTATAAAAATAAAAGGAATATAAGCATGTCAGTTCTTGGAGGGGATAAATTTGAAAAAAGTTTGGTTTGTTTCTTTATTACTTTTAGTGACTTTTTTATCTGGGTGTAAAGAAGACTCTGAGTTTCCCAATTCGGACAGTCCGCATAGAACAGCATTTATGATGGATTTTTTAGCAGCATCAAGTGAAGGCTCTTCTAAAGAATTTGAAGAATTATTTGCAGAGGGAATCGATCAAGAATATATACAAGAGAGACTTGATTTGATTAAACAGACACAAACTAACGGTTCGTCAGTCACTACAATGACATTGGTGAAATATGAAAACGGCAAGGCGTTGTTGGTTCAATTAATCTATAATACCGATACGGAAGAATATTTAATTCATGACGTAGTGGAAGTTCCTGAAGACGTTGCAGCATTTTTTGAAGAGCAATTCGAATAATTTTAGAATAATATGGGAATTATTTAACAAAAAACGACGAGGTGTAATATGACAAGGGCGATAGAAAGTTTGGCAGCGATTTTCAAGAATTTTGTTGATAAAGAACCGAAGCCATTACTTCACGTTGGGGAAGTAATGGATATGTGGACAGCATTTACAGCCTTCCATGAAGCACAGGCACTTTATCAGGTTGGATTAAACACAACAACTGATCCTGAATTAAAACATGTTCTGATGAATACTTTTGAAGCCAGTAAAAGTGATACTAAATTAGTTGAGGACTTCTTGTTAAAGGAAGGAGTTCCTTTGCCCTTAGTAATCCGAACAAGCCGATATCTGATCCAATTTCAGTTCCTGAAGGGGTTAAATTAAATGATGATGAAATCGCGAATCTAATAGCTGTGAAAATTGCAACCTCCATTACCTTTTGTGCGCAGGCGATGTCCAAAACAGTTAGGACTGACGTCGGGTTGATTTTTTTTGAAATACAAGTTGAATTAATGAAGATTGCAGCACCTTTAAAAAATCTGATGAAAGAAAGAGGTTGGTTAAGAGTACCACCAAGATACAATCCTCCTGGTAATCCAAATTCGATATAAAATGGATTGCAACATAAAACACCATAAAGAATGGTGTTTTTCAGGTTATCGAACTTTTAGCAAAGGTTTTATAATCTGCTTTATATTATTCTTTTTCCATTTCTTTGAGTTTCCTCTTAATTTCCCTCAGTTCTGAACGTATTGCTTTTAAATTTTTGGAAGTATCAATGCCTGCCCTAACGGCAAAGACAATAATGAGGAACAGTAGAATCAATCCAGTCGTGCCATAAAAAAATAAATCCATCCCTTTTACACTCCCTTGTTAATTCAACTATATGTTTATTTGTTCATTCATTAACCTTTATCAAAGGATTTTTTCCCTTAAGCCACTCATCTGAATAATACCAAAAATGTCTAATCGTAGAAATATATAACTGGTATATTGTATTTAAATGGAGACTCTAAATCACCAAAACTCTCAATATTGATAATGATTATCAGTGTCTGAACATATATTTTTAACTAGCTAACTTTGTTGGCAAGATTTTGAGCCTGCAACATATACTTTTTAAAAAAAACGAGTCAAAGGGAGGAATAACTTGTCTATGAATTCGAGTGGGATGCGTTTAAGGAAAGTGCAGAATCTGGCCCAGGAGATTATGGATGAAGTGAACAGAACAAAAGAAGCCCGGGATACGGAGCTATTGAACCTTGTCATTGATAATTTATCCAGGGCCGTGGTCGATGCCACAGATCCTTCCGGCCACTATTCCATTGAATACTTGGAAAACAAAGTAGGCAATGCACATTCGCTGCTTTTTAAGAAGAAAGCAGACAACAGGGTGAGTGCCAAATAGGCCAGCAATACGTGTTTCCCCTTACTTTTTTGAAGCTTGAAAAAGCATGCTCTAAATTAAATATGCTTTTTTCCAGTATATAGCTCCCCTTATATGTTCATATTACTACTATTATTTCTAAAATATTTTACATTGTAATAAAAGCAGTAATCTATTATAATTCCAATTAGAATTCAATATTAAAATATTTACTGTGGATTTTTCTAGAGGTGACTCTATTTTCGCCACACGACTGTCTTTGGACAGTCGTGTGGCTTTTTGTTTTTTAATAAGAGTAAAGAGGGGATTTATGATGAAGACTTGGCATTATGCATTACTTGTGTTTATTGGAGGCTGCTGCCTGGGGATATTATCCACGTTTGTGAAGCTTGCCTATTCGGCAGGGTTTTCCATGGTGGAGGTTACGGGGAGTCAAGTGCTATTTGGAACCTTGATTATTTGGCTGGTGACTTTGTTCGCCAAGAAAACCAGAATTAGCTTCAGGCACGGCGGGACCATAATGTTGGCCGGTATACCGATGGGATTGACAGGGTTGCTTTACTATCAATCTCTTCAGACACTTGATGCCTCTTTGGCCATCATCTTTCTATTCCAGTTCATCTGGATCGGCTCTTTGATCGAATGGATTATTTATAAAAGAAGACCATCAGCAGGTAAAGTATTTTCGATAGTGATTCTACTTGCCGGCTCGATTTTGGCAGCTGGAATATTCATAGAGAATGTACAAACTGTATCCTTGCAAGGGGCTGTATGGGGAATGCTCTCTGCGGTGACTTTTTCGATATTCATTTTTTTGAGCAGCATCGTCGGTAAGCAAGTGCCGGCTATTCAAAAAAGTGCCCTCCTCTCAACCGGGGCCTTGATTGTCACTGTTGTATTATTCCCTCCAATATTCCTATTCGATATCCAAACCCTCACAGGTGTACTGCCTTACGGAATGATACTCGGTATATTCGGTGTAGTTTTTCCTCCGTTACTATTCTCGATCGGGATGCCACATGTCGGACCAGGACTTGGAACGATCCTTACAGCATCCGAGCTACCTGTAGCCATTATCATGTCCGCCCTTGTCCTTTCTGAAGAAATAGCTTCATTACAATGGTTTGGAGTCGTTCTTATTTTGGGAGGAATCGCCATCGGGAATATGAAACAAAGCCAGAGGGATATTCTCTCTGGCTGATTTCCAAAATTCAATCCCTCTTTGCGAATCACATAGCGAAATACAATCAATCTTCCTTATTTGTGAAATCAGCTAGTCTATGAGATTCTAATCTACCAATGTCCTAATTCAGCTCTTCCACTTCACATACTTCTCCAACATCTTCTGTACCCTTCCCTCAAACAGGGTTTCTCTCCAGTACAGATCAGCAGTCTGCCCAACAGCTGCACTGTGGCTCGGATAGGGATGAACGACATTGGAAAGTGCACCAATTTTTTTGTTAAATTGCTTGGCTGCGGTAATTTCCTGCATGAAGTCTCCTGCGTGCCCACCGACTGCATGAGCGCCAAGGATGATACCCTTTTTATCGGTAATCACTTTGACAAAACCATCTGTTCGATGATCGGTGACAAATCGATCGACATTGGATAACGGTACACGGAACACTCTGATGACTTTAGCCTGGTCCCGCGCCTCCTCTTCAGTCATTCCGAGATGGAAGACTTCCGGGGAGGTGTAGATGACCCATGGGACATTGTCGTAGCTGACTTTTCGCCGCAGCCCTAGGAGTGCGTTCTGAACAACGAGCTTCCCTTCCATTCCGGCAACATGTGTGAAGGGAAATGCGCCGTTTACATCACCAATCGCATATATGTGGGGAACATTGGATTCCAACCGATTGTTGACAATTATATAGCCTCGTTCATCGGTTTGGACTCCCGCTTTTTCCAGACCAAGGGAACCCGTATTCGGTACTCTGCCGGCAGCCACAAGTATTTCATCCACCGGGAATTCACTCAACACTCCTTCCCTATTCACGAACAGGGTTTTCTTTCCGCCCCTCATTTCAACTTTTTCCACAGAAGCTTCAGTCAGGATCGTTAGTTCTTTTTCCAGTATCTGCGAAATACTTTGACTTACTTCTTTGTCCTCTTTTCCAAAAAGAGCTGGGGAACGATCAATGACGGTTGTCTCGCTACCCAACCGCGACATGGCCTGTGCTAGCTCTAATCCTACTGGACCGCCACCGATGACGGCGAGCCTTTGTGGCAGCTCACGTAATCCGAAAATACTTTCATTTGTCAGGAACCCGCATTCCTCTAGCCCTTCCACTTCAGGCACTGACGGTCGTGAACCAGTGGCAACGACGATTTTTTTGCCATAAATCATTTCATCCTTCACTCTCACCTCATGTGGAGAATGAAAGCTTCCCTGGCCAAAATAGACATCCACCCCCAGTTTCCGGAACCGGTCTGCATCATCGTGCTTTTGGATATGGGAAATGGATTCTCGAACAAGTCCCATGACGGCTTTCATATCGACTGCTCCGGAGGTTTGAAGGCCGAGATTCTTCAAAGAGCGGGCTTCATGAACCCTGTTTGCTGCCTCGATCAGAGTTTTGGATGGCACACAGCCATAGTGTAGGCAGTCTCCTCCGAGCTGATCATTTTTTTCAATCAGAGCCACTTTTCCACCCAATGAGGCAGCACCAGCGGCAACGGTCAGTCCGCCTGCACCTCCTCCCATGACAATCAGGTCATACTTTTTCATTCCCCATCACTCCTTATCCAATATTCTTTTCGCTTCCAAGAGTCGCTGTGTGCCGGTGAATGTCTCGACAAAAAAGAATAACAATGTCGTCCATAAAACATGGGCGGGGAGGAGCATCATGATGGATAGGAATAGAAAGCCTTCCGTTCTTTCGGCCAGGCCTGCTTGATAGTAGAAGGATTTGACACCCTGCTTTTCCGATACGGCACCTACTGTCAGGAATACGGTCATCGAAAAGATGATAGAAACACTCAATAAAAGGAGCGCCCATTGAACGTCTGGAATGGCAAAAGCGATGCCGAGGATAACACTGATTTCCACCAGCCGGTCAAACGTCACATCCATGACTGTACCAAAGGCGGACGGCTTCGTCTGTCGTGCCATCGTTCCATCTACTGCGTCAAGATAGCCGCTCAGCCATAACACGATGACGGCGATGATCGGGAAGCCAAAGTAAAAAAAGATTCCAGATGATATTCCGATAATAAAGGAAGCAATGGTTACCTGATTGGGGCTCAGGCCTAGCTTCAGAAAGCCTGTCGCTGTCTTTTCAATGGCTGGTTGTACATATTTTCTTGCATGGGTATCAAGCATCTGTTTTTCCTCCCGCTTTAGTCAGCCCGAGCTTTTCCCTAAGTTTAGGGCTTGAGATTACCGGAATAATGGTAATAAGTAAAAATACAAGAACCGCTGTGATCACTTTCCCTATATTGTCTCCCAAAATGCTCGATCCCAAAAAGTTATAGGCGAAAGTTCCAGGGATGATGCCGAGCAAGGTACCCAACACAAAAGGAGCAAATTTCACTCTCGATACCCCTGCAGCATAGCTGATCAAATCAAAGTTTAATAGAGGAATCAGCCTTAGTAGGAGCACATAGAGAAATCCGCGTTTTTCTAGCTGGTCAGTGATCTTTGTAATTCTCGGACCGCTCGTTTTCCCTTTCACGAAGCCCTTGCCCACTTTTCTCGCAACAACAAAGGACACGATGGCGCCCGCAGTTGCCCCGATGATGGTATAAATTGTACCCCACAAGGCTCCAAAAGCGAGCCCGGCAGTCAGCGACAGGACCGAGGCAGGAAACAGGATCAACGGTCGGAAGGTATAGAGAATTATGTATAGAATCGGAGCGAATACTCCATAGGAAAGAATCCATTCCCTGATATCGTGTGGACTCAGATTCAAGTATTCTTTGTTGATATACAGAAGGACTCCAATTATGATTACAATACCAATTATTTTTCCAACATTCTTTTTTGACATAGCATCATCCCTATTTTTTTGAGTGAGGTGAAACAACGAATGCATGCGGTTATTCTTGTAGGCGGCGGCCACGCCCATATTCAATGCTTGAAACAGCTCTGTGAAGAATCAATCCCTGACACTAGGTTCGTCCTTGTATCCTCCAATAGGTATCAATACTACTCCGGGATGTTTTCAGGCTTCACCGAGGGCCTTTATAAGGAGGAGGACATCCGGATCGACTTGGACAAGCTTTCCCTTAAGGCAGGTGTACAGTTCATCGAAGCGACTGTCACAGAGCTTGACCCTGAAAACAAAAGAATCGTCCTTGATAAGGGTGAAGCATTATTCTACAGTATCATTTCTTTTGATATCGGCTCCGGGACGAACCATGGATTTCGTCCCTCAAGTGCGGTCCGGACGGTGAAGCCGAATTACACCTTCCCTGGCACGATAAAAGAACTCCGGGATTCACCGTCTCCTGTAATTGTAGGAGGAGGCGCAGCTGGTGTGGAAATCAGTTTGTCCATCCTTGCTCGAAAAAGACGACTCGGGCAAACCGGACAGGTGACCCTGATCAGCTCCTCCCGCCTTCTTCCCGGTGCGCCTAAGGGAGCTTCTGTGAGACTTGAAGACTTATGCAGAAGCAAAGGGCTTCAAATCTTTGTGGACGAAGAGGTAGAAAAAATCGAAGATCAGATCATCCGAACCAGTAACCGATCTATCAAGCATTCCGGAGTACTGCTGCTCACAGGGCCAGCCTCCTCTCCACTTTTTCGGAAAAGTGGAATGAGCTGCACAGAGGAAGGATACCTGCTTGTCCAGTCTACGCTTCAAAGCGAGAGCCATCCGGAAATCTTCGGTGCCGGAGATTGCGTGACCCTCTCCACCTACCCTGAGCTTGCAAAGAATGGAGTCTATGCGGTGCGCCAGGGTCCTGTTCTTTTGGAGAACATCAAGCGCACTTTAACAAAAAGGGAGCTGACCACCTTCGAGCCTCAGAAAAGGTTCCTTTCCATTCTTTCCACAGGCGGGAAAGAAGCGATGCTCCTGTACGACAGGTTCTATTTTCAAGGAAAATCCCCCTGGAAGCTCAAGAACAGGATTGATCGTTCCTTTATGAAGAAATATACCTGACAGCAGCGATCTTCTCCCTGCTGTCATTCTACTGTTATCACATCTTCTTCCTTCACTATTCCTATCAGAAGTTTTTCCCCTACCTGATAGATGTCCTCTGCCAGAATAGTCACATGCTTTTGATTGTCTGCCAGTTTGATATCGTAAAAGACTCTTCCGTGCTTCATTCTTTTATTCAAGATAGTTGCACTCCAGGATCGGGCATGGGTTTCTCCATGTTTGATGACATGGAGTTTTTCTGTATGCACAAACGTAGAAGGATCGAGCATGAACCCGTCTGAGTAGAACTCTGCGACAAAAGTACTTTTCGGATGATAGTAGATGTCGGATGGGTCGCCAATCTGCTGGAGTCTTCCTTCCCCAAATACTGACACCCTGTCCCCCATGATCATCGCCTCTTCAATATCATGTGTGACAAAGATCGCGGTTGTGTTCTGCTCTTTCAGAAGCCGCTTCACCCAATCCCTTGTTTCCTGCCGTAGCGCATTATCGAGACTGCTGAACGGTTCATCCAGCAGTAGCAGGCTTGGACTTGTAACCAATGCACGGGCAAGGGCCACGCGTTGCTGCTGTCCACCCGACAATTCATAGGGCATGAAGTTTTCATAGTCTGAGAGATTGACCTTAGCTAGAAAGCTTCTTGCTTTTGCCGTATTCTCTTTTTTACTTCTCTTTTGGAACTTGAGTCCGTACATGACATTATCCAGTACTGTCATGTGTGGAAAAAGAAACGGCTGCTGGAACATCATGACAACCGGTCTTATGCTTGCAGGTATGCTGGTCATTTCTTTTTCTTCGATATAGAAAGAACCACCTGACATTTCCTCGAGTCCTGCAAGGCATTTGAGAAGGGTCGACTTTCCGGTGCCGGATGGTCCGACAATACTGAGGATCTCCCCCTTTGTCATCGTAAAACTGACAGATTCAAAAACATAAGACTTTTTAAAAGCCTTTTTCATATCGTGAATGGCTATCATGAAATATCACTTCCTGAACGAACGGTTTTTATAGGGATTCATTAAATGGAACATAACTTCAAACAAGATGATCACCAATATCGGAAGAAAGGCAAACAAGAGCGAAAAGCTTGCAATCACCGAGGTATCGACAGTTTTCAGGTAGGGAAAATAAAGCAGTGCCAGTGTCAGCACATTCCCCCCTCCGATGATGGAGGTAAGGGCGAATTGACCTAGTGAAATTACAAATATGAGAAATACCGCACTTCGGAAGCTTGAGGTCATCTGTGGAAGGTACACCGAATAGAACGCGTACAGCTTGTTCCCGCCAAGCGTCACTACCTGGTTCTCCCAACCCTCGCCAAGGCGTTCAAATCCTGCACGGAAAATCTTGATTGAATAAGGGACGGTCGGGATCAGGTGAATCAAAATCACACCAAGTATCGTGTCACTTAACCCGACGCGGATCATCGCAATATGAATCCCCATTACAACAGCTAGACTCGGGATGAGTATCGGGAGGATCAACAGGGTTTCGAGCCACGCTTTGCCTTTAAAAGTATGAAAAGCGAGCTTTCTCGCTGCTGGAAGGGCGATGACAAAGTTCAGGAGAATGACACTGATCCCGATAGCAAGGCTTGTAAGCACCGCTCGGATCAGTTGCGGCTCTCCCATAAGTACAGACCAGCCCCTCAGGCTTAAACCGGGAGGCAGCACCTCACCCCATCTCCAGTTGTAGGCAAAGCTATTTAATAGAAGTAATAGGACCGGTGTGAGAAAGAATAGCCCCCACACGAAATGCCAAGTTCTTTTCATAGAATCATCCATTTTCTAGTTATTTCCCCTCATCATCTGATAGCGTTTCTTATTCATCGAGGAGGAGGCAGCTGCCGTGATGAACAGAATGAGGACGGTTATGCAGATCATGAAAGCGAAGGATAATGGCCGCTTGCTCCAATCTCCCTGGAAGAACCATTCGTATGCAACGACCGATACCATCTGAGGGTAGGTCGTGCCGAGCAGGTAAGGCAACTCGAATGCTGCGATGACAAAGGCAAAAACAATGATGCCCGCCTCGACGATTACAGGATAGACCCATGGCCACTCCACCGTCTTGAACACATTCCACCTGCTTCCCCCAAGGGTCCTTACCACCTGAGGCAGCTCCTTCGGCAAATTCATATACACCGGCAGCAGGAGCAGGACCACAAATGGAACCTCCTTTGATATATACGTAAGGATGATGCCCATTCCATGTTCATCCTGAATGATCAGCGGAAAGGAAGACGCCGTCTCAATGACACCTAATCTATAAAATATCGAAGAGAGCCAACCTGTCTGTGAGAACAAGAGGATCATCATGTATCCCCAGACAAAGTGGGGGAAAAGCATCGGAAGCCATAGCAGGCTCCGAGACCTTCCACTCAAAAGCCTATGGTGCAGCAGTTTTGTCACGCCCAAGCCAATCACAAGGGAGCAAAGGGTGGACACTCCTGCTATAGATAGACTGTATACAATTGAATCCCGGAAGCGATCCTCTTCGAAAAGGGTCGAATAATGTTCCCACGTCCAACCTGTGCTGCAGGCCACACTTTCACAAAAGGAAAGAAAGAGCGCATAGAGGACGACAAAGCTGATCAGGATGAGAGCAGGCAGAAATGCCAGAAAGTGTTTAGTCTGTCTTGACCACTTCATTGATCCAATGCTCCTTTATCCAGTTCACATACTTCGCATCCACTTCCGGCAGGTTCTTTTCGGCAAGCTCCTCAGGCGGCAGCACAGAAGCTCCTCTATCCATTGACTCCATCTTAGCCTTATCTTCTTCCGATAGCTTCCCAGGATCTAATGCAATATTTTCTCCCCAGTAGGTGGAATCATATTTCATCAGCTGTGCCTCTGGGGATAGAAGATAGTTAATGGACGCCATCGCCCCCGCTTTGTTTGGACTATTGAATGGCACTGCGAGGAAATGTGTATTGCCAATCGAACCGGAATCCATGATGAATGATTTCGTGCTCTTCGGGAAGTTGCCGTTTTTTATCAGACTCTCTGCCCGTGCTTCGTTATACCCGAAGGTCATCCACACTTCCCCCTGGTTATATAAGCGATCAAGCTCTGTCAGGTCTGAAGGATAGGTTTTCCCTTCTCTCCATAGATAAGGCTTGATGTCCCTGAGGTAGCTCCAAAGATTCTCCTCCCCACTTTCTAGCAAATCTTCATTGAAGCCGGATTCCAGTAATTCGTCCGGACTTGCCACTTCTTCATATAAAAGATGTCTCAAAAATGCATTCCCAGTAAAATCTGCAGCTTCGGGATACGTAAACCGCCCTGGATTCTCCTTGACCCAAGCTTTCAATTCGCCGAAGGATTTGGGAGGGTCAGCTATCTTCTCTTCATCATAAAAGTACACAAACTGCACCTTGCCCCATGGAGCTTCCAGGCCTTCCACTTCCGTCCCGAAGTCATATTGGATATCCAAGCTTTCGGATTCTACATACTTCTGGACATTCGGCAGCTTCTCTGTGAAAGGTCCGACCAAAAGCTCATTGTCCTTGGCATTTTTGAAGTTCTCGCCGTTGATCCAGATGACATCAATTGTCCCCTTCTCTTTGCCGGCCTTCTTTTCATTGAACAGCTTTTGCAGGATCTCGTTTGTGTCCATCGGAACCCGCTCAAGCGTAATATCATGCTCCTCCTTCAAGCGCGGGGCGACAAATTCATCCATATAGCGGTTGATCCCGTCATCCCCTCCCCACATATACATGCGGACGGTCGTCCCTTTTGCGGACTCTTCTATTTCACTCCAATCCTTCTGCAGCAGCTCTTCCGCACTCTCGGAGCTTTCAGACTGGCATGCTGAAAGGGATAGTACAATAATCACTATCAAGGCAAGCTTCTTTATCATGGGTTTCTCCCCTTCACTATTTGTATCAGATACACCTATCATACTATTAATGGTTGTCAGGTAAGAACTTTAATGTTCTTTTGGATGTGTAAGTAAAAGATTGTAACCAATAAAAAAACTCGTCAACCTGTCTTGACGAGTCTTTCCATATTTATATTCAATCCTGGCACACCATCATCATATTCCCATCCAAATCCCTGAACACAAAGAAATGGCCGTGCTCTATCTTCGTAACAAGATTAACGCCGTTTTCATTCATAAATTGGTAGGATGCATGAATATCTTCCGTACCAAATTGAATGACCGGGACATTTAATGTCGGTAGCTCTCCGTTTTCATCGCGCCACTTTGGCATCGTATCAAGGATCATCCCTGTACCTTCCATCTCCGCAATGAACAGGTGGCCGAATTGGATTTCCCCATCCTCGATCCCGAGCATTGCCTTATACCATTCCTTCGCTTTCTCGATATCCCTCACCGGAATGAAGATTGTTTTGATCTTGTTTTTGACTGGACTTTTAATCATGTTCCATACCTCCTTTACTAGTTACCCTGTACAGATCATTATGGTGTTGCCATCCGGATCTTTGACTGTAAAAAACGCAAAATCTTCAAAAGTAGTGATCTCGCTGCTGATTTGCAGGTTCTTTTCCCTTGCAAAAGTATAAGCCTTCTCGATGTCCTCTGTGTGGAAATTGAACAATGGGTGATCACTTTGCGCTTGCTTCTTGATTTTCCCTTTTGGCCCTGCATCAAGTGTCAAACCTGTATGATGGTTGATATCCATGTTATACACGGGCTCCTCGACCTTGTCCATGCTATAGGGCTGTCCCAGCAGTTCGGAGTACCACCTAACTGATTCTTTTAGATTGCTGACATGAACAAAGATTGTATTGATCTGATTTTTAATTGGACTCTCCATTTTCCCTCTCCTCCAACTCTTCGTCTTCTATGCACCCTAGTTAGTACCAATTATTTCAAAATGAAGATCTAAACACAATCTCTTTTTTGAAAAATTAAAAAACTTAAACTTACTTATTTCTATCAAAAATAGCCAACCAGAGGTTATACCCCCGGTTGGCGTTAGCTTCTTATGATTCTTCTTCCAGACCAGTGACTGCCAAATTGTTTGGGGCATCACCGGTCAATTTCAACTGATACCTCTTCCCCTTCTTTAGCGTTAAAGGGAATTTCTCACCGATCACTACTCTTTTTCTGTTATTCAACACATCAATCAGTGCAAGTTCAAAAAATACTTCTTGCTCAAAATTAAGATTTGATTCTTCCAGAATAAAAGCAAGCGATTCCCCTTTCCTCAATCGGGGGCCATCTTCCGCTTTCATTGTTTGCTGTGAACCAAAAAGTGTATCAGTATGATAATAGCGCAGCTCTAAGCTGTAAATTTCGTATTCGGTACTGTTTTTGACTTCTATCAGTACGGTATCTTTGGCAGTTTCCATGGATTTCTCCTGACTGCTGCAGGCTGCAAGGAATAAGAAAATCATTACCACAAGAAGTAATCTCTTCATTCTTCGTCCCGATACTCCAGGATATCCCCGGGCTGACAGTCAAGTGCCTTACATATTGCCTCCAAGGTAGAAAAGCGGATAGCCTTTGCCTTGCCGTTCTTCAGGATGGAAAGGTTGGCCATGGTGATGCCTACCTTTTCAGTGAGTTCGGTGACACTCATTTTCCGTTTTGCCAGCATAACGTCAATGTTGATTATAATAGCCATATTATCACCTCAGACCGTAAGATCATTTTCAGATTTTATATCGATTGCATCTTTCAAAAGCTTTTGAAGAACAGCGGCAAAAACGGCAATGACAAAGCTTGCAAATATAAGGCCCATGCCCATGACGATGAGACCCGGTGCATCATCGATCTCCGCCACGATATAAAAGAGCGGAAGGAATAGCACGTAAATGCTACTGATTGCGATGGCACAGTATTTGATATTTTTCAGTGCATTCACCGATAGTTCCGAGAAAGCTATATTCTTGTCAATATAGCTTAAAAGTTTAAACGCCTGAACCAATGCTGCAAAATACGCGAGCGCAGAGGCATACACACCAATGAGAATAAGGTAATTCACATAAGGAGCCTCAACAAACTCCGCTACCCCTTTCGCTATTTTCGGTACCGCAAATATACACAAAGCAAGTACCGGTGCTCCAATCAGGAACAAAGCTATTTTCAGAAAAATTGTTTCTCTTTTCATTAATTACACCTCTTCTAAATGTTTTTTGTATTTTTATTATAGATTTATATTTATTGTTTATCAATAAAAAGTTATCTTATAACAGATAAATATTATTGATTAATGAATATCATGTACTTATATTTATATTTTTTTCAAAAAAAGTGATCCAACTTTTGATCCGGGGCGTTAGGTAGTTGAAACCAAATCATAAAGGAGTGTTTGTAGATGAAGAAAAATGTGAACTGGAAAAAAGCAATGATTGCAGTACCATTAAGTGTCGGGTTATTACTGCCAGCATATGGAGTAGCGAATGCAGAGGATCACGGATCGCATGGTGACCATATGACTTCCGTATCGACACCAGCATCAGATCTTCGGGCTTCCCTGGATGCATTACTTTCAGAGCATGCATTCCTGGCAGTAGTCGCGATGCAAAAAGGGATTGACGGAGCAGAGGACTTCGAACAGGCAGCAGGTGCATTGAACGAAAATACGGACGACCTGTCAGCAGCAGTAGCTTCCGTATACGGTGAGGAAGGCGGCGCCGCATTCAAAGAAATCTGGAGCAGCCATATCGGCTATTTCGTCGACTATGTAACAGCAACCGCGGAAGACAATGAAGAAGGAAGACAGCAGGCACTTGCCGAGCTTGATGAATATACAGTGGAACAGGCAGCGTTCCTCGACACAGCAACTGAAAGCCGCTTAAAAGCTGCAGAGTTAGAAGCAGGATTGAAAATGCACGTGGAACAGCTTGTCTGGGCATTTGATAACTACGTAGCTGGAGATTTTGAAAAAACATATGAGAACCTGAGACATTCGATCGAGCATATGTATTCTCCTGGTAAGGGATTATCTTGGGCAATCACTGATCAGTTCCCTGAAAAATTCGAGAACACAAGTGTCGATACACCGGCAGCAGACTTACGCTCTGACTTGAACCACCTATTCTCCGAGCATGCTGCACTGGCAATCCTTGCGATGCAAAAAGGAATTGACGGCGCCGGCGACTTTGATGCCTCAGCAGCAGCGTTAGGCGGAAATACGACTGACCTTTCTGCAGCGGTAGCATCTGTCTACGGTGAAGAAGGCGGAGCGCAATTCGAAGAGATCTGGAGCAGCCATATCGGTTATTTCGTTGACTATGTGGTAGCAACAGCTGAAGAAAACGAAGAAGGTAAAGAAATGGCATTGGCCGAGCTGGAAGAGTATAAAGTGGAACAGGCAGCATTCCTTGAAACAGCTACAGAAGGAAGACTGAAAGCAGAAGACCTTGAAGCCGGACTGCAGATGCATATCGATGAGTTACTGAAGGCATTCAACAGCTATAACGAAGGTGACTATGAAACTGCCTATAACACCATCCGTGAAGCTTATGCGCACATGTTCGATGTTGGCGAGATGATGGCAGGTGCTATTGTGGACCAGCATCCTGAGAAATTCGCTGAAGAAAAACCATCCGACATGCCGAATGCCGGTATGGGTGGAGCAGCAACAACTGGTATGAATCCTGCTATCATGTGGAGCATTGCAGGAGTGATCTCTGCTATAGTAGCCATGGCCGTGATCGCTAGAAGAAAGCTTGGTAACCAACAATAATAGATTGATAGCTGAGAGAGGGTCCTCCCTCTCTTTCTATTATCCAAAAAGGAGTCGCTACCCATGAAGCACCTTATCATCGTATCCACCATGATGCTGCTTTTTGCAGGATGCTCATCTGCTAACGATACTGCGAACAACGCTAATCAAAAAGATACCCAGAAAACCGAAGCTGCCACCACAGAAGCGGCATCCCCGGAAAAAGAAAAAACAGCCATCCCCAACCGCACTCCCTCCACCAATGAGAACGGGAAAGTAGTCAAAGAAGAACGGACCACCATAGAACCACATCAAATCGTCATCCCTAGAATCGGGGTCGACGCAACGGTAGAACAAGTCGGCGTCATCGAAAACGGCCAAATGGGCGTACCTGAATCTTTTGAGACCGTCGGCTGGTACAGCGAAGGCCCAATGCCAGGCGAGCGAGGCAACACTGTCATCTCCGGACATGTTGATAGCAGAAATGGTCCGGCTGTGTTCTTTGAGCTAAAGAATCTGGAGCCAGGGGATGAGATTCAAGTATATAACAAAGAAGGAGATTCCCTTACTTATGTAGTTGATCGGATTGAGACCTATGGAGAAGGCGAAGCGCCGGTTGATGCGATATTTGATTATTCGTTTCAGAGTAATTTAAACCTCATTACATGTACCGGTACATTTGACCGGAGTGTGCGGGAGTATTCGGATCGGTTGGTTGTTTATAGTAGTTTGAAGAAGTGAGAGAAGCCGCTTTCCCTGATGGGGAGGCGGCTTTTTTTATAACTCTACTACCGTCTGTTACTTTTATATAATAAAGGAAATGACGAATCTAATAGAGAATTATTATTGTGCAGGAATATATTAAAGGGGATAAAGTATGACTACAACAATAAGCAATATAAATAAAATCATCCATAACTCAATGCAATCCAACAACCTACCCGCTGCAGCCTTTGCAATTCTGCAAAACAACGAGGTCACCCTCTCCAAAGGCTACGGCAAAACACATATTGAAGACTGGGCAACACCGGTCACAGAGAACACGCTCTTCCGCATCGCCTCAGTCAGCAAGCTTTTCACTGGGACGGTAATCATGATGCTTGTGGAAAAAGGGGTGATAGACCTGGACAAGCCGGTTCAGCATTATGTGCCTTGGTTTGTCACAGCTGATGCAGAGCGCTCGAAGGAAATTACGGTTCGTATGCTGGTGACCCATTCATCAGGCCTTCCTACTGGCGGAGATGTGAGTTTCTTTTATAAGGAATCGGGGCTTTATGATTATATGAAAGAGGTGGTCCCAACCTTGCCTGTGCTATTTAGGCCTGGAACTGCTTATTCATATGGGAATCATGCGCTGAACATTGCAGGGTTTGTCGCGGAGACTGTGACCGGTGTGAAGTTTGCAGATCTGATGCAGGAGATGCTGTTTAATCCGCTTGAGATGACGCAGACTACCTATCATCCGCTACGGGCGATGACCCAGCCGTTGTCCTTGCCTCATGACCGGGATGCGGAGGGAAGTTTGACGCTTGCGAAACAGTTCTTTGATAACAGTGCGAGCTATCCGTCCTATTATGCGTTCTCTTCCATCAAGGACCTGACCAACTTTGCCTTGATGCATCTGCAGGACGGGATGTTCAATGATAAGCAGATCCTTTCCGCTGCTTCAATCCAGGAGATGAGAAAAGAGCAGAGCAAGTGGTATACAACGAATGATGGGGGCTGCGGCATCACCTTCTTCAAGGAGACGAAGGACGGCATCGAGCGCTTCTGGCATTATGGCCAGTACAGCTACCAGTACTCCAGCCAGTTCATCCTTGTTCCGGAAAAAGGGATTGCGGTCATTGCCCTTGCGAACGGGGAGAACATCTTCCAGGCAGGCTATGAGATCGTGGATGAACTGCTGAAGGATGAAGCGAACATTTCCGAGCCTTCTGCACAACCTATTTTAACGGATGATATCGACGGTAAAGCCTATGAAGGGACCTACCTTCACAGCTACCACGGTCTGTTCGAAATAACTGAGCTTTCCGGGAAACTGCTCATGAAGCATCGTGAAAATAGCTATGAATTGAAAAGGCAAACAAGCGACATCTACAGTGCCCAGGACGAGAACGGCAACAATGTCTTCTCTGTCGGCCTCCCTCCTCTAGCTCCAAATCATGGTGATAGATGCATTGTCGTGGATACGAAGGCATGCCCGGAGTTTGAGCTGGCGTATACACCAAATCCTTCTGACTGGCATGACTTTATCGGAACATACAGTGATGGAACCGAATCCTATGAGGTGGAGCTTGCTGATAGTACGGTTATTATCAAGGATTTGCAGAATAACAAGGAACTAATCGGACGTGCCATTGAGCACAACCGCTTCTTAACGAGGGAATATGGGCTTGTTAGTTTTATAGATATTAAGGGCGTTGTGACGTTGGAGTTTGATTATGCTTGGCGTTATTCGAAGCAAAAGAAAGATGCGTTGGTTGTTCAATCTTAAAAGATCAACGAAAGTCGAAAGTCATTTTTTTACATTGAAAAGAGGAGTCACCTTTTCTATTAAATAAGGTGACTCCTCTTTTTATCTCGTACTAGTATGATATTGCTCGGAGTCAATCAGATCATCTTCCACCAAAACGTAAGGGTGTGTCTCAAGCAGGATATTTCTCAGATAGTCTGGCATCCTTTCACCTTCGTATGCACAGATCAATGGGAAGGAAACCACATTCACTGCTTTATCTGCTATTCTTTCAAAATCCTCTATCAGATGCAGCGGCTCCTCCATCGATCTCCACTCCACATGTGCCCAGGACCGGAAAGAAATGTTCTTTTCTATATAGGGATGTACAGTTTTCTGAAAGTACTTTTCGATAGCAGGAGGATGATAGCTGCCACTTGAAAAGTAGAAATCGAAGCTGTTGATCCAGTGACAAAACTTCATTTGTTCTTTTGTTAATCTCTTGCTCAATTCTTTTTCGATTATGCGATAAAGACGAGCATTTTCAATAAGAATCACATATTCTCCCGCCAAAATCCCATTATGTATAAACTCCACTACTTGTTCAAAATAATGCTTCATTCCATTATAGGCATACAGCACGTGAACGCTTTTTTGTTCGTCAAACAACTGGTTCATTCTGCTTTTCAAGTGAATCACCCCTTCTTTTCTTTTATTAACCTCATTTTACAAGATTCACGGAAAAAAATATCACTATTTTCAGTGAAACATCCACATGTCTCCTAGGTAGCCTGAGAAGCTTTGTTCCAGGCTTAAAATACGTTCAGGACGTGTTATAAAACAAGAAAAGTCACTTTCTATTTTGGAAAGTGACTCACAGGGAAATATCTTCGTCCACTAAGGCGCCTTGTTTGACATACATGATGATTTTCCGGGCCTCTGCCTCGGCCCGCTTTCTCCCCATTTCACTCTCAAACCAGTTATCCGCACGTGTTGTGAGGTCATTGACCGGACAGAGGGTAAAGTTGACCCATGATGGCATATAGGTTTTCAGCGTCAGGTGGAGTCTTTTCATATGAAAGGCAGTGGTGACGATCAGCAGCCTGTCTATTTTATGAAGGGAAAATGCCCTGTCCAATATCAGCATGGATGCCAGCACATTCTCTTTCGTATGGAGGGAGAGTTCCTCTACTAATATATCTTTGTCGGGGACTCCCATTTTGACAGCTTCATTTTTTAGCGCAACAGCCTCTACAGCCTCCTGCCCGTCCCATTTCACACCACCGGCACATAGTATCTTACCTGCTCTGCCATTGTGGTATAGCTCTACTGCTTTTGGCAGACGATATTGCACCGCTTTGCTGCTGCCGACAACAAGAATACAGTCGCCGTTGTGCTGATCATCCTCCAAGCCATTGAATAATAGACTTGCAATTTGATGATCTGTTAACGCATTCTCATCCAACTCTGAAATGAGCATCAGTTCACCTCAATTTATTCGTAGATAGCTCTACTACCAGAGCTCCCTCTTCTATCATACTCGGTAAGCTATGATAAGGTTCCTGGATATGACAAATTCCGGTTGAATTCCAGTAGAATGAACCTGAATTTTGGTGAATGCCGCTGATTGGAATTTAACAACAAAATGGCCGTCCGAAAGCTTTTAAACTTTCAGGACAGCCATTTTATTTTCTGATTAGCTTCCCTAGTTTCTTTATTCCTTCCCCTATCTCCTTCTCATCCGCATAGCTGAAGGATAGTCGCAGATACTCTTTTCCTTCTACGGAATCCAGAAAAAAGTGCTTTCCAGGGATGTAGGCCACTCCTTCTGCCATTGCCTTTTCCAGCAATTCCGACGTATCCACTCCAGGAAGCCTCACCCAGGCAAAATATCCTCCCTTCGGCACATACCATGTAACGGATTCAGGCATATTTTCCTGCAAGGCTGAGAGCATGACCGCACACTTTTCGCGATAGGTATTCTTCAGCATCTCTAAGCGCACTTTGAAGTCGATGTTTTCCAGGTAAGTTGCCATCGTGCTATGGGCAAAAGGATGCTCGAGGTCTTTTTTGAACCAACATAGTGTTGTAATGAAATCACTGGCTCCCGCTACCCAGCCGATACGCATGCCCGGTGCCACGACCTTGGAGAGCGAACCGATATGAAGCACCCGCCCCTCTTTGTCCATTGCTTTCAACGTCTCTGGGCTTTCGCCGAATGCAAGCTCCCCATAGGCATCGTCCTCGACTATGAGAAAGTTGTAGGTGGAGGCAAGCTCCAGCAGATGCTTTCTACGCTCTAGAGTCAGTGTGGTCCCGGTTGGATTTTGAAAAGTCGGGATGGTATATAAAAAACGCGGCAAACTGAGTCCGGTGCGTTTTCTTTCTTCAAGTTCTTTTTCGAGTAGATCTGTCTGAAGCCCATGTTCATCAACAGGGATGGAGATGTACTGATTTGTGTAGTTCCGGAAGATTTCCAATGCCTCCATATAGGTCGGTGCTTCGATTGCAACAACCGATTCCTCATCAAGGAGGATCCTGGCAATCAGATCGATCGCCTGGCATGCACCGGAAGTGACCAATAGCTCTTCTTTGGACACACGCATGCCACGCTCATCCAATCTATCTTGAATTTGCTCCTTCAGCTTGTCGATGTGAGGACTTCCAAGATAGTGAAGAGGCAAGTCCCGCTCCTCGTCCAGGAGGCGTACTACTGCCGCCTTCAGCTCTTGATCCGGAACAAGCGCTGGTGCAGGATAGCCGGAATTAAGGCGAATACAGTTTTCCGTGATACTTGGCATCCATTCACCCGGCGGACTGTTCTTCAGAGCAGGTTTTATTGTTTTGGAGATAAAGGATTTGGCGTCCATGTTCATCATGCCTTTCCGGGGACAGGTCACCTGTCCCACACAAAAAGTAAGTGGGACAAGGAATCTATCCCCGCTTATATTGATTTTAAACTTTCTTCCCTGATCAGTTCCAGTAATTCCTGTTTGTAGTTGGCAAATTCGGTTGTTCCTTTGATGCTGAATTGCCTTGGGCGTTCCAATGTGATCGGGATTTTCTTTTTCAGGCGTCCGGGTCTTGCTGTCATGACATAGACAGAGTCTGCGAGGAAGATGGATTCGTCGACATCATGGGTGATGAAAAGGATTGTTTTCTTCGACTCTTCCCATGCCTTCAATAAGACCTCCTGCATGATGTTCCTTGTTTGGGCATCCAATGCTCCAAATGGTTCGTCCATCAACAGGATTTCAGGATCATTCGCGAGGGAGCGTGCAATGGCAACGCGCTGTTTCATGCCACCCGATAATTGGATGGGATAATGATTTTCAAACCCTTCCAGGCCGATCAATTGCAGATAATGACGTGCAACATCGTCCTGTTCCTTCTGGGATGACCCTTTCAGTTTCAAACCGAATGAAATATTCTCCTTGACGGTCAACCATGGATAGAGCGTGTAGGATTGGAACACCATGCCGCGGTCAGGGCCCGGACCTTGGATTGCCTTGCCATCAAGCAGCACCTCACCTGTAGTCGCTTCCTCAAGGCCACCGACGATTCGAAGCACGGTCGATTTTCCGCAGCCGGAAGGTCCGAGGATGGTGACAAACTCCCCTTCGTTTATGGAGAAAGAGGTTTTCTCAAGGGCTGAGGTCTCCCCGCTTTTGGTCTTGAAGGTTTTTCCCACTTCTTTGATTTCAAGCTTTGGTGTCCATAACTGTGTTGTATGTGTAGAAGTCATCTTATAGACCATCCTTTCTCATCCACGAAAACGACGCTCGGTAGATAGCTTTAAATATCAAATCTGTCATCAGCCCCAATAGACCGATGATCAGGATCCCGACAATGATTTTATCAGGCTGAAGGAAACGGGATGCATGCATGATCATGTAGCCCAATCCGCTTGACGCACCGACAATTTCCGCCACGACCAGATACGTCCATGCCCACCCGAATGTGATGCGCAGTGTATCGACAATCCCTGGCAAGGAAGCAGGCAAAATCACTTTTGTAAAGACTTGGACCTTGTTTGCTCCCAATGTATAGGAAACATCAATCAATTCATTTTGGACATTTTTCGTGACATCCATGATCATGAGGGTCAGTTGAAAGAAGGTCCCAAGGAAAATGACGCTCATTTTTTCCGCTTCTCCAAGGCCAATCCACAGTATCAACAAAGGAATAAAGGCCGATGCCGGCATATAGCGGATGAAACCGATGATCGGTTCAAATGCTCCTTCCATGATCTTCAGGGAACCCATTAATATTCCGAGTGGGATCCCGATGGCTGCAGCCACTAGAAATCCTACCAATACGCGCGAAAAGCTGATTCCGATATCAGAAAGGAGATCTCCGTTTACAAACAGGTCAATTCCTGTGAATAATACTGCTGTTGGCGTCGGTAAGAACAATGGGTTCACGATCCCCCCATAGCTCAGCACTGACCAGAAGGCTAAAAATAGCAAGAAGGTGACAAATCCTGCTGAAGTATAGAGCATTTTAGGTATTTCTTTGTTAGGAGTAAAGATCTTCGCTAGCATAGCACCCACCCAATTCTATTTATCTTTTATAAAAAAACCTAACATTGGAGGAAAGAGACCTTCCATATGTTAGGTTCTTAAATTTTATTGGAAGCTTCCGTTGATGATATCTTCCGCTTTCGGCTCCTTATCGATGATCCCCTGTTCCTTATAGAACTTGATCGCTTTTTCGGTAGATTCATAGATGGATCCTTTGCTGCTTTCTGTACCGAACAATTCTTTGTTCTCTTCTTTTGTGAAGAACTTCAAGCCTTCTTTTGTGGCAACGAATTCCTCTGTATCAATCTTGAGGCCTTTTGCCATGATCTCATCGGCTTCTTCGGGATTCTCTTTCCAATAGTCCATCGCTTCTCCCATTGCTTTTACAAAAGCTTTCACATCATCAGGGCGATTTTTGATTACTTCTTCTTTGAAGCTGACCGTATCGACAATGATTCCTGACAGGTCCTTTGTCGTCAATAATACTTTTCCACCCGCATCCGCACCTTTGGATAGCCATGGCTCCCAAGTGACAGCCACATCCACTTTCCCGGCAGCAAACGCTGCACCGGCATCACCGGCAGACATTTGTACAACCTCGACATCATTTTCTGTCAAGCCTCCTTGCTGCAGGGCTGTAAGTGCAAGCATATGACTCGTGGAACCCACTTCAAATGCCATCGTTTTCCCCTTCAGGTCTTTCACATCCTTGATGTCATTTTTCACAAGGATTCCGTCCCCTCCAAAGGAGTCATCTAGGATCCAGACGACATTCACCGGAATGCCGGATGCCGCCAATGTTGTTTGAACATCAAGAGCAGTAGCCATGCCATCGATTTTCCCGCTTGCCAATGCCTGTTTGCGCTCAGCCAACCCTTCCACAATGGATAGGTCCACTTCAATGCCATTCTTTTCAAAAAAACCTTTCTCTTTTGCCAAAAATAATGGACCATAGCCTGTCCATGTCGGCAACGTTACCTTCAACGGCTCAGAAGATTTCCCCGAGCCGGCATCATCGCTTCCGCAAGCGGTTAGCGCTATTAACATAAATAATGCGACTATCATGATTGTTAACTTTTTCACTTTATTTTCCCCCTAAGTTATCTGTAACAACGTATTATTATGTATTTTTATAAATAATATTCTATTAATATACATTCCTATTTTTTTCATGTCAATCACTATCTGATTAGATAGGAAAATTAAAATTTTCAAATAAATATTTTCTTGACATTACCTCTTCAACCCATTAAAGTGATAATTATAAATTTTTCAATAATTTTATACGTATTCTCTTATCGAGAGTGGCGGAGGGACTGGCCCTATGATGCCCGGCAACCGTTCCAAATGGAATTGGTGCTAAATCCTGCAGGACATATCTGTGTCCTGAAAGATGAGAGAGGCGCATCCGACATATGTATTGCGGTGAAACCTCTCTTTTCAGGGAGGTTTTTTTATTTTGTAGAATTCCTCCCCGGCCAAAAATAGAAAAAAATTAAAAGGGAGTCATAATCATGAAAAAGAAAACAATCGTGAAATCAGTTTTTGCCGCCACGCTATCTTTATCACTACTTTTAACAGGATGTTCCTCAGGGAATTCCGGTCAGACTGCTGGAGCCAAGGAAAAGGTATCCTTTGAAAATGTACCAGAGCGTTTTGCAGATGGGGAAGGTGCGAAAATCAAGGTCATCCGAAAAATCGGTGGCGATGATCATACTGCTCAATTCCTGGCAGGTGCCAAACAGGAAGGGGAAGCACTTGGTTTTGAAGTGGATGTATTCACTGCAAACGGGGACAGCGCGAAGTTCCACGATGCGATCGAGCAGGCTGTCACTCAGGATTATGATGGGGTCATCCTTTCCCATGGTGATGATGCCGCGACTGTGGAAGGAGTAAAGAAGTTGGTGGAAGCAGGCAAGAGCGTTGTGACGTTTGACTCCAATCCGGACGTTGGTTCGGTTGAAGGTGTGACACAGACATCCCAGGATGATGAAGCACTTGCGAAACTGGCGCTTGATCAGCTTGTGAAGGATTTCAATGGGGAAGCAAATATCGTTTACCTTTGGGTCGACGGGTTTCCTCCGATGGTAAGACGGAACGCAGTCTATAAGGATACGCTTTCTGGCAATCCAGGCATCAAGGAAGTCGAGCGCTTCGGTGTAGCGGCTGCTGATACTTCCGTTCAGACCCAGAATGCTGTGGCGGCGATGCTGAATAAGCATAAAAAAGGGGAAATCGACGCGATCTTCGCAACATGGGATGCCTTCGCAATAGGCGCCGCGCGAGCAATCCAGGAAGCTGGCCGTGACGAAATCAAAATCTACGGTATCGATGTATCCAATGCCGACCTCCAGGAAATCCAGGCAGAAAAAAGCCCTTGGAAATACACAGCGGCAGTAGATCCTAAACTGATTGGTGCGGTCAATCTGCGTCTGCTTGCCAAGAAGCTGGCTGGCGAAGAAACGCCTGAGACCTATGACCTTGAGGCATCCCTCATCTCCCAGGAGGAGCTTCGCGAATCGGATCAGGCAGTCAACATGGTGAATCTCGCAGATATCATTGAAGGCTGGGGAACCTCCTCCGCATTTGAAGAGGATTGGATGAAGGTGCTGAAGGATCATTATCAGAAGTAGCATAATTACCGGGCTGTCCATAAAGTCATCATCTGACTTTTGGGCAGCTTTTCTTGGAGATAAATTGAGTTTGGCAGGAAAACTTGGTATGGATTTCTGGTCATTCTAACAGTTTTCCTCATCATTCTTACAGAAAACCCAATCATTCTAACATATTCGTTAAACATTCTAACACAATTGCCAATCATTCTAACAATAACCTTTATTCACTTACTACTTTTATGAAAGGAGGACACAACATGTCTACCCAGGTACTTCAAATGACTAATATCTCCATCGAATTCCCCGGAGTGAAAGCATTAAATCAGGTCGACTTCACTGCAGAAACCGGTAAGGTACATGCGCTGATTGGAGCAAATGGTGCCGGCAAGTCCACACTGATGAAGGTTCTCTCCGGAGCCTACAGTCACTATAGCGGCGAAATTGAGCTTGATGGAACCCTCCTCCCCATCCGCACGCCTAAGGATGCACAGGACTTCGGAATCCAGACGGTCTATCAGGAAGTGGATACCGCACTCGTTTCCTACTTGACTGTCGGGGAAAATATCATGCTTGGAAAAACAGTCAGGGAGAATAGACAGTTCATGAATTGGCGTGGACTGCATAAGGATGCCTCCCTTGTGCTGGAAAAACTGAACATCAGACTCTCCTCCAAGAAGCTGGTCAGTGAACTCACACTTGCCGAAAAACAGATGGTACTGATCGCCAAGTCCATCGCAACGGATTGCCGGTTCTTAATCCTGGATGAACCCACTGCCCCGTTAAGCCAGGCGGAGACGAAGGAGCTTTTCCGTATAATAGAAGACTTGAAAAATCAAAATGTCGGCATCATCTTTATTTCTCATCGGCTGCCTGAAATTTTCGAGCTCTGTGAGGAAATCACGGTGATGCGAAACGGAATGCTTGTGTCCAAAGAAGTGACATCGGCTACTACGCAAAATAGAGTGGTGGAACAGATGCTTGGCAAGAAGCTCGAGGAGCAATTCCCTGAGCAACCATACACCCATGGTCGAACCGTGCTGGAAGTGAGCAACCTCTGTGACTCTACTAAACTGAATAACCTTTCCATCAAAGTCTCAGAGGGCGAAATCATAGGAATTGCCGGTCTTGTTGGCGCTGGCAAAACAGAGCTATGCAAGACGTTGTTCGGTCTATCGGACGTTACATCCGGTGACATTTTCATCAAGGGCAGAAGGGTCCAGCTTAAGAGTCCTCATGAAGCAGTGAAGAACGGAATAGCACTCGTTCCGGAAGAGCGAAGAAAAGAAGGGATCCTTGTGACAGAAACGGTTACGACGAATCTTACTGCTGCGAGCTTGAATACGTTCACTTCCTTTTTCAGCTTCTTAGATCGGAAAAAGGAAAAGAAAAAGGCAACCGAACTTATTGCGAGCCTGGGAATCAAAACTCCTTCCCCAGATGCCATTGCACAGCATCTATCCGGCGGGAATCAACAGAAAATAGCAATCGGAAAGTGGCTGATTACAGACGCCGATGTCTACATTTTCGATGAGCCGACAAAAGGGGTCGATATTGGGGCAAAAAAGGATATTTATGAATTGATTGCCGACCTGGCAAGACGGGGAAAAGCAATACTTTACGCATCATCGGAAACATCGGAGATCATGGGGATCACAAGCCGAGTATATGTATTGTATGACGGCAAGGTGTCACGGGAGCTTAAAACATCAGGGACAGATGAAGAAGAAATCCTATATTACTCAGCAGGAGGAAAGTAACATGCAGGGGACCACCTCACTCAGCTCGAACTCTTTATTTCAATTTTTTTATAAATATGGGACCATCCTGACCATTTTCGTGTTGATTGCCGTATTTACCATGGCCAATACGGCATTTATTCAAGGTAACAATATCATCAGCATCCTTCGTTCCATTTCCATCGTAACGATCATTGCCGTTGGCATTACCGTTTCACTGGCTGTTAACGGCTTCGATCTATCGGTCGGCTCTGTCGCCTCCCTTTCCAACGCGATTGTGATTTCCATGTTCGTCTGGTTTTCACAAAATACATTCATTGCAATTTTTGCAGCGATTGTTGCTTCTTTAATCGTGGGCTTATTGAATTCCCTATTGATCATAAAAGGGAAGATCCCGGATATGCTGCTCACCCTTGCCATGATGTTCATCATTCAAGGAATCGCCCTTACATATACAAAAGGGGCTAGCATCTCACAAAACATGATCATGCCTGATGGGAATTTCTCTGAAGGATTGATCAGCCCCCTTTTCAGTAAAATCGGCCAGGTTCCCTGGATCATTCTTATCATGGGCGTGGTCGTCCTGTTCGTACACATCTTTTTGAATTATACAAAGCATGGCAGGTACATGTATGTAATCGGAGGGAATGCGGAAGCCGCCAAGCTCTCTGGCATACCTGTCAATAAATATAAAATGATCGCTTACTTGATGTCTGCCCTTTTTGCCTCCATCGGCGGCATCGTCCTGGCATCAAGAATCATGACAGCTGAGATCAATGCAGGCGCCCCTTATCTTATGGACTCCGTTGCCGCAGCATTCATCGGCTTCTCCGTATTAGGTGCAGGTAAACCAAACGCCTTCGGAACCTTCATAGGGGCTGTACTCATCGGCGTGCTCCAAAACGGCCTTGTCATGATGTCCGTCCCCTACTACGCAATGGATATCGTCAAAGGCGGCGTACTCGCTCTGGCACTAGGGATTACGTATTATAAGATGAGATAATGGGAATCCCTTGTTCCACGCATGAAAGTCGTGGATAGGTGACCTGCCTGACTCATTCCATGCAAAAAGCAGTGTGAATTCTGTTGTAGAATCACACTGCTTTCTGCTAACTGGCACAATAAACAGAACTGCTAATCCCTGGGATCAAGCGCCTGATAATCCAATTGATATTTACCTCCTTCTGCAACTTCGGAATGGTACAACGCTTTTAGGGCGAAGTTCTTTTCCAAACCATGCTGATCCATGAGGTCTCTTAGGCGTTGTTGCAGGTGGTCATTGTCCTTGATCAGCTGTTTCATTTGCGATTTCATATATTTCATAGGGAGAAACTCCTTTCAAACCAGCTTCTATTCTCCCTAGTATACATGATTACATCATAAAAGGATAAAGACGCTGATTCTTAAACGAAAATGATTAAACTCACCCCGTTATCCTAATCCTCATGAATGCCCAGAAGCATCAATTTGATGGATTGATGCTATTTTTGTATGAATAAATATAAGGTAAAGGAGGTTGAATGAACAATACAATGATTAAAGTAGTAAAAGCACGGATTGCGTTTCCGTGCTGCTTTTTCTTTTCTGTAAGTAAGTTCTTTGCTATTTAATTTGAATCCGGTTCTTACCAGTTCGTTTAACCTCATATAATGCCTCGTCTGCTCTTCTTATCACTTCACTGACCCCGCCTATGCCACTGTTCCATACTGCCCCACCAATACTGCATCCGACAGATACCGTTTCACCATCGATTAAAAAGGGCTTGTTGATCATGGAGATGACCCGTTCCCCCACTTTTAGAGCTTGTCCAGTTGGGTCCGTATGGGAAGTGAGGACAATGACAAATTCATCCCCGCCCATTCTTGCCACGAGTTCTTCACTCCTGATACTTTCCTTCAAACGGGATCCCACTTCTACCAACAGTTTGTCCCCTGTTTCATGACCTAATGTATCATTGACTTGCTTGAATCCATCAAGGTCAAGATACAGCACCGTAATAACCTTTTCCTGATTCATCGCATGTTCCAGATAGGTATCAAGTGCAATCCTGTTAGGAAGACCGGTCAGATGGTCACGGTGCGCGACATCCTCCATTTCTACCAGTGCAGACTCGGTTTGGGTAAGGTTATCAATCAGTTTTTTTAAGGAAAGCGCGAGCACTTCGATTTCCTTGATCCCTTTATGATCGGGAATCTCCGCTTTCTCTCCCTGTCTCAAAAGATCTGCAGCCATTGTGATTTTCTTCAGTGGATCCGTAATTTTTCCCGCAACCATCCATCCGATGATTGCCAGCACCCCTGCGAAGACAAATCCTAATATGTAGATGAACTGCTGCAATCCAGCCATCGGGGCATATGCGACTTCAACCGGTTGGCGGACCAGCACAGTCCATTCCAACCCGGGATAGTCCTTATAGCCATCTGCAAGCACATATCCTGTCAGATATTCCTTTCCGTCCGGCCATGTCTCCAATACCCAATCGTTGTACCCTTCTCTCGCATGGTCAATGCTTGATAGATCCAGAGACTTCCCAAGCTCGGCGTCCGGACCAAGCAAAACTGTGTCATCAATGTTGCTGACAATATACATTTCGAGCTGGTCCCTTTTATGGAGCGGATCCATGATGGCATCCTGGATTTCTTTTGCCCACGCCCAGCTTAAATGCGCAGCCAGCACACCTGTAAACTTGCCTTCCTCATCAAAAATCGGGGTAGAGATATCAACAAATTTTATTTCCTCCCCGCTTGGATTGGGAAGGAGTTCAGCGAGAAGTACAGATTCGTGAACATCACCGATGAACGTTTCCTCCTGTGCTTCAAGGTAAACCGGGCGGGACGAAATATCCATCCCCTCCAGCAATCCTTCCGTAGATGCAATCACCGTACCATTGGCATCCGTAAGACCGATCCAAGAAAATGAAGGGAACGTCCCTTTCATCCTATCAAATACTTGCCGTGTGCCCTCCAGGTCGGTTTGCCTGATTTCATTCAATTCGCTTAGCATCGAAACTTCCCCGTAACGCGTCCACATATAATGGTCCAGTTTGTCCCCCATGATATAGGAAATCTCCCTAAGCGAATCCCCGATTTCATTCCGGACCTCCGCTTTTGACCGATTACCGATCGCAAAGCTTAATGTGATGGTCAATATGATAATTAATGCCCCAAAAGACAGAGAAAGTAGTGTTCGTAGACTGCTAGAAATCTTCATAGTTCCCCCATGTTTGTTCAAATGAAATATAGTTCAATAGTAGCATAGAGAAACTTTCGTGAATATATGGGAAAAGGGAAAATTGTCGAAAAAAGATATCATGCCGAACAGCTTTTTAAAAAGTTACATAGAAGCAAAAAAAATACGATGATGCTGAAATCAGCGACCATCGCATTCCTTTTCTTAAAAGCTACTAGAACCAATTTGATTTCTCTCTTTAAACTTCGGACTCAATTCGCTCCACACATCGAAAGGATTTCCGTCCAAATCATAGAAAACAAAGTTGTTACCGGCGTGGCCCCGGTCTTCGATTTCCCCGACTTCGACCCCTTTTCCTTTTAAGAACGTATGTAAGGCAGAAAGTTCTTGATATCCATCCACTTCAAATGTCATGGCGAAATGAAGATTCCCATGAATGTCCTTAAACCCCATTCTCTCCGCTGGCTTAGCTTTGACAAGAAAAAAGCTTTGATCTGCAAAATCCATGATCGCCTTGTCCTCATTGCGGAAATTTTCCACAGCGCCCACAGTCTCCTGATACCAGTTCGAAGCAGTCTCAGGATCCTTAACCGGTATATAGGTCGTCCCCACTCTTTTAATCATCGTGATATCCTCCTTTTTACCTTTAAAACTCCACCACACCCAATGTATTGCCATCCGGATCATAGAAGTCGAAGAATCGCATTCCATCCGCAGAGTGGATTTCCCCTACGTTATAGCCGTTTTTCAATAGGAAGGTATGGAATTCATCCACCTCCTCAATATAGAAATTGAATGGACTGTGAATACGTTCCGGTAGCTTCTCGGTTTTGAAAATCGTTAATGCCGTTTTTACTTCTTCTCCTTCTTCATTAAAGCGGAAGCCAACATAGTTACCATCCCCGCTCCGATACACCACTCGGAAAGGAAACACCTTCATATACCACTCTTCTGACCGCTGAATATCCGTCACAGGAACAAAAACCGTATCAATTCTCTTCACCATTTTCAAAAAATCACCCCCTTTATTAAGTAACGAGTTTACGAGATGAAAAGATACGATAATCCATTAAATTTTTTCTATGATATCAAACATATTGCCGTCAGGGTCTGTCAGTGTAAAAATAAAGTGCATGTCATCTCTCCTGACCTTTACTCCCCTGGAAACTAATATTCGATATGTAGAAATGATAATCCACGGGTCATCCTTTTTTAATCCGTTTAATAGACGGTTTATTAGTGAATCGATTGGCTCTCGCTTCTCTGGAGCATCCATCATTACCTTTAACGTCGTTCTCCCCCGATTCAATGCTGCTTTGACTCCCCCGGCTGTCAACCCCAGCATGTCCGCCACCTCACTTGCCGAGAAGCCAAAATACTCCGTAAGCAAGATGGATGCCGCCTGCTTAAAAGGCAGGAGAACAGTCAGCATTTCCACAGAATCCAACAGACTGATGTCAATTTTCGAAGGTGCCTGAATCTTATCTAATTCCAGCAGATCCACCCTCTTCCTTTTTCGGATGGTATCCCTCCACTGATTGGTAGCTGCTTTAAAAAGATATCCCTTTGGATTTGGGTGAGTTTCCAAGTCAGAAGCTCTATACATCATATTCATCACAGTATCCTGGAACAGGTCATCCCCATCCCAGCGGCTCCCTGTAATGGAATAGCAGTAATTTTTCAAATCATGTAACAACGGATCAATTTGAGTAGTGATTTGCATAAAAGACCCCTTTATTTCGTTTAACGATATATCTACTTCTTCAACTTACATTTAATTTCCTTCATTCAGGAAGAAAGATAAGTTATTTACAAGCGTAACAGTGTTATGTTACACTAAGCTTACTTGATAATACATTGATGGAGGAATAGCGATGGAAGAAGAATTGATATCCAAGAAGGATTTGTTGGATGAGGCCAGTATATCCTATGGTCAATTGTATCGCTGGAAGCGCAAGGACCTGATCCCTGAGGACTGGTTCATCAGAAAATCCACTTATACCGGTCAGGAAACCTTTTTTCCAAGAGTTAAGATATTGGATCGAATCAATAAAATCAAACAGATGAAAACCGATGTTTCACTGGATGAGTTAGCTGAAATGTTCTCTCCCAATGCGAAACAGATTACCCTGACCAAAGATGAATTAATTGAACGGAACATTGTTACAGAGTCAATCATCACTCTTTACTCTGAGCATATATCAAACAAGAATACATTCGATTTTGAAGCAATTTTACAACTCTATCTTGTAAATAATCTGCTTCATGAAGGACATATCTTGTTGGAAGAAGCAAGGATGATTTTTCATACTTTTCATGAACATTATTCAAAAACAGATCAGACAAATGCAAAGCTGCTTGTTGTAAGAAAAATGGGGGTGGCATTTGTACTACTGCTTGGTTCTTCCCATGATGTGTTTGTTGATACCCATGCGAAGGTCATCGTAGAGCAGGAAATGGGAGCCATTATAGAGGAACTAAAAAACAAGCTGGTAATGGGAGGGTAAAAGATGACCGCTATCACTCATAAAAGAAACATAAGGATCTTTGGAGAAGGCACATCCACAGGTGGCATTTATAATAAAGTGAGCATCCATGGTCAAGGGCATATCCGTGGTGATCTTCAATGTGAAACGATTAAGATTTTCGGGGATTTTAAAATGACCGGAAAAGCCACCGTCGACAGGTTTAAGATGTTCGGAAACAGCAAGGTCTATGACGAGATCAAAGGCAGGAACTTTAAGGTTTTCGGAAACCTTGAATTGAAAAAGAAAATGTCCGGAGATGGTTGTCTTGTGAGAGGATGGCTTTCATCCAAAGATTCAGTGGAACTCGATACTTTATCCGTCAAGGGTGGATTGGATATCGAAGGTCTTCTTAATGTCGGGAAATTGACCGTTACACTGGGGCATAGCACAAGCCGCATTAAAGAAATCGGCGGAGAAACAATCCAGATCAAGGGCAAATGGTTAAACTTTTTCGGCGGAAAAAACCGGCTTATAGTTGATAGCATTGAAGGTAACAACATCTATCTTGAACATACCACCGCAAAAGTAGTCCGGGGCAACAATGTTACCCTTGGCCCGGATTGTGATATAGAACTTGTAGAATATCGGTCCAGCTATAAATCCCATAAAACAACAATAGCCCACAAAGTAAATCAACACTAAAGGAGATGACATAATGGAAAATGTTAAAATAGAAGATTTAGTTATTAATGGAAGCGGCAGTGTTGGAGGCGGAACATTTAACAAGGTCGTCATTAATGGAAGTGGAACCATTGTCAATGATATCGAGTGTGAAGTTTTAAAATGTAATGGAACAGGAAAAATTACTGGAAACGTACACGCCAAGAGCACAATCATCAATGGCAGTTCTACCCTAACAGGGAACTTATTTTCTGAAAGCGTAGAGATTCACGGTCATGCATCTGTCAAAGGAAATATGCATTTTCAGCAATTAGAAGTGAAGGGTGCTTCCACAGTAGGTAAAAGTATTAAAGGAGAACAACTGGCACTCGAAGGATCGATAGACATAGCGGAGGATTGTGAATGCGAAAGTTTCCAGGCAGAAGGCGCATTTCAAATCCAAGGACTTCTAAATGCAGATACGATCAACGTTACGCTGCATGGAAAATCCTATGCAAAAGAAATCGGCGGGGAAACCATCACTGTGAAGAAAAGAAATAGTCGCTCCGTAATCGATAAATTCATCAAAACCTTCAATAAAACCTTGAAGTCAGAGGTTATAGAAGGCGACCACATCCATCTGGAATACACCAAAGCAAAAGTCGTACGTGGTAACTTTGTCACGTTGGGCCCGGGCTGTGAGATTGAATTAGTTGAATATAAACAGGAATTCACCGCTGATAAAGATGCTTTTATTAAAGAGAAGAAGAAAATAGATTGATTTTTTAAGATAGATTGAGTGAGAGATAGCGCGCTGAGGGTAACAGAGGGACACTAGGAGAGGTGTCCCTCTTCTTTTAGTATTTCTTCCAAGGCATTTACTACTTCATAATCATAATGAGTATGTGAAAGCCTTTTTAACTCACTAATTGCGAACTGGGGAGAAAAAGCTTTTCGATAAGCTCGATCCTCTGTCATAGCATCATAAGCGTCACTTACCGCAATAATCCTAGCCTCTAATACAATTTCCTCATCTTTTAGACCATGTGGGTAGCCACTACCATTTAGTCTTTCATGATGTTGTTCAATAATTTGGGCGATGCCCTCGTAGCACAGGTCCTTAACCATTACAGCCCCGTCCAATGGGTGAAGTTTTATTATTGCAAACTCTTCATCTGTTAACTTAGTTGGTTTATTTAAAATTTCAGGTGGCGTATTTATCTTTCCTATATCGTGCAGTACGGAAGAAATATATAAATTTTCTAATTTATCTTTTACTAACATCATCTTTTTAGCAATTTTAATGGAATACCTTGCCACTCTCTCATTGTGTTTATAAGTATACCGATCCCGTGCTTCTACTTTTTCTACTATCTTGGTCAATTCTATTATGCTATTACTTAATTGATAAAAAGTAGGTTCTGTTACAATCCATAAATACATAACATCTGTAACAGCTGAAAAGTGAACTGGCTCTTCCAGATTAATTGCTGTGTAATAGTCGTGTGGACCAAGCTTTACATTCTCCTCTTTGGTTTCACAGACAACCTCTCCTTCTAGTATATAGAAAAATTCCATAACGTTCGGATTTTCCCCCGGGTAGATATAAAATATATTACCTTTTGTAATAGTCTGAACCATGACCTCAGCTCCATCACCTCTAGATAATAAGCTGATATCGAAATTATCAAAAGTAACCTTTTCTAAGTTAGTTCCTTTTTTTCCTATGGTAAAAGCCACTTATCTCACCTCATATAATGTTTGAAAAAAGCGAGCCTGATGAACCTCAGACTCGCTTTTATTAACGTTAAATCTATGGTAGTAAAATTAATATATGAATTAGTAACCTACCACACGGACTGGATCTATTTCCACTAATTTGTTACCGAACCAAACCTCAATCATGATACACTCAGCTTCCACTCCTAGCTCAGCGGACATTTCGACTGTTCTTGCAGACATCTCAAATGTTTGGTCATATACCCTTGCTATAATTTTATCCAGTTTCTTTTCGTATTTCGCATCTAACTTTTCTTTTTGTTCCGTTCTCTTTGCCAAATCATTTTCCAACTTCTCGTCCTCTTCAAGCCTTTGAATATCCCTCAGATATTCAGCATGAAGTTTATCCGCCTTTGTGACTCCCTTTTCAATCTTTTTCTCAATCTCTAGATTCGTTTGTTCAATCATCTCCAATGCCTTTTCTATATCTTTTTCTTCAGAGGCAAATACAGGAGACGAGATCCCAAACATTAATATTGCAGTAAAAATAAGCGCCATTATCTTCTTCATGTTCCTTTCCCCCTCTTTTATCTGGTTTCTAAAAAGGTCTATCATGAAACAGAAATATTGCTTTTGTGCAATTCGCTAAGAAGTCCCAAATTTCTTCATACTTTTACTCTATCCCTCATAATTATACAAGGACAATATACCTAAATCTATTATTTTTTTAAATATTTTGTTTTTTTTGACAAAAATTTCAACACAAAGAAAAAACACTCTTTATCCAAGTAAAGAGTGCCGTTTCGTAAAATATTCTCTAGTTCAAGCTGAAATCCCCAGACGTGGTCCTTACCTTCAGCAAATACTTTCCGTCTCCGATCTTACCAAGGATTTCGTCCTCCGTTTTTTCATCAAACAGCATTTCCTCCAGGTTGACACTGCCGTCACCAGAGCTTGCCCGGAAGTCGAGGGAGAGGGATGTTGGTGCATCACGGAAGGATACTTTTACATCTCCACTCGTCGCTTCTGCTTGGATATTGCCTTGCACTTTGTTGTTATCGATTGTGATGTCTCCGGAAGATGCCTCCAAAGTCAGATTACCTGCCGCATCATAGACGGTGATATCCCCTGATGAGGTATCAACCGAGACCTCTCCTTCCACTCCATCGAGTCTAATGTCCCCACTGCTTGCTGACACAGCAAACTTTTCCGCCTTCACATTATTCAGACGCATGTCTCCGCTACTGGCATCCAGTTCAAAAACGGATGCCACAGTAACATCCTCAGCGCGGATATCACCCGAACTTACTTCAGTAATCATCTCCATTGCCCGTATTCCCTTGATGTCAAAGTCCCCTGAAGATGCATTGAGCCTAATGGATTCATACTCTTTTTCGGGAAGCTCGATGATCATCTGGAGGTTGATCATGATGGTGCCGAAGCGGAAATTCGGCTCCTCGATTTCCACCTTCAGTGTATCTCCATTTTCCTTTACTATCAGCTTAAAATCATCCTTGTAACGCTCACTCACTTCCCCGGCAAGATCCACTTTTATTTCCTCACCAGTTGTTGACACCACTTTTACATCAATGGAGGACACGTCGACCTCCACCTTCTTGATTCCAACCCCATTTACCGATTTTGCATCTTGCAATCCAACTGTCTTAAAAGAAAAAACATCCGTAAACTGCCCCGCAGCAACCGTTGCCCCTACTGCGATCAGAATCAGAATCAATAGGACTGTTCCCACTTTCTTCACGCTCCATCCCCTCTTTCTATTTATTGCTTCACTCTCACACTGTAATTCCTCATTGCCTTTGGGATTCCTTTTATTTCTAAGATACCGCTATATACAAAGGTTCTTAGCCGGTACTCAAGAAAGGAATCATTCACCATGGCTTCCAGCTGTCCATACATTTCCCCGATAATCCTTGCCGATTTGATAAAAGCATTCTTTCCGTTTTCCTTTTGTGCCTCCCTGGCATGATAGAGAAGCTGTTCATCGTAATACTCCTCAGGGACACTTTTTATTCCGTCATCTTCCCATATACGTAGAACTTCTTTTGTATTGGACAGCTCCAACCATTCTTTCACAAAAAGGCGAATCTCCTCATCTGGTAAAGGAGAGGAACCTTTTTTCTCCAAAATCTCCTTTAGCTTCTCCGGATGAGCTTCTGCAGTTTGACGAAGGAAGTGGAACGTATCAGCTGTGTCATATAATTGTTTATACGCCAATGAAGTGTTGATGAGGCGAATCTCATTCTTTTTATCCTGAAGAACATGGAGGATATAGCGAACGAAAACTTGCTCATCGGCATTATCCGCTGTCCACAATACGATGGGCATCCCCTCCGGAATGGCACGGATTTCTTCCATTACCTTCGCTAGCCTGCTTTCATATTCTTCCTCCATGTAATCATCAAGGTTAATATGGTCCCTAAGCCATTCATATCGCTCCTTGCGTCCTTTCTTTTCCTCAAGCTTCCATAAAGGACCCATTGCAAAGAATTCCTGGAACCCGATTACTTTATGCTCCCGCTCCAGTCCAAACCTAAGAGATCCAGCGGCTGAATCCCCTGAGACAATATGAACTGTATGAAAATCCTTTCTCGGCGGCGGAAGTAGTGATGAGCAATCTTGTATAATATGGTTGATTTCTTCCATAATTTCCTCTTTTGGAACATCGCTTGAATGCAGCACTTCCAGTCGTGCCATAGCAAGATAAAGAAACTCTCGGGCCTCGCTCCCGGATAACTGTTCAATCGAATCTCGTATTTTTTGATGCATCTATGTATCACCAAGGAATATTTTACCTATAACTAGATAATAGCAAATTACAAGCTTGTGTAGTTAATAAATGTAAAAAAACATCTACTTCTCTAAAAGAGAAAATAGATGCTTTTTATGTTCAATCTTTATAACTTGCTTCCCGTTGCTTCCTCTAAAGTCGGCAGGGCAGAAATTGCCCCTATCTTCGTACATACCAGTGCCCCGACTTTGTTGCTGAAAACGACCATTTCTTTCAACCTTTCAAAATTTTCAATGATGCTTTTCGGGTTTGGCACCATTGCCAAACTATAAAGCATTGCTCCGACAAAGGCATCACCTGCTCCGGTAGAGTCGATCGATTCCACTTCCATGCTCGGAATGATTTCCGACTGTTGTCCATTGGATAGGAACGTTCCTGCTTTGCCTAATGTAACAGTCACGATGCTTGCCCCCAGCTCATGTAAAACGGAAGCTCCATCCTTCAGATCCGTTGTACCAGTGATGATCTCCATTTCTTCTTCACTTACTTTTACAAAATCGGCTAACCCAATCCCTTTTTGCGCCAATTGCACAAAGCGCGGGACTTGACCTCGCCAAAGGTCTTTTCTGAAGTTTGGATCAAAGGAGAGGAATTTGCCCGCTTCCTTACCTGCGTCCATCGTTTGAAAATAAGTGCTTTGGAATGGATCATCAAGCATTGCCGTAGCAGATCCGAAATGAAGGATTGAACATTCCGCAAGCTTGCCCTGATCAATCTCACTATCCGTCAGATAGGCATCCGCACCCCTGTTAAAGGTAAAGTCCCTTTCGCCATTTTCTTTTAAGGACACAAAGGCCAAAGTCGTAGGATGCTTTTCATCCAATACGAGCATGGAAGTATCCACGTTTGAACTTTCTAATGTCTGTTTCAAAAAATGCCCGAATGGATCTTTCCCCACTTTGCCGCAGAATACGGCGTGGCCGCCTAACTTCACGGCAGTTGCACATACATTCGCCGGCGCTCCACCTGCCTGCTTCTCGAAATGCTTTCCTTCCACTAGGTCAATATTTACTTCGGTACAGAAAAAGTCAATCAGTAATTCCCCGATGCAAAAAATGGATCCGCTCAATGTTGGATCACCGTCCTTTTTATATAAAGTAGCTTTTAAATGCCAATTCTAACAGATACATGTGGTATTGTAACAACTTCGCTGGTCATTCTAACAGAATCCACGTTCATTCTAACATATTCCTCAATCATTCTAACAAATCAAATTTGCCCCTTTCTTCATTCATGACTACTACATTTCTGTCTGCAAAATAAACAGGCAGGAAAAACTCAAATGTTTTTCCTGCCTGCTTCATTTTTAAGTATTTATCAGTAATTGGGTCGGTCTAACCTAGCCGCTTCACTACCTCTTTCGCGACACTGGTCGTGGATTGCGGGTTCTGACCTGTAATCAGGTTCTTGTCCTCTTTCATATGATCCGCCCAATTATCTTTGGCGATGAATTCCGCTCCAAGCTCACGAAGGCGGGTTTCGAGCAAGAATGGCACGTCCTTGTCGAGCGTTGTTTCGCGCTCTTCCTCATCTGTAAATGCAGTCAAAGTCTTACCTGCAACAAGTGGGGTTTCATCGGATAGCTTCACGCCCACAAGTCCTGCAGGTCCGTGGCATACTGCTGCTACAATCTTGTCCTCTTCATACAAGTCACGGATCAAGTCCTGCAGGTAAATGTTATCAGGGAAGTCAAACATCGTGCCGTGTCCGCCCGGAAGGAAGATGGCATCGAATTTCGATGAGTCGGTCACTTCATCGAGTTTGACAGTGTTCTCCAGGTATTGAGCCGTATCCAGGATTTCCTGCGGTATTTCCCCGCCCTCCAGACTTCGTGCATCAACCGGGGATTTTCCACCTTTTGGGCTTGCCACAGTAACCTCGTAACCCGCTTTCTTGAATTCCACGTATGCTTCACCAAATTCGGAAAGCCAAAGCCCTGTTTCGTTCCCGTTCAACATTTTATCTGCTGTTGTTACTACCATCAGTACATGTTTACTCATTCCTGATTCCTCCTCCAATGTATTCTTTTAAGACATTTTTATATAATACCCGCCATATTTTTTTTCAATCATAAACACATAAAAGACCATCCACCTCGTATACGTGGTGGATGGCCTTTAGCTGACAATATTGGATAAATAATTTTTCACTGCACGGATGGGTGTCGGGCGAAGAATCACTTTTTCTTCTTCTGCAGCATTATCAAGCAATTCAAGCGCATCGTCTGCTAGATCCGGTGCAAAGATTCTTTTCCCTTCCAAAATCAGTCTTACTGCGTCAACCAATTCCTCACTCGGACCATCCTTGAGAAGATAGCCACGGACACCTGCATTTCTTGCCCGGAGGAAATATCCGTCCCTGGCAAAGGTAGTCATGATGATTACCTTGCATGCTGACTCTTTCAAATTTTCAGCTGCTTCGAGCCCGCTCATCTGTGGCATTTCGACATCCATGATGCAAATATCCGGCTTCATTTTTTCCACCATTCGCAGCGCCTCTTCTCCGTTGCGCGCCTGCCCAACAACTTCCATATCATCTTCAAGGTCAAGGAGGCAGCCAATGGTTCCTAAAAGCATTTCTTGATCTTCGGCTATGACAATTCGAATCATGGATGGTCTCTCCTTATCGGGTGGCTGATTTTAACGGAAGGCTCCCTTTTTAAGAGGAGCCTTCCGAGGTGGAACAATTTATAGTTCAGGGTTCATTTCTGCGTTCATGCTGCGTTTCACCATTCTTTTTGCTTCTCTGAACGTGACAAAGTTCTTTGTCTTTTCATCCCACAGACGGAATTTCAGGGAGCGAAGGCTTGTCGCAAGCGTAATGGTAGGTACATTTTCCAAAGGAGGCGTGTTCTTGTGCGCCTCTTCAAGCATATAGTTCGGCACTCTCGGGCTTAAATGGTGAACATGGTGGAAACCGATGTTCCCAGTCAGGAACTGAAGAAGCTTCGGAAGCTTGTAGAAAGAACTTCCTTCTACTGCCGCCAGTACATACTCCCATTCTTGATCAGGCTCAAAATAGGAATCCTCGAAGGTATGCTGTACATAGAACAGCCAGATGCCGATCGAACCAGCGACCATGAAGATCGTGCCGTGTACGATAAGGAATGACTGCCAGCCTATTGCCCAGCAAAGCAGTGCAATGACAGCTGCAATAAGAACATTCGTCAAGTAAAGATTGTTACGCTCTTTCTTACGGGCATTTTTACGGTTAAAGCGATTTCTTATAGCGAATACCCATATAGGTCCTAGTACGAACATAACGAATGGGCTGCGATATAAACGGTAGGCAATTTTTGTCTTTAATGGTGATGCATTATATTCTTCCACTGTAAGCGTCCAGATGTCGCCTACCCCACGCTTATCAAGATTACCACTAGTTGCGTGGTGGACAGCATGATCATGGCCCCATTGCTCATAAGGGAACAAGGTCAATACACCAGTGATGGTACCGACTATTCGGTTCCATTTGCGATCTTTGAAGAAAGAGTGATGCGTGCAGTCATGGAAAATGATGAACACGCGGGTCATAAAGCCGGCAGCCAGAACCATTGGAACGAGCGCCAACCAATAGGAAACGGATAGACTGATATAGGCAAGGTACCATAAAAGGAAGAATGGCCCTAGAGTATTAATGATCTGCCATACACTTTTCATTGTCTGTGATTGTTCAAAGGGAGCCACTTGCTTTTTTAATGTTTTCGTATTGTTTTGTGAAGTCATATATTCAAATTCCCTTCTTCTTAATGTTGTTATTTCACATTATAAACAAAGGGAAAAAAAATATTAGTATCAGGTGTCATATGCAGAGTATGACAAATGTCATGTTGAGGGCTGGAAGCGTTGATATAACTGGTTTTAAAAGTGTAAAGTTTTTTAAAAATCAAGCATTAAAGTAACTATCCAGCCAAATTTTTCAGTTCCAGAAGATGACTTTCACCTACATTATTGCTGGGTGATGAGGCATGTCATCTGCTCCCACGCTTTTCAGCCATCGCATTGCATTCCCCAATCACATACTCCATATACGCCAAGGCATCGGCACGTCTTTTCCAAATAGATCGATATTTTGACTTCTTGATTCCTTTTCTCCACCTTATCGCTTCTTCAAGGATTTTGTGCCATCTTTCCGGTACGCTATCAAGTGCATATTCCCCCGCACCCACCTTGGATGTCATGTCCTTCTCCCGGATGGTATAGTAGAGTCTTGTTACCCCAAGCACACCCCATTCGATCGACCCGGTACTCATATAGAAACCTACATAGTTGATGGAAGGAAATCTCTTGCAGCTGTCCAGCCAATTTTGCCAGTATGTATTGATGTTATCCTTCTGATTTTTCACTACGATATCAAAGTCCACAGAGTAATCGACCTGCTGTCCCTTTATGATGATTCCGTATTTTTTTATCTGAAAGGCATCAATTGAGTCCTTATGGAAACTTTTCTTGCCTTTGAACTTCCCCTCTGAAAAATAATGGCTGGAAATGATACGTTGATCTTCAGCTTCCAGTTCGTCCTTCACAAGATAATATCCATCCAAACTATATCCGGAAAACTTTTTGTGCATCTGCTTGTGGATATTTTTCAGCTTATCCATTTCATCAACAGTTGGATGCTGCTTGATTACGGCAATAAAATCAATATCACTCATTCCTTTTTGAAAAGCTCCTAAAGAGATGGAACCATATAGGTAAAATCCCTGAAGAAATCCAGGGAAAGCTGTTTCTATTTTTTCAATGAATTCTTCGACTATTACAGTTATTCCGCTTGGCATACTCCTCATGGAAATTCCCCCATTTTTCACAATAATTCTATTTTAAACAAATCTTCGAGCACTTGAATACCCATATTTCTGAAAATTATGATAGAATTTCCTCAAGAAAAGGACGTGATCTATATGAAACGCATGCTTGCCATCAGTGATATTCATGGTGATATGGACAAATTCGAAAGACTTTTGAAACTGATAAACTACAATAAAGACAAGGACCAATTGCTTCTGCTCGGCGATTATGTCGACCGTGGTCCCAATTCCAGGGCGGTTCTGGACAAGGTGATGGAGCTGACGTCGGAAGGCGCAATTGCCTTGATGGGAAACCATGACAAAATGATGATTGATGCTTTTGAGGATAAGGGTGATCCGAAGGCTTTGAAGAGATGGTTCTATAACGGCGGTATAAAGACCCTCCAGAACTACGGCTACGAAATAGAGAAGGACGATACAAAATATTGGTATACATCAGATGAGATGCCAGAGCCAATCGAAATGAACGGCGAAATCCGCCCTCATATAGAATTTCTCCAAGGACTTCCCTTCTATCATGAAACCGACACCCATATCTTTGTCCATGCAGGTGTCCATCCGGATACTCCCATTCACTCGACTGAACCATACACCCTTGTATGGATCCGTGAGGAGTTCCATAAGGGCTACAAGGGGGAAAAGACGGTCGTCTTCGGCCACACCCCGGTAAAGTATTTGCATCAGAAGCGTGAAATGTATTTCGGCGAAAATAAAATCATCGGGATTGATGGCGGATGTGCCTATGGCGGCAGGCTGTATTGCCTTGAGGTAGAGGGATTGCATATAGAATTCGTGGAGTAAAATAGTAAAGTGGCCATCATATGCGGATGGCCACTTTTATTACAACGCCAAATATTTTTTCAATGTCTGCTGCAGTGTCCCATGAGTCTCGGCATATTGGTTGAATGTCACACCTAAACGGATCATGTTCCTTACGAGTTCGGCACGGAGTCCTGTAATGACTGCCTTGCACCCCATCATGGATACGCCGCTCAGGATGTTTTCAAAATGCACGATGACATCCTCATCCATATTGGTCAAACCTGAAAGGTCCATTATCAATGTCTCAAGCTTTAGTCTCGAGATATCCATCAATACCTTTTCCTCAATGGTTTGCATACGATAATCATCAATTGTCCCAATCAACGGTAATACAGCAACTGTAGGGCTGACAGGAATGATAGGAACCGATAGATGCTCGACAATTTTCCTTTGGGAATTCAATAGCTCATCCTTATATTCGGAATAACTGAGGAAGAAATTGTTAATAAAAGAATCGATGGAATCATTGACTTTTCTTTCCAGTTCAAAGAAATCTTCTCTGGAAAAATTTTTTTCATTAAATTTATCGTACTTTTCGAGAAAATGCCATAGTGTCCGTCGAATGGCCTGTACCCATTCGAGTTTGAAAGATAGCGTCAAGGAATGCTGAGCCCATAACACTCCTTCTTGTCTAGCAAACCCAATCAGCTCTTCTTCCCTCTCTTCAACTACAAAGATGGCCAGATTTTGTGCATTCTTTAAAAGGTCAATATTTCCGGTGTTCAAAATATCATTAATTTTCCCCGCTACATTCACCGCCTCGGAAAGTAGCTTCGCTTCGAAATTAGCTTGATTATCTTTTATAAAATTTGTCAGTTCTGAATTGCGATTGAATTTCACCTTCATTTTTATGTACTCTCCTCGTTATTTTTTCTATTTGGAATGAGTAAAGAAATGTGAATTATATATATTTCTATGTAAAGCAGAAAATCCCTGCTTTACATTCGACAAAATACGATACGTTGGGAAAATAGTTGACCATTGATATATAGTAAAGATACCACTTTGTAACAAAATAGGAAAGCAGGCCAATTATCATGGCCTGCTTCAATTCTGATTATATGGTTATTTATTCTCGCTTACCGCCTTCTCTTTCTCGAAAAGTACGATCAATCCAGGCAAGAGGATCCCCCTGATCAGGAAGGTATCCAACAGGATTCCCACTGCAACGATGAATCCGAACACAAACAACAGTTGAATCGGCTGGGTCATCAATACGGCAAATGTCGCAGCAAGTATGATGCCTGCCGATGATATGACGCCGCCTGTGTTGGCAACGGCTATTTCGACCGCTTTTTTTACACCATGCTCCCTTCTCTCCTCCTGGAATCTGGAAATAAGCATGATATTATAGTCGATTCCCAATGCTACAAGGAACACAAAGGAATAGAGCGGTACTCTGTTGCTGATGGTATCTATATCAAAGAATAGATCTGATAGGAACATTCCAAGTCCCAATGCAGCAAGAAATGATACCAATATCGTCCCCATCATGTAGATCGGCATTTTTATCGACTTGGTCAACACGATAAGCATCGCGAAAATCAATACGGTCTCCAGGATGACGATGACGATGACATCACGATTATTAACAGAACGATCATCCACAAGGCTGGCTGTTTCACCTGCAAAATAAAGATTTCCTTCAACAAGGCTGTTGTCTACTATTCTATCTGCTTTACCTATGATTTCCTCCAATGCATCGATCGATTGGACGGAATAAGGACTTTCTTCAAATGTCAGGTTGTACTCTAGCACTTTTTCATCTTCTGCGCTGCCATTCAGGCGGACTGAGCTGACAAGTTCCTGTTCCTCTAATTCTTTTGCCAGTGTTTCCTGCTGTTCCTTTGTCACCACATTTTTACTTTCAAAAAGGACAGTGGTCGGTGCAAGATCACCTTTTTCAAACTTTTCTTCCAGTATTTCATAGCCTTGGCGTGACGGCATGTCTTCCGGAAATGAATTCATCGTATTAAAGTCATATTTCAGGTTGAACATATTGCTTGCTGCCAACAATAGAAACAAACTGACCATTACGACAGATAAGCCAGGCTTTTTTGTGACAAAGCGTCCTACCTTGCTCCACAGGGAGTTGTCCTTGACTTTTTCATCACCGACACGCGGAGTTTTTGGCCAAAAAGCTTTCCGTCCGAACAGTGTAAATAGGGCCGGCACCAATGTAACCGATGCAAGCATGATGACTCCCATTGCTAAAGCGAAGGTCGGGGCAAAGTTCCTGTAGTCCCCGAACTCTGCAAAGAACAATACAAGCATCGCTGCCAAGACGGTACCACCGGAAAAGAACACCGGCATCCCTGTCACACGCATCGCTTTTTTCATTGCGACAAATTTGTCCTCGTGATCCTTAAGCTCCTCCTGATAACGGGAGAATACAAAGAGAGAATAGTCAATGACGGCTGCAAACAACAGAATGGACATTATCGATAAGGTCTGGTTTCCTATTTCAAGACCCGCCATCCCCACCAGTCCAAGCAGCTGCATGACCGCCTCATAAACAAAAGCTGCTGCCAACAGGGGAATTAATGCCAATAATGGCGAACGGTATATCACAATCAGCAGGATAAGAATCAGTCCAACCGTCGATAAGATCAGCACCACATCCGCCCTTGAGAAAAGATCAAGGGAATCTGCGGCAATTCCCGCAGGACCAGTGACATATAATGTTAAGTCTGATGATTTCTTTACATATTCCTCTATTTGTTCCTTGGATTCTTTGATTTCCTTGCTCTCAAGACCAGGCATCAAATTCAATGGAATGGCTGCCGTTGTTTTATCCGCTGAGAAAAAGCCGGCTGCTGCCTGTGGAGGCAACGTTGATAACGGAATAACCTCATTCACCCCATCTATCCCTTCATCCTTCAATCCATCCAAGAGATCAGCTAGCTTTTTTAGTTCTATTTCTCCTTCATCAGACTGAAAAACCAAAATGGCAGGAATTCCTTCGCTATCCTTGAAATATTCATCCACCTTGTTCTGTGCGATGACGGATTTCGCATCAGCGGAAAGTGAATCAATGCTCGTTACTTCATAATCCTTTGCTCCTGGTGCAAATAAGGCTAAAGCCATTGTGATTACCAACCAGGCTGCAAGTGTGATCCACATTCCCTTTTTGGTGGACACCTTGTCGGTTATGCCTTGTAGAAAAGATTTCATCTATTCGCTCCCCCTCCATATGCATAAATAAATGACACATCTGTCACTTTAAGAAAAAATAAATGACACTATCGTCACTTATCATTATCTTTTAAAGTAACAGTAGTGTCAATTAGCTTCTTTTGAACATTCCGTGACCAAGGATTTCTTTGATGGACTTCACCCATTCCTTGTGCGGGACTCCAAAGTGGTTGGGAATCGCAATGGACTGAAAGATGATTCCCAACAACAAACCATCCGGAAGGTCGTCCTTCAGCTTTTGTTCTTTTCGTCCAATCAGGATGAATTCTTGCAGATTATGGTACATATCCATGTGCAGCTCATCCAGTTTTTCCCGATTGTCTCTTACCTTATCATTCACATTTCTTGGAACGTGCTGGACAATCTCAATGATTTGATGGATGGTCGCATTTTGGAAGATCAGACTGATCAGAAAATCAAACTTGGCCTCAAAACCATCTATAGCATGGATTCCCCTCAAATCCCCCAAAAAGAGATTCATTTCAAATAACATATAGTCTGTTATCAATTCTTCTTTATTCACGTAGTACTTATATAAAGTTCCCCTCGACACCTCGAGATGGTCCGCCAAAATACTGAAAGTAAAACCTTCATAACCATGCTGAAGCAGAAGCAGCTTCGTTGCATGAAACAACTCTTCATCCGTAAACTTGCGGTCGCGCGCCATTCTATCACCTCCACTTTATTATAGACTAATCAAGGTGGAGATTTAAATAGCTTGGAAGCTACCTGCAGTTATTGCTCTTCCTATTTCTTCATACCTTTCCAAACAATCAAGCTAATTGCCGTCACCGCAAGCAATCCTAAAACCGTAAAAATAATAATCATGGATAAATCCACCGATTTACGAGGCTTTTCTTCCATATCAACTGCATCATCCATATCATCCACTTGAATGGTTGCTTGATACTTCGTTTCTCTTTCTGCCCTCAAATAATTCCCCTCTGATTCTTCGACTGCAATTGCCTCTTCCGCACTTACCCCTTTGATAGAATAGTATTTAGTCCCGACCGGATAATGATTGGAGAAATTTCCAGCAAGGCTGGCCATGTCCGAATACTGCGTGACATTCCCTATTTCCTCTTCCACATCCTCGACTGTCTCTTCGCCGACCACATAGACATACCCATCATATACCACAAATTCAAATGCCCAGGATGTGGCCGCAGACTTTGTTGGAAAGAACATTGTGCAAATTAAAGCAATAATGATAAAAAAAGTGCTGATGGTTTTGACTCTATCCATGCTAATCCCCCTTATACTATGTAATCTGTTAGACGGGAGGCGCGAAGAAAAGTTTCACATTTTTTGTAAAATATATTTTCAAAAAGTAATATATATATTACAATATACTTAATTATTCCTAATATGGTAAATAGGAGGTGATATAGGTTGGAGGAGGTTCTGACTAGGAATAGAGTAAAAGTGGCCCGTATAGAGAAAGGGAATATGACCCAGGGTGATCTGGCTAAGGCCGTCGGTGTCACCCGGCAGACCATGAATCTGATAGAAGCAAACAAATATAACCCGACCATAAGAGTGTGCCTTCTAATCAGCAAATATCTGGAACGTCCCTTGGATGAGTTGTTTTGGCTGGAAGACTAATATTTCAAAAGAGAGGTAATTCTTTTATGAAAAATAATTGGATCAAAAACATGATTGGGATTGTGGCTTTAGTAGTGGTCGTATCTGTTCTGACCGGGAACTATCAATGGGGAATTCTTGCCGGGGCTGTGCTGGGCGTTGCAAGTGTTAAGTGGTTCAGGCTGAAAAAAAAGGACGAAGAGGAGGAATTGGAATACGATGAGCGGATCAATGAAAACATCAAAAAACTTTCCTTCCAAACCCTTTCCATCTCCAATGTCCTTCTGCTCGCCTTTTTATTGTTCACCTACGAATTCATGCAAAAACCACTGTTTCAGATCGATTACCTGCTAGTCTATTTATGCGCTTCACTTTTTATCACTTTCTATATTGTCCCGTTTATAGCAAGAAAAATATAATATTCCCTTGGAGAGGATGGTTTCTATGAATACTCATTTTTTAATCATCGGTGCTGTATTACTCTTTTTGGCCTATCTTATCGGAGTAAAGAAACAAACTTGGCTGCTTTCCGGCTTCAACCAGAGGAGGGTCAAAGACCAAAATAAGCTTGCAAAGCTCTTGGGCTTCTATAATCTCGTCATGGGATTGGTACTGATTTCCTCCGCATTCATTGATTCCACATTTACCGACTTCGTACTGCCTGCATTACTTATCGGGTATGTACTACTATTAGGATATGTGAATACAAAATTGGTGGCGTAAGGGTTAATCAAAAAACTCCATATGTGCTTTATCTTTTCTATAGTAATCCAGTCTATCCTGCAGTGTTCCGGTATGGAATTCAAACTTATGGCCATCCGGATCGGTAAAATAAATGGAATGTCTATCCCTCTCCTCTCTCGGACGGCCTGGCAGGATGTTCACATGGAACTGTTTCAGTTTCATCAAAAGGGCTGGGATATCCTCCTCATCAACAGTAAAGGCAATATGTGTATAGGAATCCGCTATTTCCTTTCGCGGTATCCCCTTCTCTTCATTAAGTGCAAGCCATATGCCATTAAGGTCGAAGTAGGCGGTGGTTCTTCCTTTTACAAGTAGCTTTGCATCAAACACATGCTGATAGAAAGCGATGGAATGTTCCAGATCCGAAACAGAAAAAAGGAAATGGTTGAGACCTTTTATAGACACTGGCACACCTCCTTCATTTTTGCAGAATGCTTAAATATGCTTTCCACGGTCCCACGTCTGTCTGATATCTTTTTGCCATCACACGCACAATTTGATTGATGTGGGTAAGGTCGTGGACTACCCAAGTGGAAAGCAGCTCGCGCATTTTCACTTCGCCGAACTCCGGATGGATTCCCGTTAAGTCCAAAAGCTGATCGCAGGTAATCCGCTTTTTCAGCTTAGTCACATTGTGCTCCCGGAGTGATGCGAATTCCTGCAAAGCTTGTTCAATGGTCTTACTCTCTTGCCCATTTAGATGCGAAAAACGGTCAAACGGCGGAAAATGCTTCCTCTCTTGATCGTTCAGGATAGACTCCATCCTCGGTATCCAATTCGTTTTTTCACATTCAATCAGATGATCCACCACTTCAGATGCATTCCATGTACCTTCACCTTCGTTGCTATGCAGCCAGTCACTCGTCAGACCGGAAAGCATCGCTTCAAGCGTTTTCGGTGTTCGTTCGAGTATTTCCATTGCTTCTTTTAGATTGAAATTCATCGCAAGACGCTCCTCCCCTACTTTTTAAGGACTAATTCCATAATGGAGAGCTGAAATCCTTCTTACATTAGGATAACGCAGCGGGAAGTGAGGGTTTTCTTGTGGATCGTACATTCATTTAGGTCTTTTTTGAATGCAATCCAGAGATTTTGTGGAAAACTGTACCTATCTTGCTCAGCGTCTGAATGTTTTGGGAGAGCTATTTTCACTTATGCACAAAAATGAGGGTGATATGCACAAAAAATTCAATTTATGCACAATTCGGGGATGCTTGCGATGAAAAATCCCCATTTACGGTGAAAAACACAGCAGATATGCACAATACTGTTTCTCGCTACAGAAAACCGCTGACATGGATCCGCTCAAGAACCAAAATCCCATACAAAAAACAGCCCATCACAGGCTGCTCGCTCTATTGAATCTGACTTTTCACTTTTACCCATAACTCCTTGGTATCGGAATGCGTCAATCTCCGTTCCACTTCTTCCACCTTAAAGAATCTAGCTTCCTTTATTTCTCCATCCAACGGTTGCAGGTTATCCTCATCTCCCAGATATTCCACAAGGAACATTTCTGTTTCCTGTCTTTTAAAGCCGCTTTTTTCGACGATGATTGGCGGAAACGGGAAGCAGATTTTCTCCTCCAGATGCCGCACAATTTTAAATTCTGTGGAACCAGTTTCCTCATGCAACTCTCTCAAAAGTGCTTCCTCAAGGCTGCCATCCTTCTGCTCTATGCCGCCTTTTGGAAAATCCCATTCTCCTCCTGCGGGTCCTTCCCAGTCTTCTAGTAAACTCGCCATTACTTTATTGACCAGCAGAACATTCTGTCCCTTATAGATGACCGCTCCTACGGCTTTTCGAACGCTATCGATCCTTGTCAATGGAAGGTCACCTCCCCGAGATGGGATACATCCCCCTCTAGCAGGATATTAATCTGATTGTCAGAGAGTTCTATCACGGTCAAGCAGGTATCATGGATATAGGCACCCTCCCAGAAACTCTCGAGTTGCAGCTTTTTCATATGTAACAAAAGTGCTTTGATAAATACGGTGTGGGTGACGATAAGAACATTTCCGTCCGCTTGCTCTCTTTTAAGTCTCTCTAGAAAATACACAACCCGGCTCCCCAACTGCTCAAAGCTCTCCCCGGAATCCGGCATATAAAGGTGAGGCGTGTTCCAGAAAGCCTGATAGGCCTGTGGATATGTTTCCTTGAGAAAGTCGTGGGTCTGGCCCTCCCAATCTCCCATATTGATTTCGCGCAGGTTCTCGTCTTGAAAAATAGCAATCTCTTTCTCTCCAAGTATAAACTCGGCAGTCGCCAATGTGCGCTGACTAGGGCTCGAATAGACCGCTGTAAAATCAGTATCTTTCAATCTCTCCCCCAACAGTCGGGCATTCCGCTTGCCGTCCTCAGTCAGCTCCGAGTCCTTCCATCCCTGTAGTTTCTTCTCTGTGTTCCAGACTGTTTCCCCGTGTCTTGTGATGTATAGTGTCAGCATGCCAGTTCCATCCCCTCTACATATGTTTATGTAATATTTTACCTTATCCTTAAACAAAAAAGACAGCAGAAAAAATTCCTGCTATCTTTTTTCATCATAATTCTCCAGCAGATAGGCTACCCATTTGCATCGAGAATCCTTTCGTATGTTCTCTTTCAGTCCTTTGACAATGGCTGCACCGAGGGTAGGATTAATCAGATTTTCCTTTAAGAGCATCAAGGATTCCCTTGCAATAGGCTCCTCCACTTCTGCAATCTTCTGCTCCATCAGATCGAGCAGCTGTTCTTTCGTCATTTCGTTCTGGACAACAGGCAGCCTGAACATTTCCATCAGTTCCCCGGATATGAAGGGAATCGTGGAGTGCTTCGCCAGGAGGTTCGTTTTTTCCACCAACGATCTGGTAAGAAGATCGACATCCAGTTCCAGATTGCCGAAAAGGAACAGCTCGGAATAGATCCTGACAAAGCCCTTGATGCAGTAGATAAGATCATATTTTGTATGAAGGATTTCCTCCCCATATAATCGTTCCACCATCACAAGGAGGCTCTCATCAAAGCGGCTATCGTAGCTGCGCGTTTTCATGATGACCTCTTCATTCAAGTAATGGGCCGGCTCTTTCATCAGGACCTTGGCAAAATCGGAGTGCTTGTAAAATGACTGCAGCATCGTGTAATAGTATTTATATAAAAGTTCTGCTTCATCCACGTTTCTGACTATACGGTCAACATCCGTCAGGATCTCTATCATAAAGTGGTCGATCAGGCCCAGTATCAGCTCATCCTTCGACTTGAAGGATAAGTAGAAGGCACCCTTGGAAATCCCGCAGCGTTCAGTGATCTGCTGGACGGACGTTGCTTCGAAACCTTGTTCGGCAAAGAGCTCGAGCGCCTTTTCCATTATCAATTGTTTTTTCATCATATCTTCGCAGTTCTCCTATATCATTTTCGTTGACAAATGACTACTCAGTCATTAGTATATGTAATTGAGCTTAACAAGTCAATCAGGGGTAGGTGTAACAGTGAAAGGGTTAGTCAATTTTGTATTAAGAAACAAACTGGCAGTGTGGCTTCTTACCATTATCATCACCGTGTCCGGGATCTATTCCGGAACGAAGATGAAAATGGAGACGATACCGGATATTTCGATTCCATTCCTTATGGTCATGGATGTGTATCCTGGTGCCACTCCGGAAAAAGTGATGAAAGACGTCTCCATGCCTATGGAGCAGGCAGTTGAAAATTTGGAGAATGTGAAATCCGTCTATTCCAATTCCTATTCTAACGTAGCAAGCCTGCAAGTGGAATATGAATATGGAATCGATATGGATGAGGCCAAGCGCCAATTGGAATCGGCCTTGGACTCCGTGACATTGCCAGAAGGCGCGCAAAAGCCGACCGTAACGGCGATCAGCATGAATATGATGCCTGTTGTCGCTCTTAGTGTAAGCAGTGAAACAGAGGATATTGTAGAGTTATCTTCAACAGTGGAAGAAGTTCTCCTTCCTAAAATAGAGAAAATTGAAGGTGTTGCTTCTGCAACCATTACCGGTCAGCATATTGAAGAAGTAGAGCTCAGCTATGACCAAGGAAAAATGGCGGAGCTTGGCCTGAAAGAAGAAGATGTGAAAAAGATGATCCAGGCAAGCGATCTGGCTGTATCCTTGGGTCTCTATGAATTTAAAGAAGGCGAAGAAGCCGTGGCAATCGACGGCAAGTTCATGACAGCGGATGAATTGAAGGAAATGCTGATCCCTGTCACACCAAGTGATACGAACCAGATTCCTTTCGTGAAGCTTGGGGATATCGCATCCATCGAAGTGATTGGAAAAGTGCAATCCGTCTCCCGTACGAACGGTGCGGATGCGATTGCCATCCAGATCGTCAAAGGTCAGCAGGCCAACACGGTCGATGTGGTCAATGATGTAAAAGAATTGATCGAAGAAGAACAGGATCGCATCGATGGGCTTGTTGTCGATGTCACCCTTGACCAAGGTGAGCCAATCGAGAAATCGGTAGCAACCATGGTGGAAAAAGCATTATTCGGTGGATTGATCGCCGTGTTGATCATTCTATTATTCCTTCGTGATATCAAATCGACGATCATTTCTATTGTTTCCATTCCGGTTTCCATTTTCATGGCACTATTGCTATTGAACTGGATGGATATCACCTTGAATATTATGACGCTCGGTGCCATTACCGTTGCGATCGGTCGTGTTATCGATGACTCGATTGTTGTAGTGGAAAATATCTACCGCCGTCTCCATCTGAAAGAAGAGAAATTATCAGGACGTGCGCTTGTCCGTGAAGCGACGATTGAAATGTTCAAACCGATCCTGTCCTCGACTCTAGTGACGGTTGCAGTTTTTGCACCGCTTATCTTTGTCGGCGGAATGGTCGGAGAATTGTTCATGCCATTCGCATTGACGATGACGTTTGCCCTTGGTGCTTCCCTATTTGTAGCGATCACCATCGTTCCTGCGTTATCTCACTTCCTTTTCAAGAAAAAGCTGTACAGTGAAAAAACGGAAAGCAATCATCATAAAGAAGCCGGCAAGCTGGCACAATGGTATAAAGAAATCCTTTCATGGACCCTTAACCATAAAATCATCACCTCTATCATTTCTGTCCTATTACTAGTTGGAAGCTTGGCTTTGACTCCAATCATTGGCTTCAGCTTCATGGGCAGCGAAGAGGATAAGGTGATGTATCTGACGTACACCCCGGAAGCGGGCGAGCTGATGGAAGAAACATTGGCTAACGTCGAGGTTGTAGAAAAAGAATTGATGACGCGCGAGGATATTGATATTGTGCAGCTTTCTGTAGCGGAAAGCGGAGATCCGATGTCTGCCATGATGGGCGGAGGGTCGGACGGCGTATTGATGTATCTGATTTTTGATAAAGAAATGGAAAACTTCCCACAAGCACGCGAAGAGGTGGAAGATTATGTGTTCAACATCGGCCAATCCGGCGAATGGAAGAGCCAGAACTTCGCCGCTGCCGGTGGTATGGCATCCAATGAATTGAGCTATACCTTCTATAGTGAAGATCTCGATAAGTTGAATGACGCTGTGAAAATGGTGGAAGGCGTACTGGCTGAAAATGACGGCCTGGAAGACGTTTCCTCAAGCGCTGAGGATGCTTACGTCGAGCATACCTTCAACATTGCCCAGGATGAGCTTCTTCAATACGGCCTGACTACCGGTCAGCTCGTCATGATGCTTAGTCCAAAACAGGAGGAAGTACTGACTACTGTAGAAAGTGACGGGGAATCCATCGAGGTGATTGTCAAGCAGGAAGATACCGAGAGACCTGAGTCCATCGACGATATCCTGGCTAAACCGATCCCGACTGCCATGGGTACGACACTCCCACTTTCCGAGCTTGTGACAGTGGAAGAAGGCACGACGATGAACACCCTTTCCCGCAGTAAGGGTGAGTACCATGCTTCTGTTTCAGGAACCATCGTTGGAGATGATATTTCAAAGGCAACCACAGAAGTCGATGAAGCCTTGGAAGATCTTGATCTGCCAAAAGGTGTGACGATGGAGGTTGCCGGTGTAACAGCAGATATGAATGAAACCTTTACACAGCTTGGATTGGCAATGCTTGCAGCTATTGCAATCGTCTACTTTATCCTTGTTGTCACTTTCGGCGAAGGTGTCGCACCATTCGCGATCCTGTTCTCATTGCCGTTTGCCGTAATCGGCGCATTTGTCGGTCTATTGATCGGCGGAGAGACGATTTCTGTTCCTGTTATGATGGGACTCTTGATGCTCATAGGTATCGTGGTCACGAACGCGATTGTCCTTGTCGACCGCATCATCCATATGGAACGTGACGGCATGACAATGCGCGAAGCGATTCTCGAAGCAGGGGCAACCCGACTTCGTCCGATCCTGATGACAGCAATCGCAACAATCGGAGCTTTGGTACCACTTGCAATCGGCTCAGGCGGTGGCGGATTGATTTCCAAGGGACTCGGAATCACCGTTATCGGCGGATTGACAAGTTCAACGTTATTGACGTTGATTATCGTACCGATTGTGTATGAAGTGTTGTCGAAGATTTTTAAGAAAAATCGTAAAGAGATTCAGGAAAACTGATAAAATATGAAAAACCCAGCTAGGCGGATGCCTAGCTGGGTTTTTTGTTTACCATAACGGGGTCTGGCCCCTATTAGTGCTTCACTGTCATTTTATATGGTTGGGATGTTAAGCTTAATCCATTTTCGTCTGTCCCTGTCACAGTGACGTAGTAGTCTCCGTTCGGATATTCTGTATCCGGATACCAGCGCAGTCCATAGATGGAATGCTCGTTTTCGATGTTGGCTTCTTCCAGAACATTTCCTTCCGCATCCGAGATTTCAAAGTGCCAGTCCAGACGTTTGTAGCCGAATACAGTAATCGAAGCTGGTTTGTTCTGATTGATGTTGCTTCCTGATACAGTCATATAATTGATGAACGGATCTGCATGGAGAAGCTCTTCATTCCCGAAATAGCTCACCCCGGCATTTTGTGCATGATCAATCGCAGATATCATCACGATTTCAGGCTTTACTGAAGAAATATACTCTTTTGCGTATGCAGGCAATGTCTTATAGCTGCCATTTACCCATATTATACTTCCTTTATAGCCTGTTCCCTCTTCTTTTACATCCCACGTGATTTTATATTTCCCATCCTGCTGTTCCTCAACTTTAATGTCTTTTGCAAGGGGTGCAGTAGCATCCACTTTGATTGGCACCTTCACTTCCTGTGGCTCTGCTCCCTCGTAATCGAGCGTACTCGTAAAGACATAATAGTATTGGCCGTCCGGTAGAATATTCCCTTCATCGTCTAGTGAATTCCAGAAAGGATGCTCAAAGCTGTAATAATAATTTCGGTAACTCATGATATTTTTTCGGAAAGGATACGGACTTCCATCTGCAGTGAATTCATTAAAGTTTCCAATTGAAGAGACTTTGTTGCCTTTTTCATCCTGGATACTGAGCGACATTTCCTTCAAATTGCGTAATGCAGTAAAGGATGGGTACGCACCTGAACTGATGGATCTTGATGACACACCAATAATATCCTTGTCAAATGTTCCAGTTGAACTGTCGTATCCCAATGGGAAATTCAATATTTCGTTCCACAAGACTGTATATCCAAGGAACGCATCCCCGGTTACCGGGCTTTCATCTACATTTGAAATGGACCCCCAATCCCCATAATAGCCCATGAAAGGAATGGTCAGATTCGTCAATTCCTTAACGGAGCTTCCTTTCGGAACAAAACGTACAAACCCTTCCACAAAACGGCCTTCACTCAGCTCTTTTGGAAGCGTGACAGAAATCGTTACCTTATCATCACGATGCGGCTTGTATTGGAACTTGCTGTCTACATTTTGCTGCTTCCCGTTTATTTTAACAACAGCGTCTTCTACAGGAATAGAATTTAATGTGAGGTACTCCCTTTCTATTCCATCATAGGTTCTTTTCTCTGTTTCATCGGTTAATACATCCACATAAATTTCATATTGGTGTTTAGCGTGTTCAAGGTTTTTAGCTAACGCTTCTACTTCGAGTGTAAAATCAAAAGTTCGATCAATCTCTTTTAAAGCAACAGATGCAGCCTCTTCCAACGGAACACCAACATGCTGCAGCAAGTAAGGCGTGTTTAATGCCTGCTCGATTTTCATCATGCCTGAACCCTGTCTCCTTGGAGAATACAGCGCATTTTCTTCTTTTGGGTTGGTTAATAGCTCAGAAGTATTCATCAACGCATTTTTAGCTTTCAACACGGTATCCATGTTCTTCGGGAGATTCCATTCCGTGTAATACTTTTGAAGCAGCAATGCGCCGCCACCTGCCACATGAGGACTGGACATGGAAGTACCGCTCATCGTTTCGTATTGGTTATTGATGACGGTTGAACTGATTTTACCACCTGGGGCGGTGATTTCCGGTTTGAAGCTTAAATCAGTTGGTGCACCATAGGAAGAAAACGATGACATTGGCTCGGTTGCCGTATTTTGCACCCATAGTCCTTCGCCTGACAATTGAACAGTCACTTTTTCCCCGCTCTGTAAAAGTTCAACCAGCTTATTACCCATTTGCCGCTCAGTTGTCACAGCAGGAATAGAGTACGGGCTAAAATAGAGGGCTGAATAATCCGGGACAGTTGGTGGCGGAATGACAATTGCAGCAACTGCCCCTTTTCTAGCTGCTTCTACTTGTACGGTTGAGTAGAATGCATAGTGTTGCAATGGTTTAGACAACACAATTTTCCCTTGCAGGTCTAGATCCTTGAAATCATCTCTTAACCCTTGACCTACATAAACCACTTCATATTCCTTGGTAGAATCCAAATGGTCGATCGGTTTTTTGATTCCTGGTTGGATTTGATAGCCTAGTGTACTTCCATCATGTAACTGGAAACCGTCCACCTTCATCAAATCATTTTCCGAAGAAGCTACCTGAAGTGCGTACGGCGTCACCCCAGGATCACCAACAAGGCCGATGTCAGGATTTTTAGCTAATGGAAGCTGAGAGCGTTCCAGTAGATTTTGCTTTGTGCTATACGCTGCATTTCCTGCAGCAGCGACTACCAATACACCGTTTTCTGTTGCATATTGAATGGCTCGTTGAATCGGATCATTGGCATCGACACTTCCAGCTTCCGATCCCAGGCTTAAGTTAATGACATCCGCTCCCACCTCAACAGCATGGTAGATTCCAGCTGCAATGTCATCATCGTAAGCGTAGCCAGCTGTATCAGAGAATACCTTTTCAGCGATTAATTGCACATCCGGTGCTACTCCAACGGCCTTTTTCTGTGACTCTTCAAAGGCACCTACAATCCCGGCTACATGTGTCCCGTGTGAATCCTTGGATGGAATAACATCATTGTCCTTATCCGCCCAGTCATACCCTGTAGGGACCTTGTCCGAATACCAGGTATCATTGATTTCTGTAGCATCCAATAATGCTTGAATGTTATCTTCTGAGAGCTTCGCATTCTTTTTCCCATTTTCCGATAAAGTCATGGCCTCATGGCGGTAATCGATTCCTGAATCGACAATCGCGACTACCATTCCGTCACCGCGATAATTGTATTTTGTCCAGACATTCATCGCTTCGACGAGGTTTTTGCTGTTGACGACGGTCTGTTCATAGGTTTTGGCGATACGGACATCCTTGACGCCTTTTAACGCCTTCACCTTCTCCACATCAGCAAGTGTCGACTCCATACTGAATCCATGGAAACCTTCTGTGTATGTATGTCTTACTTTTGAAGAGGAAGTTCTTGCTTTGGAAAGCCTGTTTTTCACTTCCTCTATCTGTGTTTCAGGAAGTGTTTTTGCCTTTTCGTCCACATCTACTTCTACTACTAATCTCACTTTCTCATTCGGATTGAAACTGGATAGTTTCTCTCCATATAACGGATCATTGGCAAGTTGTTCATTAAACATGTCAAGAACATTTTGGACTTGTGCATCCTTCTGTAACGCTTTCGATTGGACCGCTCCACCTTCAGGCAACTGGAAACCGGCACTTGCCGGTGCGGCTGCTCCATTTAAAAGCAAGACACCTGCAAATAAACCGGAGAAAATCTTTTTCTTCTTACCCTTCATCATTACGCCCTCCCCCAACATTAATTGAATTCTTACTATTCACACTATTAATATTAGGTGTGCAGATACTAGAAGTAAATTGGGGTTTTATTTGGTCATTTCTGCCTGATTTATAAAGTCCTTTTTCCTGTTTTTCATGTTTTAATTCCGAATACCACCCTACAAAAGACCTCATTTTGGCAAAATATGATACTACCATTAAATATTTTATTAAAAAATTACCCCAAATCATCTTACTTGCAAAATAATGAATCATGTACTCCAAATTTACATAACAGACATCCAACCTATGAAAAGGCTCTATTTTGCAATAGTGGAAGATGATAAGATAGGTAAAAAATATAGATGCTTACTGACAAAAAAATACCCCTCCCAATGAAAAGGGAGAGGACATACATTGAACTTTTTATTACTTTCACACATTATCATATCCGGGGGTGCTGCTTTTATGTTTACCATTCTATCTATTTTCACCCTTATTTCAGCTTTTCTCTACTTCTTCGGAATCAAAACAAAGAATCAGAAACTACTATATTTACACAAACCGCTTACCATGCTTTTTATCATATCCCTTGCTGTAAACGGTGCTGCAACTTCCTGGACTGCCTTCGCAATGTGGATGATCATCGGTCTAATTTTTTCCTTGATCGGGGATGTATTTTTAATGCTTCAGAGCGACCGTTTTCTGTATGGTTTGGTATCCTTTCTGCTTGCCCATGCCTTCTATATGGTCGCATTCCTTCAGTTTCCCTCTTTGGGGGAGGGTAACTATCTGCTTTTAGCAATGCTTGCAGTCATCGCACTTCTTTTTCTCCATCGTTTGCACAAAGGAGTGCTGGCTCAAGGCGGCAAGAGGCTGTTTTTTGCCGTTACGTTTTACATTCTGCTTATTTCTTCCATGGTGTGGTTTTCTTTCCTGACGTTCAATCCATGGATGATTACTGCTGCCATTCTTTTTTACTTTTCAGATGCTGCGCTTGCATGGGATCGTTTTGTTAAACCGCTGCTTTTTAGAAGCTACATTGTCATGTCTACTTACTTTGCTGCGCAGTATCTTTTCGCTTGTACTGTCTATTTTCATTGATTATCGAACCAGATGCCACTTCTTCAGAATCTCTCCCACTCTAACTGTTTTTTCATAATCCTTTGTGGCTGCATAGTGGTCATAGAGTTGCTGTCCAAATTTATTCAGCATGGTGAAATGGTCATTTGATTGAAAAAATGGCAATGCTATCTGTTCGATATATTGGTAGTAATCCTCATACTTTTCTTCCAATTTCAATAAGAGCAAACTAAAAATATGTTGATATAAAGGGTTTTTCAGTTTTTGAGCGAGGTGGAATCCATCCCTTGCCTTGGTGTACATGTCGGCTTTTTGCAATATACTACCTTCTATACAGCTATCCAGATAGTTATAGAGCCTATTTAAATAAAGCGAGGATTGTTTTGGAGCCATCAGTAAAGCCTGTTTGAAAAATTTTTCTGCTTGCTGATATTGTTTACGTTTGAAATACTCGAACCCAAGATTATGCAGGAGCATTGCTTTAATGGACGGTTCATTGAGGGAGTCACAATCACTGATAAGGCTCTTATATCTTTCCTCCACATGCTTGAATTCGGTTTTGGTTACACTTCCATACTGCAGAAGCATGACCGATTCGGCCTGAATGGCCCTTCTGAAAGCGTTGGTCCTTTTAAAATAATGAAAGGCCTTTTCCGCGTTGATGTATGCCATCGTGTGATATCCTACCCATTGATAGGCGATGGCAAGATGATAGTGATACTCCTCATTTTTATAAGTTTCTCCATCTATGGATTCCAGAATCTCTATCGCTTTTTTTCGATTTTCACTTAGGAAGGAATTATATTTTTCGAGATAGCATAGTCCTGAAACATGCTTGAACAAATTCTGCTCGAATGCGTCCATTTCTTTTGTTTGATTTTGCAGTGATTTCACCAGCATGCTTGCCTTCTCCTCTTTTTTATGCAGAAGATAATATCTGGCCATGAGCAGCTGATAGAATAGCGCACTCTTGCTCGAAAGAATGGAAGGGTATTTTTCCAGCTCCTCCTTCCTTTCTTCTACTTCCTTCATCCTTTGCATGATGATGGAGATATGCCACTTTTCTAGCTTGCATTTAACATCTCTCATATAGTGGATTTCTTGCGCAATATCCACTCCAAGACGTGCAGAAAATAAAGAGACCAGTTCCGGAGAGTATTTCGTCTGTCCGCGTTCTATCTTACTTACATGTGTTGCCGTACAAATATCTTTGCCCAGCTGTTCCTGAGATAGACCAGCCTTCTTTCTGTAATAACGGATTATCTCCCCTTCATGCATGATTGTCTCCTCCTCTAGATGATAGATACGGTATTCGGGTCTAAAGACCTCCATGACTAGATTAATTTCTTCCCTAAACATCAAACTTCCTTCCTAAAAATAAAAACACTACTTCCTTACTAGAGGTCAAAAGTCCGTCCTCATGACTTGGAACACGCGAAAGTGACAAAAAAATCCACGAGAGTAAACTCCCGTGGAAAACGTTCTTTATTCTGCTGGAACTCCGACTGCATCATATGCCGCGATAACTGCCGCTGTTTCAGGGGAAGGCTGTCCGTTTCGGTCCTTGTACAGGTCTCTTGAAGCTTGGATCGCCGCTTCACGCATGTCCTTGAATCCTGAACTCGGAGTAAGATATAGGGTCAAGGCACGATAGAATATTTTTTCCGCCTTTGTACGTCCGATACCTTGCACAGTCACTCCGTAATGGGTGCCGCCATCTGTAATCAGGTAGGCTGCCTTATTGTTGATGCTGCTATTGATATGGACCCCACCACGATCCAATGTTCCAAGATATCTGTCGTCATAATGATCCGGGTAATGTCCGGATGGTAGATAGGTAGTACTTAAACGAACGGATGTTGGATCACTCAAGGAACGGAGACCACCATCCCCAGGTATATTCGGAGTGTAGATATCCTCACCCATATCCCAATCCACTGTGCCTGTTGCGTACATTTCACCGTATGCCCCAAAGATATCCGCAAGCGACTCATTAATAGCACCTGACTCATCCTGGTAGATGAGGTCAGTAGTATTTTCAATCACCCCATGCGTCATTTCATGGCCGGCAACATCCAATCCGCCAGCAAGGGAGCCCAGGATGATTCCATCGCCATCTCCATAAAGCATCTGCTTCCCGTTCCATGCCGCATTATTCCACTTGGAGCCGATGTGAACCGTGCTGATCAGTCTCATCCCTTTGTCATCCAAGCTATTGCGCTTATGGATCTTCTGGAAGTAGTCATTGATTTTCATAGAATTGGTGTGGGCGGAAACAGCTGCAGGGTCGGCGAAGAAGCTGTTGCCTGTTTCCACTTCAAACCCGGTGAATCCAAATAGCGCAGACAGGAGTATGAAAGGTGTTTCTCCCATACGACGAGCATCATAGGTGCTGACTCCTACAATATTAGGGTTTGTAGTTGTGCCTCCGCTGATATGCGGTGTGTGCATATACGTTTTATTCGTCGTAGCGTCTTTTACTGCAATAAAGTTCTGCATCTTACCGAATACATTCAAACCCTTTACCGGAACCGGCTCTACATCCGGCAGTTCAGCCTCATGCAATGCATTGAACTCCTCGATTACATCCCCTGTCGTTGCATCGATAAAATAGTGGAAATATCCTGGAGCCGGAATGGAAGTGGAAGCAGTGATCACATATGCCAAACGGTTTTGAAAGATCATCAGCTCAGATTCGATTCCGTCATACCCTTTTACCTCTCCGATTTCTGCTTCTACACCTTGCTTCACAATGTCAATCGCTTCCTCTTCCGAAATGGAAGCTTCAGTCGGGATCAGGCTGCGGCCAAGGTTCTGTGTCACTTTTCCAAATGAGGCAAAAACATCGTTGTTTGAATTCAGCGCAACAGTTTGTCCTGTTCCATAGATTGGAATGCCTTTGTACTGTTCGATAGTACGTACATGGTATGTATTGGTCGCACTATCCGTATATTCGCTGATAATTTTGAACTGACTTCCTGTTCCCAACGATTTTGCCTGGACACCTGTCAGCTGGGATTGAAGATAAGCTTGCACAACCTCATGCTTGCTTAACCCCTCCGCTTGAAACAATACCTGTGACTCTTGGGCAAAAGTAGACCCTGAAGGCAATACTCCCCCTCCAAAAGCCAGGGATAGTGCCATGACAGTTGGAAGCACAACCTTCGTTTTCAGATGCTTCTTTTTGTTCTTCTTCAATTCGCTTCACCTCTTGTTCAAATTGGGTTGGCCTAGCAGTTCTAATTATTGAGAATCTTTAGAAAACGGTCAATCGGGTTAATTTTAGGCTTGAAAACCGGCATTATTGGTGTCTCCTCCTCTACTTCGACAAGAATCATGCATGGTCGACGCTAAATTAACCCGATAACAATCTCTTTGGCTTTCTGCAATAATGAGGACAAGTTCCTTCGAAAAGGAGGGTGAATATGAAGAACCCATGGTGCAAGCTACTTTTATCACTTGCAGTATATTCCGGTCTTCAATCAATAGGTGAGACGGAAGCGCGTTTCACCGATCCGCATACGATGGATGCGATTGAGGTATCTGCTGCTGTCATTTTTCCGTCTACTATGGAAAAGATGCTCCAGGACGCAGAGGATGTACATCAAAAAATAAGACAGCTGGATGAGAAGCTTTCTACTTTTCCTAGGGAAGGAACACTTGAGGAATTGGAACAAAGTCTACAAGAGGTTGCAACAATCGAACTGGAAAGAAGATTGCTAGTATCCGAGTTTTCTTCCATTAGGGGTGAGGTCACTGCTTATCATGAACTGATACCTGCTTCAGAGTCGGCCGCTTACCCTTTTGTAATAGAAGGATATTCAAGGATTCAAGAGATGCATGGAGATGTCTCTTCTACTCTATTGGAAGAGGTGCGCACTGCAATTCTCAATGAAATTGTTCAACTAGAGGAAAAAGCACAGGAAGGAGTGGATGCGGATGAAAATCATGAAGATAGTCTATAGGGTCTTAAAAGGTTTAGTGGTGGTCGCTGCCTGCCTCTTGGTTGTTATCGTGCTTGTTGCAAGATTATCAGGAGGGGAACCAGCCATTCTTGGCCACCAGATCAAAACGGTGCTTTCCGGTTCAATGGAGCCTGTATTTCAAACGGGCTCAGTGATTGCCATCCAGCTTGCCAAAGATTCCGTTTCTTATGAAAAAGGCGATATCATTACGTTTCGTATCGAGGATAAACTGATTACCCATAGAATTACAGAAGCCGTTGAAAACAATGGACAAGTCTTGTATCGAACCAAAGGGGATAACAACGATGCTGCTGACTTGTGGACCGTACCTGCAGAAAACGTGGTCGGAAAGTATGTGGATTTTACTATCCCGTATGCGGGCTATGCCATGAATATCGCCCAGTCCAAATCCGGTACTGCGCTGCTATTATTTGTCCCGGGATTATTACTCCTGGTCAGTGCAATCCGTTCTATCATTGTCGCAGCAAAGGAACTTGAAATCAAAAAGCTTGATACTAAAGGTTAAATCTTCTATATATCCCTGTGATATATAAAAGTTTAAATAAATTTAAAGTTACATATAAAAAGGGAGATGAGGAAATGAGTTTTACAAAAGTAGTGACAAAAGGTGTAATGACAGCAGCATTAGGATTATCCTTGATGAGCGGAGGAACATACGCTTACTTCAGTGACAGCGTCTCAACGCAGAACACCTTTGCATCCGGTACATTAGATCTTTCCGTTAACCCCAATGCAGTGGTAAACATCAACAACATCAAGCCAGGCGATGAAATCTATCGTGAATTCACGCTGAAAAATGATGGAACGCTCGACATCTATCAAGTACTTTTGGATACAGACTACACGGTGGAGGACTGGAAAGGCGACAACACAGAGGACTTCGCAGAGCATATCAAGGTGACGATTCTTTACAACACAAGCTCAGCCACAGTACCGGTAGTGGAAACAACATTGGCACAGTTAAAAGAGCAGCAACCGGACCTTACCGCCATTGATGAGTTTGTCGGCAGCACACAAAGACCAGATGGGATCCCGGCTGGCCAGCAGGAAAAAATGTTCGTACTCTTCCAGTTCGTCGATAACGGTCAGGACCAAAACCAATTCCAGGGCGACAAACTCCTCGTCAACTGGAAACTCAACGCATCACAAACACCTTCAACCTACTACGACGACACAGATCCGGATAACAACTAAACAAGAAAGAGCCACGGGGACAGATCCCGTGGCTCTTCTTGTTTACCATAACGGGGTCTGGCCCCTCACACATTTCACTTAAACTGTTACTATCACTTTCCCTTGCGAATGGCCTTCGGCAAAGTAGTTGAATGCTTCTCTGATCTCGTTCATTTTATAGGTTTTGTCTATGACAGGCTTCACTTTCCCGTTTTCGATGAGTTCTTTCATATAGCGCAGGTCTGTGGGGTTGGGTTTGTGTAGAAAGGCTCCCATTTTCTTTTTACCTGCCATGGAGATCCAAGGTCCCTCGGTCATGGTCTGGAATAATTGCAGACCCGAGCCGCCGACATGGACAAACCTGCCTCCTGTTTTTAATGCACGCTTATACACTGAGAGCGGCTGATGACCGTTGACACCTATAATCAGGTCATACTGTTGTGTTTGTTTTCGAAAGTCCTCCCGCTTATAATCGATCACGTGATCTGCCCCCATCAAGCGGACAAGGTCCACATTCCTTGTACTGCACACAGCGGTGACTTCAGCTCCGAATGATTTCGCAAGCTGTACGGCAAATGTCCCTACACCACCCGATGCACCATAGACCAGCACCTTCTGCCCGGGTTGTATTTCCCCTTTATCCCTGATAGCCTGCAAGGCAGTGACTCCCGCCATCGGGACTGCCGCCGCTTCCTCAAAGGATATGCCGGATGGCTTTTGGACCAAAACATCTTCAGGTACCGACACATATTCAGCAAACGCTCCCCATCCAGAACCAGACAGGTCGGCAAACACCTCATCTCCACTCTTGAACGCCTTCACATCCGGTCCAACCGCTTCCACGCGGCCTGCCATGTCCCCACCTGGAATGCGATATTTAGGTTTTGTGAGACCAAAAGCAAACCGGACCAGATACGGCTTTCCAACCAAAAGAGCGAGATTCCCAAAATTAACGGAAGTGGCATGGACTTTGACAAGCACTTGATTGTCCTTTGGAACTGGTTTTTCAACCTCAATTAGTTCCAGTACCTCCGGTGTTCCGTATGTCCTACTAATGACTGCCTTCATGAGAATCCCCCCATAAACCTATTCATTAATAGATATTCTGAATGCATTAAAATCTTGTCCGTCTTCTATGACAAATTTAAGAATAAAAAAAACACACCGCATAAAGAATGTGTCTTTTCCTGCTCCTATTAAAACATCCCGTTCTTATTCAAGGATTCCGCCGGGACCGCCTGACCCAGATCCCACAACTCCACGACCACGTCCCCTTCAAAGCGGAATATATGAACGACCGCTGCTCCTAGATCCTCGGCGTTCTGTTTGACATGGGAGTGAACGGCCACATGATCCCCTTCTTCCAATGCCAGTTTCACATTGAAGACCTTGTCCGGATTCTGTTCGGCGTTTTCCTCCATCGCGAGCATGATGGACTCTGCATCGCCTTTAAAAAAAGGATTGTGGTGAGTGAAGTCATCACTTATGTATTGTGCAAATCCCTCACGTACGCTTCCGGATGCTACTAGTTTAAGAAAATCTACTGCCTTTTCCTTGCGGGAATTATTATTCGTTTCCATGTTCATCATCCTCTCTATTTGTGGGACTCACTAATAATCCAGCATAATCTATTTCGTATTCTTCTCTCAATCTTTTCTTATCCAATTTCCCAACTGCTGTATAGGGCATAGAATCTATGAAGGCAATTTCCTTAGGCACCTGAAATCTGGCAACTTTCGTCTTCAGCCATTGAGTCAACTTCTCATCAGTAAGGTCAGCACCTTCTATCGGTACAACAAAAGCCTTTAATCTTTCTCCGAAATCCTCGTCATATACACCTACGACCGCAACTTCCTCCACCTGTGGATGACTGATCAAAACCTGTTCCACTTCAATGGGATAAACATTCTCCCCTCCTGAAATGATCATATCATCCTTCCTTCCGTTCAGAAAAATCAACCCATTGTGATTCTGATATGCAAGGTCGCCCGTCCCGATCCACCCGTTTTTTGTTTTCAGGCTTATCTCCCCGACTTCACCAGCTACCACTGCATCTTTATTCTGATTAACAATCCCGAGTTGAACCCCGTCAATTATTCTTCCAAGCGTTTGTGGTTCAGCTTTTAAGTCCTGCGGGGTGGCGATGATATTCAATCCGGTTTCAGTTGTGCCATATAGATTGTAAAGCACATCGCCAAGCTTAGAGCTGACCTCTTTCACCAGGCTGGCATGAAGCAACGCCCCACCCGATGCAATACACGAAAGGGATGATAAATCGGCACCCTCTACCTTCAGCATTTTCTTCACCATCAATGGAACAGCGGTCATGACCTCCACCTTGTGCTTACGAATAAGTGCACAAGCATTCTCTGCATCAAAAACATCGCTGATCACCACCCTTTTACCCAAAGCCATGAAAGAAAAAAGGATTGCGACACCATAGCCATGATAGATCGGAGTTGCAATATAAGCGGTATGATAGTCTAATAGCTTTAATCTGTTAAGCAGACCCAAAAAAGGACTAAGATAACGGGATATGGATTGCTTATGCTCGACCTCTTTTGGCTTTCCGGTTGTTCCTCCTGTCAGGAGCATGATCTTGCTGCCTGACACCTTTTTTAGTGTACGATTTTGAACTACTTGCAAACGATTAATTGCCTGTCGGCTATTGTGATAGCTCAGCAACTTCCTACCACCTGCCCCATCTAAGACAGGCTCAAACTCCTCATCATAAATCAACAGATCAAACCGATGCTGCCCCAAAGCCTGCTCTATCTGGCTTTTGCTCATCCCGGTATTCAACATATAGAGCGATGCCCCGAGTCTTGAGGCAGCGAAAATAGCTTTCACGAGCGAGGTGTGGTTTCTGCACAAAAAGCCTATTTTGCTTCCTTTTTTCACCTGATATTTTTCATGGAAAATAAGTGCGAGTTGATGGGACTCGATAGACAATTGTTGATAAGTCAGCGATTCCCTGTCATCGACCAAAGCAGCATGCTGTGGATAAACGCTTGCAGCAAAATCCAGCAGGGCCATGACATTGAATCCGTTATGCCGGAAGGATGCAGTCAAATGGAAAATCCCTTTTGGTGTAAGTACCTTCATTTTACGAAGAACAGAAAATAGTTGCAGAATGTTCATCTATTGTCACCTTTTTTCCTTGTTACAGCTGCTGGTGCCATACGCTCCCAGAAGCATCTGAAAAGGACAGAGCCCCATTGCGCAAAAACCAGCCACCACGGCGTGTATATTCTTCTTTTCGTATACATCACCTTGGCAATGATCTTAGAAGCATGATCCGGACTCATTGCAGGCGTATCCCGATAGGATGCAGTCGGAAGGATCATCGGTGTCCTTACCAAAGGAAGATAGATCGTAGTCGTGGTTATACCCGATGCATTCAGCTCGGGTCCAGCCGAACGCAACCATGTGTCAAAGGCAGATTTGGACGCCTGATAGGCAGACCAAAACGGAAGTGGGATCATCCACATATTAATCGTGGATATGTTGATAATCTGTCCCTTGTTCTTTTTCAGCATTGGAATGACAGAAAGCAAGAGCTCTACCGGTGCAAAATAATTGATGGCCATCGTCCGTTTGAAATCATGGAGCCTGTCCAACGATTCGAAAATGGATCTCCTGATGGAAATGCCCGCATTACTGACAACCACGTCCAACCCCTGTGGAAATGTATGAAGAAAAGAAAGAAAGCTCCGCATTTCTTCCTCATTCCGCAGATCGGCACAGAAAATACTTACCTGTGCTGCCCGTTTGTCTATTTGCTCCTTCATGGCAGAAAGCTTGTCTCCCCTTCTTGCCACCAAAATCAGGTGGCTTTCCGTATCAGCCAACAAATACGCCAACCTCTCGCCGATCCCGGAGCTTGCCCCCGTAATCAGCACCGTCTTCCCCCTCAACTCTTTTTGAAGCTTTTTCAAGTTGATGTGAATAGATCCAAATAGCAGCTTTTCCTTCCATGTATAGTTATGCATATGGGTTCCCTTTTCTTTTTTATACTATTATAGCAATCTATTACATTTCTTGACTGAATTCTTTAACTTTTATTAAGGGAAAAAAAGCAAAAGAATATATCTATAACAATAATAATACAATTAAAAACAATATTATTTTATTGAAAAACGATAAATTTCATGTTAAATTCAAGTTATTATTAAATCGTGAGGTGCTTTGAATGAATGTTAAACAAGGTTCAACAACTTTCTTAAAGGTAATTATTTTTTTGGCTGGAATTGGAGTGCTTGCATTGTGTATCTGGTTACCTGTGATAGCCGTCAGAGATGCAAGGGTACATCCAGATACAGCTTACTTCCTCATCCCCTTCTTAGTATGTGCATACGGATTCTGTATTGCGTTTTCTGTTGCGTTGTATCAAGCATTTAAACTATTAACCTACATTGAAAAGAACAATGCTTTCTCTGAATTATCCCTTAAATCTTTGAGGGTTATAAAAAATTGTGCTTTTACAGTCATTTTTCTCTTTCTGTTAGGAATAGTAAGTTTAATGGTGCTTGCCAAAACCACAGGAGATGACGCAGCAGGTCCTATATCACTAAGTCTAATGGGGATTTTAGTGACAAGTATCGTTGCAGCTTTTATAAGTGTTCTTCAAATACCAATCAAAAATTCCCTGAATGTATGATGACTTCTACACTGTCATTTTCCAGTTTGACAGCGCCAACCATCTTTCTTTGTCCTTATAGTCCGGCATGATTTTGCCGACAAGACGCCAAAAGGAGCGGTCATGATTCAGATGGACCATATGACACATTTCGTGCACGACTACGTAGTCGATCACTTCACGTGGCGCCATAGCCAGTCTCCAATTAAATGTTAATCCAAGATTTGAATCACACGTTCCCCATGTGGTTTTACTATCAGTAATCCGTATCGAACGTGGTTTCTTTTTGAAATGCCGTTGATAGGAGGCAATACTCTCTTCTACTAAAGCTTTGGTTTGCTGGTAATAGAACCTTTTCAATGATTGTTTCAGCTTTTCTTCATCCAACTGCATTGCATAGACATGTAAGATGTCTTCTTTAAACACCACATGATCCCGATTAATATTTTGATCTTGTATAATGTTAATCGGATATGTGTTTCCTAAATAAAGAAACTGCTCCTCATTTTCATACACCTTTTCTTTTGGCCCATCCAGCCGGGCCTTCACTTCCTTAACTTTTTGCAAAATGGCATCCCAATTTTTCTCCAACAACCGAATAACCTGTTCATCCGGTGTTTTTTTCGGTACCGACACCTCAAGATCTCCATAATTATCAATTGCGATCCCGATAGAAGTCCGATTTTTGTATTTGATTTCAAAACGTATCGTCTCACCTAAGTAAGTATGTATCATCTCATCACCTATTTAAAAAGTTCCTGTCATCCAAGATAACAGGAACAAGATTGAGCTGTCTATTTTTGTACCTTTAAAATATTCTCTTCCGATTTTACCACACTCAAATTCGGATTCCATAGTTGGCTGTCATAATAAAGTTTTCCGAAATCACCCGTTCTTCATCCTATTTCCCCTCTTTTTCTCACTCTTTTTCCCCACTTTTTTTTACGCTTTTTCTCGAATATTAAAAAAGTCTTCCGAGTCCACAAAAAGAAGAAAGGCTTATCCCGTAAGGGATAGCCCTGCTTTTCTCACGCTTTTTTACGAAATCTTTTTTCTCACTTGGTGGAGAAATCGGACGGGTTTATTGTGACGGGTTAGGAAGTTTAATTTTTAGTTACATAGTAGATCAAAGGTTTAAGACGAAGGACTTTACAGAATCATGGGTATAAAGGAAATTCAACGATTTCACTAAGACTGGTTTTTATATAATCCTTTAAAAGTATAAACCTTTGATTCATTATCTTTTTTCTTTCCTCAATCATTGAACTATTTAATTTTGACCAAACAGCATTTTAATAAGATTCCTTTGCGTTCTTTGAGTTCTCAGTTTCAATCTTCTTCTCGATGTTTTTCAAATGACTGCCTTATTAATTCCACTGCGTAATCTATATCCTTAGCACTATCAACACCAAACTCTACATCTCCATTCCCCCATCTACCAACATTTGATACATCTCTACAAACGCCTCTTGGATCATCTATCTTATTAAATGCAATATTCAAACTGAGGCGAAGCCTTCTCTTTTGAGGAACAATATCTACAAAATTTGTGGTTGTTTTATATGCAATGTAAAGTTTCTTAAACTCTTCACGAACTGAGCTATCTAAATTACAGATACGCTTTCTTAACTCTTGGAATAGTCCTAACATCTCTCCGTTCAATTCTGGAAAATCCATTAATGAATATGTGACTTGGCTGTCATCTGACCCTTTTGGCAAGTAATTAGAGATAACATCCTGTGATAGCTCTGGACATACCCATACTTTTAATGCAAGGTCTGCAAGTCGATTCCCTCTATCTAATATTTCTGGTTCACTCCATTTATTAAGTTGACCTAATCCTTTGTTCAAATTCAACGGACTATTTGCAAATCCACCATTCATATCTCTTTTTTCTATAAATGGTTTATCGCTTAATTCTGAATTGTACTTTGTTAAAGTAAGATTTCCTAATGTGTGGAGGAACGTATTGTGAATTTCTTCCCAATTGTCGCCTAATTCTTGTCTCCACTCACTTGAAAGGTTTTTGTTTTGGGGCATTATATGTTCTATAGTATAACTCTCAATATCAACAATTTCTTTCCGATTGTGATTTTCCAATTTTCTAAGTACATAATTTCTATTTCTAAAATTGTACATATCCTTCACTAATATTTCTCGAATAAATTCATCATTATCTGGCAGTCTTCTATATGAATCTTTTAGAAGAAACGCAACCTGGATACTTTCTAAGTAAGTATCCTTATTCACCTCTTTAATTAGCGTAGCAAAGGTTTTATTTAAAGAGTTTGTTGGTACTCCGCAAACGGCTCTTCTAAATACATATGATTCTACCAACTTCAACACTGCCATAAAATCTTTTTTTTCGATTAATCCTTCTGAAAAATCATGATAGACTTCCAGCAAGAATGGATATGATACGTCAACCTTTAAAGTGTTAATATCCTTCAATATTTGATTGATTTCTTTATCTTGCTCCTTCTGAAATGCTAATTTCACAAAGAACTTTGAGTATTTATAAATCTCTTGCAAAACCTCTTGTATTGGTGTTTCGGCTTTTGTTTTAACGTACTCTTTAAAGCTGGAATATACATTGTTTATATTAGGAATCCTTCCTGTTTTTACTGTTAAATAATCACGCATAAAACGGTCAAATAAAGAGGAACCACTTACGTCTCCAAAACTTTTTTCCATTGGCCTCCAATAACTCTTATAAAGTACCTCTTGCTCTTTAGTTTCAAGTTTCATCAATACATAATTTCGAATCAAGTCAGCTTGTGATAAGTCTAATCCAGTTGAATTGAGACTTTCAAATATGAGCTGAGGATTATCATTATCTCGATCAAGAGCTATGTCAACGATGATAAGTTTTGAGATGCCACGATAAATGAAATTCAGATTTAATCCACTCTTTTGAATACTATCCAAAAAGAACTGATAGTTCTCATATACTCTGGTTGAATATTCTTCAGGAAGTTCTTTCTTTTCAATTAAGCTAATCAGTGTTTCTCTGTCAGTTTGTGTTAATAACAACTTATTTAATAGTTCATCTTCCTCTTCACTATTTAACAGATAATAATTTAATATCTTTTTCTTTGTAATCTCAAACTTACCACCGTTTTCATCTATCTTATTGGCCAATGCAAGCAAAAGAAGTGTAAGGGTAGTCATCCTTTGTTGACCATCAATAACCAAGAGTTGAGGTACGGATGATATTTGGTATAACCCTTTTTCTATATATACAATTGAGCCAACGAAATGACCTTTTACATCTTCATCAGTCGATGCCCTGACAATATCGTTCCATAGCTGTTTGCACTGCTCAATTGTCCAACTATATTGCCTCTGATAGATTGGAATAATAAATTGTTTTGTTCCTTGAAGAAACTTTAAAAAATTCGTTTCAGATGCTTTCATGTGTACCTCCAAATTTATAGTGGTTTACTAAATTGACAGAAATATATTTATTTTAAAATTACCAAAACATTATAATCCATTATATTACAAAGAGTATATATGAAAAGGAAAAAGGAAATATTTGTCGAAATATCATTATAATACTTATTTTGGGGGAGGATAATTTGTCAGAGAATGAAAGATTGATTGCAGAAATTGAAGAGGAAATACTAAATGATGGTGAAAGTGAGGAAGAAGTTTTTGATGAAGAAAAGGAAGCAGAAAAACGAAAAAAAGCAGAGGCACTTTGGGAAGCTATCCAAAATGGAGAAACAAAGAACATCAGCCAGAAAGTTGCCTCTATTTTAAACCGCTTTGATGAAACACGAAACTCTGATATTGCTCTTATGATAAAGTATTGGCAAATTTTCGAAAACCATAGTGGAACCTCGGTTGGTCATGAAGATTTATTTAAACTTGAACGTTTAACAACCATTGCAAGAGCAAGGGCTAAAATCCAAAATGAATTCAAATTATTTTTATCCACAAGTGAAAAAGTTAGAAGGGCAAGAAAAGAATTATCTGAGGTTGAGGCTGAATACCAGATTGCAACAAAACCTGAACTACCAATCATTCATATTTATGCAGATGAAACTGGAAAAACAGACGATTATTTAATTGTAGGTAGTTTCTGGGTTTTAGAAAATACTCGACATGGGCAAATTAAAACACAAATGGTGGACTGGATTAATGAAAAAAAGACTGGACACCGTTCTTTCCCATCAGAATTTCACTTCAAAGAGTTTAAGAATGATGGTTCTCAAATGGAATTATATAAAGAGTTTATCAACACAGTTATAAGAAATGGAGATTCAATAAGTTTTAAAGCCATAGGAGTAAATAAGAGAAAAATTAGAAGAGAAGCACAAAAAGGGCTTTTAGAGGAGCTATACTACCAACTATTGAGATTAGGAGTAAACCATGAAATAAAAACAGGTCGCATTGCCTTACCTAAACAAATTAGCTATGTAAAAGACTTGGAAGGAAATGAAAGTCGTTTTCTAATAGAACAAATGTCACAAAAAATCATTGATAATCTCAAAACACACTATGAAAATAACTTACGTTTAAATTCATATCTCCCATTAGATTCAAGAGTGGAGCGTTATCTACAAGTGGCTGATTTATTTACAGCAAGTATTAACCGTATAATCAACTTCCAGCCAAACAACAAAAATAGGAATGCTAAAGATGCTCTTGCTGATTATATTCTAAGCCTAACAAATCTCCAAATCATAAAATTGGATGCAGAAAATTTCCAGGACATTACCGAGGTTAAGACCGAAAATGATATGGCAGTTTTATATCTTTTTAATTAATATTTATACTGCACCCTCATAAATAAAACTTTGCTTTATGTGGGTGCGATTAGTTTATTTCCCCTTAGCACATTCAGATAAAGTCATACATTCTATAGCAAAAAAACAATTTGACAATCACTAATATGGGGGGGTGGAGAACTAAAACACATGTCTATTTAATTAAAATATTATTCCTCCCCCTGCTGTAGCAATAATTGTTCTTTTATCACTTAATATATAATTATCTTTATTAAAAATATGCTCATATCTGTTTAGAGTAACTGTTCCAATATCATTAACAGTATAAAATACTACAACAGCGTTTCCCTCCTCATTATAGTAGAAGTGAGGATGAACTATTTCTGGCTCTGACTCTCCATCTTCAAACACCCATTCATATTGATTAGAAAGTATCACCATATCTTCTTTTACAGGTAATATCACATCTCTCCCCCATGATACACCATGCCACATCGCTCCAAATTCATGTAATTTATGAAATACTATGGATGCCTGCAAATATGATAGGGGAGTCCTATCTCCTTCAATAGCTTCCATAAAATCTGGTAAAGCAAAGGTAGGTCTTGGTGATGACAAGAAGCTATCTAAATACTCACATTCTGAAGGATCTGGCAACTCCTTATCTTTAGGCAATGCCCATACAACTCCATTACCATTACCTCCAGAGATATACTGATACGCTCTTAGTTTATAACCCTCCTTCATACCAAGGTGTGAAAAACTCTTTACAATTGATTCAGGGTTATTGGTTGACTTATGCCAACCATTTCTGTATCTTGCTTCAATATCATACATTTCTACTGCTTCTAATTCGATAATTAAGTTTGGTTTAGTTGCATGTTGCGGAAATCGTTGAACACAAAATTTTTGTTTATAGATTTCAACGAGTTCTTCTATAATTAAGGGTCTTTTGGTTTGAATCCGAGGACACGGGTGATAATAATCATTCTGCTTTAAATGTTTTTTTCCGAAAACGGGAACTCTCGATTTTTCTAATAATTCCAACCACTTCTCTTTGATGAATTGTAAGTTTTTCCACCGTTTTTCCTGTTTGACTCCCCATCCTATTAGTATCCATGGATGGCTCTTTATTTCATTTATTTCTACTAAAGAATCATTAATATCATACTCTCCAGACAGTATAAGTTCTTCAAATTCATCTATTGCATTTACAGATTTGGTATTCTGTAAATTGAAAAGGTTATAGATATGTAGTCGTCCAGATACTGGCTTATCTTCACCATAAATTCTATTAATAAATAAGATTAGTTGCTCCATTGTCGGGTCTTCTGTTTTTATTAATCCACTTGCTAATCCTGCTGTATCAAGTATGGATTTCAGGTTTATATCAAGTGTAGCTGAACCAGGATTAAGCAACAGACAAGCTCCAATAGATTTTTCGGAGTTTCCCCACTGAATATACGTTGATTTCCGATAAATCTTACCTCTTCTTTTAAAGAAAGTACCATAAACTTTTGGTATATTCATTTTTTCATTCCCTTCTTCAACTATTTTCTTTACGAAACCTATCTCTTACTAAAGCATACTTTATTGCTCTTCCTATAAATTCAATCATGGGGCCATCTGATATTTTAATATTATGTGAATGTTCAAACCTTCCAAGAAAAACTCGATCATTTTCATCAAGTAATTCTGGTGCATGCTCTCTTACGTAATCAATTACTACTGATTTTTTCACACTTCCTTTTTTCCCATTTGTTAGTTTACCGTCATGCGATATTGTATAAACCACCTCTCCATCATTTTTAATAAACCTATCTAAATTAAGTTGTAGAGAATTATGTTTTTTATCAAAATCATCAATCGCTACTATAAAGAAACTATGACCTTTGGAATTTCCAAAAACGGGATGATTCTGAGCTTTCATTTGCCCCAATACTGAAAAGCTAATGATTTGTGTGTTATTCATTTCATCTTCCACTAAAATATACCTATAATCTCCAATCCAACTACCACCTGCTACATTACCGTAACCAGTATATCTAATACCACCGTCTCTAATAATTTTTATTCCATGATAAATACCTGGTTTTATTATTTCTCTTGAATCTTGAAAACAACCTGCAAGATTCATAATAAACCCTTGCTGAGAACGATCTGTCTCCTCACCTATCCATCCATAATTTAAAAATTGTTCAAACGTTTCTTCCATATTCAGAGAATTAAAGGTTGGTCTTTCCCAAATATGTGGTTCGCTCATGTTATAGTCTAAAGGAGTCTTTTCAAGTAATTCCTTGTATGTTGGAATTGCGGAAAGGGGAAAATACTTCTCTTCGTCTTCATCCCATCCATACCATTCTGTCTTATCTCCATTTGTAATCACTATTACATCAGCCATAACTATCTGATCGTATTTTACAACTTGGTCAAAGACATCATCTGTCAATTCCACATTAGGACTTTTACATTCAATAAGAATAACTGCATATAACCCGTCTTTCTTCTTGCGATAAACGATTATATCCGCTCTACCCTTAGCACCTTTTACGAAATATGACATAGGTTCTTCAAGCCTTATCATTTCTTTTGGAACTCCCAAATCAGTTTGAAGATATGAGACCATCTTTTGGCGTACAATTTCTTCTGGGGTTTTTTGAATTAAAATATTTCTAATTGGATCAAGAAAACAATATTTATTATTCCTCATATATTCAAAGGGAAGCGGATATTTTTCGAGTAACATATAATATAACACCTTCTATTTTTTGTAGATTTTTAATCATTTGCATTACTCAACCTCCGTATTATAAAGAGCATTTCCATTATATACTAAAGGTTACTATATATATTTTTACCTTTATAAAATCATTAAAGAAGAAACATTATGAAGGGTAATAAAAAGTCACTCGACATATTCATTCAAGTGACTTAAAAAACTTCCAAATTATTAAGTTCTGCTTCCTATTTTACAAAGCAATTGTTTATGATAACTAATTATTTTTCATTATTATGATGAAAAATCGCTAAATTAGGAAGTAGTCACACCCTTTCTTTAAAGATTATATAAGAAGCCTCTCTTTTTGAGTGTATTGCTATAACGAAAAATCTTTCTGGATGTCCTCTTTACTTCTTTTGGTATTTGTTATAAAAAAATCATACAGTTCATCAGTATTGTCACTTTTTATAAGTCTTTTGAATTTTTCCAATTGTCCTTCATAACCTTCAAAATAAGCACTCTGGTAATTGGGGGAATGATAAACTAACAAATATTCTTGATAATCTTTAATTACCATCTTACCTTCTATTTGTATTAGAATTTGATCCCAATTCTTCATTCGTTTGGAATGGATTGGTTTCTTCATAGCCAATTCTATTTTTTCTTCATCTTTTATTTGTTGTAGAAACTGTTCTACTTCTAATTTATATTGAAAAAGCTCAGTCCTTTTTTTAGCATCTAAATTATTCATTATGTCAGTTTTGTACAGAGTATAACGAGCTTTTCTATAATGAATATTCTCTTGGTTACTTTCTTTCTTATTTTTCTTACGATCAACTACTTGTCTACTAAACTCAGATACAGTAACTGCTGTAGTTGAAAGCTCTTTCCAATTATTTTTAACGAATTTAATAAAAGTTGGCCCATTAGTTTTTAGCGATTGGACTATTGGTTTTATCGGAATCTTAGCCATTTCTTCTACACCCCTACATTGTTTTAAGAACACTTCACTACTATCTACTTTTCCTTAATAACCAATCACCTTAAAGACTTTATATTATTAAACTTGTAATCATATCCACATTATTTAAATTATGGTATAAATAAAGTATACAATTAAATTGGGGGAATGAACATGGATGATAGATATTTTGTACATAAATTAACAGGGCAAAAATTTAGTGCATATGAGGAAGGATTAAGAATGTATAAAGAAACAATGGCTGAATTCTTACCTGTGGGATCGCCAATTGCACTACCTGATAAGCAAGAATTAATTGAATCTGCCTTAACCTGGTTTGAAGATGAAGATTTCTTTGAAGAAGTAACAAATCTGTGAAAAAGCTGTTATTTGACAGCTTTTTTTAAAACTAACATATTTATTATTTGTTATTATCAATGTGATATCAATTTTAAATTCCTACATCTCACCCCCGCATTCCTTGGTTTTGTGATTCAAATAAAGACTTTCCTTTTCTCACGCCTTTCACCTTTTCCCATAAAATCCACACGCTTTTTCACGATTGTGGATATATAGGCTTTATGGACTTTTTCTTACACTTTTTGGTCAAGACTTTATTTCAATTGTTAATAAGTTGTGGAAAAAGTTTTTTTGACTGTTTGGTGTTCTTTTATTTAGCTATACAAAACTTATTCCTATTTTACTCCAACTTTCCTATCTCGAAAATCGCCTCACACCTTCTTCATACGTTGTTTCATATCGTAAAATCCCCTTTTATTCATTCTTTTTAACCAGCACAAAAAAAGGAATCGTTTAGCGCACCAAAGGTAGACTACACGATTCTTTGTCTTGCGTTAAAAAGGTATTTCACTATCTTCATCAAAACTTATCAATTTGTTTTTTTGTTCTTTTTCCATTTTTATTACTTCGTCTAATATTACATCTCTTGCAATAAACTTGAATAGCTTTTGAGTTTCCGATACCTGTCGTTGAGTGTAATTTAGTAGGTCATCTTGAAAGATAAAAAGCGCTTCATCCCCATATAGGGTTTTACTTATACACGATATGTGTTGACTTATTCCTTTTTCAAAACTATTGAATGGCAACTTTTCCTTATAATACTTGTCTATTTCATAATTTAATGGAATAACATTTTTAAGCAAGGTTGCACTAATGCTAATTAGTTCGTAATTAGGTAGGGAGCTTTCTGATATTAGGACATTGATGCTGTTTTCAAGATTGGATATTGCTGATTTTGCAATTTGGTAAGTGGATTTTTTCATAAATGAGGTCTCCTTTATATGAGGTTTAGTTTGAGGTAAGCGTCAGACGGAATTGCTTTGAAGGAAGGATTAGCAAATTCATGAGGAAATTATCTTTCGCTTATGTATTCATTTTATTATGGATTAAAAAGCAGGGCAATAGCTTTGGTGTCGTACCCCTGTCATACCCTTTTTTATTCCTTCCGAATTTACTCAAACGATTGATCAGACCAAAGATGTTACAGTCAAACAAAAAAGAAGCGAGAAATTGTACCAACAATACGTTCCCCGATCTTCTGGAGTTTAGATATACATAGGGTTTGCTACCCCTTTCTCTCTTGTTCAGATACCAACATAATTACAGCATGTGGAAACTGGCATTACATGGGGAATAACTAAAATGCGGAGAGCCATCAACTGCATCATCTAAAACAAACTCAACTCTACAGTAAACCTTTTTCAAAAATCACTTGGAATATCAGCACACCTGATTTTCCTGAATTCTTAATCCTTAGCAAAAAAAGAGAAAAAATTAATTTTTTCTCTCTTTTTGCTATCTACTATGTACATCTGCAAAATTCACTACCGATTTTACCATACCGCAACCCGCATTCCTACGTTTTTCCAGTCATAAAAATGTTTTCTCAATCTCACATTTTCCCTTTTTCTCCTCAAAAATTCACTTTTCCCCGCTCTTTTTTCACGCTTTTTTTCACGCTTTTTCTCAAACATTAAAAAAGTCGTCTTAGTCTACAAAAAGAAGAAAGGCTTATCCCGTAAGGGATAGCCCTGCTTTTCTCACGCTTTTTTGCGAAATCTTTTTTCTCACTTGGTGGAGAAATCGGACGGTTTTTTTGTAACGGGTTAGTGAGAATATTGGTTAGTTACAATTTAATTTGAACTTTACTACTGTCTCCACGTGGCTAGTCTGAGGAAACATATCCACAGGCTGAATCCATTCCACTTTATACTTCTTGCTCACATACTGGATATCCTTTGCAAGTGTGGATGGATTACAGGAAACGTATACGAATCGCTTCGGTTCCACTTCGAGGACGGTCTGCAGGAATTTTTCATCGCAGCCTGTTCTTGGCGGATCGACCACGATCGTATCGGGCTTCCACCCTTCCTTGACCCATTTCGGAAGCCATTTCTCGGCTTTCCCTGTGACGTATTGCATGTTGTCATAGCCGTGTCTGGCTGCGTTCTTTTTCGCATCCTCGATGGATTCGGGGATGACGTCCATGCCGCGGACCTCTCCCGCTCCATCTGCCAGCCAAAGTCCGATTGTCCCGACACCACAGTAGGCATCGACGACTTTTTCTTTACCAGTCAGTTCAGCAGCTTTTTTCACTTCATCATAAAGCTTCACTGTCTGCACCGGATTAAGCTGGAAAAAGGCACGGGCGCTCAGCTCAAAGCTGATGTCCCCCAATGTTTCCTGAATTACCTGTTCACCGCTTAAGTGCACGGTTTCCTCCCCAAAGATGAGTGATGTCTTTTGCCCATTTACATTTTGCAGGATGCTTTTCACTTTCGGAAGACGTTTTTGAATTTCATTCACAATCAGTTGTTTCCTCGGCAGTTTTTCTTCAGCCGTTATCAACACAACCTGGATTTCCCCTGTGGAAAAGCCGACCCTTGTCATGATCGTACGCACAATTCCTTGACGGTTCTTTTCGTTATACACAGAGATGTTGAAATCCTGAAGGATCTGTTTGATCGTGTTCGTCACCTCGATGGTCGATGGGTGCTGCACGAGACATTCGTTAATATTGATCAGCCTATGGGAATTCTCGCTATAAAGACCGGCGATGATTTTCCCTTTTTGCAGGCCTAACTGGAACTGGCTCTTGTTGCGATAGTACCAAGGGTCGTCCATGCCGATAGTCGGTCTGATTTCAAGCTTCTCCACATTCAGCTTTGTATGGCGCTCAAGGGACTGAATCACGATATCACGCTTGTAATCGAGCTGCTGGGTGTACTCCAAGTGCTGCAGCTGACAACCGCCACATTGTTCATACACATGGCATGGCGGCGTGATTCGGTGAGGCGACTTTATGCGGATCTTCTTGATTTTCGCTTCGGCAAATTTATGTTTAACATTGGTCACTTCGGCGACGACTTCCTCACCGGGCAGGGCACCGTGTACGAACACGACCTGCTTTTTGAAGTAGCCGACCCCTTCCCCATTGATTCCAAGGCGCTTGATGGTCAAGGGAAAAGTCTGTCCAACTGTCATCGTGACTTGAGATTGCTGTGGTGCTGGTTTTCTTGATTTAAATTTCTGGTTCATTTCACTAACTCCTCAACTTGCGGTTCGATGCTTCTCCATAGATAAAGGGAAGCATAGCTTAAATATGGCTCCCATTCCTTGCTCCATTCCTGCATTTGGAGGGTTGTTGGTTTCTGGTCGAGCCCTTTTAGTTTTTTCAAGGCATTCTGGATGCCGATATCTGCGATCGGGAATAGGTTTGGACGCCCAAGCCCGAACAACAGCAGGTTCTGTACGGTCCATGGGCCAATTCCTCTTATTTTGATGAGCTCTTTTAAGATTTCTTCATCGGATTTATTATGAAGGTCGTACAGAGGCAGCTCACCATCTGCAATCAGCCTTGATGTATCAATGATATATTCCGCTTTGCGACGGCTCATTTTAAGTGCCGTGATGTCTTCATAATCAAGCTTTGCCACATCCTCAGGTCTTGGATAAAACCAGACTCCCTCCACCTCGAACCCGAAGGAATGGACAAATCGCTTTGTCAGGGTATGGGCGAATTTCATGTTCACCTGCTGATGGATGATGCACTTCATCAGGCAGTGATACAGGTCAAAATCCAATACAAGCGGGGTTCCTTTATGCTCCTCAAAAATATCCGCAAGGACGGTCGAAGAAAAGTGGTCGCCTATCGGCTTAAGAGACTTGTCCCATTGGAAAATTGCCCTTAGCTTGTCGACTTCCTCATTTGTAAAAGTGGAGCTGCTTGTAAGCTCGAATGACGGACGATCGGTCGTACCTGTCGCTTTCACTTTTATGACAATCGGGGTGTCTCCTTTATACAATGGCACTTTCACAGATCTTTCCGCTTGATCGATCACCATCAACGGGTCAATCGATAAACGCTGCAGCACTCTGTCAAACTGATATGGACCTTCTATATTAATATTCAACATTCTCTCCGCCCGCCTTCCTTTTCAATCCTTTCCCAATTATAACGGCTTTCCGGTTACTTGCCAAACGAGTAGGATCCGGCTTATTTGGGGAGGGTAAAAAGGAAAAGCCCTCTGAGCGAAGTCAAAGAGCTAGTTTGCCGGCAATAAAAGCATCGGGTCCGGGATATTCTTTTGAGCAGCCGCATAATCGAGGCTTTTGAATTCATAGCCCTGTTTTCTAAGGTCGTCAATCACTTTTCCAAGCGCTTCTGCATTATCACTTGATACGGTATGCAAAAGGATGATGGCACCGGGATGGATCTGCGCCATGATGTTATCGTATGAGTATCTCCAGCCTTTCTGCTGATCGGTCTTCCAATCGACAAATGCCACTGACCAGAAAACATGCTGATAGCCAAGCTTATTGGCAAGCACTAAAGTCCGTTCACTGAACGTCCCTCGCGGCGGCCTGAGATATGTCATATTATCAAGCCCGGTAATGCTCTTATATTCTTCGCGAATCATTTCCAGTTCCTTTTTGAAACGGACATCATTGACCTTTGTAAGATCCGGGTGGTGCCAGGAATGGTTCCCGACAATATGCCCTTCTTTGACCATACGTTTAATAAGGTCCGGCTGATCCTTCAGATAATAACCCGTCACAAAAAATGCGGCAGGTACCTTCTTTTCTTTCAGTACATCCAAAACCTGTGAGGTATAGCCATTTTCATACCCATTATCGAAAGTAAGGAAAATCTCTTTTTTCGAGGTATTTCCTAAATAAAATGCATCGTTTTCTTTTAACAGGTCATTCAGTTGCTTGCCGGCATCCGCCGGGAGATGGTCACGGCTTTTCTTAAATCCCCAATGCAGGGTTGTATGAGAATAATCAGAAGCGATGCACACCTCTGGAATCAAAAATAGTGCTATTGCAGTCATCACGATAAGTATTTTTGTCCACATTACCATTTCCTCCTTTCCAGGAACCGTTGTAAATATAGGTTTCGTTTGGAAGGACGGAATGATACTCTGTATTGTTTTCCAATTAGGTTGATTTTATTGATGGGAAGTTTCAATTTTTTACCTTTTCTCGGACTTCAACAGCTCGATTTCCGCCTCCAAGATATTCATCCTCTTATCAAGCTTCCGTTTGGTCGTTTCTGCTTCATAAAATGCGCCAGCTGCTACTGCAAATGCAATCCATGCCATAAAACCCATTTGAATTTCCCCATTTCCGTATAATATTTATTTTCTAACCGAACAAATTGGTATATGATAGTACAGTTAAAGTATACTTGAAAACCATGTTATAAGGAGATAATAGAATGGATTTTTTAACCATATTAAAAGCAATCATACTCGGAATTGTGGAGGGTTTGACCGAATTTGCCCCTGTTTCCTCGACAGGACATATGATCATCGTGGATGATATGTGGCTGCAATCCGAACAGTTTTTGACCAAATATGTAGCCAATACCTTTAAAATAGTCATTCAGCTTGGTTCGATTTTGGCGGTTGTCGTTGTATTCAGGGAGAGGTTCTACGACTTATTGGGACTGAAGAAATTGGAAGACAAGAAAACGGCCGAAGGTAAAAAAGGCTTGAAGCTGACCCACGTCATTGTCGGTCTGATTCCAGCAGGAGTCCTCGGCGTACTTTTTGAGGATTATATTGATGAATACCTATTTTCACTTGAAACCGTCTTGATTGGGCTTGTAGTAGGGGCATTCCTCATGATTGCAGCAGACCTTTTCGGTTCAAAGGAACCTAAAACAGAAAGCATCGACCAGATCACGTACAAGCAGGCATTATCAGTCGGTCTTATCCAGTGTTTATCACTTTGGCCTGGTTTTTCCCGCTCAGGGTCTACCATTTCAGGCGGCGTTCTGCTTGGCATGAGTCATCGTGCCGCTGCAGACTTCACCTTCATCATGGCCGTTCCGATCATGGCAGGTGCAAGCTTCCTATCCTTATTGAAAAACTGGCAGTATTTCTCGATCGAGGCTTTGCCGTTTTTCGCAGCAGGATTCATCAGTGCATTCATTTTTGCATTGGTATCCATCCGATTCTTCTTGAAGCTGATCAATAAAATCAAGCTGATGCCATTTGCGATCTACCGGATTGTGTTGGCGGGTGCTATTTATTTCTTATATTTCTAAGTATTTGAAAAGGCATTGCCAAAATGGTGATGCCTTTTTTGAATGCTCTTGAGGTAATTTTACCAAATAAAAGGGATTTGTCATTTTATGACGAATAATTGTAAGAATTGTTTTTATTGTCTGGGGGAAATTCATTTGTTCTTATTTTACTTATGTAGCTGCATCTTCGCTGGAGTCCTGATTCTCTTGGTTCATAAAAAGGAACTTCCTTCACTCAATTATTTGTTTTTAAGAGGTGGGTTCATCGGATTAGTTTGTTTTCTGTTTACGAATGCTTATGCTGATCATTACAATTATTTTATTGACTTCAACCTGCTTCATTGGGCCGGTTTGATTGCAGTTTCGGTCTTTGTGAGTTATTTTGTGAGCAGGATTAAGATGTGGATGTAAGATTGTCCTGGGATGGGATGGAATGTCATTGGTACTGCTGGCTGGTAGCGTTATTCTGTCCACTTTGAGGGTTATTTTGTCCAGACTGGGCATTAATCTAGCCACTTTTCCGATTTATCTATCGACTTCACGGCGTAATCTGTCCAAAATGCCAACTAATCTGTCAATTTTACAAATAATGTAAACACCTGCATAAAAAAAGCAACCCAGCCACACAGCCGGGTTGCCCAACACCTCATTCTTTAGCTAAAAACACGATCCTTGAACTGCGCCAGCTTTTCCAATGAGGACTTTTCCACATCGGCATGCAGGCTGTTTCCGTGTGAATCCATCGTTACAACCGCTGTAAAGCCTTCCACACGAAGGTGCCACATTGCTTCCGGAATACCGAATTCCATCAGGTCCACTCCGTCGACACCCTTGATACAGTCCGCATAGTACTGCGCCGCTCCGCCGATGGCGTTCAAGTACACGCCGCCGTGCTCTCCCAATGCTTTCAGCGTCTTCGCACCCATACCGCCTTTGCCCATGACGGCGCGGATTCCGAAGCGCTTCATGATATCTCCTTGGTAAGGCTCCTCGCGGATGGACGTAGTCGGTCCTGCCGCTTTCACTTCCCAGTTCCCTTCCGCGTCCTTCAGCATAACAGGACCGCAGTGGTAGATGATCTGGCCATCAAGGTCCACCGGGGAATCATTGTCGGACAGGTATTTGTGGATGGCGTCACGGCCTGTAAACATGCGGCCATTGATGCGTACCACGTCCCCAACCTTCAATGAACGAATTTTTTCTTCCGTAATCGGTGCTTCCAAGACGATTTCACGGGAATCAGACGTAGCAGCAACCTCTTCCTGCTCTGCCAGTTCTTTTGAAAAATCGATCATTTCGCCTTCCTGGTACATCCATTCCATCAGATCGCCGGATTCAGCGTTTATTTTCACACCTAAGCGACGGTAAGCCCAACAGTTGTATGCAACAGATACAAAGAAGCTCGCTGGGATGCGGTTCGCCACGCCCACCTTACAGCCAAGCAGGGTCGTCTCGCCACCGAAGCCCATAGTACCGATTCCAAGCTTGTTGGCATTTTCCATCACATATTCTTCAAGCTCTTTCAATTCAGGGATCGCATTCTCATCATCAAGGCTTCGGAACAACTGCTCCTTCGCGAGCTCATAGCCAGACGTTCTGTCGCCGCCGATACCTACACCGATGACGCCGGCACTACAGCCCTGTCCCTGCGCCTGGTATACGGAATGCATCACACATTTGCGGATGCCATCCAGGTCACGGCCCGCACGGCCAAGCCCTTCAAGTTCACAAGGCAGACTGTACTGGATATTCTTGTTCTCACAGCCGCCTCCTTTTAAAATAAGGCGCGCATCTATATAGTCCTTCTCCCATTGCTCGAACTTGATCACAGGCGTACCCACCCCGAGATTGTCCCCGCTGTTCGCTCCTGTCAGGGAATCCACAGAGTTCGGACGCAGCTTTCCGTCCTTAGTAGCCTGGGCGATTGCCGTGTAGATCGCCTCTTTGATCTCCAGTTGGTTCACTCCAACCGGCGTTTTTATTTTAAATGTAGGAAGTCCAGTGTCCTGACAGATCGGAGACACATTTTCATCCGCCATCGTAATGTTCTCTGTAATCGTCGCAAGGGACATCGCCGCTCTCGTCCCGGCGCTCTCGCTAAGCTTTGCCTTCGCAATCGCACGACGCACATCTTTAGGAAGCTTTGTGGAAGTTTCCACAATCAACTGATACATACTTTCAAATAATTTTTCCATCTCTATACCCTCTCCTATCCCCTGGTTGAAAAGCTATTATCTACAAAATCCGGAATTATCTATTCTTTTTCACAATAATTATTATACTGCTTCTAGTGGAGTTGTTAAAGGAATTTGTAATCGATTTCAAGAATAGATGGCGGGGAAATGGATAATTATGCTAGTATAAATAAATAGAACGACTTAAGGAGTGTTTTCCTTGAAGGAATTGGATCAGGTACTTAGAAACGGAGATTTTGAACAGGCTAAAGATCTCGCAAAAAGAATGGATATGGAGCAATTAGAAGATTTACTTTTTATGATTTCATGCAACTTATTGGGATTATAGTTAGTCTGGGAGGAATCAGTAGGTATAGTTAGATTTGTTTATTTATAAAAAAATAAGGAGTTATATATATGAATGTGTACTTAAAAATTTCGTTATCTCTTATCTTTGCAATTTTTTTTTTTATTCTGATGCAATTGGTTCTCTTTAAGTTCTTTTATATAGGTAATATCAAGGACCATTTCAACTTTACTTATGATAGCTATTACTGGAATACTCATAATTTCATCCCGTTCCATACCTTCTTTTCTTATCTGTTTTACTCGAATGACCTTCATTTGAACATCAGATTGCAGAATGTGGGAGGTAATTTAGTTGGATTTATCCCATTTGGATTTATACTACCTCTTCTTTTCACAAAATTTATGTCAACACTAAAAATCGGAATGGCTACATTCTTTTTAAGTCTATTTTTTGAAGTCTCTCAGCTGTTATTTAAGCTCGGAAGCTTCGATGTAGACGACATTTTTTTGAATACACTTGGAGGAATTATAGGTTTTTTTGCTGTAAAATTTGCTCTGAAGCTTCTTCAGTCGATTAAAAGAGCCAGATTGCAGGTAATTACTAAAAATCAATAAAATTAGAGATGGAGACTCACTGTTTTTCGTACCGTCTTTTCACTCTTTTCTGCCCGCTCGCGGTTCGATTCCATCGCTTTCGTACCGTCTCTCCACCCTTTTCCGCATGCTCGCGGTTCGATTCCATCGCTTTCGTACCATCTCTACACTCTTTTCCACGTGCTCACGGTACGATTCCACCGCTTTTGTACCGTCTCTTCCATCCTCTACATCTATTTCAAAATCCGGTTATAAAACTTCGGGGTTATTGGTCTCACTATCAGGTACATTACTATCAAAAAGATAATTGCAATCCCACCAAAAAGGGCAAAAACTTTAAATACACGAGTATAATCTCTGATTACTTCAGGAACAAAATAAGCTAGTAGCATACAAGATAGAAAAGCGAATACAGAAATGGGAAACATTCTTAGACAATTATCCACAACTCCCTTTTTATCCATAAAACGTTCCGAAACAGCAAGCAATCTATCTATGAGTATAAGATAAAGAAGTCCCAGAACCGCACCGAATATGATTGTCACACCAATACTCCTCCATTCCATTTTTGAATATTCTACCAATTTATATTTTAATGGGTTTAGTAAACTTTGTATATAAAAAAAGAACCCGAAGTCTTTTCAGGTTCCTGCCAATTTATATAAATGTATTCCTTAATAATAGGGATAGTAAGGATACTGATAATATGAATACGGAGAGATATAAGGTAATAGTGCTAAAGCTGCTATCGTAGCTATTGGAAAAGTACGACGTCGAAAACGTCGGAAACGTCTTCTAGGACGACCATAAGCACCAAATTCCCGACTGTCCATTTGATTTCCACTTTCTTGTTCAACCACATCCTCGCCAACCAACATGGAGATACTATCACTATCTACTTTTTCAATGACTCCATCCATTGAACTTCCATCTATCATCGTCATCGTAACAAGATAATACATGTGTTGTCTGCATTTTTCCTGTAAATTCCTGAATTGATAATTATAATTATGACTTTCCAAACTCATTTTGAACTCATCTCCTTTCAGCTCATGATATTCACCCAGGAGAAGAACGTTACATATTAAAAAAGAACCTAGGAATCCCCAGGTTCTTTCATTCATATATTCTGGACAGGTAATATCTATTACCAATCCTTCTTAAACTGATTATATTTACCTTCCAAGTCATCAAGCATCTGGATCAAGCGGTCGATGTCCTCTAGGTCTGTTGATTCTGGATCCAGGGAATCCACTACCTCCAAGAACATGTTCAAGCGGTTTTTCAGGTAATCTACTTGTGAATCCTTATTCTCTGTTGCTTTACCCATTATTTCCTCACCTTTCCTTATTTCCTCAAAGTTTTGATTCTATCGTACCTTACTCCATGCATACATTCAACCAAATATGAATTTTCCAAGCTCTCCGCCCCGAAATCGTGATACAATGTTGGGTAGGTTTTTATGGAAAGAGGAGTAAAGATGAAAACAACAACCTTAATGCCAATTACGCCTTCCTATGACCCATGGGAAGCTTATTTAGATGTTCAAGAATATGGCCAGATGGACCTGACGAATGTGGAGTTCACCACAACCACGCTCTGCAATATGCGCTGCGAGCACTGTGCAGTCGGATATACGCTCCAGCCAAAGGATCCGCAGGCCCTTCCTTTGGACTTGCTTTTGCAGCGCTTGGAGGAGATTCCACGTCTGCGTTCGATCAGCATCACCGGCGGCGAGCCGATGATGTCGTTGAAATCGGTCAATGAATATGTGGTGCCTTTACTTAAGTATGCCCACGAACGGGGAGTTCGTACACAGATCAATTCGAATTTGACGCTTGATTTGGCACGATATGAAAAGATCATCCCTTACTTGGACGTATTGCATATCTCGCATAACTGGGGCACGATGGACGATTTCGTCGAAGGCGGCTTCGCCATGATGGAACGCAAACCGACCTATGCGCAGCGTGCGAAGTATTTTGAAAGAATGATCGAGAACTCGAAGGCGATTACGAAGGCTGGCGTCATTGTTTCGGCGGAAACGATGCTGAATAAGCGTACCTTGCCTCACATCGAGCATATCCATAAACAGATTGTCGAGGAGATGAACTGCCAGAGACATGAGGTGCACCCTATGTACCCTAGTGATTTCGCCAGCGGCATGGAAGTGCTCACGCTGGATGAAATGCGTTCTGCCATTCACCGCCTGCTTGATATGCGCGACGAAAATGTGTGGATGCTGTTTGGTACGCTGCCATTCTATCCGTGCAGCGACAACCCGGAAGACCTTTCTCTGTTGAAGAGGGTTTATGAAGCGAAGAACGTGACGATGCGAAATGATCCGGATGGCCGCTCCCGTCTGAATGTGAACATTTTTAACGGAGACATCATCGTGACGGACTTTGGCGACACGCCGCCGCTTGGCAATATCCAGACCACCGATCTTCCATCAGCATATGCAAAATGGAAAGAGACCTCGATTGCAAAGGAATTGGATTGTCACTGTCCGGCTGTTGCATGCTTGGGTCCGAATATTCTCGTGAAGAATGCCTACTATCCGAAAATGGATTTTACGGTAAGAGAAACGAAGTTGGCAAAATAGACATTAAAAAACTTGGGGAGTATACCTCAAGTTTTTTTGTTGGTGTATAGGGAATCTAGTCGGGGAGAAAACTAGTGTTTAAGAAATTGGCATCATAAAGGTGGGATTGAATGCTAAACAAGATTGTTCTTTGGGTTGTACTTATTGCTCCATGGTTCACCTTGTTTTTTTTGAAAAAAGATGAAATCAAACGCTATATGCCAGCTGCAATTTCCGCATCATTCCTCATGACCATTTATAACATCTTCGCGTATAATCAAGCTCATTGGGAACTCAAGGATTCCATCCTACCTTGGTTGGATCCGCTGTTTGTTTCTGGCGTTTTTGGAGCCTTTCCTGTTATCGCATTATGGGTTTTTCATTTTACTTACGGTAGGTTTGGCTCTTATCTGCTAACCAATATTGTTATCGATTTCATGTTTGCCGTCTTTCCTATTCACTACGTGTTTCAGGAGATACTAGGGATATACAAACTGATCAACATCTCTGCATTGGAACGGTTTTTCCTCTTTGTCATATTCTCTGTTGTGCTATATGGATTCTACAAATGGCAGGAAGGGATATTCAGACAGAATGTTGATCCTGGACGAAATAAATAGGAGCCTTGAGAGGGAAATCTCTCTTGGCTCCATTTTTAATTGGATTTTGCTTGAGCTTCGTAATAGACGTCCGGGTTGTTGATTCCATTCTCTATATAGAACTTTGCCGTCGTTCTAATTACTTCTATGTAGTCTTCTTCTTTCATATTGTCCGTTAAGTGTATAAGGTCTTGAATGCTTCCTTTTACTTTGACTGTGTCAGCTGCCACATCCACGTATACCAGCATATAGACCTTCCCTTGATAGGAGACCCTTCCTGTTACATGTCCTTTTTCCAGATCAATGCTCAAGTACTCTGTATGAATTCCCGTTGATTTATAAATGGTACGACCCACACTTGACTTCGCATTCCGCTTGGCCAGCCAATACAACACAACAGCAAGTAAAACCAATAAAAAATAGATATAATGTACCCCCACCTTGAATCCACCTACCCCCAGAAAAAACTAGCACTACTAGTTATTTCGGCATAAATCTATTTAGGTGAACATACCTAGAGGTTTTTTATACAAATTTTAAGGGCCTTTTTAAGGTGCCTGACCCCTGCCACATTAACGTACTAACGCAAAGGGTGCCTGCCCCCTTCCGCATTAACGCACTAACGCAGAGGGGGTCAGGCACCTTTTTATCATCGTGGTCGATCGGATGCCGCAAAGATGAAGGATACGTGGTCCTGCACTGGGATCCATGCGCCGATTCCTTGGGAGGTTACGTTTTTGACGACGATTTTCATTTGTTTGCCTTTAAGGACGAGGTACACTTCTCCGTAGGTGATTTTTCCTTTTTCGTTGACTGCCGGAGAGAAGGCATATAGGTATCCGAGCTTTTTGACCGGTATGTTGTAGATCTGATCCTTTTTGGTCCCTGCGCCGATAATCGTTTGGAAGGATAGAGGCAACTTCGTTTTTTGCATCGCCTTCAGCATCATCATCTGTTTTACTTCCTCGGAGCTTGCGACCTTGGAGGTCAGTCCGCCTTTTACATTTTTCTGTGCATCCTGACGATAATAGATCTGCTGAGGGATATTCCCTCCGCGGTTGTCCGCATAGTTGGTATTGATTTTCTGGTATTCCCAATTCACACTTGTTTCATTGGACTCATAGTATAGCGGCCATTGTCCGAGATAGATGGTCGCACGATATCCGATTGCAACAGGAGATGGGTTGATGCTGGACTCGTTCATGATTTTGATCAGGTTCGGATTTTCAATTTTCACATTGGAAGAATCAATTAGTTCTTGCGTCAATTCGCTTGGTTGCAGATACGGAACATCTTCTGCAGGATTTGGGTACGTATTATCCTTTGATATGTCCAAAACGGAATTCGGTACCACAATTGCCTTATCATCTTTCTTCCCCTTCGCCGCCTGCTCCGCATGGGCACCGGTGGTTACAAGGCCAAAAGAAAGAAACAGAAGAAAAAATAGTTGAAGAATTCGCATGATGTCTTACTCCCTTCAGTCACTAAAATAATCTTTGTACTGTTATCATTTTCGAACCCTTTTGAGATTATCCACGCTTAGGGATATTTTTTAGAAAAAGAGGGGGAATTTCACATTTTAGCGTCTTAATTTAGTGGTGCCCTTTGATGTTATATACTTTTTGGAACTTAATTTAATGGATATCTTCACATAACTCGGTTTTATTCTCACGTAACTCCTGTAATTCTTCACGTTGTGCTTTTTTATTCTCACGTAACTCGCACCTATTCTCACATAACTCTTCATTAACCTCACGCTTTCAATTTCAGTTCCAAGGTTCTCCCAAGTAAAGAACAAAAAAACACGAAAGCTCATCAGCTCTCGTGTCGCAGTTTTTTATACACTCTTTCCACACTAGGGAAGAACACTTGGATCATGGGTCCGATACCGAATGTGATGATCAGCGTACCAATTCCAATTGGGCCTTTGAAGATAAAAGCAAAGATCAATGCCAAGATTTCACCGATTGTTTTTGCAGTCATCAGCTTGATGTGAAAGCGCTCCTGCAGCGATACCATCAGATTATCAATCGGCACGAGCGGGAATTTAGCTTGCAGATAGATGGCTATTCCTAAAGATAAAGCCACAACCCCACCCAATAAAGCGATGAATCGAACAATCATATCTACCGGCAGCCAAGCCTTAAGTAAAAAGAGAAGCACAAAGTCGATGAATGTTCCAACGAGAAATATCGTAATGACCGCCAAATAATCAGGTTTTTTCTTACCAAGAAAGGCGTTCACGATGATCAGAATGATTCCGACGATAAATACCCAGCTTCCTACTGTCAATCCGATTGTCTCGGATAATCCAACGTTCAGGGCGTCCCAAGCTCCCGCTCCAAGATTTGATTTTATGGTTAAACTTACACCAAAGGAAAGGATAAATAATCCAATTAAATAAAATAATACCCGAGTAATCAAACCAATGTCTCCTTCATAATAAAAACTTGTCCTTGCTCTTACCATTGTAATCCAAGAACCCGTTAAATATGAAAAAGAAAAAAAGATAAAATAAATCAGAATATTTACAACATTCCGCTTATATAGTATACTAACCCTATAATGAAGGAGGGAATAAAAGCCCCTACATCCAAGAGTGAAGGAGGGATCTCCCCCTACTTACAAAGCTTTTCATTCCTTAGTTTATTATGTTTTACCTCCTAAAAATCGTACTTAGAATGGTTTTTGTTTGTCCTACATGTCAAAGACTCTGTGCAGAGCCTACCAGCACAGAGTCTTTTTTTTGTACATTTTTATAGAAAGAAGAATCCAATCCCCATAATCAAGTACGCCGCCAGGATGGTCGCACCCTCAAACCAGTTCGTCTCTCCGTCATTTGATATGACGATGGCAAGCAACACCGCAGTGACCATGGCAATGAGTTCCGGCAAAGTAAACACCAAAGGCATTTGTGTTTCAAAAAAGATGGATGCCAATACTAGGACAGGTGCAACAAACATCGCTATCTGTAATGTGGAGCCAACAGCAATTTCCACTGCTATATCCATTTTATTTTTATAGGCCATGATGATGGCTGAAGCATGCTCCGCCGCGTTACCGACGATGGCAACGATAATGACCCCGATGAACAGCTCGGACCAGCCGAAAGCTTCTCCCACCTCTTCAAAGGTGTGGACTAGACTTTCAGAAACATACGCTACAGCAAGGGTGGCAAGCAACAGGATAAGGATTGCTTTTCCTTTCCCCCATTCGGCCACTTCATCTTCATGGCCGGACCCTTCTGCATGGTCACTCTGATATACCCCACGATGGGTCACCAGTTTAAAGAACAGTGCCGCCAAATACAAGAGAATCAGAATTACCGATATGCCCACACTGAAGGTGAAGGTATCCCTGTCCCCCATCTCCTGGGCAAAAACCTCCGGAATAACGAAGGCGACCAGTACAGCAAATACTAGAAGTCCGGAATTATGCCTCGCATCAAAAACGTTAAACTTCTGCCGTTTGAATTTTAATCCCCCAACAAAAAAGGACAATCCCATAACAAGAAGCAGGTTCCCAAGGACAGATCCAGTCAAAGAAGCCAGCACCACTGTGATCAACCCAGCTTTTAAGGCAAAAAAGGCAATGATAAGTTCTACTGCATTCCCAAAAGTCGCATTGATGAGTCCACCTATCCTTGGCCCGGTATGGATGGCGATGCTCTCTGTGGCGCGTCCCATATAGCCTGCCAAAGCAACGATGGTCAAGCTGAAGATGATGAACATCATGACAACAGGCCAGTGCAGGACATTACCGAGAATACTCATCGGCAGCCCCACTGCAATCATAAGTAAAAATATCTTATACAAGATCTCACCCTCTTTTTCTGTTCAGATTCTAATAATATACCCACCTTCCTACTTTTATTGCCCTATTTCAAATACATTCTTGATTAAAAAATATAAAAACATGACACATTAACCATGAGCAGACGAATGAAGAAAGGTGAGATAGAACCATGAGTGAAAGCTTGAAAAACAAACTAACGAAAATGTTCAGTGACCATAAAGTAGGAACCTTGGCAACCATCAGGGAAAACCGTCCGTACTCCCGATTCATGATCTTTTTTCATGAGGGCCTGACCCTCTACACCGCGACCAATCAGCACACCCATAAAATCGAGGACATCAAAGCCAATCCCCATGTGCATATACTGCTCGGGATGGAAAACACAAGCTGGAATGAGCCATACGCGGAAATAGAGGCGGAGGCTATTGTGGAAGAAAGTCAGGAGTTGAAAAACAAATTTTGGGACGATAAGCTTTCCGAATGGATCAAGAGTCCTGAAGACCCGGAGTATCTCCTGTTAAAGCTCTCGCCAACATCGATTCGCTATTACGAGAAGGCAGGCAGTGAGGCGGAGATTTGGACGGAATAAGATAACACGATAAGACCTGCTTTTGCGAGCAGGTCTTTATATTTCCCTAACAGTTTCTATTTATCTTCCACCACAATATAAGTAGCCTTGATCGGGCCATGCACCCCGACCACCAGATTCATCTCGATATCAGCCGAGTTGCTCGGGCCACTGATGAAGTTGATGCAGCTTGGGATTTTCTCCCCGTCCGCAACACGGTTATGAATGTCGTGCGCCGCCTGTGTAAACCGGGGGACAATCGAGCTTTTCGGGATAATCGCAATGTAGGTGGCAGGCAATAAACTCACCGATCTGCCCTTTCCTGCTCCGCTGAACAATACCACTGTTCCTGATTCGGCGAGCGTCTGGTCGCTGAAGGTGATGCCGACATTGGAGCGTTCTGCCACTGCAATATTCCCCTTGCCGATTGTCGGGTCCCATACATGAACATCGACCCCATCTGATGCCATTTCTCCCTTCAAGCCAAACTCCTCAAACCGCGGATCATCCCAAGTGATGACTTGACCGCCACCATAGCCGTCGATCACTTTTTTCAGTGTATCTGGCAAGCCCGCAACCCCGGTCTTCACGATGTCAGTATGAATATGCGCACACTGCTTCTTCAGCACCTCCACGAGCTCATCCTGCGTGGCGTCCTTCAACACCTTCCACTGTGGCTGATGCTTCCAGGATGGACGCACCACGCCCTCCTTTCGAACCGGCCTGCCGAGGCTTGTTGAGATGGTCGATAAAAAGGCGTCTCTGTTATGAATCGTTCCGTTCATTGGATTTCCCTCCTTTGTCACGCTCATCGAACCAGTCACGGAATCGTTTTTTGTCAGGTGCCGGGAATTCCCTGATAGCCGTCCAGCTTTTTAGGGGGCCAGGCCCCTTGGAAATCGAATCATCTACTGTAAAAGGGTTGAGGGCGGACGGTGCCAGCTTGGAGCCAACCTTATACATGAGAGGCGAAGCAGCACCAAGGCCGAACGCTTTCATGGCTAGCTTTTCTGAAATGGGGGCGCGCCCTTCTTTTTCTACTATTTTCTGACGATGCTTGTGCAAGAGTTCATGCAACGGTATTTTTACCGGACATGCTTCCGTACAGGCTGCGCATAGTGTCGAAGCATAGGGAAGCTCCTTGTGGTCGTCATACCCGTCAAGCAATGGAGTCAAGACCGCCCCGATCGGACCGGGATAGATGCTGCCATAGGAATGTCCACCGATATGCCTGTATACCGGACAGACGTTGATACAGGCCGCACAACGGATGCACTGCAGCACGGATTGGAATTCCGTACCGAGAATTTTCGATCTGCCGTTATCAATGATGACGAGGTGGAATTCCTCCGGCCCATCGACATCTCCTTCTTCGCGAGGTCCCGTCAAAGTAGTCACATAGCTCGTAAGCTTCTGCCCAACCGCACTGCGTGTCAGAAGACTGACCAACACCTCGAGCTCCTCATAGGTCGGAACGAGTCTCTCCATTCCCATCACGGTAATCTGCGTTTTGGGCAGGGCTGTCACTAATCTTGCGTTTCCTTCATTCGTTACAAGACTGATAGAACCGGATTCCGCAACGGCAAAGTTACAGCCGGTGATCCCGATGTCTGCAGTGAGAAATTCCTTTCGCAGCATTTCACGGGCATGCAGGGCGAGCTCCTCCGGTTTTTCTGTTTTCTGATAGGCAAGCTTAACCCTGAAAACGTCCCTGATCTGCTGCTTGTTTTTGTGCAAGGCAGGGGCCACAATATGGGATGGCGGATCATGGTCATCCACTTGCAGGATGTATTCCCCAAGGTCCGTTTCAATCACTTCACACCCGATGGCTTCCAATGCTTCGTTCATCGAGATCTCTTCTGTCACCATCGACTTGGATTTCACGACTTTACGGGCATTTTTTCGCTTCGCCACGTCCTGGATATACGTGTTTGCCTCTTCGGCTGTTTTCGCAAAAAACACATGTCCACCGCGTTTTGCCACGTTTTCACTTAGCTCATGCAAGTAATAATCTAAGTTATCAAGTACATGCTGACGGATCTCCTCGCCATGCGAACGCCACTCCTCCCAGTCGCCAAGCTCGACGGTCGACTCTATCTTTCTCGTCCGGAGCCGCTCCTGTGCGCTTGCTACAGCACCGCGCATGAACTGGTCTTCTATGCCTTTTTTCGATCTGTCTTTAAAAGATTCATTCCCGATTTTCAATGCCATTGTCTTCTGCGCCTCCTTTCTTAACGACTATTCAACACTTCCGCAATATGCATCACTTTTACCGGCTTTTCCAGGCGCTTTGAACGTCCGCCGATATTCATGAGGCAGCCGCAATCCGCTCCGATGAGATAGTCCGCCTGCACTTCTTCGATATGGTGAACCTTTTCATCCACCATCTGCTGGGAGATATTGCCCATCTTCACAGAAAATGTCCCGCCAAATCCACAGCAATTATGGGCATTCGGAAGTGGCGTGAATTCCAATCCATCGACATTTGCGAGCAGCTTCATCGGCTCATCTTTTACGCCGAGCAATCTCGTCATATGGCAGCTCGTGTGATAGGTGGCGCGGCCCGAAAGCTTTGCACCGACATCCTCCACCTTCAACACCCTTACAATGAATTGCGTGAATTCGTACGTTTTGGCAGCGAGCTTCTCCGCCTTCTCCTTCCAGACCGGATCATCCTTGAAAACATGGGGATATTCCTTGAACATCACAGCACAGGATCCTGATGGGGTGACCACATAATCCGACCTCTCGAATGTGCGGATCATCCTTTTCATTGCTTCCTTGGACTCATTCACATATCCACTATTGTAGGCAGGCTGTCCACAACAGATCTGCCCATCTGGAAAATCCACCTCACAGCCGAATCTCTCCAGCACTTCAACGGTCGCCTTTCCTACATTCGTCTGGAACATATCCACAAGGCATGTCGCGAACAAACTTACTTTCATTCCGAAAACTCCCCTCTTTTGCAGAAAGCGTTTACTTTTATAGTAATCTTATCATCTTACAATCCATTAAATTAGTCAACCGGTCATCTGATGATTAAGAAGTATTAAATCCAGAAAAAAAACTCCCCTAGAGTCGTCTTCGTTCCTGGGGAGGCTGCTTTCTGATTTTCTGTTATTCAGTTGGACGGATAAACTTGCTCAATACCTGCTCGACCGCTCCGAGATGCTCCAGGATTCTTTTTTGCGCCAGGACCTCATCCTGCTGTTCAATCGCTTCATAGATTTGTTCGTGATCATGGTACAATCTCTCGGATGTGACTTGCTTCCCGTATAGCCATAATCGCCTTGTTTCCCTCATCGTTTCCACCATGATGCCTGATACGCTATTCATCAGGCTGACCAGCAAAGGATTTTGCGAAGCTTCTGCGATTGCCAGGTGAAACGCGAAGTCCGCCTGTTCTCCGAGCTCCTCGTTCCCGAAAGCATCTTTCATTTCCTGCAGGGATTTTTTCATGTCAGCAAGATTGGATTCATTGCGCCGTTGTGCTGCAGCAGCCACCGCCCCCACTTCCAGGATCCTTCTGATCTCGAGAAGATGCGCCAAGTCGTCCTTCCTCATCAGGACTGCTGTGGAAACGGGAAGGGAAAGCATATCGGCATGGAACTCTTTTATAAATGTCCCTTCACCCTGGCGTATATCCAGAATCCCCATTGCACGCAAGGCGGATAGGGCTTCGCGGACCGCAGAACGGCTTACCTGGAAGCTTTCTGAAAGCTGCTCAACCGAGCTTAATCTGTCTCCAGGGTGAAATTCTCCTTGTTTAATCATTTGAAGCAGGCTGTCGGCCACTTCTTCGTATATCTTTTTCGGTTTTATCTTTTTGTATATCATCCTGCACCTCATGTCTTACTTCCATTAGTACTATTGTATCAATGATGCCCGGAAAAATAAAAGAATCTCTACGGATCGGATATAGAAAATTCGTAAGAATAGAAAAAATAGATTGAATATTGTTTGCGCTTACACTAACATATACGTATAATCATCAGATGACCAAATGATTAACAGACTTATCCTTTACTAACAAAAAATGAAAACGCTTTTAAAAAAGTCACTTTATCTGGAGGTACACGAATGGGCTTAGGAATCCTTTCACTTATCGCTATTTTACCGGTGATCACCATCATGCTGTTTCTCGTGATCCTGAACTGGCCAGCCAGCAGGGCCATGCCGGTCGCACTTATCGTCACTATTCTTTCCGCCATTTTCCTATGGGGCACAAAGGTGAATGTGGTGGCCGGAGCTGCTGTAAATGGTATTTTTACTGCACTGGATATTTTATTCATTGTATTTGGGGCCGTACTTTTGCTTAACACGGTAAAAGAAAGCGGTGCAATCAACACCATCAGGCAGGGCTTCATCAGCATCTCGCCAGACCGCCGCATTCAAGCCATCATCATCGCTTGGCTGTTCGGGGCATTTATAGAAGGTGCAGCCGGTTTTGGAACACCGGCAGCAATTGCCGCACCCCTGCTAGTTGCCATCGGATTCCCTGCACTTGCAGCTGTCATGGTTGCCCTGATTATCCAAAGTACCCCTGTTTCCTTTGGGGCAATCGGGACACCGATACAGGTTGGCGTAAACACAGGGCTTCGCGATCAGGCCGCTGTAACTAACGCTTTGCAAGGAACAGGAATGACCTTTGATCAGTATCTACTGCAAATCGCTGCTAATGTCGGATTCTTCCATATGATTATCGGAATGCTTATCCCATTATTCATGGTCGCGATGCTGACACGTTATTTTGGAAAAGAACGCTCTTTCCGTGAAGGTTTGAAGGTCTGGAAATTCGCTCTTTTTGCAGGGGCAGCTTTCACGATTCCGTATTACTTGATTGCGCTTCTTTTAGGGCCGGAATTCCCTTCCCTGATCGGTTCGTTGATTGGACTATTGATTGTCGTACCGGCAGCAAAAGCTGGATTCTTGATTCCTAAAGAAGGAGAGCATTTTGAATTTGAGGCAAAAAATCGTTGGGAGCCTGAATGGCTTGGAGCCCTCAACCATCAGACCTTGGAAGTTCAAAAGGATAAGAAAAGCATCAGCATCTGGATGGCCTGGCTTCCATATGTGCTTGTTGCGGGACTTTTGGTGTTAACAAGAACGGTAGATTGGTTGGGCACTCTATTGAAAGACCCTGCAGTGACCATCAAGCTCAAAAATGTCTTTGGCTCCGGCATCGATTCTGCCACGAGCCCTCTCTTCCTGCCAGGATTCATTTTTGTCACGATATCGGTTCTGACCTTTTTCCTTCACTCTATGAAAAAGGCAAACTATCAAAAAGCCTGGAAAGATTCATTTAAAACAGTCGTCGCTGCAGGTGCAGCACTCATCTTTGCCGTCCCGATGATCAAGATTTTCCTGTTGACTTCACTGAGTGCAGATAAAGTGGCAGCCGCCGCTGAAGAACTTGTCGGAAAAAACATGCCGCTTGTCCTCGCAGCTGGAATATCCAATATGGTGGGCGACTTCTGGCCGGTCATCGCACCAGTCATCGGGGCTCTTGGCGCATTTGTGGCTGGAAGCAACACCTTCAGCAATATGATGTTCTCCCTCTTCCAGTTCGGAACGGCAGAAAGTGTCGGTCTGGACGTCCATCAGGCCGGGATGGTAGTGGCACTTCAGGCAATCGGTGGTGCAGCCGGGAATATGATCTGTGTCCATAATGTCGTTGCCGCATCCGCTACCGTTGGGCTTGTCGGAAAAGAAGGCGCACTGATCCGCAGAGTCCTGTTCCCGCTAAGCTATTATCTTCTTGCCGGCGGAACCCTAGGCATGGCAATCATCAATGGTGGGCTGAATGTCTGGTTCATCATCTATGGGGTTGTTCTCATGAGTTTCATCTATTATATGGTAAGCTATAAAGGAAAAGGCTCTCTATCTGTCGAACGTAACATAGGAGCTTAATGAAGAAGAAAACGACTTTGGATGAAGCTTTTCCAAGGTTGTTTTCTTTCTTTTAAGCTCTTTTCCGTAAAGTTTGATGCTTAAGTCCGAAAAAATCGGCACTTGGATTTTTTATAGCATTTATCCAAGTAATATTCAAAATGGAATAATCAGTCACATGGGAAAAGAGCACGAATGAAAGTAATTTAACGTGTTTACGTTGAATACGTCATAAGTAACAATGTATGCGAAAACAGCATTCTTATACCAGGAGGATCCACATGCTGCGCACTTCACTTGCAAAAAAAATCATACGAGAAGTAAAGAGTTTTATAAAAGAAGACCTGATCATGGTCGATACATCAGGCACCATTATTGCAAGCACCGATCCTGCGAGAATCGGCAACTATCATGAGGGTGCTTTTATCGCTGCTTCCGAAAAGGAAATGAAAATAATCACCCAAGCGGACGAGAAGGTGCTCGAAGGCGTGAAGGCCGGGATCACTCTACCCCTTTTCCATCAGCAAAGGGTAGTTGGAGTGATCGGCATCACTGGAACGCCGGAGAAAGTATTGCCCTACGGAGAACTGATCAAGAAGATGACCGAGCTTCTCATCCAGGAAAACTACTACCAGGACCAGTTCGAATGGGAAGCAAGATCGCTTGAAACCTTTGTATTTGATTGGCTGCTAAAAGACGGGCCATCTTCCGCCCTCCAAAAGCGGGCAGAGGTCCTCGGGGTCAATATGGAGGTAAGCCGTCAGGTTGTGTTAATCGAATTTCAAGGCGACAGCACCCTCCTGCAGCCGAAGAGATGGAATTTCTCGGAACAGAATATCGGCCTTAATGAAGACGATATTCTGGTGCAGTGGGGACATAACCGGATGATTCTCTTATTGGAAAAACGGGAGAAAAACATCCTGCCTTTCTTGGAAAGATTGAGAAAAATATTGGAGAGGCTGGCTGTCACTTCAGTATTTATTGGTGCAGGGAAAGACAGCACCATGTCATCTGTAAAGGAGTCTTACCTGGAAGCAGAAAGAGCCTTGGGAGTTTGCAATTGCGACCTCCCCATCGTCCTGGAAGAGAACCTGCGGCTGGAAATGATCCTGCAATCCATCCCAAAGCCAATCAAGGAGGAATTCTCTGGACGCATCCTCAGTCAGGTGCTAGGAGAAAAAGAACTGATGGATACGATACATGTCTACCTGGAAAAGCATTCTTCCCTGAAAGAAACTGCAGCCGAACTGCATATTCATATCAACACGCTGCACTACAGGCTGAAAAAGTTCGAAACACTCACCAATTTAAACCTGAAGGAAGTCCGCGATGTGACTTCACTCTATCTATCCCTTCTTTTTTTGGATGAACATACAAAATAAAACGGATATAAACCCTTTCTCTTTAGATAAATACACATAGAGAAAGGGTTCTTTATTTTATATGATGGAAGAAAGAATTGACCCATGAGGAGGCTCGTTCCAATGATTTCAAAAAGCTTAAAAGATCAGTTCATTCAAATAGTCGGCGCGGACAATTACCGTGATAGCGCAGCGGAGAAACTCGTATACTCCTACGACGCCACCCCGAACTTCCAATCGATGCCGGATGCGGTGATCGTACCCCGCAATGCGGAGGAAGTCTCAATGATTGTGAAGCTATGCAATGAAAATCGCATTCCTTTAGTACCGCGCGGCTCCGGAACAAACCTGTGCGCAGGGACCTGTCCGACAGAGGGCGGGATTGTCCTACTTTTTACACACATGAATCAGATTCTGGAAATAGATGAAGAGAACCTGACCGTGACGGTGCAGCCTGGTGTGGTGACGCTGGATATGATTCATGCCGTGGAGGCTAAAGGCCTTTTCTATCCTCCTGACCCGAGCTCGATGAAAATCTCGACGATCGGTGGAAACATCAACGAAAACTCCGGTGGGCTTCGCGGCCTGAAGTATGGCGTCACACGGGATTATGTGCTTGCACTGGAGGCGGTCCTTCCGAACGGTGATATCATCCGGACCGGCGGGAAGCTGGCAAAGGATGTGGCAGGCTATGACCTGACCCGCCTTTTTGTAGGTTCAGAAGGTACTTTATGTGTCATAACGGAGGCAACCTTGAAGCTTGTGCCGATGCCGGAGACAAAAAAGACGATGCTTGCGTTGTATCAGGATATCGAGGCGGCGGCGAAGACCGTTTCGAAGATCATTTCAAATCAGATCATTCCGGCGACGCTCGAGTTCCTGGATCAGCCAACCTTGGAAGTGGTCGAGGATTTCGCTAAGATCGGCTTGCCTACCGATGTAAAAGCGGTGCTCCTGATCGAGCAGGATGGACCATTGGAAGTCGTGGAACGTGACATGAAAAAGATCCAGGGCATCTGTCTTCAGGAGCAGGCCGTTTCCGTTCAGGTGGCAGAGACGGAAATCGAAGCGGAAGCATTGCGGACTGCCCGCCGCTCCGCCCTCTCCGCCCTTGCACGCCTAAAGCCGACGACGATTTTAGAGGATGCCACGGTGCCACGCTCCGAAATCGCGAAAATGGTCAAGGCGATCAATGAAATCGCCGTGCGCCACAACGTCAAGATCTGTACGTTCGGCCATGCCGGAGACGGAAACCTCCATCCTACTGTGCCGACCGATGCACGGGATCACGAGGAAATGGAACGCGTCGAAGCAGCATTTGAAGAAATCTTTGCAGCTGCCATCGACCTTGGCGGAACGATTACCGGCGAACATGGCGTCGGCGTGATGAAGGCCCCCTACTTGGAGTGGAAGCTCGGGGCGGAAGGAATTGCGGCGATGAAGCTTGTCAAGCAGGCATTTGATCCGAATAACATCATGAATCCAGGCAAGGTATTTGCAAAAGAATCCCGCAAACGGGTGGTGATCTCCCGATGACGACCGCAAAAGAAAAGCAAGTTATTCAATCTGAATTCCAAAAACGAATGGATGAAGACGAACTTTTAAATTGCATGCGCTGTGGATTTTGCCTCCCATCCTGTCCCACCTATGTGGAATCAGGATTCAAGGAGTCCCACTCCCCTCGCGGAAGGATTGCGTTAATGAAGGGTGTCGTCGATGGGCTGATCGAGCCTGATGAGGATGTCGAACGCACACTGGACCTTTGCCTTGGCTGCCGCGCCTGTGAGCCTGTCTGTCCTTCCGGTGTGAAGTACGGGCACCTCCTCGAAGAAGCACGCGATATCATCAACCAGCACAAAAAGCATTCCCTACCTGTCAGGGTGCTGCGAAAGACCGTTTTCAACGGCCTCTTCCCCCACCAGGACCGGATGCGCATGATGACTGGGATGCTTGGCATCTATCAGCGTTCAGGGGTTCAAAAGGTAGTGCAGAATTCCGGGATGATGAAGCTTTTACCAGAGAGTATGGCAACGATGGAGAGAGTGCTTCCACAGGTTCCGAGCCTGAAGAAAATGAAGGACCGCCCCTCCTATCTGCCTTCGATTGCGGAGCAGAAGAAAAAGGTCGCCTTCTTTTCCGGCTGTCTGATGGATACGATGTTCCTCGACACCAACAATGCAACGATGAAACTCCTGCAGCATGCCGGCTGTGAAATCGTGATTCCGAAAAGCCAGGCCTGCTGCGGCGCACTTCATGGCCATAGCGGTGAAAAGGACGGCGCGAAGGAATTGGCAAAGCGCAATATTGCCGCCTTTGAAGAAATCGGGGTCGACTATATCATCACCAACGCGGGTGGGTGTGGGGCTTTTCTAGTCGACTATGACCATCTATTGAAGGATGACGCGGAATGGTACCCCCGCGCGGTGGCTTTTAAAGAAAAAATCAAGGATATGTCCGCGATTTTGGTAGAATTGGAGTTTCATAAGAAAATGAAATTACACGTTCGCCCTCAAAAGGTGACATATCAGGATTCCTGCCATTTGAAGAATGTACAGGGAACGTTCCTGCAACCACGGATGCTCCTTCAGGCTGTCGACGGTGCGGCGTTCATCGAGATGAAAGATGCCGACCGTTGCTGCGGATCCGCCGGTATCTACAACATCGTCGAATCGGAAATGTCGATGAAGATCCTTGACCACAAGATGGAAAAAGTCGAGGAAAGCCAGGCAACAACGATAGTGACAGCGAATCCCGGCTGTCTCCTGCAGATGAAACTCGGGATTGAGCGTGAGGGACTTTCAGGTTTGATGAGGGCCGTGCATATTGCAGACTTTTTGTTGGAGGCGGTAGAGGAAACTGATAAACTTTAGGTCTTTTTCAAGAGCTTGGGCATAGCCCAGGCTTTTCTTTTTGGAATAATGTCCCAAGTTTTATTTCGCCATTTTTATACTTCCCATTCTATAAAAATAGTAAAATGGCATCAGAAACGATTTCCGTCTACATTCGTACATAACAGTTGAAGCAATTTAAACACAGGAGGACAAAATGAAGCGAGAAAAAAGATATTTTCACACGTTGTTTCTTGTCATCAGCAGTACGCTGATCCTTTCGGCATGCAGTGACACGAACGCCAGCACCCCAAAAAAGGAAACACAGGCAGAACAGAAGGAAGAAAATATATACGAAAAGCTTGTAAAAGAAAAGAACAAAGAACTCGAGCTTGAGCCCTTGCAGCTGACCACCTACAGCGAGGAAGTCGGCGCTACCATGAAAGCCCCAGTGTATAAGGAGTTTTATGCGAACGGAAAAGTCGACATCGAAGGGAACATAAAGAAGCACTCTGAATTGAAATCGGACTTCGTCTGGATCAAGGTCCAATCGGATGAAGACGGCCCGACAGGCAACAAAATGGAATACTACACCCCCATCAAGGACGGAAAGTTCAAGCAGTCCCTTCCCTTCTTTAACGGCGAGGGGGAATACCGGGTTACCGTCCAGCTTCCAAGCACCGATCAGGAAAACTACTATTATGACATCGCGACTTTTACGGTGCATAATGTGAACCCTGATGCGGAATATCCGGTGGCCTATACGCCCTTTGCTTATGATGCAGAATTAGAGCTTGATAGTCAGGAAGGCTTTTTAAAAGGAAAGGAAGTGTTCCTTTTAGAGGGCAAGGCTGGTAATCTTGCAAACAATAGTGAGACTATAATGATCCGCCTGAACAAGGACACGGAATCCTGGACCCATGTGATTCCTGTGGAAGACGGTGCATTCTCTTATGATATTCCGCTCCTATATGGAAAGGGGATCCATAAACTAGAAGTCATGGTGCCTGATGCAGAGCGGGAGAATTACTATCAGACTGCCACCACCCTTTACATCGATAACGAGTCCGACCGCATGATGAGTCCCATCGACTTTTCCGATATATATCGTGATCGGGGCGTTACCCTGGATACGCCGCAATTTGGCGGAGATGAGACGGATGGAATCTACACCGTGAAAGGTAGCATCGATCCGAAAGCCGAATTTGGACCAGAAACCTCCCATATCTTTATCTCAAGCAAAAAGGATGGCGATGAAGCGCTCGATGTCATCCCAGTCGAGGACTTTCAATTTGATGGTTCCTTCCACCTGAGATTTGGTCCCGGAACCTATGAAGTTACACTAAGTGTCCCGGAAATCAAGGAGGAGAACAGCGACACGTTCCGCTACTGGGGATTTGCCAAGTTCGAAGTGACATCCACAGGGGAAGATAAGCGCGACCTCCTCCCTTCCCGCGGTGTGCAATCCGATGCACCAGAAATCATAAGTCTTGCCCAGGAATTGACTGAGGGAAAAACCACACAGCGCGATCAAGGAAAGGCGATTTATGATTATGTCGCCAAGAATGTCACTTATGATGTGGACAAATTCAATAATGATCTTTTTGAATGGGATGACAGTGCCCTGAAAACCCTTGATAAGAAGACAGGCGTATGTCAGGATTATGCCTACCTCACCATCGCCCTCCTTCGTGCTTCCGGCATCGAAGCAAGATACGTCGAGGGGATGGCAGGAAGTCCATGGCCTGGCCGGCATGCCTGGGTCGAAGCCAACCTCGACGGCCAGTGGATCACCATGGATCCTACATGGGGAGCAGGGTATGTTGATAACGACGACAAGTTCGTCGCTGCTTTCAAAGAAGAATACTTCGATCCTAAGCCTGCGGAGTTTAAGAAAACGCATAGCCGGACAGGAGTCAAATATTGATTTTTGAATAGGGGATTGCCCTCAAAAACGCCATATAATGTGTGTTTTTGGGGGTATTTTCTGTTTTTTTCCTACTAAAACATCATTTTGTCCATGTGACAAAAACCTACCTCTTCCTTATAATCTTGAATTACTTCACCTCTAAAAAATTCAAGAGAAAGTTGGTTGATCATTTCATGCTAAACACACTTATTTGTCCCTGTGGCAGCGGAAAAACATTTATATCCTGTTGTCAAAACTCTTCTCATGTCCGAGTCTTCACTGCCCCCTTTTCCAATGAAAAAGAGCGACAGGATTTCATGGAAAACGTGGAAATCGCCTCAAAATTTAAAATGCCGATGCGCGGGCACCTCCTCTTTTATGGGAAGGATCTTGTTTCATATGTCAAGAATTCCTCATCAGTAAGTGACGACACCTATAAATTCCTTCAGCCTTTCTCTCTTTTTCTATACCAAAAGAACGATCAAGGAAAATTAAATTCCTGGAAGGATTGTACATTCAGCTTCTGGGATGAATTGATCTCTACCTATTTCATCCATTACATCCGCTTAACGCCACAAAAAAATGAGGTAGAGATTTTATGTAATGAGCTGAAAAAGTTTGCTGGCTGGCTGAAAAAACAACATAAAGGTTCTTTTCTTAAAAAGATCCAGTCACGCATCCATGCCTATGAATCGGAACTGAAGCTATGTGAAGAAGTGATTAATTCCCTTTATGAAAGCCACTGGGGGGATTTTCATGATAAGGACTGGGACTACAAACGCTCTTTTTTTGAATCAGAAAACCGTCTGAACAGCTATCCCGTTACCGAAGATGGCTTGTTTGAAGTCACCGGTGTTATGGGGAAATATACGGTTGCCAAGTGCTGTGAAACGGAAAAATACTATTACTTCAAAGGTCTTCCCGTAAAGCTCATTCAACCAAACCTCCTCCTATCGGGCACCATAGGGAAACACTACAGCCAGGACACTTGGGATTGGATTTTCACTTCATCTGTATACCCGAATGAGTCTAAATCGTACCTGCTTTCCTCTGAGACAGACCTTTACACTAGCACACTCGTTTAATGCCTTTGGAAGGGGGATGTCTCATGCTGATAAAGCAGCGAAGTGAACCACTCGAATTAACCATCTTAAAAACATTGAATGCCCGTTCGCTCTTGAATGCCACCGATTCCGTCCATTTCCACAATCTTGATAAAGGCTATCGCGGAGAAATCATGTTTGATGAATACATGAAGGAAGTCTCAAATGAAAACAATCTGATCCTCAACGACCTACTCTTGGAATATAAAAATACAATCTTTCAAATAGACTCCTTGTTTCAATTCTCTAACAGCCTCCACCTTTTCGAAGTAAAAAACTTTGAAGGCGATTTTATCATCGATGACGAGAAATGGTATTCAATCGGAATCATGCGAAAAGAAATTAAAAATCCCTTACTACAATTAAAAAGAACCGAATCCTTATTGCGACAACTGCTTCAAGAACTCGGGTCCCCCTTCCCCATAGAAGCCCACCTAGTCTTTATAAACCCGAATTTCCATCTATATAAGGCACCAGCCGATCAACCTATCATTTACCCATCACAGCTGAGTCGGTTTAGGGAAAAATTGAAAAGCAGATCTGCGGTTCTGAAGGCTTCAAATAGGAAACTGGCCAAACAGCTGCTCTCTTTGCATATGGAGGATAATCCGTATGCCCGCGTTCCGAAGTATCGGTATGATGGGTTGGAGAAAGGGATTGTTTGTCCGGGTTGTCAGGGGTTTTATGGTGCTGGTTCATTTAAAATGCCACATTTGATTTGTAATGGATGTGGTATGGTGGAGCCTTATGAAACTGCGGTATTGCGGAGTGTCGCGGAGATTCGAATGCTTTTTCCTGGGGTGAAGATCACTACAAATTTGGTGTTTGAGTGGTGTGGGGTGTTTAAAAGTAAAAAAACAATTTGGAAGATACTTGCCAAGAATTTTAAGCGGGTAAACCAAGGGAAAGTTTCCTACTATATTGATTCAAATTAACCCATCACGGGATGAGAGTTTAAGAGAGGGACATACTGCTGTTGTGATTGAAGACATTTACTCCCTTTTCTCTGGGGAGTGAGGGTATCATTACGATTTTTTGATTACCTCTACTCCTCCTTTTTGGGTGAGTGAGGGTATCATTACGACCCTTTGATTCCCTCTCCTCCTTCTTTTTGGGTGGGTGAGGGTATCATTCCACCCTTTTGATTCCCTCGCCTCCTTCTTTTTGGGTGTGTGAGGGTATCATTACCGCTTTTTGATTCCCTCGCCTCCTTCTTTTTAGGTGTATGAGGGTATCATTCCACCCTTTTGATTCCCTACCTTCCTTCTTTTCAAGTGAGTGAGGGTATCATTCCACCTTTTTGATTCCCTCACTCACTCCATTAGTTGTGGGTAAGGCTATCATCCCACCCCTGCCCCTCCCACACTCCCCCAAAAAGTTTAACAACCTACCCCACAGGGAAAACTACACTATCACAAGGAGGTCCATCATGAAAAAAACAATCATCATTGCCACCGCCTTGGCAGTAGTCATCCTGATTGCTGTCGGTGTTTTAAATTTAACCCAACAAAACAAAGCCTTATCTGTTCCAAATGAATCGGAGAAAATGGTCTCGCTTGGAGATTCCCTCACCCATGGGGTCGGGGATGAATCAGGCGAGGGCTTTGTAGAAAACCTGGAAAAGCAGCTGAAGGAAGAAAAGAATGCCATTATCACTGTAGAAAATCACGGGATCCCCGACCAGCAGACGGACGGGCTCTTGCAGCAGGTAAAGAAATCAAAAGTAAGAAGTGATTTGCAGGATGCAGATTATGTCACTTTATTTATAGGAACCAACGACCTGATAGAGAGTAACGGTGGCGACCTGAAGGAAATCAATGAAGAGAAGATTGCAAAGGGTCAGGCCGATTATGAGCGAAACCTAAGAGAAATCCTGGATATCATCCGCAATGAGAATAAGGATGTACCTATACTGTTCCTCGGACTTTATAATCCTTATCCGGATTCGCAGAGAATAGAGGAAGAAATCGTCGAATGGAACGAGAAAAGCCAAACAATTGTGGATGACTATGAGAAAGTAAAATTCATTTCCACGAACGATCTTTTCAAAAAGAAATCAACCGATTATTTCAGTGATTCCCTTCATCCAAATGAAAAGGGATATGACCTCATAACAAAGAAAATATTAGATGAATACGATTTTTAAGCAGGGACCGCATTTCCATTTAGGAGATGTGGTTTTTTTGTTCCCATCAGCCCACCTCTCGAATACCCTAAATACAACGCCACTAAGAAAAGAGGAATACCATGATTCAACTATCAGGAAAGCCATTTGACCAAACCGACCTGTGGCCACCCGGAAGCATGGATGCAACAATTGTCCAATCCTTGATGGATGACCCGGAAACCCATTCCTATGATTCAATGGAAGAACTGCAATTTGAGCTTACGTTCAGGAAGAATATCATTTCGAGTGCGGAGCTGATGAGTCAGGGAGAGGCCCGGTTTGAGACCTTCGCCGGATCAGTTGGGAACCCGGATTATTGGGGGATGACCACTAGGGGTGCCTTCCAGTTGAGAGATGATGCGGAGCCGGCTGCAGCCATTCAAGATATTTTTAAGAATAGTTCCCTATATGCGTATGAATGTGCCACTGCAATGATAATGATCTATTATCACGCGGCACTGATGACTATCGGTGAAAAGCTGTTTAATCAGTTATTCGAAAATCTCTACCTATACAGCTGGCACACTGACGTCGACCTTGGCGTCCAATCCCTTCTGACCAAGCACCTTATCCCTGGGGATGTTGCTTATTTTAATAATCCCGACTATCATCCGGAGACTCCTTGGTGGAGAGGGGAAAATGCCATTGTGATGGGGGATGGGATGTATTTTGGACACGGAATCGGGATTAAGACCGCACAAGAAATCACTGACTTTTTAAACAGCGTGAGGCAGCCGGACAGTACTACCCCTGCGGCTTTGATCAATCTTGTGGCAAGACCGTCCATTAAACATCTGTACGAACTTTCGAAGCTGCCACGAGGTTTCAACCGGGGCTATAAGGCTCAACATTTCATCATTCACCATAATAAGACGTCCATTTCGTTTTATCGATATCTGTGTTATTTGTATAAACCTTATTACAGGTAAAAAAAGGATCGATTTCCTCCATCAAAAAGGGAAATCGATCCAACAATCATTTTTACATCGTCAACTTCCCAAGCACCACAGGCTTCCTCGCCCCGGTCGCTGATGGCAAATTGTTCGGCACTCCAAATAGCGTCTCGTTCGCAAGCAGGGCAAATGCCACCGCTTCCTTCGAATCACTGGAAAACCCGTAATCCTCCTGTGTCTTCACCTCAAAAGAACCCAACTCACGCAAATATCCAAGAAGAGTCTCATTATAAGCCCCTCCGCCGCTGACAATCAGCGTATCAACAGGACCGCCTAAGAATCGACTGTACTGATCCACAATCGTCAACGCAGTGAACTTAGTCACCGTCGCCATGATATCCGCATCAGGTAGTCCCTTCAACTGCAACCGCCCGACAAGTTCACGTGTATACGCAACGCCAAACAGCTCACGTCCCGTACTTTTCGGAGTCGACATACTGAAGTACGGATTCGCAAGTAATTCGCGCAACACTTCTTCATCCGCACTTCCCTTTGAAGCCACCCGGCCTCCATCATCATAATGGGCCTGGCCCTTCGTCAGGATCGAAATCGCTTCGTCCATGATCATATTCCCGGGCCCTGTATCAAAAGCGACCACCTCACTAGGGCTGCATCCCGCAGGCAAATATGTGACATTTCCGATGCCGCCGATATTCTGCAGGGCGATGCTCTCGAATTCTGACCTGAAAAGCAGATAGTCCACATAAGGAACGAGCGGTGCACCGCCTCCGCCTGCAGCCATATCACGCACACGGAAATCCGAAACTACCGGGCAGCCAAACATTTCGGCCATAACGGAGGCCTCCCCGAGCTGCAAGGTTGAACGCACCAAGCCAGGCTCCGCCACAGGAATGTGATATAAAGTCTGGCCGTGAGATCCGATAAAATCAATATCCGCAAGCCGGAAACCATGTTTTTTCACAACTGATTCTGCCGCTTTGCAGAACATCTCCCCAAGCTCAAAATTAAGGCTGCACAAGGCGTCCACCGAGCTTGCCCCGGGGTCGAACTGCCGGAAGATACGCTCGCGCAATTCCCCAGGTATCTCAATATTTTCAAACGCCAGCTCACGATAAGACATCGTTTCCCCGGCACCTTTTACCGACACAATCGCAACATCCACACCGTCGACCGAGGTACCGGACATCAGGCCGATCCCGATTCTTTCCTCTTTTTCAGCAAGCTTCTGTAAAAGCTGGATCATCCGTTGTTCACCTTGGCATCGAGCAGAGTGATAGGCAGTTTGCCGGTCGCCTCAATCCGACCTAGCAGCACCTTGCTTGCAGATTCCAATGCAAGCGCGCGACTTTCATAAGTGACAAGATACGTCGCCACCTCAGGGAATTTTCCGATATCGTAAGGACTGCGCATGGCCACAACGCCAACCTGATCGCCAAGGGATGCAACAAGCTTTCGAACCAAGTCCGCCTGTGAAGGGTTCGCAACTGCCTGATATGTCGCAACCAACACTTTATCAAAACTCCCAGCCTGCATAAGAATCCGGGCGATTTCTTCTTCAGTAGGTGCCACCGTCACGGACACTTCCTTAGCATATGGCAAAGCCGCCTTCAAATACGTTCCGACCGTCACCTTTGTAGCCAACGTCTCATCTACCTCTGTCGCCACATTCGGATCGACCGCTATCACCAACACTTTTTCAGAAGCACTCAAAGGCAAAAACGTCCCGCTATCCTTTACAAGCGTCATGCTCTTTTCGCTCACACTACGGGCAACCGCCAAGTCCTCATCCTGCCCGACAAGCGCCGCTGTCTCTTCCCAAGTAGCCACTGATTCCGCAAGCTTCCTCTTTTCTTTCAGCTTCAACACCCGCACCACTGAACGATCCACCTGCTCCAGTGTCAACCGGCCGCTTTCCACAGCCTTTTTCACAGCCTCGATCGCTTTGTACTGGCGCTCGAATGTATGGCTGATCAACACAATATCAATGCCCGCTTCAATCGCCATGACTGATGCTTCTTCGATTCCGTAATACTCGATGATCGCGTTCATTTCCATGCAGTCGGTCATCGCCACACCTTCATAGCCAAGCTTTTCACGCAGCAACCCGCTTACGATGCGCTTGGATAGAGTAGAAGGAACATTATCGGGTTCAATGGATTTGAAGTTGATATGTGCAACCATCACGCCATCCACGTCATGAGCAAATGTTTCCTTGAAAGGGACTAGCTCCAGGCTTTCCAATCTATCGAGGTCATGTGCAATCACTGGCAGGTCCAAGTGGGAATCGACATTGGTATCACCATGCCCCGGGAAGTGCTTGCTTACCGCTGACACATGCTCAGCCTGCAGCCCTTTTACCGCTTCCACCCCATACTGTGCAACCACGCGGGGGTCCTCGCCATAAGACCTGACGCCGATCACTGGATTCAACGGATTGTTGTTCACGTCCACACAAGGTGCAAAGTTCATGTTCACTCCAAGTGCACGCAGCTCTTTCCCGACAATTTCACTCAACCTGTATGCTGCATCTTTATCGCCTGCTGCGCCCATTGCCATATTGCCGGGGCTTAATGTTACACCCTCGGTAATGCGCGCAACCATGCCGCCCTCTTGATCAATCGAAATGAACAAGGGCAGCTTGCCTGCGTCCACAGCCACCTTCTGCAGATCACGGGATAGCTCATATACCTGCTTTGTGTTCTTCACATTGCGGGTAAAATAAATCACTCCGCCTATATGGTAGTCGCGGATCAGCTTCGTAATATTTTCACTTGGCTCTGTCCCTTGGAAACCTGCCATGAACAGCTGGCCTACTTTTTCTTCAAGCGTCATATCATGAATCTTTTTCATACGCTTTTCTCCCCTTTTAAAAAAAGTCTATGAATAAAGCAAAATTGAATCTGTCCTTCTCTTCCAATCTTCCAAACCGGCTTGCCAGTCAACAGCAACCTCTCTAAAGGAAAGGCCCTGGTCAATCCCCTTTCTCACCTCATCCGTACCCCACAGAAGGTCGATGAAAGGATGCATGCCTTCCTTGAACGGCTCAAGCCACTGTGCCTCCCCGCTGTGAACGGCAAAAATGCTATGTAAAAGCTCATAACCAAGCCTTGCAACATCGAGCTCCTCTTTGTCCGTGATAACCAATTGCAACCCTCTGCATAAGTCTCCCTGGTGCTTGCTCATGTTCGGTGTGAAAAATGCCGGCACAAGCTCCATTCCAGGCAGCTCCTTACGGGAGAAATGCTCCATCACCTTTTCCTGCTTGAACCAGGGAGCCCCGATCCATTCAAATGGCTTCGTTGTTCCGCGGCCTTCTGATAGGTTCGTTCCTTCAATGAAGCAGCTGATAGGATAATAGAGTGTTGTGGTAAAATGCGGGATATTCGGTGATGGCGGGATCCACGGCTGCTGCCAATCCTCGCCCCACATCGAGCGGTTCCAGTTTCCCACTTCATATACATGAAGGTCTGCATCAGGATAATGTTCCTTCTGCAGCAATCGTGCGTATTCCCCAACAGTCAACCCTAGGCTCACCGGTAGCTCGTACGGTCCTACAAAAGAGGTGTAAGCTATGTCCAGCACATTCCCGGACACGAGCGGTGCAATCGGGTTCGGCCGATCCAGTACGACGAAGGAAGTCCCTGTCTCGACACATGCTTCCATCACATTTTTTACGGTTGCAAGGAACGTATAAAAACGCACCCCGACATCCTGAATATCAAAAAAAATGGCATCTACATCCTCGAGCAATTCTGTAGATACCTTCTTGGTTGGTCCATATAAGCTGTACACGGGAAGCAAGGTTTTTGGGTCAGTGGTATCCTCCACATGGACGCCTGCCTGGACGTCCCCCCTGATTCCGTGTTCACAGGCGAAAAGCTTTGTCAGTCTGATAGAATCTGCTTCATTAAGTGCATCGATCGTGGATTGGAAGCTTGAGGTCATTCCAGTCTGATTGGTTACGAGGGCAATGTTCTTGCCAGCCCAGGCTTCCAAGCCGTTTTGCAAAAAGCGATCAATGCCATATGTCACCTTTTTCAAAAGATCCCTCCTCCATTTAGGCACTAACTGGGTTCCAATCTGTATCCTCTTCTTCCGTTGCGATGACATTGCTTGTGACAATATTGCAGAAGAGCGTGGACAGACTTGGAAACAGGAAAAACAATCCTACTACGGATAGTAGCAATAGACAGAAAATCGATGTGATCTGCAGGAATGATAGTATCGTATACAGCGGATTTTTCACGAGCAGCTTGACGCTGGTGAAGATGCTGTCCTTTAAGGAGTACTGGAATTTCACCAATAATGGGATCGTGTAGATCTGGCTCAGGAAAATCATCCCGCAAAAGTAAGACTGGAAACATGCCAGTGCGAATGCGAATGTTCCGCCGACTTGTGTGTAGTGCCACCATGATGCAGCGACAATCACGACAAAGAAGGATAGGAACAGGCTGTAGCCTACGCTTGCCAGGAAGTATTTTTTCATGCCTGTGAAAAACATGACGATCACGGATTGGCTTTTATCGAGTAGAAGCTGCTGGACAGCCCATGCCGCCCCCACGAAAATCGGTCCGCTTACGAGCATTACGTAAAAAATAGAGTATGGCAATTGGATGAGAAAGAAGGACGGACTTAGCACCGTTACGACCAAAAAGCTGATGAATACCATCGCTACTATGTGTTTGTAGTACTCTCTTCCTGTTACGCGTAAAATATGTGTCAATCCATCCATCTGCATTCTCTCCTTTAGATTATCTCTTTGAGGCACCGCTGTTGATTTCCGTGCAAGTCTTCGCTTTCCGCGGGCGGGTGGGGAGCCTCCTCGGCTTACGCCTGTGGGGTCTCCCCGACTCCGCTTTTCCCGCAGGAGTCTTCGACTTGCGCTCCAATCACCAGCTAGAGACGTTTTAAAATTCAAAACACTACTTTTACATAATTTCTAAAAAATCCTCAACTCAGTCTCTCGGTCAAACAGGTGCATTTTATCCAGGTTGAAAACGAATGATTTTTCCTCCAGTGGGCGGATGAAGCTTTCGCCGCTTACTTTGGCGGTGATCATGCGTTCTCCCATTGTGAAGTATACGAGGTTTTCCCCGCCTAGGTGTTCTATTGCCTTTACTTTGATGTTCGCTTTGTTGTCTGTCGGGACGGTAAAGGCGAATTCTTCATCATAGATGTCTTCCGGACGCAAGCCAAGCACGACGTTTTTGCCGACATAGCCTTTGTATTGTTTTACAAGGGCTTCAGGAATGGTGAATGTCAATTCTCCCACACGAAGCTTGTTCTCTGACTCTAGTATAGCATCAAAGAAGTTCATTGGTGGAGACCCAATGAATCCCGCGACGAACATATTTGCCGGGTTGCGGTACAGGTCTCTTGGTGAAGCGATCTGCTGGATTTCCCCTTTGTTCATGACGACAATCCTTTCGCCAAGTGTCATGGCCTCGACCTGGTCATGCGTTACATACACGATGGTTGCCCCGAGGCGCTGGTGCAGCTCGGCAAGCTCGATTCGCATCTGTACGCGCAGTTTGGCATCGAGGTTTGAAAGCGGCTCATCGAAAAGGAATACCTTCGGGTTACGTACGATTGCACGTCCCACTGCCACCCTTTGACGCTGTCCTCCGCTAAGCTCCTTCGGCTTGCGGTCCAAGAGTTCATCTAGTCCAAGGATTTTTGATGCATACTCGATCTTTTCCTTGATTTCCTCTTTGGATGTTTTCATATTTTTCAATCCGAATGCAAGATTCTGCTCGATCGTCATATGCGGATACAAGGCATAGTCCTGGAATACCATCGCGATGTCGCGGTCTTTTGGATGCATATTGTTGACCACTTTGTCGCCGATGTAGATGTTGCCTGATGTTTGGCGCTCAAGGCCCGCGATCATGCGAAGGGAGGTCGTTTTACCGCAGCCGGACGGGCCTACGAAAACAAGAAACTCCTTATCTTTTATTTCAAAGGTTGCGTCGTTGACAGCAGTGAATGTGCCGCCACGTTTATCGTCCACGAATGTTTTCGTTACGTTTTCTATTTTTATACTTGCCATACCTTAAACACCTATCCTTTCACTGCACCGATTGTAATACCCTGTAGGAAGTAACGCTGTAGGGCAAAGAATAATATAAACATTGGCAATGCCGCGAGTACCGATCCTGCCATCATCGCCCCGTAATCTGTTGCGTCCTGGAACTTGAAGCTTGCAAGTCCGACCTGGATCGTCCTCATGGAGCTTGATTGCGTCACAAGGAATGGCCAGAAGAATTCATTCCAAGTCGATACGAACGTAAAGATTGCAAGTACCGCGACCCCAGGCTTTGAGATGGGAAGAATGACTTTTCGGAAGATGCCGAACTCGCTGCAGCCATCGATTCGCGCTGCCTGGATAAGTGTCGTCGGCAAGGTCGACATGTATTGCTTCATCAGGAAGATATTCCCGACCACTGTGAACATTGGTAGCATGATTGCAAGATATGTATCCACCAAGCCGAAGATGTTCACGACCATGATGTACACCGGGATCAAGGTAACTTGAGCCGGGATCATCATCGTACCAAGCAAGAGCCAGAAAATCGTTTTTCTGCCCGGGAAGCTCAGTTTCGCAAAAGCATATCCTGCGAGTGATGAGAACACGACGTTGGATAAAGTCAGTACACTAGAAACGAACAAGCTGTTCATCAGCCAGCGGACTGCGTCTGTTTCCGTCAAGAAACGGATATAGGTTGCCAGGGTCACCTTGGAAGGGAACCATTCAGGCTTAAAGGATGCTGACACCGTAGTATCCCGGAAGGAGGAAATCACCATCCAATAGAGCGGGATGATGGTCAGCACCACCCAGAACAAAAGGATCGCCCAACTTAGTACACTGTAGACCTTTTTGCGCTGATTTCTTGCCTTCTCTCTTTTGATGGCAAGCTCTGCATATTGTGCATTGTTTGTATTGGTTGCTGGTTGCATAAAGATGTTCCTCCTTTCCTAGAACTCCACGTCAGATGACATGACTTTGAATTGAATGACGGATGCCAGGATAATGACCGCTCCAAGCACAAATGATTCTGCTGCTGCCAGACCGAACTGGTAGTACTGGAATGCATGTGTATAGATGAGGTAGGCGATGGTGGTCGTTGCAAAGTTCGGACCACCCTGGGTCATGAGGTAGATGCTCATGAACACCTGGAAGCTCATGATGATTCCAGTTACCAATAGGTAGAGCGTAGTAGGTTTCAATAATGGCCATGTAATATTACGGAATTTCGACCATTCAGAAGCATGGTCGATGTCTGCTGCTTCATAAAGGGATTTCGGTATGCCGCCCATTGCAGCCAAGTAAAGGATAATACCGGCGCCGTGTCCAGTCAGATAGGACATTAGCATAATAGAAAGCAATGCTGTAGAGCTTTGCCCAAGCCACATGATATTGTCGAACCCGAGCATCTCAAGGAACATATTGAAAAGTCCCGCTTTTGTTGGATCATAAATCCAGAACCATACAAGCGCTACCGTCACTCCTGATGCTACCGTTGGCAAGTAAAGTGCCGCTTTGAAAAATGTCTGCGCCTTTTTTGCACGCGGAAAAATCAATACTGCCAGGAATAAAGTGATTGCGACGTTCACCGGAACTGTACCTACTGTGAAAACGAAAGTGTTCCACATTGCTTTCCAGAAGATATCGTCGTTTACCATCGTTTTATAGTTGTCTAAGCCTACCCAGGTGGAGCCGAGTACATGGTATTTTTGAAAACTCATGACAAGGGCATAGCCGACAGGGAATAGCGTAAACATGAGAAACAGGATGATTGGGACTGCGATAAATGCGTAGCACCAGCCATAATCTTTTATAAATTGGGAGAAATTGAATTTTTTCGATACGGAGACCGCTGATTGGTTTGGCATTGTCTACACTTACACCTCCAGATATAAGGTGGCTGTTTTCGCTTCTGTAGATAAGAAAGGAAACAAGACCTTTAAAATAAAAGAGGAAGAGCAGTTACGCTCCCTCCTCTTCCTTATGGCTTACTGGGAGAAAATAGCTTCGCCCTTAGTTTTGAATTCTTCCGCCGCCTCTTCAGGAGTAAGTTCTCCGCTTAATAGACCTTGGAATGTAGGGATGACGACTTCAGTACGGAAGCGGTCATCTTTTGCTGCTGCCGCTGCAGATGCATTGCTTGGTGGTAAAACGTGAGAAGCCAACACTTCTGCTGCAACTTTATTGTAAGGTGCAAGCGGCATTTCAAACTTGCCTTCCGCATCCTTATGAACCTGTGGTAATGCAAGTGCTGCCGCTGCTTTTCCAGCTTCTGCACTTGTTAGGTGCTCAAGTACCTTCACACTGTTTTTCATGTGATCTTCCTTGGCATTCTTCTGAGTGAACATCATGTAACCTTCAGAACCACCGAATGATACTTGCTCTTCACCTTCGTTATGAGGGATTGGAAGAAGAACAAAGTTCACTTCTTTCCCTTCGATTTTACCATCTTTGATTTCCTGGTTGTGAAGTTCTACAACAGGGTCAAAGTAAGGGATCGCACGTCCGAAGAACATTGCTTGGTAGTTATAGAAAAGCTCCATACGTTTCGCAGGATCTACTGCTGCAGTTTCCTTAGGCATGATTCCAGAGTCTACAAGGCTCTTGATGTATTCCATCGTTTCAAGGATCTTATCGTCGTTCCATGTGATGCCATCTTCTGTGTAACGGTTTGGCAATCCATTGTTCATTGCAAGGTGAACCAATAGCTCTTCGTTGTTTCCTTGGAATACGAAGCCATATCTGTCATCACCGTTTTCAGTCTTTCCAACGCCTTTCTTAGCCAGTTCTTGGAATTCCTTCCAAGTCCAGCCTTCTTGTTGGATTTTTTCATAATCAATGCCAGCCTCATCTAGAAGCTGTTTATTTCCACCCCATACATGCAAGAACATGTAGATTGGAAGACCGTAAAGTTTGTCTTCGATTTTCATGTAGTCCAACGCAACTTGGTTGTAGTCATCTTTTGATACATTCAATTTGTCGTCTAGTGGTACTAGCAATCCTGAATCCACATATTTACCTTGTGGCTTACCGAAGTAGATATCCGGTGGATTACCGGAGTTCAATGCGATATCGAATTTTTGCGGACCTTCAGCCCAGCTAAGTACTTCATACTCGATTTCGATGTTTTCGTTTTCCTTTTTGAAAGATTCAACTAGTTCTTTCAGTTCTGCTTCGTACTCACCATGCACCGGATAGGTCCAAACCTTTACAACATCCTTTTTATCGGATGAAGAACTGTTGGAACAACCAAGGATAATGGAAGCAACGAGCAACATGACCATTGCTAAACTTAAACCCCTTTTCATTTCCAATTCCCCCTTGAAAATTATTATTTATTATAAGCCTTTATAGCCTTATAAACGAATCCCTTCGCGTCACTTAGCAGTTCTGCCGCTTTCACGGCATCCACCTGACACGTATGCATGATGATGGCCACTTTCGGGTTTCCTTCTGAAAGGTCAAACAATGTTGTCGCTTCCTCCAAGGAACATCCCGTCACCTGCTGGATGATGCGTTTTGCCCTGTCCACAAGCTTTTTATTCAAAGGCTGGACATCGACCATCAGGTTATTGAACACCTTGCCTATCTTCACCATGGAAGTGGTGGTGATCATATTCAACACAAGCTTCTGTGTAGTACCCGCTTTCATTCTGGTTGAACCGGTAATCACTTCCGGCCCTACTTCTATATTAATCTTGTAATCTGCTACAGCATTGAGTGTAGCATCCTTTGTACAAGTGAAGGATACCGTTTTGGCTCCTAGCTCTTTTGCCTGTTTCAATGCGCCGATGACATATGGTGCACGGCCGCTTGCGGTGATGCCGATGACAACATCGTGCAATCTGACACCATGCTGCTTGATGTCATTCGCCCCTAATTCCTCACTGTCCTCTGCACCTTCCACCGCTTTAAAGATGGCAGGCTCGCCGCCAGCGATGATCGCCTTCACCATTTCAGGCGGGGTGCCATAGGTCGGAGGGCATTCTGAAGCATCAAGAATCCCGATTCTTCCGGATGTGCCCGCTCCTACATAGAATAGGCGACCGCCTGATTCAAAGGATTGCACCACCTGGTCGACGACTTTTGCGATGCTCGGGATTTCCTTTTGGATATGCATCGGTACTGATTGGTCTTCTTCATTGATGATCGAGAGTATCTCTTCTGTTGCTTTTCTATCAATCTGGGTTGTTTTTCCGTTTTGCTGCTCTGTCACCAGATTCTGTAAGTTTTCTAATCCCATTTATCACATCACCTTTTTAGTGTGTATTCATTCTGAGCGATAGGCTTTCTGAACCGCTTCCCGTGAACGTTTCAAATAAGCTACCGATTGATCAAAGTCTCTTGCTGCCACTGCAGTAAACAGGATATCGATCACATTCAGCTGCGAAATCCTTGAAGAGGTTGCCGCACTCCGGATGGAAGATTCCATGGAAGAAATGCATAAGGTTATGTCTGCAAGCTCCTTTAATGAATTCGAACCATATTTTGTGATCGCAATCGTCTTCGCTCCCGTTTCCTTCGCCTGCCTGATTGCCGCAAGCGTGTGGCTCGTTTCGCCCGAATACGATATCCCCACTGCAACATCCGTATTGGTCAGCGTTGCTGCAGATGTCAGCTGGATATGGGTATCGGCATATGCCGTACAAAGCTTATTTATTCTCATGAACTTCTGCTGGGCATCCTGAGCTATCAACTGGGAGGCGCCCACACCATAGAAGTCGATGCGATTGGAGGTATGTAAATAATGTACCGCCGCTTCCACCTCATCTTTATCCAATAGATGAAGTGTATCCCTTAAAGAAAGCACGTTGTTTTCCGTAATCGTCTTCATAAAAGTGGGGATGTCATCGTTGTCCTTGAACTCGTGGTATTCTTCCTGTTCCTTCTCAAACGATGTCATATCCCCGGCTATCCGGAGCTTCAGTTCTTTATAGCCATCCAAGCCGATCTTTTTACAGAGGCGAATGATGGCTGCCTGGCTCGAATCACTTTTCTCCGCGAGTTCCTTGACCGAAAGAGTGACCACTTCTCTTGGATTTTCTAAAATAAATGTTGCTGCATTTCGTTCTGCCGGATTAATTGCAGACAGTGCCTGACGCAGACGTAACAATCCACCATTCATCATTGACCACCCTTTACTTGCTTCTTTCTCTTACTTCTTTTTCAAACACCTCAGTGAAGGTTGGTGCTACATCATGCTTTCCGATCTTGATCGCCGCATAGATGGCACCTGCAATCGGCGGCAAGGATGGAAGCGTAAAAGCAAAAGGATGCTTTTGCTTTGCGGCTTCCTCCACAAGATAGGATTGCATCACGCGTGAATGCTGAATGATGCCGCCTGTCAGTACAATCGGAAACTTCTCGTCTCCCGAATTTTCACGGTGCAGCTTTTCATAAAGCGTATGGATCTCCTTCAGCATGCAGGCTGCAGCTTCTTTTTGGATGTCCACACATACCTGATTTCCTTTGTTTGAAAAAGAAATAACGATGCTTCCGAGCGACGCGACCCTGTCCCTTGTTTTCCGCAGTTCGTAGACCAGGGAGACAATTTCGCTCATGGCAGTCACGCCAAAGTGTGTGAGAACCGCTTTAGTCAGTTTACAAGGTGCATCCCCTTTGTCATATCTTTCAAAGACATAGTCAAGGAGTCGCTTGCCGATGGAAAAGCCGCTGCTGCCGTCCTGGATGAGATAGCCCCATCCACCGACCCGTGCCCGTTCCTCTTTGTCATTGATGCCAAAGCTGATCGATCCGGTACCGGATATACAGACAATTCCCGGCTTCCCCTTCGTCTCGGAGTAAAGTGCCGTGATTGCGTCGTTATCGATGACAATGGTCGGTTCCTCACCTGTTATCTCCCTGAGCAGGGACAAAAACCATTCCTTCTTTCCGCCGCTTTCCACACCTGATATTCCTGCAAAGACAACATCCTCTTTTGTAAGCGGTTTCTTGAGTGTGAAAAAATAAAAAAGCTTTTTCAGTTCCTTCTTGACTGTTTCATAATCGGAACTGTTGGGGTTTGTAGGGCCAACGGTAGCTTCTGCAAGGATTCTCCCTTGTTCATCCACGACCATTCCTGTTGTTTTCGTGCCCCCGCCATCCAATCCAATGATCATGCTCTAGCGCCCCTTAATCTGACAAATTGCTCTTGTACTAAGTATAGTACCGGTGATATTCAGTGTCAATAATATTTTTATTTTCTGAAATTTAATTTCAGAACAGGCATATTTCTTTTTGCATGTACATATGAAAAGGCCGTGATTTAGCACCACGGCCCCTATCTTGAAATTTTACTCCACAATTTCAAAAGTCTCTGTCACTTCAATGCTATCTTTCACGGATTGCACCATCGGACAATTCTTTTTCGCAAGCTCCACAGCCTGCTCGACCTTGTCATGTGCCAGATCCTTACCCTTGATCACATAATGGATCTGGATCTTCTCGATGCGGTTTGCTTCCTTTTCATTTCTCGTCACTTCAGCGGTGAGGGAAATATCCTCCACTAGCATGCGTTTCTTCTGTAGAATCGTGCGCAAAACGCCGCCGCTGCATACGGCAATGGAGGACACCATCAATTGATACGGGCGGAATCCGTACTGCTCATTTCCCGATACGTGCAATTCCCCATATTCCAATTCGGTTGAAAACCCTACTTCTCTCATATTAAATTTCATCATGCTGTCATCTCCTTTTTCATTTACTTTAGCAGAATGGGAAAAGGTATCGCTACTAAAAAGTTCCTGGATTTTATACATTCCAATCCTTATCTGTTTTATGTATCATAGAGGATGTGTTTTAAAATTCATTATTTTGAGGTTAATGTCATGAATCGTTTTCGTTTTTGGATATTGGTATCCATCGTAGCCATTTCCGGCTTCAGCCAAGGAATGCTCCTGCCGCTGATTGCCGTCATATTTGAAAATAGCGGGCTGTCTTCCTCCTTGAACGGATTGAATGCAACAGCCCTTTATATCGGGATATTGCTGGCATCCCCTTTTATGGAACAGCCACTCAGGAAGTATGGCTATAAACCGGTCATCCTGGTAGGGGGATTTCTCGTTGTCATCTCCCTTGCCCTGTTTCCATTATGGCAGACATTCTGGTTCTGGTTCTTCCTTCGCTTGCTGATCGGTATCGGGGACCACGCCTTACATTTTGCCACACAGACATGGATCACCTCCTTTTCACCAGAGGATAAACGCGGACGGAATATCTCATTATATGGCGTTTTCTTCGGGATCGGATTTGCCACCGGCCCTTTAATGACACCTCTAGTAGATATCAATCCGTCATTGCCTTTCATCGCTTCATCCCTTCTATGCCTGGTCGGATGGGTATTCCTGTTCTTCTTGAAAAATGAGCATCCTGAACAGGAAATCGGAGTGAACTCCTTTTTTGAAACCGTCAAGCGTTTTAAAAAAGCCTGGAAGTACGCGTGGATCGCTTTCCTTCCACCGCTTGGATACGGATTCCTGGAATCCTCCTTGAATGGAAGCTTTCCTATATATGCTTTAAGGACCGGGATGGATTTGACGAATGTGTCCGTTTTACTTGCTTCCTTTGCCATCGGGGGAATCGTATTTCAGATTCCGCTTGGGGTCATGAGCGATAAATGGGGCCGGCGAAATGTCCTGCTCGTGATTTTATCGCTTGGATGCATCAGTTTTATTACAGCAAGCTTTTTGGAGAATCACTTTATGGGACTAGCCTTATGCATCTTCATCGCGGGAATGCTGGTGGGATCCACCTTCTCGCTTGGCATCAGCTATATGACCGATCTCATGCCGAAGAATCTTTTGCCGACCGGTAATCTGCTATGTGGCATCGCATTCAGTCTCGGCAGTCTTGGCGGTCCATTTTTCGGCGGCCTTTTCATTCAGTATTTTCAAGACATCAGCTTTTTCCACATCATCAGCTTCCTGCTGTTCATCATTTTCTTTTTGACGTTTTCTTATGGAAACAGGAGGAAGGTTGTGGTGGCGAAGCAACAGTGAAATTAAAACAGACAAGCCCATTAGATGGAGGGGCTTGTCTGTTTTTGTTTTTGGGGGATTGGGGGCTGTGATGTAGTAGAATCGATGGAGGTCGTGGTTTCATTACCCGTTTTGGGACCGCCATTTACCTGATTGCCTCTCCTAAAGGGATTCCATTGACTGAAGGTATCATTCTTGCCTTTTGATTCCCTCTCTTGAATGGATTCCATTGACCGAAGGCATCATTCTTGCCTTTTGATTCCCTTTCTCGAATGGATTCCATTGACTGAAGGCATCTTTCTAGTCTTTTGATTCCCTCTCTCGAATGGATTCCATTGACTGAAGGCATCATTCTAGCCTTTTGATTCCCTCTCTCGAATGGATTTCATTGAGTGAAGGTATCATTCTACCCTTTTGATTCCCTCTCTCGAATGGATTTCATTAAGTGAAGGTACCATTCTACCCTTTTGATTCCCTCTCTCGAATGGATTTCAATGACTGAAGGTATCATTCTAGCCTTTTGATTCCCTCTCCCGGATGGATTTCATTGAGTGAAGGTATCATTCTAGTCTTTTGATTCCCTCTCTCGAATGGATTTCATTGAGTGAAGGTATCATTCACCATTCAAAAGCGTTGATTCCCTCTCGGATTTCAGTAAATCATGGTCTCAATCCCCCAACGCAAATCCAAAACAAAACAACACCAGGTCACCAACCTCTCCCCCTACCATACCTAATTCCATCTAAAAAATTCGGGCGCAAAAAACTTTCAAAAAGTTGTTCCAATTTTAAATATTCTGTTATATAATAATACAAACACATACTTACTGTACTAATACAAAGGAGGAGAAAGAATCATGAGCAGACAGGAACGGAAAAACATGATTAGGTTTATCGAGGTTATGAAGAAGGCGGATCGCGATTCCCTGGTTTATATGACGGATGCAGACATCGAGCACTTATACAATCATGTTTATCAGCAAATGGTTATCCAGGAAGGCCTTTAATACCAAGGCATCCCCCATATAAACGAAAAACTGCAGCTCACCTTCATCCGGTGGGCTGCAGTTTTTTCTCTTCTTTGTTATTTTCCTTTTGCCTGTTCACTATGATGATTCCCACTGTTACAAGCACCAGTCCGATCAATATCGTGTAATGCATCACTTCATCGAGGAGCATGGCTGACAATATGACACCGAAGACCGGGACCAAGAACAAGTACATGGAGACTTTTCCAACCTTATTATATTTCATGACATTGTTCCACAGTACAAATCCTGCTGCAGATAAAAAGGCCAGATACAATAGAAGGAAGGTTGTATACCAATCAAAATCAAATGGGACGAATCCAGCCGACACGCCTCCTGCAATGATCAATCCGACTGAGCCGAACAGCATCTGATAGGCGGTCAGATAGGAAACGTCCATTTTCCCCGACCTTTCACGTGCCATGATGTTCCCGTAGGCGGAAGCCATCATCGCAATCAGGAGCAGGACCTCCCCGATCCCAAATTGAAAATCCCCTCCCACTTTGGGCAGATTCACTACAAGGACGCCGCCAAAACCAAGGGCGATCCCCATCCACTTACGAATCGTCAATCCATCATCGGCATACAGGAAATGCGCAAATAGGATCTGAAAGAACGAAGCAGTCCCAGCAATTACCGCACCTTGCATCCCGGTGGAATAGCTTAGCCCGATATAGAAAAGGAGATACTGAAGAAAGGTTTGGACAAACCCAAGTTGAAATAATGGCACCAAGGTTTCTTTCCTTAGTTTTAATGATTGCTTAAAAAGGGTAAAAAATAGAAAGATCATGATTCCTGCCAGCAAAAAACGGTAGCCCGCAAAGAGCAGTTGCTTGTCATAATCGTCCGCCCCGATGTTTAATTCTGTATAGCTCAGCTTGATTGCAGGGAATGCGCTTCCCCATAAAAACGTTGCTATCAAAGCTGCTGTTATCACGCCAAATTTACTTTTGAAAAATTTCTCGGCTGTCAAAGTGCCGTTCACCTTCTTTCTTTCCAAGCTACATTATACACAGATTTTCTTGAAGTTACATACTTTATATTCCGTCGAAAAATAATACTAGCCAAAACAGCGGAAATAAACTATAATAAAAATTAATTAATAATAAATATAATTAACTGATAAATTAATATTTCTTTTTAAAAAGGGTAAAAACCTTGCTGCTATCAACGAGATGGCAGCTTTCGTCATTTTTATGGAAGTAGTGATTCTGATTCTTTTTCTCAATTAGGAGGTATTGATATGACTGAACTAGCACAAAAACAACCAAGGAATCTGGAAAGCCCAAAAGAGACCAGCTTAGTATCGCTGATTAAAACACATATCGAACTGGTCTTTGCCATTTTTTCAGGAGTATTGATCTTCGCAGGCTGGCTCTTGCTGAAGTTTGATGAAACCACCATCGCCGCACCGATCTTCGTCCTCGCCTATTTGATCGGCGGTTATTTTAAAGCCAAAGAGGGGCTTGAGGATACGATAGCCGAAAAAGAGCTTAATGTGGAAATGCTCATGATCATTGCCGCAATCGGGGCTGCCATCATCGGCTATTGGATGGAGGGCGCCATATTGATCTTCATTTTCGCGCTAAGCGGTGCCCTTGAAACGTACACGATGAACCGGAGCCAAAAGGAAATTTCGGCACTCATGGGAATCCAGCCTGAAGAAGCGGTTCGCATACAAGGAGACAACGAGGAACGCATCCACATTTCAAAGGTTGAGATCGGTGACCATCTGTTAGTCAAGCCTGGCGAACGCATCCCTTCCGACGGAAACATCGTCAAAGGGGAATCAGCCATTGATGAAGCAGCGATCACAGGCGAATCCATCCCGCTTGAAAAGCATATAGGTGACACCGTCTACGCCGGTACGATGAACGTGAATGGCTCCATCGTGCTTGAGGTGACGAAGCCGGCAAGTGAAACCCTGTTTCAGAAAATCATCAACCTTGTCCAAAATGCACAAAGTGAAAAGTCCCCTTCCCAGCAGTTTATGGAGCGTTTTGAAGGTCCATATGTAAAAATCGTCCTGATTGTTGTGGGGCTGATGATGATACTGCCTCACTTCCTACTCGGATGGAGCTGGAATGAAACTTTCTACCGTGCCATGATATTACTTGTAGTTGCATCTCCTTGTGCGCTGGTTGCTTCCATCATGCCGGCTACCCTATCTGCCATCTCAAATGGTGCCAGAAAAGGGATCCTTTTCAAGGGTGGGGTCCACTTGGAGAACCTTTCCCACCTGAAGGCGATTGCGTTTGATAAAACTGGAACGCTGACAAAAGGAAAGCCTGAAGTGACAGACGTACTGGTTCGAGAGGATATCGAAAAGAAGGACTTCCTCTTTTCTGTCGGGTCGATTGAAAGCTATTCCAATCACCCGCTGGCACAAGCCATCACCGCATACGCCAGAAAGAATAGCGAACAGCCATTGCAGCGTCCCGAGCAGCTCGATGATAAAGCTGGCTGGGGCGTGACCGGAACGATCGATCAGAAAAAGTGGATGGTCGGAAAGGCCGATTTTGTCGGGAAAGATGCCGCACTCTCCTTTTCAAATGGTGCTGCGGAAGCTCTCGCACGTGAAGGAAAAACAGTTGTATATGTGAAGGACGAAAATGGCATTGTCGGTTTGATCGCACTGAAGGATGTTATTCGAAAAGAAACTGTTGAAGCGATTAAACGATTGCAGGCACTGGACGTCCAGGCGATCATGCTGACCGGTGACAGTCAAAGTACTGCAGAAGCGATCGCTGGTGAAGCTGCCATAGATCGATTCATTGCCGAATGCCTGCCTGAAGAGAAGGTGGAATCGGTCAAAGAACTAAAAGATGAGTACAGTGCGGTTGCCATGGTCGGTGACGGGATCAACGATGCTCCTGCCCTCGCAACGGCCAATGTCGGCATCGCAATGGGAGAAGGAACGGATGTTGCGTTGGAAACCGCGGATGTCGTCCTCATGAAAAACGATTTGCTGAAAATTTCAGAAGCGATCGAGCTATCCAAGCGCATGAATAAGATAATCAAGCAGAACGTCATCTTTTCCATCACAGTCATCATGCTCTTGATCAGTTCCAACTTCTTTCAAGTAATCGACTTGCCTTTCGGTGTGATTGGTCATGAAGGAAGCACTATTTTGGTGATATTAAATGGTTTGCGTTTATTAAGATAAAAGGAAAAGCAGTGGAATCCCGGTTTGGGTCCACTGCTTTTTTGTGAAAAGACCATTGATCATGCGGGTCGGTTAGTGATAACCGTTCTGCCCGTTCGCACTGCCTGAAGTCTTGTTCTTTGGCTTGTGCTTTGCGTTTTGTTTTGTACCGCCATCTTTTTTCGTGTGCTTGGTCATGAAAAATCCCTCCAGATAAGTTGAAGTATCTTTCATGATTAGAATCTCCACAATCCCGGCAAACTTCACTGGGAATTTTTACGAAACATAATTCTTGCCCGATTGCAGGACAATGGCATTTATTTCTCCTCCGATGATGATCATGAGGCCAGATAAATAAAACCAGACCAAAAGTACAATGATCCCTCCCAAGCTTCCATACATCGCTGTGTAGTTTCCGAAATTACTCACATAATATGAAAAAAGGGAAGAAACCGTTATCCAGCCCACCGTTGCAAAAAGCGATCCTGCAAGGATGTCCCGTATGCGGAGACGAATGTTCGGTGCGGCCAGGTACAGGCAGCTGAACACGAAAAACAGGATGACAAAGCTGACACCCCAGCGGATGGCATTCCAGATATCCAAAAATTCATCCGACAGGCCGTAGGAAGCGAAAATGAACAAGCCGATCTCCCTTCCGAAAACAGGCAGCAGCAGAGCCACGATAATGACAAAGACCATGGCAAGTGTAAGTAGGATCGCCACACCGCGAGCCATGAAAAAAGATCTGTTTTCATATACATCATAGGCGCGATTGAAAGCACGGACAATCGCATTGATCCCATTGGATGCAAACCAGATTGTCGCGATGATACCAAAGGAAAGCAATTCGCCGCGCTGCTCACTTAATATCCTTAGTACATTGGTTTCGATGATATGCATCGTATCACCTGGTGCGTATTGTCTGATCACACCCAGGACATCTTCCTGCGAAACAGGGACATAGGCAATCAAAGTAAGTAGAAAAATAAGAAAGGGAAACAAGGACAATAGGAAAAAGTATGCCAACTCTGCGGCTCTTCCCAATACCTCATCGCGCTCAAAACGGTGCAATAGATGCTTAAAAAACATGATGATTTCCATCCTTTTTCCTCCAGCACTTATCATTTACTCTTTATTCTATTGACGCCTATCCTGTTCTAGGACAAGTTTTTATTTCCCTTTATTGGTATCCAGATGTTTAGAAATGACTTCCTTTGTATCTTTTACAATCTCCAATACTTGAGGAGTTGTTTCTTTCAACTGATTTACCTTTGTTCTTAAATATTCCAGGTCTTCTGTAACATCATCAACGGCAGTTTTCACTGATTCAATCTGTTGACGGACAGAATCCGCTATCTCCTGAGGATGCTGGATGACATACTTTAATTTTCCACCAACCTGCTTGCCATTATGTATGAAATTCGTTCTTGTTTCTTTATCGAGTAATGAAATCGCAGCTCCGACTAATGCTCCAATCAGCATTCCTTCCACCATTTTATTTCTCTTCTCCATTCTCTCCACTCCTTTTTCTATTAAAAATTCTCTTCTTTGATCTTTTCAAGCAGGTTCTCGCAGCCTTCTGTGACCAATTGATATACCTCATCGAAGTTCCCCGTGAAATACGGGTCCGGCACGTCATTTATCTTGCTTGCCGGGACAAAATCCAAGAGCCTTCCGACATAGCCGGTTTTGTCATACCCAGCCATCTTCCTAAGATTCCCAAGATTCTCTGAATCCATGGCAATGATATAATCATAATTCGACAAGTCCTCTTTCACAACCTGCCTTGCTTTCATTCCTTGATAGCTGATTTTTTTCTCATCCAAAAGCTTTCTTGTGCCTTCATGCGGAGGATGGCCGATATGCCAATCGCCCGTTCCTGCAGAATCGACCTCCACCCTGTCGCCGAGGCCATCTTTTTCCACGAGCTGCTTAAATACCGCTTCCGCCATCGGAGAACGGCAGATGTTACCGAGACAAACAAACAATACACGTACCAAATGCCTAACCCCTTTCCATTCATTCTTCTTTTCATTATATACATCTTTGACAGTTTCTTCGAATAATTCAGGGCTCTACCCCATTCCTATACTTTTGATATACCCTCTTCTACCGAGAATGGTACTTTTATTTTGATTTTCATGCTAAAATAAACAAAACTCAAGCTTGTTCGAAAGGAATGTTCCGAATGAATCTAACAGAAAAGTCCACCGAAAACGTGGAATATATGATCGAAGCAATCAAAGGCAAACTGAAAGTGCTGAACCTTGGCGCCATCAAGCCGTCCCATTTTGACGAAGAAATGTACGAAGAGCTAAAGGATATATATGACCTAGTCATGAGAAAGCCTTCCTTCAGCCCAAATGAAATGCAGGCAATTGCCGAAGAGCTTGGAAATCTTCGCAAAAATAAATAATGCAAGAAAGAGCCGTCCGAAAAGTCAACATATTGACTCATGGGCGGTTTTTTCTTTTTTCTGATTGTCATGGACAAACTTTTCACTCCGTAAGTAATGAACCTACCACCTCCTGCATATATGTTTACAGAGGAGGGATAGCGATGCTTGGTTATTATGGTACTACGATTGGCTTGACCATTCTACTTTTCTTATTAATGGGTGTTTTCATTTATTCGGTTAGAAGCGGATTGAACAAAAAAGATTCCATCGAAATTGATCCTCTACCTCCAGAATTGCGTGATAAGGATGACTTGGATGATAATCTTCACAAAGATGATTAAGCAACTTTTCAGGACAACCTATTGCAGGTTGTTTTTTTGTTTGCACCCCCTTTTTGAGGTAAACTGTTAAAGTAAGTGCTTTTTTAGGGGGAATCAGTAAGATGGATACAATTACACACACGCTCTTTGGTATGACCATCTATGGAGCGGTGGATAAAAGAGAAGATGATAAAAAAACAAAAATAGCTTTATTTGCCTCATCCATTATCGCAAGTCAAATTCCTGACAGCGATGTGATTTCACAGCTCTGGGACACCGAGGGCATGTACCAGATGTGGCACCGCGGCATCACGCACTCCTTGTTTATGGTCCCAGTTTGGGCGATCCTGCTTTTTTTGCTGAGTATAATTATTTTAAAGAAAAGGGATTGGCGTTTTTTATGGGTCCCGCTTATCGCTGTTTTCATACATAATACGAGTGATTTATTCAACGCATGGGGTACCGGTTATCTTGAGCCCTTTTCCTCGATGCGAATCACTTTTGGTACCATTTCGATCGTCGATTTTATGATTTGGTTCATCATTGCAGTAGGATTCTTTGCACGGCGATTATGGAAAAAGGAGCGCCATCTGCTATATCGTGTGGTGTGGCTGCTCATCCTATTCCACGTCACCATCCAGACATTCCAAGGCTATCTCCTCTATAAAAGCTATGAGGATAAATACGATCAGGTTGCACTTTCTGCGAGCTTCATCCCTTGGCATTACTCAGTTATAGGTAAGATCGATGATACTGTCATGATTTTCGATGACAGCCTGTTCACAAAGCCAACCTTGCAATATTCCCTCGAATCTGCGGAAGATGCAGACCTCGAAGCGTTGTTTGCAGAAGTACCGGAAGCGAAAACCCTGTATGAGTGGTCGCCATTTGTCGTGATTGTGGATGATGACGAACGACTCGGCATCTATGATCCAAGGTTTTACCGGGATGGGCAATCGTTTCTGTTTGAGTTTTTGGAAAAAGAATGATGTGTTGTTTTTTTAGCATTTCAAGGTGTAATTTCACAAGGCTTCCTCAGGTTTCAGCAGATGTGTTGTGCTGAAACCTGAGGAAGCTTTTTTATACAATCTATAAAAAAATAAAAATTTTCTTAGAAAAATAGTTTTTTTATGTATATAAATCTAGCAAACTGGGAATTACTATAGAAAATACAAAAAAAATTAAACGAGGTGCTGAACATGCTAGTAGCAAAACGATATTTTTTAACTGATATGGAACGTGAAAGTGTAGAGCAAACGCTAATGGATAAAGGTCACCTGCGTCAGAACTTACTTAACTTAGACGATGAGGAAATTATTCATATATATCAAAAGATCATGGTGGACCAGCTCATCACCAAATAATAAATTTTTTAGATAAAACAAAAGCGCCAAATCTTCCTTATGGAAAGGAGGATTTGGCGCTTTTTTCATTTATGTTAAGGGGGGAGGAAACATAAATTTATTGGGGGCTCAACCCTTTAATCAGGTCAAGCCTTGGCTTGCAAACTTCCACTTTGATGCCTTTTTTCTTGTATTTTTCTACTATTTTACGTACATCGATACCTTTTTTCTCTTTCCCAGTCGTTTTTTGCATCGTTTAGATCGCCTCTATTCGTCGAATTTAAAACATTTGTTTTACTAACGTCATTTCAGCTTCCTGCAATTGACCATTTCGATAGAACGATACTTTCATTTTGTCTCCAATTTGCTTTTCATTGTACAGGAATTTGCGAAGCCCTAATGCATCCTTGATTTCCTGGCCATCCAGCTTTACGATGACATCGTATTCCTTGAGTCCTGCCTTCTCAGCCGGAGACATTTTCTCTACGCCAGTGACAACGATTCCGTTTTCGACTTCTTCAGGAAGCTTCAATGTGGAACGCTGCTGTTCAAGTGGTACGTCTGAAAGGGATGCAAGACCGACACCCATAAATGGTCGCTGCACTTCTGCATGTTGCTCAAGATCCTCGATGATCGGTTTGACCGCTGAGATCGGAATGGCAAATCCAAGACCCTCAATCGAAGACTGCGCAATCTTCATCGAATTGATTCCGATGACCTCGCCGCGAAGATTGATCAAGGCACCACCACTATTCCCAGGGTTGATTGCTGCATCTGTCTGGATGACATCCGCTTCCCAATCTGCCTGGCCGTCCTGATTTATGTCAACGGGGATGATCCGTTCTTTTCCGCTGATGATGCCCTGTGTGACTGATCCGAAGAATTCAAGTCCAAGCGGATTACCGATTGCAATGACAGGTTCACCGAGAGTGATGGAATCTGAACTTCCGAAGGTTGCAACCTTGCTGACCTTAGAACCATCCACAGTGAGTACGGCAAGATCTGTCAGTGCATCACTGCCGACCACGTTTGCTTCCAATCTGCTGCCGTCTGCCATGCTGACCTCCACTTTAGAGGCTCCGTCTATTACGTGTGCGTTTGTGACAATGTATGCTTTACCGTTCTCTTTTTTATATACGACACCCGATCCGGTTCCCGCTTCTTTGGAAGATTGGGAAGGACGGGGATCAAATAGTGAATTTCTTCCTTCTTGTATATTTACTACCCCAACTACCGCATCAGAAACTTTTTCCACTGAACTTGTTACATTTGTCTGGATCTGTTTAAAATCCACCTGCTCGGTCTGAATGTTGGATGTGGCAGTTTCCACAGATGGAGGAGTTTCGGACCCCTGACTTTCGTTATCGATATAAAATCCCCAATCCATCAGGACCGGCAGCATGGAAACGACCCCAAGTGCCCCGACAATCCCTCCTGATACGGAAGCGACTACCACTTTACCGAAAGATTTGTCTTTTCTTGAACGTGTCTGGTTTACATGTTCATCGTAATATCCCATTCCTTTTCACCTCATCTTGTATTTTTCAGAATCATCAATGAAATATTCTATACTTATATTTAACCGCATTGTGATGAAAACAACCTTAAAGAAAAATTAGATTTTGATGAGAAATTATTCGGAATGTTTTTCAATATCAAATTGCAGGTGGATGAGGGTCCATTCCCCTTCTTTACTGTCGGCTTCTATCAACCCGTTATAGTTGTGGACAATACGCTTGGCGATTGATAATCCCAAACCTTGGCCGCCTTTTTCCCTGCTCCGGGCTTTATCCACCCGGTAGAAGCGGTTAAAGATTTTTTCCAGGTCCTCCTTCGGTATGCCGATGCCATAGTCCATGATATGAAAGATGAATTTGTCCGCTTTTCGCTCTGCCATCATTTCCACCTTCCTGGATTCCATGGAATATTTCACGGCATTGTCAAGGAGGATGATCAATAACTGTTCTAAGTGTCGGTCTGCCATTTGTATCTTTATATCGTCTTTTAATCGGTTTTCAAACTCAAATGAAAACTCAGGATGCAGCAGGGTGAATTTCTTTAGGAGTTCTTCTATGACCGGGACCGGACTTATGACATCATCGCCGATCTCGAATCGGTCGGACTCAAGCCTTGTCAGCTCCAGCAATTCAAACACGAGCATTTTCAGGCGCTCCACCTCTTGCTGGGAGGCTTTCAATGATTCCTCAAGTACCTCGGGGTCATTTTTCCCCCAGCGATTGAGCATCGACAAGTGGCCTTCGAGTATAGATATCGGCGTTCTCAGCTCGTGGGACGCATCCTCCACAAATTGCTTCTGCTTTTGAAAGGATGTTTCTACATCAGTCATCATCTCATTGAACATATTGGAGATGTCCGCAATCTCATCCTTCTCATTGCTATCTTGTGGCACACGCTCCTTGAACCCCCGCTTTTTGATGCGCTTCATCGTATCCGTCAGCGCTGCAATCGGTTTGAGGAGCTTACGTGCTATTAGCATACCGCCTACACCACTTAAAAGGATGGCTCCGGCTCCAGCCGACCAGGTAACGAGGAAAATGAGTTTCCTGAGCCGCTCGTAATTTTTTAGATCCCTGATGATTTCTATGTATCCGATGAATCCGTTCGTAATGACCGGCTGGCGATGAATGAGATAATGCTTCCCGCTTACTTTCACATGTTCCAGATTATCGCTTTCAACCGGGGTCACAAGCAGCTCTTGTGGAAGGTTTGTCGCAACCGCCAGCACGAGGTTCCCATCACGGTCAATGATCCGGATAAGTTCATTGGCTTCATTCACTTTTTCCAAAAAACCACTGCTATAGATGATTTCTGTGCGATCGACCAGAAAAGGCTTGTCTGCCAGGTAGGCTTGGACTTCGTTCATTTTGTCCTGTATATTCCGCTCCTCCTGGTCGATCATCCACGATCTCATCACATAGTATTGGATGGAATTATAGGTCACAAATAAGATGAAAAGCACCAAAGACGACCAGAGGGTGATTTTCCATCGGATCGGCAGCTGATAAAAGAAGTTTGTCATTCTAGTCATTTTCTCATCACATAACCCGTCCCGCGTACCGTCTGGATATAGCTTTCACCGTCAGGTTTATCAATCTTGTTCCGTAGATATCTCACATATACATCCACCACATTCGTTTCTGCATACGTTCCGAGCTCCCATACCTTTTCAAGCAGGAGCTCCCTGGTCAGGACCCGGTTGACGTTGGTCATGAAGACGACCAATAGATCGAACTCCCTTTTCGTCAGTTCGATCAACTCCTTGTCCCGGTGTACCGTCCTGGCATCAAGATCCACTTCCAGCTCCTGAAAGGTTAGGTTTTTCGTATTGGATACAGATTTTTTCCCTTCGAGTCTCCTTAGCAGTGCACGTATTCTTGCAAGCAGCTCCTCAATCGCAAAAGGCTTGGACATATAATCGTCAGCCCCGCTATCAAGTCCTGAAACTTTGTCCATCACACTATCCCTGGCGGTCAGCATGATGATCGGCGTATCTTTTGCCGCACGGATCCTGCGGCACACTTCCATCCCGCTCAAGCCCGGCAACATCAAATCCAGAAGGATGACATCCCATTCTTCATTTATCGCTAAGTCAAGGCCCGCTCTTCCATCATACGCAGTGGCGATCGTGAAGCCTTCATATTGTAGTTCCAGCTCAATAAAGCGCGCCAGATTCTTTTCATCTTCTATTATAAGTACTTTACACATCTCTCCACCTCCTAGTATAAGTGGCACCTTGCTTACAGTTTAATCTATTACCTTAAAATTCAATCGCAAAACTCCTATATAATTATAGTACCTAAAAACACGGGAGGACGGGATGAGAATTTGATGAGAATTAAAAATGTAATGATTGTAATTTTCCTGAAAAGAATGCGGTGGGACATAAAAAAAGACCCGACATATTTGCATCAGGTCCTTACTTTAACCTTTCATCGATCCTGTTTTGATAATTCTTGAACACTGCCGAGTTCAGGTCCTTTTTCTTTTTTTGCATAAGCTGGTTGAAGCGGAGCTGCTTTTCATTCAATCTTACCTTCAGGCGGGACTCCTCAAGGTCATCATGCGCCCCTTTGATCAAGTCCTCGAGATATTCAATCTCTGTTTTCAATTGTTGCTCCTCCATCATGCCTGAGTTTTTCATGATTTTATATGCCATTCTCATTTCAGGCGGAACGTGCGACATGTCCTCCAATTCCAAAGGCTTCCCTAGGCCAGGCAAATTTTCAAATTCACCGTCTTCATAAGCTTTGCGAATTTTCTCTTCCGTTATTCGAAAAAAGTCCATCCCATCACCCTTTTCCTTCTTGTTACTTCTAGTATACCCGAAGAATTACAGTTTGATTGTGAATGTTTTCTGAACATTCAAACATAATGTTTTCAAACTTTACTATTGTCGTTTTCTTCTTATAGACTTATAATACTAGTTTGTGGGTCCTCTGAGACCGGGTGGGAGAGGGAAACTGAATAAGGTGTTTTAACTATGCTTCAATGGATAAAGTCTTCTTTTGATTTGCCTGGCCATGAAACGACGCTTAAGCGTGAAATGATGGCAGGCATGATATCATTCTTTACCATTGTGTACATTATTGCTGTCAACGGAACGATTCTTGCAGAAGCTGGAATCCCGATCGAAGCTGGAATAATCGCCACGATCCTCACATGTGTAGTGGGTTGCTGGCTGATGGGATTCTGGGCGAATGCCCCGATCATCCTCGTTCCAGGGATGGGAATCAACGCAATGTTCACTTATACATTGGTTCATTCCATGGGATTATCCTGGCAGGAAGCGTTGGGCGTAGTAGTGATTTCTGGGGTGATCGTAACCGTCATTTCGTTTACGAAGCTCTCTCAATTACTGCTAGAAGCAATTCCAAACTCTTTGAAGCACGCAATAACAGTCGGTCTGGGATTATTTTTAACCTTGATCGGATTGGAAAAAGGCGGCCTTGTGATCAAGGGCGATAATTCGCTGTTGGCACTCGGTGAGGTAACGAGTCCATATGTGATCGCTACCATCCTTTCTGTCATCCTTGCTGTTATTCTGTTCATGCGCAATGTGCCGGCCAACTTTTTGATCAGCATGATTGTCGGAACGGGTATTGCTGCGGCTTTAGGAGTGGTGAGCTTTTCCGATGTAGGGGGAAATGCGTTGCCATTGGATACTTATGCTTCCTTATTCGGTGCCGTTTCATTTGCCAAGATTGGAGAGTTTACTTTTTTAGTAGCTGTCTTCTCTTTAACGATGGTTCTCCTGTTTGAGAACATCGGGCTGATAAATGGTCACCTGAGTATGATCAAGCGTCCGGAAAAGTTCAAGCGTTCCTTCCAGGCAAACGGGATTTCCGTTCTTACGAGCGGACTCTTCGGCACAAGTCCTACTGTTTCTACAGTGGAAAGTGCTGCCGGCATTGCTGCTGGGGGACGGACTGGTGTGACAGCCATTGTGACAGGAAGCTTATTTTTGCTTTCGATCTTTGCGATTCCTTTCATCAAGATCATACCTGGAAGCGCGATTGCACCAATCCTGATCATCATCGGGGTGCTTATGCTGCAAAGCGTCAAACAGATCGACTTCCAAGATCTAACGGAAGGTTTCCCAGCATTTCTTGTAATTGTAATGATCCCATTCTCTTACTCTATTGCTGACGGAATTGCATTCGGATTCATTGCCTACCCACTGGTTAAACTGGCACTAGGCAAAGCAAAAGAAGTATCCACACCGCTCTATATCATCGCGGCGCTGTTCTTCCTGACATTCCTCACAAATGTGCACTAATGATAGATTGTTCGTTTAAATATGTGAAAAAAATCCCTGCCAGGGGCCAGACCCCGGCAGGGATTTTTTCGTTTATGTCGAAGCACCTGCATAATCACATGCAGACCCCTTATCTCACGAATGCTTCTCTTCTGTCGGAGAATGCGTCGACGAGCCATCTTGGGTGCATTGGCAGTAGGTCGTGAGGGAGCCTGTTCGGTGCAAAGTAGTCGATTTCGATCAGGGCTTTGTTTTTCTTTTCTGTCGTTCCGCCTGTTATTTCCGCTTCGAAGTAGGAGGTGACGAATTGCACGAGTCTTCCATCGGGATACTCGAATGTCTGGGATTCGGGATCGGAATATACCCCGATAAGGCGATATGGATCGACAATCAGGCCCGTGTCCTGATAGACCTCACGCACTGCTGCCTCCTCGACCGTTTCACCAGGCATGACATGTCCGGCAGGGATTGTCCATAAGCCGACATCCGCTCTTTTTTGAAGCAATATTCTCTTTTGTTTATCGAAAATTATCACTGCCACAGCAGGATACATACTGATTGGTTTTTGCTTATTCATAGGAATACTCCTAACACAACGTTTTTACAATAGTCTATCGCGGTCCCCTTCTACTTTCAACGGAAACTACTTGCCATGATGAAAAATAGTTCATATAGACAGGTGAAACATTCCAAAATATGCATTTAACTGGTCAAAACTTCCCCATTTTAATATGTACCCCCATAAAACACGGAGCTGATAATCGATTATAAACAAAGGAAAAACCAGCGTGTCCATTACACTCGCTGGTTCAACCCGTTCATCGTTTTGATTTCCTCTTTGGTGGTTTCAGTGCCCAGCTCATAGATGGTCACGAATATTTTGTCCAGAATAAGCTGTTGCTTGTTCCGGTGCTCCTGGGTGCTTTTCTCATTCATCGGCTCCCGAAAGCCATCAAAGCTATATTCGGAACGGTTCAGCTCTTCAAACAGCACTTCGAGTTCCCGTATTTCATCATTCGTTGCAAGGACCTCATAATATTTCACCCTGTCATCGAAAGGTTCACGGTGTATCTTACCGGTTTCCATCGTGACATAGTATAGATACTTCTCCATAATTGGTTCCCTCCAGATTCCAATTCCGAATATCGGTTATTGCGTTCTTGGGGTCTTTTTTCTTTCTTTGAAATATTTATAGCCTTCCTTTGCCAGTATCGGCAACACTGCAATGAACACTCTACGAAATAATCTTCCCATGAATATCGCCTCCTAAGCTTTATACGATATATCTACCCCTGCCCTTAAGAAATAAAACAATTTCCGGGACTAGATCTCCTACGAGCACATTCAAACACATTAATAGTTTGAATTCAAAACAGTTACATGATATACATTAGTTATACAGTTAATGAACATAAGCTGTACAAAAACATTTAAAAGGAGAGATTCTATTGAAAAAGTTTCGTTTGTTGATTGCAAGCATTGCCAGTATTTTTGCATTTTCAGTGTTAAGTAGTTTTGCAAGTGCAGATGATCATGCAATGGTACGTATCATCCATGCTTCTCCTGATGCACCGGCGGTAGACGTATTTGTAAATGGTGAGGCTGTCGTGGAAAATGCTTCTTTTAAAGCTGCTACAGATTATATGAAACTTCCGGCAGGTACTCACAAAGTTGAGATTTATGCGACTGGGACAATGGGAGAAGCAGATCCTGTCATTGCAACCGACTTGACTGTTGATGCAGGGATGTCCTACACAGTGGCTGCGATCAACACTGTGGCAAACTTGGAACTTTCCGTTACAACGGATAACAACATGGTAGAGGAAGGAAAGGCCAAGATCCGTGTTGGTCACTTCTCCCCTGATGCCCCTGCGGTGAATGTAGGTCTGATCGGTGGGGATGATGTATTCTCTGGAGCTGAATTTAAGGCTGTGACAGACTATATGGCATTGGATGCCGGTTCCTATGACTTGGAAGTCCGCACTGCAGAAGGCGGACAACAAGTATTGGACCTATCCGGAACTGCACTTGAAGCCAATAAAGTATATTCCGTATATGCCATCAACACAGTGGATAGCATTGAAGTATTAGTATTGGTGGACAACACAATGATGCCAAGCGAAATGCCGCAGACTGGAATGGGTGGAGCTTCCTCTCCTGCTTCTGAAGGCATCAATACTTGGGCAGCAATCGGTGCTCTTGCGTTAGTGGGAGCTGCCATCATTGGGATCCGTCGCTTTGCGGCACATAAATAAGCTGATTCTTCCCTTCTTTGCACTGGCAATTCTCATCGGGTGTCAACCGAGCGGAAATTCCAGTGCCCCTACACCGGAGCCGGAGCAACCTTCGCCGGCTCCGGTGGTAGAGAAGGTTGAGGCAGGCACAAAAAATCATGAGGTAGAAATCAAAAGCTCAGAGGGCACTTCCTCTAAAACGCCAAAACCTGCATATATAGCCGTCACCCCCATTCAATTACGCATACCTTCAATAAACGTGGACGCTCCCATAGAGCCTCAGGGACTGATGGAAAACGGGGAAATGGAAGTCCCGGATGATGGAGAAACCATTGGATGGTATGAACCAGGGACGAAACCTGGAGGAATGGGCAACGCCGTGCTGGTAGGCCATGTTGATGATTACACAGGACCCGCCATCTTTTTTAATCTAAAAAAGCTTGAGGTCGGGGATGAAATCCTGGTTGATGGAGAGAATGGGGAGACCCTGACATTTGTGGTAAAAGATAAACAGGCGTACCCTTATGACCAAGCGCCGATAAGAGAAATATTTGGACCAAGCAACAATAACAGGTTGAACCTGATAACGTGTACAGGCTTGTACAACCGTTCCACCCAAAACCATGAGGAGCGGCTTGTTGTCTACACAGAGCTTAAAGAAAGCTAAAAGCACCCAACACTTATTGCGTTTTGGGTGCTTTTAGTATGTTTTAAAATAAAAACGGATGGTTCCGTCCTCTAATTGTTCATAGTCGATGTTGGCTCTATCCATCGCTGTTATCAGACTATCTTTCTCTTCTTCCTCCAGTTTAGCAATTTGCTCAAACTTTTCCCCCGCAACCTGACGAGATCGGTTTCCAAGAGAGTAGCCATAAACTGCCGCATATCTTTCAGTCAATATGGCATTCACCTTGTCCTTATGTTCAAGAAATTCCCGCGGCGCATCGAGCGCTTTGGCTTCTGCCACTTTCTGCTTCATGGTTTCGAGATCTTTCTCCGCTAAGGTAAAATTGTCATTTTCCCCATTCGCGTACAACTTGAAGGGTTCAGTTAGCTGTTCGGCATCCTTCAGAATCTTATCCGAAGCCGAGATATAATCACTGATCCTTTTTTCCTTATTTACAGAAATCCCATCATAAAATAATAGCAAGGTTAATACTCCTATGATGATGGTACAGGCAATTAGGAAGTAGGTGATCATTCGATCCAAGGAAAAGGACTCTTCCTCGTTATTTTCCTCTATCTTTCTTTTACTGGACATAGGCACGATTCCCCGTTGATTTTTTTCCAACATATCATAAAATGACTATATTTTCCACTAAAGGGTATACATCTAAGTGGGATTAAAGATGATACAAGTAAACAGAAAAGCCTAGTAAACTTCTTAATTTTTACAAGTAGTTTATTACCATATTATACTATTACTTTTACCCCCACAAAACGACATTTTTCTTAGAACGTATATAAGAGACCTAAACTAAAAGAATGATTGGGTGAAGTGACTATGTTTTCAACAACGGAAATTGGTATTGACTTAGGTACAGCGAATACGCTGGTATACAGTAAATCTAAAGGGATCGTGTTCAATGAACCGTCCGTAGTGGCAATTGATCTAGAAACTAAGGCTGTTCTTGCAGTAGGAACAGAAGCAAAGAATATGATTGGTAAAACACCTGGCAGAATCGTTGCCGTTCGACCTTTAAAAGATGGTGTCATCGCAGACTTCGATATCACCACAAGCATGCTTAAACAAATCATGAAACAAGCTGGTAAAGCGATGGGCTTCTCCATCCGCAAACCAAGCGTCGTGGTTTGTACACCATCCGGTTCTACATCCGTGGAACGCAGAGCGATCCAGGATGCCGTGAAAAATTGCGGAGCGAAGCATGTACATCTGATTGAAGAGCCGGTAGCAGCTGCAATCGGTGCAGATCTTCCTGTTGACGAGCCAGTTGCAAACGTGGTTGTCGATATCGGCGGAGGTACAACGGAAGTAGCGATCATCTCTTACGGTGGCGTCGTTTCCTGTAATTCCATCCGTGTAGGTGGGGACCAGTTTGACGAAGATATCGTTCATCACGTACGTAAGAACTACAACCTTCTAATTGGGGAGCGTACAGCTGAGAACATCAAGATGACAATCGGCTATGCACTTGTCGAGCATGAAGAATTGACAATGGAAATCCGCGGCCGTGACCTTGTAACAGGTTTGCCGAAGACGATTGAATTGCATTCTACAGAAATTCAAAAATCCATCAGGGAATCCCTTCTGCACATTCTGGAAGCCATCCGTGCAACATTAGAGGATTGCCCACCTGAACTGAGTGGAGACATCGTTGACAGAGGTGTCATCATCACTGGTGGCGGAGCATTGCTGAATGGCATGCAGGAATGGTTGAGCAACGAGATTGTTGTTCCTGTGTATGTAGCTCCAAATCCTTTGGAATCCGTAGCGATCGGAACAGGAAAGTCCTTGACGTTCCTTCATAAGCTTCAGAAGGCTGCGACATAATCATTTAATTGAAAGAGCCCATCCCATGTGTCAGTTGTTTAGACTGCGAGGGGATAGGCTCTTTTTTGATTAAATCGCAACAAAAAAACGAGTACGAACCTCGTAAGGTTACATACTCGTTTATTTTCATTCGCCTAAATCAACATTATGATAAACGCGTTGAACATCCTCGAGGTCTTCCAATGCATCAATCAGCTTCTCGAATTGCGCAATGGAATCTTCCGGGATTTCCACTTCGTTCTGGGCAAGCATCGTCAATTCCGCAACGGTGAATTCGGTGATTCCCGCTTCCTTCAGTGCTGCCTGGATGGCATGGAATTGGTCCGGCTCCGCGTAGATGATGACAGACTCTTCCTCTTCAAAAATGTCACGTGCATCAAGATCCGCTTCCATCAGGATTTCCATGATGTCGTCTTCTGTTTTACCTTCGATACCAAACACTGCTGTATTATCGAACATGTAGGAAACGGATCCACTCACGCCCATGTTTCCGCCGTTTTTCCCGAACGCAGCTCGCACTTCTGAGGCTGTACGGTTCACGTTGTTTGTCAAAGCATCCACGATGATCATGGAGCCGTTAGGACCGAACCCTTCGTAGCGAAGCTCATCATAGCTTTCCTCGCCGCCGCCCTTGGCCTTATCAATCGCACGGTCGATGATGTTCTTCGGTACGTTGTAGGTTTTCGCACGTTCAAGTACAAATTTCAGCGCCATATTGGACTCCGGATCCGGCTCGCCCTGCTTTGCCGCTACGTAGATTTCCAAAGCGAATTTTGAATAGACACGGCTTGTATTGGCATCCTTCGCCGCTTTCTTTTCTTTGATATTATTCCATTTACGACCCATATATTTCACTCTCTTTCCTGACTTTGAATCCTCTAATTCCACTATCCATTATATCAGATTTTTTTGGGGAGAAATATTAAAATAGTAGCATACGGTTGGATGCCCCTCTGCTAGCTTCCTAATCGATAGATTTGAAGAAACCGTCTTACCGCTTTATATAAAAGCCCGGGACCTGCAGCCATCGCCTCTTCCAATGTCATCGGACCTTCAATAATAGGAAGTGCCAGAGTGACTCCATCCTGCTCCAGTTTGTCTGCACCCTCATCCACGATTCCCGCAAATGCGATGACAGGTATGTGATGCCCCCGAGCGATCCGTGCAATGCCAACAGGCACTTTCCCATAGGCAGACTGCGCATCAATCTTGCCTTCCCCTGTAATGATCAAGTCGGTTCCAGTAAGATGCCGCTCAAAATTGGCTAGATCCAATACGAGTTCCAATCCACTTCTGAATTCTGCATTCATGACAGATCTCAGCAGGAAGCCTATGCCCCCTGCCGCTCCACTTCCCGGAAGCTCCGACATTTTATTCCTCCAGGTAGCCTCTTCTACCAACCTTGCAAAATGAGCCATCCCAGCTTCAAATCGATCAAGTTCTTCAGCATGCACACCTTTTTGAGGACCAAAGATCCTGATGGCCCCTTCGTCACCGAGCAAAGGATTTGTCACATCAGAGGCAATGATCAGATTCACACCTGCCAATCTCGCATCAAGCCCCGTAAAGTCCAACTGTCCTATTTTCCAAAGTTCTCCGCCTACTCGGTCCAACTCATTACCCAGTGTATCGAAAACCTTCATGCCAAGTGCCTGCAGAATACCTACACCACCATCGACCGTAGCGCTTCCCCCTAGGCCAAGAATGATCGTTTTAGCGCCAATCAAAAGCGCATGTCCGATAAGTTGCCCTGTGCCAAAAGTAGAGGCTGAGTGAGGATCAAGCTCATTTCCTTTTAACAAAGTCAGTCCCGAAGCTGCGGCAGTTTCTATGACAGCCAGATGTTGCTCTGGCAGCCAGCCATAGCCTGCCTGTATCTCACGTCCAATGGGGTCCAGGACTTGTGTAAGGACCATTTCCCCTTTAACCGCCTGCAGAACAGCCTCGACTGTCCCTTCCCCGCCATCTGCCATGGGAAGCTCGACAATTTCCGTTGCCGGGATGACATCGAGAATCGCACGCTTGATTTGCCTTCCAGCCTCCACACTTGTCATGGACCCTTTAAACGAATCTGGTGCCACGATTATTTTCATCCTGTTCCTCCTTTAATAGAGCTTCTTTTGATAAAAGTAATTCGGGGAGACTATCTTATCCTCGTACGAATGGTGGAAAATATGGGTCGCGGCAGGTGAAACAGGCGGGATCAGCCACGCCCATTCTCCTGTCACATGACGGCAGCTCTTCTCTTCCTGCTGTTCAAAATGCTGGAATTGCATCGCGGCCGTATGATGGTCGACGATACTGACCCCCATCTCCTTAAAAGAGTGCAGAACTGCTACATTCAGTTCGATCAAGGCCTTATCCCTCCATAGCGTTGCGTTCGTTGTCGTGTCTAGCCCCATGATGCTTGCGACCTTTGGAATCATATTGTATCTGTCTTTATCGGCAAAATTCCGCGCACCAATCTCCGTTTCCATATACCAACCATTGAATGGGGCTGCTGTATAGTGTATTCCTCCGATTTCAAGCTTCATATCGGAAATAAGGGGCGTTCCATACCATTTCAGTTGGAGGTCTTGAAACTGCGGGATTTCCGGGTGATGAATCGGCACCTCCAACACAATGTCATCCGGGATCGGATACAGCTTAGGTTCTGCACCATCGATTTGTATGACGAGCGGCAGAATATCAAAATGCGTTCGCTGCCCTTCCCAGCCAAGCTCCTCACATACCTTAGTGAAGAGAATCGATGCGGGATCACCGATTGTCCCGTGTTCTGTTTCATAGCCCGCATACCTGAGCAGCTGGTGGTTCCAGATCCTTATTTCGCTTTCTTCCTTCTTTTCTCTGAAAATAGTGATTGTCGGCCTGATCTTCCCTTTATTTGTGGCAAAATCGATATGATGAAAAAGTGCTTTTGCAATCTCATCTTCGCTGTCCAAATTTCTTCTATCCATTACATGAAGCGCATTCCAAAAAAGCCGGCCGATACAGCGGTTGCTGTTGCGCCAAGCCATTTTCGCCCCATGCTCCAACTCTTCATATGTATGCTCATATGTACCATAAAACTGTATATCATCTTTTACTTCCTGCAGCCTGAATGCAAGCTCTTCTGCTGGTTTTCCGAGCTCTGAATAGCACTGTCTGATAAATTCCTCTGCCTTCTGAAGGAGAGTTTGCTCTTTTTCTGTCAAGATGTCCACCTCAAAATTGAATTCCTTGCCCCCTATTGTATACTGATTTGTTTTGGAAAAGAAATATTAGGTATGTGGTAAGTTTTTTCAGTGTTTATGGACTTGATTTTTGCGGCTGAGGTTCGTATTCTGTCGGGAATCAGCGGTATTCTGTCCACTTTTTGCGGCATTCTGTCGAGATGGAGGCATATTCTGTCCACTTTACGCCTTTTTCTGTCCAAAAGATCCTACATTCTGACAACTTTACAAAATCCACCAATTGAAAAAGCGAGCCGCTACATGCGACCCGCCTGTCCATCACTTCAAGCCAATTGTTTAAAATTCTGACCCAAGATCTCTTTCATATTATGCACCGTAATGAATGCCTGCTTGTCCGTTGCACCGATGTACTTTTTCAAGCGTGTAAAATCCTTACGGCTCAAGACGGTTGTAATAACTTCCTTTTCGTCAGATGTAAAAGCGCCTTTGGCATAATGGATCGTGGCACCGCGACCAAGCTGCCCGACGATATAGGAACGGATCTGTGCACTCTCACTGCTGATGATCACCACTTCGCGCATTTCATTAACCTGCTGCAACGTATAGTCGATCACAAGTCCATTCAGGATGACACCGAACACCGCATACATGCCAACCTCCGGACCGAACACAAGAATGGATGAAAGCGCGATGAAGATATCGGCCAATAAAACTCCACGCCCCATATCAATCGAGAGGTATTTATTCAGTATCAAGGCAATGATGTCCGTCCCCCCTGTGGAAGCGCGTTGATTGAATACAAGTGCTATCCCAAGCGCGGCGATGCACTGCCCGATAATCAACTGGATCAATATGTCCTCACTAAGCGGATTGGAGATCGGGAACAGCCACTCCAACAGCCATACCATCACAGACAGCATGATGCTCGCATAGATGGTTTTTGCCCCAAATGCAAAACCAAGCAAAATAAAACCCACGACAAAAAGAACTGCATTCACAATCAGCATCAGGACACCTATAGAAAGGCCTGGAAAAACGTCATTCAGGATGATGGATAGCCCACTGACCCCACCGGTAGCCAAGCTGTTCGGGGATAGGAAGAAATGTACATGTATGGCAACGAATAGAGGACCAATATGGAGAAATAAAAATGTTTTCAAGTTTTTGTTCAAAACGGTCACCCTCCTTCAACTGTTTTCAATGATAGTCTACGGGAGAGTATAAAGACCTTCTTAGGCATTGTAAACACCTGCAAGAGAAGTTGCACAATTGAAAGCGATTTTATTTCCAGCTACCTGATTCAATCATTTTAATAAAATACCTTTTTTAAAAGTTAATTTCTTTTTATAAATTTTCCACCTTGGTACATAAGGGTTTTGCAATCTCCTTAAACAAACGCTCGTTTAAAAATTCCTATTCCACTAAAAGAAAAAGAGAGGTTTCGTCCGAAAACACGGCATTACTCCCCTTTTTCGTAAATTATTGTGGAAATCCTTTTTTAAAAGTTAATTTTCCCAAAAAGCTTTTCCGCCTTGGCACATAAGGATTTTACATCCTCTTTAAACCAACGTTCGTTTAAAAATTCCTATTCTGCGAAACTATCCAATTTTCTGCGGTCCGGCATGCTTCAACCATAAGGTGACCTTTATTTTGTGACAGACCGTCAAATAATGCATCATCGTCAGCAGCACAATGCCAGTATTCATGCCCAGGATGACTCCTGTCATGCGCAGTGATTCCATCGATCCCAGAATGAAAATCAAAGCAAAGGCAACAAGGGTCGACCACATGGAATGTAAAAAGGCATCCTTGATCAGTCCAAGGCCGATTAGATAGGCCTGAAGTGGAATTACAAACAGATGAAAAAGAAAGTAAGGCCATAAGAGCTGGAGATAAGACGAAGCTTTGGAGTACTCATAAAAGATATTCGTCAACGGCACCGCAAAATGATAGAACACCAGCACTACTGGGATCCCGTAAAGGAAAGTGAGCCCCATCACCTGTTGCAGCAGCTTTTGCAATTTTGGATAATCCCTATTCTCGTATGAGGCTGAAACAGTCGGGATCAGGACAATCAGAAACGAGTGGGCTATGAATCCCGGGAAAAATCCGATGGTCAAAGCCACTCCCGCAAGAAGTCCGAACTCTTCCAAGGCAATCGTTTCACTGAGACCTGCCTTTAACAGCGCCATTTTGATGAGAAAAGGCTGGATTGCACTGGTGATCGCATGGAAGATCCGCATTCCTGTCGTAGGGATCGATACTTCCAGAAGGCTTTTCCGAACGGACTGTGCACTCAGGGCTGCACCCGGTTTTCTTTTCAATTCACGGAACTGGAGTATGTACATGTACATTAAATAGAAGCAGACAATCAGCTCGGTGAATACGAGTGTGCAGATCGCAATGAGTATCGCAAGCTCCATCGAAAAATGGAAAAAATGATAAACAAGGACAAGCAGCACCAACTGCACCGCTTTTCTTAAAAAGTTTGATATCGCGATTTTCCCCATATGATGAAGTCCCATAAAGTAACCTCGTGCAATGGAAGAGAAAGAGATGATGGGGATCATCAAGATGATTAGCCATCGTACAATCGGATGATAATGATCAAATACCGGGATGAATGGAAGTACTACAACCGACAAGCCGATGACACAAAACATAAACACAATCGTCAGCCTCATTGCATGCATCAGCATACTTTTATGGTATTTTTCCTCTTTTGCCGCGACGAACTTGGATATCGAGATCGGCAGCTCAAGGCTTGCAATCACCACCACCAGGAATACAACCGGCAATAACGACATATATAAACCAAGCCCCACTTCCCCGAGTTCCTTGGCCAATACCATATTCACGACAAATTCTAGGCTTTCCCCTAAGAAAGCAGCAATCGCAAGCAGCAGCACAGCTTTGAAAAACTTATTCATGAACGTCCCCCTCTCTTCATGGAAAAGGCTTATCCGATGTGACCCATTCTCCATCATATGAGACAAGTCCATAAATATTGCCACATGATTTCAGAGGAATTATTCTTTTAAATAAACGCTTAGAACATCCCGATGGTTATGTCTTCCTCTATTAAGGAATAGTATAGAAAGAGAGATGAAAGGAGTGTTCAGCTAATGAGAATTTGGCTTAATGTGATTGCTTTTCTATTAGTCGTCCTTGTAAATTATCTATCAAATGCACTTCCTCTGAATGGCCAGACAGCTGGCGAAATATCCGATAGACTGAATGTCCTGTTTACCCCTGCAGGATATGTATTTTCTATTTGGGGTCTTATTTATTTGCTTCTGGGAGTCTGGGTTATCCGGCAGTTCCCTAAGAATCGCCGAAATCTTCCTATCTATCAGAACACCAGCGGTTTATTCATACTGAGCTGCATCCTCAATAGTACCTGGGTAGTGTTGTGGCATTACGAATTTTTCGTCACAACAATCGCCGTCATGCTAAGTTTACTGCTCACGTTGATTGCACTATATAAAAAAGTGCAGGTATCAGATCCCGGATTGTTTGACCGCCTGCCGTTTTCAATATACCTTGGCTGGGTCAGTGTCGCAACCATCGCCAATATCAGTTATGTGCTCGTGTATCTCGAGTGGGACGGCTTTGGCCTTTCTGATGTCACCTGGACGATCATCATGCTCGTTGTGGCGACCCTTCTCGCAATCTGGTTCAATATGGCCAACCGGGACCGTGTCTATCCGTTGGTATTTGTCTGGGCGTTCATCGGTATCGGTGTGAAAAATATGGAGGCATACACCAACGTCGCTTATGTAGCATTTAGCTTGGCAGCAGTGATATTCGTGATGACGTTACTGTTTAAAGGGAAGAAGTAATGTAAGCGGCTTTTAGCGCATGGTGGAGATGAAGATTTTCCCATATTTTGTATAGTCGATAGAATAACGGGACATTTGGATAGATTACGGCTCAGTCCGGACAGAAAACTACAAGAAGTGGACAGAATAATGGAGCTTTTCGCTAGAATATGCCCCAAAGTGGACAGAATCACTCTTCCAGCCCAGCCTGAAGAAAGGCAAGCTGAATGCCTATTATAATAAAAGGCTGAGGCAGCACTCACCAGTGCGCCTCAGCCTTTCCTTTTATCATAGATTTCCTTCGCCCGCTCATAGAGACTAAAGTCGATCCCGAACTTCTCTTCAATCCAGTAGCGGACCTCTTCAGCACTCAACTCTTTTTCGATTGTCGTCTTTTCATGAAACGTGATGAGCTTATTCTCTTTTACTTGGTACGGCTTGTCATCTATGTATCCAAAGACCTTCAAACTTCTTAAGGCAAAGCCATCCTGCCAATCGTGGGAGTTGAGGATATGCGGAATCAACTCTTCAAACGGGACCGGATTCTTCCCAAGGATTTTGGTCGGTCCAGGTTCCCGTGTCACGAGAATATCGTCTTCACGGACCTCATAGCGGAATACCTCCAATTCATTTTCCGCAGTAAATGAATGAAGCAAAGGGTAAGCCCTATATAACGGTGCGCAATATCCGATGTCTACGTAATAAGGTTGATCGAGCATCACCTGCAAGCATAAATGCCCCGGGTCCATATACAGATATTCAACCTGAAATCCTAGTGCATCCAGTACATAACGGAACCCCTGCGCCAACGTCCAGCAGGTGCCGCCCGTTCCTTGGTCCACCACTCTATCAAAATAGGAATCGATCGAAGGCAAATAGTAGTCCTCCCTCTTACCTTCCTCAAAATCAATGAATTTTGTGATGGTCTCCCATCTCACCTTCTTCTGATGTGCCTCCACAAGCTTATTAAGATAAGCTAATGTCGGGGCTTCCACACCAACCTCTAAAAAGTCCAAAAACTTTACTAGTTTTGTATCCTGATTCAACAGCCTCTCCTCCTGTTAATAGAATTCTCCACCATGAAATCAAATCCTTTTCTAAATTGGATTCATTTTGTCCAAGCAATTCCTCTCTCTCATCATTTACTAGTTAGTAGAGAAAAAACTGAAAGGAGCTAAGGTATGTTAGCAGATAAAATCATCCAGACTGGCAAAGAATATTTAGGTACTCCTTATGTATTTGGAGCTCCCTCCAATCGAAAGGATATATTTGATTGCAGCTCGTTTGTCCAGCGCGTCTATGGACAACACGGTATCAAACTCCCGCGAAGTTCGCGCAAGCAGTTCCAGGTCGGGCGACCGATCCCCCTATCCTGCATAAGGGAGGGCGACCTTCTATTTTTTACCACACCCATGCGGAGAAAGAAAAAGTGGCACGAGCGGATCGGCCATGTTGCAATCTACCTCGGGAACCACACCATCCTGCATACCTCGCAAAGCGATAGGAAGGTGAGCATCACTATCCTTTCCCCATATTTGGAGCATATGATCGTTGGTGCGAGGAGAGTCATCACATAAAAATGGACGCAAGCTGTCAATGCAGTCATGCGTCCCTCAAATCCTATTCCACTTCTTCCCGCTCTTCGGAAAGGATTTTCATCTGATCGTTTTCAAGCCCCAATACAAATTTCACCTTATACTTTTTATAGGTTACGCCTCTTTCCGAACGCTGCTGCACGGTAATGATGGTGACAACCTCGACTTGATCCCCCACCTTTTTGGTTAAGAGATCCTCTGTTTCAATGGTGAGGAAATCAAGATACCCTTCCCTGAATTTCTCGTAGGCTGTTTCGGACTGCCAGCTGCTTCCAAGCAGAGAGTAGGCTGTTACATAGTCCCTGTAGTTCAAGCTTTCATAAAAATAGTTTACAAGATATGTCGCGACATCCTCGTTCGTAGATTCCGTTCCGCTATTGTTTCCTGGAGCATCTGCACCAATCCGCGGCAATGACTCCATCGGGGATTCCGACCAGCTCTCCAGTAGGGTGATCACGTTGCTGAGGGGGATACTGAAGCCGATGACTCCCTTATCCATCGTAGCAGAGTTGATCCCCACGACTTCCCCTGTAGTCGTATTGATAAGGGGTCCCCCACTGTTTCCAGGTGCGATTGGCGCCGAAATCTGGAAGACATCCTCATATTTGAAGGAATCTATCTCGAAGCTCCGTCCAACACCACTGATGATGCCGGTCGTGACCGTATTTTGAAATCCAAGCGGGCTTCCAAGGGCGATGACCTCATCACCAAGCTCCGCTTTCTTCGTTCTCGCAAGCCTTAAGGGCTCTGTTCCTTCTAGTTCCGGGACCCGGACGACGGCAACATCTGTATCAACACTGACTCCGATTACTTGTCCAGTCAACTCTTTGGAGTCGGCTGTAACGACTTTAACTTCCTTCGCATTCGGTACAACATGGGCATTCGTGATGACATCCCCTTTGTTGTTATAAAGGAAGCCGGAGCCAAAGGAACCGTCAGGCAGCTCGATTTTCACCACGAGCTTTTGAGACTCAAATATTATTTCTTTCAATTCCTGAGGCACCAGCTCTTTTTCTTCTGGTTTTGTTTCAATATATAAGCTCGACTGTGCTGTCAGTTGCTTTGGAACTCCTTGTTTGATAAAAAAGTACCCATATGTCCCTGCTCCAAGGAGAACCAAGGTTGCAATGACACTAACTATCCATCTTTTGTTCATCCCTGCACCTACTTTACTCTTCGACAAGCCATGTCATATTCTCTATCTCGACTGTTACATCTTCAAAAACACCATAATAGTAATCTTCGAATTTAGCTTTTTCCCCAGGAGGCAATTTGTATGGATATACGGTCGTAAATCCTGTATCGAGTACAGTCTTATCCTTACTCAATATATTGTAATAGACAGTGATGGAGGAAACGGTCTTTGAGACAATGTTCTTCACTTCACCGGTGATTGTCATCCCACCCGCATCATCTTCTACATATTTTAGACCTACCACTTCCAGTGCAGCGTTCCGGTTCTTCAGATCCTCTTTCGCTGCAGCTTCCATCGCCTTTTCGATTCTTTCCTGTTCCGCCAGCTCAAACTCTGTACGGGTCTGTTCAATTTTTTCCTTTAACGATAAAAGCCGTTTGTCATTGATCGCATATTGCAGCCCTTTATCCGTTAAAGAAATGGCTTTTGTAAATTGTTTCTGCTCAAGCTCTGTTTCCGCATTGGTTGTCGTGATTTGGACAATCCGGTTCAGGATCTGTTCTTTCACCGCTTTACCTTCCTCTGAAGGAATGGCTGATAACACAGCCAGCTTTCTTGCCAATTCATCCACCGTTTTCAGTTGATCGAGTTCACTGTTGATTTTACCGACCTTTATCATCGTATCTTTTTCTGCAAGCTCTTTTTTGATTGGCTGAAACAATGGCCCGTTCAGTTTGGCAATCTTTTCGTTCAGACGGCTAAGTTCCTTTTCCGCGTCTTCAAACTTTTTATCTTTGATCAGAGCGTTGGTATCTTGCATTTCAGCCTGCAGTTCCTCTGCAATCATGACGACTTCCAGGTTATTCTGAAGTACATAATACCTCGGCCTCAAATCGATCGCCGAGGACAGCTTGGACTTTGATTGTTCATATTTCCCTTCTAACGCGAGTTCTTCTGCAGAGTCCTTTAGTGCAATGACTTTTCCATTCACTTTCGTTTCATGGAAGTAGAACCAGCCAAGGCCCCCTACGAGAAGGGAAAAAGCAAGAACAGGAATCAAAAGGGGTAAAATCACTCCGCTTTTTTTCCTGTTTCGATCCATCCCTCTGCCTTCTATTATTTCATTGTCATTTTTATGTATATCTTCTTCTCTCAGGTTTGCGCCGCAATTGGAGCAAAACTTGGCATCAGAAGAAACTTTCAATCCACAGTTGTGACAGAACATGTCGACCTAGCCTCCATAACTACTATTCTTTCACCATTTTACAATAGTTTCTTGTCTAAATGTGAAAACTCGCCTTTAAAGTGGCTCTCTTTCTAGTAGTAACATTTTCCTTGTATGTGTTTTCTTCCCCATCATACGTCATTTTTCGGCAAATGTTAAATAATAGGGGGTAGCATTTATGAAGTTTTATTGAGGGTGGACCTCTGAGAATGGAGTTGGTTCATTAAACACCCTGTTGGTTTCCGTTCCAGGGGTTCGCTTTCCGCGGGCGGCCTCGGGAGCCTCCTCGGCGCTAAAGCGCCTGTGGGGTCTCCCTCGACACGCTGCTTCCGCAGGATTCTCACCCCTTGCACTTCAACCAACAGGGGCGGCCTATAAAATATAGTGTCACCACTCAGCTTCCAGTCGCATTCCGTATGTACCTAAGACTTATGTATCTAACATTGGCTTGTAAAACCCATTATTTTCTTCAAATATACGAATGATGGATTGTCATTATTTCTCGGGAAATGGGGGTTTCACATGAAACATGTCGGAATTTACCAGCTGGTTAAATGACAAAAAACTGCCTCAGATGAGACAGTTTTTCCTTTTCTTACTTTCTTTTTACTTTTGTTTTGCCGGCTGAGGGCTTCTTTTTGAATGGGCCTTTTTTGACGGGCTTCATGTCTTCTTCTTTGATCAGCTTGCCGCCGAACATGACTCTTTTATGGAGGGTCAGGCCGAGGTCTTTGGCAAATTGCTTCAGCTTCCGCTCTTCTCTTTCCGAGACGATGGAGATTACTGTACCTTCCGCTCCCTGTCTTCCTGTACGACCTGAGCGATGCACATAGCTTTCCACTTCTTCTGGCAGGTCATAGTGGATGACATGGCTGAGCTCCTTGATGTCGAGGCCTCTAGCGGCTACGTCCGTTGCAAGCAGGACAGGATACTCATCCTTTCGGAAATTCTTCAATGCTGTCTCCCTTTCCTGTTTGGTTGATTCGGAATGGAGGAATCCGACATTGAATTTCTTGAATAGCAGCTTCTCGGTCAGTACGGCGAGATTACCGATGTCCCGGACAAAGCCGAGTGCCTTGATATTCTTTTCCTCACGCAGGATATTGGCAAGGACGTTCGCTTTTTCACGTTGATCGACAATTACATAGATGTGGTCCACTTTTGATGGGGCCATTTCATCTTTTGTTACCTTCATTACAAATGGATCTCTCATAAACTGCAAGGCCTGTTTTTCCGTATCGTCCTTTAAGGTAGCGGAGCATAACAACAGCTGTCTTTCCTGCATGGTCGACTTAAGGATATTTTGGATTGTTTTTGTGTGTTCTGGGATGAACAGCTGATCCGCCTCATCCATCACGATGGTTGTCACTTCATGCATTTTTATCTTTTTCATCTGAATCAGCTCTTGCAGTCTGCCAGGAGTCCCGACAAGGATCTGCGGTTTCTTCTTCAGCTTTTCAATCTGACGTTTCACATTGGCACCGCCGATGAAGGAAGCTCCGATAATGTCGCTTCCTTCTGTCCATTTCTGGATTTGTTCAAAGATCTGCATGGCAAGTTCCTTGGAAGGAGCGATGATGACGGCCTGCGGATGCTGCCTGCCTAGCTCTATTCTTTCGATGATCGGCAACAGGTAGGCCAAGGTTTTTCCTGTACCTGTAGGAGATTCTATCAGTACATCCCTGCCATCCAAAATTGCGGGGATGGCTTTTTCTTGTATAGGAGTCGGACTCTTGAATTCACTTTTATTCCAGTTTTCCTGGATGAATGGTTGTAAGGCTGTTATTGCAGTTGTAGACATATTTTTCTCCTTTATAACCCTCAATTGGGGTTTTCACATCTTATTTCTCATTCTACCCTACTTGAGAGAAAAAAAGGAATACATACATGAATTTCTTCGTGTTTGGAAAAATTATGTACATGTTTGTTTTCAAGGAGGATATACACGATGTCTGAACAAAATCAATTTGTAAAGTTGCCAAAAGGCCCCGAACCATACTGGAGGGAATCCACTTCACTTCCGTCCTTCTCTACATTAAAAGAAGATACAGAGGCGGATGTCTGTATTGTCGGGGCTGGTATAACGGGAATCACCACTGCTTATCAGCTTGTACAGGATGGCTATCGTATCGTCTTGCTTGACGCCGGCCAAATTTTAAACGGGACGACCGGGCATACCACTGCAAAAGTGACAGCTCAGCATGGATTGATCTACGATGAGCTGATTCATCATATCGGACAGGAAAAGGCGAAACTCTACTATGAAGCCAACAATGATGCCCTGCATTACATTCGAGATCTTGTAAACCAAAAGCATATGGAATGCGACTTCAGCGACCAGGATGCGATGATCTATGCCACTACCGAACAGGAAAACAAGAAAGTCCTGTTGGAGATGGATGCGTATCATAAGCTTGGTATCACTGCAGATTTGAACGAGAAGGTCCCTTTTTCCATCCCGACCAAAAGTGTGCTGGCAATGAAAAACCAGGCACAATACCATCCTCTTCAATACTTGAAGTACCTGGTGGATACTATCATAGAAAAAGGAGGAAGAATCTACGAACATTCGGTTGCTACAGATGTGGAGGAATCCCCAGAGCTACGTGTGGTGACAAAGAACGGCTCCAAGATCAAGTGTAAGCATGTGATTGCATGTTCACACTTTCCTTTTTACGATGGAAAAGGCTTTTTCTTTACACGTATGCATGCCGAGCGTTCCTATGTCGTGGCAGCTAAAACGGATAAGGCATTACAGGGTGGCATGTATCTTAGCGCAGGACAGCCGACGAGGTCCTTGCGCTCCGTCACGATCAACGGCGATAAGTATCTCCTCATCGGCGGAGATGGACATAAGACCGGACAGGGCCAGGACACTTTGAAACATTATCAGGCGCTTAAAAGTTTTGGAGAAGAGGTCTTCGGCATAAAAGATATCCCCTATCGCTGGTCCGCACAAGACCTTTATACGCTTGATAAGATCCCGTATATCGGTCGGATCACATCCGGAAAGTCGAATATATTCATTGCAACCGGATATCGTAAATGGGGGATGACCAATGGTACAGCAGCGGCACTGCTCCTGCAGGACCTTGTTAACGAAAAAGAGAATAAGTATGAGGATCTTTTTACCCCTTCCCGCTTTGTGGCCGATCCGTCCTTGAAGAAATTTTTTACGACCAATATGGATGTGGCCAGTCACTTGGTGGAAGGAAAGCTTGACCGTCCAACGAAAACTGCGGATGAACTCGGCTTGGACGAGGGTGGTGTGGTTTCTCTCAATGGCCGCCGTGCCGGTGTTTACAAGGACGATAAAGGAGAACTTCATTGCGTGGATACGACCTGTACCCATTTGGGCTGTGAGGTGGAGTGGAATCACGGCGACAGAAGCTGGGATTGCCCTTGTCACGGCTCGAGATTCTCGATTCATGGGGATGTACTTGAAGGTCCTGCCGATAAGCCGCTTGAAAAACTTTAAGGATGAAAAATGGTGCAATCCGGTTATACGGACTGCACCATTTTTTTCTCCTTGCTTCTTGTGAAATCTGGAAACACAACCTTGACCTCGGTCCCTTTCCCCAGTTCACTTGCATATGACACTTTTCCGTCCATCGTCTCTATGATGCGGAGCGAGACGGTTGTACCGAGTCCGGTTCCCTTATCTTTCGTACTGTAAAATAGAGTCCCGATGCGTGCGAGCTGTTCCTTCGACATGCCTTTTCCATTATCCTTGACGATGATCACCGTTTCGTCATTGCTGACAAGGAGCTTGATAAATACCCTTCCATCCTGCTGGGTGGCCTCGATGGCATTTTTTATGATGTTGACGAGCACCTGCTTCAGCTGATTTTTATCGGTTTCCATATAGACATTCTTTTCAAGATAGCTGTCAAGGGAGACACCGTTCTTGATCGCCAAGGGGTTCAACAGCATCATCACCTCTGAGATCAATCCGGCCAGGTTGACCTGCTCTATCTTTTTGAATTCGGGCTTGGCGAAGTTCAAATAGTCATTGATGATGGATTCCGCCCTTCCCAATTCGCTGAGGACAAGCGGGATATAAGGATACTTTTGTTCCTCTTTTTGCATAAGCTGGAGGAATCCCTTTACCACCGTCAAGGGATTTCTGACTTCATGTGCAATGGAGGCTGCGAGCTCTCCGAGGGTGTTCAATTTTTCCGCCCTCATGATCTCGCGCTTCATTAGATCCCTCTCCAGTATTGCTTCATGCAGCATGGAAGCAAATCCGACCCCGATCACCTGAATCAGACCGAACGGCAGGATATACAGGAGCAAGTTTGCCCCACCACTGAATTCAGGCTGAGTAAAAAGGAAAGCAAGTAGAATGCTGAGCATCACGATGTCCGGCCATAGTCCGACAAGGACCGATAAGGTGATCCGTTTCTTTTTCGTTCGAAGCTTATTGAATTTCCTCACCATCAAGAAAGGCACCAAGGCGGACAACAGTGCACTGATATAGCCAAAAAGGAGGGCATCCCCGCCCATATAGGTCCTTGTCCCAAGAATTGCACCAAGGACGATGAGCCCAGCCTTTGGACCTCCATACAAGACAGCCAGAACAAGCGGGATATACCGCAAGTCCCAGAACAATCCATAATCATAGTGCGCAAAGAGCAGGCAAAGACTTGCCGAAGCCCCTTGAAGCATGCCGATAAAATAAGGAGAACCGCTGATTCTTTTATTCTCGGAGACGACATAATAGATTAATACCGGTGCTAAAATGATCAATACATGTAAGAGTAATTTTTCTGCAAGCATGGGGATGGCTCCATTCCTAAACATATAAACATAACTTACTAGCTTTTATGTTCGACAGGTTTGGTGAAATTCCTTGTTTATTCTCTAGGTTTCGATAACTTTTCTCCCAAGTCCACTGAACAGACCAATAATCCTGCTTTTCGCAATAATATCTCTCTATTTTACAAGATTAATAGTAAAATTATCCTAATAACTATTCTAGGAGGTAATCTACACCATGCATTGTATCGATTGCGGGGTACCAAGTCCCATTGAGGAAAGCGGAACATTGATAGTAAAGCAAGCAGGTGAGAATGGGCAGTATCCTTATTCTTCCTATAAAGAATTGGCCGACCACATATTGATGCTTCAAAAAGAAGGGGCATCTGAACAACCACAAGTGAAAACTGACTCGATGAATGGCTTCATTTCTCTTTCTGCCTTTGAATTGATGGTGCAAAACCATGAACTTGTCGATCTGATTGCCGGCAATTCCTTTTCCACCCATTTTCAGCCTATCATCGACCTTCAAGACGAGAACCGAATTTTTGCCTATGAATGCCTGCTGCGTCCTGTAGCAGCCGGGAAACCCATATCCCCTTTCAGGCTCTTTGAATTTGCCAGGGAGACTAATTTGCATAACTATCTGGATCAAAAAGCTAGGGAACTCTCGATCATATCAAGCAGCAGGCTCGGTGTACCGCCAGAAGTGAAGTTTTTTATAAACTTTCTTCCTTCCTCCATCTATAACCCGGAGTATTGCCTGCAGCATACCTTCCATATCGTGAATAAACACAAGATTTCTCCCGACCAGCTTGTGTTCGAAGTGGTGGAATCGGAAAAGATCTCCGATATCGAGCATCTTGAGTCCATTTTTACAACCTACAAAAAATCGGGGATGCAGGTAGCATTGGATGATGTAGGTGCCGGATACTCCACTTTGGATGTCCTTCAAAAGCTGCAGCCTGACTTTGTGAAGGTGGATCGATCCTATGTATCGTTCTGCGATACGAACTATGGGAACCAGCTCTTTTTAAAGAATGTTCTCGAGATATCCAAGAAGCTTGGAATTAAAGTCCTGGCAGAGGGAATTGAAAGGGCGGAGGAATTGGAATTCTGCAGAACGATCGGAATCGACTACGCCCAAGGGTATTTTATCGGAAAGCCAAGTGCGGAGCCTGTAGTCCCACAATTGGAAACTGTATAATCAAAAAACGGCAGGCCCTTTTTTTATGAGGGCCTGCCGTTTTTTCGTTAAGATATTCTTTCTTTCTTTTCCTCTTGGTAATCCTCTGTCCAGAATTCAGCATTTTTGATGCCAAGTTTATCTGGGTTAAAGACCGGATCAAGTCCCTGCTTTTTCTGTTCATCATAATCCTTTAGTACCCTTAAGGCAGGTTTTGCAAGGATCAGGATGGCCACCAGATTCAGCCAGACCATGATGCCAAGTCCGATATCACCTAAAGCCCATGCAATCTTGGAGTTATTAACCACACCATAGTATGTGCTTGCCAAGAGAACGACCTTTAACAGGAACATCGGTATGGCATTTTTCCGTCCACGTACAAGATAGGCCACATTCGTTTCTGCGATATAATAGTATGCCATGATGGTTGTAAAGGCGAAAAACAATAAGGCAATCCCAACAAATCCTGCACCGAAACCAGGGATGGCAGATTCAATCGCCGCTTGAGTATAGGCAGGTCCAGCCTCTACATTTGCTCCCAGATTATTCGCGATAAAGCCACCTTCAGGGTTTTCCACATTGTACATACCCGTGAAAAGGATCATGAATGCAGTAGCAGAACATACAAGCAACGTATCGATATAAACGGAAAACGCTTGTACGAGTCCTTGCTTTGCCGGATGGGACACCTCTGCCGCCGCTGCAGCGTGAGGTCCTGTCCCTTGACCAGCCTCATTGGAATAGATGCCTCGTTTTACACCCCAGGCAATAGCCATCCCGATAATCCCGCCGAACGCGGAATCAAATGCAAATGCACTTCTGAAAATCAAACCGAATACTGCAGGAAGTTCTGTAAAATTGACCGCGATGATATACAGCGAAACAAGTATATACGCAACTGCCATGAACGGTACTACATACTGTGCCACCGTTGCGATACGCTTTACGCCTCCAAAAATGATAAGCGCAATAACCAAGACCAATCCGATTCCAACATATGTTTTATTGGCACCGAACGCATTGCTCAGTCCATCCCCGATAGCGAAGGCCTGTACACCTGGCATCAGAAGACTCATCGCTAGAATCGCAGAACCGGCAAAAAGGATTCCATACCATCTCCATCCGATTCCTTTTTCTATGTAGTATGCCGGGCCGCCCCGGTATTCACCGTCTTGCTTCACTTTATAGATCTGCGCCAATGTTGATTCGATAAAAGCACTCGAAGCCCCGATGAACGCAATCGTCCACATCCAGAACACCGCTCCAGGTCCACCCATTGCAATTGCCGTAGCAGTCCCTGCAATATTACCCGTCCCGACACGGCCCGATAATGAGATGGCCAATGCCTGGAAGGAAGATACCCCGGCGCTTGATTTTTCCCCGGAGAAGATATTCTTGATCATATCCTTGAATAGCCTAACCTGTACCACCCTAGTAAGAATCGTAAATAAAAGTCCAACACCCAAACAGAATACAATCATCGGTGTGCTCCAGAGAAGCCCTGCCACTCCTTCAACTGCACCTTGGATCTCAACCTTCCACTCTTGCCAGTTTTCTAAGAAACTGTTAAACCAATCCAAATGACATCCCCCTCACGACATATAATTTTTAGAATTTTCTTTCTATGTTTTTGGATTATAAAGCAAATTGTACTAATACACAATGCTCAAATCCTCCCAGACTTGTTACCTCTTCACCACCTGTCTCTGGAATTTTTGTTGATTTTTGAATAATCTATTAATTTATTCATAGTCCTTTTCCCTTAATTTCGCGAAAATAATCTTAATTTTGAAAATAAATTGTAGTTTTTTGGGTAATTTGAAGTATTTTGTTGAACTCGGATTCGATGTCGGGACTTTCGTTCTTTTTTCCAGTGTAATACTACAGATTCTAAGAGGGTCTGGAAGCGTACCTAATCTTACATCCTAGTAATCTATCCACTTTTGCAGAGAATCTATCCACTTTACTAAGTAATCTATCCAAAAGTTTAAACAATTTATCCAAAATTAAATTGAATCTATCCACTCTTACGATTAATCTATCCACTTTACAAAAAATTACATTTCCAGCATACAAAAAAAAGCCCAGCACCTCGCCTCCAACCGACGACATACCGGACTTCTTTTCATCCTACTTCCTTCTTCAACTGACTTGTGAACAGTTCATAGTAAAAACCTTGCTCACCGAGGAGTTCCTCATGTGAACCTTTTTCAATGATCTCGCCTTCTTTCAGGACGAGGATTTGATCCGCTTTTTGAATAGTGTTCAGCCTGTGGGCGATGACAAAGCTTGTTCGTCCTTCCATCAAGCGTTGCAGGGCTTCCTGGATCTTCATTTCCGTGATGGTGTCTATGCTGCTCGTCGCTTCATCGAGCACCAGGATTGTCGGGTTGGCAAGTACCGCCCTTGCAATGGAAAGCAGCTGCTTCTGACCTTGACTGATTCCGCTGCCGTCCTGCTTCAGTTTAAAGTCATACTGACCAGGAAGCTTTTTAATAAATGAATGGGCATTGGCAAGCTTTGCCGCCTCTTCCACTTCCTCGTCTGTCGCTGTCAGTTTTCCATAGCGGATATTCTCGCGGATCGTCCCTTCAAAAAGGAAGGAATCCTGCAACACAAACGCCATATGCTTCCGCAGACTCGAGCGCTTGATCCTATTGATCGGATGGCCATCAAGCAGTATGGTCCCGCTGTCCAGGTCATAAAAGCGCGATATCAAATTGATCACCGTCGTTTTCCCTGCACCGGTTGGGCCGACAAACGCGATTGTCTCCCCGACGGATGCATGGAAGCTGATATTTTTTATCGTAGTATCATCATCGTCATAGGAGAATGAAGCGTCAATGAACTCAATTTCCCCTTTGACCGTTTCCAGCTCGATCGCTTCTCTTTCATCACTTGCCTCTTCCTCTTCATCGAGCACGTCGAATACGCGCTCCGCTCCGGCAACAGCCGAAAGCAGGGTGTTGAATTGATTGGCAAGATCATTCAACGGTCTTGTAAACTGACGGGAATACTCGGCGAAGATGACGATGACCCCGATGGTGATCCCCATGCCATTCAATGCCATGATCCCCCCTACACCTGCAATCACGGCAAAGCTCAGGTTGTTCAGCATATTCATCAGTTTCGGGATGAAACCGGAATAGGTCTGTGCCCAATAGGCGCTCTTTTTCAGGCGTCCGCTCTTCTCGAGAAACTCCGCCATGACCTTATCCTCCTGGGAGAAGGTCTTCACGATGCGCTGACCGGAAATCGTCTCCTCGATATAGCCATTCAGTTCACCCAAGTTGCGTTGTGTCTGTTTGAAAAGTGGGCCTGTGCGATTTGTGATCCATTTCAACCCAAAGAACATGACAGGCACGATCACCAACGTAATCAACGTGAGGATCGGACTTAAATAGAGCATGACTGAAACTGTCCCTACCAATGTCAGGATACTCGAAAAGATCTGAATCACCGAACTGTTCAAGGTAGAGCTCACATTTTCCATATCATTGGTCACCCTGCTCATGAGCTCCCCATGCTGCCTTTTATCAAAATACGGAATCGGCAGCTTGTGCAGATGCTGAAAAAGCTGTGTCCTCATTTTATATACGGTATCCTGTGCGATACCGACCATCCAGTAGTTCTGCAGCCAAGTGGACAGGGAATAGAAGATATAGATGAACACAAGGCCGATCAGCACATTGATAAGGCCGGAGCTGTCTCTTTCCACGATGTAATTGTCAATGGCCATTCCTACAATGAAAGGCCCCAATAATCCGAGGGCGGAACTTGCAAGTACCATCAACAGCACCATGGCCAGCAAGCCTTTCCGCTCGCCAAGATACATCCAGACCCGTTTGATCGTCCCCTTCCAATCCTTTGCTTTCGGCTTTGGATTGGCCTTATTCTGAACGGCTGCACTACTACTTATACGCTTCGACATGCTCAGCCACCTCCGCTCCAAACTGTGATTGATAGATATTCTGATAGAGGGTCGAATGTGCCAGGAGATGATCATGACTGCCTTCTTCAAGAAGCTTTCCATCCTCAAGCAACAGGATCTTATCTGCTTCCATCGCGGTACTAACCTTTTGCGTGATGATGAAAGTGGTGCATTCATACTTCCGCATGGCCGCCAATAGCTTTCCTTCCGTTTTCAGATCAAGTGCACTCGTACTGTCGTCAAGCATCAGGATTTTCGGTTTTCTGATCAAAGCGCGTGCAATCGATAAACGCTGCTTTTGTCCCCCGGAAAGATTCACACCTTTTTGACCGAGCACTGTATCGTATTTATTAGGAAGCCTGTCGATTGTTTCATGTATCTGTGCATCCTTTGCCGCCTGGATGATCTCCTCCATGGAGGCATCCTCTTTGCCCCATGCAAGATTGTCCTTTACAGAGCCTGAGAAAAGAAGGGCTTCCTGCGGGACATAGCCAATCTGTCCTCGAAGATTTTTCAAAGGCAGGTCGGTGATATCCTTTCCATCAACTGCTATGACACCCTCGTTGACATCATATAATCGTGGCAGCAGCTGGAACAGGGATGACTTCCCAGCACCGGTAGCACCCATGATGGCAACGGTCGAGCCCGCATCTGCATCAAACGTGATGTCCTCGAGCACGGGGGTATCCGTATTCGGATAACGGAAATTAACGTTACGGAAGCTTACCTCGCCCTTCAGCACCGCACCCTTCTCTTCAATTCCCTGCTTGTCGACAAGGTCTACTTCCTCTTCAAATACATCTGCAATTCGGTGTGCCGATGCTTTCGCCCTTGCAAATGCCATGATGATAAAGCTAATGATCGATAGGGCCCCTGTAATTCTTGTGGCGTAGTTCACAATCGCCACGACTTCCCCCACCTGGATGCTGCCCGTGTTCACTCCTGCACTTCCGAACCAAAGGACTGCAAGGATGCTAAGATTCATGATCAACAGTAGTATCGGCATCGTCATTTCCATCAATCGCAGCGCCGAAACAGTCTGGTCTTTTAAGTCCTCACTTGCATGGTCAAAGCGCTTGATTTCGTGATTTTTTCGTAAAAATGCCTTGATCAAGCGGATTCCCCCAAGATTTTCCCGCATGACATTATTTACGCCATCGAGCTTTTCCTGGACCGCCTTGAACATTGCGCCCCCTCTTTTCATCAGCCACATCAAAAAGACAAAAAGGATCGGCACCCCCACCACCAAAAACAGGGCGAGCTGAAAGTTGACGATCAGTGCCATGACTACGCCGCCAATGATCAATAACGGTGCACGCATCATGATGCGCAAGCTCATGAATACAGTATTTTGCACCTGGGTCACGTCATTGGTCATCCTTGTGATAAGCGACGATGTCGGGAACAGGCTGAAGTTTGCAAAGGAGAAGGATTGTATTTTCCCATACAAGCCCTTTCTGATATCATAGCCGAAGTTTTGTGAAACATGTGCGGCAAAAAAGGAGTTGATGACCCCGGCCAGGAAAGCAAGGAATGACATTCCGACCATGATCCCTCCCCACTTCATGACCACTCCAAGGTCCTCCTGCAGTATGCCGTCATCGATGATCTTTGCCATCAAGAGCGGATGCAGCAGCTCCACGACAAGCTCTGTGAGCATAAGCAGCAACGCTATGCCGACCGCAAGCCTATATGGCTTTAAATAAGAAAAAACTTTCCCCATGTGTCTTGATCCCCCAAACTGTTTGCTATGTTTAGTCTATGTTGAATCTAATGTTTCTATATTATATTCAACTAAATACTTCGTTTAGCTAAACGAATATCTTGAATTATTACTTTTATCTTCCTATCATACCTTTTTTACTATGTTTTTTAAATAGTTTGAATTATTATTATGAAGTATAAAGGTATATTTTTTTATTTTATAAAACCAAAGTTGAAAAACAAAGGAGGAAGCGGCTATGTATCATCCAAAGCTTGCCGACCTGGTGAATGAGTGGTTGCCAGAAGCGACAATCGAGCAATTGCAGGGGGCCCTTGAGAATGGGGAAATCACCTCGAAGGAACTGGTACTTATGTACCTCCATCGGATCGGGCAGCACGATAAAAAGGGAATATCCCTTAATTCGATCCTGGAAATCAATCCTGATGCGGTTTTCATTGCCGAAGCACTTGACCTGGAAAGATGGAGAAAAGGTGCACGGGGACCTCTTCACGGCATCCCTGTCCTCGTAAAGGATAATATCGATACTGGAGACCATATGCACACAAGCGCCGGATCGGTCGCCTTGGCTGAACACAACGCGGCTGAAGACTCCTTCGTTGCCAAACAGCTTCGGGATGCCGGTGCCATCATCCTCGGAAAAACGAATATGACGGAATGGGCCAACTTCATGACAAAGAATATGCCGAGCGGATACAGCTCACGAGGCGGACAGGTGTTGAATCCGTATGGTCCCGGTAAGTTTGATGTCGGGGGCTCAAGCAGCGGATCGGGTGCCGCGATCGCTGCCAACTTTGCCGTTGCTGCAATAGGGACGGAAACTTCAGGCTCCATCCTTAGTCCTGCGAGTATGAATTCCCTCGTTGGCATCAAGCCGACAGTAGGATTGATCAGCCGCAGGGGCATCATCCCGATTACATACAGCCAGGATACTGCAGGGCCAATGACAAGGACTGTAAAAGACGCGGCGATCCTGTTGAGTGCTCTCACTTCAACAGATAAGTCTGATTCCGCTACCCTTTCCAACCCAAACCCAGGCCTATCTTATACTTCTTTTCTTTTAAAAGAAGGATTGCACGGCATGCGGATCGGAATTGCGCGAGACCCATTCTTTACGTATCTGTCCGATGAAGAGGCACTTGTCATGGAAGAAGCGATTGCCTGTCTCAGGGAAAATGGAGCGATTGTTGTAGATAACGTCAACATTCCTTTTTCAAAAGAGAAATGGGACTACCATACCCTTTTCTATGAGTTCAAACCCAGCCTTAACGCCTATCTAAGCAAGACCGGCCCTCATGTACCGGTCAAAAGCCTGAAGGACCTGATCGCCTTCAACAAAAAGGACTCGGGCAAAATGCTCAAATACGACCAGACCGTTTTGATAGAATCCGAGAATCTGAGCGGGTCCCTGACCGAGGAGGAGTACCTCGTCAGCAGGGAGCGTGACCTGTTTCGCACACAGGAGGGCGGAATTGATGCCTGCATGGACGGGTATGAACTCGATGCCATCCTCACTCCTAATAATTTCGGTGCGAGTCTCCCAGCCAAGGCCGGATACCCTTCCATCACCGTTCCAGGCGGGTACACGCCAGAGGGCAAGCCGGTCGGTGTGACCTTCACCGCCAGAGCTTATGAGGAAAGCACCTTGATCCAAATCGGCTATGCATATGAGCAGGCAACCTTACACAGAAAAGCACCTGTACTACAAAAAAAGGAGGTAAAATCATGACCTTTCAAACCTATTTACAAGACCAGCGGACCAAGCATTTGGAGGAGCTTTTCGAGCTTCTTTCCATCCCTAGCATCAGCGCCCTTCCCGACCATAAGGAAGATACCCACCGTGCAGCGGAATGGTTCGCTTCGGCACTCCGCAATCTTGGCATGGACAATGTCGAGCTGTATCCGACGAAGGGCCATCCGATTGTTTATGGAGAATGGCTGAAGGCAAAAAATAAACCAACTGTCCTCATCTATGGGCATTACGACGTTCAACCGGTAGATCCGCTTCATTTATGGGACACCCCTCCTTTCCAGCCAGACATCCGTGATGAAAGCATATACGCTCGCGGTGCCAGTGATGACAAAGGACAGACCTTCATGCACCTGAAGGCACTCGAGGCGATCCTGAAGACGACCGGCACCCTTCCATTCAATTTCAAAATTTGCATCGAAGGCGAAGAGGAAGTCGGCAGCCCGAACCTGCCTGTTTTCATCGAGGAAAAGAAGAGCATGCTTGCTGCAGATGTCATCGTCGTTTCAGACACGGCGATGATCGAAGAGGACAAGCCTACCATCTGCTACGGCCTGCGTGGTATGTGCGGATTTCAGCTTGACGTAAAGGGGCCCCGCCGAGACCTGCATTCCGGGCTTTATGGAGGTAGCGTACAGAACCCGATCCATGCCGTAGTCGAGCTTCTGCAATCCTTTCACGATAAGGATGGTGTCATTACGGTCGATGGCTTCTATGATAAGGTCGTACCGTTGACCGAGGATGAAAAGGCTGCTTTTGAGGCATTGAATGCATCAGAGGAAAGCGTCATGAAAGAGGTCGGGGTCACAGAGCTGTTCGGGGAGAAGGGCTACACCCACTTGGAAAGAACATGGGTCCGCCCGACACTTGAAGTGAACGGGATCTATGGCGGCTTCAAGGGCGAAGGCATCAAGACTGTCCTGCCTTCCGAGGCACACGCCAAAATCACGTGCCGACTGGTACCAGATCAGGACCCGGATGAAATCCTCGAGCTTCTGCAAAAGCATGTGAAGGAAAACACGCCACCTGGGGTTGAAGTGACTGTCAGCCTGTTCGATAAAGGCGCACCATTTGTCACGCCATTTGACCACCCGGCCATCCAGGCGGCAAGCCGTGCCTTTGAAAAAGTATTCGATGTACCGACCGCTTTCACACGCGGCGGAGGCTCCCTGCCAATCGTCTCCAATCTGGATGAAATCCTGAAAGCGCCGATCGTGCTGATGGGCTTCGGCTTGCCATCGGATAACGTCCATGCTCCAAACGAGAACTTCAAACTGAAGAATTTTGACAAAGGTCTGCTTACGCTCTGCCATTATTGGGAGGAGCTTGCAGGAGTTCTTTGATATGATCTATTAGTTGAAAAAAACTGTCCGATACACCTTGCTACAGGCATTCGGACAGTTTTTTTTTGCGGGTGAATGTGAGATTAATAGAAATTAAATCGACCTGACAAACACACTCTTTTCTTTATATGTACGAATTTCCATTTCCATAGAAGGTATTTCTCTTTCCAGCAGGGCGAAAACATCCCTGATAATCCCTTCTAGAACACGCAACCCTTCAACCGGGTGCAGGACCAAGACTTCCTCCATCCTCTCTGTAAAGCCATCCGGCAGTACAGACATCCTCCCTAAGCTCTTCCTTTGCCATTTATAGGCTGGATGATGGACATACATCCTATTCAAACCGAACATTGCACCCATAAGCTTCGATTGGACACTGACCATCACCTGATAGAGCATAAGCCAATCCTCACGGTTTAAGAGCGCTTCACGGTTCCCCCAGCGGCTACCAAAGTCGAGATTATCCAGAATCATCTTTTCCCTCAGAGTATCTGGATACACACTAACTTTTTCTTTCAGATCCAAGAGCAGACTATGCCCAAATAAAGGCTTACCATCCTGAAAGGAAGCCACTGAACATTGCATGTCCAGACATGTATCATGATGAAGCACGACTTTGCCAACAACACTTGTGATAGTTTCAGATAAAAAGCTACTAATCTCAAATTTCACACCATCATGCCAGTATGTTTCCGACCACTCCTCGTCCTCATATTCATGAAAATCAATTACCTTTCCTCCCACCTTTTCAATCGGACCCATTCTATCACTGTCATCCGGTGCTTCACGCCATAGGAGATGCAGCTCAATGTCCGAATAGGAATCCTCCCAATCCCTTGAAACGGACCCAGCAATCATAATCGCTTCCACCTTTGGATTTTCTTCATATACCTTTGCCATTTTTTCCGCTAAAGCTTTTAATTCCATTTAGCATCCCCGTCTTCTATCTTTATTTATTTTTACCCCTCGCATCAACCTTCCAGTTGCCTACAACCCGCTCGCCATCCACTAGCGTATATTCATCAAACTGGTTCACTACCGTGCAGGCATGGTTCGGAATGATCCGGACTTTATCGTTCAACTTCAAGGTTGGCTTTTCTTCAAAAACGACCACCCCGTGCTCCTCGGAAAGCCGCTCGATTATCAGACCTGGATGCCCGAGGATATAGCCGTACCCTTTTACGGAATCCAGCCCATGTGCTCCTTTGTCGAGGCAGAGTGTTTTGCTTCCGGCATCGATCACGATTCTATCCTCATACACACCAACAACAGACGCCAATACAGTCAGGGCACAATCATCATGACTCGCCACACCCAGTCCTACTTGAATGGCGTCATAAAAGACGGCATTGCCCGGCCGCACTTCTGTTATCCCTTCCACTTTGCCGGAGATTTCGTAGGTTGGCGTAGATCCGACACTTCTCACCTGGATCGGTATTCCTGCCTTCTCGCATTCTTCTGCGCTTTCCACAACCGCCTTTGCTTCAGCAAGTGCGATCTCTTCAATCTTCTCTTTGGTCGAGGCCCCATAAGCATGTCCTGCGTGTGTAAAAATGCCGCCAACCCTAAGCTTTGATAAAAAAAGGACGGCTTGTGCAAGCTTGAGCGCCGACTTGCCCGGCTCCACTCCGCATCGGTTCAGCCCACTGTTCACCTTTATCCACACTTCCAAGGAATGGGGAGTGGATTCAAGCCCTTTTTGAAGCAGCTTGATCTGTTCAAGGCTGTCCACCGAAATCTTCAGATCCACTCCCCTGTTCAACAGCCCGATGACCCGCTTGATTTTTTCAGGGCTGGATATCGGATAGGCAATGAGAATATCCTTGATCCCTGCACTTGCCATAACTTCCGCTTCTTCGATTTTCGCGGTCGTAATGCCGACTGCCCCACTTTCAAGCTGCAGCTCGGCGATTTTAATCGACTTATGGGTTTTTATATGGGGACGGAGCTTTAGACCGTGGTCCTTCGCAAATCCGCTCACCCTGTTAATATTGGTTTTTAACTTTTGCAAGTCTAAAAGTAGGGACGGCGTGTCCACCTCATGGAAACTATTCATGGATAAAATGCTCCTTCCCAGATGCTTTTTTTACAATATACCACACAATGCCATTTTTTCAGCCCTCTCCTTGCAAAAGGACAGAGCCCCCTGCATACATTATAGATAGAATTTCCGGCAAGGAGGACAAAGGATGGCTATCAGCACTGGACAGCAATATATCGACCGCATCAACCGATTACAATCCGATGTTTGGCATAATGGCAAAAAGATAACCGGAAAGATCTCCGAGCATCCTGCCTTTTCCGGCGTGATGAAAAGCCAGGCCGCCCTGTATGATATGCAGCATGATAAAAAAAGAATAGATTTGATGACTTATACGTGCGAAAAAACGGGGGAACGTATCGGCACCTCCTTTCTCCGTCCCGTGAAAAAGGAAGATCTTGAAAAGCGGAGGAAGATGATCCAGGTGTGGGCAAAAGCCTCATTCGGCATGATGGGAAGGTCTCCGGACTACAAGAACACCAACATCATGGCGCTTGCCGCCGCATCTGATATCCTGGCGGAGCAAGGTCCGCAGTTCCCCAAGAATCTCCTCCGTTTCTATGAGACTGCCAGACGGAAAGATCTTTCTTTTACCCACACCTTCATCGCTCCACAGGTTAATCGGTCCTCCATGCACTATGAGTCCGAGGATGATATCGTCGCTGCAAGGATCGTGGATAAAAACAAGGAGGGAATTGTGATCAAGGGTGCCCGCCTGCTGGCGACACAGGGCGGGATAACCGATGAGATTATCGTTTCCTCCTCCGGCCTGAAGATGTTTGAAGAGCCTTACGCATACGCCTTCAGCATCCCAAGTAATACGGAAGGGCTTAAATTCATCTGCCGGGAATCCTTTACCTACGATCCATCCCCTTTCAACCATCCTCTCGGCTCCCGTTTCGAGGAGATGGATTCCGTCATTGTCTTTGATAATGTGCTCGTCCCATGGGACCGCTTATTTGTGGTGGAAAATATCGAGGTCGCAAATAACCTGTATTCCAAAAGCAGCTTCAAGCCGCTTGTCCTGCATCAGGTGGTCTCCCGTCAGGTCATGAAGGCGGAATTCGTGCTCGGGGTGGCGCAGCTGATCGTCAACACCATTGCGATCGGGGAATATCAGCATGTAAAAGAGAAAATATGTGAGATAATCATAGCCTTGGAGAATCATAAGGCACTCCTCCTCGCATCCGAAATGGGGGCCAAACCTGATCAGTGGGGTACGATGGTGCCTGACCTTGCACCGCTATCTGCCGCTACCCTGCAATTCCCGAAGGTGTACCCTAGATTCATGGAGATCCTCCAGCTCCTTGGCGCCAGCGGTCTTGTGACGATTCCCACAGAAGCCGACATGAATTCCCCCATCAGAGGGGACATCGACCAGTATATCCAGGCCGCCTACTCAGATGCAGAGAGCCGCATAAAGCTGTTCCGTCTCGCCTGGGATGTCAGCATGAGTGCTTTCGGCTCAAGGCAAACACTATATGAACGCTTTTTCTTCGGCGATCCCAACCGCCTCACCCAAGGCCTCTACTTCGAGTACAACCGCCATCAGATAGTCGAAGATGTGAAGAATGCGTTCGGGATTTAATGATAGGGGCCTGACCCTCAGCGCTTTAAAGCGCTGAGGGTCAGGCCCCATATACATACTATTCAAAATATTTTATAATGGGACTAGTATATGTAGAGATTGCGGGGGAGCAAGATGGCGGAAGTTAATATTCCTTTGAAAGAAAAGAGGGGGCGGGGACGCAAGGTGCTGCTTGGAGCGGGGCTTTTTTTGGCGATTCTGGTGTCGTTATGCCTGGTTTTCACCTTTAGTCCCACTAGTAAAATAGAAGAGAAGCCATATTTCAAGAATGATCGCCCATTGGTCATTGCCCATCAGGGTGGCGAGCTGTTGGGACCTTCCAATACGATGGCAGCTTTCAGGCAGGCGGCTGACATGGGTGTCGATGTCATTGAAACGGATATTCATATCACAAAAGATGGACATCTCGTTGCGATCCATGATCCGACTGTCGACCGCACCACCGACGGGTCCGGGACAGTTGCAGACATGACACTCGAGGAGATTCAAGCTTTGGATGCAGGCCATCACTTTCAGGACCTGGATGGTGAGTACAGCTTCCGCGGGAAGGGAGTCTACATCCCCACTGTCGAAGAAATGTTTAAGGAATTAGGCGCTATGCGCATCGAAATAGAAATCAAGGATAGCAACCCTCCTGACAACTATGACGAGATCGCCCAGAAGCTTTGGGAATTGATCGAGGAATATGAGATGGAGGATAAAGTGCTCGTTGCAGCATTTGATCAGGATATCATCAAGAAATTCGACTCCTATGCCAAAGGACGTGTGGCGCTTGCTGGAGGCGAACAGGAGATTACGAGATTTGTCATATTCCATAAGCTCTTCATGCGCAACCTGTACCTTCCAGAAGTGGACGCTTTTCAGATCCCTCAGGAGCAGAGCATTTTCGACCTGACGAACCAGAGGCTGATCAACGACGCACAGCGAAGCGGTCTTCAGGTTCACTACTGGACCATCGATGACAAGGAGACGATGCGCTACCTCCTTGAACGAGGTGCGGACGGGCTTATCACCAATAGGCCGGATCTCATGATCGAGCTTTTGGCGGAGATGGGATACTGAGAGGCTTGAGCAGTTCTTCATCATGTTGAAGGCAAATTTTAACCCTACCCAAAGTTTCGCCCTTCATCCATCCGCTGATTAGAGCGGAGCCTCACCGTTGTGGTATGATTACAAAGGAAAAAGGATCATACCTCTAGAGATTGGACGGGATAAAAACATGAATGGCCAAAATAGAACAGATATTAAACCTGGCATCGCTGTCAAAATCGTATTGAAGCAGGATCAGCGTTCAGGCAAATTGACTTCCGGTATTGTGAAGGATATCCTTACAAAATCAAGCTTCCATCCCCACGGCATCAAGGTACGTCTAGAAGACGGCCAAGTCGGGCGTGTGAAGGAAATAGAAAAGGCCTGAGCCCGCTGCTTTAGTACTTTATCGCAGCGGGGGTCAGGCCCCTTTTTTTGTTTCTTTTTCTTCCCTCCACCACCACAAACCACATGGCGAAGAGCAGGAAGATGCTTGAGATCTGGAAGAGGGTTGCTGTTTCGACGAATTGGGCGAGCACGCCGAAGATCAGTCCGCTGAGTCCGATTCCAAGGTCGATGGATGAAAAGAACATCCCGTTTGCAACACCGCGGCGATTGTCCGGTGTCGTGGATAGTGTCCATGACTGCAAGGTTGGAATCAATGAACCGAATCCAACACCAAACAAGGCACCGGCAATGGCGATCATTGCATCACTGTGGGCAAAGGAAAGCACCCACATGCCGATGAAAGAGAGCGACATACAGAATAGCACCAGCCCCTTGGGACCGTGGGTATCAAACCATTTACCCGCGAAAGGCCGGGAAACGGAAGCCATCACAGCATTCAAAAGATAGAAAAGGAAAATATGCTCGATTCCCCTCTCCTCTCCGAAAATCACGATGAACGTCACTATCGCTCCATACCCGAAGGTTGCAACCAATGTGATGAACGATGGGTACCAGCTTGATTTTTCCACCAAAGACCCTATATAAGAGAACTTCAATTCCTCACGCTTGGCATTCCTCACCACTTCAGGAGTCTGATAGTTTACTATGCCTAAAAGAACCAGCGCAATTACCCCGAGCACACCTGACAAATAAATCAGGTTGGAGAATGTTGTCACCTGATACAGGAAGATCCCTAAGCTCGGTGCGATGATCATCCCAAGCGTAATGGAAAGACCGTAATACCCCATCCCCTCACCAAGACGGGATTTCGGAATGACATCAACCGCTGCCGTGCCGTTGACAGTCGTCGACCAGCCCCAAGCCAGCCCATGAATAAAGCGGAAGCACAAAAAGATCACGACAACCTGGGACATGGGATAGATGACGGTGATCAATAATAGTGCGACAGCCCCGACCAGTACAAGGGGTTTTCTAGCTTTGAATTCCAGAAGATAACCGATGAAAGGTCTGCTGAGCACCGCACCGATCGAGAAAAGTGCGGTCACAAGGCCGATTTCAAACCCGGTTGCCCCCAAAGATTTTATATAAGGAGGCAGCGTCGGGATCAGCATCTGAAAGCTCATGAAAACAAACAAGTTCCCTACCATCAGCATAATGAAGGACTTCGTCCACAACGTTTCCTTTACTTTTTTTTGTATCATATTCATACACCTTCCTAGACTAGTGAAAAACATAAAAGGATAAACGAAAAATGAATCTCCACAAACGAAGATCCATTTTTATACGCACGTTTCTTACATATATATTTCGTATTCCTAAATATTAACACACCAGTCTCGAAAAAGGAATGCCAAAATAGACCTAATCACTTGGAAGAAATCTCCTTATTTCATGATCTTCCTTAGGAAGTTGATGCTTTTTTCTGAGTATGGCGGATAAATGAAGCTCAAGTTCACCCTGGTGCTCTTTTTCATGACACTTTTCTTATGCGAGAAGGTTTCAAAACTGTCTTTTCCATGGTAGGACCCGATTCCGGATGGACCCACTCCCCCAAAAGGAAGATTAGGATTGGTAAGGTGCGTCACCGTATCATTGATGCATCCGCCTCCGTAGGAAACGCTCTGGATCACCCGCTCCTCCACTTCTCCATTCTCTGTGAAAAGGTATAGGGCCAATGGTTTCGGCCTTGCATTTATCTGTTCAATTGCCTGCTTAAGGTCCCCGTATTCAAGGATAGGTAAAATAGGACCGAAGATCTCCTCCTGCATCACCTTATCATCCCAGCTTACATCGTTCATCAAGGTTGGTTCCATGAACAATTCTTCCCTATGATGGGATCCTCCGGCAACCACCTTCTTCTCATCCAATAAAGAAACAAGGCGGTCAAACTGGCGTTCATTGACTATGCGACCATAATCCCTGCTCTCTTGCGGGTTTTCCCCATAAAAATCCTTGATGGTATTAGCAAGATTTTTCACGAGTTGTTCCTTCACTTCACGGTGAACGAGAATATAATCAGGAGCGACACATGTTTGTCCAGCATTCATGAACTTCCCCCATACGATTCTTTTCGCCGCTACCTCAAGGTTTGCATCCTTGTCAACGATACATGGGCTTTTCCCACCAAGCTCGAGCGTGACCGGCACCAGGTTCTCCGCTGCCGCCTTCATGACGATTTTACCCACTTCGACGCTTCCCGTGAAAAAGATATAGTCAAACGGTGCATGGATAAGCTCGGAGGTGACTTCCTTTCCACCCTCCATCACGCTGATATAGCCTTCTTCAAAGTTATCCTGAATGATTTTTGCCATTACCTTCGAGACGTTCGGGGTAAATTCGGACGGCTTGAGCAACACACAGTTACCTGCCGCCATCGCACCGATCATCGGCTCCATGACAAGCTGGAACGGATAGTTGAAAGGACCGACTATCAGGACAGTTCCATAAGGCTCCGGATAGATATAGCTTTTTGACCCCAAATGGACGAGTGGCGTTTTCACCTTTCGCACCTTTGACCACTCTTTTATATGCTTCATAAAAAGACTGATGCTATCCAATACGAATCCTATCTCGGAAGCATAGGCCTCAAATGCGGATTTTCCCAGGTCCTTCGTTAATGCCTGGTTCAAGTCCTGCTCATGCTCCACGATCGCCTTTTTCAGCTTATCAAGCTGTTGCAGGCGAAAATCCACTTCCTTGGTCCTGCCGGTCGCAAAGAAATTCCGATGCTGTTCCAATCTATGTAAAACTTTTTCCATCATAGTGAATCCTCCTCTAACAGTTGTTTATTTAAACACACTGCTTTCCACAACCAATCAATACATTCATTATATCCGCTATCTCAAAAATAAAGAAGTTGGGAGGCGCCGGATATGAAAAAAGCTGCGGGTCTATAGCCCGCAGCTTACCATTTTTATGCGAATGTTCATTTTACAGTTACAGTAGCCATTACAGGATAGTGATCGGAAGGGAATCCACCATCTATACTGTCCCTGATAATGATGGTCGAGGAAAGCTCTGCCCCAATATCTGCAAAAATATAGTCGATCGGAGTGCCCGTCGTTCCACCATGATAGGCGTGAAAGGTCAGGCTATTTTGCAGCTCCTCGCCCGACAATCCCCCGTAGCAACTTTTCATCGATGCCACTGCCTTCAAGGTTTCACTATCCGGTGCATCATTGAAATCACCTGTCAAAAGAACCGGCATCGGGTTTTCGCATTCTTTTTCCTTGATTACATCCAAGATCAGCTTCAGCCCTTCCACTCTTGCCCTCTGCCCCATATGGTCGAGGTGCGTATTGAAAAATCTTAGGACCGGAGTGGATCCTTCTTGCGGAATCAGCTCCACCCATGAACAGATTCTGGCACAATGGGCATCCCATCCCATGCTCCCGATCACTTCAGGCGTTTCCGAAAGCATAAAAGATCCTTTCTCGCCAATGGTAAACGTTGACCTTTTCACAAAAATGGCACTGAATTCCCCTACCTCAGTCGATGTCGTGCGGTTGACCCCATACACCTCATAGCTCTCCTGCAACATGTCCTCGAGCCAGGCGAGCATCGGGATATTTGCCTCCTGTGTCCCGATGCAATCCGGCTGGTGCTTTTCTATCGTCTGCGCGATCCAGTTCTTTCTATCCTCCCAGACAAATGGGTCTGTCCTAACATCGACTCGCAGATTAAATGTCATGACTTTATAAGTTTTACTCATTTTTTCTCCTCCAGTTCAATTGTGGATAAAGCGTCGCCTCTTATTCTCAATTTGCCTGGCGACTTCCCCATCCTCTTTTTATATGCCTTGGAAAAATGGTGAATATTTGCAAAGCCGCAATAGGAAGCAATCTGTTCAAGCGTCAATTCCGTTTTCTCTAAAAGCTCCCGGGCATGATTGATCCTCATCTCCAGAAAATATTGATGCGGGGAGCTGCCAAACTGTTGCTTGAAAAGTGTGCTGAATCTTGATACGGACAGATTTGCCCTTTTGGCCATACCTTGAAGCGTCAAGCGTTCGGACAGATGATTGGAAAGATAAGATGGAAACCAGCTCAGCGCCTTAGTGGGGGATGATTCAAGCTTAGACGCAGAGTGATGCTCATCCAGGATAATCAGCAAAAGCTCTGTTGCCAGATGCTGCGCTTTTAGCTGCTGGATCGGTTCCCGGTTCTGCCAGGCCTCTACCATTTGCATGAAATAGTCCCGGAATCTCCCGGGATTTTTCAGCTCCAGCTTTACCGGTACATGGATTCCATGTATATCGTTCAATCTTGGTTGCAATAGATGCTCATATTCTTGGAGAACCAGCTGCCCCGGCTTGGTAGGAAAGCTTTTCGTCCGATCAGGATGATAAAAGAAATCCAGATGGGCAAACGGGGTGATTGTGGACGTCAATCCTTCCAATTCTACGAGGCTTCCCGGTTGGATCAGGCAAAACTCCCCACTTTGAAACAGATACGCTGTTCCATCCACTTGAAAAAGGCATTGCCCCTCCTGTATGTAGATCAACAAATAATCCAGCAGCCGTCTGTTGGGGGCCCTCCAAGGTCTTCTGACCGCATAGTCGCTTTCCCTTATAAAAGGGACAATCGGCCTTTCCTCCAAAAGCTCCGATAAATGCTGTATGAACCTCACCCCCACTCCCTTTCAATCTTCTTCTATTATTATAACTTAATTAACAGTAAGTTTTGACAACTTTCAAGGAAACTTTGACAAAGCCAACCTTCCATTTTGCTACTATAGTAAAACTAACAAACTTTAAAAAGAGGTGGAGAATAATGACTGTAAAAGAGAATATCGATTTGAGCACATTGCCGACCCTCAAGGAAAGCTATGACCTGACAAAGGAACAGGTTGAAAGCTATCAGGAAAAAGGGCACATCCTGCTAAGGAATGTAGCTACACAGGATGAAATTGATATCTTTGAACCTATCATCAGCAACCGAGTAAAGGAATTGAATTACCACGATAAGCCTGTCGAGGAGAGGGATACTTATGGAAAGGCCTTCATCCAAATCGGACGCCTGTGGGAGCAGAGCGAGGCAATCGCACGGTTTGTCTTGGCGAAGCGTTTTGCGAAAATTGCAGCAGAGCTGATGGGGGTGGATGGGGTCCGTATCTACCACGACCAAGCACTATACAAAGAGCCTCATGGCGGCCATACCCCTTGGCATCAGGATCAGATCTATTGGCCGCTCGATACGGATAAAACCATCACCATGTGGATCCCGCTTGTACCCATCAGCGAAGAGGTCGGCTCGATGACCTTCGCCTCGGAATCGCATAAAGCGGGATATATCAGCAAGGTGGTCATATCCGATGAATCACATCGCACCCTTGAGCAATATGTAAAAGGTAAAGGGCTTCAGACGGTCACTTACGGGGCGATGGCAGCGGGCGATGCAACATTCCACGCAGGCTGGACACTCCATAACGCACCCGGCAATCCGACAGATACCATGCGTAAAGTCATGACAGTCATCTATTACGCTGACGGGACACGTGTAGCGGAGCCAGACAGCAACGCACGCAGGGGCGACCTGCAAGCCTGGCTTCCCGGCCTGAAAGCGGGCGACCTGGCACAAACTCCTATTAATCCTTTGCTTTATAAAAAAGGGGAATAACCTTAGCCCTTCAATAAGAAAAAAGCGCCGAAAATGGCGCTTTTTTCAATCCTCATCCTTGATATCGATATCTTCCGGAACCGGTTCATTGCGAAGCTCTTCCACAAGCTCCTTATATTTTTCAAGCTGCTTCAAATGCGTGTCAAACTGATCTTTATTGATAAGATAGTTCTCTCCATCGAACATGGCACGGATTTTCTTTTGCTGAATCAGGCTTTCCACATAGGCGGTGGAGCAGGATAAATATTCAGCTGTCTCTTTTATGGATAAATACAAGGTCATCATTCCTTTTTACTTACATTAGTTTTTGGGTGGAAGCGGCAGTGTGATAAGGAAAGTCGTCCCAGCCGCAGAACTTTCCTGCACCTCTATTTTACCATGATGGTTTTCAATGATGCGCTGGACAATAGTGAGTCCGAGTCCCGTACCTGTGTCTTTTGAGGTGGCAAATGGATCAAAGATCGTGTGCTTCATCTTTTCGGGTATTCCTGAGCCAGTATCCTTCACAAAAATCTGGTAGGCATTCTCAAGTTTCCTGGAATAGATTGAGATGGCCCCTCCCCCTGCCATTGCCTCACTGCCGTTTCGTATCAGGTTGTAGAAGACCTGCTTCATCTGTTTTGCGTCCAACATGAGCGGTACCCGTTCCAACTCGACACTAAGGGATATCCCTTCTTGAACTGCTGGATTATGCGGGATTTCTCTTACGATATCCTCTAAAAAGACACTTTTTAACACAGGCGCACCAGGCTTTGCAATCAACAGCATTTCCTCCACGATTGTGTTGATCCGGTCAAATTCCTTAAGAAGCAGGGGGATTTGAAACTTATTTTTATCCTTTTCGGTGAATGATTGCCTCATCAGCGATACAAATCCATGTATCACCGTCAGCGGATTCCGGATTTCATGTGCCGCACCTGCCGCAAGCTCCCCGAGGACAGCAAGCTTTTCAGATTGATGGATCCGCTCCTCCAGTACAGCAGTAGAGGTAATATCAATAAAATGAAAGATTCTTCCGATCATGGCTCTCTCCTGGTCCAGCAAATCCGATTGAGAGACTAGAAGATACTGTTCTTTTCCCTCTTTCACATAAGGCACTTTAATATTCTGGCAGATCTTTTTGGAGGCAAGGATCCCCCAGAACGAAGCATTGATCGGATCAGCTTCTCTCACACTGACCATCTCTTTCACCTCTTCACCATCCATTTCCAAGATGGAAGACGCCGCCGTATTTAATGAAAAGTTGGTAGAATCATTGTCTACCGTAATGATACCGACAGGAAGAGAGTTAAGGATCTGCTCTCGGTAGACTTTGTCTTTGGTCATTTCTTCGTAGAGATGAAAATATTTTTTAAATGCGATAGACAATAAAACAATAATAAGAGTATATAAAATAATTCCAAAGACTGGATATCCTCCTAAAAGGATTGCCAATATAAAAGCCATTACAAGAGATATTAGATAATTTAATACAGACTCTCTACCTATTGAGGTAATGATCCCAGCTAATTTTTCAGATAAATATAAGGCAAAGAAGCTACTTATTACCAGCAGATTAATGGAGTAATAGGATACTAGTGCCAATACATATGAGAGGAGGTAGTGTGGATTAAAAACACCAAATCCCCCTCCTGATAAAAGAAAAACATAATGCGCCCCAGTTATCATTAATGCGTAGATAGCGAAGTTAAACACATGCCTCCGCACCAATATCTTACGTTCAAATACCAAATAAAGAGAACTACTGGTGAATAATAAACAAAGTGTAATTTCCAGACCTAAAATAAATAGGGAAGCAAGGTAAATAGAGGAATCCATACATAGAGAATTCCCTTTTGGCGGAAGGATAATTGTAAAATGAAGGAGTAATAGAAGTGCTCCAACTAGCAAAAAGAACAGAGGGAAATTCAAAAATATGATCTCTGATGTGAAGTTAATATGTATAATAAATATCCCGATTCCACCTAATGACATAATCATTAGGTATATATTAGATTTGTCCTTAAATAAAGAAAGTTCCTTCAAACTATATCACTCTCGAATCATTCTATTATTAATAACCTTGCATAAAAATAACAACCTTTATTGTAGATGAAAACGTACCCTAAATCAATAAAGCCCCTATAATCCCACATTTAACCAATAATATATTTTCCGGAGGATTATAATAAAAATTAAATTTTTCAGAAAAATCTGTTGTTTTCCTTGTTAATCATGTTAAAATGTTTCATAATTCTAAAACATTCGACAACAGGAGGGGAACAGCATGATTACTTTTTTCGGAGCACTACTTTTATTGATTGCAGGATATGCCGTTTATTCTAAATTTGTGGAACGGGTTTTTGTTATCGACGACAGCAATCGTACGCCTGCTTATACAAAGCGCGATAATTTCGATTTTGTCCCAATGAACTGGTGGCGGGGCAATATGATTCAGCTCTTGAACATCGCAGGTCTTGGCCCGATCTACGGGGCTGTCATGGGTGCTTTGTATGGACCTGTCGCCTTCATCTGGATTGTGATCGGTACTATTTTTGCAGGTGCAGTCCATGATTATTTCTCCGGTATGCTTTCTATGCGACATGGCGGGGCACAATACCCTTCCATTGTTGGCCGTTATTTGGGGAATACAGTAAAATCCCTGATAACCGTTGTTTCCCTTGTACTGAGTGTACTTGTTGCCGCTGCCTTCACGGCTGGTCCGGCACAGTTGATTGCCCAGCTGACACCACTCAGCTTTACCGTGGCATTATTGATTATTTTCGGCTATTTTCTACTCGCGACTCTGTTGCCGATCAACCGCATCATCGGAAAAATATACCCATTGCTTGGGGGAATCCTACTTTTCATGGCGGTGGCAATCGGTGTTTCGCTACTTTTTCAGGACAACCCTATCCCTAACCTGACCTTAACTAATTTGCATCCACAGGAATTGCCAATCTGGCCTTTATTGATGGTCACTATCTCCTGCGGTGCCATTTCCGGATTTCACTGTACCCAGAGCCCAATCGTGGCGTGTACTATGAAAAGGGAGTCCCATGGACGTAAAATCTTTTACGGTGCAATGGTGATCGAAGGTATCATCGCCCTTGTCTGGGCTGCAGCCGGTATGACATTCTTCAATGGGACGGGCGGCTTGCAGGAAGCACTCGCGCAAGGTGGCCCATCGTATGTTGTCAATGAGATTTCCATTTCCCTTCTTGGAACACTTGGGGGGATCCTGGCCATTCTTGGTGTCATCATCCTGCCTATCACAACCGGGGATACGGCCTTAAGGTCATCCCGTATGATTTTGACGGAAGGCTTATCCAAGTTTTTTAACATGGAAGGAAAAGTGAAGGTCCTGATCGTGACCTTATCAGTTGCTGCTCCGGCACTGTTCCTTGCTACCATCGATTACACCTTCCTCTGGCGCTATGTCGGATGGACAAACCAGGTGGTTGCAACCGTGATGCTTTGGACTGCAACGATGTATCTGTTGAAAAACAAGAAATTACACTGGATCTGCGGTGTCCCTGCCTTGTTCATGACCGGGGTCGTTTGCACGTATATTTTCTACGCTCCAGAAGGATTGCACTTAAGCTACAAGCTATCCGTGATGATTGGTTTTTCACTAACAGCAGTTGTTCTTGGCTGGTATGTAAGACAAATATTCATTCACCGTCATGCAAACCTAGCAAAAGCAGCTAATAAGGCGGCTTAATGATTCTTTAACGTTGTATATATCAAAAAACCTTCCGCTATTTCGGAAGGTTTTTTTGTGTGAAGTGATTAAACCTCCAGCCCTTTTTTCTCCCAATTAACAATCGTGTCAAAATGCTTCAGTGTTTTATTATGACGGTCAATCCATGTGAACTCCTGCCATGTCTGCTCCAGGAAAATCTCCGCTTTGACTCCCTCGCGCGCGTCCCCTGAATCTGCACCCTCCAACGCAACGACACTTTCAAAAATCTTCACCATCAAGTTGCCGATCTTTTTGGAATGGAAGGTTTGAAGATCACTGGTGCAGCTTGCTACATAATCACAGAGCTCGACCAAGGTGGAAATCGCGGACTCCACAGGCTCCCTCAGGCCTATAGAGACATTTCCAAGGTTGGATAGCCTTGTGCGCATTTCCTCTACAAATAGACGTTGCACCTGGTACTTATTCATGAGACGCAAGACTTCCAAGCCGAGTATATTGGCCGTCCCCTCCCATACTGTCAACACCTGCGCATCCCTGAGCAGCCTTGGTGTGACAAAGTCCTCGATGAACCCATTCCCGCCATGCATCTCGATTGCTTCATGGGAATAATGGACGGCCTGCTCTGCTGTCTCCTTTTTCAAAAGGGCAATGAGGAGCCTGTTCAGTGCCACATCCTTCTCCGAGACTTTACCTTCCTTCCTCATGACCCGGTCAAACAAGGCAATCAGCTCAAACAGCGCGCTTGTTTCGACCTCCAATTTTACAGCCATCTTGACCAGCGACTCCCGGATCATCGGGAAATTGATCAAGTGATCTCCAAAGGTATGGCGGTTTCCTGCATACTCCCTCGCTTCCACATAAGCCCTTCTCATGATTCCGATGGATGCGACCGCATTGCATACCCGCGATAAATTCAATGCTTCCATCATGTAATAGATGCCCTTTGAAGGTTCCCCCACGAGATACGCCTCTGCTCCTTCAAACACCACTTCAGCCGATGGAACTGCCCTGACGCCAAGTTTGTCCTTCAGCCTGCGGATCTGGATTCCATTCAAAGATCCACCCTCTTTTCGCCAAGGGACGGCAAACAGGCTTAGCCCCTTCGTCCCCGCCGGTGCCCCTTCCATTCTTGCAAGCACCATGGCTACCCCGCACTGTCCCGCATTTGAGGCAAAATATTTCTCCCCATGCAGAAGGTAATGACCACTCTCGTGAAGAACAGCCTTCGTCTCATTTGCCCCCACATCCGAGCCACCCTGCCGCTCTGTAAGGAAGGTTGCCCCTTCATAGAGATCCACTTCCCCTGTTGAAATGACATGTTTCAGGAATCTCTCCTTCACTTCCTCGTCCGCATAATGCTCAAGCAAGTACGCGGTTGCCATCGTCAAAGTAACAGGACAATAGAAACCAGGCTCGGATTGTGACAAAAGATAGCCCTGTGCATAGGAATAGAGGTAGTTCCCTGACTTGCCAAGCGCCGGGATCTCCTTATGGACAAAGCCGACAATTCCCCTGTTATAGGTTTCTTCTACTGTCTTTTTGTACCCTTCATTGACCCAGACTTCAGAAATGTCCTCTCCCATCCGATTGTATTTGATGAGCTTTGGCTGCCCTTCCCGGTCAGTATGCACCGCCCTTTCGTCAATCTCACCGGCACAGCTCTCCCCAAACTCTGTCAATTCCCCTTGTGCCCATTGATAAAAGGAAGGCTCCAGATACTTTTGAAGCACTGCCTGCAAGTGCTTATCCTCCGTGAAAAAATTGCGTTTATTTTCCATCCTCCTCATCTCCCCTTCTCCAATTTCTCCGTAAAATCCTTAAGCATTCGCTGCATTTCCTCTTTCAATTCAGTCAGCTCCCGGATGCGATTTTCCACTTCCTCCACTTTTCTCGTTCCATACTCAATCGTTTTCTCGAGTTGCTTTTCCCCTGTACGGTCCTCGTCGAACAGCACCACCATCTCCTTGATCTCATCAAGCTGAAAGCCGAACCTTTTGCCCCGGATGATCAGTTTGAGCCTTGCATGCTCCCTTTTTGAAAAAAACCGCTGATTTCCATCTGTTCTTTCCGGCTTGATGAGGCCTAACTCTTCATAATAGCGGATGGTACGGGTCGACACCTGAAATTCCTTTGCCAGTTGGGTGATCGTGAACATTCTGCAAAACCCTCTTTGTTTGAAAATTTAGATATATTTCCATATTACCATTTACGTTAACGTGAAGTTCAAGGGATTTTAATTTGATGTTTATGAAATACATACAAACAAAGGTTTACAGGAGCGGCTTATTGGTGGTAAGTGATGGGTTTGGATGATTTCCTTTTAAGTAGGATTCTCTTAACTGTGGGCTGTTGTTGGTATCTTTACTACTTATTCATAGGCTGAGCGAGGGTATCATTCTGGTGTGTTTTGATTCCCTCCCCACCTGATTTCGTGGGGAGCGAAGGTATCATTCCGGCGTTTTGATTCCCTCCCTACCTGGTTTGGCGAGGAGCCAGGGTATCATTCTGGTGTTTTGATTACCTCCCTACCTGGTTTGGCGAGGAGCGAGGGTATCATTCTGGTGTTTTGATTACCTCTCTACTTAGTTTGGCGAGGAGCGAGGGTATCATTCCGGCGTTTTGATTCCCTCCCTACCTGATTTCGTGGGGAGCGAGGGTATCATTCCGGCGTTTTGATTCCCTACCTACCTGGTTTGGCGAGGAGCGAGGGTATCATTCTGGTGTGTTTTGATTCCCTCCCCACCTGATTTGGTGAAGAGCGAAGGTATCATTCCGGCGTTTTGATTCCCTCCCCACCTGATTTCGTGGGGAGCGAGGGTATCATTCCGGCGTTTTGATTCCCTCCCTACCTGGTTTGGCGAGGAGCGAGGGTATCATTCTGGTGTTTTGATTCCCTCCCCACCTGATTTCGTGGGAAGCGAAGGTATCATTCCGGCGTTTTGATTCTCTCCCCACCTGATTTGGTGAAGAGCGAAGGTATCATTCCGGCGCTATGTTTCTTCGATTCCCTTTCTACATAGTAGATTCCCTTTGGCTCCAAGGTAGGAAAAAGCAGTCAAAATAATCTTTGACACAAAAAAATCCGGTACCGACATTTGTCGGACCAGACTCTCTTTTACTTAATCGATTTCCTTCTTGTTCTTCCCTTTTACAAAACGGTAAGCAAGGTAGGCAATATATAAAGGAATCGCGATATAGATCAGATATGGGTATTGCTGATACGTACCCTGGTAGATGATAAACAGCAAGCATCCAAGGAACAAGGTGACAATCGTGCCGTATTTCGGTAGTGGCACTTCCTTGAAGCTTGGAATCTTCAGGCGGCTTACCATCAAAAAGCATAGTGCTGTGAAAATGACGGTTGTCACGATCTGCGGAATAAAGTTCCCGAACAGAGTGAGCAGCGCCATGATTCCACCAGCTGCTGTGATTGGGACTCCCGTAAAATATTTACCTGAAGAATTCGGTGGGCTCACATTGAAACGCGCTAAACGGTACGCGCCGAACAATGGGAATAGTCCTGCAATGGCAAGTCCAAGTAAGCCGAACTGATAGAAGTATGTATAATAGACCAAAAATGATGGCGCTACTCCGAATGTCACAACATCCGCAAGGGAATCCAATTCTTTTCCGAGATTGCTATCCGCTTTTAGCATGCGGGCAAGCCTTCCATCCATACTGTCAAGCATCATCCCGATCAGTATTAATATAGCTGCGTTGCTGTATTGTGCATTAGCTGCAAAACCTATCGATAAAAATCCACAAAATAAATTCCCAAGCGTGAACATGTTGGGAATGCCTTTAATAAATCGTGTGCGCATCTGCATGTAATCACTCCGTCAACGTAAATTTCCTATGTAAATGATTCTAAAAAACTTCTCTGTTTATAGTCACCTTCAGCTAATTATATCATTCCATCCTAATTAATGGATGAATTTTATTTATGAACTAAAAAATGTTGCAACAAAAAAATTAGTATGTTTAAATAAAACGTAATGATTCCTATTTTCAAAAAAAGATAAAAGGAGAGTTCTTATCATGGCCAAAAAATCCAAAGTAGTTAAAGAGAGAAAGAGACAGCAACTAGTCGAAAAATATGCAGATCTTCGCCGGGAGCTGATTGCCAAAGGAGACGTGGAAGGTTTAAGAAAGCTGCCGCGTGATTCCTCCCCTACCCGCTTGAACAATAGATGTGAAGTTACGGGTCGTCCTCGAGGATACTTGCGTAAATTCAAAATGTCGCGCATAGCATTTAGAGAGTATGCACATAAGGGGCAGATACCAGGAGTGAAAAAAGCAAGCTGGTAAACAAGTGATGGATTTTGAGATGAGGTGACTGGAATTGTATGAAGGCAAGTACAGCTTTTTAATGAAAATGGCACAGAGGTCACTTTCCGAAGAAAAACGCATATTCCATTCTTTTATTGAAGAAATTGAATTGGCATATGTGAATCAGGCTGAAACCGCTGAACAATATTTTAATCTGCTTACCCTCCAACACCCCTATCAACAGGCTGCAGCAAAGTTCAACATGACGGTTGAGGAAGCGAGACAGTATATGCTTGCCATCGATGCGGAGCTGCAAGGGGAAGTGGACAGAAAGATGAAATCAGCTGTTTGGCTTGAATATAATCAGAGTCATTTTCAAAACAAAAATTTCCTTACCTTTCTCTAAAAAAAAACGGCTCAGGATTTAAATACCTGTCCGTTTTTCTCCTAGATACATTCAATCCTCTATTATCAGCATATCATTCTCGTCAAACTTCCAGTCTGCGCCATAGGCCACTTCCCAATAATAGCCGTCCGGGTCCCGGAAGTAGCCACTATAGCCTCCCCAATCCGTTTTCTTCGGTGCTTTTGCAATCTCTGCCTCAACCTCTTTAACCCGGTGGAAGATCCCGTCCACTTCTTCTTCGCTCTTGGCATTATAGGCAAGCGTGATGCCCGGGAAGCCGCCTGTTGAAAGTGCCGGTGGATTTTCCTCATTGATATCCTTGGCCAGCAGCTCCAACGGATAAAGCTCCAGCTTCGTCCCCTGATTCTTGAAAAACACGATTACCGGCGCCTCCTCTGGTCCTCTTACGGAAGCTTCAAAGCCGATCTCGCGGTAAAATTTGAGCGATGCCGCAATATCTTTTACGCCAAGTGCGATCAGGTTTATTCTGTTCATCATTGCCATCCCTTTCATATTTAGTATATGATTGCATTCGACAGAAACAGTCGATTTCCTTTAAAAGCCACTTTCAAAGCCTTCATTTTCCCTATTAAACATCTGGAAGAACTTAACTTGTTGCTTTCTTTACTAAAAAATGGCACGCTTAAGAGGTTGACTATTTTACTATAAATGAATGGCGAAGGTGATAACTATGATCGAGGTAAAAAAATCCCCAATTAGCGATGGGGAATTTAATAGAGGGGTCTTTGCAACCCAGGATATAAAAGAAGGCGTAATGTTCCACGCAGCACCTGTAATTTCCTATTTGAATGAAGAACATCAGCATATTGAAAAGACGACTCTTGCGGACTATGCGTTTGAATATGGAGTGAACCATTCTGCCATCCTTCTTGGATACGGAATGCTTTTTAACCACTCGTATGAACCGAATGCCAGATACGAGATCAACTTCGACGAACATACCTTTGACTTTTACGCATACAAGGATATAAAAGCGGGCGAAGAGATCCTTATCAACTACAATGGGGACGTGGACCAGATGGACCCGCTCTGGTTCAATAAAGAAGACGGCGAAGAGGAAGAATAAAGTGAAAAACCACCAAAGGGGTCAGACCCCATTTGGTGGTTTTTTTACTCATTAAACCAATTCTTTGATTTCCACTCTTCTTCCCTGATCATGGGAAAGTCTTGCCGCGTGGTTGATGAGGGTAAGGTTGAATCCATCCTGGTGTGTGATGTTAGGTGTTTCGCCTGTGCGAATCTCCTCGACCCATTGGTCCATAGGCATGATCTGTGGAGCAGGCAGGTCTTTCACCTCATGCCAGCCTTCTTCCATCAGGCTGCTGAAAATACGGATTTTGTCATCTTCTATCAGAAGTGTCCCCGCAGTACCATACAGCTGGATTTGGAATGGGCTTCCATTTGCAACAAAGCCCGTTTCAAGAATACCCATGGCACCTGATACATATTCGACAATGGCAACCGCATTGTCATCCACCTCGTATCCAAGTGTATGTTGAAGCCTTGCTGTGACGGCAGTTGCCTGACCTCCAAGACGGTTCGTGAGATAGATCGGATGGGCTCCCAGGTCGATAAATGCCCCGCCACCACATTCCTCCATGTTATAAAAATGCTTTGGCAGCCAGCCATGTGGCCTATTTTCATAAGGTACCGCACCATTGTGCGCCACCCTGCATCGGATCGTCGTCAGCTTGCCCAGTAAGCCTTCATCCACCACTCTCTGCGCATAGAGATAATAGTCCGCCGTTAGACGTGGTAAGGAAACCATCAGCTTCACACCATTCTTTTCAACTGCATCCAATATGGCTTCTGCATCTTCGACCGTGATTGCCAGCACTTTTTCCGTAAAGATATGTTTACCGCTCTCAGCAGCTCTGATAATAACATCCCGATGCATGCTAGTTGGCGTATCGACAATGACTGCATCAATATCAGGATTTTTAAAAATGGACTCGATATCCTGGACAAACTCCACACCAAGCTCGGCTGCCCATTCTCTGCCTCTCTCTTCTTTTTCATCCCATACATGCGTGATTTCAATATGCTCATTTCCCTGTGCATGCTCTGCATATTCCGCTGCATGCACATGCCATTTACTTAGCAAGGCAACTCTGATCATCCGATTCATTCCCTTCTATGTATCTATCATCTTAACTATACCACGGTTGCCGTAATATGTTTCCTTCTATCTTTTAAATAGTAAAAAAGAGGGGAACCAATTGACGTGTCATACGTATAAAGTGGTAATGGAGGTGCAAGAAATGGATTTATGGTTTTATATTACTGTGATTGTTGCGCTATCTCTCATCTATTACGGCTATGATAAAAAGAAAAGCTATGAGCTGCAGGAGAAAAAAGTTGAGCTGGAATATTTAAGATTGGAAATTGAAATGAAAAAAGTAGAGATGGGGATCCCCATCGAAAAAGACGACACACAAAAACCTTGAGAAGACGTACTCTCAAGGTTTTTGTGCCTTACTATCTATCAACCCTTCAGTTCCACCTTGATATCAAGGTCTTCCCCGACTTTTTCATTGCTTTCATTGGTAGGGGCTTTCATGACGAGACGAACCCATTCGACATCTTCAGCCTTTGATTTTTCCAGCACATAGAAAACAGAAGCCTGCTTCTTTTCTTCCCCGGCAAATTTACCCTCAGGAAGTTCTCCCAATTTCGGGTTCGGAGCTGCAATTTCTTCTCCTGTACTAGTAATCAATGTAGCCTGATATGCATCAAAATTAATAGGATCTTTGGAAGTGTTCGTCACTTGGATATCCACTTGAATGTATTCAAGCTTATTCTGTCCAACATGCTCGGCAAATTCCGGAGAAAGCACGCCGCTGATTCCTGCAACCTGGTCAAAATCAAGGGTCAAGGATCCAGCCTCCACCGGTTCCACCTGATCGTTCCTCGTATGGAAGGTAAAGTCCCCGCCTTCAGTGGAAATGGTTTCCCCAACAGGTGTAATCCAATCAGGATCTGTCTGCTTGCTCGGACTCTTCGGACTTTCGGTCTGCTGTGAAGGCTCCTTTGTATCTGTCGCACTATTATCATTTGAACAAGCCATCATGGACGCTGCCAGCATCGCAGTCATCGACAAAACTACTAATTTCTTCATCTCTTTAGTTCCCCCTTGGTCGTATGTGTCTCTCTTCTACTATTGATTATACTTATTTTGTCGGTAAATTGGTAGTATTGTGACAATTTTCTTTTCTGGTGGTGATTATTGCCATATAAAAACCGCTGCCCCTCCTCGGGACAGCGGTTCTCTTCAAATATCTCTAGATCAGCCTTCCAACAACAAGTCTTCCGGATCTTCTAGCAACTGTTTCACTTTTACCAGGAATTGTACAGCATCCTTACCATCGACGATGCGGTGGTCATAGGAAAGGGCGATGTACATCATTGGTCTTACTTCCACTGTGTCTTTATCGTCCACTACAACAGGGCGGCGTTGGATGGTGTGCATGCCAAGGATACCAACCTGTGGTGTGTTCAGGATTGGAGTGGAATACAGGGAACCAAAGATTCCGCCATTTGTGATGGTGAATGTTCCGCCTTGAAGGTCTTTCAGTGCCAATTGGTTGTCACGCGCTTTTTTACCAAGCTCACCGATTTCTTTCTCGATGCCGGCAAAGCTTAGTTTGTCTGCATCACGGACAACTGGAACAACCAGTCCTTCCTCGGTGGAAACTGCCACACCGATATCATAGAACTTCTTCATCAGGATCTCGTCGCCCTGGATTTCCGCATTCAATAATGGGAAGGACTTCAGTGCCCCGATTACAGCTTTTGTAAAGAAGGACATGAACCCAAGCTTAACGCCATTCTTTTTGAAGAAAGCATCCTTACGGCGGTTACGCACGTCCATGACTGCTGTCATATCCACTTCATTGAAGGTAGTGAGCATCGCTGCAGTGTGTTGTGCTTCAACTAAGCGCTTTGCAATCGTTTGACGACGGCGGGACATTTTCACGCGCTCGATACGGTCATCCTGTACCACAGCTTTCGGTGCTGCCGCTGCTTTAGAAGGAGCTGCAGGTGCTGGCTCGCTCTTTTTCTTTTCAGCGGAAGCCTGATGCGCCTCGACATCTTCTACGCGTACGCGGCCCATTGGATCACGGTAGCTTACTTCGTTCAGGTCGATTCCAAGCTCACGCGCTTTTTTGCGGGCAGCAGGAGATGCAACAGCTGTGCGGGTTGCCACAGACTTCTTTTCCGCTTCAGGAGCTTTGGCAGCAGGTACTTCCTGCTTTGGCTCTTCCGCTTTTTCTTCTTTCGATGCTTCTGCAACTGGAGCAGCCGCTGCAGGCTCTTCTGCCGGTGCAGATCCGCCTGCCTCGCCAGTATCACCAAGCACTGCGATAACCTGGCCAACCTCTACGTTGTCACCTGGTTCAAAAAGAAATTCCTTGATGACACCACTGTGCTCACTTTTAATTTCAACGTTTACTTTGTCGGTTTCAAGCTCTGCGATCGTCTCGCCCTTTTCGATGGACTCGCCGACACTTTTCGTCCACTCTGCAATTGTTCCTTCTGTAATGGATTCCGCTAATTCAGGTACTTTAACTTCGATCATATGAATTCCCCTCCATGCCCTTTGCTAACATTTAATGCAGCTTGTACAATTCCAGCTTGCTCTTGTTTATGAATATGTGGCTCCCCGGTTGAAGGACTGGAACGCTTTGGACGTCCAATATATTCAACAGCCAGTCCACTTGAAGCGATCTCATGCAATGGTGCTTTTACCACAGGCCAAGCGCCCATGTTTTTCGGCTCTTCCTGTACCCAAACGATTTCTTTCAGGTTCGGATACTCGGCAACCAGCTCTTCCACTTCCTTTTTCGGGAATGGATACAGCTGCTCCACTCTGACTATATGAAGGTTTTCGACGTCTTCATCTGACAGCTCCGTCAGTTTGCTTGCAAGGTCGATGGATACTTTTCCTGTACAAAGAACAAGACGGGTAACCTTGGACTTTTCCTGCCCGGTTCCTTCCTGCTCCACTAAAAGCTTGAATGAGCCTTCGCTCAGTTCGGAGCTATTGGAAACTGTCATGGAATTACGCAGCAAGCTCTTCGGCGTCATCACGATCAAAGGACGTGCATCCTCCGTTTTGGTGAGAAGCGCCTGTCTTCTTAAAAGGTGGAAATACTGGGCTGCACTTGTTACGTTTGCCACAATCCAGTTGTTCTCTGCAGCTGAATTCAAGAAACGCTCCACGCGACCGCTCGAGTGCTCCGGTCCTTGACCTTCATAGCCATGAGGCAATAGCATCACAAGGCTTGATTTTTGGCCCCATTTTGCACGGCCTGCAGCGATGAACTGGTCGATGATTACCTGTGCTACGTTTACGAAGTCTCCGAATTGGGCTTCCCAGATGACTAGGGATTCCGGTGATTGCACACTATATCCATAATCAAAGCCGAGTACCGCAGTTTCAGACAACGGACTGTTGTAGATGGAGAACGAAGCTTTCGCCTCCGGGATATTGTGCAGAGGCACATATCTTTCTGCCGTCTGGTGATCATGCAATACAAGATGGCGGTGGGCAAATGTTCCACGCTCGCTATCCTGACCTGTCAAACGGATCGGTGTGCCGTCTGCAAGGATGCTAGCAAAGGCAAGCGTTTCCCCTAGTGACCAGTCTACTTTTCCTTCCTCGCTCAACAGACTCTCCCTCTTTTTAAGGATACGTCCAAGCTTCGGATACACCTTAAAGTGGGAAGGCCATTTTGCAAGGTTTTCATTAATGGAACGAAGAAGATCAACGGAAACTGCAGTCTCCATTTCAGGTACATGTTCAACGATCTTGACCGGTACATGTTTGGTCACTTCTTCTTTATTTTCTTTTTCTTTTAATTGATCAAAAGTCTCTTGGAACTTTTTCATCATCTCGGACTTTTTGCTTGTTGTATCTTCTTCTGTCAAAATACCGCGGGAAACGAGTTCTTTCGCATATTTCTCAGCAATGGTCGGATGATTGTTGATTTTTTCATAAAGATACGGCTGAGTCACGTTCGGATCATCCATTTCGTTATGGCCGAAACGGCGGTAACCGACAAGGTCGATCACGATATCCTTATTGAACTTTTTACGATACTGGTAGGCAAAATACATCACAGCCAGGCAGCTTTCCGGATCATCCGCATTGACGTGGATAACCGGGATCTCGTAGCCTTTTGCAAGGTCACTCGCATATTTGGTCGAACGGGAATCCTGATAGTTAGTTGTAAAGCCTAGCAGGTTATTCGCGATAATATGGATCGCTCCACCGGTCGCATAGCCTCGGAGCTTCATCAGGTTTAAGGTTTCCGCCACTACCCCTTCTCCAGGGAAAGCTGCATCACCATGGATCAAGACGCTGAAAGCCGATTGTTCATCCAGCTTCGGATAGCCCTTTTCACTGCGATCTTCCTGCAAGGCACGTGCAGAACCCTGTACAACAGGGTCGACAAATTCCAGGTGACTCGGATTGTGTGCAAGATGAATGCTGATCACATTTTCCTTATCGCCTTTGATATTGCGGTCTGCCCCAAGATGATACTTTACATCCCCGGACCAGCCGAAGTTGATCCCACGTGAACCTTCTGAAGGAACGAGTTCCTTGTTCGGGGAATGATGGAATTCAGAGAAAATCAGCTCATACGGTTTTCCAAGTACATGAGCAAGAACGTTCAGACGGCCGCGATGCGCCATTCCGATGCTGATATTTTTCGTACCTTCCTCACAACCGGATTGCACCAGCTTGTCGAGCATCGGTACCAGCATATCCAAACCTTCGATAGAAAAGCGTTTCTGACCGACGAAGGTTTTGTGCAAAAACTTCTCGAATCCGTCTACATGCATCAAACGCTCGAACAATTCGATGCGCTCCTCTTTGGACATCGGCTGATGGATGCGGGACTTCTCGATATAGCTATTCAGCCAATTCTGTTCCTCTTCATCATGGATATGACCGAATTCGTAAGCGATTGTATTTGTATAGATGCGTTTTAAATGTTCATATGCTTCCCATCCATTGGATATCGCTTCCGGGGCATCCTCCCAAATGAGGTCAATCGGAATCTGCAAGAGATCTTCCTTGCTCAGGCCGTATGTTTCCACGTCGAGGAATCCTGCCGGATGCTTTTCTTCAAACTGGATCGGACTAATATTTGCAGCCAGGTGGCCTAATGTACGAATATTCCTTAAAAGCTTTGTTGCAGCAATGACTTTTTTGATCGCCGATTGTGGAGCTTGGCTAGGTGCAGCATTCTTAGGGGACGAAGACGCCTCCGCTTGCACACCAAAATCCATTTCCGGCGGGGGACCCATTTCATCGAACAATTTCCGAATCGTATCGTCTACTGATTCCGGATCCTCCTGATACTTGTCATACTCTTCATAAATATAGCCCATATTCGGCCCGTAGAAGCGCTCCCAAATATGCGCACGGTCTTGATTACTCATCAGACATGCCTCCATTATTATTGCCTGTTACTGCTAGCTAATATATCAGAATAATAACTCTATACGTACTATATTACATCATAACTGTAACTTATTAAACCGTTTACATTCTATTACCCTAAAAAAAGTATGATTAACTGGAAAATAGGTAGAAATAACTACGAAGATTGTCGAATCGTGCCATCAGAAACATTGGTTTAATGCGCTTTTCGACAATGAATCTATTTAGACAAGTAAAAAGCACTTTTCCTCGTTCTGGGAAAAGTGCCAGAATATTATTCTAGGTCGCCTTCATTAATGAATAGGAGTGGCTCTGTGTAGCTTCCGGTAGAATACCCGCCGCCCCCATCCCCATAGGTTTTTTCCAGGCGAATCTTTTCGTCCATCTCGTTGAATGCCTGCCAGGCAAAATAAGTTTGATGGGATTGATAATCCATAAACCATCCATGAAAGTCATTCACATCATTAAAAGATTCCATGATTCCAGCCCATTCCTCTGGGATCGGGACGGCGCCGTAAGATGTTTCATCAACTGGAACCCGATGTGCCATCTGAATTTTCGGCAAGTATATTTCAATCCTATCATTTGCATTCACATTGGTCACCTGGAAGTACCTTTCCGATAATAGATAGAACTGAAAATATTCCACCTTGTCTTGCGGGTCGACATTCCAAGTGAAAAAGGTTTCTGTCCCATCCTTACTCGTCCAGGAAATCGGTCCAGAGGAAGTGGTCACCGAAACATTTTCCCACTTGCCACCAAGCCACATCCAGATGCTTGAAGCATAGCGGTCACCTTCGAGGATGAAAGGTACGAAAAAGCTCCTATCATCAAGAGGAACGATATCCTGTATTTCCTTCACCCTTGCTGTTGAATTTGTGAGGTAAAGCTCATCCATGATTTCTTCTTCCGTAAGAAAAGCTTTCGGCGTTTGGAGGTAGAAGACAGCCGCCAGGATGACCGCTCCCGCTAGAAGAAGCCCGATAAGAAATACTACTTTTTTATTCATCTGTCCCGCCCCCTTCCATCTTCAGAAAGGATTGCTCAGAACGGAAATAGTACTGCCTTTGGTTGTCCGATGTGATCAGCACCCCTTTGCCATCCCTCTCGACGTAAACTTGCGTATTCAAACCGCTGCCAATCTGAGATTTTGTTCCTGAAAGTATGTATGGGAACCTCTCCACTTTCTCTTCTTTCAATACAATGGAATTATACAATCTGTGACTATCAATCTTACTTTTCTGCATAATATCCAAAGCTTGTTCAAAAGCTTCATGGTTTAAATCCGCCTTCTGGGCTGATGGGTGGATGATATGCAGGCTCGCATTTTCCGCCTCACTGATGAATGTAGCCGCCTGATCCTTCGGGTAGATTATTCCATGAAAAAAGATACCGATGAGCGTTGTAGCCAGCAGGATATAGTTCGCTCCAAACCCTAGCCACGCATATTTCCGGTAAACTTCCCATTTCCCCTTTCTAAGGGCGTAGAGAATCCAAACACCAAGCGGTAAGATGGCGATGGAAATCGGAGGTTGAAAGAATGTCAGCGGAAAAGTAAAAGCAAATAATCCGATGATAATAGCCAATATCCCTTTCCAGAGCTTCGGCCGGATGTCCTTCTCCTGATTTTTGTAGATGCGGTAAAAGAAAAAGAATACAATTCCCCAGCCGAGAAGGACGAAAATCATTTCCAATCCATTTAAATGAATGTTCAAGTTAAACTCCATGGTTGCTCCCCCTAGTATATATCTTTCTACATTTTACCAGATTTATGGTAGCTTATGTCCAAAAGATTGGGATTTTTCATGGTTGGCTTAGCAGGGGTGCGGGGAGGTGGTTTTATCGAGGAATTTTGTGCGAAGGATGCGAATTGTGCATAAGTGGATTGTTTTTGAGCGCATTTCTAGATTTTTAAGCGTAAATTCTATTTTTTGTGCATAACCATGGGAGAATTGTGCATAAATCGAAATTTTTGTGCATAAACGTTTTTCCTGCACTCAAAATCCATATAAAAAGCCGCCAATCCCTGATCAGCGGCCAACTTTTTCTTATTCTTCGTTTGTTTCCTCTGAATTTGTTTCCGTTCCGTCGTTATTGTTGTTCATTTCATCGTTGCTGCAGCCAGTTGCAAGTCCTAGTAACATAAGTGAAGATAATAAAGCGATTAAACCTTTTTTCATCTTAGATTGCCTCCTTGGGTTGCTTGCATGATTTGTACTACAGGACTATCATACAAAAAAATCGGTCACACAGAGGATAATTTTCAAAATATTAACATAACTCTTACAGACGTTAACGGGAGGTTTACATTTTTTCATAAACTAGTAAAAGCCTTTACTTCTCCCCGTCCTCCAAAATGACCTCATCAATATGCCGCTTATTCATCTGGCTGCGGAGCTTGCGGTTTTCCTTGGATTCGAAGATGATATCAAAGTCATAGCCTTCCTCGTAAAGCTCCTCTGCCTTGATGTAGAGGGTCAGACGCTTGTGATTGAAGGTCTGCATTTCGCCTTTTACCTGCACCACTACATTTCCTTTTTCATCTGCCGGTTTATAGACAATCCCGAACTCGCCGATCGAAGGAATCTTCACGTTATCCCCCATTTTAAAGACGATCTCCCGGGCACTTTTTTCCACAGGGGCATGCTTTTGCTTGTGGATATATTTCTTGTTCATCGCGAGCTGCCTGTTCAATTCATGCAACGGTTTGTCGGTGGCCCCCGTGTAATCGCGCTTTTCCTTATACGTGATTTCATGTGCGCGCTCAATCAGCTTTGGATGCATCCCGAGACGAAGCGCGATGGCAAATGCCTGGCTGGCCCCGCCTTCACCGACAATCAGGCGATAGGTCGGCTTCAGTGTTTCCACATCAAATTCCATCGAACCGTTCATGAAGCCTTCCTGGGCATTGGCAAATTCCTTAATTTCGCTGTAATGCGTCGTCGCAAGCATGGTTGTTCCTTTGTTGAAGAGCTCTTCCAAAATGGAAGTCGCAAGCCCCATCCCTTCTGCCGGGTCGGTTCCTGAACCAAGTTCATCAAGCAGCACCAAGGTCTGCGGCGTGCTTTGTGCGAGAATGTCGATAATATTTTTGATTCGCGAGGAGAAGGTGCTAAGTGACTGTTCAATACTCTGGCCGTCCCCGATATCGACGAGGATCTTTTGGAAAATGGCGATTTCGCTGCCTGCTTCTGCCGGGATATGCATGCCACATTGCGCCATCATGGTGAGAAGCCCGACCGTCTTGATGGTCACCGTTTTTCCTCCCGTATTCGGACCCGTGATGACAAGCGCGTCGAAATCCTCACCGATTACCAGATTCAAAGGCACAGCATTCTTACCCAATAATGGATGGCGCGCCCCCTTCAACCGGATCAGATGATGCTCATTCATCTGCGGCGCTATCCCATTGATCGCCATGCTATACTTCGCCTTGGCAAAAATCAGGTCGTAGCTTACCATCATATCCATTGCAATTTTAATTTCGTGTTCATGCTCCTCGACGAGTCCTGTCAGTACAAAAAGGATCTTTTCTTCCTCTGCCTCCTCCTGGAACTTGAGCAGGTTGATGGAATCCTGAATGACACTTACTTCCTCAGGCTCGATATAGACGGTGGAGCCGGATGCGGAAACATCCAACACCGCTCCCTTGATGTTGTTTTTGTACTCCTTTTTCACCGGGATGACATATCTGCCATTACGGATGCTGACAAGGTTCTCCTGCATATATTTACTGTATTTTGCCGACTTGGCAAGCTGCTCGACACGCTGCTTGATCCTCTCTTCCAAGGTTGCAATCTGCTTACGGATCTTTAAAAGCTCCTTGCTCGCATAGTCATCCACCCTCCCGTTACGGATACAGCGGATGATTTCAGCCGCAATATGCTCCAGCTCAGAAATCGAGTAGACATAGGAAGTGATGGTCGGTGCCACATATTCCTTATCCTTCATAAAGCGTCTCAGCTTCTCGATGCATTCCAGGAACTCGTATAGCCCCATGAGCTGATCGGGACGGCAGGGCACACCCTTATGAAGATTTTTCAAGATGTATTGGATGCCGTGAAGGCCGTGGATCGGCACGCTTGCGCTAATTTCAAGAATCTTTTTTGCTTCTGATACTTCATGGAGCCACGCGTCTATACGCTTCTTATGCGTAGATGGCTCAAGTGATGTTATGGCCTCTTTCCCAGGTTCCGAGATGCAGTAGGATCCTACCTCTTTTTTCAAATCTGTGAATTGTAATGCTTGAATGGTTGTGCTATTCAATGTTTTTTTCCTCCTAAGATTTAATCCTCTTGATACAAGCTGATACGTGCGAGGAAAAGGCGGAACAAAGTCTTCACCTTATTTTTTGCATATAAAAAAACGCAGAGAACAACACTCGTTCTTTGCGTTTTGAATGGTAGTTTTTTATCGTAAATGGTGACAGGCAGGAATATACCTGTTCACTTATCTCAACTATCATTTTATGGAGCAGGCGCAAACCCGTGTTCTTAACCTTTTCGCGAGAAAAAAACGTACTCAAACAGAGCCCGACCTTTAGCCGAACCAGCGTTTTTTTCTACACGCACGTATCAAATTACGTTAGTTAAGAACGTACCCTTCCATAAAATAAACTCCTTTGCAGTTGGAATAGTTCCATTATATAGGATAAAGCGGGGAATGTCACGCCCCGCTCCACTGTTATTCATGCCCTTTTTTCCAGATCCTTCGCCGTTTTACTCGTCTCGACCTCTTTTTCATCCTTCAAGGTGCCAAATAGGACATCAACAAAAGGAGTCGATACCCCATACCAAAAGTTTTCGTTTTTAAAATGATGGAGGATGTGCGTCTTCTTGACCCATTTTCCGAACCTTGACTTCGGCTTGATCGGACGGTGTGCAACATAATGCTTCCATTCATATAGGAACAGCATTGTCATCAATCCTGTTGCAAACGCAAGGGTCAGCCATATATCTCCTGAGATCAGATAAAAGATGCCGGCAAGCACTGATAAGTTCGGCAGACTGTACCATAGCGGCAAGAACAGAAGATGCAGGTCGTTCGGATCTGTATGGTGGTCATAATGCAGACGCCTCAGCATTTTCAATAAAAATGGACTCTTAGGCGGCTTCAGGTGAAAAACGAACCGGTGGGTCATGTACTCGCTGAACATGAAGACAAGGAGGCCAAGCAACATGCAGGCGACAGCCCACAAGGTCAATCCGTGCCATAGCTGAAGGGATGCACTCAGCGCAATCAATCCTATCAATATCGTTATATCCGGAAATAAAAAGAAATCCCTATATAATCCTTTCACTAATGCCCACTCCCCGTCACTTTATTTAACCTTCGTCTGCGCTTTCCACATTTGAATGCTTTTCTCCATCATCTCATTCACCAAGAACTCTGCCTGAATTCCATCATCGGAAAGACTGGCCTCCATCAACTCCCGGTAATAGGAGCGAGATGCTTCCCGGTATGAGGCTTCGTAAAAATAGTGAGTCGCCATTTTCACATACAGGTCTCCGAAACTGTTCAATATTAGTAGATAGATAGGATTTGGCGATGCAGCAGCAAGGCCCCTCTGCAAAAGCCAATCGTATTCGGCAAACGCAGCCGCCTCATCTGGCACCATTTCGCTTTCTTTCAGCAGGCTTACCACGGATAGAGGTTTGTGGATGACCGCATCCTTCACATAAGCAGGCGAAATGCTTTTTCTTAATTCCAGAAGGTGCACAATAAATTCGTCAGGAATGCTCTCCTCCTCGGCAAGCAGATGCACAATGGTCATCAGGTTGCCTTCTTTCCAATAATCATTGACAACCGCCCTCTGCCCGCTCCTGATCGTCAGCCAACCATCCCGCTCGAGGCGCTGCAGGACCTCCCGGATCACCGGTCTTCCCACCTCATACTCTGCGGCCATTTCCCTTTCGGAGGGGATCTGGGTTCCTGGTAGATACTCCTGCCTTAGCACTTTACGAATGAATAATTTCTCTATTTTATCAGTTGCTCTCATCCCTACACCCCAAACTGGTATTACCAATATTTCATCTGGTATTACCAGTTTACGCAATACACTTTGATAAATGCAACAATTTTCAGAAAATAAACCCCTTGTTTATTTTCTAAACTCATTTTACGATTCATAATCAAAACGTTTCTCCCTCAACTTGAAAGGGAAGCTTAATAAACAAGCAAAGAAATACGAGAAAGGTTGATGACTACTATGGAAAAGGATAGATATTTTAAAAACAGTTATGAGGAAGCCCGCATTGCCTTCCGGGGGCACCTGGCAAAGATAAAGGAGAATTGGCCAAAAGCGGTACTGACAAGCCACAAAATCGGAGAGGAACAAGATAATACTGTCGACATGATCTATTCAGAAGCACTGACGGACAACAGGCAAGTGCTATTTTTCACTTCAGGGGAACATGGCATCGAAGGGTATGCAGGAGCTGCTGTCATCCATCTGTTTGTGGATGAGTATCTTGACTCCATCGATCCCGATACAACAGGCATATGTATGATTCACGCATTGAATCCTTGGGGGATGAGACATTTCAGACGGGTGACGGAAAATAATGTCGACCTGAACCGGAATTATTTATATGACCCGGATACGGTTCCAAAAGACGTGAATCAAACATATGCACAGGAAAAGGAGTTATTTCTCCCCAATGGAAAAATAATGGACGTAAAGGAAGAGAAGGCGACTTTATATGCCCGGCTTGCAGAAGGCGCGGCAAAGGCAAGTTATAGTGCGATGAAAGAAGCCAAAGGCATGGGACAGTTCAAGTTTGAAAGAGGGGTCTATTACGGTGGAAGCAAAGAGGAAGAATCGACTTGCTTCCTTAAATCGATACAAAGGAAGCTATTATCCGCCTATCAACGGGTCATACATATGGACTGGCACACGGCGCTTGGCCCAACCAATGAAGTAACGATGTTGGTATCCGAGCTTGACCCCCGTAATGAAGAGGAGTTAAAATCACTTTTCCCATTAGAAAACATTCAAACCTTCACACCTGAAAAGGTAAAAGGCGACTCAACCAACCATTTTCATAAACTCAAAAATGAAGAGTATCCCGAGACCCATCTATTCTCTGCGCTTTTCGAATTCGGTACCTTCGGCGAGGGAATCAAAGCCGAATTGCGTGAATTCACCACCATCATTTTAGAAAATCATCTATATTGGGAAGGCGCCGAGAAGGAGGAAGACATCAGGTGGATCAGGAGTGAGTTCCAGAAGATGTTCTATCCCGAAGATGAAGAATGGCGCCAATCCGTGTTGAATGAAGCGAGACTTGCGATGAAAGCAGTATTAAAAGCGGAAAAGATAATGAACTAATGAAAAAGCACCTGCTCCCCTTTCGGAAAATGCAGGTGCTTTTCTATGAAAATATTAGGCGAACCACTTATGCCAAAGCCTGTTGTTGCCACCTCGGACAAAGGTGTCGATTCGGTTTCGGTCCCATGAAACTGCTGCCGGTGAGGATTGGACCCCGCCACGTGGTGCTCCAAGGTTTACCCACTCACTCCAACGTCTGCCGTTCCAGAAAATCTGCCACATGCGGTCGTCTCTGCCCTTAAGGAAGACATCAAGCCTGTTTTGCGCCCAGGATGCTACAGCAGGTGCACCATCCAAGCCGCCGCGCGGGGTGCCGAGGTTTTCCCATCTGCTCCAGCTTCTGCCGTCCCACCATTTATGCCAGAGGCGGTTGTTGTTGCAAATGGCAAAGACGTCAATTCGGTTTGGTCCCCAGGATACTGCACCAGGAGATCCACCTAGGCCGCTGCGCGGAGATCCAAGGTTTTCCCACTGACTCCAGCTTCTGCCGTCCCACCATTTATGCCAGAGGTTGTTATCCATCCCCTGGACAAAGCAATCCAGGCGATTTTCCTGCCAGGAAGCAACTGCCGGTGATCCCTTGAAGCCGCCCCGCGGAGAACCTAGGTCTTCCCATTGACTCCAGCTTCTGCCGTCCCACCACTTATGCCACATGCCATCGTTCTGGCCTTGGACAAAGGTGTCGATCCGGTTCGGCCCCCATGATACGGCGCCAGGGGAACTTCTTAAGCCGCCTCTAGGGGCACCAAGATCCTCCCATCTGCTCCAACGTCTGCCATCCCACCATTTATGGAACATCCGGTTGCTCTCGCCGCGGACAAATGTGTCGAGGCGATTTGGCGCCCAGGACGATACGGCCGGTGACCCTCTGAATCCTCTAAGCGGTGCCCCAAGATCCTCCCACTCCCGCCAGCTTGCGCGCATATCAGACTGGGTTACTTCCCCAACCAACGCTTCTTCCTGGTTGCGATAATACGGTCTTGGATAATATGGATAATAAGGGTAGTAATAAGGTGCCGGATAGTAAGGGTATGGATAATAAGGGTAGTAGAAAGGACGTCTTGGACGCGGATAATAATAAATAAGCCGTTCGTTCGAAAGATTGTTGCGGTAATCTACAGGACCATGTTGAAAAAATTGATTTTGATTTTGTGGAAAGTACAAAGTGATAACCTCCCCATAGTTGTTTGCCTAATAGCGTATGCGAGGGTTATGGGTGGAGGTGCGTGTCTATTTTATCTATCAAGCTTAAAGCCTCGCATTCTCTATCACTCTGCAATAATCCGTAACAACCCTGTCACTCCCCTGTAAACAATCTTTACAGCTTCCATATACTCACTTAATAGTATGGCAATATAATTACTCTTGTAAGTTATTAAACTTCAGGAGGTCCTAATCAATGGCATTTTCCAAAAAGTTATTAACCGTAGCAATGGCTTCATCTCTTGCAGTGAGCGGCTTGGCGTTTCATCAGGCTTCTGCTGAAAAAGGTGGAAACAAGAAGAAAGATGAAATACAGAATGTTATTTTCCTGATTGGTGATGGTATGGGAAATTCCTATACGACAGGATATAGAACCTTAAAGGATAATCCGGATACCCCAGAGATGGAGGATACAAAATTTGATCCTTATCTAGTAGGCATGCAATCTACTCATTCATGGGATCCTGAAGAAAGTGTCACAGATTCAGCTGCTGCTGCAACGTCGATGTCAGCAGGTATTAAAACATATAATGGCGCAATTGCCGTTGACCTAGAAAAGAAAGATGTCAAAACCGTTCTCGAACAGGCCAAGGAAAACGGACAATCCACCGGGCTTGTCGCCACTTCCCAGATTAACCATGCAACTCCGGCGGCTTTCGGTTCGCATGATGAATCCCGCGAGAACTACAATGAAATTGCCGATGATTACTATGATGACCTGATTAATGGAGAACATAAAGTGGATGTGCTTTTGGGTGGGGGGACAAGCTACTTTGTCCGTGACGACCGCGACCTCACTAAAGAATTCGAGAAAGATGGATATTCCTATGTAGCCACGCGTGATGAAATGCTGAATGATAAAAACGAACAGATCCTTGGCCTTTTCGCGCCAAAAGGATTGGACAAAAAGATTGATCGACCAACAGAACAGCCTTCATTGAAAGAAATGACCAACTCCGCATTGGAGCGTTTGAATAAAAACGACAAGGGATTCTTTTTAATGGTAGAAGGAAGCCAGATCGACTGGGCCGGACATGATAACGATGTTGTAGCGGCGATGAGTGATATGCAGGATTTCGAAGAGGCTTTCCAAGCAGCAATCGATTTCGCCAAAAAGGATAAGAACACACTTGTAATCGCGACAGCCGACCACTCGACTGGGGGGATGGCAATGGGTCGTGACGGTGTATACAAATGGGATCCTTCTGCAATAAAGGCAGCGAAAAAGACACCTGACTTCATTGCAAAGGAAATCGCAGAGGGTGCCCCTGTGGAAGAAACATTGAAAAAGTATATCGATCTTGAGCTGACACCTGAAGAGGTTCAATCAGTCCAGGAAGCAAAGGACAGCTCGGGAGATGTTCTGGAAATTGACAACGCCATCGAGAAAATTTTTGACCTTCGCACCGGTACAGGCTGGACGACAGATGGGCATACAGGTGAGGATGTGACGGTATATGCCTATGGTCCAGGAATGGAAAAGTTCACTGGTAAAATTGACAACACCGACACAGCAAAAGAGATTTTCGCTATTCTGGAAAAGACTAAATCCTCTCACAATAAAGAATAAAGCATATACACAAGAAAGCATTCCGCGGCTACATGCTAAGGAATGCTTCAATTTTTAGGAGGTTGCTAAAATGCGTTTAAAACCATGGATTGCACTTACCTTAACTGCTTCACTTCTCTCGGGATGCACGGCAAATGGTTCTTCGAATACCGATTCCGAGGTACACGCTGAAACACAAGCCAAGAAAACTGAAGGCACCGATATCATCTCGTTCAAAGACAGCCCACAAGCACCGGATGACACGGAACTGACGATCAAGGATTCACAATTTCAGGATGAGGATGGTTCCATCACCCTTAAACAATTCGCACAGGTGCATGATAAGAAACAGACGGGAGATGTTTCAGTTACCATTTCAGATGTAAAGGTCATGCAATACAAGCCTTCCCCGGACCTTATTGATTTCTTCCACGGCTTCACCCATGAAGAAGCCGAGTTCCCTTATGTCAGGGTCAATGTTGTGGTGAAAAATAACGGCGACAAGCCCATGCATATTGCCCCTGTTTCAGAAATCACCACCAACCAAGGAGAAACCGTCACTTGGGAGGATGACTTCTATCTAGAAAAAATGAATGGCGAACTCAAACCCGGCGAAGAAAAAGTCGGCAGCCTAGGATTCGTCCTGGATGAAACCGATCCGGAAGCGCTAGAAGGACTTACCATCTCATCAAGTGAGGTATTGGATGCTAACAAGGACAAGGTGGCGGATGCTGTTGAGTTTGAGGTTGGGTTTTAACTTGAAAAGGTTTAGCGAATAGTTTCGTACCGTCTCATCTGTTGTTTTGCCTGGGGCGCGGTACGATTTCTTCTCTTTCGTACCGTCCCTCCTGCTTTTTTGCCTGGGGCGCGGTACGATTCTCTTGTTTTCGTACCGCCTCTCCTGCCGTTTTGCCCGTGTGACGGTACGATTCCTTCTCTTTCGTACCGCCTCTCCTGCTATTTTGCCCGTGTGACGGTACGATTCCCCCTCTTTCGTGCCGCCTCTCCTGCTATTTTGCCCGTGTGACGGTACGATTCCTTCTTTTTCTTACCGCCTCTCCAGCTGTTTTGCCTGGGTGACGGCACGATTCCCCTTCTTTCTTACCGTCTCCCCCTCGGATTTGCCTTGATGACGGTACGATTCCCCAACAATTAAAAAGGTGCCTGACCCTCAACGCTTTAAAGCGTTGAGGGTCAGGCACCTATCAAATTAATTCATCACCCATTTATCCTTCATAAACATTACTCTTGCTATAATAAAGGCAACCACGATACATAAAAGGTTGCTTCCCATCATGATACCAAGGTGCTCGTAGTTGATGATGCCAAAGCTTAGCTCCTTTAGGATCGTGAATACGTTCATGATCGGGATGGCAAAGTGGTGGAAATCGAGCTCGTTGATTCCGATTCCTGAAATCATCATCAATGGGAACATGCCTATCATCATGATTGGGGTACTGTAGCTCTGTGCTTCCTTTACGGTTTTCCCTATGATGCTTGTAACCATAAGCAAGGTAGCGACAAACATGGCATAGATGATCGATACGAGTATTGCAAAGCCGATTACAAGGTACACGTTGTCCCCGAGTGAAACCGCGCTTTTTAGGTTTTCTGTCAGGAAGTTGATTTCCAACGCTACTACAATCAGCGTGACGATTCCTGTGAGCGACCCGATCGAAACGATCGTCAACCACTTTGCTACAAGCAGGGTCATGCGGTTTACCGGAGTCATCAGTAAAGCTTCCATCGTTTTCTTTTCTTTTTCCCCTGCGAACAGGTCGGATGCCGCCGGACCTGCGCCGATCCCGATCGCAAGGCCCAAAATCAATGGAACCAACAATGCGACCAGGTTGATGTTCGGATTATCTTCGGTGATTTCCTTCTGCTCAAGCATAAATGGCTGAACCAATTCCTGTGCGGTCCCTTGCGCCTCGAGACGCTCTGCGATGACCGTCTTTTCATAAACTGCCAGTGCGCTAGTTACCATATTCATCAGGTTGGAGGAGTTTTGGCTAAAAGAGTTGCCAAGTAGAGTTACCGTTGCCTCCTCCCCGTTTTTCACACTTTCCAAAAAGCCATCATTCAAAATAAGTGCGGCCTGTGCTTCCCCTTCCTCAACCTCTGATTCCGGATCTGTGCCCTTTACAAATTCAATATTTTCATAGGCAGCAAAAATGCTCTCTTCTTCTGTGGAGAAACTAGTATCCACTGCAAGCTTATAGACTTCGCCTTCCCCGTCAGACACGATGCTTTCATAGAAGAACACCAATCCTGACATCATCACTATCGGTAACAATACCGTCAACAGGAGGGTCCTTCTGTCGCGGAAGGAGTCTTTCATTTCTTTCAGGTAGATTTTACGAAGCATAATAATCGTTCCCCCTTACGAGTTTGCTCATGAAAATATAGTTAAGATCGCGGCTGCCCTCGGATTTATAGAGCTGCTCTAGATTACCGTGGTGGACGAGCTCGCCCTTGTGGATCATGGCGACTGTGTCACACAGCATCGACACTTCCTCCATGATGTGGCTGGAGAAAATGATCGTTTTTCCTTCGCGCTTCAACTGATGGACTAGCTGGCGGAATACGTTTGAAGATGTAATATCAAGTCCCGTGGTCGGCTCATCGAACAGGATGATCTCCGGGTTATGGATGAGCGTTCTTGCGATGGCCACTTTCTGGCGCATCCCTTTAGAGAAGCCGCCAACTTTGCGATTCAGATAATCCTTCATGCCGAACATTTTTGCCAGATCATCGATGCGCACCTTCGTTTCGTGCTTGCTAAGCCCGTATAGCGCTGCAAAATATTCGAGGTTTTCGCGAGCGGTCAAGCGGTCATATAGGCCCGTCTCCCCACCGAACAGCACGCCGATCTTTCTTTTGATTTCGTCCGGATTTTTCACGGTATCATACCCACCGACACTGACGCTTCCTTCAGTCGGAGTCAACAATGTGGCAATCGTCCTCAGCAGAGTCGTCTTCCCAGCTCCATTTTCACCAAGCAGCCCGACGATCTGGCCCTTTTTCACAGAAAAGCTGACATGCTTCAATGCCGTTACAAACACTTTTTTATCCTGAAACTTTTTCGTCACTTCATTAATTTCAATCATGCCCTGACGCCCCCTCGTTATCTCTTGCTTTCATCTTAAAATAAATGAATCCCGGAATCTCTAGTTATGTCGCGAATATTCCATTTAATGTCGCGAAAATGTCCATTCAACCCTTTTACATGGTAAAATAAAGATAAAAATGGAAAACAACAGGAGAGGGAAATGGCAATGAGGGTTGGGCTTGTCGATGATAGATACATAGATTTGGATAAACTGAATGGCATTGTGTCGGGGATGCCGAACCTGGAAATTGTCTTTTCCACTCAAAGCGCAGAAGAGGCCTATGAGCATATCAAAAAGGAGTCGGTCGACCTGTTGATAGCCGACATAGAGATGCCGAACCTCTCAGGCTATGAGCTGGCGGACATCATCCACTCCCATGCCCTGAACATCTCCGTCATTTTCGTGACAGGAAGCAGCGGCTATGCGGTCCATGCCTTTGAACTGAACGTGCACGACTATATTATGAAGCCCTACCCGAAGGACCGTCTGATCAAGTCCATCGAAGGGCTTATCGAAAAGAGCAAATCCGCGGAAATTGCCGGAAGACTTTATATTAAACAAAAGAACGACATACATATCATCCAGAAAAAGGACATCGTATTTATCGAGCGGTCCGGACGCTCTACGACGATCTACACAAAAACAGGACCGGTCAAAACCTACCAGACCTTGAACGAACTCGAAGGCGAACTGAGAGAGCGCGATTTCCTCCGCTCCCACCGGTCCTTCATCATCAACATCCACCATGTGAAAAACTTCTCGCTCTATGCAAAGAGTTCCTATATCGTGACCTTCGAGGGCATGGGGGAGCAGGCGATGATCACAAAGGACAAGGTCGAGTTCCTGCAGCAGCATTATTTTTGATTAGGAGGCAGTATCTTGAAAGCTTCACATCTATATTGGGTCCTCCTTGCAGCCATTGGCACCATCCATCTGAACTTTTTCTTGAAAAATCTATCATGGGATGTGCCGATCTATCTAGTGAGTTTACCTGTCATCGTTATGGTGTATTATTTATATAAAAAAACAATCTTTGATATCAAAAGCATCGGACTTCGCTGGAACCTGATCCTGCTTGCCCTGCAGCTTTTGCTTGTGAGCCTTTATTTTGCGGTTGAGCCATCCTCGGCCTGGGCCAGCTTTGTCCCCTTGCTCATTTTTATGGGCCTTGAGGCAATCCGCATCAATGGATCCCGCAAGATTTTCGATTTGACGCGGAGCGTGCTGGAGTACGAAGAACAGCAGGAGCAAATCAACGAAACTTTCCGGGTCGTCCGCGGGGAGCGACACGATTTTCTGAAGCACGTATCCGCAGTCCACTTTATGCTCGAAAATGGCAACGAGAAAGAGGCCAAGCACTACCTGGATAAACTTGTGGATGGTTATGAAGAAACCAACCTCTCGATAAAAGGGGAGCGCGGTGTGGTGGCAGGCGTCCTGCATCAGATGTACCGCCGTGCACAGCAGAGTGGCATTTCCGTCGTCTACGACCTGGACCTTCCACTCTCGACTCTGCCAATTTCCGATTCCAACATGGTCACCCTTATCGGCAATCTTTTGTCCAACAGCATCGATGCCTGTGAGGAGTGGCAGAAACATCACAGGGAGCAGGCTGTATTGACCATGCAATTTTACAAAAGAAGCGGGCTCTATCTGCTTGTCTGCAAAAACAACAGCCTTCCGATACCTACACCCGTCCTGGACGAGCTTTACCATTCCTACGGCCATACGACCAAAGGCAAGGGACATGAAGGGCTTGGCACCAAAATGGTCATGGACATCGTCGAAGCACATCAAGGCTTTCTCGACTTTGTGTACCGGGACGAAGAGTTCACTGTAAAAATAAAGATACCTGCGATCCGATAAACTCTTCAGGAGGGACCAAACATGAACCTACAACAGAAAATAAAATCCCTCCCGTCCACCCCAGGTGTCTATCTGATGAAGGACTCATACGGCACCATCCTCTATGTCGGGAAATCAAAAGAACTGAAAAAGCGGGTCCAGTCCTATTTCCGCCCTTCCACCGTCCATGCCCCTAAAATCAAGCGGCTCGTGACCCATGTCAGCGACCTGGACCATATCGTGACAGACACGGAGTTCGAGGCGTTTTTACTGGAGTGGCAGCTGATCCAGGAATACAAGCCGCACTATAATCGGAAAATGAAAAGCCCTCAAGGCTTCATCTACCTCACGATCCCGAAGAACAGGGAGTATCGCAGCCTGAAAATAACGACCCAACCGCTGAACAGCGAAAAGTTCCACTGCTTCGGACCTTATACAAGCCGGAAGTCCGTGGTCCGTGCCATTGAAGGCTTCAAGAGCATCTTCCGATTCCAGTGCAGCCATCCTAACAACAAGAAATCCCGCTGCCTTAACTATTCCCTTGGACTTTGCAATGGAATATGTCTTGGCGGTTCTGCTTTAGAAGCGTATGATCAGATGTTGGATTTGCTGATCGCCCACTTGGAGCAACAGGACAACGGGTTAATGAAACTCGTGAATAGCAGGATGGAAGAAGCCGCTGAAAAGCTGGAATTTGAAGAGGCTGCAAGGTACCGCAATTACCGCAACATTCTGAACTCCCTTTTCTATAAGGAAGAAGTGATTCACTTTACAGAAGAGAACCATAAGCTTGCGATTGTGGAAGAGATCGATGAGGAAACGGGGAAAGTATTTTTCATACAGCGGACTGAAGTGGTCCTTGTGGAGAAATTCGCATTCGGTGATGGAATGGAAGGTCTTAAAGTAAAAATTTTAGAACACCTCTCTACGCGAGCAACAGAAGCACCATTTCAAGGAGTCACAAAGTTCGAGATCGACAAGGCGCAGATCATCTATAGCTATCTTAATAGCGGGAATTGCCGGTATGTGATTATAGACGATTCATGGCTGGATGAGGAAAATGAACGGATGCTTTTGGAACAGCTTAATGGATTATTGCCGGAAAAGAATGCCTGAGTGGGCATTCTTTTTTATATATATACTTTTGAAATTGCGAGCTATTGACCATACTGCAAATGCACAAGGTTTCAATATTATTTAAACTCACCTACGACTCACGCTCCACTTTACATCCCAAAACAATCTTCAAGGAGGTTAACCATGCCCGACCATGAAATACTACAGGCCATATTACACGAGGTAAAAGAACAGCGTAGGGAAATTCGAGAGATGCTTCAAGAGCATAATAGACCCTCGGAAAAGACGGTTCCAAGTAATGATGCAATAGAATCGTTACGGATAGACGTTGATTACCTAATAAAGAACCAAGCGAAGCAAGAACTTATCTTGAATAGACTTTACAAGATGAGTATGGAATTACCTTTACAAAAAGAGGGATAGAAACCGGACCAATGGCGGTTTCTATCCCTCATTCAATACACCATCCCATAAACCAAAAACCGCTCGTTCACATTCCCCTCATACCCCCTCAACCTGACCTCCTGCTTCCATTCAAACAAGGAATGGTTCTCGAGGTAGTACACATAGTCCTCAGATGGGTAATAGAGAATCAACTCTATGTTTCGGTAATGCTGTTCAACCGACTCGAGGATATTGTCCACCACCCTGCGGAAAATCTCGACGGTGAATGGGTTGAAAAAGTAGAAGCGGTTATCACTTTGACGGACCTTGTATTCCTCAGCTAAGCAGTTTTGGAACTCGATGACACTGCTATTTGCTTGCTTACGGTTCTTCAAATAGGACTCCCTATTTTCCAATGCCTTCTGATAAAATCCCTCGTTCATCTCGACCCCTACCACATCCACGCCAAAACGGTCATGCAAAAAGAAATTCAATCTTCCCTTTCCACAGCCATAATCCACCACCCGGTCGCCCGGTTTCAATTCATACTGCCCGAACAACTCCAAAAGATCACGATAAGGAGTCGGCTCATATCTGTGATACATCATGGATCTATGCAGCCCCATCAGTTCTTCTGTTGTGTGAATATGAAGCAAACGATCATAATCCTCATTTTCCATGATGGCCTCCTTAGAGCTTATGAGATTTCCAGTGCCTTCTCTTTTTTCAGCGCAATGCAGGCCGTTTTTTCCAGTTCCTCGAGCAAATCATGGATCGCGACCAGCTCATAGAAAATAACGGTTTCTGTCGTCAGATGATGATAATCGGTTTCTGAGGGAGATAAAGCTTTCTCGGAAAATTCCTCAAATAGCCTGTCTATCAAACGCTGATGGGCTTCACTTACTGTATGTCTTTCATCCTTCAGGATCTCATTCATCGATCGGACGGTTGCAAGAATGATGGCCCCTTTTTCCGGGTCTGCAATCCGTTTATGGCTGGGAATGAACATCAGGTTGCCGACATGATAGGTTAGCTGGGTCAGGATTTTCAGTTTTTTATTTTCATAGTAGAAAAGGCGCAGGTCCTTTCTTTTGAATCGATGATACTTCAGCTCTTCCCTCTGATAGCGACAGAGATCCTCTATACGCTCAACATCCCTCACTATTTTGTGGAGGGTCTGCCTTGCCTGCTTCGGTTTGGCATCATGCTTTCCTTTTACGAGCTCGGCACCGCTCGTTTCCATCAGTTCGCCGGTTTCCTTCAATAGTATTTTGATTTTCTCGGAGATGGCCGGTGTGTAATTCGGCTTCAACACCAACAGATTGACGAGGGTCGAAACTGTCAGGCCCGTAAAGGTCGTTCCCAATCTTATCAGAAAGGAGGAAAGATAATGGTCGTGCACGGTTGTAATCATCGCGACCCCGGTCAAGGTTGCGACAAGGATTCCTGCATCAAGGCGCAGCTTGTGGCAGGTGATGATGGTCGCAAGGGCAACCAATGTATATGTCAACGGATTGTCCCCAAAGCTCATATAGAAAAGAATCGCGTACAGTGCACCTATACCGGATGCCGGAAAACGGACAATAGCCTTTTTGATTGAATCAGCGGCGCTCGGTTCAATCGTGACGATCGCTGCGATAACTGCGAACATTGCCGGCCATTCGAGTGCCTCACAAATCAGAGCGGTTATAAAAACGGCAATCCCGGTCTTGATTATCCTTCCTCCGACAAAATGCTTCATTTTATGTAAATACCCCATGTAATTTCAGTCCTTCAGCTTGCATAATCTCCCTCTATTATAACGTAGTATTCCATGATAAAAGGAAGAAAATTGCCAAGCATCATTTCTGGACGATATTCTCTATGTAAAATGAACCATCCATCAACCTTCTTTGCTATAATTTTTGTATACATTGGAATGAACGGGGAGATGGTAGATTTGTTGTTTAAGAAGAAAGCAACCATGGGTGAGGTTAATGGCGTCTCTTATTTGAATGGAGAAATCTCCTTGAAGGGTGTTTCTTTAAATGTGCACAGCTATTTGATTGATGGCGCCTTAATTGATACCGGGGCACATTCGCTACATAAATTTTTTGAACCATTCCTTGATGAAGCGGATTATGATCAGGTCCTGCTCACTCATTATCATGAAGACCATACTGGCTGTGCCGCATATGTCCAAAAAACGAAGAATGTGCCAATCTATCTTAATGAATCATCCATCGCCTCCTGCACAAGGCGGGCAGATTATCCACTCTATCGGCAGCTGTTCTGGGGAAGGCGCCGACCGTTCCAAGCCCAACCTGTCTCAGAGAGATTTCAATCCAGAACTGCCACTTGGGATGCCATCGACACCCCAGGTCATGCCTATGACCACAAAGCCTTCCTAAACAGGGAGACAGGCCAGCTGTTCACCGGCGATTTGTTTGTAAGCGCGCGCACCAAGCTGGCATTGGCAGATGAAAGCATTCCTGAAATCATCCAGTCATTAGAACGGGTATTGTCCTATGATTTCCGCGAAGTATTTTGCAGTCATGCCGGATATCTGGAAGACGGCCGCAAAGCGCTTGAGCGAAAACGCGACTATTTACTTTCCGTGCAATCGGAAGTATTGTCCCTTCATAAAGAGGGCTATTCAGCTGAAGAAATTCGTCGCAAGCTGTTTCCGCGGTCTTTCCCAATCGTAAAATTTTCGCGTGGGGAATGGGATTCGATCCATATTGTCACATCAATACTAAGGGATAATGGCTCGCTTATTTAACGAAGCCAACAAATTTTTGTCGAATTCTATCAGTTATCAAGCCTCGAAAATACAGATATAATTAATTCTGGATTAAATTTCTATTTTCGGAGGCATAATGAATCATTCTAACGGCAGTTTACCACGACAAATTCATTTGGATTGGATTCGCGTATTGGCTACGCTATTTGTCTTTCTGTTCCACTGCGCCATGTTTTTCAACCCTTTTCCCTGGCATGTGAAAAATAACGAATTGGATTCAACTTGGATTTTAGCACTTTCTTTGATGGTCGGGACCTGGCTGATGCCAATCTTTTTCGCCATATCGGGAATCAGCGTATTTTACGCGTTGCAAAAGAGAAGCCAAAAGGCATTCCTGAAAGAAAGGATGATACGGATCGGAGTACCGTTGCTGGTCGGGATTTTTCTGTTGGCACCTCCGCAGGTATATGTCGAACGCCTTACACATGGACAGTTCGAGGGGCCATTCCTATCCTTTCTCCCCTCCTACTTCGATGGCTGGTATTTGGAGATCGGCGGATCCGGGAACTTCGCTTTTGTAGGGCTCCATTTATGGTATCTCTTCGTGCTATTGATTTTTTCCCTCTTCATGTTGCCTTTATTTTTAAAGGTAAAACGAAGTATTAAAAGTGGATTCCTCTCGCTGTTTTTATTGCCGATGCCGCTCATCATGGTGGCGGCCTTTATTAAAACAATCGGACTTGGCGGCTGGGACCTGATTTTCTATCTTGTTGTATTTCTCTATGGATTTTACTATTTCAGGGAGGATTCCCTTTATCCAGTCTTGAAAAAAGCGATCCCTGTCATTTTGCCAACAGCCATCCTTACCACCCTCGTGTATGTTTATTGGATCATGAGGCTTGGAATGCCGACAGAGGGACTCGGTAAACAACTCCTGTTTTCGGGGATACATGCAGGAAGCTGCTGGGCATGGATATTGCTTATCTTCCATTGGAGCAAGCAACATCTATCCTTTTCCAACGGTTTGCTGAGCTATGGTGGTGAAGCATCGATGCCTTTTTATGTCATGCATCAGCCAGTCATCATCCTTGTCGCATACTTCCTTCGTGACCTGCCCTGGTCCATTCCGGTTAAATTGTGCTTCCTTGTTCTTGTTTCATTTTTCATCATTATGGCACTCTATCATTTTGCCATCAGAAAAATTGACCTATTACGGGTTGGTTTCGGAATGAAAAGAAAGAAAAAGAAGTCTTTGACTGCAAACACCGCTAGCATGTAAAAAAGAGAGGGTGCCGGTGCCCCCTCTCTTTTTCATTTACATTTCTACATATTGCTTTTCCAAGAAAGCATAAAGCTGTCGCACGGCGTCTTCTATATTCTCCGCTTGGATCGTCACCTTCCTGCAAAGCTCATATTCTTTCTCGCTGTGTAGATATCTCGGATCATAATAGTGTTCGAGCAAAAGCTGTATGGCCAGGGCATAGTCTTTATTATCCAGCAGCTCCTGAATTTCCGCGGCGACCGGCGTATGGAGGCGCCTTTTTATTTTTTCAAAAGCCTCGATGCATGCTTGGTGATGCTCTGCTGGCTTATATTCATTCAGGATATTCTGCACACGGACCTCCAGTGGAAGCTCGATGAAAATGTGAGTCGATTCCCTCTTTTTATTCATGATAGATTCGGGCAACAGGATTTTTCCCATCCGCTTGCTCTCGGCCTCAAAAACAAGATAAGATGCCTCCTGCAGATTCAACATTTCATGAACAAGCGCCGCTTCAAACATCTTCTGATTGGTAGGTTGCAGTCCGATCTGCCCAAAAATCGATCCCCGATGACCGGCCAATCCCTCCAGGTCAAGGGTAGGGATACGACTTTCTTTAAGCTTTCTAAGTATCGCCGTTTTCCCCGATCCTGTCCCGCCATTCAAAATAAAGCTATCGGGCCGGATTTCCAACCTTTCAAGCTGTTCAATCACCCAGCGGCGATGCGCCTTGACACCGCCCTGAAGACGTCTTGCCCTGATGCCCATCAATTCAAGTAGCGTCACAGTTGTCTTGCTGCGCATCCCCCCACGCCAGCAGAACACGATGATCGGTGCACCCAACTTCTGAAACGAACGGATAAATCCGGGGAGCTTTGCGGACACGATTTCCAAAGCCCGGTCCTTTGCCTCTTCCACGCTCACCTGCTTGTAAAGCGTCCCTACCTCCGCCCGCTCCTCATTATCGAAAATCGGTATATTGATGCTGCCCGGAATGGTCATTTCCGCAAACTCGGCAGGTGATCGGACATCCACAAGGACGGCCTGTGACCCCTGCACGACCTCGAGCATTTCTTTCACCTTTACTTCTTGCGCCATCTTCATCTACCTCTCCATCAGTCAGAAAAATCAGATACTATCATTTTAGCCGAATCCTTAGCAGGTTAACAGTATGGAGGGTGCAAAATGACATGACGTTGGTAAAAATTCTGTCAGGTTTGGTATTTTACCATTGGCATAGTCTATTCTACTTCGTACACACGGCCTAAATGTGCGTTATGCACAAAAATTTGGATTTACGCTCAATTTCGGGTTCGTTGCGCTCAAAAATTTGTATTTGCGGTGAATTATTTTGTTTTATGCACAAAAACAGGGCACTTATGCACAATTCGCACAGTTCGACTCATATCGACAAAATTCGAAAATCACAACAAACATGTCACCTTACTACCATTCCCCCGACCCGCTACATAAAAAAAGAAGCAGCCCCCTAAAGAGCTACTCCCATTTACATCAATTCCCGGCAAGCTTCGCCTTCACCGGATCGCCTAAAGCTTCCTTTTCCTTTTCCTCTTCCACTGCCATCGGATCCTCCGCCTGCTTTGCCCTCTTGATGAAGAAGGAAAGAACAAGCGCCACTGCGGCGATAAAGACGGACACGAGGAATGCGAAGTTGATCCCTTCGAGTGTCGATTGCAGCATGATTTGCTGCTGCATGGCACCGAGCGCTTCGGCAGTTGGATCTGCTCCAAGCTTAGGCAGTTCTTTTGCTGCCAATTCCTGACCATAGCTTTCGGCACGCGTGGACATGAGCGTTACCAAAAATGCCGTACCGATTGCACCTGACACCTGCTGCAAGGTGCTGTTCATCGCTGTTCCATGTGGATAGAACCGTTTTGGCAGCTGGTTCAATCCATTCGTGGAAACAGGCATGAAAACCATGGACATCCCAAACATCCTTACTGTATAAAGGATGACCAGCTGTGTATAGGAGGTTTCCAGTGTCAATTGGCTGAAGAAATAGCTTGTTACGACCGTAATCGTCAGTCCTGTAATCGCGAGTACTTTACCGCCGTATTTATCAAACAGTTTACCTGTGATCGGTGACATGAGCGCCATGACAATCGCCCCCGGGAGCATCATAAGGCCTGCATCTAGCGGGGAGATGCCTCGCAAAGTCTGTACATAGATCGGGAGGAGGATCATCCCGGAAAACATCGCCATCGTGATGACCATAGAGATGGCCGATGACAAGGCGAACATCGGATACTGATAGATCCGGAAGTTCAGCATCGGTTTTTCCTGGCGGAGCATACGGAGGATGAACCATGTCAGGGCAACCACCCCGACAATGATCGTTCCGTAGACAAGCGGACTGTCCCACCCTTTGGAACCGGCGGAACTGAAGCCATAAAGAAGACCCCCGAATCCTAAGCTTGATAATATAACTGAGAACATATCGAGACGTATATTCGGTCTCACTTTTTTATCCTTCAATAGGAAAATACCTAACAGAAGGATGACCGCCGCGATCGGCGTGACAAAATGGAACAGCATTCTCCAATCATAGTGTTCGATGAGCCAGCCTGATAAAGTGGGACCGATTGCCGGGGCACCCATCATGATCAGACCGAATACACCCATTGCAGCTCCCCTTTTTTCAACCGGAAAGCTGACGAGCATCACATTCATCAATAGTGGCATCAAAATGGCAGAGCCTGATGCCTGCAGCATGCGTCCTGTTAGAAGCATCGGAAAGACATGGGCAAAGCCGGCAAGGACGGTTCCGATTGTGAACAAGCCCATTGCGGCGATGAACAAATGTCTGACGGAATATTTCTGGATGAGAAATGCCGTAGTCGGAATCAAGATCCCGTTCACGAGCATGAACCCTGTCGTGAGCCATTGTACGGTCGAAGGACCCACCTCAAGCTCTGTCATAATGGACGGCAGGGCGATGTTCAGTAAAGTATTATTTAAAAAAGCAATAAAAGCGCCAATCATCAGGATAGCCAGTATCCCATATGGCGGTCGCTGTGCTGATTCAGTTTGTTGTTGCATGTTGTTTCGCTTCCTCTCTCCTTATACTATCAGTTCATTATTTTATACTGCAGTTTCATAATGTACATCTTATACCATCAGTACAATTTTTTCAATAAAAAGAAGCTGTTATTTCTTGGGGGTTTGTGTATCCCATTAAAATAAGGTAGTATAAAAATTATACTAGCAGTCTAAAAAGGTGATATGATGAACGAACGAAAATTACAGGTAATCAAGAAGGCCCATCAGTTGTTTATCGAAAAAGGGTTCCAAGCGACATCCATCCAGGATATCCTCGATTTCAGCGGTATTTCGAAGGGTACCTTTTATAATTATTTTTCTTCCAAAAATGAACTGCTTATCGAGCTGTTCAAGACCATCTATACAAAGCTTGAAAAAGACCGGGCAGACCTTTTGATCGGCAAGGACCCGGCAGACATCAATATTTTCATCCAACAGATCGAAATGCAGATGCATACCAATCGTGCCAATAAGCTTATTTCACTATTTGAGGAAGTTTTTTTCTCCAAGGATGAAGAACTGAAGGAATTCATCAAGCGGGGACAATTGCGTATGATTCGCTGGATCTATGAGCGATTCATCGATCTTTTCGGAGAAGAGAAAAAGCCTTATCTCCTCGATTGCTCCATCATGTTCATGGGGATCTTGAACCACAATATCAAATTCAACTTGATGGGACAGGAAAATGCAACCGCAAGCATACATCGCGTGGTGAAGTATAGTGTGGAACGAATTGTGCAGGTGGTAAACGAGGTGGCGCAAACAAAGGATCAACTGATTGCACCCGAAAGGCTAGAGCAGTGGTTTCCCGAAAACAGGGACGGAATCCTTGCCCGCAAGCAGAACCTTATCACATTGTTGGATACTATGAAGAGCAAGCTAGGTGGGACATCTTATGTAGAGCTGTTGGATTTTATCCAGGAAGAGCTGCTGGAAGCCAAAAGCCCGCGGAGATTTTTATTGGAAAAGATGATTCAGTCGTTAAAAGAAAGTCCAACCATATCTGTGACCGAAACTGACGAACTGGAAAAAATGATACAGACGTTTTACAGCAAACCAGTACCACCCGCCAAATCATAAGGCGAGGTGGTACTGGTTTATTTATGATTCTGTTTGTTGGTCTGTTGACCATTTTTATTAGCTTTGTGTTGGTTATTGCTGGGTTGGTGCGCATTTCTTTGCTGCTTGTTTCCACCCGGTTGGGATGGTGCTTTGTGCATCGGCGTGAATTCTTCAGCAATTTCCGCAAAAGCAGCCATGTCCTTCGGATTCGCAAGACCTTTTGCCTGGAGTGTCTTCATGATATCAGATGCGGAACGATGCTTTTGCATCGGTCTAGGCTTTGCCTTCCCGTCCATTGCGTTTTCACCATTTCGGCCATAGAAAATAGCCGCTGTACTTAAGCCGATTCCCAGCAATGACGCAAACGTGCCCAAGTTTCTCTTCTTCCTCCGCTTGTAGCCAAACATCTTCATGAGGTTCTGAGCTGCTGCCAACTTCAATATGGAACTAATCCATTTATCCATGGTTACACACTCCTTTTTATTGTCTTACTTTTGTATTTTGCTCACCTGATTTGGGAAACATGCTGGGAAACAGTGGGGACAGGTCCCTTGTCCCATTTTTGTGCGTTTCTTGGGACAAGGGACCTGTCCCCATGTGTCAAATTCCGCCTGAAAGGGAATGAACACTTATATTCTTTTTCATTGGGGGGATAATATTGTGGATTAGGCATCCTTTTTTTAAGTATTTGACAGGAATCGTTTTGGTCTTGTTGGTCATTTTTTTATTGAGCGAGGTTCAGTTTCTTGTTAATCCGATTCTCAGTCTGATTGCCACGCTGTTCTTTCCATTGATTTTTGCCGGATTTTTGTTTTATATTTTGAAACCTGTTGTGGAGTTTCTTTCAAGATCCAAGTACATTCCCCGTACTTTAGCCATTTTTATCGTTTTTTTCGTAATTATAGGGGGAGCAGTTTTGGGTGGATTTACAATTGGAGGCAAAATCGAAGAACAGGTAATGCAGTTCGCAAAGGATGTTCCGTCGATTCTTGAAAAAAACGAAGAACAGACCAAGCAGGTTATCAATGAGAATAATTTCGGGCTGATGTCCTATGAAGAGGCTAAGCAAAAGCTCTTGACTTTCATGAAGGATCAGGGGGAACGGATCGGGAAAAATGTTGCGGTTATCATTTCTTCCATCACAAGCTTTGTGACGGTACTGGTGATTGTTCCATTTATTGTGTTTTACTTTTTGAAGGACGGACACAAGCTTCTTCCGTTTATCCTGAAGTATTTGCCTCAAAAGCATCGGATTGAAGGACGACGAATCCTCACGGATATAGATAAGGCGCTTTCCACTTATATAGGCGGACAGATGATTGTGGCATTGGTGAACGGATTCTTGATGTACATCGGCTACCTGATAATCGGTGTCGAATACGCGTTGGTGCTGGCATTATTCATTGTCATCACAGCAGTCGTCCCCATCATCGGACCTGCACTCGGGGTACTCCCTGCACTGATCATCGGCCTGATGACAGATCCATTCATGGCAGTAAAAATCCTGATCCTCCTGACCATCGTCCAGCAGATCGAAGGAAACCTTGTCTCCCCACTCATCATCGGGAACAAGCTATCCATCCATCCGCTCACCGTCATCCTCCTGCTCCTCGTCGCAGGAAAACTATACGGCTTCATCGGCATCCTGCTCGCAGTCCCACTCTACTCCGTGCTAAAAGTCCTGACAAAAAACTTTTACCGGCTGTATCAGCTGCGGCATGCGTGAAAGGTGGTGCCTGACCCGCTCCCTATTAAAGCGGTAAAGACTTGTTATCGCAGAATACTCTGAATCTACTTCAACAAAAGGGATAACCTATTATGGTTATCCCTTTTGTTATGTCAGAATAGTTGTGATTAGCCACTTTTTTCTTATGGGGCCTGACCCTCATGTTTTGTATTCAAGTGAAAACCCCAATTGTTTTTCCGACTTTTTAGTAGTTTAGTAGTATTCCATCGACTATCTTCTACCTGTTTTTTCATTTACCAGTCCGCAACCTAGTCCTTCGGTCACACTTAAAACACCATTTGTCACGTCCTTTGTGGTTGCCTTACAATTCAACTAAATCCGCAGTACACCCACCCAAAGAGTTTTTGCCACCGTAAGGAAAATCCACATTTTTTAGGAGGTGTAGATAAGTCCGATTCTCGCAAACTATCAATTCCAGAAACACAACGTTTAATCACCACAAAGAAAGATGTTTTCTTCAGCAAGAGTTTTCCACATGCATTCTGATCATTTACTACAAGACAGATAGGAGAATGTAAATTGAAGAAGTTGACCATGAAATCCGTATTGGTTGGATCCATTGCCGCCTCTTTGCTTTCTGGATCTCTTTTCCAGGTTCAATCAATAGGCGCTTCGACCGACAATGACAATGCCTTAAAAAACAATCCATCTATCGTTTCAATGGATAGCAGCATCACAGGCAATCATGTTATCACCCTGATCACCGGAGACGTCGTCAAGGTATCCGTGCTTGCTGACGGCAAATATATCATCAACGTCGAACCTGCCCAGAAGAATGGGGATGGGGTCCGGGTCATCACTACAGATGAGGATACCTTCGTACTCCCTAACAAAGTTATGCCATATCTTGCAGCCGGAAAGCTTGATCATGACTTATTCAATATTACTAAATTGTTAGAGTATGGCTATGACGACAAAAACCTCGCGTCACTGCCGCTGATTGTCGAATACGAAGAGAGCAAGGCAAGAGCTTTCTCCTCAAAGGGTGCACCTACTCCTAAAGGGTCCAAGAAAACAAAAGAACTTGAAAGCATAAATGCAGCTGCTCTTTCAGCAGATAAGAAATCTGCGGAAACATTCTGGGAGGATGTCACAGTCTCTGCAAAAACCACTAAAGAAAACCAGGAAGACTCCCTCTTCAAGCATGGTGTGGAAAAAATCTGGCTCGATGGACGTGTGGAAGCATCCCTTCATCAATCCGTTCCACAGATCGGAACTAACACAGCCTGGGAATCGGGTTATACAGGTGAAGGCGTAAAGGTGGCCGTGCTAGACACAGGGATTGACGCTCAGCACCCGGACATCGCACCTCAGCTGGACGGAGCGGTAAGCTTTGTTCCAGGAGAGGAAGTAACGGATAAAAATGGTCACGGAACTCACGTTGCCTCTACGGTGCTTGGAACAGGTGCAGCTGATGGAAAGTCAAAAGGTGTGGCTCCTGATGCACGCTTATTGGTGGGGAAAGTACTGAGTGATGAAGGGTTTGGACTGGACTCCTGGATCATCGACGGCATGGAATGGGCATCCGATAATGCGAAAATCGTCAACATGAGTCTTGGAAGCTCCGAGCCAAGTGATGGAACGGATCCAATGGCACAGGCTGTAGATAGGCTTTCTGAAGAGAATGGCACCTTATTCGTCATCGCTGCAGGAAATCGAGGCGGCGAAGGTACGATTGGTTCCCCTGGTGCGGCTGATGCGGCATTGACAGTAGGAGCTGTAGACAAGGCAGACAAGCTTGCCTACTTCTCTTCCAAAGGACCTCGCTATAAGGATATGGGATTGAAACCTGACCTATCTGCTCCTGGTGTAGGTATCAACGCAGCTCGCTCCCAGTACTCTCCTGGAAGCGGAAGCTATAAAAGTTTAAATGGGACATCCATGGCTACCCCTCACGTTGCAGGTGCGGCAGCCATCCTGGCACAGAAATATCCGGAATGGTCCGGACAACAAATTAAAGAAGCCCTGATGAACACCACAAAAAAACTTGATGGCTACCAGCCTTACCACGTTGGGACTGGTCGCGTGGACATCCCAGCTGCCCTTGAAACCCAGGTAAGGGCAACAAGCTCCATCTCATTCGGCTTTTTTCAATGGCCTCATGACAATGCAACGCCTGTTCAAAAAACAGTAACGTATACGAACGACAGTGAAGAAGCGATCACTCTTGAATTAGAAGCGACTTTTACAAATGCAGAAGGAAAAGCTGCTCCATCAGGCATGCTGACTCTATCTGAAAATACCATCACCATTCCGGCAGGTGGAACTGCAGACGTGAACGCGACCCTAGAATCCAAGTTTGCTGAAACCGGTTCCCGCTACCAAGGCTTTATAACAGCAAAATCAAACGGAGAAGCAGTCGTACACACCACGATGGCGATGGTGAAAGAAGAGGAAAGATACACCCTCACTTTAAACGCCAAGGACCGTAAAGGCGAACCGACCACTGCATATGCTGTAATCTTCAGCGAAACCATGGAGCCATACTCCTATGCTGTCAATGGTACGTTGGAGCTCCGCCTTCCACCTGGCACCTATTCCGCCATGTCCCTGATGGATGTGGATATGGACACGGATCAGGCAGGCGTTGCACTAGTAGGAGATCCTGAGGTGAACCTAGTTGAGTCCAAAACGGTGGAATTAGATGCAAGTAAAGCGGAAGAAATTTCTGTAGAAGTATCGAAGAAAGCAGAACCTATGTACCAGCGCATGGAATATTACCAAACAATCGGCAACAAGCCGCTTACGAGCCTCTATCTCATGCCTGTATGGATCGATAAGCTATATGCGGTACCTACGAAAGAGCCTAAAGAAGGATATTTTGAGATGCTGACTCGCTGGCGCTTGACCAAACCATATCTGTCCATCAATTTCAGAGGTAAGGAATTGGATGATATCCCGTTAGCAGGCAGCACCCTGCTTGATGGAAAATACAATCTTACCACTGTATATGCCGGGAAAGGAACTACAGCTGACTTTGAACAACTTAAAGCAGATGGCAAAGCGGTAGTAGTGGAACGCAACAGCGAGGTAACCGTTTCCCAACAGGCAACTGCTGCTGCAGCTGCAGGGGTGAAGCTGCTAATCGTCGTGAACGATGAAAACAAGGAATTCAGTGTTTTTGCCGGTACACCTGAGTATACGGACAACCCGATTGCCGTGGCAGGGATCAGCAAACAGGAAGGCGACAAGCTTGTAGAAGCGGTACGCTCAGGCAATGTACAGCTTCAAGTGGAAGGGGAAGTGGATACTCCTTATGTATACGACCTAGTCGATGTGCATGTAGGCTCCATCCCGAATGACTTGAAATATGAACCGAAAAAAGAGGATTTGGTGACAATCGATAGTCGCTACAATTCCCATGTCAAAGCTGCCGGCGGTGAATTCCGATATGACCTCCGTCCACACACAAGACGTGCAATCGGATTCCAATACAAAATAAATTATCCAACCGAACGCACGGAATACGTTTCAGCGACCGAGGGCACCAGCTGGTATCACCTGGCACAATTCGTGGATACACCTTGGGAAGTACGCCAGCCGCTTGCAACATACACAGGCGGACAGAAATTGGTGGAAAACTGGTTCTCCCCTGTCGTCCGTCCTAGCCTAGGTAATGGTTACTGGGGGCCGAACCGTCAAGGAAACCGCCTTCAGTTCAATTTCCCTGCTTTTGCGGATAGCGGTGTGGGGAATACCGGAGGAGCGGATTATAATTACTCCGTCCAAAATCAGACAATCAAGCTCTACAATGGCGACACATTAGTGAAAGAAGGCAAAGGGCAGGCTTTACAATCCAACATTGTTGTACCGGCAGAGCGTACCCAATTACGTGTCGTGACAGAAGCGAAACGTGATCCAGAACGCTTCAGGACTTCCATCCGCACGAATACGGAATGGACTTTCTGGACCGAGAATAAAGAAGCTGAGGACGAGGACCTTTGGAGACACGATCTTCCTTTCCTATCGCTCAACTACAAGGTGGACACTGATGTAAATGGTGATGCATTGGCAAAGCGCCCAACAGAGCTTGAGATCTCCGTTACTAAGTTGGAAACTGCGCTTGACTATGGAGAAGTTGAAGATGCAACATTAGAAGTTTCCTTCGATGAAGGCGAAACTTGGAAGAAAGTGAAGCTCACTCGCGAGGGAGACTCATTTACAACTTCCATCCAAAATCCTAAAAATGCAGAATTTGTCTCCCTAAGAGCAAGCGCATGGGATGATGAAGGCAATAAGATCACCCAAGAGATCATCAAGGCTTACGGATTAAGATAATTCTTTTCAAAAGCAAAGCCGCCTGCATAATGGGGATGCAGGCGGCTTTATTATGGATGTCGGCGTCATTCATAATCAAACAAACTGATTGTTCCTTCTGAATTTCTCTACAAGCGCCCCCGCATAACGGTTCGCATTCTCCATATCGTTTTGGGACATATAATAATCGAATAGCTTCACGGCATAGTGCTCCTTCGTCATGACATAGCCCTTTTTATCAAAGTGAGGATAAGCATAACTCTCAAGATAGCGATAATACTGCTCTTCTTCCGCTAAAATGGAATACCGGTGCATCGTAAAAAGATGATGAAATGTAGAATCCGTAAATTTTCTGCATAAAGCCAGTCCCTCTTCCACCAGCTTCAACAACCTATCCTTCGTCGTCTTCCCTTCTTTTGTCAAAGAATTGATGTAGCCTTCAAGCGAACCGACATATCTTGGATCGGAGGAATTCCGCGCATCCATCGACTTTTTGTAGTAGAGACTTGCCTCTGTGAAATAGCCATGACGCAAGTTAAGATAGCCCAGATTATGATGCAGCATCGCTTTTTGGTGCTCCAAGCCATAGTCTCCTGTCATGTCGATCAAGCGATGATATTCACTGCTGAGAAACTGATAGTCCTCAGACTGCTCCAATTGGATGAGCATCAGCATTTCCGCCTCCACAATGCGGGAGAAGCTCCTTATTTTCGTAAAAAATGCCAAGGCCTTATTTGCATTGAAAAACGCAAGGACCCTAGAGTTCAATGAGCTGTATGCCATGGCAAGGTCATAATAATATTCCTGATTCGGGTAATGCTCCAGACTGATCCTGTCAAGAAATGAAATCGCCGTGACATAATCATATTTTACAGACAAGTAATAGATTCCCTTGATGTGCAGCAGCATATTTTCCTCATAATCGGACAGTCCGGTCCATACGTCCATTTCCTCTAGCAACGCGTGTGCTGCCTCGGACTTTCCGTTAGATAAATAATACCTCGTGAGCACGAGTGTATATGAACGGTAGAAATCCTGGATATGCAGAAGATGGATGCCATCCAGCTGCTCCTTGATGGAGTCTGCCTTGGATTTGAGCTTTTTCACGATCGCAGCATGCCAGTCTTTTATCAGCAAGTCCACCCTCCGATAGTCAGTCAATTCCTCTTCCATCTTTATGCCTAATCTTTGTGATAACAATAGAATGGTTTCCTCTGAGACCTCTGTGAGTCCCCGCTCTATTTTGCTGATATGTGTACTCGAACATATCCCATCCCCTAAGTCCTTTTGCTTCATTTCCTTTAGCTCGCGATAGAATTTGATTATCTTACCTTCCAGCATGATTCCCATCCCCTATGTTCTATCAAACTGATTTTTTCTTATCCTACCATAATTCCCTCCTGAAAATCTGAGAAAAAAATAATATTTTAGGAGTAGTTTTATGACGAAAAATATGATAGAAAATGCAAAAATCCAACCCGGTAGAGGGGTGGATTTCAAGGAACATCATTTTGGATTCACGGTCAGTACACCTTTAATATTCTCGTTCACATAATCATGGTGCGCCTTGCACTGGTACGTATAGGTCCCAGGCTCCGGGTCAATGACAAGCAGCCCGGTGCGATCGCGCTCCATGTGCACACTTGCATCAAGCTCTGGGAAGCTTAGAATATGGCAGGCATTGTCCGATTCGTTTATGATGCGAAGGACAATCGGTTCCCCTTCTGTAATTTCCATCGCAGGCGGCTCCATGGAGTCCGACTTCATGACAAGGGTCGGGAGCTGCTCGACGGTTGTGGCATTGATTCCGGTGACCCAATGCAATTGAAGGTAAATGCTTGTAAGAAGTGCCATGGCAGCAGCTCCATATATGGCCGCCTTCAGCTTAGGAAACCATGACGGACCTTCGGTGATTTTCCCAAGGTTGACAAGTAGCCCCGCAACCGAGCTGATCAGGACGGTAAGAACAAGCAATGCCGTCAAAAAGCTGATACCGAAAAATGGATTGCTCGCCTCCCGCATCGCGTTGTATGCCGGATCGATAGGACGGAACATGGTGATCACAAAGCTTGGCACAGTAAGAATGGAAAATAAAAGTCCGTAGAGAATACCAAATACCGGTGTCCACTTCCATTTTGCTTTTAGCAATAAGGCCGCTATGATGATGGCGATGACTCCATTCATTACGTGGATTGGTGGAAAATGCTTCAGCACGAACGCTCCAGAGATTGCGATGGTCAACACTTGCAGCACGAGGGTTGACGCTGCGAACCTTGTGTAGCTGTTAATCATGGTTATAGTTCCTCCTCCTTTTTGGGTTATGTGAAAATAGTCCTGCTTCTTAGCTATATTACACATCAGGCTGAATATTTCCTTTTTTAGTAAATCTTCTTTTTGGAGGGTGCATGATTGATGTCGGTTTTTGTCGGATGTTGCGAATTGTGCATAAGAGAGCCTTTTTTCACCGCAAAACGGATTTTTTGTGCATAAGAGACCTTTTTTTCACCGCAAACCTGCCAGAATTCACCGTATATCAAAATTTTTGAGCATAACGATATTTGCTGCCCCATATAACTATGAGAATTCCGGTTAGCCAAGGGTAAATCAGTGACAAAAAAATAAATCCCCATCATTTGACAGGGATTTTCCTCTTTTATTCACTAACCGGACTCGAAACCTTCTCAAGTCTCTCCAAAATTCTTCTCTTTTGATATAGCATCGTCCCTGATTCGGCAAGATCGCTGACCATGGAGCGATTGGCAAAGGCACCGAAAAGTATTCCGGCGACAGGCACCATCTGAAAAAGCTTCTTCCAACCGAATGACTCCGTGAAAGTCAATGTCACCTCGCGCCAGCCTTGGAGCTGCGAAATGACTTCGCTTGATTTTCGTTCGTCGTTTCCGAAATCGGCCAACTCATTCAATATGGCACTTTTCCCGACATAATCAGCTGTGGAAAACTGGAGGCACTTTAAAATGAAGACCCTCTCCTTTTTGTCTTTCGGGTCGTAGCCGTGAATGACTGCGATCTCCTGGAGGGTCTTCAAGGATATCGCAAGGATTGCCGGAATGTCGATGGCAAGAGTAAAAAGTCCACCTATACCGGTGCTTGCCCCCTGTAGCGTGGCAGCCGTCTTTCTTCTTCCGGAGAGCTCGAGTGAGACCTGTTTCATCTCGCTGACAGGTGCAGCTTGAATGTCCGATAGCTCTATTGTTTTGCGCCCCGTTTTCTTTTCAAAGTATTGCAGCACCGACTTTTCACTCGTCAAATACTCCCCGCCATTCTGAATGTAACTGCCTAGTTCATCGAGCAGGCTTCCGATCTTCGCCTGGATGAATTTCGGCGTCACCTTATCAAGCAGCTTGAATGGCAGACGGGTAAGGCGCTCCCAGAACCAGATGCCCTTTTGATCCTTTTCCCACTTCTCAATCAACTTCATTTCGTTTAAGAGAAAGTCCCTTGTTTCCATCTTTTCATCACCTAAGTACATTATACACTGGGGACAAGGGACCTGTCCCCGTCAGGCGACGCTTTCTTTTTCTTTCAGCGTCACTTCTGGGTGTGCTTTGCGGATCACGGACGGTCTGGCCATGATGAGGACGACGGTTACGAGCATGCTTGCCGACAGGAGCAGTACCCATTGTCCCGGGAAGATGTCATAGAGTATGCCGTAGATGACCATGCCGAGTGGGATGAGTGCCATTGCCATTGTTTCGATGATGGAAAATACCCGTCCTTTGTATTCGTCGTCGATCGTTTTTTGCAGCATGACTTGAATAGGTGTGTTGACGACTATAATCATGGAACCGAAGCAGAACATGAGCAGCATATAGTACGAGAATTGAATCCAATAGGATATGGACAATACAAGTGGCAGAGAGATGCCCCCCATTATGACGCCAAGTCCGACTATACCCCACTTGGAGACCAAAAGCGGATAGCGAACTTCTTTTCTGGCAGAAAAATAGATCGACAAGAGCAGCATTCCAAGGGAGAACGCTCCTTGGGTCAAGCCAAAATGCCGGGACTCCACATTCAACTTTTCAATCAGGATATAGGAATACCCGACTTCAAATGCTCCAAAAAGGAAATTGATAAGCAAGCTGATCCAAAGCATGATCATGATGACAGGCTTCAGGCGCAGATAGCCTATTCCAGCTTTGATGCTTTGCCACATGGTTTCTTTCACTTTTTCTTCTGCTTCCTTTTTCTGTACAGTTGTAAATAGGCGGAAGTTCATCGTTGATTCAAGGATTACTGCAATGATGGAAGCCATGATATAAATAATCAGAAATACCGGAATGGAGACTGTTCCATATAATAATCCCCCGACCGCAGGGCTTCCGATCGCGGCAAAAGATATGGACATTTGATTCAAGGCCATCGCCTTTTGGATTCGATCCTTATCAATTAGTCCTGTAATGGATGAAGTGAATGCAATTCCGGAAAACATGGAGGTAAGCGACAAAATACATGTAGTGACATAAATAGCCGGTAGGGAGAGTCCTGATGTAAGGATAAAAATTAGAAGACCTGCTATCGCGAAGGTGGTGGCAATCTGGGAGACGATGACAATCTTTTTTCTTGAATATCGGTCTGTGATGACTCCGGCAAATGGAGCTGCCAGTGTACGTGGGAGAATATTGCATATCAGGTTCGCCGCAAAGCTCGTCGCAGATCCCGTTGTCTGTAAAATGTAAAAACTGATTGCGAAAGTATAGACCTGAGCACCAAATGATGCAACAAGCTTACTGATCATAAAGGTATAAAGGTGATAGGTTGCCCTTTTTATTTTATAGCTTTCCTCCATTAACAACACCCCAATTTTCATAAAGTTTAATTTAATTAAACAAATCATATCACATACCGCTCTTCCCTTTCAAGGAAAAGTTTAATATAATTAAACAAAATAGGCGGAAGAAAGGAGCGTTCTGCAAACATGCTTGGTGAACGGATACGCAAATTAAGAAAACAGAAGAAGCTGACGCTCGAAGCTCTTGCCGGGACAGGTCTCACGAAGGGCATGCTCAGCTTGATTGAAAACAACAAGGCGAATCCTTCCATGGAGAGCCTGACACATATTGCCGGGCAGTTGGGAGTGGAATTGGCAGAACTCTTGGGGGAAGTCAGTTCCGAGGAGCTGAGAAGTGTTCTGGAGAAGGGTGAAAAAATACATAATACCCCGCTTGCTGTTCTACCAGATAAATCTATGCAATTGATCGAGCTGATAGCACCCTTCATTGATAAGCTGACCCAAGGCTTTGAGAGTGCACGCTTGATGGAGATTTATAGCTATGCCCTGCAACGTGAAAAGAAGCCAGACTGGCAGAAATATTTAAAAAGGGCAGCGGACATTTTTGATCAGATGAATATCTCTTCCAACAGGACTGCCATCGGGATATTCTTATCGAATATCTCGTTTCATCAGCATGATTACAGAAAGGCGCTCGAAATTTTCCTGATCGAAAGGAAGGAAATCGAAACTAACCATGCCTATATTGAACCTATGGCAAGGCTTGATTTGGACTATCATGAGGCAATCTTGTTATTTGCTGTAGGGGAATACGAAGCTGCGGTTGAAGCCATGGAAAATGCACTCGCTTTCTCCAAGGAAAAGAGGATTTTTTATCTGATAGACGACCTGTACCGCCTTGCCGCGGCGCATGCATGGATGGACAAGAATAAAAGAAAGATGGACTATTATTTAAAAAAGCTGAAACAGTACGGGGAATTTGCTGATGACTCAATCTCCATCTACTTTTACAGATTGTTTCAAATCATCGAACTGATATCGGAAAAAAAGGAATACAGCAAAGCGCTCGATAAAGCAGAGAGCTTCCTCTCCGATCCCGAACGAATGAAGGACTATGATACGTGGTTCAACTTGGAAAAAGCAAAGGCACTCTACTATCTGGGACGTTATGAAGAGGCCCTGCAAACAATCGAAAAGGTGGGATCCATCAATAATCATCATCCGATCGACCTGACCAACCATTATATCAAGGATACCTTCAAAGCACTGATCCTTGCAGAACTCGGCAGACACGAAGAAGCCATCACTGCTGCAGAAACAGCAGTTGAAAACCTCGCCCCAATGCCAGACTCACAGCTAAAGAGATTCAGTCTGGAGGCTTTAGTGAAAATCCGTGGGGATAGGGTTCTGTGACCCAACTTAAAAAGGGGCCTGACCCCCGCCACGTTAAAGCATTAACGCAGCGGGGGGCAGGCCCCTTCTTTATTCATTCAATCAAATCTCCATTCCCCACCGCTCCTGCTCGGTTTCCTTCAGTTGCTTTTCTGTTTCTTCCGGATGGACGGTGCGGAATTTGTGGTGATCTGCCGGGATGATTTCAACCATGACATCGATCATATCCTGTGGGTCAAACTCTTTTAGCTTTGCTTCCTGTTCTTTCATATCTTCTTTTCTGGTAAAATGCTTCTCTTCCTCGTACCATTTCCATTTTTCCTCAGCTGCCCGTTTATTGAAGCCTGTTGCATATGGACCTGGATTGATGGTTGCCACCTTTACCCCGAACTCCGCAAGCTCAGATTTCATCGTTTGGGCAATCCCTTCAATCGCATGCTTGGTTGCTGTATATGGGCCGACATATGGGGTTGCGGAGATGCCGGCCATGGAGCTCATGAAGACAATCTTTCCGGATCCTTTTTTCACCAGCTTACGCGCAGCATACTGAACAGACTCAAGCGTGGCAAATACATTCACCTCAAACAATGAGCGGAACCTCTCCATGGGCACTTCCCCAAGCGGTCCACCTTCATTGATTGCAGCGTTGGCTACAAATATATCAAAATCATACTTATAGATTTGCTCCAGGTCGAGACGATTCGTGATATCGAGCTTAAAAACCTCTATATCAAGCCCCTTTTCATCCGCCTCCCGCATAAGATCCGTCTTCTGGGAAGTCAGCTCGGTCGTCGCAATCACACGATGACCATTCCTTGCAAGACCGAGTGCAGCTCCCCTGCCAAGCCCGGTACCGGCGCCTGTAATGAATATCGTTTTGCTCATATTGTTTTCCTCCTCACAAAGTTCGCTATCGTTCTTTGTTCCCATTAGGAGGCTGCATCAAACTTAATTTAGGGACAGGTCCCTCGTCCCATTCAGTGGGACACGGAACCTGTCCCTATCAACTTCAAAAACTCCTCTTCTTTCAAAACCTTTATTTTGCTTTCCTTTTTCATCAATTCGTGGGCTTTTCTTTCCTTCGTGCTAAGTCCGTCCGGGCCAACGATGGTCGGGTCCTGCTGTCCTACGATGAGGTAGTCAGTTTTGCCGCTGACTCCGCTTTTGATGACGGCTCCCTTATCAACCACCAGTTGCATTGCTTCCGCCCGATCAATGCTGGTCAGTTCGCCCGTGAAGACGAGGTTCTTTTCAAAAAGCGGATGCTTGTCGTCAAATTCAGTGGCAGAAGGGGTGATATCACTTACCGAGACAGAGTTAAATGTCTTTCGCACATTTGACTTTCTTGTTTTTGTTTTCGTGTAAAAACTCGTCTGAGGCTTCAAATCTACAAAACTCTTTACCGGAATCGATGAGTACGTGCTGCAGAAGCTTTGGAGCGATTTCCGCTTTCTCAGTTCCACACATCGCAATACCACTTCAGCACAGGCTCGTGAATCGGACAGGGCATTATGATGATGGTCAAGCTCCACACCAAAATGCTCGGCTCTTGCCTTCAGCGATCCCCCCACCTTGAATCCGTTCAATCCGCGCGTGCTGATCGGAATGCTGCAGGCATAGTTGAATTCCGGGATCTCCAAGGAGTAGTGGAGCAGGGTGCTTTTTAAAACACTCATGTCAAAATAAGCGTTATGTGCAACAACCAATGTATCCGAATGAAAGAAGCCGCTGATTTCGGCCCAGACTTCATCAAATGTCGGCGCATCCTTCAAATCCGCTTCCGTCAAACCGTGCACCTTCGTGAAGGACTTGTCCACCTTAAGCCCCGGTGGTTGAATCAAATAGTACTTCTCGTCCACAATCCTATTCTGATCGACAAACACCATCCCTAACGAACAGGCACTGCTCAAATCATTGTTTGCTATCTCAAAATCAAGCGCGATAAAGTCCATTAGCGTCTCCTCCTTTTCCCACTATCATACCACGGGGACAGGTCCCTCGTCCCGCCCTAGGCGGGACATGGGACCTGTCCCCCTGTCTCATCGATATACGTCTTCACGCGTGTGAAATCCATCGCGAATCACGGTTTCATCCATATTCTCTTTGTCCACCGCTATCGGTGCGAGCAGGACGGATGGGACTTCGATTTTGCCGTTGTTGACTTTTCGGTCGGTGTCGATGTATTCGCCTTTAGCCATGCGCACTGCCAGCTCGGCCACCTCTTGGGCCAATGTCTGGATCGGCTTGTAAACGGTCATCGTCTGTGTTCCCTGGACGATCCGCTGCGCCGCCAATAGCTCTGCGTCCTGGCCCGCAACCGGAATTTTGCCTGCGAGTCCCTGTTTTTCCAGGGCTTCGATGACCTTCCCGGCTGTGGCGTCATTGGCGGCAATGACCGCGTCTATGTCATTATTGTTGCCAGCAAGCGCCGCTTCCATGTTGGCAAAGGCGTTATCAGGCAGCCAATTCCGGGTCCACTCGTCATACACCACCGTAATGTCGCCCTTGTCTATCAGTGGCTGCAGCACGTTGAAGACGCCTTTTTTGAAAAGATGTGCATTGTTGTCCGTCTCTGCCCCACCAATGTAGACATATTTACCTTTCGGGACGAGCTTTGTGATCGCCTCGGCCTGCAATTCTCCCACCTTTTCATTGTCAAAAGAGACATACAGGTCGATATCCGAATTTTTCACCAAACGATCGTAGGAGATGACCCGTATTCCGGCGAGATGCGCCTTGTTGACGATGGCTGCGGTCGCCTCGGCATTATGCGGCACCACCACCAGCAAGTCGACACCTTCTGCGATTAGCTTTTCGGCCTGCAGCACCTGTTCGGCATCATCCCCGTTTGCCGCGAGTATCTTCACTTCCGCTCCCAAGTCTTCCACCGCCGCCTTGAACAGATCCCGATCCCTCAGCCAGCGTTCCTCCTCAAGTGTATCCATCGAGAACCCGATTTTGATTTTGCCATCATCGACCGTTTCCTTTTCAGATAGCTTAGTAGGAACCACTGGCTCCAATGTTGTCGCTGTATTTTCGCAAGCAGAGGCAACACAGAAGACCAGCGTCAGTGCCAACATAAAAAATAATACACGCCACAAACCCATCTGCCTCTCCCCCTTTTATCCTGCCTGATCAAACTTTATTGCCAAGCAATGTTTTCCTATATTCCTTCGGAGACATGTGGCACATTTTCTTGAACACCTTTGAAAAATAGTTCGGATCGTGATAGCCGACCTCAAAGGTGATTTCCTTGATGCTTCTTTCAGGATCCCCCATCAGCCGCTTCGCTTTTTCAATGCGGCATTCTGTCAGAAAATCGATATAGTTGACGCCTAGTTTTTCCTTGAACATTTTACTGATATAGATCGGGCTGAGCCCTACTTTATCCGCCAGGGCATCTAGGGTGATGTCCTCGTGGGAGTGCTCCATGATAAACTGCTTTAATTGGTGGATCGTGTCCGCTTCCATCCGGGCGTAATGCCCGATATAGGCCTGCCTCATACGATCAAGCAGCTGCCCCGTTTCTGTCCGAAGCTGACGGTAGTCCAATAGGTTAAAAGAATACATCGGTGTGCCGATCTCCACCCCCATTTCACTCAGCACGCGTGAAGCCACCCACAGCACCTCCTGCACCCGTTGCTGTGTATGCAATAGCTCAGTCCGCTCCTTCTCCAAGCATTGAATCATGCTCATCACATAAGAACGTATCTCATCCCACTGTCCAAGCCTGACTTCATCGGCAAACTCTTTTTTCTGATGCCTGTTCAGGTCCGCCTCACTGCCTGCCCCCATGACCGGTACATCCGAAGAAAAACGATACTTAACAGGCAGACCTGTATTCACTGTTGCCATGAGTGCATCATGATAGGATTCCCGTACCCGATTCAGCGAGTCACACACGCTTCCGATCCCGATAAACCAGCCTTGAACAGGATCGGCGCTTCCTAAAGCAAGGATCTCTCGAGCAAGTGCTGTCGCCTGCGCCCGGTACGACCTTGACCGATCACGAAATACGATAACCGGAAGCTGCGAACCGTTTAGTGCCCCGATCCATCCGCTCTTTGTCCTCCTCACCTTTTCCTTAACTGTGGGATAAAGATGCTCTGAACCCGCAGGCAGCATCAAGAGCATCACAAACATCTCATCCGTCGACTTCGTATCGAGCATCTCCACCAGCATATCCAGATGCACTTCATGCACATGGTCGAACAGAAGCTGTGTCACGACGTCTGTTTCCACAAGTGACAGGGTTTTCTGCAACGCTTCCTGCTGCACCTTGCTTTCTGCCAGCTTTTTCTGTTCCTCTTCGATCTGGCCGATCACTTTTCCGACTGTCACCACAATTTCGCTTGCTTTGCTCGGTTTCAGTACATAGTCCTTTACACCAAGCTTGATTGCCTGCTTCATATAGTCAAAGGTGTCGAAAGCGGTGACCATGATGAATTTCACTGCTGGATTGTCGGCACTGATCAGCTCCACCGCCTCCAGCCCGTTCATTCCTGGCATTTTAATATCCATCAGGACTAAATCCGGTCGGAATTCCCCCGCCATCTCCACTGCCATTCTCCCATTTTTAGCCTGCCTTACCACAATTCCGGGAAACCCTTTTTCCAGAATGGCCTGCATGCCTTCGCGTTCTATCTGTTCATCATCCACGATCAGGAGTTTTATCATGCCGCATCGACTCCTTGTTTTTCTATTTTCAAAATGACCTTCGTACCCCTGCCTTCCACGCTTTCGATATCGATCACATCCTCATAGCCGTAGAAAAGGCGGAGGCGCTTGACGACGTTGCTGAAACCGATTCCTGTAGAATGGCTTTCTGACAGGACCGGTGTTTCGTTGATGATCTGCAGTCTCTTTTCCTCGGTCATGCCCAATCCGTCGTCCTCGATTTCGATCCGGATATGGTCCGCTTCTTCCATCACCCGGAACCAGATGACGCCACCATCCTCTTTCGGCTCCACCGCATGAATGACGGCATTTTCGATGATCGGCTGAAGGGTCAGCGCCGGAATTTTCATCCCAAGACATGACGGGTCGACTTCCATATGCAAGTGAAGTCGGTCTGTGAATCTCGCTTTTTGAATATCCATGTACTGCTTTAAGACGACCACTTCTTCATGGAGCGTCACCGAGCGGTCCAGCCTCTTCAGGTTGTAACGCAGGATTCCCGCCACACTCACCAGGAGGTCGCTCGTTTCCTCCGAGCCTTCGAGATACGCTTTTTTTGACAAGGTATTCAGGGTATTAAAAAGAAAGTGCGGGTTGATCTGGCTTTGCAGGCTGCGGAATTGGCTTTCCTGCAGAAGCAGCTTGCTCTCCTGGAGTTCGCGCTCGAGCTGTGCCTTATGCTTGATTTCCGAAATCAGATTGTTGATATTGATCCGCATCCGGTCGAAGGTTTTTGCCAAAAAGGCGATTTCATCATTCGTCTCGACCTTGACCGGTTGGCCGAAATTCCCCTTGGACAGCTCATTTGCCGCTTTTGTCAGCTTGTATACAGGCCTTGTGATGCTCAAAGAAAACCAGTATGTGACAAGCAAAAGAACGCAGGCAATCAGGAGCAACACCCAGATCCCAAGCTTCATGACCTCCCCCGACTGCTCGATGATCCCCCTGTAAAAACGGTTGTACGTCTTCAGCTCCGTATCAAGGAGCGTGAGTGACATTTCCGACATATACGTGGAGATCCGCGTCGCTTCGGTGAACTCGTTGGCGGACGCTTCACTATCATTTTCAGCATGGAACAGAAGCAGACGGTCCGTCGTTTCCATAAAACTGTCAATCAGATTGATATAGTTCGTCAAGGTAAAATTATTCTCGGTATTCCGAAGCTTCGAGACGTCATTTTTAGCCTGCTGGATCTTCTCCTTGCTCGCATCCAGTCGCTCTCTGTTCCCCTTGGACGGCTGAATCATATAGTTGTTAAGGTCGGTGATGACCTGCTGACTTGCAGTTGTCACCTCGTTCATGCTTAAATAACGCTGCAGGATTTCATTGTACTGCTGCTGTGTTTTATGGTTGTAATATGTAAGCGCTAACCAAATTACCGACATGATGACCAGTACAACCGAGGTGAGCGTCAATATTTTCTTTTGGATACTGGTCATTGCACATCCGCCGCTTTCAAGATAGTAATCTCCGTTAAATACCCGTTTTTATCTAGTGGCACGGTCACTCCGTTCAGCCACTCCATCATCAGCTGCACACTGACCTGCCCCATCATCTCCGGCGACTGTTCGATCATTCCGTCAAGCTTTCCCTGCCTCAGCAAGGACAGCGATTCAGGTCCATCGTCAAAAGAATAGATGTGATAAGGTGCCACTTGAGAGCGCTTACCAACTTCCTTGATCATGGCCCCCACCACATTTGCATTGACCGCAATGAAGGCTTCGGCATCAGGGGCTCTGTTCAGCACATCCCTTGTCGAAGCGGTAATCTGCTCGCGGGTATCCTCGGTAGCCGCATGGACCATCTCGATGTTCGGGTAATGCTTTAGTACTTCCTCGATACCTTTCAAACGCTCCTGCTGGTAAAATTCCTTTTGGCTGTCGTACATGAGCACAACACTGCCTTCCTCACCCATCTCATTCAAAAGCTCTCTCGCAATCATTTTCCCGGCCATATATTGATCGGAACCGACATACGTCCTGCGAAGGCTCTCGTTCATCGGGACATCATTCGCCACCGTGATGATTGGAATGCCGTAAAAGGAGGCCTTGATTTTCGTGAGGTCCTTGAACTCCTCGTTGTCCAGACCCTGTATGATGATGCCATCCACTTTTGATTGAATGGCGATTTCGATGCTTTTCAAAAATTCTTCCTTGTTCTTGCCGTAGCTTCCCCAGACCTCGAGGCTCGCCCCTTCCATCCGGGCCTGCCTCATCGCACCGCTCGCGACCTCATCCCAAAAAGGCGTCTCCCTATCCTGGGTGATGAGTACAAGACGGTGCTGCTCCTCGCTCTCGGCTACCCTTGGAGGCAGCTTCCAATCCGAGCGAAAAACTTTGCCGGCTGAGACGAAGGTAAAATTACAAAGTATCGCAATCAAAATGCATAGCACGATAATACTAGTTTTCCGCAAGAGACCTGTCCCCTTCCCCTCCATGATGTTATTTTCATCATATCATCTATTCAAAATTGCACAATACTTGCTGATAGAACCAATGATTGGCAGATTAAAAGTTTTTGTAGGATTATTTTTAAAAGAGGGGATCAGAGGATAAAAAAGCGAGGGACCGATTCCAGCCCCTCATGTTATTAACGTTTTTTACGGGTCATCACATCAAAGATCACCGCTCCTGCAAGCACCCCACCACGGATCATATACTGATAGGAGATGCCGACACCTAGCAGGTTCATCCCGCTGGATAACGACGCCATTACGATCGCACCGATGATGGCGCCTGTCACTTTTCCGACTCCTCCTGCAGAGGATACGCCCCCGACATAAGCTGCAGCGATGGCATCAAGCTCGAAAAGGGTTCCAGCCGTAGTTGTAGCCGATTGCAGACGTGCCGTGAAAAGGATACCGGATAGGGCAGCAAGCATCCCCATGGAACCGAACACGATATAGGTGATCTTCTTCACATTGATCCCGCTAAGGTGAGCAGCTTCCGGGTTGCTTCCGACTGCATAGATATGGCGGCCGAGCACGGTTTTAGTCGTAAGGAAATGGTAGATGATAACGACCAGTAACATGATGATGACTGTCCAGGAGAATCCGTTATATCCTGCCAGTATCCACGTAATGTATCCGATGATCCCGGAAACGAACACCAATTTTAATGCAAAAATCGGTTTGGACACGACCTCGAAGTTGTACTTGATTTTATTTTTGCGATTGGAGAATTCACTATAGATATATAGAAGAATTCCGACAACACCGACAAGCAAGGATAATAGATGTAGCCCGCTCACCTGCATCAGGGATGGAATAAAGCCATTCCCGATTGCATTGAATTTGTCATCCTGGATGATGATGGTCCCTGTCTTTTCCGTTACCTGCAAGAGCGCACCACGGAAGATGAGCATCCCGGCAAGCGTCGCAACGAAGGAAGGAATTCCGATCTTCGCAACTAGCACCCCGTTGAAAAGCCCGATTGCCACACCTAATACTAGAATGATAGGAATCGTCAAGAATACCGGGACTCCAGTTTGTGTCAAAAGGATAGCAGCGATCGCCCCGAGGAAACCGGCCGCATACCCGACAGACAAATCAATATGGCGGATGACGATGACGAGGGTCATCCCGACCGCAAGCACTGCGATATATCCCGCAGAATCAAGCAGGTTACTGATATTCCGGGAACTCATGAAGAGTCCGTCTGTCATGATGGAAAAAGTAAGAATAATAACGAATAGTGCGATGTACATTCCATAATCGCGAATATTTTCATGAATCAACGTTCTTGCTTCCTGTATCACATTCATTCTATTAACCTCCTAAAGCGTCGCGAGCTGCATGATTCTTTCTTGATCAGCATCCGCAATCGCAAGCTCCCCTTTTATTTCTCCTTGCGCCATGACATACACCCTGTCACTCATGCCGAGCACTTCCCCAAGCTCGGATGAGATCATGATGATGCTAAGACCTGCATCAATCAGCTTATTCATCACGGTATAAATTTCAAATTTCGCCCCAACGTCAATCCCGCGCGTCGGCTCATCAAGGATCAAGAGCTTCGGTCCGACAAAAAGCCATTTGCCGATCGACACCTTCTGCTGATTCCCGCCGCTCAGGTTTCCGACAAGCTGCTCAAGTGACGATGCTTTTATATGAAGGGAGTCCTTATAGCCATCGGCCACCTTGATTTCCTCGTTATCATTGATAACACCGCTTGAAGCGATGCCTTTCAGGTTGGCAGCAGTTATGTTGCTCTTAATATCCTGTAAAAGAAACAGCCCATCGCCCTTTCGATCCTCGGTTACATAGGCGATTCCCGCTTTGATGGCATCACTCGTATGCTTCAGCACCGTCGAGTTGCCGTCCCATACAAGGTCTCCCTCCACTTTATAGTTCTTGGCGTTGCCGAAAATGCTCAAGGCAAGCTCTGTTCTCCCGGAACCCATAAGGCCTGCGATCCCGACAATCTCGCCTTTTTTCACATGCAAGTTCACATCTTTCACTACTTGTCTGCCAAGCTGAGGATCATAGGCCGACCAGTTGTGCAGCTCAAGAATTTTTTCTCCGATCACCTGGTCGGGACGTTTCGGATAAATGTCAGCAATCTCGCGTCCCACCATGTTCTTGATGATGACACTTTCGGTGATTTCCCCTTTTGCCCCGTCAAGCGTACAAATCGTCTTCCCATCACGGATGACGGTCGCCTTGTCAGCAATAGAGATGACCTCCTTCAGCTTGTGGGAGATCATGATGCAGGTGATTCCCTGACTTTTCAGGTCTCTTAAAAGGTCAAGCAGGTTTTCGCTGTCGTCCTCGTTAAGCGCGGCAGTCGGCTCATCCAGGATCAATAGTTTGACATCCTTACTGAGTGCCTTCGCAATCTCGACCAGCTGACGCTTCCCGACACTCAAGTCCTTCACTAGCGTATCCGGCGTGATGTTCAGCTTCACCTTATCTAGCAGCTTTTTCGCTTCTACAATTGTCTTGTTCCAGTCGATAAAACCTCCATGCTTCACTTCATTTCCGGCAAAAATGTTTTCATATACCGTCAGATCCGGAAACAATGCAAGCTCCTGATAAATGATCGCGATGCCCGTCTTCACACTGTCACTGATTTTGTTAAACTGCTGTACATCGCCCTCGAACACGATATCGCCCTCATAGGTTCCATACGGATACACCCCGCTCAGTACCTTCATCAGCGTGGACTTGCCGGCTCCGTTCTCTCCTATCAAGCAATGAATTTCGCCCTGTCTCACTTTGAAATTCACATCGCTAAGCGCCTTCACTCCCGTAAATTCCTTTGAGATCCCATTCATCTCCAAAATAAATTCACTCATGCTTATCCCCCTTTAACAAAAGCCCATTTCTCATGAAAAGAGCCTAACAAAAGCACTGACAATGACGGGATAGCGGTTAAGAACCACTATCCCGCAACCCATCTTATAGTCCAGTAAACTCGCTAGCTTCGTAGTATTCGGAATCGATCAGTTCTTTTTTCACATTCTCCTGATCCACCACGATTACATCCGTCTGCTTCGCTTTTACTTCTTTATTTCCATTATCATAAGAACCCGTTGTTTCCGGAGTTTTCCCATCAAGGATCTCAACTGCGATACCCATTGCATCCTTCACCAATGTACGGACATCCTTGAACACTGTCATGGACTGATTGCCATCGATTACGTATTGGATGGAAGCTTTTTCTGCATCCTGACCTGTTACAAGGAAGCTTGTGATGTCGCCATCCGTTCCAAATACATCCGCGATTGAACGAGCTGTTCCATCATTCGGAGCAAGTACCGCTACATCACCTTTAAGATCTGCACTAGCTGCAGTCAAGTGAGTCTGCGCTTTATTTTTCGCTTCGTTTGGATCCCAGTTCGTTGTAACCTGACCTAGGATTTTACCAAGTTCATCACGAGTAAGCTCCGCTTTATCCTTCAACTTTTCCGCTTCACTGGAGTTGGCAATTTTGAAAGTGCCATCCGCGATTTTCGGTTGAAGCACGCTCCATGCACCCTCGAAGAATAGGAATGCGTTGTTATCAGAAGCTGCACCAGCATACAGGTACAATGGAACATCCTTGCCTTCTGAGTTATCGATCAAATATTGCCCTTGTGCCGCACCAACTGCCACACTATCAAACGTTACATAATAATCCACTGCATCTGTGTTCGTGATCAGACGGTCGTAAGAGATGACCGTTACGCCTTCCTTCTTTGCCGCTTCCACAGCGGAAGCTGCCGCAGCTCCATCATGAGGCGTGATGATCAAAACTTCAATCCCCTTATTCAACAATGTTTCCACGTTCTCTTTTTCCTTAGCGGAAGAACCTTGGCTGAACAAAATTTCCGTAGTATATTTGGAATCGGACAAAGCATCCTTGAAACGCTGCTCATCCTGAACCCATCTAGGCTCGTCCTTCGTAGGCAAAACAATCCCGACGCTCACCTTACTGCTACCCCCACTGCTGTCACTGCATGCCGCCATTAAAGCCGTGACCAGCATCACAACGAGTAAAACCGAAAAAGACTTCCACGTTCTCTTCATCCCTTAAATCCCCCTTTAAATTGTCATCCATATGATTACAACTTAATTATATTGCCGGGGCGCCGGTGTTGTAAGCGCTATCACTAGCACTCTTTTGGTATGTTCTGTACTTTTTTAAGGTGGTGGGCCAAGGGGACAGGTCCCATGGTCCGCCAACACAGATCTGTCCCTTGTTAAATGAAGAAAGTATTTTTGGGTAGAATATGCGTGGAAGGATACTAATTTATCGGAGTGATCAACATGAAGAAGAATTACCGTCTCATTCAACTAGTATTGTTTATGGTTTGCTTGTGCACCTTTGTAAAAGGTAACACTATTTATTCAGCCAAACCTGAAGATAGCAAAGTCGATATAAGCGATGTTACCTTCATGGAGTCCGAAACAGAACGCGACATGGCATTAGAAAAAGCATTTAGTAAAGTGCTCGATCTAAAACCTGGAGAGAATAATGTTCGGTATTATTACAATCGAATCGATCTTAATAACGACAAGGAACCCGAAACATTTGTCTATTTGACAGGGCCTTTCGTATGCGGGACTGGAGGATGTAGTGCACTAATCTTTCAACAAATAGAAGGAGAATATAATCTTGTTTCACAATTTACTTTAGTAAGAGCACCAATCATTATTCGAGATAGGATGACAAATGGATGGAATAATATAATCATGTATGTTTCAGGTGGGGGTATGGAGGGGCGTTACAAGGAGTTAATCTTCAATGGGAATGCCTATCCCTCAAACCCTTCTGTTCAACCAGATGTGAAAGATGGAAAGGTAAAAGGCATAGGGATCATAAATGATGATATGTCTAAGAACAATGGCATTGAATTTTGAGTACTTGAGAGCTAGGTCCCTTGTCCCGCGGAACGAGGGACCTGTCCCCATGGAACCCACTCCATCATAAAGCATATGATATCTCATCCACTAACATCCAGGAGGATGAGCAACTATGTTTTCGAATCATTACCCCTATCAGCAGCAGTACTTTAGCCATTACCGCCAGACACCAGACACTTACGGTGCAAAGGGTGCATTAAATGCTACCTCTTTATCACTGCGTGAAATACTCACCTACGCACTTCAAGATGAATACTTAGCACAAGCCCGCTACAATAAGATACTCGGCACCTTTGGCTATATCCGGACGTTCGCCAGAATACAGGAAGCGGAACTCAGACATATTTCCGCTTTGCTTCAACTTTTCAACCGATATCAAGTACCGGTTCCACAAGACATATCACCACAATTCGTCACTCCTCCAGCATCGGTAAAGAATGCATATGCAGCCGGTGTGGAAGGAGAAATCGAAAATATCGCGATGTATGAAAAATTCCTTGACCTTGAAATACCTACTGACGTCCGAAATGTATTTACCAGATTAAAAGATGCATCCTTGAATCACTTAGCCGCATTTGAGAGAGGGCTGGCTAGATAATTAGATAATTATGGGGACAGGTCCCTCGTCCCATTTATGAGGGACTGTCCCCGTTAATTCGGACCAATCCCCGCCGTATTCTGCAGCACCACGCGCCACCCATCCGGATCCTCAAATGTAATCCCGCTCCTGCCCCAATAAGGATTCTCAGGCTCAACCGGCAAATGACCCATCTCCTCCAAATTCCCGGCAATCCGGTCTCTCGCTCCTTTGTCCGGAATATAAAACACCAATAGATTATCCTCGGTCGGTGCTGGGCATGGGCTTCCATCCTTATGCTGGGTAAACTCCAGATGATAAGCAAAGCCAGGCAACCCGAGCATCACCCCATCATAGCCATCATGCTCATTAAAAGAACCAATGACCTTCAACCCTAATCCTTTTGTATAAAACTCCACCACTTTATCGAGCTGATCGGTCGGCCTTGCAACCCGGAATTGCACGACAGGCATTACTTCAGACCACGGTTGTTTCACCCTGTCTTCCCCCCTTCACGATATCCTTACTTTTCATCCAGCTTGTAATCGACTCTAAAAATTCCGGCACAAAACGCTTATCCAATTTTTCATACTCTTTCGTGCTGCCAGTTTTACATCTCCAGAAAAGATGGTTGGTTTGTGGGAACACTTTTGTAGTAACATCACCTTTAGGCATAAGGCTTTTAATGACATCAAGGCTCGGCCCTGGCAAACAAAGGACGTCCTTCTCCCCAAAGAGAGCCAGCACCGGACAGGTGACTTCGGGCAAAATGGGTCTTGGATCATAATCCAGGATATTCATGATTGGATGCTTGTATCCAACCTTCTCTGCCACCCTCGCCGTTAAAAACAATGCTCTGGTTGCAGTCATGTCCACCAGTTTTTTCATCGGCGACGCTCCGGCAACAAGAAGATGGTTTTCACGATCCATTAATATCTGTTCGTAAACGGAGATATATGGACCAGCCAAGCTTATGATAAAACCAACCTCTTTAGACTTAGATGCAGCCAGCTGTGCAATCCATCCTCCCTGACTATGTCCGATAAGCCCTATCTTCTGCCGATCAACCACCTTTCGCGTCTGCAAAAAGCGGACAGCTGCCAGCGCGTCATCCGCGCGATCATCAAACGTCTGTGCTTCCCAGTTACCTGTAGATCCGCCAAGACCAGGCTTATCAAACAGCAAAACTGCGACACCCTTGGACACACAATGCTCCGCCAAAGTCACCCACATATAAAATCCCCAAGCTTCCCCCAGACGCTTCGACACTCCACCAGAGCCAACAAGAAACGCCATAGCCGGATAGGGGCCAGGCCCCTCTGGAGTAAACAACGTACCGGCAAGCATATTACCGCTACTCTCAAAAACAACTTCCTCACGTGGCAATAGAGTTACCTTCTTTCGTATGTATTCTGTATTCACTTGTTCAACAATTCGGCAAAGATCGCAAAAATCCTTCTGGGGACAGGCCCCTTATCCCATTCCAAAAGCGCAACACAGGGACCTGTCCCCGACGGATCCTGTTCTTTAAAGTGTCCCAAGAGCATACCAATTTAGCGTTGATTTCTTTTAGGGCACAACTGGGGAGCGTGCATCATGGAGAAACAGCAACAATTGGATAATAAACCTTCAAGCTATGAGATGGATTGGTACTGGGTTGGATTTCTTGTGTTGGTTGGTCTTTGGATTATCAGCTTTGGATTTTCCAGCTTGATTGAACCATTAGATCTACTTCTGCTTCGGTTGGCACTAAATGGAGTAATTGTCGCCTATTTTCTGATTGTCCTCATCATCTACCGTTATCTATCCTGGAAGAAGCCATCGAAATATGTGATTATTCGCTTCAATGGCAAAGAGGTCGGGAGAATGTAATCTCCCAACCTCTTTTAACTTTATAAGTCCTAATACCCATGTTATCTGGGCTGAGTTCCTATGATGATAAAATGATTGAATGGATTTAAACCTGCAGTGTTATGTGGATTTAAAATGGAGTATTAAGATTTGAGTTTTCTATAAAACTGTGGATTAGACATCGGTGTTTTGCAGCTCAAATTGCTTTTTAAAAACCGCAAACTCCCTCTCATTTTTAACGGTTTTCTCCCATGTGTGTTCGTGGTCCGCTTCTAAGGTATGAAAGCGATTCATTACCTCTGAATGGCGTTTCTCATTTTCTACACGCATTAACTTTGTTTCTTCTTTCATAATAAAAATTTCGCTCTTCATCTCCACTTGTTCAGCTTTCATTTCAAAGATGTCTTTCTTCATTTCTGACATATCTCTCTTCATTTCCACTTGTTCAGCTTTCATTTCAAAGATGTCTTTCTTCATTTCTGACATATCTCTCTTCATTTCCACTTGCTCTGCTTTCATTTCAAAGATGTCTTTCTTCATTTCTGACATATCTCTCTTCATTTCCACTTGCTCTGCTTTCATTTCAGAAATGTCTTTCTTCATCTCCATTTGTTCAGCTTTCATCAGCTTTTGTTCACTGTTGATATTTCCAACTATGGTGATTAGACTAGTAAGCATTTCCTCCATACGGTCCAATTGTTGTTGCATCTTTTCCACCTCCTTCAACATAATCTTACATCTTTCTTCCCAAAAAGCCAATGTGTTTTACCCTATCTCTATAAGGGGCCGAGTTCAGCTTTCCACTACGCCAAAAATCTTACCATGTACGAAGGATGCTGGCTCCTCAGCCCTTTAAGTGTGAGATGGAACCTGTCCCTATGTTCCACAATATGTCCGATAATCATCGCCTGATGGTCCAGGCACCGCACAATATTCCTCCTGTTCCTCCGAATACGCAAAAGGATCCTCCAATACTCTTAGCAGATTCTCCATCACGCCGAAGTTTCCGAATTCCACCGCGGCTTCAAGCGCTGCCTCGACCCGGTGGTTGCGCGGTATCACTGCAGGGTTACTACGCTTCATCAGTTCCTGTACAGCCGCAAGATTCTCTTCCTGCCTGCCCAGCCGCGCCTGCCATTTCCCGCGCCACGCTTCATACTCAGGCTTCCCGGATAACGCATCCTCCGCCTTATTTAAGGTTAACGCACGGAATGTATTCGTAAAGTCAGCATGATGCTCCTTCATCAGACCGAGAAGCTCATCGATCAATGCTTCGTCTTCCTTTTCTTCATTAAAAATCCCTAACTTCGCTCTCATTCCCGCAAGCCAATGACTCTTATACAATCCGGAATATTCATAGAGGGCTTCTTGGGCAATCTCCACCGCCTTTTCCTGTTCCCCGTGCAACAAAGGCAAAAGTGCTTCGGCAAAGCGCGCAAGATTCCACCCGCCAATCCGTGGCTGGTTCTCATACGCATAGCGCCCTTGTGCATCAATCGAGCTGAATACCGTCTTTGGATCATACACATCCATGAACGCGCATGGCCCATAATCAATCGTCTCTCCGCTGATTGTCATGTTATCCGTATTCATCACCCCGTGGATAAACCCGACCAGCTGCCATTTGGCGATCAGCGCAGCCTGACGCTTCATCACTGCCTTGAAAAAGTCCAGGTATCGTCCTTCACCTTCTTCAATCTCAGGATAATGCCGCTCTATTGCATAATCAGCCAAGGCCCGAAGCTCCTCCACAGAGCACCAGTTTGCTGCGTATTGAAACGTGCCGACACGCAAATGACTCGATGCCACCCTTGTCATGATTGCACCCGGCAGCAATCGTTCCCGCATGATTCTCTCTCCGGTGGTAACGACTGCCAGACTGCGTGTCGTCGGAATGCCCAGTCCATGCATCGCTTCACTGATGATGTATTCGCGCAGCATCGCTCCAAGTGCCGCCCTACCGTCTCCGCCACGGGAATATGGTGTCCGTCCAGAGCCCTTCAATTGAAGATCAAATCGCTCGCCATCAGGGGTGATTTGCTCCCCTATCAACAAGGCACGTCCGTCCCCAAGCATCGTAAATCCACCAAACTGATGACCTGCGTATGCCTGTGCCAATGATGCACCACCTTGAGGCACTTCATTCCCAGCTAACACCGCAAGCCCTTCTTCCTCTAAAAGCGCCTCTGTGTTTAATCCGAGAGATTCCGCCAAAGCATGATTGAAAATAATCATCCTTGCACCAGAAACGGGATTTGAATCTATCGTAGAAAATAACTTTTCCGGCAGGCGGCTATACGAATTATCAAAATTCCAGCCTGATTTCCTTTTATCGATTGTCATGTTATCCCCTCCTTCTTTTATTAGTACATTTATTATAACCCTATGCACACGGCATAATCTAATTCCCGGCACCGCTTCACCATGCAAAAAAGAGAGCTGGAAACAGCTCTCTTACCCTTAAGAAAATAATTTCGGCACCTGATTCACTAATGTCACACCTGCAAGATATGCCGTGGCGAAAAAGACGATAACCCCGAAAATGGTCAGCCACAGCGGATGCTTATAATCCCCCACGATGGATTTTTTGTAGGCAGCAATCAGCAAGGTCCCGAGTGCAATCGGAAGAATCAATCCGTTAAATGCACCTGCCAAAATCAGTAGTAACACCGGTTCACCGATCAGTACAAAAATAATGGTGGATACAATGATAAAGCCGATGATCACCTTTGTATTATTCCGATCAATCTTGCTTGATAAGGTCCGCAAAAAGGATACCGAGGTGTAAGCCGCCCCGACCACCGATGTGATACCTGCTGCCCAAAGGACCAGCCCGAACATTTTATATCCGACAATCCCTGCTGCCTGTTCGAAAACGGATGCCGCTGGATTTTTCGGATCGAGCTCGAACCCTGTCACCACTACGCCCAATACGGCTAGGAATAGGAAAATCCGCATGATGGACGCGATGATGATTCCTGAAACCGAGCTTTTGGTCACCTGATGAAGGTTTTCTTTTCCGCTTATCCCTGCATCTAGCAAGCGGTGTCCACCGGCAAACGTTATGTATCCACCAACGGTACCTCCAACTAGCGTAATGATGGCAAACACATCGACGGTTTCCGGCGCAAAAGTCCGCAGCACCGCTTCTCCTACCGGCGGGTTGCTCTGGAATGCCACAAAGAGTGTCATCAACACCATCATCAATCCCAATACCCTGGCAATCTTGTCCATCGCCACTCCCGCTTCTTTTGAAAGGAAGATCCCGACGGCAACTGCTGCAGTGATGACCGCGCCAATGCGCACATCCAGTCCAAAAAGCACGTTCATGCCAAGCCCCGCTCCACCTATGTTCCCGATATTAAAAGCCAGTCCACCCAATGAGACGGCAAATGCCAGGAAATAGCCAAGGCCCGGCAGAACCATATTTGCAATATCCTGTCCCCTCTTTTTTGAAACGGCGATGATCCGCCAAACATTTACTTGGACACCGATATCCAAAATGATGGACATCAAGATGACAAAACCGAAGCTTGCCAGTAGCTGCTCCGTGAAAACGGCAGTTTGAGTCAAAAAGCCTGGACCTATTGCCGAAGATCCCATCAGGAAAGCGGCCCCAAGCAGGACACTCCAATTGCTTTTTGTCGGCTTATCAAGCCTATCATATGTATTTTTTTGCCTTGACAATTCGGTCACCATCCTTTGTATTATGATTCAATAATCAGAATGCAATTATTCCACAATAGTAACAGAAAAGAAGAAAAGGGTGTTACCTACTTCCGACCTGTTCTTAATCTCGCCCGTGCCGAATAAGAATATAGTTGAAGAATTTCGTAATGTTGGAGGTATCCTTATGATAAGCTTTGCGTTTTTCCGGGGAATCGTCACCATGATCAGCGATTTTGCAATCAGTTCCACAGGCGAAGGAGAAGGCTGCTATAAATTGTATTCAGTTGAAGATAGTGCTGGGGGAATGGTCAATTTTGTGGTCGCACCCACTACTTATTTCATCGATCAAGCACGGGTATCAGTCGGGGATACCATCACTGGCTATCATGATGCAAATGCCCCGGTCCCTTTTATCTACCCGCCTCAATACAATGCAATTATCATTGTAAAAGAAAACAACAGCCAAAATGTAAAAGTCGACTATTTCAACAGCCAGTTGGTGAGCAGTGACGGACAATTGAAGCTGAATCTCTCCCCCTACACCCAACTCCTGTTAGCAAACGGTCAGCCTTTTACAGGGAATCCCGCCAACCGCAACCTGATTGCCATCTACGGTCCGGCCACCAAAAGCATTCCGGCTCAGACCATGCCTTATAAAGTGATTGTTTGGTGTTGAGGGGGAATCTAAAAAGAGAAGCAGGCTATCGGCTAGCCTGCTTCTCTTTTTGATAAAGGTTCAATTTGTATAGAAAGTGAAAAATTCCTCTATAACGTTTTAACCTTCGCCGATTGATAGTCCAAGTGTCCCCCATGGAGGCGGCGGATAGGACCCGTTGTAAAAAATAGTGCTTTGTCCTGGAGTGGTCGGTGATTGAAACTGCTGCTGAAACCCACCGCCATAAGGATTTCCGTATGGATTCATTGATCCAGGTGAAAAAAGAGTGCTATGTCCCAGTGGGGGTGATTGAAACTGCTGCTGAAACCCTCCAAAAGGATTTCCGTATGGATTCATGAACTGGGAAGCATATCCCCCATATTGATAGTGTGGCGGATCGATCGGCGGCGGTGCTGCAGCATAGGAACCGAATGGGTTCTGTCCCATACCCATATACCCCTGTGATGTTGGATTTGAATACTGCTGCCCTGGATTGGACCCGCAAGACATGCATGAGCGTGCTGAGAATTGATACATTTTTGACATCCTCCTTCTTTAGCAGAAATGGATTGTTGTCACCTTTTAGTTTTTCAAATATAGGTGACTTTCCTATAACGTATGTCATATCCAGGAAGATGCATGGGTGAATGACCAGAAATGGGGTGTTTTAGTTCCGCTACTGAACGAATGGATGCTCTATACATATGATGTGATAGGAGGTGACGGGTAAATGAACTATTACAATCATCATTATCCTTATTCAAATCAACAGCCAATGATAAGGAGTGATGCACATCATAATGGCTTTCCTTATAATTTCAGGCAGCAACCGCCTACAGTTGATGTAACAGGAGAATGGAAAACAGATTTCGGCAAAATGATTTTAAAACAAGAGAACGGTAACGTTACAGGGGAATATAGTTATCAAGATGGAAGGATTAATGGGAGAATCGAAGGAACGATCGGCGGCAATGTGCTTACAGGGACATGGGCAGAGAGTCCATCTTATGCACCGCCATTAAATGCAGGATACCTTAGATTCACTTTTACCGGCAATTCGTTTGCAGGTACGTATGCACAAGGCTTTTCAACAGGATACGGTGTTCGGAACTGGAAAGGAACCCGCATCCCTGGAACCGGACCTCAGCCAACACCAACCCCCACGCCACCCGAACCATTCCCTTGGCAAGGACCTCAACCAGGGCCTGCCCCAGCCACAGCCATCACAAGTGCCAGATTTGTTCATGCAGCGGTTGATCTAGGCAATGTCGATGTTTATATCAACCGGCAAAAGGTGTACAATAACTTCTCCTATACAAATGTGACAGGCTATGATGATGTGACAACAAGGTCCATTCTGGTGGAGCTTTACCGGGCGGATCAAAATACAAAACTCTTTGAGGAACTTGTACAAATTAACCCGCAATATTTATATTCCCTTATCTTTGCTAGCAACAGTCAGCGTGTTGACCTCATTACTTTGTTGAACCAGAAAACGAACCCTTGATGGCGGGTTCGTTTTTTATATAATCCTTATTCCCGATCTAATGGCTCATCTGCCCTTTTTTTTCTGGGGGAAACCGATCAACAACGCAATTCCCACCAAGAGCAGCGAAATGCCAATCCATGAAGTGAGATCCAGTTGTTCCTTCAATATGAATACCCCGAAGATCGCTGCGGTTAAAGGCTCTCCCAATGAGAGTGTCACAGCTGTGGAGGAAGGGACGGTTGCAAGCCCTTTTGCAAAAAGCAGATAGGCAATCCCGGTCGTCACAATTCCAAGATGTAGCGTTACAACGGCGCCACTGAATTCCTTTATCCACGACATCTCATAGATAAACAAAAACGGGGATAGAAATATGGCACTGAGACTGAACACGACAGCAACCACCGATAAGGAAGAATGATTGGTGATCAGTTTTCTGCTGACTAGCGCATAAAAAGCAAACGCGAGCCCCGCACCTAGCGCCATCAGGATCCCATAAGGATCGACGTGGACCGATCCTTTGTTTAAAAAAAGCAGGAGGCAGCCGATAATGGATAATCCCGTCGAAACCTTCCATATTTTTGATGGGGTTTTTTTCAAAAAGAACCACTCCAGAACGCCGGAAAGAATCGGGGCGCTTCCGATTGTGATTACTGTTCCGATCGCCACTCCGGTGATGGTAACCGACGAAAAGAATAACGGCTGGAAAATCGCCATGCTGATCGCCGCCAGGCGGGCAGCTCCGATTGCTATGGGGTGGGCTGTTTCCGGTGCGAAGGTTTGTGCAGTCCCTGTGGTCCCCCAGAGGAATGCTGCAAGTAAAATCCAAAGTGGCCCCCACGATTGTTTCATAGGATTTCCCCCTATCAAAATAAAGAACCTGTAACATGAGTATAGAAAAATCCAGCCGACTTTTCTTTACCAGGTTTAAGGTTCTTTTTATTTATTACTCAGCGGGTATGACCCCAGACCTCACAAACCAACTTGTAAAGGAGTCGGATAAAGGGCCAGAAGAAGGATTACCCGACAACAATCCTTCTTCCTTCCTCATGGGAGCGCATGATTGCATCCAGGATCAGCTGGACATGATGGCCGTCCTCCAAGACAGGCAGGTCCGCATGCATGTCACCCTTCGAAAGCGCATTATATACTTGATCCAGTGATCGGTAGAATGCATTATAATAGCCTGCGGCAACAGGATTCATCCCCTCAGGAATGTCGAGTGTGTGCTCTATTTCCACTACCTCGAGTGGGTCATTTCCGAGTCCAAGAAGCACTTTGTTGTCCTGTGACATTTTTATAGTTCCTTCAGTCCCGTAGATCTCCAGCTCCCAGCCTTCTGCATGACGTACCGCGATGTTCGAGCCGATAGAAAAGGTTCCTCCGCCAACGAAATTCCCCATAGCCTGAAAAGCATCATCTGCCGTACGGATTTCCTTTTCCCCATTCTCATCCGTGAACTCCGGTACGTGTGTGGTCAGCTGACCAGAAATGGATTCAACCCGTGCGTCCGTCCACCATAATAGCGAATCGATCAGATGCGAACCGACCGCACCTAGCATTCCCCCTGCCTGGTCCTTTTGACTGAGCCATCCTCTTTTTGCAGTCGCGTAACGCTCATAGCCCGCAATATTCAAGGAAAAATTCACATGCAGCACTTTGCCGATCTTCCCGCTCGCAACGATTTCCTTCACCTTTTGTCTTGCAGGCAGGAAACGGTATTCAAAATTGATCCAACCGAGTTTACCCGCTTCATCCCTTGCCTTGATCATATTCTCTGCCTCTTGTGCATCAAAGGACATCGGCTTTTCACACAACACGTGACAGCCTTTTTCATATGCCTTCACTACCATGTCATGATGCAACAAAGGAGCAGAGGCGACCGCAACCAGGTCGAGCTCCTCCTGATCCAGCATCTCCTGCCAATTGCTATACACATTTTCCACACCGGTCTCTTCCCTGATCTCATCAAGCCTGCCTCTTGCGACACTTGAAATCGAAACAACTTCATATCCAGGATGACTCTGCATCACGGGTGCATGCACCTTTGCGCCAAAACCTGTACCGATGATCCCTACTTTTATCTTGTTCATGATGGTTCCCCCTTCAGTTATGTACTCTCCATCATTTCGACAAAAAACAGCACAATTCCTTCCTGTAGGAATGTGCTGTTGCTTATGCCAGCTTACGTAAGCTGTTACCTTAAAACGGATTTGCCACTCTCCATTTTTCGAAGCAGGGATTGGTGGAATCTCTCCCTGTCATCAACTGTTACGTACACTTTCTCTATCACTTGTGGCTTTCCCAGGAGATTGATCATGTAAATAGGTTCCTTGAGGCAAAGTTCAAAGTGTGGCATCTCCGTCTCGAGTAACACAGCTTTAAAAACTGTTTTATTCTTTTTCTCTTCCATAAAACTATTGCCGCTGTTAACCGTGTCTATCATTCTTATGGGAACTTCAATCTCCCTCCTCGAACCTAATCGAATACGAAGCTGTTCATCGGTAAGTAAGATCGGGCGTTGTTTAATGGCACGGTAATCACTGATAAGGTAAAGCACGCCATAAATATTCAACGCAATATGAATCCAAGATAGGATGGGACTCCATTGGTGAAGCAGGAAAAAGAGACCTGCACTCTCGAGTAGAATCACGCTCAGTAAAGCAATAAGAATCGCTTTATAGCCCGCTTCCTTATGATAAGTAAAGGATTCCCCTGCTTCCTTTGGAGATTCTCCTGCCAATAGATAATAAAACATCGTGATTTCCCGGATTAATAGAGTGGAAACAGGCTTTGGCAACGATCGGTTCAATACCATTCCTACCTTTTCAAGGAAGGTCCCTGAATCGCCTAGGTTTTTATAGTTCCTGTAAAGTTTAAATAATCTAAAAACCAAGAAGCTTAATAGAACTAATTCTACTAAAATAATGATAGATTTCATCCGTACTCCCCTATCCTATGCAAGCTGTTCCACCATACAGCAGGATTTCTACTAGTGGGACAAGGGACCTGTCCCCGAAAGCTCAATCACTACAACCGTCCCCTCGCCTACAACTGATTCAACAGACAGAGAGCCTTTATGCAGCTTGGCAATTTGGAGGGCGATGCTCATGCCAAGGCCAGATCCTTCTGTGCGGGCTTCGGTATGGGTCCCGCGATAGTAGCGGTTGAACAGGTTCCTGCGGGTTTCCTTGTCCATTCCGATCCCATCGTCCTCTATCTTGATTTTCAGGAGGGAGTCTCCAGCTGTCTCCAGCTTCACCTTGATATTGGTTCCTGGCGGGTTATGGTTAATAGCGTTATAGATGAGATTATCCACCATCCTCTCGAACCATCTTTTTGCTATTGGCATGGTGACGGTGTAGTCCAGAGGCTCGAATGATAGATGATAGTCCGATAGAGTCCTGTCCTCCTGGAACTTCTCGATAATGTGCGCCATCAGGCTATTGATTTCTGTTGGTTCGAAATTGGCGATGCTGGAGTCATTTTTCAATTGAAAGCTTAAGGAAAAATCCTCTATGAGACTTAACATATACTTGCTCTTGTCATCGATTGTCTTTCCTATCTCCTCGAGCTCCTGCTTTGACCAGTCGTATTGTCCGCTTTCTAGCAAGGTGCCATAGCCCTGCATCGTGCTCAAAGGCGTGCGAAGATCGTGGGAAAGTCCGGTCATCCATTCTTCCCTGGTCTTTTCCAATCTTTCTCTTTCCTTCTTTGACTGATCCAGCTTTTCCGCCATGTCATAGAATGCCCCGAACACCTCAGCATACAGTCTGTACTTCATTCTGATCTTGCCATTTTTCTTGAAAATGAGCTTCTTTTCTTTTTCAGTCAATACCTCTTCATACTGACCGTTCCCCATCCGGCTTAGCCAGCTCGTGAAAATGAACAGTGGGTTCCCGTAACGGAATCCGTTCCAGAACGAAAGGATGATGGCCAGCAACAGAAAAACGGCAACTGTTATGGCAAAGGCCACGATGATTTCCTCGAGCGATGTCAGTTTTAGCTCCTGCTTATGTTCATTCGGCGTATAGAGTACCCATAAATGACCTGTGCTCTCGTCACGATGGTACGTGGCTGTTGTAGCATATGCATCAGGCGTAATATTTCTTATATAAATATCAAGCGGGAGGTCATCCGCCGCGTTCGTATCGTTTCCTATGGATTGCAGCAGTTGATTATTCCCATCCCATATTTCCAGATGGCCGTCCACCGTCTGTAACTTTTCCTCTATCTCCCCGGATCGTGCTTGATCGACGATATCTTCAGAGCTGTAGTCGCCCGTAAGCTGTTGCAAAAGACTATGTGCTTCGTCCTCTTTTCCCAATACAAAAAGGTATGGCTCATCATAGGTCGTTTCCAGATAAAAATAGAGAGAAAATCCGAGCATCTCTTTATTTTCCTGCATCACGTAAAGCTCCTGTTTGTCATAGGAGTCTGGGAAGTCCGGTGGCACATTGCTTGATTCTATCACTTTCCCGTTATGATCGATGATCTGTACCCATACATCCTCATCTGCCAGATCCTTGTCCCATCCCTCTGCCATCGTCAATTTATTAATCGAATTGCCGGTATCTATCGCGACACTTTCCACCTTCGTTTGATAGTAATTGATCATGGATTCATGCTTTGTCATCACACCGACGAGAATCAGCATGAGAAGGATGAAAAGGATGATCATCCCGACAGCAAGAGAAATGAACTGAAAGGAAAAATGCAGGAACAGCCTTCTTCTTAACCGCTTCATGCCTGCTTTTCCTTCACAAGCTTATACCCAAGGCCCCTGACGGTAACCAGATGCTCCGGACTGCTTGGGTCTTTTTCGATTCGTTCCCTGATTCTCCTGATATGTACGGAAACGGTATTGTCATCCACATAGTGGTCAAACCCCCAGACCGCTTCAAGCAGACGCGATTTGGATAGGACCATATTGGGATGCTTGCAAAAATGAAGCAACAGGAGATAGACCTGTGTCGGGCACGGGACCGCCTGTCCTTCCACGATCAGCTCCCCCGCTTCTTCATTTAACTGGAACCTCCCGAAATGATAGATCTTTTCCGATTCCTTTTTTTCCTGTATCGCCATGGTCCCAGGTGACCGGCGGAGATAGGCCTTCATTCTTGCCGCAATTTCTAGCGGATTGAAAGGCTTCGTGACATAATCATCGCCTCCGGTGGCGAAGCCTGTCAGCACATCCAGATCTGATACCTTTGCCGTCAAAAAGAGAATATAAGCAGCTGAAATCTGACGGATTTTCGGACATAGCTCAAAGCCGCTGCAATCCGGAAGCATGACATCAAGCACAATGATATCCATCTTCACTTTTTCCAATATAGAAAGTGCGTCCGCACCAGTATGTGCCGTATATATATGGTTGAACCCTTCTTTTTTCAGCATGATCTCAAGCATTTTCACAATCGCTTTTTCATCATCGACTATTAAAATATGTTTATTTTCCATGTATCTCCACCCCGTACATATCTTAGCATAGCAACTTTACCAATAGTTGAACAAAATGGAAATTAATTTATCCATTCGTAAGGTAGCCGTCAATCATCAGACATGAGCCACATATATAGTGAAATTATGAAAAGGGTGAGAGGAGAAACGAAGATGAATAAAAGGGTTAAACTGATAGATGGAATGCGAGGCTTCAGCCTGATAGGGATCCTGATGGCAAATATGCTAATTTTTCAATATGGGATGTGGGGGAAGGATGAACTGCAGCATTTCCAGCTGTTTTCAGGAGATAGCATCTCAAATACCTGGCTGAGGATTTTCGTGGAGAGCAGCTTTATGCCGATCTTCATGTTCCTGTTCGGATATTCGATGATCAAATTCAAGGAAAAGCTCGAACGTGACGGCAAGAAAGTGAAACGCCATTTTGTGCGCCGTTCCTTCCTGCTTCTAGTACTCGGATTGCTCCATTCCATTTATATCTGGGAAGGAGATATATTGTTTACGTATGGATTTCTTAGCCTGATCATGCTTATTTTCATCAATAGAAATAAGAAGACGATGCTCGTTTGGGCTTCGGTGCTGTTCATTCTGACCTCCCTTTTAGGCCTCGGGACGATGGAGCCGACAAAGGAAGAAGCACAGAACATGACCTCCTATGTAGAAAAGGCAACTGAAATATATGCAGCAGGAAGCTACACCGATATCAAGGAATTCCGCAACAGCGATGAGGATCCACTTGGACTTCCACCTGCAGCATACTTCCTGCTGTTCCTGCTTTCACCGTTTATCCTATGCCCGATTTTCCTGCTTGGCATGTATGCGGCAAAAAGCAACTGGTTCGCCAATCCACAGCAGGAACGAAGAGGCTATTTGCTTGTCTCGATGGTGCTTGTGCCTTTAGGACTTTTACTAAAAAGCTTGTCATATGCATTTCCGGATGCCTCCTTCTCAGGAGTTGCAGGGATGCTCGGGGCCCCACTGCTTTCCTTGGGCTATATCTTTGCATTTGCCCTTCTGTATACGATGGACTTCAATCCGCTGCTTGCCTTATTTGAAAAGGTCGGGCGCCTGTCCCTGAGCAACTATCTGCTCCAAAGTGTCATCTGCACGACCATATTCTACGGCTACGGATTCGGCCTGTTCGGCAAAATCGGGGTCCTGAACGGAATCCTGCTTGCGATTGTCATCTACAGCACCCAGGTGGCCCTGAGCCATTGGTACCTGCAATACCGCAAGGCCGGCCCAGTTGAAACACTGATGCGGATCGGCACATACTGGCAATGGAAGAAAAAGAAACAGCAGGCAGTCACACATGGTGTGGTGATGAAATAAACGGTCAAAAAAGGGGTCAGGCACCTTGGATATTTTCCAAGGTGCCTGACCCCTGCTTTTAGCGATATCTCAATGCCAATCCCTTCAGGAAGTTCCTGGCGTACTTGTCCATGCAGACTTTGTAGTTTTTATGGCCTTTCTTCCTTAAGAAAGCGCCGAGCTCACTTTTGGAAATCGAAACTCCCGCTTCAGCCAATGTGTCGATGATATCATCCGTTGTCAGGCTGAGGGCGATTTTCAGCTTCTTCAACAGGATATTGTTGGCAGGTTCGTTGGAAAATGGCGGTTTTTCCGGCTGTCCGGGCTTTGGTTCCTGCCTGCCCCTTTTAAAAATGATGAAGCCATTAAGGAATGCCTCCAGCTTGTTATTGTTGATTGGAAGGATGTCCTCTTCCTCGAGCGCTTGCTCATACTCTTCCTCCGAGTCGAAATCGTAGCTGTCCACCGGCTTGGTGAGTATTTTCTCCACTTCTTCCTGGGTCACATCCACGTCCCCCAGCTGAAAAATCTCGACCATATCTTTGTCTTTGATATCCAGGGCGTATCTCAATCTAATCAGAATATCGTTGTTCGTCATCTATTTATCCTCCTAAAACACATGCTTGTTTATGTAAGTTCATCTAGTATATCATACATGAAAAACAAAAATAAAAAGCCCAACCCCTCGGCAGGAATTGAACCTTCACAAAACTTATTCAACCTTCTCCATCACCGCAAAATAGTTCTCTTCCCCATCGGCAAAATTAAAAACCTTCATCGGCCCCATATTCACCATTTCCCCTACCTTTACCCCTTTTTCAGATAGATCTCGATAAAACTGCTCAAGATCTGGCGTGGTGAACATGAGTGAAGGGGTCCCAAGGTTCAATTCCGGCGACATTTTTGCTATGACTTCCTTATCATGCAGGATGATGCTCGTTTCCCGATCCTTGGACGGCGCCACTTCAATCCACCTCATATGACCGTTATTTTCCTCTGAAATGACCTCAAACCCGACCTTTTCCGTCCAGAATTTAACTGCCTCATCCTGATTGTCGACATACAGCATGACTTGCGAAAGCTTATGGATCATCTTAATTACCTCCTAAATTGGGTATCGTGTTCCTTCATTACTTCTACAAGGGGGACTGAATTTCCTTTCTATAGGGAGGACTTAGGGTCAAAGCCCCTTTGACTGCTCAGGATAATGGCGAATGCATTTATCATCCAGTACACCTTACCCTTATTCGTTTATTTTCTTATTATCCTCATTTCACTTAATGGCCAATACACTACATTGGTTGTTCCTACTATTTGATCCATGGGAATCGCCCCAAGATCCCGGCTGTCATCACTAATTCTCCTATTGTCACCCATCACAAAAACATGCCCTTTTGGAACTGTTTCACCCTTCACCGGCGTATCCAAAAGAGTAAATGACTCCGTTAATGGAGCATCCGTTATACTGGCTTTTTGATCATCGAGATAAGGTTCCTCGTATGCTATGCCATTCACATATAAGATGTCGTCCTTATATTCAATGCGGTCACCCGGCAATCCTATCACTCTTTTTATATAATCCTTCTCCTCGGTAGCGTGAAACACAACAATATCAAATCTCTTTGGTTCCCCAATTTTAGTCACAATCATCCGTTCTTGATCCTCTAGCGTAGATTCCATCGATTCCCCATCCACCACTATAGGAGAGAGTAAAAAAGACCTTACTATAAAAGCCAACAAAAAGGCAATGAAAAGCGCCTTTCCCCAATCCCACAATTCTTTTTTATCAATGGTCATTTTTTTCATCCTTTCGATCCAGGAAATTCATAGATTGTATATTTGAAATTCTATTCTTTAGTAACGACAGTAACGACAATTTTTTCAGCAAAGTGTTTGCCGTCAACTGTTTCTAGCCATACTTTAACCTCTTGATTGTCTTTCAAATCAAAAATACTGCTTATTTTCCCAGTAACTTTAGTATCCTCTGAGAAATGGATTTCTGGAGTATATGGTTCTTCTTCGGGGTCTACTTTAACGGGGTACAAGGTGAATTTACTCTCTTCTAATGCTCCGACAATACCGGAATGGTCCGGTTTTGTTAGATACCAGATTGAAATGATAACCATCACAATAAGTGAAAACACTGAAACTAGGAAGATTTCTCTTTTGACTCTAATTGTCATTCATTGCATGCTCCTTTTCGCAAGGTTGTCCGCCAACCATTAAAGAGAAGATAATCGCGATTTTTAAAATTAAAATTAATCTTTATCCGACTTACCCATTGTAATATCATCAAACGGAGTATAGTTGTTACTCGGTAATTTCCTCTTCCTTATGACTTTAAATATCGCGAATCCGACTGCCAGCACGATAAAGCCAATGAAAAAATAAGTCACATTAATCCCTCCAATTCCATCGAGCAATCTGCTACTCCTTGAAGTAAATGCTCACCATAAATTTCCACCTAATTACATATACGACATAGCTATCATAATTCCTGTAAAAATAAATGGGGACAGGTCCCTCATGACATTAATCAGCTGAACGAATCGGCGAAATGCTTCAACTGGGACCCCAAGCCCGAGGCCGCCCCACAGACATCCGCTTCATCATATGGCATACCAATCTCTATCTCGAGCTTGGTATGGTAGAAAAATCAAAATCCTATCAGTATATATATCAAAATCTGCAGAATGGATCTTGATGATTGGTTCTAAATGAAAAAAACTCGTCAAATTGACGAGTTTTTTCATTTCAGGCAATGTTGCAACCCGCATTTTTATGTCCCCAAGTGGGATATCAATGAAAATTTCAATATATCGATGAATCCGGTCACGATATCGACGAAAATATGCGGATATCAATGAAAAATTTAATATATCAACGAAAACAGGGCAAATATCGATAAAACGCATTTTTCGACAAAAATCATCTGCTTGGGCTAAAAATTCGTCAGGGTCTGGCCCCGCTTAGAAGTTACCAATAAACAGAGATTGCACCAATGTAGTAGTGAGGAATGGGGATAGGTCCCTCGTTCCTATTAACGCAAAGAACGTTACTCCTTTTTAACGTGGAGGACTGGTACCTGTTTTTCCCTTGGACTTGATACTTAACACTTTGGTCGGTCTGTTTGATAGATGGCAATAAATGAGTAGAAAGTTAAGAGGTTGTCGTGTTTGGAGAGTAAGATGCAAAAAGGAGAAATTGGGGAGGTTGAATTTTTTTCACTATTATATTTATTCGCCCACTCCTATCATATATAGCCAGAATACTATATATGGTATTTTATCAATTTAATAGGAGGAATAAAAATGGCAATACTAGATTTAACGCTTGCACCAGTGGTGTCGCCTGCTTTCGGCGGCATGGAGTTTGGCACTGTCGGACAGTACGAGGTGATGAAGGGAACAGCAAAAGGTGTACTCGACCCTTCAAACCCTTTAAACGCGGGCATTGTTAATCTGGACCGGGCCCCCCGTAACAGCAGTGGGCTTGTTGAGTATATCGTCGATGTGGCTATTCTGAAGCCGGTAGACATGTCACGGGGAAACCGCCGCATCTTCTATGAAGTAGTAAATCGGGGAACCAAGTTTGCGAACTTTTGGATCAACAGCGGGGTGATGGGCAACGATCCTTGGGGACCTGGCGATGTGGGCACAGGTTTTCTAATGAACCAGGGCTACACGATAGTGTGGAGCGCGTGGCAGGGAGATGTTGTGGCAGGCGGCGGAAGGATGCTGGCTCAGTTTCCCATTCCAACAAACAATGGACAACCCATAGTTGGCACATCGCGTGAGGAGTATACAGACACTGGAATAAGCACCACTTTCACAGGCAATCTGACATATCCTGCAGCCGACTTGGATCCAACAAAGGCAACGCTCACGGTGAGGGCCAGGGAGCACGACCCGCGAGCCATCCCTTCTGATTTGACATGGCAATACTTGAACACGATGCAAATCTCGATTAACCGTCCAGCCGGATACGACAGTGGGGCAATCTACGAATTCATTTATCCAGCTAAAGACCCCAAAGTAATGGGAATTGGCTTCGCCGCTGTCCGTGACGTCGTGTCATACTTGCGCTATGAGAAGGCAGATGACAATGGTACTCCCAACCCATTGAAGCTCAAGGGTAAGCCTTCCATTAAAAAAGTCTTAGCTCTCGGTGTTTCCCAGAGCGGTCGTTTTCTCCGTGATTTTATCCACCAAGGATTCAACGAAGATGAGTCTGGCCGTATCACCTTTGACGGGGTTATACCCTTGATTACAGGTTCTCGAAAAAGCTTCACCAATTATGAATTTGCCCAGCCTGGACGTAATTCCAGACAGCATGAAGATCACTTGTTTCCCGGAGACCAGTTCCCCTTCACCTATAGGGTAACTACAGATCCCATCAGCGGGGAGACTGGCGGCATTCACGAAACATGCCAATGCAATGATACATGTCCTAAGATCATGCACATGGATGGTGAAAATGAAATTTGGCAAGGACGCGGGTCATTAGTCGTTACCAATACAAGGGGGACAAAGGACCTTACTCTGCCGAAAAATGTAAGGGCGTACCTATTCGCAGGAACACAGCACTTCCCAGGTCTGCCACCTACGATGGGAATCTGTCAGCAGCTCAGCAACCCCATGGACTACAGGCCTTTCATCCGGGCACTTATTGTCGCACTAGACAGATGGGTGTCGGACGGAACCCAACCACCTCCGAGCCAATATGCAAGTCTGAAATCAGGAACTCTTGTGCCCCCGCTATCGACAGGCTTCCCCGATATCCCTGGTGTGAACTACACCGGGTTAGTAAATTACCTTAACGTATTGGATCACAGTACTCAGCCTCCTACCATCGGTGCACCTTATCCTGAATATGTTACTGCGGTTGACGCCGACGGGAATTCAATTGCCGGTATCCGTCATCCGTTTCTTATAGTACCACTAGGAACCTATACAGGATGGAACCTTCGTGCCATTGGACATGGAGCAAATGATCTTTGTTCACTGACTGGGTCCTATATACCCTTTGCCAAAACGGCTGAAGAGCGTATTGCAGCAGGCGACCCTAGGCTGTCTATCGAAGAAAGATACAGAAATCACAACGCTTATCTAATCCGTGTGGTCTTTGCCACTCTGCTCCTATATTTACAGGGCTTCCTACTGGTTGAAGATGCGGCACAAATCATCCAGGACGCTGCCACTGGGGACATGACTCAGGATCATCTTGGTGTCCAGATAGACCCTGAGATTGCACAGATAATCAAGGAGCATTCCTAATTAGATGAAAGGGGCATGACAACTAAATACCACGCTACCTTATTGATTTTGTAATCAACGAACACAACCTACAAACAGGAATCCTCCTTTAGTTTTACATGAACTCTATCTAAAGCCCCTCTATTAAATAATCAAAAAATAGACGAACCACTTAATCTATTTGTACCTTGCATCTCTAATCTTTCAGAATAGAATACATTATGTAATAGGAAAGGGGGGAATTAACTAATGGGAAAAAGACTAACATCCGGACCATTTTTTGTACCAATCTCTATTGATGGCAGTGCTAGTGGAGCTGTTGAATTTCTATTAATCGGGTTAAAAAATCTAGCATCCAGGACTTCAACTGTTCATGTATCTGTTTATAATTGTAGAGACACAAGCTTATATCCACCAGCTTCTCCCGAAGTAAAAATTTATCAACGAGATGTTTGTATCCCAGCCGGTGCCTGCGCAGTTTTAAAGGTAGATGCTGAACCTGTTGGAAAAAACACTTTTACTGGTAACAACATGCTTCGTGTAGAACTCAAGGGTGATACAGATGAAGATGCTAAAGCTGTCGTTATAGCTTTGTCAGGTGGTAGAATGGATGGACGTACAGCGACCTCAATGGTATTCAAGCATGATGAATTCGTAGAGTTTGATGATTAACTTAGACAATGTCTAAGTTAACATCAATTAATCCTCAACTGCACCGAAGTTGAGGATTATTTTTTGAATGGATATAAGCGCAAAACCTGCACAGCTGCTTTTGCTTCAGGAGCATTTCGAAAAGCATGTCCTGTTTTTATATTGGAAACCAATCGGGAGTCTCCCTCCCCGCCTTGGATACACCCAAACCCTGCTCAAACGCCAAAAAAAGCAGGACGGAAACAATAGCCGTTTTTAGTGCTGCTTTCTTTTTCTGGAATAAATGGGGACAGGTCCTTTGTCCCGCGGGACGAGGGACCTGCCCCCATGACCATAAACAGCTGAACGAAGCGGTGGAATGCTTCAACTGGGCGCCCGAGCTCGATCCCACAGACGCCCGCTCCATCGAATGGCTGCCCAAAATTCTATCTTGAGGCTCGGGATGGTAGAAGAATCAAAATACTATCAGTATATGTATCATAATCTGCAGAAGGGGTATTGATGATTGGTTTTAAATGAAAAAACTCGTCAATTTGACGAGTTTTTTTCATTTTAGGCTATGTTGCAACCCGCATTTTTGTGTCCCGAAGTGGGATATCAACGAAAATTTTAATATATCGATGAATCTGTTCACGATATCAACGAAAATATGCGGATATCAATGAGAATTTTAATATATCAACGAAAACAGAGCAGATATCGATAAAACGCATTTTTCGACAAAAAACATCAAATCTGGCTAAAAAAGTTTGCAGGGTCTGGCCCCGCAAGAGGAATGGGGACAGTTCCCTTATCCCCCATGACCTTAAATCACACCAACCACATTCAAAAACACAACCACAATCACTGCCGGCACCACATACCTCATTAACAGGTACCACAAGGTAAATAATCCATTCAATTCTTTTGACCCCTGGATGATTTCATTTCTGAGGATATCCTTTTTCATCTTATAGGATACGAAGATCGAAATAAGTAATGCGCCTACAGGCATCAGGATGTTGCTGACCAGGAAGTCGGCGCTGTCGAATATCGTCTTCCCGAAGATGGTAGCATCGCCCAATACACTGTAGGACAGGGCGGATGGAATGCCGACAAGGAAGATTCCAAGTCCGGTCAACCAGGCCGCTTTGCTTCTGGAACCTCGGGAACCGCCGCCTTTGTTCTTTGTCAGTGCCGCCACGACAATCTCAAGCATCGAAAAGGCCGAAGTAAGTGTCGCAAATAGAAACAGAGCCAGGAATAAAAACAGGAATACTTTCCCGAACATGATCTGATCAAACACTGACGGCAACACGATGAACAACAAGCCTGGTCCTTCTGCCGGCTCAAAGCCAAGGGAGAAAACTGCCGGGAAAATGGCAAGTCCCGCAAGGATGGAGATGAATAGATTCACGCCGACAACTGAAACTGCCGGCTGCACAAGGCTCTCCTTTTTCGATAAGTAGGAGCTATAGGTCACCATCACGGAAACTCCGACACTCAAGGAGAAGAATGACTGCCCCATCGCAAACAGGACGCTTTCAGAGGTAATGTTCGAAAAGTCAGGATATAAAAAGAACGAGACACCCTCCATCGCATTATCGAGAGTCAACGAGCGGACGATGAGCACGATGAATAGGATAAACAACGCAGGCATCATGATTTTATTCATCTTCTCAATGCCGTTCTGCACACCTTTTGCCACCACGAGAATGGTTAATAGCAAGAATGCACCCTGTGCAGCAACAGCCGCAACCGGATTGGACACCGCTTCCGTAAATAAGCCTTCATAACCGCCGGCAAAGCTACCCATCATACCGGTAACCCCGTAGAATAAGTATTGGACAATCCAGCCTCCGATCACACTATAAAACGACAACAGGAGAAAGCAGGTAAACACGCCAAGATAGCCGATCCAATGCCATTTTGATCCTGGCGCAATCTCCTTGTAGGCAGACACCGCTTCCTTCCCTGTACTCCTTCCGATGATAAACTCACCAAGCAAAAGCGGAAAACCAATCAACACGGAAAACAGTAAAAATAAAAGAATGAATGCTCCCCCGCCGCTCACACCTGTGACATACGGCAGCTTCCATATCGCCCCAAGGCCAATTGCTGACCCCGCAGACGCCAATACAAATCCCAACTTCGATGACCATTGTTCCTCTTGCTGCATCACGAATTCCTCCCCAAAATAAAAGACTAAAACACAAAAAAGCCACACGTTTTCCGAAGGGACGTGACTGATTCACGCGGTACCACCCTTCTTGAAAGCATGCGACTTTCCACTCTAAATGTAACGGCTAAACACCGCTTTGCCCTTTTGCGTACGAGGGCAAAGTAAAGCTCCAAGATTGAAATTCCTCTTATCTTTGTACCGGACTTTCACCAAACGCCGGCTCTCTACAACAGGGAGATAAGATTTAATAGATTCTCTTCATAGCTTCATTCCTATGTGCTTTTAAAAGTATTAAGTGTGATTATAGTATGGGAGGAATCTAATAGTCAATGAGAAATTTTTTTAATCATCCAAAAGGGCAGACTGAGCAATCGCCAGCAACCGCCCTTCATCCTCTGTCGCCACATTCTCCGCAAGCCTTGCAGCTGCCACAATCGGTGCCCAAGAAAAAATCTCCTCTTTGCCCAGCCCGCTCTTCTCACAATAGATTTCCACATACAATTCCGCAAGCTCCGTGGACACCTGAGAATAAAGCAAATAGCTCCGGTAAACGTCAGCCCGGATATCCCCGGAACTCGCATCGACCCAATCAATGATCGTGATCCCGTCATCCGTCTGAATCAGGTTGTAAAGGTGAAAGTCCCCATGGCAAAGCCTGCTCTCAAAAGTCATGGAAGCAAGTTTCCCCAATAACGCAGCCTTCACCTCTTGATTCAGGCAGCCAACCGACTCAATTTGCCGCTCGAGTTTTTCCTTCATCGGCTCCATTGAATCTATCTTTTTCTCATGGATCTCCCTCTGGATATCAACGGAGAGCCCCATGTAATATCCGGCCTGCTCCCTATCTTCCATCACCAGTTGCCCAAGGGTCTTCCCGCTAACATACTCCATGACAAGCGCAGGCTTGCCGTCTATAATAGTGACCTCGAACACCTCTGGCACCCGAAGCCCTGTTCCATAAGCCTGTTGCTGCTTGCTTGCCTCATACATCGGAGCCGATGCTGGCAGATCGTCCCGGAAAACCTTTACCACTTTGTTTTCATGCAGGTAGATGCTTGCGGTGTTGCCGGTGGCTATTTTGTTTAGTAAGGTCATAGGGCTGCTCCTTGTCCAGATTTCGTATTATAGTACTCTCTCTTTTACCTTTTCTAAAATACTCTCGGAAACAATGTCCCATAAAGAGGAATCCTTCACATAGGACTCTCTTAATTGTTTGAAAGCCCCAGCTTGCTTTTCTTTAAAATCATGTGCATCCGCAGGCGGGAGGGTAGCCTTGACCCTATCGACCATTTCCTGCAGTGCCACTGCTCTTGGACCCCAGACCGCAACCTCTTCTCCCTTTTGATCGATGAAAATAAAGATTGGGATCGAACGTGCCGTTCCATTCGTCAAATACTGATCCATCAGCTCGAGATTCTGATCACGGAGGATAAACCGGACATCCATATCGGCAGCATCCGCAATCTTCATCAGGATCGGATTATTCAAAAGCGCATCCCCGCACCAATCCTCCGTCAGAACGATGACTCTAAGCTGTCGGCCCTTTAAAAACCCGACCTTTTCTTCATCAAGGGTAAATTTATCAAAAATGGATTCCATTTCTTCCTTGTTCACTGTCATGCCCTCTACATATTGTCCATACGTTAGTCCTCTATCAAACCAGTCATTCAGTTTCATTCCCAGCACCTCGCATCTATTAGTAATTCTAACGTATCAGATATTGAAAAATTACACCTAGTAAAATGCTCTAAAAAAGCACAAAAAAATTGGGACAGTTACATAACCGTCCCAATTCCTCTATACCTTCAATTCCTCCGAAACAGGCTTTCCCGCCTCCAACAATACGCGGTTCCGTACTAAAAGAATTGCAAGGATGATGATCAATACTCCCGTTCCGATTAACAGCCATTCGATCGCGATAAAATCAGCTATCGGGCCGAATATCAGCATTCCAAGCGGCATCATCGAAGTGGAGATCATCCCGAATACGCCAAATACCCTGCCCAGATAATCCTCTTCCACTCTCTCTTGCAGCAACACAGTGGCTGGAGTATTGAATATAGGCACAGCAAGACCGAATATCGTCATGAGGCCTAAGTAAAACCAGAACTGCGGAACAACGCCGAGTGCAAAAGTACAGACCCCCATCATGATGCTTGCAAGTCCCATCGTTTTCACCTTGTTAGAAAATCCACCCCAGGAAGCGATGACGGCACCGCCTATCATCATACCGATGGAAAATGCAATTTCAATTGCGGTAAGACGCCACACATCCTCACCGAAGCTCCGCGTCACCTGCAGCGGAGTCAGAAATGCGGCAGGCGCCATCAATACGAAAAAGACAGCAAAGAATAAAAAGAACTGCTTTAGAAAAGGATTATTGCTCACATAATGTATTCCTTCCTTGAAATCCGCAAAATAACTTGTCGTCTGCTTGGTGTTTGCCTTCTCGTGTACTGCAATTTTCAAAAAGAAAGAAAGTGTAAAAATCGCGATCACTGCTGTAACGACATCAATCAAGAAGATAACTTCAATCGACGTCAAGCCCAATAGCGCCGCACTGACCAATGGGGATACGAACATAATAATAGCCTGGATACTGCCATTTACCCCGTTTACTTTTGTCAGTTTATCCTTTGGTACAATTTGCGGTAAAATTGCGCCAACAGCCGGTGTCTGAATTCCTGTTCCAAAGGCACGAACCGCCGCCATCACAAAAAGCAGCCAGATCGAATCAAAGCCCATCAAAAAGAGAATGGCAAGAATCAGTGTGGCAATGGCTATGAGACTGTCCGCAAGGATGATTAGCATTTTTCGGTTATAGCGATCTGCCCACACCCCCGCAACAGGCGATAAAATAAAAGACGGGATAAAGCCACAAATGATGAATAACGTCATCATCAAGCCCGAACCAGTTGTGAGCGTTATGTACCACATGATGGCATATTGAACCAAGGACGAGCCAAATAGGGAAATCGTCTGGCTGCTAAGAAAGAGGATGATATTCCTCAGCCAATTCTCCTCAATAATGTTCTTTACTTGAGTCATAGCTTACCACTCATTTCTACAAATAATAGTTGCTCCAACTTCATTATAAACATCGCATCGCCTGCTCACACTTGTTTTTATCACTGAATTAAAGAAAGAGTAAACTCCTCGATTAAATCCTTTAATGCCGGCCGCACATTGCCATCTCGTCCCACCACAGCCTCTGCGGTAACAAGTGAATTCAAAATGGCCTCTTCCGTCACTTCCCCCACTGCCCTGAAGGCCATATCAATATCCTCTTCATGAATCATCGGCAATGATAGGCAGTGCTCCGGTTTTTCATGGGGGATCCTGGTTGCAGTGGAAAAGCCTATGACAACTTCACCACTTCCGGTTGTAATGATGGAACCTGTCCTCGATAAGCCGGTGACAGACCGCTTGATGATCCGATTCAGTTGCCGTTCCGATACTGGGAGGTCGGTTGCAACGATTATCATGATGGAGCCTTCATCCTTATCCTTGTAAGACTGTTCCATTGCATCTGCCAACTCCTGGCCGACTGCCTTGCCATTAATCCTGAGATCCTCCAATATCCCAAAATTCGTTAACACTAGAACACCCATTGTGTACTTTCCATGTTTCATTTCTATGATCCGGGATGCAGAACCGATGCCCCCTTTCAAGGAATAGCAGAGCATGCCTGTTCCAGCCCCTACCGCTCCCTCTTTGAATTCAGTTGAGGCATTCTCAAATGCTTGAAGAACATGCCCCGGCTTCACGAACTTTTCCCTTATATCATTCAAAAACATATCGTTGCATTCTCCGACGATGGGATTGACGGTTCCAGTTGTCCGGCCGATTTCTGGGTTTCGCCCCAGCGTGTAGTCGATTAACGCATCTGCCGCGGTCCCGACATTTAATGTATTGGTCAGAATAATCGGTGTTTCCAATGTGCCGAGCTCCGCCATTTGAATCGTCCCCATCGTTTTTCCGAATCCGTTGATGACATGGCTTGCGCTTATCAGTTTTTCTTTGAAAATGTTTCCTTGGTGCGGCAAAATGGCTGTTACTCCTGTTTGCATTTTCCCATCACTGAGCGTCACATGGCCGACAGTCACTCCTTCTACATCTGTAATGGCGTTACGTGGCCCCGGCTTCATTCGGCCAATTCGGACGCCGTAATCCCGTATTCTTTTTTGATTGTGCATCGAATCTCTCCTATCAGCTAGATTAATCTACTTACTTTATTCGACAAGGATTTATAAAATACTTCTATCTGCAGATTCTATTTTTATAAAATACAGAAATATCTAAAATTAATATTTTGTTTCGCCTCACGAAATGATATGATAGACTCATAGATTGCCAATAATGGAGGTATGTACAATGACGAAACGTCCAATTACAGCAGAAGACTTATGTAAATTCAAGTTTGTCGGAGATCCGAAAGTTTCTCCAAACCAGGACAAGGTTGCTTATGTCCTCACTCAGGTGGATAAGGAGAAGGATGGCTATTATTCTTCCATTTATGTTTCTGATTTAAAAGGTGCAGGCAGACAGTTTACGTCCCATTATTCCAAGGATAGCCTCGTAAAAGATGTGGCTCCGAAGTGGTCACCAGATGGAAAGGCCATCGCCTTCCGCTCCAATCGTACAGGGAAGAATCAGGTTTGGCTTTTACATACGGACGGCGGCGAAGCGGTTCAGCTGACAGACGTCAAGCAGGGAATCGGTGATTTTGTCTGGTCTCCAGACGGAAAGCAGCTTGCACTCACAATCAGCGGCGAGTTGAAGCTTGCCACTGATAAGGAAGAGAAAAAAGAAGAAAAAAGCGATGTGAAGGTGATTACAAGACTTCGCTATAAAGGGGACGGCGTCGGAATCTATAATGAGGATCGCAAGCATGTGTACCTTTACGATATCGATGCAAAATCCTATACGAAAATCACCGATGGCGAGCATGACTTCGGGCAACCCCGTTTCACTCCAGATGGAAAAAAACTGTTCTATATCGGAACAAAGGCAGAGGACAAAGAATGGGGCTACCTCCCTGCGATCTGGAAATACAATATCGAAGCAAAAACGGAGACCCTTTTCTATCAGGCCAATGGCTATGTGATGGCGCCTTCTTTTTCACCGGATGGCAGATGGCTCGCTGTAGCTGGTCATGAGCGCGGCGAAAGAAGCCAGGGGAATGCCAATGTGCTATTGATTTCAGTAGAATCAGGCGAGGTGAAAAACCTGACCGAAAGCTTCGACTACACAGTCGGAAATCTCGTTGGGGTCGATGCGAAGTATGACACTGCAGAGCCACGATTGATCTGGGATTCCAACAGCTCAAACATCTACTTCCATGCCACAGTCGGCGGCGATTGCCAGCTGTTCAAGGTAAGCATCGAAGGAGACGTTTCAGCTGCGCTATCCCCTGCTGCCTGCGTTGTGACTTCCTACGATATCGTAAATGACGATAAAGCAGTATTGGTTCTTGCCACTCCTCACTCCACAGGGGACGTGGTAGTGCAGGATTTGAATGACGTGGAAAATACAGAGAAGTTAACGGATTGGAACGAAGCGCTCTATGGCGAGGTCCATCTAAGCACACCGGAAAACTTCAAATACCCTAGCACAGACGGCAAGGAGATTGAAGGCTGGGTTTTAAAGCCTTATGGATTTGAAGAAGGCAAGAAATATCCGATGATCCTTCAAATCCACGGCGGTCCGGCAACGGCGTATGGAAATGGCCTGCACCATGAAATGCAGCTGATGGCTTCAAAAGGATATGTGGTCCTTTATACAAATCCACGAGGCAGCCACGGCTATGGCCACGACTTTGTGAATGCCGTCATCGGCGATTACGGCGGAATGGACTATGAAGATATCATGGCAGGTGCAGACTATGCCCTGGCAAACTTCGACTACATCGATCACGAGCAGCAATTCGTGACAGGCGGAAGCTATGGCGGCTATATGACGAACGTCATCGTCACCCGCACCGACCGTTTCAAGGCAGCTGTCACCCAGCGAAGCATCTGCAACTGGCACAGCTTCTACGGCACTAGCGACATCGGCTTCTTCTTCACCGAATGGCAGCACGGGCATGCGGATCTATGGGAAGATGCAGTGAAACTGCTCGAAATCTCTCCGCTTCACCATGCGCGTAACGTCAAGACTCCGACCCTGATCCTGCACAGCGAACAGGACTTGCGTTGTCCGATGGAGCAGGCAGAGCAATGGTATATCGCCCTGAAGCGATTAGGTGTTGATACAAAGCTTGTTCGCTTCCCGGATGAGAACCATGACTTGTCCCGTTCCGGAAAGCCGAAGCACCGCTTGGAGCGCTTGCAGCATCTGATCGGATGGTTTGATGATCGATTGGTTCAACAAGAGGTAAAGGAGACAGTTGGGACTGCGGAATAAGTGATTGGCAGTACACTCATGTAGAGCAATTAAAGCAGGACGGGCAAACAGATTGTGTTTCCGTCCTGCTTTTTTATGTTCATGTTGGAGAGGATTTTTGGTTTTTGGTGGTGGGGGGCGGGGGCGGGGGCGAAGTTGAGCGCGTGTCGAAATCTACCACATCCTGCGAATTGTGCATAAACCCTTACTTTTTCATCGTAAAATCTGATTTTTGTGCGCAAATTGAAATTTTTCACCGAAAGAGCATGGTTTTTCACCGCAAATCTAGTTTTTTGTGCATATTGCATTTTTCAGCTCCCAGTGACAAACCGACAAACAAGGAAACAGGGTCTTCCCCTTTAAAAACAAGCAAATATTGATGTTTTTGCTTCTGGATGAATCCATTATTTCATTTTTTCACTAAGCCCGACAGAAAAAAGGTACCTGCACCAAACTGTGTGCAGGTACCTTTTTAATTTAATCCTTCTCCCTCGCCAATTGCGTGTCCCGGATGTTTTTCTGGATCGTGATCGCAGCAAATAAGCTCAGCACAAACGCCATCGCATAGAATCCTTTTTCACTCAGGATGATGCTGCCCGCGTTATATAGTCCGATCGCCATCAAGGAAATAGCGATAATAACGGCGAACCAGCTAAGGCCGTAGTAGATGCCGGTTACAGCAATCCCTTCCTCTTTATCGCGTACCGCTTTTTGCAGGGATACGGCTGCGTAAAGTCCGAATACCAATACAGCGAAGTAGTAGCCTTTTTCATTCAGCTCCATACCGGCATTGAACAGGCCAATCAGATAAGCGGACACACCGACAGCCAGTGCTGCCCAGCTCGCACCTTTAAAGGCAGCAGTAGGCTCCCCTTCTTTTCTTTCCGTCTTCACCCTTGCTTCCTTACCATTGTTTCTTTCTAATGGATTTTGCTCCATTCGACTCTCCCCTTTATGGTCAATACACTCAGATTTATTATAGCAATTTTTTACATAGTTGTAATATTAAATAAATTTCGGAACGAAGCAAGGGGACGGTTCTCTGCTTCGGAAGCAGAGAACCGTCCCCTTGTTTGAACTTATTTAAAAGTCCTTTCGTGATTCAAAAGCCATTCTTTCCTCCACAAGCCACCTGCATAGCCTGTTAATGTACCATTTGACCCGATGATTCGATGACAAGGAATCACAATGGTCAGCCTGTTCCTGCCATTTGCACTTCCGACTGCCCTGATGGCTTTTTCATTGCCGATTGAAACAGCAATATCCTTATAGGAACCCGTTTCGGCATAAGGTATTTCTTTCAATGCGTTCCACACTGATTGTTGAAAGACCGTTCCTTGAAAAGTGTAGGGGAATGTAAACTCACTCCGCTCCCCTTTAAAGTACTCATCAAGTTGCTTCCAGCAAAGCGCTAAAACCTTTGGCGTATCATCTTGCATAAGATTTTCTATTTCTTCCCGCTCTTCAAACATAATCGAACAGATAGTTTCCTCCGTTCCCGTTATTTCAAGTAAGCCAATCGGTGTTTTGTAATCTAATTTATGTATTCCACTACTCATATAAAGACCTCCATAAATAAAAGGTTGCATACGCCTGCCATCCTGCCCAGTTTGTTGACAGCTCCTCTAACTCCTCGATCGAGGGTTTGCGTTCAAGCCCCAATTGAAGCTTGATTGCCTGATGCAGACCGACATCCGCTACCGGAAATGCAACGGGATGGTGCAGGCATTTCATCATCACATAATCGGCCGTCCAAGCTCCAACACCACGGATTTCCATTAAAGATTTCTTCACTTGCTGATAATCTTGTTGTTGCAAGGCTTCTTTTGTTACATGCCCACTTTTCATAGCCTTTGCAACTCCAGTAATATATTCCGCCTTCCGGGTTGTAAACTGGAGTTTTCTTAAATCCTCTATATCTAGCTGTGCGATCGTGTCAATTTCGGGGAATAACCAGTAGGTGTTTCCTTCAAAAGTGAGACATTCTCCAAAATGTTCAACAAATCGTTTTTTTAACCTATAGGCAAAAGTTAAATTGATTTGCTGACCAATAATCGCCCAGGTCAGCGCTTCAAATAGATCCGGTATACAAATTATACGTAATCCCCGATACTTCTTGACGATGTTCTGTAGAACCTTATCAGAATAGGCCATGTCGTAAAAGTTTCCCAGTTCCTGATTCATATCAAAGTATTCCCACACGTAGGATGCAGCTTTTTCACGCAAACCTGGAGTCGGAATGCCAATCGGAAATTCCACTCTAATGACATCATTCACCTTTCCTATTTTCAATAAAATAAATTCGTCATCTATTTTTATCAGTTTATAAAAATTGTAATCTCTTATTTGATGCAATACCTCTTGCTCAGATCTTCCTAAAAACATGAGACACTCTTTAAAATTGAAGTCGCTCGGGGGATGAATCTCAATAGAGGAGCCATTATCGATCCAATTCAATGCTGTTTCTCCTCTCTTATCAGTGCTCGATATTCACTGGGTGAACAATTTCTCAACCGGCGAAACACTTTATAAAAGTTGGATGGCGTTTGGAATCCGACCTCATAGCAGATTTCAAGATTCGTTCGATCAGTGTTTTTCAGAAGATGAGCCGCTTTATCAATTCTGATTTTCTCCAGATAGGAACGAGGCGTTTCTGAAGTTGCCTGTTTGAATTGCCGCTCAAGATAATAGGCACTTACACCTGCATGATCCGCAATATCCTGTAGTTCCAGCTTTTGTTTATATTGATTCACTAAAAAGGAAATGACCTTTCTAACCAGTTCAATATGTGGAGCATGATCCGATTTCGGCTGACATCTTTTACAGGCACGATAGCCTGCCTTTTCCACCTCATGGATGTCATGGAAGAATTCCACGTTTACTTTCTTCGGCTTCCTAGATCTACAGGAAGGACGGCAATAGATTTTGGTTGTTTTCACTGCCGTAAAAAATAGACCATCATACTTACTGTCGCAAGCAATTATTTTCTCCCACATTTCTTCAAAAGTAAGGTTTACTCTAGCAACCATTCGCTTTCCGTCCTTCCTGTTTTAGCCGATGCCATTCTTTTATTTTATTTTAACAAGTCATGAATAGACATTTCGACCTCATTCTTGCTCTTATGGTCTAAAGAATCAAGGGGACGATTCTCTGCTTCGGAAGCAGAGAACCGTCCCCTTGTTTTGTTTACTTACTTCGCGTTTTCATCCGGCTGATGAACGCCAAAGACATTTCCTTCGGTATCCACATAATACCCTTGCCACGCCATGCCAGGAAGGGCATACTTAGGGACGGCAACCTTGCCGCCATGCTCGAGGATGAGCTTCTCTGTAGCCTCGTAATCCGCCACGCCCATCGTGCAGGAGAATCCATTCATAGGCTGGTTCGCTTCAGGCGCAGGACCTCTTCTTTGCATCAAAGCACCGTTGACCCCAGGCTCATTCGCATCCCCTGTCACTGCACCGAAATAAGGCATTCCCGCATAATCCGTCCAGTCCTCAAACTTCCAACCGAATACCTCGCCATAAAATGTCTTTGCACGCTCCATGTTGTCCACATGGACTTCAAAATGCACCAGTCTCCCCAAGATAAATCCCTCCACACTAGTTCATATGTTCTTCACTAGAAGTATTCTTTTTATAGAGTGGGATATCCTTCTTTTCGAATAGGATAGAGTTATCTTTCAGTTAGTTCTATATTAATTTCCTCTGGTAAGGTAGATGCAGCACGCGGCACCACCCGCGGTTCATAATTGATTACATCCGAAGAGTAAAGCGTCACGATCATGCTGCCCCCATATCGTTTTGCCCGTATCAATATCGGTTGATTGTATTGGTTTTGGAACCGGAAGTCGGGTCCATACCAACTTACGGTCGCATCACGTCCCGCAGGAACATAAGGAACATTCCGGCTATGGGAATAACGCTCGACAATTTTCAATCCGGCACGGTCCACAGCGTTGTACAATGTGGAGGACACCTGACAAATACCACCGCCTACCCCTTCTGACAATTCCCCCCTCACAATGATCGGCGCACGCAGGTACCCCTTCTCAATCGTTCTTTTTCCAACCACCTTGTTAAAGGAAAACGTCTCATTCGGGAAAATGACATGATTATCTATCGCATTTGCGGCAAGAAATATATTATGAGAACGACTTTTATTATAGGAATTGAAATATGTAACATATTGACCGATCTGTTTGATTCTGATATTAGAAAGCAGCTCACTATCGACCCTTGGATAGATCTCGGATAGGGGCACTTCCATTTTTGCTGGGCCATTGCTATAAAAGTATTCATAAAACTTTTCCTTGAACGCCCTGCGATTTAATTTGTAGCCTATCTTTTCTGAAGCTATGCCCCCATGCTCGTTAATCACCGCATTTTGGGGAGCACGATATATTTTCTGATCAAGCATCTCTACGAATTCTTTATATTTGTCATCATTGATAATCGGTGTTCCCGGAAGTGGCATCGCGAATTCCTCACGTTCCATAGTAGTAATTTGCTGCCCTTCTTGCGTGATAATCAAGCTATTGCTGCTATGCCCGACAGGCTGAGCCAATAATAAAAGACCTGCTAACCAAATTTGTATCATAAGTCGCTCTACCTCCCTGGATTAGTATGGGCAAGAGCAGCGATTTTAATGAAATTTTCGGTGCATATATTAAAAAGCCTTCACCTCCGTCTTTATCCGGAAATGAAGGCTTTTTCAGTAGAAATCAGTTCATCCCGTTCCATTCACCCTGGTTCTTGGATGATTTTTCTTCCTTGGCCTTCTCCTTATGCGCCCGGTTGGCAGCTGCACTGCCTAATTCCTTGGAGAATTCCGAATCCGACTTACTGGAGTCAAAGCCCTGTTTGTTCTTTTGCGCTGCGTCTGTCTTGCCATTGCGTTTTGCCATAAGTATCCCTCCTTTTCAACTGTTAGTATGAAATCTGGAAGGAGAAATATACGTTATGGTTTATGTTAAACAAGAATGTATTTTTTTGGTATCATTAAATAAGGACTTCAAAAAGGTGGAGATGTTGAAAATGAGGCAGGATTTGAAACTTTTCACTAATATCGCTTACTTTATCGCACTGGCAACGATCATTGTCATACCAGTATGCTTATTCATTAGTTCCATCATGTCGGATGGGAGCGCGGCTTCTTTCTTAAAACTCCTCGCATCACTGACATTTCTAGCTTCCATGGTGGGCATCCCTTTAAGCATCGTTTCCATGTTCAGTAAAGAGAAATTATCTAAAAGAATTTTGCCCTTGTTTTAAATGTAGTGCCTATTTGTCTTATTCTCTTTGGCCTGTTGATGGAGATCATGGATGAATTCAATTCAACAATACCTTAAATGGTCGTATCTTCAGCTATTAATCAGCTTCATCAATTTCCGCCGTTATTATCGTTATAATGCTGAAACCTTGTTGTCTCCGTTTCAATGCCATGATTCCCTTTATTCACGTCAGGGGCATTGCCCACCCCTTTATTTTTCTTATCCATAAAAATTACGATACCCAAAAGGATCACTACAGGAACTATGATAAATAACCAGATCATCGGAATCCCTCCTTATATTTACTATATTCTACGGAATATTAATGTGAAAAGTTTCATTTTTCTATCACCTTAAAAAAAGCTATCACTCCTCGTCCTCTAATACTTAGGAATGATAGCTTTTTCCTTTATGGCTGCATATTAACTATTAATGGACCCCTCTTAGATGACATCTGTTTCAATTGTCCATTTTAACCGCTTAACCCATTCCTCTAGTACCTCTTGCGGTCCATCCTTCACTTTATTTAATACTTTCCAGACTTTATATACACAATATGCTTTTAGTTTTTCAGAAGATAAATGAACATGGCTATTACTTTTGTATTCTTTTATGAATAATGAATTTAATAAGCTCGCATGCTCTGGATAATGAAGTTTTGTAAACCAGCAGACCCAACCTATATCTGTTAAAGGGTTTGCCCATTCTGACCATTCCCAGTCTAAAACAGTAATAGTGTTATCGGTTGCATATAGCACATTGTGCATCCCATAATCACCATGCGTCAAAACCCATTCCTCTTTAGTATCATTGATTTTTTCTAATATCTCTTTTGAAAATTGTATTAAGCTTTCAGGTACAAAATCTAAATTAAAGTTCAGGGTATCTAAATCACATTCTTTTATTCCATTTGAGTTGAAGTTATATTTTCTGGAGTGGATATTTTCTGAAAGGGACTTTCCTAAGATTTTATATAAATCTTTTGTTCTTTCCAAGTCATTATTATCTAAAATAAATTGCCCATTGGTTCCTTCTCTGTACTCCATTACACTTATTTGAAAATTCTCTGCTTCAATAAAATCATAGACTTTGGGAACTACACCTGTTTCCTGATTAAGTGTTAGGCAATTTATTTCGTTTTGAATGTCCTGGTTAAAAGAATTTGCAACCTTAGCCACTAAAGGAGGGCGGGTTCCTTTTAACAAGAACGTTTCATTAGTGTATCCTCCACTTAATCGAACAGGGATAAAATCTCCGTACTTATCCATTAAATGCTCTTTTAATATTTTTTCAGACAAACTAACACTTCCAATCATATCTAAATATCGGAAGCAGGGCTTCATTTGCTTCCTTTTTCACTTTACACTACTGGATATAAACATAGAGGCATCCTGTTTCATGAAAATGCCCTTCCCATGATAGAAAGTCTTCATTTTAATTGAGTTGAATCCAACTTCGGATAATCTATTTTTCAGTTCATCATGTGAAAAACCGTTATGTACTTTCGGATGATATATTTGATCGTTTTTGTCAAAATCAATAATAATGAGTTTGCCATCATCATTTAAAATGTTGAACAATTCCTGTAAAATTTTATTAGTATCGGGAATATGAAGAAGGACGAGTGACAGTAAAACGATGTCTGCCTTGAGTTCCGGCGTTTCCTGGGTAAAATCTGAAAAACGCACTTTTGAGTTGATGATTCTTCTTTGAGAAATTTTAGCTTTCGCAACCTCCAACATTTGTTCTGATGAATCCACTAACAAAATAGAATCTACTAAATCTGATAATTCCAAGCTGACCAGGCCAGTACCACTTCCATAGTCTATTAAAGATTTAGATAGACTATTTTGTAATTCCGGTCTTACTTCCTTTACAATAACTTTAGACAATTCCATTCTATCTTCTGTATCATATTTTTTTGCCATCTGTTCAAAAACGTTACTTTCCATATTCCACTCCCCTATATTGCTACTTAGTGGTCATTATATAACAAGAACGCATGGAATCTAAAATCCAAGCGTTCTTGTTTTGTGTTTTTTAGGGTTTTTTCATTTTTCATTTGAAGAGTTCCTTCAACAAGGTCCAGAAGCCTTTTTTCTTTTCCGGTTCTGCTTCTTTTGTTTCAGGTTCCGCTTTTTTGATGCTTTCTGTTTTGATTACAAACTGAACGGATGATACCTTTTCGTTTTTCGGAGATACGAAGGAAACCGGCTTGAAATCGGATTTGTCGTATTCCTGGATCATCTTATCGATCTCGTCCTGCATTTTTTCTGGCAGGTCTTTTGTTTCCTCATATAGTTCCGTTGTTCCGTCTTCAAGCCCAACTACACCATTCTCCAATTCACCAGTGCCATCACTCAGCTCGACAAGGCCAGCGTGCAGTTTACCGTAGGAGGTTGACAGTTCACCTACGCCGCCTGTGTAACCAACCAGTCCAGAATGGAATTCACCATAGTTGGCTGAAAGCCTGGAGATTCCTTTTTGCAGCTCGCTGAACCCGCTGAGATCGGTTTCCTTCAGTGAAGTGGAAATCTCACCAACGATGGTGGAAAGCGCACCGCTCATCTCTCTTACTGCTGCTTCCATCTGAGTCAGGGACGGCTCCACTGCGGCAAAGGCTTGCTCTGTCTGGTTATAGGTGCCTTTTACCTTTTGGGCCGCAGAGTAGGAAGCCACCAGTTTATCTAAGGTTGCAGGGTTGGCCCCACTTTTATAAAGCTCGGCAATCTCTGCTTCAGAAAGCTGCTTAGCCGGTATTTCTTTGATGGCGCCATCCAATGCACCATAGGCTTTCGCATAGTTTTCCTTAAATACCGCCATGCCATCGGCTGTCTCTTTCAAGCCAGCCGCCAGTTCCGTAAGGCCAGCCGGCAACTCTGCCAGTGCGGTTAGATCCACCTGTCCCGCATCCCCGGAAAGTCCGGCATTTATTTTCCTCAATGCGTCTTGAATCGAGCTCGAGGCATTGACCAGCTCGGCGGACGAGCCGTTCAACTTACCTATTCCGTTTTTATACTGAGAGGAACCGTCACGAAGTTGTCCTGCGCCATCATTCAATTCAGCAACTCCACTTTCCAGCTCTGCCACGCCATCATTCAATTGCTTGATGGCATCCGTCAGCTGCCCCATGTCCTCAGTCATGCTTTCCGTACCTGTCGTATCTATCGGCAAGGTGGATGGGACTGCTGCAATCTGCACGCCATCAAATTCAAAGTCCTTCACCGTTGCCGTCACGGTCATCTTTTCCTCTTGGCCAGGCATGACGGTAAAGGTGATCTGCTTGTTCTTCCCGGCATTGGCGATCATCCCGTCCGCTGCTTCTATATCCTGATAGGTGTTCGGCAGCATCAAGGAAACCTGCAGCAAGTAATTTTCGTAAAAGACGGATCCGGCGCCCTCGTTTTCAGACGTCTCGATAAAGATCTCAAGCTCGCCTGATTTTCCAGCCAAATCAGCTGGCTCCACCTTTTTGCCATCAAGCAAGTACGTCACCGTGACATCCCACGGCAGCTCCGTTCCCTCCGGCAGATTTCCTTGGTAAAAGAACTTCCCTTTCTCAGATGCGTCCAATCGGATTTCTTCCTTTACTTGCTCCAGTTCGGTCAAATCGGTCAGGTTCTTCACACTCTCATATTTTCCAAAATCCAGTATCTCTCCGGCACGGGCCACATCAAGCGTATTGACGACATAGATCGGCCCGAGCTCTCCATTTGCTTTCAATGTGGCATAGACCACTTCATCCTTGGACGCAACCTTACCTGTTGTCTCCGCCTCCACCAAAGCTCCATGACCAAGGAACGATGGCAGGACGAGCATGCCTGCGAGTGCTGTATATTGTAGTTGTTTTCTCATCATCACTTCTCCTTATAGTAGTCCGCTTTATAGGTTGTTTTTTTAATCAGCCTGTCGGCTACGAGCAATAGTGCCGGCAGGAAGAATAGCACCATCACAAAAGAAAGCAACGTCCCTCTTCCCAGCAATAGACCGATCGCCCCGACAATCGGATTCGAGGAGGTGATCCATAGAATGAACCCGACACTTGACAGGATCCCTGCTGAAATCGAGATCGAAAACGTCTTTTCATCCAGGGTTTTTACCATCGCTTTGACCGCCGACATTTCCTTACGATGATGCTGATAGGCTTCCGTGAAAAGTATTCCGTAATCGACGGTTGCTGCAAGCTGGACCGTACTGATGATCAGATAACCGACAAACACCAGTGATGTTTCGGTGAAATACGGAATCGATAGGTTGATCCACACAGCGGACTGAATTGTCACAAGCAACACGACCGGGATCGAGATCGACCGGAAGCCAACAAGGAGCACAATCGCAATCGTTACAACCGTCAAGATATTGACGAGCATGTTATCCTTTGTGACAGTGTTTTTAATATCAAACAAGGTCACACTTTCCCCTAGGGCGAGCGCATCTTTTCCATAATAATCAGCAGCGGCCTTTTCCACTTTTTCTACGATGGAAAAAGGAATGTCGCCCTCTGTCCCCTGATTTGTGTTGATGACGATCCGCGCATAATTCTCCGAATAAAATTCATCTGTGATCGATTTTTCCAAGTATTCCGGCGGGATCACAGCGTCCACCGTATTTACATATGCGATGACACTTGTCACATAATCAAGCGCCTCAAGGTCTGCAACGAGCTCTTCTTCCTTGGCCACATTCCCCTTAGGTACGAGCAGCACAAGCGGCGTTTTTTCCCCGAAAGTCTCGTTGATCAGTTTAAAATCGCGACCCGAACGCGTATCCTCAGGTATTTCGCCAAATCCGTACGTAAAGGCCGTATTGCTCTGCGCCATGAACGCAGGGATAAGAAGGGCAAACACCAGGATCAAGCTTGGAACCTTGAACTTCAGCACGATGTTTCCGATTCCCTTAAAGCTTGGCACAAAGCTCCGATGCTTTGTCTTATCCATCCATTTATAAAAATAGAGCGTCAATGCCGGCAGGAATACCATCACACTGACAAAGCTCAGCACAATCCCCTTTACCAGGTTGAGCCCAAGGTCGGCACCGATTTCAAAGTTCATGAAGGTAAGGGCGATAAATCCGAAGAAGGTCGTAGCGGCACTTGCCGTGATGGCCGGAAAAGACTTCTTCATCGCAAGCTCCATCGCTTCTTCCGGGTTATCGGTTTTCTTGCGATAATCGGAAAAGCTATGCAGCAAAAAGACTGCATAATCCAGCGATACCGCCAGCTGCAGGATCGGGGCAACCGACTGGGTGACAAAGGAAACCTCGCCGATAAAGATGTTCGTTCCAAGGTTGATCAGCACACTCACCCCGATCGCCGTCAGGAAAAAGACCGGCTCCACCCAGGAAGTAGTGGACAGGACCAGTATCAAAATGATGATCGGCACGAGCAATAGCGTCGCATACATCGACTCATTGCCGGCCATCTTCTGGGACGTAGCGGTATTGATCGCCTCACCGGCAATCGCCCCCTCCTCCCCGATCAACTCATAGATGCTATCGGTGATGGCCACCTCATCCCCACTGCGGACACTGATGCTAAACAGGGCATTGCCATCCTTATAATAGGTTTCCACCATTTTCGAGTCCGCCATCTCAAGTGGAGTCTTCAGATCGACCACATCATCAAGCCAAAGCACATCCCCGACACCGTCGATCGCCTCGAGCTGTTCCTTGAAGCTTAGCGCTTCCTGGATCGAGACCCCAGGGATCAACACACGCGTATTCGGTACCGCACCGGTGAACTCCTCCTCCATGACCTCCATCGCACGGGTAGACTGTGCATCATCCGGCAGATAATCGACCATATTGTAATTGACCGAAACAAAGAACTGTGCCACCGTGGCAATGATCGTTACCAATGTAAACGCAATTAACACAGCCTTTTTATGTTTAATGATACGTGATGCAATATTTATCGTCGTTCATCCTCTCTTGTGTCTTCCATCATTTCATTTTATTATTATAAAAGACACGGTGTTGGACATTCAACAAGCAGTTGCTTTCAAAATGTCGGTTGCACAACACTCTTGAACGTTATGTTGGTTAAGAAGCAGGGGACGGTTCTCTGCTTCCAAATCTCCCGCTTCATGAAAGGAATGATAATTGATATGGATAGACGAAAGAAATACACACGCATGGTACTGAAAGACAGCTTGCTTGAACTCCTGAAGGAAAAACCCATCGCCAGCATCACCATCAAGGAGATCTGCGAGCACGCCGACATCAACCGCTCCACCTTTTACGCCCATTACGCAAGCCAATATGACTTGCTCGATTCTATCGATGAAGAGTTTACAGAAGATATGGTCCATACGCTCAACCAATACAACTTCTCCAAGGAAGATGAAGCCTACCAGATGACCGAGAAGATCTTCGAATACATCGCAGCAAAAAGCGATATCTGCCGCATACTGCTCAGTGAACACACCGAGGTCCAATTCCAGAAAAAAGGCATGAGCATCGCAAAGGAATTCATCTTCAAAAACTGGCTGACCGACCACAAGCAGCTCGACCGCGAAACCTACGACTATCTGAGTATCTTCTATGTAAGTGGCAGCATCTACATGATCAAGAGCTGGCTGGAAAACGGCATGAAAAAAACCCCCAAGGAAATGGCGGAACTGCTTCACCATTTCATTAACAGGGGGTTGTCGGATATGCGGTAGGGTGTTTTTCTATTTCACAATGCCGGAGAGAATCACATTCCATACGATATCAAATTCTTGATTGATGCTAGGCGATGCCCATTCCATCGCAAGTGCCGGGTGATGAAACCGTGCCGTTGCCAGGAAGACACCTGTTGCCGTTTTCGTGGCATCACTGGATTTAAATTCATTGTTAGCGATCCCCTCTTCAATGATGGGGATGATTTGTTTGATTAATTCTTCTATATGATCATGAACCACTTCACCCGACTCCTGGACGAGGGTCGTATACATCGAAAACAACTCAGGATCTTTTTGGACGAGTGTATGTTTAATATTGATCAGCATCTCAAACCATAAGCGCAATCGTTCAGCGGATGAACCACCTTGTGCAAAATCTGCTTTTAATGGTTCAGATATACTGTGGAGCCATCTTTCTGCAACGGCCTCTCTTAAAGCTGCTTTACTTGAAAAGTGCCGATAAATCGTCCCATGGCTTACATTCAGTGCCCTTGCTACATCAACCACACTTGTTTTCTCCGGTCCAAAACGGCGAAGCACTTGTTCTGCTGTATCTAAGATGGTTTCTTTTGTCAGAAAATCAGCCATAGTTGTTTATTCCACTCCAAGTAAGCCCATTTGTTCCGCAGCATAACGGGTTCCGGCAACTTCCTCCGCAGGAACGGCTCTTTCTATTTTTTCAAGCTCCGTTTGGCTTAGTTGAATGCTGACTGCGCTTAGTGCATCCTGTAATTGGGACCGTTTACGAGCCCCGATCAATGGGATGACATCCTCCCCGCGGGAAAGGACCCATGCAATGGCGAGCTCAGCTACGCTTATTTCTTTTTCTTCCGCAATTTTTCTCAAAGCCTCTACTAGTGTTAAGTTCTTATCCAGATTTTCTCCCATGAAGCGTGGTGAGAATGAACGGAAATCTGGTACACTTTGGCGATCCTTCGTCCATTTACCACTTAATAATCCCCGTGATAGAACCCCATAAGCAGAGAGACTGACTCCTAATTCACGCAAGGTAGGCAGGATTTCTATTTCAATCCCTCGACTAAAAAGGGAGTATTCAATTTGCAGCCAGCTGATCGGGTGAATGGCATGAGCACGGCGAACAGTTTCAGCATTCGCTTCCGAAAGCCCGATGTGCCTCACATAACCAGCCTTCACCAGATCCGCAATTGCCCCTACCGTTTCCTCAATCGGAACACTTGGATCTACGCGAGCTGGTTGATAGAGATCGATGCAATCCACGCCAAGGCGCTGAAGCGTGTAGGCAAGATTATTCTTGATTGCCTCCGGGCGATTGTTCATGCCGATCCATCCACCACCCGGTGATCGCAACACACCGGTTTTAACGGCGATGAACGCATTTTCACGTCTTTTCCCTTCAAGGGCTTCTTTTAGCAACAGTTCATTATGACCCACACCATAAAAATCCCCGGTATCAAAAAGTGTGATCCCTTTCTCAAGTGCCTCATGGATGGTTGCGATACTTTCTTTTCTGTCTGCCGCACCATAAAGATCGGACATTCCCATGCATCCTAAACCAATGGCCGAAACGGACGGACCATCCTTACCATTCTTTCTATATTCCATCATTTAAACACTCCCCTTACTTTTATGAATTCATCATAGCACACGCTAATGACAAATGACAAATATTAAATTTTGTCATTTGTTATGTTATTGGATTTTAAAACTTACAATTTGACAAACAAAATGAAACATTGTAATTTGTATGTACAAGCAAAAATGTTAGGGGTTTTTTTATGAATTTAGATGATTTTTTTGATAATTGTCTGTATTTCACAGTCAATAAGCTTTCACGTTCCATTACTAAAATGGCTGAGGAGTCCTTTGCAAAAACAGGGTTATCTCCCACTCATGCCTTTTTGATGATGCTAGTCATTGAAAAGCCGGGCATATCCCAGTCAGAGTTAGCAGAAGCTCTCCACCTTAAGCCATCTACCATCACTCGATTTGTGGATAAGCTTGTGGAAAAAGGGTTGATCGAGCGAAAAACAGAGGGTAAAAGATCGTTAAACTATCCAACTGAAAAAGGCAATGAAATCGTGACAGATATTAAAGAAGGTTGGAAAATATTATTCCGTTCTTATTCCGATATCCTAGGTGAAGAAGAAGGAAAAACACTCAATTCATTAATTAACGAAGCTGGTAAGAAGCTTGAAAAGTAATCCTATTATCCTTTGCTGAAAACGCAAAGGAAATACCACTAAACATTTGCTTGTACAAACAACGAAAAATAAAGGAGACTTTCTAATATGAAAACACTTGTGATCATCACTCATCCCAATATAGAACAATCCCGTGTCAACCGCACGTGGATGGAGGAACTGCAAAAGCATGAAGAAATTACGGTTCACGCTCTTCAACAAGCCTATCCAGATGGGAAAATTGACGTTGCATATGAACAAAGCCTATTAGAAGCTCATGATCGCATCATTTTGCAATTTCCATTTTACTGGTACAGCTCGCCAGCATTATTAAAGCAATGGCAGGATGAAGTCCTTGCATACGGCTGGGCTTATGGACCAGGAGGAGACAAGCTTCACGGAAAAGAACTTGGTCTTGCAATTTCAACCTTTGGTCCAAAAGAAGCATATCACCCAACTGGCTATAACCATTTCACAATGGAGACTTTAACTACTCCACTACAGCAAACAAGCAATCTAATCGGCACTCGATTCATGCCGTTATTTGTTCTAAACGGAGTCATGCATGTCTCAGAAGAAGAACTGGCAGCCAATGCAAAAGCATATGTAGAATATGTACTTCAGTCATCAATCATTAAAGCTTAATCAAAAGGGGAAGCAGGGGGATGGTTCTCTGCTTCCTATTTTTTATTACTCATAGATAAACTATCCTGATATACATAAATATTTTGTCGGAGTTTCCCGAGTAACTATAAACCCTCATACAACAACACCATAATACCAATTAAACAAACGTTTATTTAAAAACATCTATATCAATATAGCTCGGTAAAAAGCATACAAAAATTATAAATACGAAGTCATTCACTTGCTTCTATAAGTTCTCTCGATTCAATATCAAAAATTTTATAACCTATTCCAAACTCATGATCCTTTGTAACAGTAACCTCACAATAGTAGGAAACTGCCCTTCCATAGGAATCCAAGTCAGGAATTTTTCTAAAATCAAATATTTCGTCCATTTCTACCATTCTTATTGTTACGGAACTGGTTCTCCCACCAGAATCTATCTCAATTGTACAAGTCCCTTTTACAACTTCATACTCTTTAAACACCATATATTTCAGGCTAGGTAGGGTTATTACCAGTAACAATCCGCTTAGTATAAATGATAATAGAACTTTAAATATATTGGAGACAGTAACTTCTTTTTCCTTCCACATAAAAACAATCCAAAAAACTCCAATGAACAATAACACCATGCCGAGTATCAACATAGCATAATACATTTGCATCATCCCACTGTATGTAATTTTATTTGCATTTTAATATACGTGATAAACATTTAAAAAGTTTCGTAAGGGAAGCTGGGAACCGTTCCCTCGCTTCCCCATACAGAAAAAACAGTTCTTCTCCAGTTGGAAGAAGACTCATTTAACAATTATATATCATCCTACAGATAGGATTATTGAACATTTTCAGAAATGACGGCACGATCCCTTTTGACCCAGCTACATAAAAATATGCTAGATTCATATAGCAGGATCAATGGGATAAGGACGAACATTTGTGATATAAGATCCGGCGGGGTAAGGACGGCTGATAGGATGACCATGGCCAAGTATACGAATTTCCGGTATTTTGTCATCAAGGCTGGGGTTAATATGCCTAGCTTCGTTAAAAACCATACGATGGCCGGCATCTCAAAGATAAGCCCGAGTGGAATCGTGATCTGGAAAAGAAAGCGGAAATACTTCTCGGCTGTGAACATGGTCTGGAACATCCCTTCTGATAAAGTCACGACGAAACCAAAAACCTTCGGGAATACGACAAAGTATCCAAAAGATATGCCAACTGCAAACAGAATGAACATCACCGGGATTAATAGTGCGGTAGACTTGCGTTCTATAGGCTTAAGGGCAGGTTGGACAAAAGCCCATATTTGGTATGCTGCAAATGGGATGACTGCAGCTAGGGCACATGTGCTGGCAAGAATAAAGTAAACCCACAATATCTCAGATGGGCCAAGCACCGTCAACTTCACTTCAGCCTCCCTCATGATCAGGCTATAGACCTTTCCCACTTGAAAAAAGCTTATTAGAAAAATAGTAGCGTATAAGAAAAGGATCATCAGCAGCCTTTTTCTTAGTTCTGCAATATGTGTGAGAAAAAAAGTCTTTTCCACCAGGCATCCTCCTTTGTAAAATAAATGATGGACTATCCATTGAAAAAGATAGCCCACTCTTTATTACAACGTTTTCTCTTCTACCTTCTTGCTTGTGTCCACTGGTTCATCATCCTTCATTAAATCTTTTGTCCCCTTTTTAAACTCGCGTAATGTGACACCGAATGATTTTCCGATCTCGGGAAGCTTGGACGGTCCGAAAATGAGCAGGGTGATGACAAGAATAATGATAAGACCTGGGATACCAATGTTTTGTAGCATATTTTCGTCCTCCTTAAGATTGTGTGATCAAGTCTTGACCTTGCGTGATATTGATCTTCACTTCACCATTTGGAACCTCGCATTGCCATAACAATGACTTGGCTGCATTTGGACTTTCGATATTGTCAACTGCGTAGGCAGTCCATGTGGCTTTCGTGTTCGAGAGCTCAAGTACTGCATAACCATGGGTGGTGCTATCAAACAATTCAATCCATGGGTTCTCAAGCTTGACAATCTTCTGTATTTCTTTAAAGAGAATCTCGGCAGTAATGGTCGTTACCCCACTTAAGCGGCCTTTCACGATGTCGATTAGTTCCTGTGCGGCGTCAATCGGAATCGGGCCGGACGTATCAGGAGCCTGGTTCAACGCGTTGCGCAAGGTTTCCCTGAGATTACTTGATGTAACCGAACCTACCATTAACTCCACGCCATACTTTTCGCTGGTTCTATCGTATTTATATTGAAGATATGAGGCCTCAAAGGTATGAAAATCACCGGTCAGCGCAATGAAATTATCGATCTTCCCATTAATGATGGCTTGTGCAATCAGATCCCTTTCATAGGCAAAGCCGTCCCAGGCATCCAGGTTCAAATAGCGATTCAGTAATTTCATTTGAGTGATTTGAACTTCGTTGCCCCAAATCTTCCAAGTACTGTTTGCGTTCTTCAATTCATTCAAAAACCAATCTCGCTGTGGTTTGCCAAGCATCGTCCGTTCGGAATGATTAATGGCCTCACAGCCTCCGGAAATATAGCGATCTAATGTCCCCTGTCCACAAGGATGGGCATTTCGATACAAACGCTCGTCCGTTAAAAGGATCGTTGCCAGGTTCCCAATAGTCACAGCACGATATATTTTGATGGACTCCTCAAAGGACTTCGTTCCGTCATAAGGAACACGCGCTGGCATGTACTCAAACCAAACCTGATTTGCCACCAGCCTTCGCGCCGGATCTGATTCCGGGTTATCATCCGGTGCCACTGCAGGATAATGCGCATCATTGGCAAACTCGTGATCATCCCATGTCGCCACCATCCCATGACGTTCATGCAGCTTCTGTAAATCCTTATCTCCACGGTACGTTTGATAAAGCTTTCGATAGTCCTCTTTAGTAAAGGCTTTAGCCTGTCCACTCGGAAGTTTGATTTGTCTATCCTTCAAATTCCCTTGATAGGCAGCATCGCCTACAGATTCATAGATATAATCACCAAGATGCAGGAAGAATAGCATCTCTTCGTCTGCCATGTGACCAAGTGCATTGAAATAACCATTCGTATAATCTTGGCAGGAGACATAGCCTATCTTGGCAGAGGCAACCTGACTATTCTCTTGGGGAAGCGTTTTGCATGTACCAGTTCTACTTACATAACCTTTTTTCGTTGTAAAACGATAATAATAGGTCTGATTTGGAGCAAGCTTGCCGTCCAGATCGATCCGGACCACATTATCGTGATCCTTCCAGATTGGGGAGAAGCCTTTAACCACTACATTTGAAAAGTCTTCTGTTGTACTTACTTCAAACATGACGAACTTTCCTTGGTCGATTGCGTCCATCAGCGTTTCATCATTATCCGGAGATGCATTCTCTATATAATAGATGACATCACTTGTGATTTCTGCTGTAGAGAAGCCATTTTCCTTTGAGGGATCCACTCTCGTCCATAGCATCATGCCACTGGATGTCGGGTCACCTGAAGCTACCGATTGTGGAAATCCTTCCCCAATGGGATAAAGCCCTTTATAAGGCGAAACACCTTCAGCCGCATGAGCCTTTGATAGGAAGGAAGTCAATTTTCCAACTCCTGTCGTCTCTAACGCAACTACTGCGGAACCAGCCAAAAAATACTTCAAAAAAGTCCTTTTAGATTGATCGTACGCTTCCTTTTCCACTCTTCTGCTCTCTCTCAACGCTGTCTCCTCCTCGTAAGTTAGGTACGCTTATAGCTTAATGGGAGAAAATGAACCGGGTTTGAATTATCTGTTACAACCGTATTAACAGCTTATTAAAAGCACGTGACATAGCTGGTTATATTTTCAAATAGATTCGATTGGACCTTCCTTTTCCATAAATTTCGCGGATAAACTATCCTGGTATACATTAAAAAGTTGTCGATATTTCCCGAACAATAATATACCTCTAAACAACCATGCCATTTTTGCATTCACCCTGCAGTAACAGGGTATGCAATGTGTATAATGAAATCTAAGAAGTTCTGAAAGAGAGGTGTGTGATGAGAAGAGCGGTTCTTTTACTAATGGGAATTTCGTTCTTGACTGGGTGTGTTTCAGGGGATGCGAAAGAGTTTATCAGGGAACAAGACGTAAAAGATTACATAGAAGAAGAAATCATCCGATTAGGCGAGGAGGATTATGGACTGACGCTAGTTCCCGATACGGAGGAAATGAAGTTCGGCTTTCAAAATGGAATCCCGTTACGCGATGAAAATAAAGTAAGTGTGCCGGTCAAGGTGAAAGGGGATCCCGTTTTCAAATTTCAAGCCATTGTGCTGCTCGAGGATAATAGTGAAAATAAAAAAGAGATACAGACGATTGACGTGGCCGGGGAGTATGGGAAAGGATTGAAGGATTTTGGCGGTTTTCTTTTGGCTGAGCTGTTCAAGAAAAAGCATGAAAAAGTTTGGAAGCAAATAGAAGGTCTGGAGTCCGGAATCAAGGTGGATCAGATTGAGGTGCTAGCCAAAACTTCGGCCTATATTGAAGACCCACAGGAAGAGGAAAGTATTGTACGGAACATATCGGAGGATTACAAGGAAGGCGAATTCAGCAACATACAAAAGTATGAAGAACTGATGGAGAAATATCTTTATGAAGGTAATGAGAGCTTGGAAAGAGGATATCTACCAGAAATATCAATTAGTATTGAACCTTCCTTCAACTCGACTGCCCAGGAGACATTCGACAAGGTAGTGGCGTTTTTGCAGGAATCTGATCATCTGCCCAAAGGGGAATATTCTGTTTCCTATTACAAGAGTACGAATGGCGGGGAGAGCTTGCATGAATTGATTTTTGTGGAGTAGAAGAGTGAACAGATGCCTCGATTCAGAAAAATTTTAAATGTATCTTTGCACAAATACCTATGATTTTCACCTAATGGTAACAGATAATAAAAGGAAGCTGAGATAATTATCTCCATGCTTCCTTCACTTTTAATTTCAAATTACCGATAAAAACTCAAACCCCCACCACAACCGTAATCGCCCCTTCCACCACCTTATAACTCTTGATCTTCCCGACAGGAATCTTACGGATGATATCCCAGCTATTAAAATCAATCCTGATATGACCGCTCTTGTAGGTAAGGTGTGGCGGCTTATCGAAAATACGTTTATTGAGGATGCTAAGGTTCAAGGGTTTTAGTTTGGCAATCTTGAAGACCAGCTCCCTTCCTTCCATCCTAACCGGCTCGAGGGTGATGGAGAATGAAAGGTCCTTCTTTGTCACCTTAAAGTCCGCCTCCGCTTTTCCGGTGACAGTGATTTCGCCGCCTGTGATTTCTACCCCAACCTCCTGCAGCTTATCATTTCGCCGAAGCACCTCCTGAAGCATGTTGGCTGTGACAGGGATGGGTATACCCTTTCCTTCCTTGATAATGTTGACGCCGCTCTTTAATTTATCGAAAAAGTTCATGATCCTTCACCTGCTTTTCTGGAATTTATCCTTATGGTTCCATACCCCAATATATGCGGAATTCTTCCTGGACAAGCCGTATCGTCGCTTCCAACCTTCATCATTATTGGAAGATAAAAAGGTAGAGTAATAATCACAACAACTTTATTAAAAATCAAAAAGCCACCCGAATCTCAATGGATTTCGGATGGCTTTAAAATTAATGCTTGGCTAATTCAGAGTGGCAACAAGAACCACCAGTCTTATAACTTTGACTTTTCATCAACCGTTTTAAATAAGTTACTCTTAAAGAACACGAAAGTTAACCCAACAGTTATGACAAAAGTGATCGCCATCCCGAGGAAGTAGAAGCTCCAGTGTTCAGGGTAGACGGATAGGAAGGATAGTACGCCTCCCACACCTACAGAGGTAGCTTTCACACCTTGAGCCGCCAAGTACGCACTACCGATTGCACTTCCGATCATAACGGCGATGAATGGATATCTAAATCGAAGGTTAACCCCGTAAATGGCAGGTTCCGTAACCCCAAGCCAAGCAGACAAGGTTGCAGTGAGGGAAACACCCTTCAGCTTTTTATTCTGCTTAATAATGAAGAACATCGTCAATGCGGCAGCACCTTGAGCGAGTGTAACCGTTTCTCCGATCGGCCATAAGGTGACGTAACCGAGTGTTCCTGCCATTTGCAGGTTTACACCCAAGAAAATATGATGCATGCCTGTGATGACAAGCGGCCCGGAGATAAATCCGTACACAGCGCCGGCCAATGCAGGGGATACCTCAAATAGATATAAAATACCATCCGTAATCCAATTCGATCCTGTCATCGTGATCGGTCCAACCACTCCGAACGTCACCAGACCCGTAAATACTAATGCAAGCGGTGCCACAAATAGCATTTGTAAGTTATCCGGGATAAAACGCTTCAACTGTTTTTCAGACCAAGTTAAGATCAATGTTGCAAAAATAACGGGAAGAACCTGCCCCTGATAGCCGATTCTCGCAATGTCCCAGCCAAAAAGGCTCCAATGCTCCACATCCCCTGGATTTTCTGCGTACGCATAAGCAGACATCAAGGAAGGATGGACCAACAATAGACCTAAAACGATACCTAGTAATTGACTGCCTCCAAACTTCTTGGCAGCAGACCATGCAATGAGTACAGGCAGGAATGTAAACGCTGTATTTGCAATCACATTGATATACTCAGCAAAGCCTGTCCAGCCGGTGTGCACGTCAAGCAACGATTGTTCATCATAAAAAATACCAGGGTTGGCAAGCAGGTTATTTAACCCTAAAAGTAGCCCGGCAGCAACAATAGCCGGCAGTATCGGGATGAAAATATCCGCTAAGATCCTTACACCTTTTTGAATGACATTGCCTTTCTCAGCAGTGATTTTTTTCATTTCATCAGTAGACGCTTCATCTGCACCGGTTTGGTCAACAAACTCCTTGTAAAACCTTTTCAACCAATCCCGGACCAATGATTACCTGGAACTGACCATTTGCTGCGAACGTTCCCTTGACCAATTCATTTTCCTCTAATGCTTCTTTATTTACTAAACTATCATCTACTAATATCAAGCGGAGTCGAGTCACACAATGCGATGCATTACTGACATTTTCAGGTCCGCCGATATTTTTTATTATATCAGCAACATTCTCTTTGAATCCCAATCTCATGACCTCCTCGGTTAATCGCTTACAAAAATATTTTAACTTGTTTAAACAAGTTCGATATAGTACAGTATAAATTGTTATAGCATGATGTCAAGCAAATTCTAAAAAGGAGTGTTGTATGTTGGATATAAGAGTCACGCCGATGAGCCACTTCGGTTCTTACATGGCACTCACATACCAAGAGAGTGAAACCCCCGGGAAAAATGGGATTTACATTAATTCTGTAAGAGGAAAATCCAAGCAGCATCAGAACGCCCTCAAAATTATCCCTACAGTGAATGGTACTCCTGTTGACTACACATATAAAGCCGATGAATTCCAGATCTCCCTATCATTCGATGGAGGGGAAATGCACCTCTGCTTTGAAGATTCAGAGAGAATTTTTGTAAAAGGCAGTGGAGATAATGTTGGACTAACACTTGATACCCAGCCTGTCTTCAACTTTGAATATAACTATCTATTGGGAAACGCCGGTGAAGAATTCTGTATTGTGAATAGCTACAAAAATCTGACCAAGTACATGATTTTCGCACCAAACGGCTCTGTCAGCCTGCAGCAGAATGTATTCATGGACACGACAGGTAGTACGAATAAGGCAGATAATATGTCTAGTATACACATAACCTCTGAAGTGGATGCTGAAGACTTCCTATGTGTAATAGAAGATGTGCCAACACATGGCTGCATGCCTGAAAAGAGATCCTATTCGTTCGAAGCGGCACTAGAAAAAAGCAAGAATCACTTTTTGGAATTTTTATCAAAACAACCTGCTGTCCCAAAAGGATACGAGCAAACCTTAAGAGAAGCCGCATACCTGAACTGGAGTTGCATCGTCAATGAACAAGGCCTTCTGAAAAGAAAAGCCATGTATATGTCGAATGCGAATTTCCCTGGTGTATGGAGCTGGGATAATGCCTTTAATGCCCTAGCCTTGGCAGGAGTAGATGATAAGCTTGCCTGGGACCAGATACAACTACTATTTGATCACCAGGATGAGAAAGGGCAGATTCCCGGGTCCGTCAGTGATTCGACCATCCGCTGGAATTTCTCGAAGCCCCCGGTTCAAGGGCTTTTCGTATTGAAGATGATGGAGAAAATGACGCTTTCCACCGAGCAATTGGAGACGATTTTTTCTCAGATCAAAAGACATGTTCAATTTTATCTTCAGTATAAGGATTACAATAAGGATGGCATCTGCGAGTACCATCACGGCAATGATTCAGGTCAGGATAACAGCACTGTTTTCAGGGACGCGAATATCATCGATTCCCCTGACTTAACTGCATTCATGATCAAATCGATGGAGATGCTTTCTGTAGTGGCAGGAAAGTTGGACCGTGAACAGGATAAAGAGTACTGGGAAAAAGAAGCAGAACTGTACACAAGTAAGTTTTGTGATTACTTTCTGGTTGATGATGTTCCAAGAGCTCGTTTTACAAGAGATGCAAAAATTATTGAGAGTCAATCGATCCTTCCACTCATGGCAGTTATTATTGCTAATAGATTGCCGGAAGCGGCTAGAAGAAAAATCATTCAGCTCTTACGCAGCGACAAGTATTTGACAGAGTGGGGAATTGCCTCAGAAGCAATCGACAGTCCCTTGTACGAAGAGGATGCGTACTGGAGAGGACCGATCTGGGCACCTACCACCCTTCTTTTCGCAGAGGCATTTGAAGAATGCGGCGAACAGGAACTTGCCGAAGAAGTAGCCCAGAAATTTCTGGCACTCTGCAAAAAAGGCGGATTTGCAGAAAACTTCCACGCAGAAACGGGAGAAGGACTAAGAGACCTTGCACACACATGGACTTCCAGTGTATTTATCCATCTCGCCGGGAAGCTGGCAAAATAAAAAAAGTGTACGAGAATGGAATCCGTTCTCGTACACTTTTTCATTTTCGCTGTGTTTGATCAAAAAAGACAAAATTCCCTGGAGTGTGCCGGGATTGAGTATGTTCAAACATGACGCCATCTGCATTAAAAATGTGACTCGTCACAACCACAACGCTGTTGAATCCATCCAGCTTCAAATATTTCTCGTCAGCTTCGGTAGTTCTTTCCACCACCATCTTACGCTTTGCTGTGACCGCCCTTTGATTCAGTTCTCTTGCCAGATATTCATAGATGGAATCCTCCGCTATATCCACAGTCAGGCCTTTCACGACATCCTTCCTGAAATAATTATAGTCCATGATTACAGGGTTGCCTTCTAAATGCCGGACACGTTGGATATGGTACACTTCGACACCGATTGGAAGCAGCGTGTGCTCATGAATCGCTTCATCCACTGTCAATTCTTCAAATACAACCACTTTCGTCTCATGCTTCTTAAGATTTCGAAGGGCAAACTCTTTGAAGGTTTCCGTCTCCCCAAACATATACTCATTCTGCTTGAAATCCTGATAAATCACCCGTGCACCCTGCCCATGCTTCGTTTGCACATACCCATCATTCACAAGATTACCAATCGCTCTTCGCACGGTATTCCTTGAGCACTCATATTCCTTTACGAGCGTATTCTCTGAAGGGAGCAATTGCTGATACTCATACATATTCTTTTCTATTTTCTGCTTCAAATCTTCATATATTTCCACATATTTTGTTTTTGGCATAATTGCCTCCCATGTTACCTGACTGTATGTAATATGCTTGGAGGGTTTAATAGATCTGCCTGCCAATGCATAAGTCTCTCATTGTTTATATAGTAGATAGTATCATAATCTCCCGCAGGATTTCTCTGCTTGCGGGAAAATTTCTTGAAGAGCAATTTTTATGTTATGATGTTTAGGTTATTCATCAACCATCTGACCTTACATCAAGCAAAGAAATGAGAGATATTTATGCATTCAGATACATTGACGAGGCAGCATTGGCTGCTTATTATTACACTTAGTTTATTAACCTTTGTTCTTGGGACAAGCGAGTTTGTGATAGTGGGGATATTGACGGATATTTCCTCAAGCCTTACGATGTCCAATGCAAAAGCGGGTACGCTCGTTTCTGCGTTTGCGATTACGTTTGCCATTGCCACGCCCTTAGTGATGTCGGCAACGAGCCATTTCCCTAAGCGTAAATGGATGCTGGCTTTGATTGTTGCCTTCATTTTATTCAATGCGCTGTGTGCCTTATCTACATCGTATGCAATGCTGCTTACATTCCGGATCTTGACAGCGATTGTGACAGGTGTGCTCATCTCCCTGGCCATGATCGTGGCGAGTGAAACCATGCCAGCGAAAAAGCGTGGACTAGCCATCTCATTCGTGTTCGGCGGCTTTACCCTTGCGAATGTGGTCGGTGTGCCGATCGGGACGGTCGTGTCATCGTGGTTCGGCTGGAATGCCACCTTTATGCTGACCACGATACTCGGTGGAGTCGCATTCCTGGCTTCCTATTTCGTACTGCCAAGCGGACTCAGCCAGGTTCGCAGCTCGATCCGGGATCAGTTCACCCTACTGACAAACCCGAGGATCTTGATTGCCTTTTTCATTCCAGCCCTCGGATTCGGGGCAACGTATGCCGTATTCACATATCTCGTTCCCATCTTAAAAGGAATGGGAGCACCGGACTATTCCATCAGTTTGATCTTGTTCGTCTACGGCTTCATCTCGATCTTCAGCAACATCCTGGCAGGTAAAATTGCAAGCCACAATCCAATCGGCCGCCTGCGGTTCGTCTTTCTCGTGCAGGCATTTATCCTGGCAAGCCTATACTTCACGACAGGCTATTTTACACTGGGATTGATCAACATTGGGCTGATGTCGTTAACGGCTATTCTCTTGACCACATCCACCCAGCTCTACCTGATAGACCTTGCCAAAATCTATCAGCCGAGTGCAACCGGACTCGCCGCATCGCTCATGCCTGTCGCAAGCAACGTCGGCATCGCCTTCGGTTCAGCCCTCGGCGGATTCGTCTACCATCAAGGCGGCCTCATCCATGTAACCTGGGTCGGCGCGATCGTAGCAGTGTGTGCCAGCTTTCTTACCTTCCTGAGTTATAGATTGGATAAGAAAACAGCGAGAAAGCAGCGGGACGGTTCTCTGCTTCCTAATTGAAGCGTATAAAAAAGTCTTCTTCCAGCCGGGAGAAGACTTTTTTTTGATTATACGACAACTACATTTCTGCAAAATAACTGAACAAGATAAAGAAAACAACGGCTACAATCAATAATAATATGGAAAAAAGAATCAACAACAGCCTGGCTAAAAACCAATTAAAACGATGATATGTCCTGCTTGCCACATACTGGGTCCCCCCGAATAATGGAAAGGATAAAACCATCAAGAAATCCAAGTCATGGACAACCCACCGATAAAAAACGTTTCCTGCCGTCCTGCTAATTAAATACAAGAGAGCTAACAATAACTGAAACGAGACAAATACTCCGAGCATCCCAAAAACTGTTGCTAAAATCTCCATTATGTATCAGCATCCTTTGCCACTACCTTTTATTTTCGCTATTAAATTTTTTTAGTATACTCTCAGATAACCAGACTAAGAAAAAGGGCTAAGCTGCAGCGTACCGTTTCCGCGCAATCCTTCCTTTTCTAGTAACCGTCAAAATGATAACAAAACCATACACCGTTAGCAGAGCCACCATACATGTAAGGAAAAATTGAATATCCGGCACAAAAAGTCCTAGTGTACGCCAGGTGACACCCATCATGAACGTAAATAATGGGATGATTCCTGCACCAAGGAGAATGGATAAAAATCCAATGCATAGCCAGATTTTCTTATTCACCTTATCCTTTTTTATCATTCGGTATATACTACCGACCAGAACAATAGCAATCAGGACGACCACACCCAGTGTGATCCATTGAATTTTGTTATCCAAACCTATCAGTCTTGGTTCATCTCCGTCCATTATAGCGCGGATTCCATCCATCATACTTAAATAGGAGACGGCCTCGAGTTCATGATACTTATTTGTAAGAAGCACGGCACCTAGGTTTTTCTCGGGTAGAAAGAAAACTTCTGCCCGGTAATCAGGGGTTGCACCGGTATGATAAGGGTAGACACTCCCTTCCTTTGGAAAATGCCACCCAAATCCGTAGCTTCCGTCACCTTCCGGCTGACTTTTTAACATCTGAAATCCTTCCTCTGATAAAAGTTCCTCTCCGTCCAGCATGAAGTCTATGAATCTAGATAAATCGCCGGCAGTGGAGGTCATATATCCATAAGGGGCCCCGGCATGGTCATACATCCCTTTACTTTTCATGGGCTGCCCAAGCCAGGATTGATGGCCCGGTACTAAGCCATGTTGGAGGGCGCTTTCATAATCAGCGGTGGTGTTATTCATCCCAAGCGGCGAGAATATTTTCTGTTCCATGAAGGTTGCAAAGGGCTGGCCCGCGACTGCTTCAATAATGCTTCCCAATAACAGATAATTGGCTGAATTATACCCATAAACCTCGCCGGGAGGATGTCCAAGAGTGACTCCACTCAATTTTTTGGCAGCTCTCTTAATATCATTATTTTCTTCGAAGTTATCCGTCACTTCAAATCCATCAAGAAAACTTATTCCACTTGTTTGTAGTAGAAGGTGGCGCACAGTTATCTTCTTTTCTACCTCAGACTGGTAGGCGAACCAAGGAATATAGGCATCTATGGGACTATCCAGATTTATTTTTCCCTCTTCGACAAGCAGCATGATGGCAAGAGAGGTCAAGGGCTTGGAGACCGATCCTATCAAAAAGGTCGTATCCTCTGTGACCTTCTCCCCATTACTCATCTCGCCCCAATTGTCCTGGAAAATGGATGAGCCATTATGTATGACAGTCAAGGATGCCCCCGGAATATTGTATTCCTCGATTGCTTGATCCATAAACGCTTGTATTCTATCAGTAATTTCCTTATCTTCCCGGGCGGATGTATGTAATGGTGGAAGCATCAGGATGAGTACCCAAAGGCTTAATACTAATTTCTTCATATTATCTATCCTTTCTCTTTATTAAGATAAAGTTCAAGCATTTCATGAAGGACCTCATAGGAATGGTCTATATCTAACTCAGGATCTACAATTCTTTGCAGCGCCAATCCGTCAAAACAAGCCAATAATACACTTGCCAGGGAATTTGACTCCTTAGTGTCACCTAGTATGCTCTCCATTGGTTTAGAAAGGCTATCCCGTCCGTCCTTGAGTATTGTTCGTACTTGCTGTTCCAAGTTGCCTTCCGCATCCTTCATCCCCAATGAATAGATTTCATATCTCCATCGATACCAATCCGGATTCTCATGGGATCTGGATTTAATTTCATTTAACGTACTTTTAAGGGACGGCAATTCCCGACTCTTTCCATCATAGTTGCGATGATAGTTTGTCTGTATTTCCTGCTGAACGGATAAGAGCAGTTCTTCCTTATTTTTAAAATAATAATGGACCAGGCCAGGCGTCATCATCGCCTCATTTGCAATATCTTTTATCGATGCATTAAGATAACCTTTTTTCACAAAAACCTTATATGCTGCATCTATCAACTGTTTTCTTTTATTGTTTTTCTTTTCCATAGGAAACTCCTTTATTAGTTGGTCAACCAACCAAAATATAATATAAATACTTATATTTGTCAATAAATTCCTAGTGTGGGTGGCAGCGGGACTGTTCTCTGCTTCCTAATTAAAGCGCACCAAAGAGTCTTCTTGCAGCCGGAAGAAGACTCTGTTTAGAATATAGGGTTTTGAAAAAGTCACCGATTCTCATCGTACCGCCTGACTAGAAAAAAAATAATGGGCACGGTACGTATTATGAAACCCATCCCAAGAAATTATGGGATGTTATCGTACCTCCAAAACATTCCCGCTTGGATCAACGACATGAAACCCTTTCGCATTGGACGAGCGCAATACTTTGTAATTCCGGGCTTCCAATAATCGGTAATAAAGAAAAAGTTGCTGCGGATTTTGCTTCTTTATTGCGGTCGAGATACCTTGGAGTATGGTTGGATGTGGAATATCACTTGCTTGTTCTGAAGGCGGCGAAGACTGAAGGATTCTTCTTGAACGGTGCAGCGTTGTTTTAATTGATTCATTGCTTACCCTAAGCATGGCAGCCATTTCTTTAGTGGAATATCCAAACACATCCTTTAAGGTGATGAGCATGGCCTGCTTCAATGGAAGTGTCATAAGCAGTATTTCTATTAAGCTATCATAATCTGCGAAATCTTCCACACTACCCTCTACATTGTCGCAGGAAAGTTGTTCTTTTTTGTATTTTCTTTGCCCATCAATAAACAGGTTTTTTGCCATCTTATAGAGAAAAGAATATGTAAGCGTGCGATCTGGATTTTCTTTTGATAGTTTGTACGCCTTCATCATGGTTTCTTGTACCAAGTCCTCTGCCCCCCAAGAAGATCGTGAAAGCTTAAGGCAATATTTGTATAGTTTTTGAATTGTTTCTTCTAAATTATCAAAGACCAAACTTTTACCCTCCAAAAATTCTAAATTGAATGTAACTTTTTCTTTATTATATCCGTTTAACATATGAATTTAAAATAAGGAGTGAGCCTATGTTTAAAGTTGGTGGTATTTTTATTCCGGTGACTGATTTAAAGCAATCCACGATTTGGTATGAAACGAATTTAGGGGTAAAAAAAATTGATGAGTGGGAGGAAGGAGCAGGTTTTTATTTTCCCAACAGCCCGACACAAATGGCATTAATACAAGTGGAGAGCCCGCAACCAACGGAATTTACGATAAAAGGAAAGAACAAGAATAGTTATTATAATTTCCTTGTTGACGACATCGATGCAGCCTACAAGCATTTCCATGAAAACGGGGTGGTAACTTCTGAAATAGATGATTTTGGAGGAATGAAATTTTTTGATTTCTTTGATAGAGACGGAAATTCATTTAGCGTTGTTAACGAAGTGATTGATTCACCTTATCATCGTGAAAATGTAAGAAAACTTCAAAATAATTGATTGAATTTTTAATAGATGAGGGACGGCTCTCTGCTTCCTAAACAGTAGTACCGTCCCCGCTCTATCCATCAACCCAGCGCTTTTTTAAACCCTCTATATCCTTCAGCTACAGCGGAGAAAATAAAGCTCAGCACAGCTACCACTAATACCCATTTCATGCTGAAACCTAATCCGAATAATTCTTTCATATACGTGACAAATGCTTCGTTCAAGATGGATGAGTCGCGGATAATGATGATGAAAACGGTCAAGGAAATCAGTTGGGCAAGTGCATTATAGATTGCCAATGACTTCGTCCAGACTGCCGTTCTCCACTTATAGACGACGAGCGCTAACTCCAATCCTATAATGAGGACCACCAGGGGCCAATAGGACAGAAGAGCATCTTGATTAAAGGTAGGCATCACAAACTGAAGTCCGCCCTCACCTTTTTCATAGACTCCTATCAGATTGGGGGCGTTAAAGTAGCATGTGGCCCATATCGTCGTCCATATTAATCCCCCTATCGCTTCCACTTTAGAAACCATCTTCTCCTTTGGAAGGTACGGTACATCTTTTAAATCATCAGGGGTCCATTCCTTGAAATTCTTTGTAATGGGAAGCTGCTTATTTGAAGAGTCCGTGCGTTCAATGATTGCGAAAACCAAAGTCACCCAGAAGAACACTTGGATCCCTGTACTGATCACACCCCAAATCCCTTCTCCCAAAATAGTAAGAATCATATTCAATAACGACGTTTCACCTGAATGGGAGAAGATGCTGGTTACGACTAAAACCAACATGGTAATACCCATGGCAATCGGAAGGATCATTTTCAACAAACTCACATACAGATCATAGTACCGCGGTCCGATCAGATGCATTGGACGTTCCTGATAATTGCTTGCCAACACGGCTGGATTTCCAAGCGAAGAAAGAACTTCTTTCACATCCTCCTCTGTGTAATTGTCCGGAAGCATATCCTCTATCGTTGACTTTAGTTCAAGGGCTATATCTTCCCGGGTCTTGATGGAAAGTCTTTTGGTCACTTCTTGAATGTAAAGATCAATCAGATTCACTATTTCTCATCCTCCTTTAGCAACAAGGTCAGCTCTTGGGACATCTTATCCCACTCCGCCTTCAGTTGTTGCAATATTTCCTTTCCAAATTCACTTAAAATGTAATACCTTCGCGGCCGGCTTTCCGTTTTATCCCAGCTGCTTGTAACCAGTTCCTGCTTTTCCAGGCGGCGAAGCAATGGATACAGGGTACTTTGCTCGATAGAAATGCCGCTCTCCTCCAATAATTGAACAAGTGAATATCCATATTGCGGAGTTCGTAATTGACTAAGAACCGCTAATGTCAACGTGCCTCTCCGCAGTTCCGTCGTCATGGATGTCAGTAAAGATCTATCCATCGTTTCACCTCATTTATACTGTATGTTATACACTATATGCTTTATACTATGTATCATACACTATAATCGTTCACTAATTAAAGGAATAATTTTTCGGTCATTCTTATAAAGAATATGATAAAGAATTATTACATGAAGTTTCACATATTCGCATTTTTGAGGGGTGCATTCTATATGTTGCGCCCATGCATTCAAGGCTTCTTTACGTTTTATACTCAAGGGCCATACATAACAAGTAATTAATGCATAGACATATTTTTAGTAGTAAAATAATACCAATATCATTAATGAGGAGGAATAATACATTATCTTTGTAAAATACCGGAAAGGAAGTGTTCATGTGTCAAAATATTCAAATAAGAATTCAAGTGAGTTAGAATCACTATATCAAAGCGGACATAGTGATAATTACAAAATAGAACAGGAATTATTTCGTAGGGGCTATGATCAAGATAATGATGGATATTTCTCATTTGAAGAGGAGTATGGACAGGGAAATGGCAAGGAAGAGGAATCTGGATTAGGTGCGTTATTTCTTTTGATCTTCGGCGCTGTACTAGTCGTTGCCAGTTTAATTGGCAGTCACTTTATTCTAGGATATTCCACAAATTATACCCCACATATATGGATTGCTTTTGGCTTGTCCTTCCTTTTCATGGTTTTAAGCAGAGGCCGATCCAAGTTTTTAAATTTTGTCTTTTATTTAGGATGCTTTGCCTTAGCGACCAGATTGTTTGTGACAATCATTGAGATGCTTGAAAATGAAGTATACGTGAGCTATATCACACATGATTCCACTACTTTAACAGACATGATTAAATATGGCTTCTACTACGGAATCTACATCGCTTTTGTACCTTACCTAACAATGAAAATCATCACCGCCATCACCAGAGCATTTCGAGAACCGAGCGCGGAAGTTGGAGTTGAGGGCAGGAACCAGTTCCCAGGATAAGAGATAGGTAGGAAGCGGAGTTGATTTGGTTTGGGAAGAAGGACAGACATGCACTTACTGCCGGTCCATTCACAGAATACCACAGGGCCTTTGCAAAATTAACTCTATCATTGATAGATTTCTATCAAGTACATTTCTTGAATATAGACAAAAGCACAGGTCCATCATCCCGCCTGCACACTAGGCACAAACGGAACAATGGACCTGTCCCCTTAAAGCAACACCAGCATCCCCGCCCCGACTACCCACAGCATTGGAATAAGGTTTATGATTACTGCGGCTCGCCTCTTTTTGTTATGAAGGACCCACGCCAGGATAGAACAAATGATCACCGCAAGTGGGTAGGCGCTGATGGTTAGCACAAAGAGTGTATTCCAGAAAGCAATACCCTGATCAAAAGCCATGAAGGACATACCCCAAATCGGAAGCCAGAAAACCAATCCCACCACATAAAATAGTTGGCTTAAAATCATAAATAGTTTCATAATCTCTCCATCTCGTGAAACATTTCCAACCATGCAAATGGTCTAAGCATGAATGGTGTGATCACGTTAGTTTTTGTATGGCATTGCCTTACCAATAGTATAGTTTCTGATATCTCATTGCATGACAATAAATCACGATGGAAGCAGCGGGGGAAGCAGCGGGACGGTTCTCTGCTTCCGAATACGTAAAAAAGTCTTCTCCCAACCGGAAGAAGACTTTTGCTCACAAGCTTTCCAAAAGCAAATATAACCCTGTAAAAGGAAGAATCACAATAGGAGGATGTCCATCTCAATCCTTCTCTCTATATAAAATAAAAGTGTAGCAACGAGCCTCTACCCTTCTTTCACGATTTTCGATATGTAAATGACATAGCATTGGCGGTCCTCATCGATTTCCTTGGAGTCTATGTGACATTCGCCAATGCCAGGCAGATGGATGATATCCTTCAGCAAATATTTGATGGCTGTCCAATGACTTTCCAATTCTTCTGTATGGAGAAGCGGCATATCCTGAAGGTATCGATATTCGCGGAATTCCAGGTGGATGCCTTCAGGATAGGTTTTTTGCTTATAAAAATCCCTTGCCAGGTCATCCCTTTCCACTGTCAGGGTTTCGGTACTGTTATGTAAAGTCCCTTCATTGCATATTAATTTATATTGCACACCATTTTTAATGAAAAAGGTACAAAGCTGCCTTGCGTAAATTTCATCCTCGCTGACGGTTCCTTTTTTATATTCATAAATGGGTTTGTAGCTTCCTCGATCGTGTAAATAATAGATCAGTTCCAATTCGAGACACCTGCCTTCAAGTGTTATTTACTGTCATCATATCAAAATTAAAAATAATTATCTTTTATTTTTATCAAACTCCCTCCTTTTCATTTCCTTTTTTTGTTACTATTAGCTTAGTTGATTTTGCACGAAAGGAGTAGGCTCCATGACAAAAACAAAAAAAGTATTAACAAGTGTTTCTGCCACGATTTTCGCTATCGGTATGACTGGATGTGGGTCAGAAGAAGAAAGCACCCTTCCGCCAGAACCGACAGATGATCGCTGTAACGAGTATGAATGGAATAACGAAGAAGGCGTGTATCAATGTGATGATGATTCTTCCAGTTATCATGGCAATTATTTTTACGGCGGATTTTTCTTTGCAACTTTATCTTCCTTAAAGAAAGATTCATCCTATAAGAATTACCGAAACAGCCCGACCTTTGAATCAAATACGAAGCCAAGTAAAGGCTTTGGCAGCGGCTCCTCTTATACAGGGGGATGAACAAATGAGTGAGCAAGCCAATCAGACGTCACGAGATGATTTTTATGCAAAGTATCCTACTTTCTGGAGTTATTTATATGGCCAGGAGTATGCACTTTTCACCTGCCATGAGATCGAACAAGCGGAAGCAGCCCATATTCGGACGGTGACAAACCGGGTAGGCAGGATATTTTCAAAAACAGCCAGGCTACTGCGGGAGCTGGACGAGGATACGCTTCTTGATTTGGGGTATCCAAAAGAAACGATTCCTTTCTTAAAAATCAAAAGCATCGAGGCTGAGTCCGTTATCTCGCGTGTGGATCTGGTCAAAACGAACCATACATATAAAGTCTTGGAGATAAATAGTGACACCCCTACTTTTATCAAGGAATTATTCCTTATGAATGGTGAAGTATGTAAGGAGTTCCAGCGCCTTAATCCTAATGACAACGAAGAGGAACGTCTGGGAAGAGCCGTAAAGAATGCGATTTTCGAGAGCTATCAGGCTTTGGAAAAAAAAGAGTTCCCAAACATCGTGTTTACCTCCCATGAAGAAAATTTCGAAGATAAACAAACTGTGTTGTACTTAAAGGATCTATGCAAGCTTCCCTCCCAGTATGTACCCTTGGATAAGCTGCAGATCATTGAAGGGGAAGCACTGCTGGATGCGGAAGGCAGAAGGATCGATGTCCTGTACAGGCAAACGTTCCCGATTGAATCCCTCATTCTCGATAAGGATGGGGCCACCGGGGCGAATGTCGGGCTGCAATTACTGGAGCTGGTCCGCCAAAGTAAGCTTAGCATCATCAATCCTTTAAGTGCCTTTTTGCTTCAATCAAAGGCCGTTCAAGCCATCATTTGGGGGCTCCATGAGCAAAACAGCGATTATTTTACCCCGCAGGAGCACCAGTGGATTGGCGAATATTTTCTCGCCACCTACTTGGAGCCAGCGCCGTTTCTTGCTGCAGGGAAAAAGTATGTGGAAAAGCCGACATTCGGCAGGGAAGGCGATTCCGTTAAAATCTACGCTCCATCAGGGGAAAAGGTCGAGGAAGACCCCAACAATAGCTATGTTGATTATGTGCAGGTGTATCAGGAGTATATAGACTTACCGAAGATCATGTTCCCGACAACCAACGGAGAAAAAGAAGGTCACATGATGATTGGCTGTTTTCTCATTAATGAACAAGCAAGTGCATTCGGATATCGTCTAGGAAAACAAATCATTGATAATTTATCTTATTTTATGCCTGTAGGGTGTAAAGATACGAAGGAGTGAGTGAAATGGGCAGCTATTTAGCGTCGTTTGGAATCTACGCAGGAACAGCATTTGTTCTTTTATTTGTTGGATTGTTTTTGTTTGATCTGACTTCCCGTAATGAAAAAATCAAAAAGGTGTCACAAGGAAATACAACAGCCGCACTTGTAATGGGCGGAAAGCTTCTCGGTCTGGCATTCGTCATCGGATCTGCCATCGCACATTCCGTATCATTCCTGGATATGGTCATCTGGGGAGTAATCGGGATTGTTGCACAAATCTTCTTCTACATACTGGCAGAAGTGGTTACCATCAATTACAGCATTAAGGAGGCCATCAATGAAGACCGCATCTCTGTGGGAGTTTTACTGATGATGTTCTCTTTGTCCATTGGATGGATCATTGCCAGTTCGTTAACGTACTAAAAAAAACGGAGCTCAAAGCCTTTGCTTTGAGCTCCTTCCATTTATCCCACTTTAAATTTCGTTTCATAGGTTTGCCTATCACAGATGATATATAGCTTCGCATCGCTTGGGATTTTTTCATCCAGCCTTCTGTTAATGTCCAGATCTTTTCCGTTCGACAGTAAGGTGGCCCCTTTTTCAAGGATTTCATGGAATGCTTGTTTATAGGTGATCCAGGCAGGATCTGCAGCAATTTCATAAATATTATCGCCATGCATCCTGCTAGTCAATTGACTAAACAAATGAGTCGAACCATTATATAGCGTAGCCTTTGCCATCAATCGTGACGCTGTCTCTCCAGAAAGCACAAATTCGTCCACATTGGCATGAGAGAAGTTCGGAATGCTTTTCTCCTTGCGAATTTCCACAATCGTATAGACGTTGCGATTATGTATTTTTGACAGCCTTTCAACCGAGGACGCGACTAACAGGGTTTTCCCATCCGAAAGCGAGGCATCCTCAATCGTATCATCCGAAAAGATCGTCACTGACTTTGCCTCAAGGACATTCGCCTGCAGCAATACCGCATCCTCACTCGCATCCCCCTGAACAAAATCAACCTCTAAGTCACAAGGATTTGTTTTCTTGGAATCTATCAACACGATCCGCGCGTCCGGATTTTCCTCCAAAATCTCTTCCATCGCTTTTTCCGTCTTCTCTGTCCAGCCAACAAAAATGTAATGATTGATCTTCTTACTACTCAACTTCCCTTCCCCCTTCAACCGTTGATACAATGACAAAAGATTGACAACCTTCCCGATCAAAACCCCAATGAGTCCAATCCCGAAAATAAACAAGAACATCGCAAAGGTCTTCCCAGCAACCGTTGTCGGAGACACATCTCCATACCCAACAGTCGTCACCGTCGTCATCGTCCACCACAGTCCCTCAAAAACCGTCGGAAACGTTTCCGGCTCCAACAGATGAATAGTATAGGAACTGCCCCCAATCACTAGAAAAGAAATAAGCACAATCGCAAAATTATTCGTCTTAATCACGTTTTTCATGAACCGCTGCAAAATCCACACTCAGAATATCCCTCCTCTTACATTTCCATTCCTCTATTTTACCATTTACTGTGTAATACGGAAGCACGGGGACGGTTCCCTGCTTCCGTTAACAAAAGCTTATGCTCTCTATAATCTTTTTACCATAACTTCGATACATAATCCCCCAGACATTACGGATACCCTTTATTCTATTAACTCTATCATGATAAATGCTAAATTTTTAATAAAGATCATACATGCCCTGTCAGAATCCCCCCAAATGCACATCATATCTATGAATCTATGAAAAGGAGGTTATAAAATGGATGAAAATAACAGAAAATCCATCAGTCAGAGCTTATTGGGGAATCTCTTCAATATCCCTCACGTCGGCACACATTTAATTACCATCGTCGATGAAGAAGGCAGAAGTAGAACATCCCTGGCAAGTGAAGAGATTTTACGGCCTGGAGAGATTGGTGTTGTGTTTTGCTTGCCTATCTTTGGAGCTCCAAAGAGAAGATTACCAGACGTTAACTTAAGAGGCGACCAATACGTTAGAATTTTTTGCGGTTTAACCACTCTTGATGTATTTTGCGAACGAAGAGTAAGTGGCCCGCCAGCACAAACGGTCTCAATGAGAACAGGAGAATTCGTCGTCATTACATGCGATTGTTAGTTCTCTCTAGGTAGGGACGCACAGGGAAGGCTCGACTGCTTTGGAAGCAGGGAACCGTCCCTGTGCTTTCCCTCACTCTTTACCTGTTTTACTAAACCACTCTATTCCTTTCTCCGCTTCTTCAGGTGTGTAAAAATCAAACTGAGAAAGCATGCTCACATGAAGCTGATTTACCGCTTCAATTGGAAAATTGACTTCTTTACACGCTAGCAGCATATAACCTATTGCTTGCTCGTTGTTCATACGGGTTTTTGGTAATGGTTTACTTTCTCCTACTGAAGTTACCTTTATCTTATAATTCTGTCCTGTTAACGTTTTTAACACATCAAGCAGCTCTTGTTTATATCTTGATTGGATCCATTCTTTTGAAAGGTCATTCTGCGCCGTTATTATTAGCTTACCGTCTTCAAATACCTCCCCGCTCAATGGTGCAATCCAGGTGTCATATGAAGGTTTCGATAACCTCCGGGACATTTCAGCTAAAACATCTCCCCATAAGTTTCTTGAAAGTATACTTACTTCTTCATTTGACATATATACCTACCTCTCTTATTTTCCGTATTCTCTTACTATTACTTTTAGTTTAACCACTTTTATCTAGAAGCAAAAAGCTATTCTCAGGCACACAGGGACGGTTACACTGCTTTGGAAGCAGGGAACCGTCCCTGTTATGCTTTATCCAGCTTAATTTAATTTCCGCAACACCCCATCCTCCACCGTATATACCCCATTCCCCTCCATGGCCTCAAGCTCTCCATCCAAAAGGTATACACCGGTGTTCTCATCGATTCCATAGTTCATAGACTCTTTGTATTTACTGACCGCATTCCTCAAATGATCCTCATCTTCCCACTCGGAAAAGTGCACGGCAACGACTACATCCGTTGCCAATCCCAAGCCTTTTCTTGATTGGTATTCGTTCTGCTCATTATCCTTAGGGGAAATCACACAAACTTCCGGACTGATTAAAGCCCCCGCTGAAAAGCCCGCAACCGGGATGCCTGCCTCATATCTCTCCTTGATAGCCTGCGAGATAGGAGTGTCCACGATGTAATCAGCATACAAATTGGTGTCCCCACCACCGATGACAATCCCGGAACTGTTCTTCACACGCTCAAACACGACTTCAATCGGAGTCGAAGGAAGAGGCAAATAGTTAAATTCACTGACCCCAAACCGCTCCAACTCCTGCGTGTACCAGTGCATATACTCCTCCCAGCCTTCCCGCTCCACAAATAAGATTGAGACCGGAGAACCCCCAGCCAATGCCTTTGTTGCAAACTGCTTTGCCATATCACCTGTAAATGGAGGACCACCTCCGAATAGAAAAAGATGCCTATTCATATTATCACCTTCACTTTTGTCGATCTTTCAACTATAAAAATTATGATAGCATATCATTTTAAAAAGTTAATTTGAAAGCAGCCGGGTGTTCCCTTTGAAGTGCCTGCTTTTGAAATTTTTTTAATCAAACGTTCGTTTAAGAATTATTTTCCTAGTATTGCATGATTAATTCATAGATTGATATTTTTCTCCTTGCCCAAATGGAGATCCCTCTGACACGTAACAGAATCGATTAATAGAAGCTTGGGAGAGCTGATCAGATCCAGCGGCGTAACGTCGCCTGTCACGCGGTGTTCTACAAGGTCGATCCCTAAGTGCTGATAGGCCTTATCGATGATTTCTGAACAAATATACCGTTCGGGTGAATGAATGATGATGTTTTGCCGAAAGTATTTCTGAAGCAAGAGGGAAACAATTCTCCACCAGTCATAGCCTCTGGAGGAAAGGCATCTCTTTCTTAAAAAACTTACCATTTCCTCCTTTTGCTGACTCGATAAATCCCCCTTCAATCGATACAAATCAAATTCAGTATATGGATTCTGCAAGACTTCCATTTTAGTGAACAGGTCCACTTCACAAATATGCTTTTCATCAAGCGCTATCGTGACATGGGTGTAATTGGACTTTAAGAAAAATCGGATAAACGGGCTGGCATAGCAATTCCCCTTAACGAAAATTAGATCCCCTGCTTCTACTTTCAACTTATAATCACACCCTTTTCCATAACCCTCTGCGTAGGATAACTATACATAATATTGATTTCTCTATTAAGAACTATTTTCCCTTTTTATAAATTCAACCTTTGCTTATCAAATTAATTAAAGATGACATAGAAGAGAATCTATGAGTATATTATGTATAACTTTGTCTCATTCTGAGGAGGAAAACTATTGGAAGGTGTTAAAGTAAAGTACTCGATGATCGCAACGGAATCTATAAAGGATATTCTTGAAGACTATGATATAGATGCTGTTACTAGTTGCACGTTTCTTGTGAAGGGACTAAATGATACGTATTTAGTAACCACGACTTCTGCTACATACATTTTCCGATTGTATCGTCATGATTGGCGACAGGAATCAGCTATTTTATTTGAGCTAGATGCCTTAAATCACTTGGATCGAAATCATTTTTTTGTTTCCACACCGATTAATAGAAGAGATGGGCAGAGCATAACAACAATTGCTGCTCCTGAGGGAACACGTTATGGTGTGCTTTTTACCTATATAGAAGGAAATCGTCCGGACATCAATGAAAATAATGTGAGGCTTATTGGAAGTGCTTTAGCGAGGCTTCACGAAGCAACGAAAGATTTTCCCTCCACACATGATCGCACCTTTGAACTGGATCTTCATCATTTATTGTATGAACCAATGGAACGCATTAAGCCGGTACTCCACCACATAATGGGTAACAAGCACGATGCATTACTAAAGGAAGTTATAACTAAAATAGAGGGCAGTGTACTGGATAAACAATTAGAGACCGGCTTTTGCCATGGGGACTTCCACAATTTCAACATGCATATAGACAATGGAGTCATTGGAGCATTTGATTTCGACTGCTCAAGCACAGGTTATCGGGCATACGATCTGGCCGTGTTTTGGTGGAATCTCACAAATAATTATAGTAATTTGGCCTCCTCTTGCTGGAAAGCATTTTTGGAAGGATATAAAAGTTGTAGAACCTTAAATCAAGAGGACGAACAATCGCTAAGAGCATTTGTCAGCTTGCGGCGCATATGGTTCATGAATATTCTACTGCAAAACGATGATGTCTTTGGTACTCAATGGATCCAGTCCCATAATATCCAATCGTTCATTAACCAGTTAACTGAAGATATGGCACATATTTAAGAAAAGGGCACTCTTCTACAGAATGTAATGGAAGAGTGCTTTTTTAGATTTGCACTGTAAAGAGGTCACAGCCATTCCCTTACTTATACTTATTTAATAGCTCCTCTGGGATATGACAATAATCATCCGGGCACCTAGCTAACCTATCTTGATGTTCTTCTGCACTCCTCACATAGTTTGTAAGAGGCAGCACTTCAACGACGATGCGTTCAGAATCACTTCTTTTACTGATGAACGCCCTCGCCTCTTCCAGATGTTTATCCTCTTTGCTATACACGCCAGTTCTGTATTTCTCCCCAACGTCCTCTCCCTGTTGATTCAGACTATATGGATCAATTATTTCAAAGTAGTATTCCATTAATCTCGTTAACGTTATAACACCAGGATCAAATTCTGTTTTCACACATTCTGCGTAGCCATCATACTCACCCTCAAGTGTATGACTTGATCCATTAGCCCTTCCCGCTTCTGTAAAAGTCACACCAGGCAACGTTTTTATAAATGCCTGTACTCCCCAAAGACATCCACCTGCAAAATATACTATTTCCATTTTTGCATCTCCTTTTTAAGTCATATGGCCGGAAGCACGGGGACGGTTCTCTGCTTCCAGGTAGTGACATGTCTAGTCGCCGGAGCTTTCTTACCTATACTCACTCCCGCCGCCCCAAAGCTCTCTTCCACCGGTATGGCCGGTATGATGGTGCACTTCCCGCTCCACCAGCTGCAGTTCGCCGGGGTCTTCGCTGTGGTGCCAAGTGTAACCTGCAGGTGTGTCACCTTTTTCAAGCGCCAAAATATCCATTTCCGTTAATCCCAGCTCCTGGATCAGGCCAGGGTTTGACTGGATCTCTTCATATAATTCAACATTGGCATAGGAGAAATGTATGTAGTCACTTTGAAGATACATGCTCTCTGGCAGTTCCACTTCATAGGCCGCATCAAAAACCGGGAATACTCCTGTGATGTAGCTCCCATTTTCCAGTTCCACCGTTTTAGATTCATAAGGGACCCCTGTCTCTGAATGGACCGTTCTGTCCATATGATCATTCCTTGTTTCAACTTCTGCCGCTTCCGCCGTGTCAGCCCCATCTATGACATCCACCACCCCGACAGCAAGCGTTGCAACCGCGGCCACTTTACCTATGTTCTTCACGCCTTGCATCGTTTTTTCCTTATTTCCGGTTACGAGGCCGTCAAAGGTCGTCCCAGCGTTTTTTGCTGTATAGACAATGGTTGACCCCATTCCCTTCAACGTCCTTCCGGTGGAATCTTTCAGGTCACCGAATCCATCCCGCTTCATCAGCTCATCTTTAGTCACAGCGCCATAGGTTGTTTTAACCGCGCCATCCATAAACTGTCCGGCACTATCCAATGCAAATTTGGAAGAAACTTTGATTCCGTCCCCCACTTCTTCCACCCATTCCGATTTAACCGCCTTGCCCGCCAGCTTTACGCCTCCGCCAATGACACCACCTGCCAAGGTTCCAATCCCGTTCCCGACCGTTCTAAAAAATGCCATCTGATATCCCCCTAAGCCACTTCACACTGTTTTTATTTATGTATAAACCCCTTGCTTCACTTTCCCTTCCCAATCCTTGAATGCCTTTTATCAGCAGCACTGAGGATAAATAGGGTAGAAAGGAAAATTGCGATAGAACTTATAATCATCTTTGTCCAATTTTCTAAAGGGAATAAAACTGACACCAAAAATAGAAATAATGGAACAAATAAGATTAAACTTAATCCTATTGTAAATGCCGCCTTCTCAGGTACTGTTTTAATTTTTCCTATCATTTTTTCACCCGCCTTCAGTCTAATACCATTTATTTTAATATTAACACGATTATTCCAATTACTCCCATTACTTTTTTCAGATGCATTTCTAATTTCCCGTTCATCCTCCGTTCATATAAAAGATATATTCTAAGTTTACAAAGTGGCCATTGTTACTGGTCTATTAAAATTTAGGAGGTATCCCAATGAATCTTGGGTGGAAAGAAATGCGGAAGAATAAAGTGAGGTTTCTGATTTTGGGTTCCATTGTGTTTCTTATCAGCTTTTTGACGTTTATCATTTCTGGTTTGGCCAACGGTTTATCACAGGACAATGCGGCGTTGATCAAGGATTTACCTGAGGGACAATTCTACATGGATGAGGAGGCTGAGGAATCTTTTAATCTATCGAGGATAGAGGGCAATATCCAGGAGAAAGTGTTAGATGAGCAAAAGAATGCAGTGGCACTTTCGATTCAAATGGGGTTCTTGAATGATCAGGGAGACAAGCCACTAAACGTTGTGTTTGTCACTTCGACCGATTCACCACACTTCAAGCGTGTAGAGCCCGGTGAGATTTTCCTCGATCGTTCGATGAAAAGCAAGGGAATTGCCGAGGGAGACAGCCTGACTGTCCCTGCTTTAAATCGAGACTTCACTGTAAAAGAATTCGTCGACCAGAAGAAATTCAGCCATGCGCCTGTTGCGTTCATTCATATGGACGACTACCAGGAGATGCATAGGGTGGAGGAAATGCAGTTGATTTTCATACCAGGAATGGAGAAGGCTGTGGAAATTGCAGGCTTGGAAGCATTCACAAAAAAGCAATTTCTCCAATCGATTCCAAGTTATAGCGCCGAACAGATTACCCTTACGATGATTGTCTGGTTTTTGGTCGTGATCAGTGGCATGCTGTTTGCCATCTTCTTCTATATGATGAATGTCCAAAAGATCGGCTTGTATGGCATTTTAAAAGCGCTCGGATTGAAAACAAGCGCTTTATTCAAGATGATGTGGACGCAGATGCTTAGTATTTCGGCAATGGCGCTGACCCTGGCGGCGGCAGTGAGCCAGGGCTTTCAACTCGTTGCCCCGGAAGGCATGCCTTTTCATCTGACTCTTCCATCAACCGTACAGCTGTCGATAGTCTTTCTTCTAATCGGATTTATCGGCGCTTCCATTTCAGGGATTCAGATTAAAAAATCCCAAGCACTACAAGCCATTCAGCAAGGAGAGGTGTAATATGGCATTCTTTACAATGAAGCACGTGAAGAAAACGTTCATTCAAGGAGATGTGGAAGAAGAAATTTTGAAAGGCGTCCACCTTTCTCTGAAAAAAGGTGAGTTGACTGCTTTAGTGGGGGCTTCAGGGTCCGGCAAGAGCACCCTTCTGACCATCGCAGCCGGACTACAACCTGCATCCGGTGGTGAAATCCTCATGGACGGGAAAAGCTTGCACAGGATGGATCAGGAGGAGATCAGGAAAATACGGGCAGAAAAATTCGGCTTCGTCTTCCAAGCGGCACATCTCGTTCCATTCCTCACTGTGGAAGAGCAATTAAAGCTGATGCTGGATGTCTCGGAATCAACATTAACAAAAGAGGCCCAAAGAAAAGAAATTGCAAGGGTTCTGCAACTGGTTGAGATGGAGCACCGCAGAAACGCCTATCCTGCCTCATTGTCCGGCGGGGAAAAACAACGGGTGGCCATTGCGCGTGCCATCATCCATAAGCCTGCCATCCTTTTCGCCGATGAACCAACCGCAAGCCTGGATTCCACAAAATCCAAAGCCGTGCTTACCTTGATACGGGAATTGACGGATACGCTGAACATTGCCACCTTGATGGTCACCCATGACGAAGCGATGCTTCCCTTTGCCGATCGCATCATCAGGATGAGCGACGGCCGCATTTTGCAGGAGGAAAAAACAGAGCATAAGGAAACATCGTAAATTCCGTCTCTGCAGTTTGCATGGGACGATTTTTAAAGTTACAGTTTAGTGGAAGTGATTTTTAACTTATAGGAGTAACCAGAATGACCAATATACTGATTGTTGATGACGATATCCATATCCTGAACCTTATTAGGATCCATCTTTCCGAGCAGGGCTATCAAGTATTTCAGGCAAAAGACGGGATGGCAGCACTGGAAATCCTCCAAAAGCAGCCCTGTGATTTGGCAGTGGTCGATGTGATGATGCCATTTATGGATGGCTTTACCTTGACGAAGGAGATCAGACGCCGCTACTCTATCCCCGTTATCCTGTTGACTGCCAAAAATCAGATCGAGGACAAGGAGCAGGGATTCGAGGCTGGAACGGACGATTATCTCGTGAAGCCGTTCGAACCAAAAGAGCTGTGCTTCCGGATAAAAGCCCTGTTGCGCCGGTACGATAAGCAACCGCAGGAATCACTGCTACAGATAGGAAATACCAGGATAAATAAAAAAAGCTATGAAGTGACCATCGCAGACCGGACCATCCTATTGCCCCTGAAGGAATTTGAACTGTTGTATTTTCTGATGGCAAATCCTATGAGGGTGTTCACCCGGGATCATCTGATACAACAGGTATGGGGCTTTGATTATGACGGGGACGTGCGGACGGTGGATGTTCATATAAAAAGATTAAGAGAGCGCCTGTTACCATATACAGATGATTTTCAGATTAAAACCGTACGGGGCGTCGGGTATTCATTGGAGGCAAAACGCGAATGAAATCTCTCTATACTAAATTTGTCTTTATGACAATCGGGATCATGATAGTCAGCGGTGTGCTCGCCTTTTTCATCTCCAATGCCTATTATCAGCAAAAATTAAAGCCCGAAAACGATGAAAAAACAACCAGGATCGCCCAATCGATCGCCTTGTTCGCGGACGAACATCCGGATGTCAGCTTGAATGAATATCTGGAAAACGTCTCTTCCATCGGATATCAGCTTTATCTCGTGGACAATAGCGGTGAGGCCGTTTCGTTTGGTGCAGCATTCAAAGAGAACGGACTGTCAACATCGACCATGGAGGCGGTCCTCGCGGGGAATGTCTACCATGGCATTCTTCAATATCCGCAGGAGTTGTTTGTAACAGGCTTTTTTGCCAATGACCTGAATAATACCATCGGGGTCCCGTTAACGCATAAAGGGGAAAACTATGCCCTTTTCGTCCGGCCCGACATTAAGCTTCTATTTAACGAGATGCACTATTTATTTGCGTGGCTGCTACTCCTCACAATCTTACTGAGCATCGTGATGGTCGTATTCAGTGCCAAATATCTCGTGAAGCCCATTGCCAAACTGACCAAAGCCACCACCTCCCTCTCCAAAGGCGATTTCAATGTGAAGCTTGATAGCAACCGTCATGATGAGCTTGGAGAGCTATCCCGAAGCTTTGAGCGGATGGCCAAGCAATTGGGGCAGATGGACGATATGCGCAAGGAATTCATATCAAACATTTCGCATGATATACAGTCCCCGCTTTCCAATATAAAAGGCTATACCACGCTTTTGGAAAAAGAAACGATCAGTCCGGAAGAAAGAAGCGAGTATATATCCATTATCCAGGACGAAACAAACAGACTTTCGATCCTGACCAAGCAACTATTGCTTCTTGCCTCCCTGGACCGTGATGATTCTATTGTGAAAAAGACTCCATTCAATGTGGGACAACAGCTGCGGGATCTGGTCCGGAACTATCAATGGCTCGTCAGTGATAAAGGAATGATGCTCAGCTATTCCCTGCCCGATACGGAAATCATCGGTGATCCCTCCCTGCTTCATACAGTTTGGGATAATCTGCTCTCCAATGCGATCAAATACAATAAAGATGGCGGGCTCATCGATCTAATCATTGAGGACAAAGAAGATAGGCTATTGATCACCTTTAAGGATACAGGCATGGGACTGAGCCCTGCTGAAGTGGAACGGATATTCGACCGCTTCTACCGGGCAGATGCGGCGCGAACCCGAACCATAGAAGGAACGGGACTTGGTCTATCCATTGTGGCAAAGATTGTGAAGCTGCATGGTGGGCGGATTCATGTAACAAGCAAAGTGGACGAGGGAACATCTTTTGTGGTGGAATTGCCGGTGGGATAAGTGTAAGGAAGCATAGGGACGGTTCTCTGCTGCCGATTGGCAAGGAAGCAGAGAACCGTCCCCTTGCTTCACACTTGCTCCATAGAAATTTTCATTCCCCTGTATTTTTCTCCCACTCCCTCTTCCATTAAATGATAAAATTAATCTATCAAACTTTCGATTTAATCTTGTCATTTAAAAGGAGCAATCGTCCACATGGAAGCTATATCAAGTTCATACCACCTCCCTCTTGTGCTGCTCTCGATATTGATCGCCATCATGGCCTCCTACGCTGCACTTGATTTGGGGATTCAGGTTCGGAAGGCGAAGTCATATGCGCAGATAGCTTGGGGCAGTGCGGGTGCCTTGGCAATGGGCATGGGGATCTGGGCGATGCATTTTGTCGCCATGCTCGCCTTTAACTTGGATATCCCCGTCCAATATGATTATCGTTGGGTGATCATTTCGATTCTGCCTGCTATTCTTTCGTCCGGCATAGCCTTGTACATCATCAGCAGATACGTACTGGAAAAAAGACATGTATTCCTGGGCGCTTTCTTTATAGCGACAGGCATTGTTTCCATGCATTATACCGGAATGGAAGCGATGGTGATGGATGCTGAGATCGTATATGATCCAATGCTCTATGGTCTATCGATACTTATCGCATTCATTGCTTCAGTAGTGGCGATCTATCTGATCTCTTTTGTGAGTAAAAACTATCAATCCAAAAAAATCCTTTGGAGGAAGATTATCAGCGGGCTCATCATGGGAGCCGCCATCTCTGGCATGCATTACACGGGAATGGCCGCTGCAAGCTACGAGGCACATCACCACCATACGGGCGTAACAGGATTAGAACCCATCACCAATACATATTTGGCCTATGGAATAGGGCTTGTCGTTCTTATTTTACTGGGGTTTGTCTTTGTGAGTGTGTTGATAGACCGGCGTTTTGAGAATCAATCGATCATTTCGGAGCGAAGATTCTTATCTGTCATTGAATCAGCGAATGACGCCATCATCATATCCGATTGCACAGGTACGATCATCTCCTGGAACAAAGGGGCAGAAAAGATCTTTGGTTTTGAAAAAGATGAAGTCGTCGGCGAGAAGCTGCAGACGATCATTCCTAAACGATACCAGGAAGCCCATCAAAAGGGGATGAACCGCTATATCTCTACGGAAGAGCCAAAAGTGATCGGAAAAACAGTGGAATTGGAAGCCGTTAAAAAAGACGGCAGTGAAATTCCCATCGAATTATCGTTGGCAGCTTGGAAGGAAGAAGACACGATTTTCTTCAGCAGTATCATCCGCGATATTACCGAGAGAAAAAGAAATGAGAAAAAGATGGACAGGATGGTCTACCTAGATTCTTTGACAGGACTTCCTAACCGCCTCTTGTTAAACGACCGTTTATCCTTGGCAATGGACCTGGCCGATCAGAATAAGCATTCCCTAAGCATCATGTTCATCGACCTTGATCGTTTCAAGTATATCAATGATACGCTCGGACATGCTGTCGGGGATCAGCTATTGATCGAGGTGGCAAACCGCATCCAGACATTCCTGGGAAAACACGATACTTTATCAAGACAGGGCGGGGATGAATTTATTGTGCTGCTTCCGCAAATAACGGCTGCTGAAGTGACAAAGCGGGCAAAGGCGATTGTAGACGCCCTTAACAGCTCATTGCTTGTAGAGGAGCTGGAGCTCTATATCACCCCATCGATCGGGATTGCGATGTACCCTACAGATGGAAAAGACATCGAGACCTTGATAAAAAATGCAGACACCGCCATGTATCAAGTAAAGGAGCTCGGCAAAAACAATTTTCAATTTTATACGCCGGCAATGAACGAAGCTGTATCACGTAGGATGAAGCTGGAAATCGGATTGCGCAAAGCATTGGAACGGCATGAATTTACAGTTGTCTATCAACCGCAAATAAACGTAAACACCAATCAGATCATAGGAGCAGAAGCACTTCTTCGCTGGAATCATCCAGAATGGGGCAGCATCTCACCTGTTGAATTCATTCCGATCGCTGAAGAAACCGGCCTCATCCTGCAGATCGGCGAATGGATCTTAAAGGAAGCTTGCCTGCAAAATAAACGCTGGCAAGACCAAGGCTACAAACCGCTAAGGATGGCAGTGAACATCTCCTCCCGCCAGTTCCAGCAAAGTGACCTACTGGACCGGGTGAAAAACATCCTTAAGGAAACCGGCTTAGCTGCCCACTATCTTGAACTCGAACTCACAGAGAGCATCATTCAAGACTCCAAGCATGCGGTAGGGAAAATGCAGCAGCTGAAGGATATGGGGATCCATCTATCCATCGATGACTTTGGGACGGGATATTCCTCCCTGAACTACTTAAAGACATTCCCGATCCACACCTTGAAAATTGATCAAAGCTTTACAAGATACATCTATGCAGACCCAAAAGACGCGTCCCTCGTCGAAACCATCATCACCATGGCCCACAACCTCAACCTGAAAGTGATCGCAGAAGGCGTGGAAACCGTAGAACAGCTCCAATTCCTGCAGCAAAAGCAGTGCAACGAGGCACAAGGCTACTACTTCAGCAGACCGATATCAGCGGAGGATATGAGGGGGATGTTGGAAGGGAATGCGGTTAAAATGTAAAAAAGTGTTACGCCGTTGGGATGGCGTAACACTTTTTCCGTAATAATTCTTATATTTCTCTTGCCTCAAAGTTCCAGAGGCTTACTCACCTACCAGTCCATCCCCATCTCGATCGTCCATATATTTATAGAGCCAATGATCACTCGTTATCGGCATACTGAAACCTGCTTCTTTTGCTTCTTTGATCGTCACTTGTCCATTACCGTTTGTATCAACACTGGAAATATCACCATCTGTATCCGAACCGGTTGTTTCAGTTGGCTCACTGTCTGTTAAACCGCGCTCTGCGTTTACTTCATCAGGGTTCACATTGTCAAATCTATCAATGATCCTGTTACCCATTAAAGTGTAGGTATACTGATAACTTGAAGGAATCTGCGTTTCCGTATCCGGATAGGTAATAATTGCTTCAAAATTGGTGGCCCCGCCTGCTTTGCGGATCACTTCTTCCATATAAGCTTGATCACCATGCCGGTTGAGCGCACTATCTTGTGGGGTAATATTATAAGCATTCGATACCCCTCCGAGAGAATCAGCAATGATATGCCCTTCATCTAAAACGTCACTTTCGACACCAGGAACCTTCGCCTCATCAGAGTAGTATCTGCCTGACGATAATACCGGTTCGTTCAGGTCATCTTGAACAATGATTTCATCAGCAATGACACGTACCAGCTGTCCGAATTCATTAGTGAATGCCCAATATACACGGTCCCCATAACCAATGTCAACGACGACGTTAGCCTCTCGATATCCAGACAGATCACCACCATCAACTTCAATAAGTGTGTATCCTGCGAACAATTCATCATTTGGTTCTGTTGGTGTTTCCTCTACCTCTGTTTCCTCAACAACCGGAGTGGCAGCTTCTTCTTTTTCACTATTATCTTCTGTATTAACTGTGGTTACTTCTTGTGAGGCTGTCTCTCCATCTGTATTGGATGCATCTTCTACGTTGGTGCAACCAAACATCAACATGGCCGTTAAAAGTAACATTAAATAGTTGTTCATTTTCTTTTTCATTTAGGACTCCCCTATTGTTATTTCATGTTGTTCATTCTAAAAATCTCGATTACTTCATTTTACAGATTAGTAGATTTCTATCAACTATCATTATATTCCAATAAACAGGATTTATTATTCTTTTCTTCTAGGTCTTTCGATTCAAATCTACATTCGGGGATTTCAATCATTCATTTCAAAATAAAAAAATAATCCCATCTCATTATTGGAGAAGGGATTATTCATCATTCAGTATCTATCTTTCACAGGCAAAATTATCTTTATCTCTATCCATTTTAGATTGATAGGCTGGATGATCGGACGCTACGCCATTTGGATATACCTTTCTTAGCTCAGTACAATTGGCAAAGTGCTCTGATTCAGCTGCAGCTGCTTCGGCTTCTGCCTTTGCTCTGGCTTCTGCTTCTGCCTGTGCTTTGGCTTCTGCTTCTGCCTTCGCTTTGGCTTCTGCTTCCGCCTTCGCTTTAGCTTCTGCTTCCGCCTGTGCTTTAGCTTCTGCTTCCGCCTGTGCTTTAGCTTCTGCTTCCGCCTTCGCTTTGGCCTCTGCTTCTGCCTTCGCTTTAGCTTCCTCTTCCGCCTTCGCTTTGGCTTCTGCTTCTGCCTTTGCTTTAGCTTCCTCTTCTTCCTTCGCTTTGGCTTCCTCTTCCGCCTTTGCTTTGTCCTCAGAGATCTGTTCCTCATTCTTATCCTCTGGTTTTGAGGTATTGGAACTTTCAGATGAACAAGCTACTAAACTAAGAATTAATAATAAAGCAAACAAACCTACTAGATACTTTTTCAATTCAATAACCCCCATAATATTTTTCTAATGGAAGCAGGGGGACGGTTCTCTGCTTCCCCACAGCTCCTATCATATTTAAAAATCTATCTATTCCATACACCCGACTGCCATTGATAATTCCGCATAAGCATTCCGTTTGATTTGATCATGCCGAACTTATCGTAAAAAGGAACGACATCATCATCGCAGCATAGATCAATCATGTAGATATGATCGAGCTCCTTTAGCATCCGTTTTACCAGTTCCTTGCCGATCCTTTGGTTTTTATACGCCGGCAACACTTCAAGGAACGGAATATATGCAGACAAAACGCCATCGCTAATCGCCGTGATAAAGCCAATGACTTGATTCGCATCCTCATCCAGTGCTAGAACCACTTTACTGCTATTATGCAGCAGCTTTAAATGCGTCTCGGCATTCGGGGGCTCCGGCCAACCTACAAAAAAACCCTTCAGCATATCAGCCGTAATCTCATCAGTACTATTTGTATATCTCATCCTATATCCCCTCCTAATCCTTGTTTTCATTATTAGGCAGGTGATATATCAAAAGTATAGTAGCAAAACCATAACCTCCAAACGGGTGGAATATTTCAAGAGATTCGACATGAAATTGGAATTTCCTTTCTGAAACCAAAGGAATAGGTCTACTTTGTGTCGAAGGACCCATGCTTCCTTGTCCCTTTCACGAAAAAGAGACATGCTCGGCGGCATGTCTCTTTTCTGTAGCTATAACCTGGAGGAATGGACAAGGGACCTGGCCATAAAAAGCACATACATACATGCTATACTCCAACATCTATTGACTTAAGTTACAATCGAATTCAGTTTTTTTTGTGGCTTCGTAATGCTTTACTGCTTTTTTGTAGTATTCTACTTGGTCTTTGGGACTGAATGTTATTTCATCACACTCCAGACATTGAAAAACCGGGAAATTATGGATAACCAACTCTACATCTTCAAACTCTTCTTGAATGGTGATTTTTGTAGGTACAGACACATCACCGCACATACACTCTCTTACAGAGCCATATTTTTCAGTCAATGCTTGTATTTTTTGCAAACTTGTCATCCGTTTCGTAACTCCCATAACTAAACCCCCTTTCAATATTAAGTGTGAACGTAGGGCATTTATTGTTATATATTCCCATAATGAACATAAGTGACACTATATATTCAGATAACATCATTTTAAGATCAACACGGTAACCAGCATAATTACTCTTCCTTCATGTTCTTTTCGTAGGTATATACTCTTTTAAATGATATAGCACTTCTTCCTGTATTATCACCTAGAGGAATATTGACTTACATCTTATTTCTTCAAACCTCAAACCCCGTCAATAACAGACCCATAACTAACCTCTAAAAATGTAAAGCTACCTTGACATCCACAAAAATGTAAAGTAAACTTTACTTACAATCGAATGTAAAGCTAACTTTACAAAAGGAACGGAAGTGGGGTAATGATGAGAAATCGAATCAAGGATCTGCGCAAAGCAAGAAAGATGACGCAAGAGGAGCTCGCAATACAGGTAGGCGTCTCGAGACAATCAATCATTGCCATCGAATCTGGAAAATATAACCCATCACTCGAACTGGCATACAACATTTCGAAGGCATTCGATTGCATCATTGAAGAGGTCTTCATATTGGAAGAAAGGGGCGAGGAATAATGGAGGTACAAGTAGGCGGGTTGGTAGGATTATACGGAGGAGCTGTGGCGGGTATATTAGCCTGGTGGTTTGGCCGCCGCATGGCCAAAAAGCAGCGCGGTTTGGATGAACTGCATGATCATATTTGGCAAAAGGCTCGGGCAATTTCCTGGTTCTTCACTCTTGCTTCCAGCTATTTATTATTTACTTTGATTTTGTTCGGAATTGAATTAAAAGCCGGTATGATCCTGGGGGTCATTATACTTGTCCATTTGGCGAGCTGGGCTATTACGGGAATGGTTCTGTCCATCAATATGAATATGACAGAGCCTCTGAAACCATCAAGAGTCAAATTCGGAATTGCCATTGTGCTAGTGTCACTTATTATTTTTACCATCTTATCAATCACGACCGGCAACTGGTGGTTTCTGATCGCCAGCATTCCACCGACTATCATTGGGGTACTTTGTGCATTAGCTTCTGAAATAAGTAATGAAGAATAACCTTGGATATGTGACTGACTTGTAAGTTCAACTCTTCTGATATCGGTATATAGTGATATGGTATGATGGATATATCGGTTAACTTAAAGCACGAGGAGTGATACTATGTCACAGGTCTGGACCAGCATTAAGGAGCGGCTGAAGGATGAGTTGGAAAAGCAATCCTATTTGACTTGGATCGTGAACACCCATGCCGCTTTTGATGATGATATTCTCACTGTCTATTCCGAATACGAGTTTCAACGTGATTGGCTTGAAAAGCAGTATAAGGATACTATCTTTCATACAGTTAAAACAATCACTGGACAGACGTATGAAATTTACTTTGAAGTTCAACCAAGAAAAAGCTTTATAGAAAGCACTGAAGATAAAAACTACACCTTGCAGGATGTTGACATATTAAAAAAGAAAATAACCGAACTTGAGCGAACGGTACAAGATCTTGAAGACAGGCTGAATAGGTTAGAGAAAAAACATTTTAGTTGAAGCATCGGGTTGGTTCCCGATGCTTTTTCATTTATTGATGGCCTCCGTCGCTTACTGACCCTGATACAGATAATAATCCTGCGAATGATAATTTCTAAATCCACAAGATTCATATAGTTTGAGGGCATTGGCGTTTTTAGCTTCTACTTCCAGGAAGATAGGCAGGCCTTTTTTACTTTTCATTTTGACGACTTTGGATAAAGCCTTTCTGCCGATTCCTTTACCTTGGAGATCGGGAAAGACCGCGAATCCATATATCCATGCTTCCCCTTCCGTTTCGGATACACGGATTTTCCCCGCAATTCTTCCTTCAGCTTCAATGATGAACATATCTTCCCCGTTTAGTTCCCTTATCCGCTGGTTGAAATCACTTGCTTCTTTTTCACTAAATCCAAAGCAGGCCACTTCAAGCTGAATTTCCGCATCCCAATCATCCTGTGAAGCCGAAGGTCTTATGGTCACAGCAGGATCCTCATAAAGGTCCGTCTGATGCCATTTCATCTGATATTCCGTCAGCGAAAACGTGCAAGGAATGTTGGCTAAAAACTGCTTGGCTGTTTGGGAAGAGCTTGGCGCATTCAACAAGATGACCTTGGCGTTTCGGTGCCTTGCCTCTTCTACAGCCATAGCAAACAATGTAGAAAAAATCCCTTTCCCACGGTAGCCCGGGTGAACCATGCCGGTCAGCTCTACTTTATTGCCGAATCCATAGCTTCCAAGAAACCCGACAAGCTGCCCATCTTCATAATGAAAGAAGTCTTCCTTGCTGTTTTCATCCCGGTTTTCGAGCATATCAACATTTAGCTTGAGTTCGAATCCTCCTTGTTGTTCACAGATGTGTTGAAGTTTTTTGATTTGGAGTAGTTGTTCTTTTGTTAGCATTGGTTGCACCTCATTTTGTTAGAATAACAATATAAATAGGTAGTTGGCCACCGAGCCGGGTGTATTCTAGATTCGGCTTGTCTTTGGAATTTTTTTAATCAAACGTTTGTTTAAAAATTGCTATGATAGGAAATTTCCTGCATGGAAGCCAGGGGACGGTTCTCTGCTTCCTTTTAAAGAAGAAGGCACAAGTATATCTCATCCTATATCCTCTCCTAATCCTCATTTTCATTATTAGGCAGGTGATATATCAAAAATAGTAGTAAAACCATAACCTCCAAACGGGTGGAATCTTATATAGGATTCTACATGGGAACGGAAATTCCTTTCTGGATGAGGAGGGATGGTCCACTGTTTATTTCGATCGTTATAGGAAGCAATAGAAACGTCCCTTGCTTCCCCCCGCCTCACTTCAGTTACAATGCTCCCCTCTCCTCAAAACTCTTCGTCCAAAGGGAGAACTCTTTTCTATAAACGCTGGTACAAACTTCAATATCATTTTGGTAGGTTTCTAAAGCTGGCAGGTGTTTAGAGATAGAGGAGCCTTCGAATACGGTGAGAATTATTTTGTGTGAGCTTTCAATTTTCCTAGTGTGCTGGTATAGTTCCTGTCGCTGTTCTGTGGTGAGGTCGGAATAGAATTCCGCGTAGTTTTGTTCTGGCTTTAGGAAAAATTTGTTCGCTAATTTAAGTAGACCTTCATCTTTTAATACAAACAAACCAATCATCACCAATGCATCTTCCAGCATGTGCTCCAGCGTGGGAATCCAGGTTACTTTGCTTGGGCTTTCTCCACTATCACCATATAAACCAGTCGTTTTCAACGTCCAGGCCGGTATACTATTTTCCGAGAGAAATAGGGTATGAGACACATTAATAATTCCACCATCATAAGAGTTCTTCTGTCCAACTAAAACCTGACAAGTAAAAGTAGCCATTTTACATTCCTCCAATTTTTTTATAATTTGAGACAGGGGAAAAGTTCTTGTGTCTCATCCAGTACACTCCACAGACCGTGCAGAACCTCCCCCCCAGGCCCCCTGCTTCCTTAACGAATCTATGTGGTGTTTTAATGCTTCCAAATATGCCTCTGAAAGGTACCCTGCTGCGCCACGGAAAATTTCTACTTCGTATTCTAGTGGTGGGGCGGTTTCAGGTTCTTTGTTAACCACAACAAAGGTTAATACTTGAACTTCCGCTCCATTTATCTTAACTGTCACAAATGTAGGTCTGTAAGCACCTGGCGCCAATTCTCGCCCGTACAAATATTCGTCTAATACGGAGACTGGAATTTCATATACCTTTCCTTCCACCACCCCACAGCCGTCTTCTACTATGTCCGCACGACCCATGTCATCGAATGTGGACTTTCTCGTAAACTTAAGGGAATAGTTTGGAAGGACACCAACTCCAAGTACGTTGCGAAAACAATTACCAAAACCTTTATTACTAATCCGCTCCATGTCCATGCAGCTTCCATAGGCAAAATAGCGAACTGTACGCTGCTGCTTCAAAGTGTTCAACGTATACTCCTTCCAATCACCACCTGAAATGTGCTGTTTGAACATTTCACTCCGTCCACCAACATACACAAGTGCTGAAACGGTACCCTTATCTGTGTAAATCGTTTGCTCCACTCTTTCAAATAGGTTATCGACACCCCCTTCCATGTATCCTTCCAAACGGTCCAACCTATCCAAATTCACCTCTCGTATTTCATAAAGTTCACCGTAGACATAACCACCACCGCCAGGTTTAACAGCTGGATAGCCGAACCTTGTATCATACAAGCGACCCTCCGTCCAGCTCTGCTCCGCCACACACTTGGCATCTCTCAACAATCCAGCATTCCTTTCACCTTTTCTAAGCGTTCCGTAAACAAATACGTTCATTTGTCATTCCTCCTAAATATTATTAGAGGCCCATTAAGCTTTCTTCAAGCCTCTACCTCCAACCGGACTTTCCAACATCTGAATAGACCTCACAACCCTCCTCAACTCCCTCGCATTGTTCACCACTCCAACTAGAAGCTGCAACGTGTTATAGCAAGCATCTGTATCTAAAATTTCATCATCCGTGTGCTCATTCTGATAGCCGACAGAGAGGTTGACGCTTTGAATGCCGTGGGACGCCCAGATTCGCGTATCACTGCTTCCGCCTCTTGTGCACTTCCAGCCATCGAGTCCATTAGAAAGCGCAACATCTTCCACAAACTCTCCAAAACGCTGGTGGCAAAATGCTTCATATCCACCACAGGAGGTGACGATATCTCCATTGTTACGGCGATCCACGACAAATGCGGCTTCCACATCCCACAAGAAATACTCATCTACCTTTCTTGCACCAACCAGACCAATCTCCTCTTCAACTGTAAAAATAAATTTCACTTTCCCATTGAATTTGATAGAGTCAAGACGTTGGGCAAGCTCCAGCAAAATCGTAACTCCCGCTCGATCATCAGCTCCAAGAATACCTTCACTACTAGACCAAACCGCACCACTTTTCATAATCGTCCTAGCCGCACTGATTTCCTCGACTGTATCTAAATGAGCATTAAAAAGTAACACTGGTCCTTGCGCGTTTCCGCAATTTTTTTGGGCAAGGATATTTCCTTTGCTGTCAACAGTAATATGGTCAACAAGAGGTGTCATTTTTTCCACTACATACTGCCTTATCGTGTCTTCATTGCCACTCTCACCTTGAATAGACAGGCACTCTTCTAGCTGTTGAAGGAAAAACTGTTTAGTAATAAACTCGAAATTCTCGTTCATCCAATGGGGGCGAATTTTCGCTAACTTTTCAGTTACATCCAGTAATTGGATGCGAGGAGTTCCAATGGTAATGCGATTTTCTCGAATGTGTATTCTGTTAGCTCCAGCAGCTTGTAATACCTTTACAACCTGCTCCATGTCCACCCAATCTGCAAAGCTGATAGATGGCAGCCTCCTCTCATGCCCATCACAGCATCCTTTCGTATGAAGTCCTAAGCGATTTAAGTGCCGGACCACTCCAGAAATATAGGTATCCAGCTCCTTTATTTTTGGCTCTTCCTGACCTGGTCGAAACCAAAGTCCTTCACCTCGTCCTCTGAATTCAAAATCCATAACACGTAACCATTCATCTTCGGAAACAACTGGGCTAAGCACATCCAGCATTCCGATTTCATACGTAAATACTACAGCTAACTTCTCAAGGCTCTCCATTAAAAATGCCAGATTCTCTTCTGTTTCTTGAAAGCATGAAAAACTATTGAGTCCTTTCTCCTCTACGATAAACCCTTGACGTATAAATAATTGATTCCATCTTTTCATCTCATCATCTCCCTTTCCTTGATGAGCTTATTATATGAAAAAGGCGGTGACACCCCTGTCACCGCCTAGAATTACAGCCATTGAAATGTTTCTCCTCTGTCAAACTTGATTCTTAATAAGGTAAGTCTTCTACTAACAAGTACAGCATAACTCTTCTATTGCGTATTAGACCTATACTGTGTAATAAATAACTCCTGTGCTAGTGGACTATATGAAGTAAGTTATCAGGTCGAATACTGTCGATTAATACATAAGTTTTTACATTTCCAGAAAAGAAGAGCTTAGCGGTGTATTTCTACTTGGACTGTTTGACCGTTTGCATTAAAAAAATATAGCTCATATATAATTAGCTTGGTAAAATATAGTAGGAAACTGAATTTTAATTGGGGGGGGAGAATACACATATGCCAAGTAGAGTAGATACACACATTACTGGGGATATTGGTGAATGTTTCGTTACTTATCAGTTGGTCAAATCAAAAAAATGGTTTGTTTCTGATCGACAACGTTCTGATTATGGGATAGACCTAATTGCCCAACGAAGTATAGAAAGACCAGAGCTTGATAAACAAATCAGAATACAAGCAAAGGCGACCGAATCTTTGAAAGTAATTGATAAAAATATTCATTTTAGTCTTGATAGGAACTATATTAATTATTATTTAAGCTGTATTGAACCGGTTATCTTTGTAGTCATACATGTAAGAGAGCATAGACATGATGAAGCCTACTATATCCATATACAAGATTGGGTTCACAATAATTTAGATTACTGGAACAAAAATCAGGAATCTTATACAATTAAAATTCCCTTGGCAAACAGCTTATTTGAAGGATTAAAGGGACCGCTGTTATATTTTTCTGCACATCAATATAGACTTTATGATGTTTATGGACGTGAGAGCACTAGAGCAAGTCGTAAATCAGCTAGGGAATCCTCCGAGCAATCTCTTGTCACTTCACCAACTGCATTTCATATCGCTAAAACAGACCTATTAGATGTTTTAGAACGTAACGGTGATGCGAGTGATACGACAAAATTGTGGAATGAAGTTTACCACACATCTCTTTATTCACTCGATAAATTAACTCAAAAAGATATTCTTTCTATTGTGGTCCCGGTGGGTAAAACCGTCAACCCTAACGGTCTATTTACCCTGAGTCAGCTTTACCAGATTCACTATGAATCAATATGCAAATTAAATCTGCCTGAATTTTTTTTAAATGACTTTCCACATGTCGCTTACTATTGCCAATGGCTCGAAGAATCAGGATCCAACAGACCTAATAGTACAATCTTGTATGCAATAAACAATGATTTTCCAGAATACTATGGTTATAAAATTGTTAAAAAAACGCCTACAGTTCTTGAAAATGGCCAAGATTTCTACTTTGATCCATTTTTAATATTCCAAGAGATTCAAAAAGTATAATGTAGTAAATAATATTTTCATTTCACCAGTTTTTTTGCACCATCTGTGGTAATGAAATTGCCTTTTTAAAGGATAAGACAAAAAATTACTCCCTTCAAAGGGAGTTTTTACACCGTAGCTCAATTTCAAATATGGCATAAATCATAGAGAGACGATTACACTTAGTAAGCGCCTTTTTTCACTGTTCTTCAAATTTTTATTTAATCAAACAACATTCTAGCTATTATTATCGAGAAAGAGGTAGTTAATCTACCTCAATCTCGTTAATATCCAAATCTTCAATTTCCATATCTTGATCAATCGTAAGAGAGAAATTGATTGAGAGTGTTTTTTCATCGGAACCTAGTTCGAAGTATTCTTCATCGCCAGGCTCATACATTGGGTTTCGATCTTTTACCTCGAACATGGCTTCTACTGTAAGGTAGCCTGTTACAATGACATGATCCAAAACCACTTCTACTTCCACATTATTAATTTCCTTAAATTCAATTCCGTATAATTCCAACCAAACTGTATCATAAGTATCAAATTTCACACTCATGGAATCACCATGATTCGTAAAGAAGCTGTCACAAGCATCATAAACCGTTTCAAATTGTTGTTTTTCTATTAACTCCAAGATTTGACCTGGGTTCTTAGTAATTTGCTTCGCGTCTGCCCATTTCTCTACTTCAAGGGTCTTCTGTAGTTTCTTAACCTCTTCGGACTGATTAATAAAGGTTTGAGCATCTTTAAAAACAGTGAAAGCGGTGGAATCTTTGGCAAGGTCTGGATGTAATTTTCCGTTTTGTAAGAAATCATTTGAATTCGCCGTAATTAAATAACACTTTTCTAAGTTGTGTTTTTTTGCAAATTCCACATAAGAAAGCCAAATAATGGCATCTCTAAATTCCTGTTTATTATCGGAAAATGGTTTGCTTCTAGAAATGGATCTCTTTACTAATTCAGGCAAAAGATCATGAGGGTAAGGAACTACTTCAATGACTTGATAATCTTCCAATTCTTGTAAATATCGATCCAGTTGTTCAACATAGTCTTCAACCGTTCGATTGTATTCAATTGGTTTGTCCTCTTTGTGATGTAACAGTTTAACAATCTTTTTTTCACTTGTTTTAATTGTCTCATACTGTTTTACAAGTTGTTGCCTGAAATTATTAATCATTTCATCACGCACCACTTCAGATACAAAGAGATTAATATGTTCGTGTTCCGATAGTTCTAAAAGTAGGCGGTTAAAAATGACTTCCTTCATAAAAGGGTCGGTATATGAAACGTTTGAATCCAAAAATACATCCATGAGTGCATCCCTGCTTTCGTCAAACTCTAATCCAATAAATTTTAGCATATAGAGAGGGAGAGAGTGTATCGATTTGATTTTGAAGAAGAAAAGAAATGAAAGACCGTAAAAGTTACGATACAGCTATTTAAATCCTTGGAATTTTTGTAGGTTGCCCGTCAGACGAGAGAAAGTTAGCTGATAAAAAGAGATATATACGAAGGGACTTTTGGTTGTGCGAAAATGGGTGTTAGTTACAGTCCTTTTTCAAATAACGGGTAGCAGATTTTGAATAAGAATACCCAACAAAAAAAGTTTTATTGCACAGTACAAAGATACTAATCAATAGAAATTAGTGTCCACAATTGGCTCAATTGTGAAAGAGCAAAGCCTAATTTAGAATTAGGCTTTTTTACTTAAAATCGTTGATGTGCTTCTTATTTGTAATGTTGAGATCAAGAGGTACTTTACAGGGCAAGTGCTTTTAAAGAATATTTCAGAGAAGGTACATTCTTGTGGACGTAAGCACTTACTCATATCCCATTTCTTCATCTACTCGGTACATGATAATAAAATTAATCGACCTGTTAAAATAATACGCGTTTTCCCCACGGTAATTTGTGTTTTGAATAACCTGTGGGATGCTGCATTCAGTAAGCTTGGCACGCACCCTCGAAATCGCCCTTCTGAAGTTTTCTCTGCTCACTTCTCCACTCTCATTAGTCCTGCGAAAGGAATTTTGCAAATCCTGTCTCGTTGCTGGAGATGCTTCCGAGCTTTTTACTAACAAATAATGAAGAATATCCGCACGTTCTTTACTTAACGTTTTCTCCTCACCATTAAACCCGAGTGAGTTATTTTGATCATTAAAGTAAAGTATCAGAGTGTCACGTGGCTGATATCCCATCAGATCATTACATTCTTCCTTAGAACAAGTTGTCGTCCCCTCTGGCGTAACCTTGTAAAAAGCATTCTGAAGAAGATACTGTTCATTGTCCTCCAAGCTGTTGTAGAGTGAGGAAAACTCGTACTCTTGAATTTCCTCTACGCCATCATAATTTAGTTCTTTCATTTTTTCATGCGTTTTCTTTGCTATGTATAGGGCACTATTAGTCAAATAAATATGGGCATTCATCACTTGTCTCTCTGTAAGCTTATATGCCTTTTGCCTATTATGCTGATGGTTATCAATTGCTTTTTGAAAAAATTTAGCAGCACTCAGATAATCCCACTTTTTATAAGAGAGAAAACCAAGTCTATAAGCTGCTACAGGATTGTCACAATCGTACTTTAGAGCATCTTCCAAACATTGATATGCTAAATAATCATCCTTGTGGTTTCCCATCTTTAGATAGGTTCCATAATGAATAAGAAGATGAACTAGCTTATCTTTAATATATGGAGCATAGTGTTCATACTCCTCCTTGTTTTCACGCATCAGTTTTCGCACACGTTGGTACATTTCCTTATAAAGCTGAATCTTTTCTGAGCTAGATGCAAACTCTCTGGCTTCTTCTCGTTCGCTTAATTCTTGTTCGTAGTCTTCTAGTTCTTCTAGTGACAACATTTTTAATATCACAGACATCCCCTCCTATCTATAATAAATATATAAAATTGTTTTTCCGAAGCGGTATGCCTACAGTCACGGTCTCAATAGTTCCTAGACGACAAATAATGGTTTATAGTCTTTATATATGTTTTCCAATCCTTGTAGCGTTCTTGTACTTTCTGCTCCAATCTGGCATCGATTTGGCTCTCTTCATTATAGATGCCGTCCCTTCGCATGTTTTCATGTCTGTTAACATATTGATCTATCGATATCTCTTTCATTTTTCTTTCCCTTTTATTTAACAAGTGCTTCTGCTGCAAATATTCCTGAAATTCCACGTTCTCACCCCACCTAGTTTTTATTCAACGAATCAATTGCTTTCTTCACAATACTTCTCAGTTCATCAGCAGAAAAGTTTTTTACACACACTGAGCCATCTTGATAAAGCACATCATGATACTCAGTGAGGTACTTTCCAAACACATAACCATTCCCTGAAGATACAAACTCCCGGGCTACGATTTTCTTCCTTGAGGGTGACTTGTCGTAATAATAGAAGAATCGACCAAAGTGATTTTCTTTTTCCCTTAATTCTTCAAAGGACTGAAGAATCTTTCTTTTTTCAGCTAATGAAAGCATATGTACACCACCCCTCACTTTTATAGATACGTCACTACTTTCCCCACATACAAAGGTATCCCCTCAGGAACAAATTCTCCCCCATTCACTGACACCGGTCCCAGTAACTGATTTGGTTCAAGGTTAATTGGTTGCTCGAATAAGTCAGACAAAAAAGCATTTAAGTCGGTAGTATTCCTTGTAATGTTTTTGGAGTTTAATTGATCAGAGTGGAATTCATGAACAAGGAAAATGGCTTGTGTGGTGCCTAACTCTTTTGCTTCAATAAGCGTTCCGGCAATGGCGTGCAGAAGTTGATATCTGAGGTGTTCGCTGGTTTTATTGCCAAGGATGGAGAATGTTAATTGCTCGATTCTGTTTGGTACATTGGATCGTACGCTCACACTCTTTAGGTACTCCCCTATCATCTTCCCATAGGCCTCGTCCGCCTTTGCTTCTACAGATAGGAGAATCCTTTCCTTCCCCTTTTCTCCGAGTAGAACGAGATCATGATTTCTCCCTTTTCCGTAATTGTCCAATCTGGTTTCTTTCTCGGGGTATGCTTCAGAAATAACCAGGCCCTTCGTAATATCATTTGCATCTAATAGTAACTGCAGCTCTTCTGGAACCTTTGCTTCACCATCCCGAAACCAGCATTTCGCTAATTCCAATGCACTTCTTAAGTCTTTCAAATGCCCTTCCTTCTTGGCAGGAGCCGCGTAGTTCAGCCACTCTCTCTCAGAATGGATTTCTTCATTGTTTTTACCATAAACTTTGATCATCTTCATTCCTCCTATACCCCTATCAATCTATATACACCTGGCCTAACTCTTCCTAATTGTCTGTATCTAGTGGGAACAGTAGAGCTATTGTTCCCTCCCAATTCCCGTGGGACCATATCAGCCATTATCGTCCCATAATCCTTCCACTTCTCTCCGTATTGCTTTGTAACCCATTCTTTTATATCAGCAATACTTCTTTCGTTTCCGAGCGCTTTAAATGCTTCTAAGACAGCTTCAGCCTGGGTCTTCATGTTATCCTCCTTTTAAACTTGTCATCTTTTGGAGCCATTCGCTCCTATGTTCCATTAATGCAGGCCTTGGGTGTAAAAAGTAAGGGCTTCGCTTATGTTTAATCCAGTAATGTTTTGTAGTAAGTAATGTTTCAAAGCTTTCTCAGCAATTTTTCTTTGCTATTGAGTAGCTTCATTGGCAGCCTCCTTGTAAAATGTTAAGAACAACTATCATATTCATTCTTCAACGTAAACTTTTTTCCTTTAATTCACAAAAATATCAACTATTAATTTTCCATTCTATTACTTTCTTTGAACTTTTAATAACTGAGGTATTGATTTGTTTTAAATTAGAATAAAACCCTTCACTTTCATTAAAGTGAAGGGCCTTATCTCTTCTACAATTATAACAATCATTAGGGTTATAATAGTGAAACTAATCTAATACATTTTTCAATTCAAAATTATTAATGTAAACATTATAATGCTTAAAACTTTGTAACAAGGCATACTTAAACAAATCAATTTTTAATTATTAGTTAAATTTCCTATATTAATAAACATTTATTCAAAATCTGTATAAATTTTGGTTCAATTTTAATATTCTACAGTTACTAATACTTTTTGTCTCAATTCATTATTCATTAAGTGGAGTCTTGAAGAATAATGAGAGACTAAGTATTAGTAATTTTTATAAACATACTTCTTCTTTCGTTTTAAACCAGTTTTTAGGTTAGTAGATTAAGGTAACTAAACGTCAGGTGGATTTATTCTCAACATTTTTATCTTTATATTAAACATTCACATCACTCCTGGCATTCAGATTCAAGATAGACTGTCACTACAATTTTATTGTGCTTACTTGTTTCATCAACGATATAGATAATACCATTGTTTATAACCTTTGTTTTTCTTATACCGTCTTTACACAAAGTAAAGATGGGTGTTCCTGACTCGATCTCATTCTTTGCAAAATTCCTTGCAAAATTGAACCCCATCGGTGTAATTCTTTCATTCATGCGTAAATGAGCATGTTGTGTTATTGTCATCTATTAACTCTTCCTCCTAGTCAACCTCCTCTCCCATTATTTAATAGTTCAAGACTCCTAGTAAAATTATGACAATAAACATTTAATAAAGAAACAATATTCCGTCGATAAATACTGACAATTCAGCCTATAATTCGACAAGGCAAATAAAAAGAAAGGAAGGTCGCCCTTCCTCAACACCGGAAAAAGAAAAACTTCCTTCCCCCCTGCACCCCTCCACCAATGAGTAAGGGAAAGTAGTCAAAAAAGAACGCATCCTCATCGAACCACACCACTATAGCGTCGGTGGATGGGAATTTGATTATTTGTTTCAAAGTGTTTGAATTTGATTACTTGTACTGGAACGTTTGATTGGAGTATGAGGGAGTATTCTGATTTATTGGTGGTTTATTGTAATTTATAAAAGTGGGGTTGCCACTTTCCAGTGTGGGAAGCGGCATTTACTATCATTAATAAAATAGGCAATTGAGTACTCCTTTTTCGTTCTGAATACAATAATTTAATCAATCTATTTAACCCCCACAAAAAATATTACCACCACATTTCACTTCAATGCCCTTCAAAAAATACCATGATAAACACTCCCAGGGACCTGATTCAGTACCATCTATTAAGTAAATATCAATTAAAATACCACCAACTCATGCATCGCTCTTGTACAGGCAACGTACAGTAATTTCTTTTCAGAGTCTTTTTTCTTCGTTTCGTAATTTGAGGAGTCGTATACGATGACTGCATCAAACTCCAATCCTTTTGATAGGATTACAGGCATGATTATGAGGCCACCATCATATTTTGCGTTTTCCTCAAGACATAGGTTAATATTTTTTATGTTCTTTAGTTTTCTTGCTACTTTTTTAACATTGTCCTTGTCTCTTGTAATGATTGCAATGTTATTGAGGCCACGTATTTGAAAGCCTCTGACGATTTTCTCTATTTCTAATTCTTTTTGTAAGGGATTTGCACCTGAGAGATACAAGACATCATTTCCGTCTCTTCCAAATGGCTTGGAGAGAGTGTATTTGTTTTTACTCCACCCTTGGATAATTTCATTACTATAATTTGTTATTTGGTTTGTTGATCTGTAAGTTGAAGAAAGCTCGATATAGTTTGTGTCCATTTCTATACCAGCCTCCATAGTAGCCGTTAAATCCTTCCAATCACTAATGCTTCTATAGGCAAAAATCGATTGTCCTAAGTCGCCTAATATCGTAATTCTTCCTTTGCCGACAATCTTACTTAAAAGAAAAACCTCCAAAGGATTATAGTCTTGACCCTCATCTATTATTAGATAATGAAAAGGTTTTTCTGTTGCTTCTAAGACTCCTTGATTTAGAAAATCATCAATGATGAAAATACCAGCGAGATCTGATGCTTCTAAATTCTTCTGGGTATATAGCTTATTATTATCCTCTACAAATCGCATCATTTCCTTAATATTATTGTCGATATCTATGTATTGGCAAATATTCTCGAATTTCGTGATTAAATTAAAATATAGCTCTACCGCGTTTAAAGGTTGCCATACTTTTTTGAAAGCAGCGATAGACTCAGAAATAACTTTTTCTACTTGAATTATATCTTTTTGTTGATTCTGTATGTTCGTGTGGGAATGAAACATTTTACGTTTCAAGTTCTGTAAAAAAGTATCCTTTATAGATTCAATATTTTTGATTATTCGCTCTCTCCTAGTTAAAAGAGGCATGTAGCGATAGTCCTTATAATAACCATGTATGCGGTCCTTCATATTCACAAAGATTTCCTTATCCAACTCCACCTTGAATTTCAGTTCCATCTCGTCTACCATTTTGACTACCACCTGATTAGTAGCCTCAAATATAGGAGCGAACCTGGCTCCATCATAGCCAACCACAATATCATGCAGGTATCTTTGTAAAATATGATAGAAGTTCAATGACCCTTTAATGGTGTTCCTTCGAAGAGCATTCCTCTGTTCTTCCGGGTTCTTTTTAGATATTTCTGTCAGCATATCTGTATTACTCTTATAGGTGTATTTAGCTGATTTGAGATCATTAATATTTTGATGGCACCAATCCAGAAACGTTGTTTGTTTAATCCCCTCTACTCCTATACCGGGAAGTGCATTGCTTATATAATTCATAAACATTTTATTTGGTCCAAAAATGGCTATTTTATCAGGAGAAAAACTTTTATTGTTGTACAGAAGATAAGAAATTCTATGTAATGCTATGGTCGTCTTACCGCTACCTGCAGAGCCCTGTACGATGAGGGGCTTTCTTTCATCCGCACTGATCACCTGATACTGCTCTTCCTGAATGGTTTCTACCACATCCCGTAGTTCTGCACTTGCTGCCTCTACCAATCTTTTCTTTAGAATAGAATCCAAAAATTGAACATCATCGCTTGTAAGATCATGAGCAGAGATAATTTCCCCTTTATTCAACTCAAATTGGCGAATGAGTTTCATATTTATATGGCCTAAAGTGTCATGTATCACCTTCCCTATTTTCTTGCGATAAAATAGTTCCGCAACTTTATTATTGTTAGATATAATATGTTTCTGATAATCGTAGCGCCCAATATAATAGCTTTCTGGCTTTTGATTGACATTTCTAAAGTCCAATCTACCGAAAAATGGTGCATCATATATCGAGTTCAGTTTTCTTTTTTGTTGTACGGACCGGCTTGAAAACACAGAATTAGTAAATGCATCTGCTCCACCAAAATCATTGGACTTTAATTTTTTTGAAATTATCACTACATCCTTTTGAACAGATTCTCGAATTTCATCCAATACAACCTGGTCAAATTCCACACTTGATTTATCTAGAATTATTTTCTTCTTTTTCGGTAGTTCTTTTGGATCTAAGTATCTTTCAAATAGCTCTATTATCTCTTCCAAATTCTTTGAGATTGCTAGTTTAATAGGAGTGTTTCCCTTATTATTAGCGATTCTTGGATTGGCACCACATTCAAGTAGATATTTTATAACGTCTAATTTTTTGTATATAACTGCAAATGTTAATCCTGTAGCCCCATAGTCATTTTGGGCATTAAGATCTCCACCACTTTTGACATATTCTTTTACCGACTTAATATCTCCTATTTTAGCAGCCTTGAGAAACTCAACCACATCTCTTTCAGGCATAACCAACCTATTCAATTTACTTCACCTTTTCTTTTTTAATATTCAGTAATTTTAATACATACGATTAATATCGGAAGAAATCCAAAAATTTGAAGAAGTAGAGGAGTGGCTTGGCTATATCCTAAATTCTATAACGCTTGTCATTTTCGTCTTTCAAAAATAGTATATAAAAAAGGTTGGGATTCCCCAACCTTGAGATTATATTTAATCAATTGTAATTAGTTGTATCCCATCACATTATCATGATAGGTATATCATCTTTTATCCTCAAATTAATCATATATCTGTACATCGACAGCGGTGTCTTCACTTCTGACCTCATAGCGTTTTTCAGGCTTTCCGTATACATTGACCAACTGATGGCTTGTCGAAAACGAATTGTCCTCTAGATAGCTGTTGTTTCCAAAGATCAATTCTTCAATTGAATGCGATTCCAACTCAATCCAGTCCGGCTGTTGCTTGCATAGGTTTTCGATTCTCTTTACCATTGTGAGATTTCCCACATTTTCTGTGGCATCATCCGGCATTAATACAAAAAGATAATCCCTAGCCCTGCTGATAGAGACATTTAGGATGTTAAGTTTATTGAGAAACATTTCCTTTGAAGCTGATATGGTAGGTGGCGGGTTGAATAGTGCGATAATAATGTCGCATTCGTCACCTTGAAATCCATGGATTGTCCCAACTTGAATATCAATATTCTTTGGGAAAATGAAAGAGGCCATTAACTTATCAATCAAGTCCGACTGAGCACGATAAGGGGCAATCAAACCTATTCGAAAATACTCATCTCCATTTGCCAATTCAAGGAGAGATGACATGTACTTAACGAATTCGAATGCAAAAAGTGCAGAATACACATGATAATTGCTCTTACTTTTTAGACGTTTCGGACGATAGATGCTCTCGAATTTGCTAACGGGAAATTTTATGATATTCAATGGTTTTATATCAATGAAATCTTCGATAAGTAATGGACGTCTATCATTCACAGTACGATTATGATGTAACACACCGCCATATGTAAACCGGCTAAACACTTCACCAATTTCGGGAATACTCCTATATTGAGTGGTTAGAAGCTTGACACTGTACTGATGAGGTTTCGTGTTGGGATTGGTAAATGATTTAAGCTCGACCAAAGTGTATATGTTCTCGTTTTTCCATATATCTACAGTGGTAATCGGTTCAATCTGGAATGGATCACCCGCAATGATAAACTTCTCAGGGGTCTTCTTGTAAAGTGGGAAAACTATGTTTACCAATGGTATCATGGACGCTTCGTCAATAATGATATAGTCCCACTTCAGCGCACTCAGATGAAGTCTTGTGTCTCCTTCTGGCAGAAAATAATCATATGGGAAACGAGCGATAGTCGTTACAGTTACATTTTTGGGGAATGCACGAATATCGGTGGTCTTATTTCGGAAAACACCGCTCTGTTCAATAACACTGTCGTTCGTCGCACCAAAACGGACAAGCCACTCAGTATGACTGCGTTTTGTGTCCAATTCCATAATTCGACGCACAAGTACATCCGCTGCTTTGTTTGTCGGGGTCAGCACAAGTACCTTCAGATTGTGATTTTCTTGCATAAGAGGAAGAATGACCTCGCCCGCAAGATGCGTTGTCTTCCCGGTTCCGGGCGGCCCAAAAACAAATTCGATATTATCGCATAGGTTGTACTTCATATCATAGTCGTCATCAAAACCAAGTTGAATAAACCCTTTACGCAATTCCTCTAGTAGGAAGACGGGATTCTTTGCCTCTATTCTGGCCTCGGTCACGAGTGATAAATCCACTCCATCGATTTGGGCATTTGTCTTTAATTTCGCCCTTAAAGTGTATGATTTTACGTTAATAACTTCAACTGCGACTTTAACCATTGGCTGGTCGACAAAATGCAATTCAAGTGGTATATCCGCAAGGTCTTCCATAGACTGAGGAATATAGCGGCTTGGATGTTTCAAAATAAGGGTTCTTGAAGTGCCTTCCTCACGTTCCACCTTTGAAAATGATATGGAAATCTCTCTGCTATTAGCAGTGTTCTCTCCGCTATTATGCGATTCCAACTCAAGTAAAGCTTTGAACCACCCGAAAGTGTATTTTTCAGCATTAATCGCTTTTTGAGTCAATTCATCGAGATAAGCGATCTCTGCTATCTCGTTTGCACTTCGTTGTTTTGCCAGTTCAATTTTCTTACTGAAATTAATAGAGGGCTTAGAGTATTCATCCTCGTCAGTTTCAATCATGGCTTCTTCTTGATAAAGAGCAGTATTCTCTTTAGTTTGTGGAGCAGAAACAGCCCGCTGACTGATTTCTTTTGCTATACGAGTAACAGCAGGATTTTTTGAAGAAGTATCATTTTCGTCTTCTTCATCAGATTCGTCACTATCTTCCTGATGAGTAGAGGTGTGTTTATTTGCACGGTAATGTTCTGCAAACCGCTTCAAATCTTCTTGTGGAATATCAGAAAGGGCTTCAGCTAATTCAATTTTTTCTCGTTGCTCATCTGTTAGTTGGTGGTAGTCGTAATCAGTATCTTTCATTTCATCTTCAATACCCAAATACCGAAGCAGCTCCACCGCCTCATCTCTTGAAGTATTGTAGTGCTCCGATAAAGCTCGTTGCGTTAGTTCGCCTGCTGATACAAATTCCCCTTCCTTATTGAGAAGCCAAGGTTCGGTGCGAAAGCGTATGGCTTCACTAGAATCATATTCACTATACTGCTGACTATAATAAAAATACTCATATTTTCCTTTAATTACACTCCGTAGGCTGTTACTAGAGTAGCCGTATTCAACATAATTCAACAGCTGATCCCATACCATGACTGATAAGTCAGCATCTTGTTTTTGAATTAAAAATTCAATTATCTCTTTACTTCCTTCAATATACTTTTCAGTCCATTTCCTACCACGACTTGAATACTTCCAATCACTATTGATTTGGTAAGCTTCTTCAATACTCAACTCACGTGATAAGACCCTTGGTTCATCTTTTACACCAAGATCAGTAAAAAATCTAACCAACTCGTCTTTATTGCTCTCACCAACAGATTGAAGGTATTCTTCAAATTCTATGAATTTAGTGTCCGGTTTTGCCTGAAACCATTTTTGCAGCGCTTCTGTTGGAAAATAAAGAAGGCTTGCCTTACCGCGATAAATATTGGTATCAATAGCAGAACTATACCGAACAAACTTACATTCTTTAATAAGTTTAATAAATCCATCCAATTCATTTCGCGGACACTCTTTAAAATATTCGAAGAATTTAAGAAAGTTTTGCTTTGTGTTGATTGCTCTATTTTTATCACTATAAAGCGGTAGAATGCGATTGTAGATTTCATCACGTAAGGAGGGCTGTTCAACTCCCAGCTGTTTAAGAAATCCGGCAGTATTTTCATTTTCTAACAACTCAGGTAACACGGTATTATATCCCTCGGTATCAGTCGGCAAAAAAAGCACTACATGTTCATTGGAATCAAAAGCAGCAACAGCCTTTCTGTCTTGATTGAGGAATATCGGTTTTTTCTTAATCAACTTAGTTCGTCCACTTGTTTCCGCAACCCACTGATAGAACGTATGTAGCCAACTAACTGGCTGGGCCTCAATAAAAGTTCTGTTGATTCCACCTAAACTGTCTTTACTCCCCCCAAATTTCCAACCGTTAATGATATCCTCTTCATTAATCCACACATGTGTAATGGAATCTATATATTTTGTGAGTGACTCATTTTTACGACGTGTATCCTGCCTCCCGAATGATTTGAAAACCCACTTTGCTTTTTCGTTTCCGCATATTGCAGCTAACTGAGCATTTGTAAATAACTCCGCAATTTGAGGTACGAAAGCCCAGTAAGCATTACCCTTTGACACAAAGCCATCGGTAGTTGGTAGTAAGTCCTCACTACTCATTACTTCCAGAATGGCAGTATAAAATGGCATGAATGAAATCTTCCTTTTGTCGTTCACATCGCTGAACTTGCTCTCTTCATAGGGAATAATGTCAAATATCTCATCTTTGATAAGTGGATAGCCAATTGATTGACCAATATCCCTAAGATAAACAAGACTATCCGCTGCTAAAGCTGCCAATAATCCTATCATCTCTTTGTTATGCTGAACACCAGCCCTGATTCCCTCGCGGCTGTCAGTAAGCAAAAACGGTGCATGAATAATGAAATTAAGACCAGTTACCTCTTTAGTGGGGAAGTAGCAAAAGGCTGAATATTGTTTAGCAATCAGTTTTCCTTCCTCATCAAGAAAGAAACCAACTGAATATGAGTTTCCAATACCATCTTTTCGTGAAAACAACCACAGCTTATCTTCGAAAAGTTCACCTCCATAATTTTGCGTAAGGCTAATACACTCCGCCACTGTGTTACCGATATGTTGTGTTTGCTCAATGCTTTTACGATATAATCCCAAAATACCCGAAATATCGAACGAAATATCCTCAAGGTAAGATAGAAACAATAGAGGGTGATCCAATGAACGAAGTTTCTCTGAAATATCCTCATACGCCTCTACAGCCCCTCGCTCTGGATGATTGAATGGAAAAACAAATAGCGTTTCATCTTTTTTTCTACCAGAAAAATCTTCATAAATCCTTGTCGGAACGATAAAACGACTTATTTTAAAATAGATGTATGGGTCGTATATATGCGGTGAGGAGGTATATTGAAACACCGACTTAAATCCAACACCGAATTTACCTATAGAAGCTTCACGTTTATTAGAATTAGCGATTGATGTTATTGCGTTTATATCACCTAAAGTATTGTTTGCAGAATCTTCTTCTTCAGATGCTGGATTAGACACGGTAAATCGTCGTGTTCCGTTGTGTGCAAAAATTAATTTATCTCTATGCAATGTAAAACGAGCGGATGTCGCCTTCGCGTCATTAGCATTTTGGAGTAACTCGTAAATAAAATGCGCTTGATCAGAATACTTCTCGACAACACTGGTTTTTACACCGCGCACAGCAGGATCATCAAGAACGTCCGCTATATGTTCCCTGTGCTTTGATAATTGGTCAATATAAATATCGTGCTGGATTTTCATTATTACTTCCCCCTAAGATACTCAGAGTGTTTATGTTTAACCTGGCCTAACAAAGTGGTTATTAAATGATTTCTCCTCCCGTATAATTATTTTTCATAATTTTCTCAATTATATTATACCCATATACTTCCAAAGCAAGAAAGGGATTCTTTTTCAAAATAAACATAAGTATCTCTTCCACCTCCAAAGACGCTTCCAGAGTAACAGTTAAATCATTTACATAATTTTACTTTCCTTGTAAACTTATAAAAAGAAAGCTAAACTCTTTCGAAAGGAGTAAACAATTGATATATGAAACGATTGAAGAATTGATGAATAAAGCACAAGCGGCAGAAGGAAAGACCTTCGGTGAAATAGATACTACCGGCAGGATTAAAAACCTTCGGGCGAAGGGGACACTTGGTAATATAATAGAGGAAAGTTATTTCGGCTACGAAATCAATTCGGTATCAAAACCCGACTTTGAGAATCTAGGAGTGGAACTCAAGGTCACTCCATTCAAAAGGAATAAAAACGGTACATATTCCGCAAAAGAACGTTTGGTACTCAACATCATCGATTATATGAAAGAATTCAAATTGACCTTTGAAACATCCTCATTCATGAATAAGGCAGCAAAGATGTTGATCATGCTATATCAGTACGAGCCTGATATCCCGATAAATGATTATCGTATCTTCAAGGCATTCTTAAATGAGTTTTCGGAAGAAGACCTCGCAGTCATGCGCCGTGACTGGGAAACCATCGTCACTAAAATCAGGAATGGGGAAGCACATCTGATTTCCGAAGCCGATACCATGTACTTGTCTGCTTGTACAAAAGGAGTAAATAAATCCAGCATCCGTAAGCAACCTTTTTCAACGGTGGCGGCTAAACAACGGGCATTCTCCCTGAAGGCATCGTACATGACAGGAATCATGCGCAAATATCTCACTCCAGGACACATGGAAGCCTTATCAAAACCCGGGGAATTGAGAATCAAGACACTTGAAGAAATCCTGGAAGAAAGATTCAAGCCCCATTATGGAAAAAGGGTGGATGTACTATGCAAAGAAATCGGTATGGTGTACAATCCTGGAAACAAATCCATGATTCCACACCTTATGACCAAATTGCTTGGTGTCAGCAAAAATGATATTGATCAAATCGAGGAATTTTCAAAGGCAAACATTAAATTTAAAACCGTACGCAGGGAACCGGATGGGAAAATACGCGAGCACATGTCTTTTACACACATAGATTTTGATACGTTATTAGAAGAGGAATGGGAAGAGAGTGATTTATACAATATTTTCTCCGAGCAAAAATATCTATTCTTGGTATTCAGGTTCACCGAGAAGTATAAGAAAGGGATAAAGCGCATCCCTTATTTCGAAGGAATCAAGCTATGGAACATGCCCCTGGAAACAATCGAAAGGGAATTATATGCGTTATGGATGGAAACGCGCAAAATCGTGAGTAAAGGTGTCGAGTTGGTCCCAAATGGAAATCGAGTAATGAACGATTTGCCTGGATCAACGTTCAATAATGTATGCCATGTACGTTCAAAAGCACAAGATGGTGATGATAAAGTACTGCTTCCAGATGGTCAATCAATCACCAGGCAAGGATACTGGTTGGATAAGGGATTCATACAAGGGATATTAGATGATCAATAAGCTGAAAGCCGCGAGATACTATATCTTGCGGCTTTCTTTTGTAAGCATGAACCAAACTGAATGGATATCCCTTGAGGACTATGTTTATCTCCTCCTGATGACAGGTAGTATAAATATATACCAATACAAGGAGTTCATATTATGAAGAACCCTAAGACAACAGAGGAAAGAAGTAAAATCATGGGGTCCATCAAGGCTGTCTCTAAATTGGAGACCATGGTGACACAGGAATTATGGAACCGTGATTACAGGTTCCGCAGAAATGTAAGGTCATTGAAAGGAACGCCTGATATCGCGATAAAGAAGTATAAAGTAGTGATTTTCATCGATTCCTGCTTCTGGCACCTTTGCCCGATCCATGGCAAGATTCCCAAATCCAATGTCGCCTTCTGGACGGATAAACTGACCAGGAATCAAAAACGGGATCAGGATGTGACGGCTTACTATGTGGAAAACGGCTGGAACATCCTGCGACTCTGGGAACATGAAATACGGGGTGAGTTCGATAAGGCCATCCAGAAAATAGGCGACTTCATCGATGAAGCTAAAATTACTCATAATTAAAGGGCTGCCCTGGTCCATTTCAGGGTAGCCCTTATATCATTTTGCATCAGTTTCCGTAAACACCAATTCAAGTTCAACTTGATTGCCATCTATATTTTCCTTTTCGATTTCTGATATCCGCCTGCCCATACGCTCTATCAAACCGACGACCAATGCATTCCCCATACAGAAGTATCTCATCCGATTTATCATCCCTTCCGTCCACTCATCCGGGAATCCATTCAGGCGCTCACATTCGACAGGGGTGAGGAAGCGCAATCTTTTCGTCTGGGGATCTTCCACCACATGGGAGCTACGATTGACCGTGCCTTCGCTCGTCAACATCGTTCTTCCCGGCTTTTCCAAAGGTTCAGGGAAAGCCATGCCACCTTCGGAAAAAACATATTTATGTCCCGTGGCTGAGGTCCTTTCAATCCTTTTCGGGCCTTTCAAGTAAGTGAACTTTTCGATGGCCGCTTCTGATAAGTAATACTTTTCATCAACATCGGACTGAAGGATTTCCCTTAATGGAATCGGTGCTTCTTCAATGGGCGTGACTTCTTCCGTATAGACCAAATCGTCCCTCATGATGCCTGCATTATAATAGTTCATCGAGAATGCATCCGAAATTTCCACGAGGTCTTTCTTCATGATGAATGACTGGGGCTTTTTCTTTTCTGAAATACCTTCTTTGACCGGGAATGCTTTTGCAAAGAAACCTTTTTCATGTAACATCTGGGTTTCATCATAATTCCTGCCATTCATGACGTAAGGTGTCTCATTTTTAGTCGCAAAGATGAAGACCCGCCTTCTTCTCTGGGCTTGTCCATATTCAGCCGCATTGATGACTCTCCATTCCACTGAATATCCCAGGTCCCTGAAGCTGGCCAACATGATGGAGAAATCCCTTCCCCTTTGTTTGGACGGTGACTTAAGCAGTCTGTCGACATTCTCGAGCAACACATATTTGGGATTGGTTTCCTTCATCAACCGTGTGATTTCCCAGAATAAGACACCCTTCTTCCCTTGCAGTCCCTTTTCACCGCTCAAGCTTCTTGCGACCGAATAATCCTGGCACGGAAATCCTCCGACAATCATATCGATGTCTTGTCCCTTGAAGTTTTCTCCATCCACTATGCTGATATCTTCATTGGAATGTATTCCATTCCCCTCAAACTTGCGTGCATAGCAGTCAAATGCATGCTGTATTTTCTTGGAAGGCTCCCATTGGTTTCCCCACACAACATTAAAACCGCTTGCAGCTTCCAGACCCAGTCGGAATCCACCGACTCCGGCAAATAATTCTATTACATTTATCAAGACCGAACATCCTTTCGGTTATTAGCTTATGTTCATTATAATAAAAGTTGTCCAAAAGATCAACTATTTAACTAGCAATTATAAAAAAAATAGCAAAATATTTATATGTTACAACCATTTATTATAACAGAAATAGTTATGGTCTTTATATAGGTAGATTTTGAAAGGATGGATAGTATGGAAAAAGGCTCCCAGTTTTAAGGGAGCCTTTTCATAAGAGGGATTTATGAATTAAATAATATGCTTGTTATAGAACTGCTCATCGATTTCACCAATCAACACAGAAGGCTTACCATAGTAATACAACTGTAAATAAGTCTTTGCCCTGGTGATTGAAACGTACAGCAATCTTCGTTCCACTTCCATGTATTCATCATCCTGTATTTCTTTATCCGTTAATTCATCAATGAGGTCTATGATGATTACATAGTCAAACTCAAGGCCTTTTGCCGAATGGAAAGTGGTAAGTTTCACACCCGGTGTATGAACATTACCTTTTTCCTTTTCGATGAATTCATGCGGGATTCCCTCTGCTTGTAAGCTATAATAAAATCGTTTAGTCGATCTCCATTCCTTGGAAAGTATCCCTATGGTTTTTTCGGGATTATCCTTTTGCAACTTTTTGATGGTTTCAATGACGGCGGCATCATGTTCCTTCTTGCCACCACATTCAAACACGTCTGGCATCGGCCCTGTATATTCCGGCAAAACAGGTTGGACATATTCTTCGTCGTTTATGATGGAGTCGTGCTGCTGTAAACTATGGGCCATCTGGATGATTTGCCTGGTCGATCGGAATGAATTCTGCAGGACCTTGGTACGCCCCCCCAAGATGTTGATTCCGATTTCCTTCCAGGAAAACGATGTCTTGTAGATTTTCTGTCCTTTATCGGCTGCGACGACAAACCTTTCCTTTGCGATATAACGGAGTAACATCAGCTGGATTTGTTGTAGGTCTTGAGCCTCGTCAACCATGACACAATCAAACTTATATTGATCACTCAGCTTTGCTTTATTCTGATAAATGGTCAATCCATAATCATCGTAGTCAACTTTTCCATCTATTTTCTTGGCAGTTTCATATCCTTCATAAATACTGAAGAGGACCTCCCGATCCTTTTTGGTTACACGGACATCGCCCCCGCGTCCAGTACGTGAAGCCTCCATATAGTCTGAAGATGTAATGATTGCCTTTCCTTTTATCCAAGAGATTTCTTCCAATAGGAAATCGTGGAACTTATCTTCTTTTGCAAAGCGGTGTTTCTTGGATGAGCACTCTTTTATAGACTGTTGAAGGTAATTTTTTCTATCCTTTGTATTTGCCACTTTGACCCACTTCATCTTCCCAGCCTGCCTTAGCGGCTGGAATGCCCAACTGTGAAAGTTATAGACATAAAGATTGTCAGGTCCTATTTGATCGGCGATATATTTAGCATAGGTACTGAGCGTTTTATTATAAGTGAAAAGCCCAATCCTTATACTTGGATCCTTCTTAATCATTTTTCTTGCTTTATTTAGAAGTACAGTGGTCTTCCCACTCCCGGCAATGCCTTTTATAAGGAGCTCTTCCCCATCATAATCCACGACTTCCTGTTGCTTCTCTGTTAATTCATGTTCGATTGCTTCAATAGACATATTCCATACTCCTTACCAAAAATCATCGTCATCATCGTCATCGTCTGAATTGATTGCATCCATAGCTGAAGGGACACCTTTACTTTCCTTTATCACCGAATGGACTTTATCCAATTGATATTCAATGGTCGTATTGATTTTCTCCCTATCTATCTTATTTTTGATACACCATTCACTAGCTACCCTACTCCAAATGCTCATCAGCTGGATTTTCTCCTTTCTTCATCATCCACTGGATGATATGCTTCGGGGCAAAAGGCGTTATGTGGACAGAAACGACACTTCATACTTGGCTTTGCTTCCATTTGAATCGGATGGTTGTTCAATTGGTATTCAAATTCTTCCCTTAAATCTGGTATGATGGTTTCCGGCTTATCATACAAATCTCGGATCCTATTTGCGGTCTTTTTACTATCGTCATCTCCATGTTGATTCTGAAGGGCCGGGAATAAAAATAATTTTCGGAGGTCACTATATTCATTTTCTTTACCGTATGGGATGTGTCCACCGTAGTGCTTTCTCGCCCAATGTGAATAACGTAGATTTTCATCTGCCATGAGGTTGCGCTTGAAATCAGTCCAGTAAGGGAATAGCTTATCCACCTCTTTCTTCACCATCTCTTCGGTACCTTGCCTTCCAATAAGTGCCTGGACAGACTTCAAAAGGTTCCCATACATGAATTCATGTATGAACTCACTATCAAACGAACTATATTCCTCTGTAATGTAACTGTAGTAAAAACGGCGTGGGCAGAACTCAAATTCCGCCAAAGCATCTATAGGATACGCCAGGAATGAATCCAACTCTCCCTTGCTCACCGACCTTACCAACGGCTCATCCAATAAATCCTCTTTCAGTGAATCATTTTCTTTGTTGGGGACCAATCCCAACTGATCAAGATAGATGGCTTTATCCAAATTGTCCTTATCTTCATATTGAACCATCCAGGATAGTTCTATTGCATTTGAAAATTGAAAGAGATTATACATTAAATATCTTGTAATGCCTTTCACATGGCGATTTCGTAAGGATTGAAAGGAAAGCGGGATATTCCTTTCCGCCAATGAACGGAATGTCCGTTCTTGTAATGGCCATGGAAGCTGATATTCATTATATGGTAAACTATTTTCATCAAGACCCGTTACATGCGTGATTTTATTATCTTTGAATGCTTCACCATCCATCTCAATGAAGGGACGGATAATCATATCCTTATTTGGGTCACCTTCCAGGTTCCCGGATAGATATAAACTTATCGCCGTACTGATATCGTCTATATGAAACATCTCCACTGTCGGAGCAGCTTGCAATGTCTGCTTCAGCTCTTCAATCAAAGTGCGTTCTTCCTGTTGGATTTCTTTCTCCAAATGAGGATTGGAGTCGAATACAAGATGCCTTAATTTTTTGAAGTGTTCGGTCAATGAGATTCTATTCTCACCATTCCCGAAAAGCGCTCCGGCAACTTCGAATAATTGCTTAATGAACCTAAGGACCTGTGTGACTTCCTGTTCTTCGAGTGAGAAATGGGAAATCCGTCTAAAAGGGCTATCCATCATTTTATGGAAGCGGTTGTCGTTCCCCATATTAAAAGAAGATAATGCCTCCTTTTGGATATCATTCAGTAAAGCTGCCCTTTCCATCCACTCACCGATGGTTTCGCAACCTTTGAAGAACGGAAGTAAGTCACGCAGGTCTTTTGTGAAGTCCCTGGCATTTTCATCCCTTTCCTTGTCATGGAGCCACCCCGAAGAAAAGCATTCGAATATTCCACCCTCTGTGATTTTCAGGCACTTCTTCCGTTCATCCCACATCTGGTGTAGGTGAAACATGAACTGACCGATGGGATACGAGAGAAAACGCCTCTTTTTCTTGAATAGTTCCGGATAGTATTCAAGCAATCGTTCATTAAGAGCCTGGGCATTCGGGGCGATGAATGTCTTTTTCATCTCTTCTCCCAATTGGTTATCTTCGAAATCAGATAAGAATGAGTAAAAATCTTCATAGTCGGTCACGAGCATCTCTTGCTTGCTATATCCATCAACGGATATCCCTTCAAAATCCGATAAGAACTTATCTGCAATCGTCGTATCCCCAAGGTATGACCCACCTATTTCCCAAGCATCCTTATCAATCCAGCCATGCCTTTTGCTGATGAAGTCGGAAATGAAAGAAAATGTACCTGGATAGCGTTCGTCATATAAATTAAGGAAGATGATGTTGACTCCCGCTTTCTTCAGTAATTGAAATATCCGCTGCTGTTCGGATGTCAAGAAGTAAAACCCATGCAATACAAGGGTATCAAAGGAAATCCTTCTATTGATAAGTTCTCTATCTTCTACCCCATACTCTTGTTCAATCAATGAAAATAGGGATTCTTTGAGTTTTTCCTCATGTATTTGGATTGGAGAAGAGAAAACCCTTCTGATTTGTCGGAAATCATCATGATTCTCCATCCCCCTCCATACCTTGATGAAAATCTTTTCTTTATCGGATAAATTCCATTCCTCATCAAAATCATCCGGTTTGATCCCTGACAATTCCAATAATCGGATTGTATCCAGCACCTCGATCTGGTTGCGTCTAAAAGAAGTGTAATACTCCGAGTCCCTAGCAATATTATTATTCAACGCTTCAGACAAGATAAGGTATTGTTTCAACTTCGTCTCGGAACTATACCAACTTGGGAATAGAGCTTTGATAAAAGTGATGGAAGTGATTACCGGCGCTGTGATGTAAGGTTTTTCCGGCCCTTTTTGATAACGTTCAAAAACGCCATCCCTCATATTCTTCGTTGCACAGATGTGCAGGCAATTCACATATCCTTTGAAAGTATCCAGTTCTTCTAATTTTCTTGGATGGTTGTAGGTAAGTACCTTACAATTCATATCATTGCTCCTCCCTAATAAAACTTGCCCAGCTGCATCGACCATGTCTGATCCAAAGGTTTATCGGGAACAAAAATAAGGAGCCTTTCCCTACAACGTGTCATTGCAACGTATAACAACCTTGTTTCTTCTTTGATGATTTCTGTTGATTCCATATCGTCCAACTTATTGTGGTTCTGATTGCTACTGGCATTCTTCTTGATGAACCACCCTACCTCTTTCCGTTCGTCATCAAATAGCATCTCGTCCCGTTCAAAATCAAAGATTTGATCTGTGAAAGGAATGATGACTGTATGGTACTCCAGTCCTTTTGATTTGTGGACAGTGACGATTTCTATGATTTCTTCACTATCCACTTTATCGATCCGTGGTTCGTCCTCATTACGATTGGTTTTAATATTCAAGCCCAACCAACTATACATCCCATATAAAGTGGCATTCGTGCTATCGAATTGTTGGTGCAGCAAGTTCATCATATGATTCAGGTTTTTTTGATATTGCTTTACATCTTGCTTGATTTTTACCTTTTCGGTCTCGTTGGGCCCTTCCTCAAAACGACTAAGTTCGCTTGAGTATAGCCTTTGTTGTATATCCTTTGATAAAAAATGCCTGATGACAGCAAACACAGGTTTGATTCTCAGTTGATTTACATAGTCCTCAAACTCTTCTTTCAAGCCGTGCTCTTTTCTTAAATACTCCAGGATCCTTTTATTATCCCCCTCGAGAGGGACAAGGTAATCCAGTAACACATCAGCATCAAAAAACGGAGTTGCCAGTGCATTGAGGACACTTTTTGAATAGCCTGGATACAATAGCGCTTCTAAAAGGGCATAAAAGTCCTTCACGGCACGACTATTGAAAAAAGTGCCACCCAAATTCATTTCTGTGACAATACCATGATCCTCACACCATTTGTGCAATTTTTTTGCTTGGTTATTAGTCCTGACCAACAGTGCGATTCTTTTCTTTTTCGGCTTTGGGGATTGCTGTTTGATGAGTTCCTGGGCATGATGGATTTCCTTCATCAACTTCCCGTTCAGTTCATCTGCCCATTTATTATATTTATACAACTTAAATTCATTGCTGCCGAAAGTGGGATCCTCATTGCCTATGAGCCTATCTTTTTCTTTGTAATTCAAATGATCAGCTGATGCCCAATGCTTGAACATACCATCGATCGTATCCAATATTCCTTTTGATGTCCGGTAGTTTATCTGTAACGGCTCTTCATGGAAACCATCTTCCACCTGCTTTTGTAATTGTTCAAATGCAGTATAATCGGCTCCCCTGAATCGATAGATGGATTGCTTGATATCCCCTACAACGAAAAGCCTCGTATTTAATATGTGCGCTATCTGGGCGACCAGCTTGATCTGTACGTCATCACTGTCCTGAAACTCATCCACGAAAAGATATTTCATCTTTGAAGACAATTCATGTAACGCATCCGCCTTCTCTATGCTGATTTGACTTATTTTCCTGACAAGGTCCCCTATCGTGATCGAATTTTCTTCTTTCTTCAAACGATCAAAATAGTCTTCTGCCCGTGGAAACACATATTTGAATAACTCATTGAATTTCTGGTCTTGCTCAGAATTTGCATCCCCCCATTGAAGAGACTGGATTTGATTTTCATTCAAACCCTTTCGTTCAATTTCATCCCAGAATCCTTCGATGATCTTCACGAGCTCATAATGACGGAATCCATCAAAACCCAAGTCCTCCATCGGTATGTTCCCTACATATTCGTTGAGGACCGATTCAACGATTTCCCGGCGCTTCATGGTGTAGCTCCTCAGCCTTACATTCCTGCCGAATCCCAATACAAATCCCAGTTCTTGAATCAAGGATTTGGCAAAGGAATGAATGGTACTGACATTCATCTCCTTTAGCTCTTCTGCATATTCCAGATAGTCAGGTCTATTGGTAACATGATATCGTGATAGAAGCTCATCCTTTAACCTTTTTTTCATTTCTTGCGCAGAATCCCGCGTAAATGTAATCATGACAATATCTTTGAGGGATAAATCCGGCCTCATGGATATAAGGAACATGATTCTTTGAATCATCACAGTCGTCTTACCTGTACCGGCCCCGGCAGTGATTGACAGATTGGTGTCCACTGATGCATGTTCTATCAGATATTGCCCTTTATTGAAGGATGGAAATAATTTGAACCATTTTTCAGCAAACAAGCCATCCACACTTTCACCATCGACAACCACCAACGGTTCATCGATTTTAAATCCCTGTTTTGACAAATAGTATTGAAACAAATATGCCTTTTCATATTTGGAAAAGAATTCAACAGGAAACCATGTAATCTCTTTCTCGAAAGGTGCAAGGATAATGACCTTCTTCCCTTTTTCCAACAAGGATTTCATGTAAGCAATATCATCCCAAAGCCTCTCTTTAGTCGACGCGATATATAAATAGGAGTACTTGACTAAAAATCCATCCGAATCTTCTTCCATCTCTGCACCGCCGGAAATCAACCCGATCATCGATTCCCATCCTTTCACACTCATCAGGGTGGAAGATTTTGATAAATACGTAGAAATTATCGTATCAAGGACACCCTTACTGGTGAGTTCATCCCTTAATAGGACCTTTGGGGCACTAGGCAGTAGGTGGAACCCCCTCGCTTCCCATTCCGCTCGTGTAATATAAGGAAGGGCAACAACAATCCTTTTTGTAAAATCCGGATCAATCCCTTCTTGCCCTTTCAACTGATCGACCAGGCTATACATTTGCTGCTCAGCCTGCTGATACGGGTTGCCTTCTTCCATATAAAAATCCTTGTAAAGCCACTTATGGCCTTGAATGGCTACAATATTATCAATCTTTAAACCTTTTACCTCTATGATGATAGCTCCTAATTCTTTATCCAATATAAAGATATCCGGTTCTTTCCGGCTATTAAAATCAGGAGAAAAAATAGGATAATTCAAATATGCAATGCATTCACGGCTGTAAAAAGCATCCTTAACTGCATCCCAAACGATACTTTCCGCCTTGCTTCCTTTTTTATCCTTAACATTGGTTGAAATAAACTTTCCTAACACAACATTCACCAACTTCTGTAAAATTCCAGTATTCGACATAATTATATCAAAACAATAAAGAAATTTGGTTGTTTTTCAGAAAAAGGAAAGAGTGTAGCTCAATATGGACTTATTCACCCCAGAAGTGCCAAGACTATAAATCTCCAATAATCCTGACTAATTAATGACTTACTTATAGCATTAGTGTCAGTTTAGATTCTTAGAAGGCATATTGTTTTAATATCCTCCCTATTTGCCCCGAAAAAAAAGACACCCATTTAGAGTGTCTCTGAATAATTAGCCTTATAGTGTTAATAATAATCCTCTTCTTCATAAAAATCTTCTTCATAGGGCTCATCATCGTAATCATAATCATAATGTAAGGGTGGTGAATCAGCCTTTCCTTTACCAATAACTTCAAAATCATAAAATCTTATATTATTTATAAAAGAGACTTCTTCATAAAATTCATATAAGTTATTTAATACTGTAATAAACTTTCTATTTTTTGTTACATTTATTATTTCACAATTAAAATCAATGTTTGGGACTCGAGCTCTTACCAGGTGATCAGTTTTAAAACTATCGTTAAATATTGCTTCGTCGTCTTTATAAGCTAATTTAACTATAATCTCAGAATTTTTATATTCAATTGTATCCTTTCCCCCATACAAACCCCAATCTATGGTAATGCTTTTTCCATCTTTACTGACATCAATAATCTCACCATAATTTTTGTTGAAATGTCCTTGAATGTAAAATAAGTTTAAAAACTCAACTATCGCACCTTTTTTAAAATCCTCGCTGAATTTAGATTTATTTGAGGGATAAATAACCTCTAGTAAATCAGATGTATCTAAAGTCTCTTTAAATGCCTTTTCGTTTTTATAAAAATATTGTATATTAAGTTCACTTTTTGAATATGAACAAATTTCCCCCATCCTTTGCTTACCTTTATCATATATGATAGTACCTACTTTAAAATTTTCATTGAAGACCACTCTCTCTTGTTCCCTATTAGGATGAACAAACTTTTGATAGCCTCCACAATTACTACAATAGCCATTTGGATAATCTGAAGGTATTAAACATCTACATTTCATATGAGCCGTCCTTTTTATAATTATTGAAAGAAAGAATCATTTGCCTAGCATTTCCCCACTCAGTATATACGTACAATCTCCCCTATTAGGTGAATCTAAATAACGCTACTCATGTTTGCTTGCCCTTTGATAAATACCTGGTTCAACCTTGTTTTAACTTGCTCTGAATGGTAGTATGCAAAATGAATTGTGGGACCTGTACGTTCATATTTTCACAACTACCAGCACTTACTCAGAGAACTCCCCATAATCAAGATTCATCTCTTCACGTGTTGACATGCTGTTCGGATTACTGATGGAATAGATGCCATCCTCCAAAACCTGCTTTTGAAACTGCCTCGTAACAACACCAGATCCATAAGAGAAATTCAATATGACTTGATGCTTCCCCTCGGTTTGAATAAGGCTTTTATCCTTCTTCAAGACATCTTTTATCTTAAACACATAATCTCTCGCCTGTTTAAGCGGACTTTTCACACTATGTAAATCCCCACTAGAATCCCTTATCGTCCACTCGTCCTTATTTAACTGATACAGTGTATTTCTCGTATAACCCTTCACCTCAAGATCAATCAACCCTAAATCAGGACCAATAATCACAAAATCCGGCCAAGTTCCCTGTATCTCCGGTTCATAATACACAATATAATCATCCGGCAAATAATCCTTCAAAGTGCGAAACAAAATCCGTTCGCCAGAAGTCGCACTACTCCTAATCGTCTCCGGAACCGTAATGGCCATCCTTTTCACCTACCGACAAAATATTACTTTTATTATAGCAAAAGGTGCAGTTAATTTACATAAAGTTACAAAAATAAGCATCGGAACGGTCCCGATGCTTCTAAATTAATTTTCTATTATTTTCACATGAAAAAATATTCATTTTTTGATTTACGAACACTCCAAATCTTCCCTACGCTTCATATTACGCTCACCCAAACATACCTTTGATAGACTTAATAATCTTTAAAGCTTCTTTGTTCTTTTTCTCCATTTTGGTTTCCCCTTTTAATCTGGTCAGTTTTTTCGGGTCGCTTTCTTTTTTTAGGCTTGTCCATATGATATCCCTTCTTTCCTCTCCTTGGTATTAACCATCCTTACCAAGAAACCTGGGAATATACATATAAAAAGAAAAAGCAAGATACATAGACTGTACCTTGCTCGACTATTCTATTGGTTATTAATGAACTGTAACACTTTTCTATTTAACTCTTGCACGTTTCGTGACATTTTACTGGTAGATTGAGATGACAAGTGGGTCAAATGGGTAGTCGTTGTTGATACCGCCACCTTTTTCCCATTAACTGTTACATACTTTGCTTTTTTCTTCTCGTCTTTTGTCTTGTTTTTATCAATAACGAACTTTTAAAAACCCTCCTTCGTGAAGTGGTCTTTTTCTCATTATACCTTGTTAAATAGTAAGGGTATAGTAGAGATAGATTAGGTTAGTAATGTGAACTGCATCCACTTCTAGCAACTCTCCATTTTTATTTTTCAATACGACTAGTAATTGTCTTTCATCCATGAATATTGGCACGATCATGCTGTCCTCTTTAATAAGTTAAAATGACAGTTGATTGAGAAAGTGCATCAAGATGGGTTTCAAACTCCTCTCCATAATCAAATGCATTTAACTGTGCTATTTCTATTAAAGTTTGATTTATCCCCAATTGCAAACTATAGTAATCCTCAATTCGCTGAATTTCTTCGCTACTCAATGATAATCCAAACCACGTTTACCTGTAAATTATGATGGGAAAAATGAATAGTAATAACTTATCAAAGACAGCCACGGTTAACTAATATACATATCTTATTCAACCAAAATTTCGTACAATAGAAGCAAATTACTACGATATTGAGGGTTTCCTATGAACAATAATAAAACTCTTGAAGACTGGATTGCGGAGTGCAACCGACTAAGCAAAGAAAATACTTACCTTAAACAACAGATCACCAGTCTTCTTCAACGTGAAAAATTTAATAACGGGTCTCCTGATATAGTGACAAAGCACTCCCCACTCCACACAAAAATCAAGCTTTATAGAAGCCTATTTAAAGAGCGGGATGATGCTTACGCACTCCACTGGGAAGCACAGGATGGAAGGTCTGGTTATTTGCCGGCATGTGCACATGAATGGGACCGACCTATCTGCCAGAAGCCAAAGATTAAATGTTCGGAATGTCAACATCGTACTCTATTACCCCTTACGGATAAAGTCATTGAATACCACCTTAAGGGGACACATAGTATCGGCTTATATCCCATGCAGAATAATGATACCTGTTCATTCCTTGCTATCGACTTTGACAAGCAGAATTGGCAAAAGGATGTTTTGGCTTTTGCTCAGGTTTGTAGGGAGCATGAAGTTCCTTATAGTGTAGAGAGATCTAGGTCAGGGAACGGTGCGCATGTATGGTTTTTCTTTTCTGAAAGAATGGAAGCCCCTCTTGCACGGAGGTTGGGGTATATGTTGCTGTCGAAGACATTGGAGGTTCGTCATGAGGTTGGGATGAATTCTTTTGATCGGATGTTTCCAAATCAAGACGCTCTGCCTAAAGGTGGTTTTGGCAATCTAATGGCCCTTCCGTTGCAACGACAGGCTGGTGTGAATGGCAACAGCTTGTTTGTAGATGATAGTTTTACTCCCTATCCAGATCAGTGGATATACTTATCGACTGTAAAAGGCTTGGTAAAAAAGATGTCCACCAAATTATTAAGAAATTAGATCCTAGTGCAGATGAAACAGTACCATATGCTGCAGTTTTGCCTCAAAAATTAATGATTGTGATAAAAAATGGTCTCCATATCAAGAAAAAGCTACTTCCTTCTACTCTATCTGAAAAATTGACAGAACTCGCTACTTTTAAAAACCCTGAATACTATAAAGCCCAGTCAAAAAGGATATCTACAGCTGGCATCCCACGAACGATAAACTGTACATCTAGCGATTCTGAACATTTGATTCTCCCTCGCGGATGTAAGGATGAACTCGTAGCTTTACTCAAAGATTCTGGCATTGAGGCTACATTTAAGGATGAAGTCTATGAGGGAGAAGCACTGGATGTTAATTTCAAAGGCAAGTTAACTTCTCAACAAGTAGATGCTGTTTCCCAGCTGACAGTGAATGATTGTGGTGTCCTATCTGCCACTACAGGCTTCGGCAAGACAGTTGTCGCTGCCGCCCTAATAGCTGAACGCAAAGTGAATACTCTAATTATTGTAGATAAGATTCAACTACAAGAACAATGGATTAATCAGCTAAATTCCTTTTTAAGTCTAGTTAAAGAGGATATTGGTGCGGTAGGCGGTGGGAAAAAGAAAATCACTGGAAAAATTGATGTCGTCACGCTCCAAAGCCTTAGTTTAAAAGGAGAAGTAAAAAGCTTCATTACACAATATGGTCAGATCATTGTAGATGAATGTCACCACATATCAGCCTATACTTTTGAAAATGTACTAAAACATGTACGTGCCAAATATGTATACGGACTGACAGCTACGCCAGTTAGAAAAGACGGCCTTCACCCGATTATCTTTATGCAATGCGGACCTGTTCGCTACAAAGTTGATGCCAGAAACCAAGCAAAGACAAGGCCATTTGTCCACAAGCTTATAATAAGAAATACTGGATTCACCTCAAAATCAGAACAGATCCAGGAATTATACCGCTTGTTGTCAAAGGATGAAAAAAGAAACCAACAACTATTCAATGATGTTTTAATGGCACTAGAAGCCGGACGTTCCCCACTCATCCTAACCGAAAGAATCGAGCATTTGGAACACCTGCAGGACATGTTCAAAGGATTTGCCAAAAATATCATAACACTCTCGGGTAAACTATCTAAAAAAGAGAGAATGAATGAGCTAAAAAGATTGGTAAACACACCTGACTCCGAAGAACGGCTTGTAATCGCTACCGGAAAATACATTGGAGAAGGCTTCGAGGACGCAAGGCTAGATACTCTTTTCCTAGCCATGCCGATATCATGGAAAGGTACCCTGCAGCAATATGTCGGACGCCTGCATCGATTGCATGACAATAAGCAGGAAGTACAGGTATATGATTATGTGGACAAGCGGGTTCCTATGCTTGAGAGGATGTTTGTAAAAAGACAGAGTGGATATAGGATGATGGGATATGTTATGGACGGGGAAAAGGAGAAAGGTAATGAGCAGATGAGGTTGTTTTGAGAAATTCACTAACTTCTTCTACTAAGAATTTCATAGGTTGAAAAATTTAGTAGGCTATCTAGCTAGATCACAATCATCTCGCTGGCGAACGGGGAGAGGGAGGCATTTGTCGGTTAGGATTTATAGATAAAGAAAGTCACCTTCCAAGAAAAAGGTGACTTTCTAATTTATAGGGATTAATTTTGTTAATTGAGGATTTCCATAGCCGTTACTCTTTGGATTTTGGTATTATATTTATTATTTATTGATAAAATTCATTTAGGAGCTGAATGCGATTTTTTACAATGCTCTTTAAGTCATGCTCGATTTTGGAAATATCCTCATATTCCAAATCCTCTTCAACAGTAACGATCTCAACTGGTGTTACTTTATTTGGAGAGAACGCAATTTTAAAAAGCGATAAATTTTTGCCATCCTTTTGATATACATTGAACTTCAACTGTCTCTTAGACCCAGATACGTTCTCTTGTATCTCAACTTTCTCATAATTTTGATTCTCAAGATAATATCCTTTTACTCTATTGAGAATTTCAGGAAGTTCTTTATTAATTTCAATTTTTTTAATGTAATCATCATAAGAGTAATTCAAACGTTGCGGAGCATATATATTTTCCAATTTATCATTCATCCACGGTCTGGAATGAAAATTGTTAGCGGTTTTTCTGGCTCTTTTCGGTTCCCTTTTCAATTTACTTTTATTTTTCAATCTCATTTTGAGGTCACCTTCTTTACTTCGAATTTAATTGGAAAATGATCTGAGTAGTTTATATTAGGGGCTCCATTTTTATTAAACAATTCTTTTTGTTCACCTTTTAAATTTGTATAGCCACTAATAATGGTGAAATAATCCATATTAAATACAGGAGGTAAAAAATTCTTGGTAACAATTACTTGGTCTAGCATATGAAACTGGACTCTATATTCAGAATCGGTTTTATAGTATGTTCCTTGAACTCTATTCCCAAAATGTCCATGTAAATGCCATGATGGATTAAAAAAGTAGGGATGTTTAAACAAGTATTTTTTTGCATACAACCTCAATATCGGTCTTCGCTTTGCTACAATTGGTGAAAATGAAGCATTGAACCCATCCATGGCAGTCATACCATGCTCAAATGGATCTAAATTAAAATCTCCAACAATGATAATATTTTTTGTGGAGTATTTATCAGCAATTTCCACTATTTCAGTTTTAACCTCTGCAGCTTTTTTATACAACTTTACTCCATTTGAATTGGGATATCTGGATTGTAGATGCACACCAACTACCAAGGTGTCCATATAATGAAAAAAGCTATATCTTTGTGAATGAAAAACTTGGATTGGCTTTTGACCTTGAGATAACTTATGAAAAACCGCTAATTTCGATCCAATTGTTGACCCATTTACATAAGTTGAACTTATTTTATTCAATTCTGAATATATATTCAAGCGAGCTTGTTCATTACATTCTGCTAAAAGGATTACATCAAAACTATCTCTTTCGGTTAATTCTTTTATTGCCTCTATTCCAGGTTTATAATCCTTATTTCTAGTATTTCCACCTAAATTCCAAAACAATACTTTTAATTCAATCATAAATCTCCCACTTACCCTTTTTTCTATTTATACCATTATAACTGAATATTAGAAATTTATCAGGAGAATAGCTTATTCTTTTTCTAACTTTCATCATTCTCTTAACAATTATAGACTAGGATGACTTTTCATAATTTTTCTTTTAGAATAATGCATAACCGAAGAGACACAGAAAACTTTTAAGTGAGGCGGAAACTGTTAATGAACGTTAAATTATCAGATATCAAAAAAGAATTAAAGGATCTTTCACAAAAGGAATTAATCGCTATCATTAGTGAACTGTACAAGAATAGTAAGGAAGTAAAAGAATACTTTGCTGTTAAATATGGTGGGGATGAGGCTTTAAAGGAGTTGTTTGAAGCAGCTGCCAAGAAAATAATGCATGAGTTTTTTCCTAGTAGAGGCCATGGTAGATTGAGACTTGGTGTTGCCAGAAAAGCTATCCAGGACTATAAAAAAATTACTAATGATGAAGATGGAACACTTGCTTTAAGGATTATTTATGTAGAGTATGGAACTGAATTTACGAATACTTATGGAGATATTCATGAACAGTTTTATGAGAGTATGCTTACTATGTTCCAAGCAGTGGTAATTGAATGCAGCATTAATGAATTTCTTCTTAATAAATATAATGCTAGACTACTTGAAATCCTAGATCAGTCAAAAGATACAGGGTGGGATTATCATGAATGCTTGTGTGATATTTATTATAGCCACATCGAAGTAGACGATGAGGATGAATAACAGGAGCGGTGAGTGTGGGGAAGCGCAATAGAAAAAGCGGTAATAAAGGTTCTGTTTTATCCAGAGAAAAGCAATCCGCATCTGACAAAGCAAGAAATTATTATTTTAAAGCATTAAAAAGATGCTCCCCCCTGTACTTTGAAACTAATAGTTATTTTGTGTTCCAATTCCAAGGAGATTTTTATATCACTAAAGGTGAAATAGGTTCATCAACTATCTTCATTTATAAAGAAGAACATATAGCTAATTTCACCATTGCCACGAATGTTCCTGAAACTTCGGAGTTTTATGATGCGTTGTACAAAAGATATTATCATAAGTTAGATGACTCTATGGGCAACAATCCTCCAGATCTTGGCCATGATTTCCTTATTCAAGAGTTTGAGCACTTGGAATTACCAATAGAAATGATGCCCTATCAAGCAGAGAAGGAAAAAAAGCTTTTTCTAATTGCTTTAAAGTTTGAGTTACAATGGGGTAACCATTTGACTGAATCTCCCCTCCTCTATTAATATGGGGTTTAATTTCAACAATGGAAGTGAACTATTTGCCTGGCAGTTGCCTCATGGGTTTGAAGGAATTTTATAAAGATGTAACCTGATGTTATGTTTACGGTAGCGGGACGGGTGAATACCCTTGATGGTGAGTATGATAGCTATACCGAATGTGTCTTCTAAATATAAATTCAGCTGTTGCCCTTTGTCCACCTAACAAAAAAACAGGTAGAAATATTAACCTCTACTTGTTTCCTGATTAATTTCTATTTAATCCAGGCGCTTCTATACCCTTAGTATCACGCTGACTCTCGATAAAGCAGGTGATCTAAATTTGATTTCTTCAACAAATCTGTATCACTTACGGTGACTTTGGCTTCAAACTGTACTTCTCCCACCATTGTGGTGAAAAAGCGGGACGTACTTTCCGGACAAGTAATGTAAGTGGTACATCGCGCTTTAGCAAGGCGTGCAAAGCTTGATTATAAATTCCAGGTACATAGCCTAAATGCATGTCATTGGATGTTAATATTTTTACTGCAAATGGGTCTGCATTATTCTTGGGTTCTAACTCCAGATGCAAAACATCTCCTGGTGCCACTTCATACATCCATGAATCTCGGATAGATTCGCGGTGGCGCATACCATTCACATAAAACGTGGCACGTAATGTTTCCTCGTTTAACCGTAACGGTTGTTCGAATGTATAAGGATCATTAGCCAATGCACCACGGGTAGCCTGCAGAATATCCATACGATCTGCACGATCGGACAAATTAAATTCCTGAATAAAATCTTCATATCCAATTCGTGACCGGTCTGGGATGCGACGATTAAAGGATTCAAACAGATGGTCCGACTTATAAATCTTATCCAATATTGGAAAAGCAGGAAGATGAGAATATCCACTTTCGATTGCTGCCTATACATTTCGAGTAGAGTCACTTTTGAATGAATATTCAAAAGTGTATATGACTCCATCAAAAGACAAGGTTCCGATATGATAATACGTATCATTTTTCTTGTTTTTCCAAACTAATAAAAGTGATTTTATAGTTTTCAAAGATTTACTCTCCTTTCAGTTTTTCTATTATTTGTTGTCTGTAAGATATATATTGAACGAGAAACTTTTTTCTCACCTCTGAAATTATTGGTAAACTTTCACAGTACTGCTTGAAATAGCTACTATCAAACTCTACAATTTTTCTTTGAAATTTTTGCAGTATGTTTGGTTCGGTTCTCAGAGATCCATAAATTTCCAAAGCGGTTGTCTAATTAAGTCTTCAAATTTCTAATCTGAATATATCACAATAAAAAGATATCACCTTATGTTTTAAGATGATACCCATTATTTTAGTCAATGTTTTTTGCGTTTTTTACACACTTTACTAATGTGTCATATTCAGGTGTTCTTGTTAATAATCTCTTGTTGATACCAATTAAGTCATTTAATATTGGTGTTGAGCCGTCCGTTCCTAATTGTTCCCACTTTAAGAATGAGTTAATATCCCCTCTAAACTTAGGTTCTTTTGTATAGGAATTATCTCCTTGCATTGCCATATACTCATCAATTATCTCTATGGCACTGCTCTGTAAATCTTTAAAAGCATTCATGTTTTCTGCCTTATTTAAGTTGATAATGCATTTAGAATAATAATGCTTATCATTATAGTATTCACTTAATTCAGCTTTTAATATTACATGTTTTAATAGTTCTATGAACACCATAAAGTATAGGTATCTAGTTTGCCCTCTTGATTGTTTTTCTGCACCTTTACCAAATTTAAACTTTTCTGCTTGTTTACTCACTAAATAGGCTGCATATAAATCATTCAAAGAGAAATCGGTGTCATTGACAATTTTGTTAAAGATAGAACCACCTGGTGAGAACGGTGGATTTTTCCCAAACGCTAAGCCAGCTTCTCCTAACCAACCTGCTGAGTATACTTTAATCAAATCAAAGGCATTTACATTTTCAGTAAAAAAAGGTTTTGCTAGTGGATTTTGTTTTTGGTAAGCTTTCCTAGATTCCCAGCCACCCCTTTGAATCTCTAAGAAGATATTATACTTAGATGCCATTTGGTCTGCCCAATTTCTGAAATCTTTTTCTAATGCTAAGAAATCCTTTTCAGTTACAGCATTTTGACTGTTTGTATATCTGGTTGTTTCATATAATAAATCTTCTCCTTGAGACCCAACCTTTACTACCTTTAATACCACAATTCCTTTTTCTAGTTTTTTCTTGTAATTTTCTAACTCCTCACTATATCCTGTACCACCACTTTCAAGTTTCTTTACCAAAACACTCCATATCGATTTTGTTGTTTGACATCCATTTACGATAAATGGTTCCTTAAGTTTAAAGACCCCATCATTTTCATCAAAATCGTTTACTACTATGGTAATTCCATTGTTATACAACCCAAATCTCTCAGGTTTTTCTAATAAGGTCTTTTCAATTCCCCTGTTGACCTTTCGCTTATTACCTAAAAATTTCCGAACATTCTTTTCATAAATTAAATCTAAATCTCCTGATACCATTTTGTAGTCTTTAAGGAAGTTAAATAAATCTATTAACTTTACTGAACCAACAAGTAATTCATCACCTGAAGGAACTAGATTTCCTACTAGATTAACACCTAACTTCTCTTCTTTATTTTCTTCATGCTCAGTTAATCTATTATAGATAGTTTCTATACAAACTGTCTCTACATCAAATATTTGACCGATTTTATTCTTACCTAATATTTTTATATCCTCTAATGCTCTTTTGTCCTCAATCGACATTGAATCAACTGTTGCAAAAACAAAAATTAACTTGTCTTTTTCAGATGAATTAGCTATAAATGTTTTTAATCTATCTGTAACATCAGAAGAAAGAGAAGACAGACTTGTTCTATGTCCCTCCATTGTATCAAAGAACTTCTTTCCTTCACCTAACAAGGTGTGCGTGCCCTGAAAAGCCGAACCATACTTACTTTGAACTATATACCAAGTATCCCCTTCGTTCTCTTCGTCACTATTTTGCCCCTTATGTAAATATGCAATATCTATACCACCATCACCTGTTCCATCACAAAAAATAATATCATCTGAATATGTATCTAGTTCTAGCCATTGAGAAATTATTTTCTGGGCGAACCTATTCCCTAAGGTAACTGTCGATGGTGTACCTTCGGTTACATCCATTAACCATTCATTTTTAAAGTCCTCTAAACTGATTTTTGAAATTAAGTGTATTGGTTGCACCTTAAATCCCTCCTATCATTAATAATTGCTCTCTATCCTTTTCTCCATTTGGGCATAATATCCTGCACAATATTTGTAATTTATTGTTAATAACGTTTAAAAAAAGAGAGAGAATGCATCCTAGCTATAATCATCAAATCGCCCCTTTTCATTAAAATATTTTGTAAAATGGGGTGGAGGTACCTCGACCCATCTGTGCTTCAAAGAATAAACGGGTCGTTTCACCTGTCCCCTCAACCCTGACTAACTAATCTGATTCACGAAATTCCGGTAAAATTCGAGGCGTCACTGTGACGTGAATTGAAAAGCAACCCGTGGGTGAGAGGGTGGTTTTCTCTGCGGTTCAAACCTTTGTTACTAACCTTACCCCAAAGGGCTCTTCTAAGTGGTTACGTCCTTACATCTTTATGTTACCCTCATTTTTCTGTCAATTCTAAATATTCAGCATTATGATATAATGGATATTATTTTGAAGGGAGATGAATTAGTGGAAAAACAAGAATTTCTAGATCAATTAAAAGAGTTAGCCAAGATTCAGGGGACTCCCGGACAGGAAATGAAGGTTGTTAAGGTATTAGCAGATTGGTTTAACGAGTTTGCTGATGAGGTAGAAGTGGATCACATGGGGAATATCTATGCTTATTTACATGGAGCAAATCCAGGGCCAACTGTGATGGTTTCTGCACATTCCGATGAAATTGGCCTTGTTGTCCGTGATATAGATGAAAGGGGCTTTATTCGGGTGGAGCGGACAGGTGGTGTGATTGAATCGCTCCTGATTGGCCGAAAAGTTAACGTAAATGGTCACTTTGGAGTAGTCGGTGTTAAAGCCGGTCACTTGCAAACACCGGAAGAAAGAAAAACAATCCCTTCTATTTATGAGTTATATATTGATGTAGGTGCGGGTTCTAAAGCAGAGGTTCGAGAAATGGGCATTGAAATCGGTGACCCCATTACATATATTAGTGAAATTGAACAATTTTCTAATCCAGATTTAATATGCGGAAAAGCCATAGATAACCGTTCATGCTGTGTACTATTACTTCAGCTATTTAAATCTCTATATGAGGAGAAAAATTTTTCCGGTACTTTGGTTGGTGTGATCGCCGTTCAAGAGGAAGTAGGATTACGTGGCGCGAAGGTTGCGACCTATAAAGTTAACCCGGATTTTGCGATTGTGCTGGATACCATTCCTTGTGCAGATACGCCTGATAGCTTAAATAGCGGCTATCCTGTAGGAATTGGAAGAGGGCCCGTATTCCCTGCCCTGGCTGGTGGCTCTGTTCGTGGAAATATTATGTCTCCATCGTTTAAGAAGCTCTTAACGAAGTATGCCAATGAATTAGATATTCCCTATCAACTAGCTGTTATGACAGGAGCTACCACTGATTTGGCAGCCGTTCATCTAGAACGAGAAGGAGTGCTCGCTGGTGCAGTAACATTTGCACGCCGCTATTCCCATTCTCCAGTTGAAGTTGCGCACCTACGTGACTTCGAGCAAGGCTTTACATTACTTCATAAATTGATCAGTGATGTAGGGAATTGGGGAGAGATGAAATTTATTTAATCATTTGAATGTCTTGCTTTTTAAGCAAAGCCGGATCCTCCTTTGAACTACCAAAACGATTGTCACAGTGACGTCGCAGAGAGATTGGAAATTGAGTAATCTAAGTATTCAAAAACAGCAACTGAACGAATTCAGTTGCTGTTTTTTTATGCAATTAAGTTGCCTGGGAGCAGCCGGAACCGTCCCTAGTGCTTCCACAATTCAGATCGGAAATAATTTCACTCTATTTTAAGAACAACCTTCCCCTTTGTCCGTCCACTATCAACATGCCTATGAGCCTCTGCAATTTCATTTAAAGTAAAGCACTTTTCAATTACAGGTCTTAATATTCCTTCTTCCATAAGCGCTCGTAAAAGGTCCAAATCACTGCCGTTTGGCTTTGCAAGATGAATCTTAGCCTTCTTACTACCTATGACAGAGCCCATCATTAGTTGAATTGGATGATACTTGGGGTAGAGTGGATGTTCTGTTATATAAATTCCCTTTTCTGTTAGAGAGCGCAAGCAACTGAAAAAGGTCCTCTTTCCGACAGCATCAAGTATTACAGTGTATTTTTTTCCGTTGTGAGCAAAATCCTCTTGGGTATAATCAATGACATGGTGAGCCCCTAGATCTCTAACCCACCCAATATTCGATGTACTACAAACGGCTGTGACTTCAGCCCCGTAGTATCTGGCAAGCTGAACAGCAAAGTGTCCCACTCCCCCCGATGCACCATAGATTAACACTTTATCGCCAGCTTTTATCTGTGCGACATCCCGCAATGCTTGTAAAGCTGTCTGAGCGGCACATGGTATTGCAGCTGCCTCCTCAAAAGTTGAGTTGTTTGGCATAAGGGCAATAACATCTTGCCTTGGGCAGACATATTCAGCATGTGAGCCGACACAACTTCCAAAAACAGAATCGCCAACCTTGAATTTCGTTACATTTTCACCTATGGCTTCCACTGTACCCGCAACGTCTATTCCCAGAATCTGCGTTTTTGGTTTTGTAAGTCCATTCTCTATTCTGGTAGGTAAATACCCTTTTCGAAATAGATTGTCATATTGATTTACCGAGGCGGAGACCACCCTAATTAATACTCTATCTTCATCTTTGATGAACGGCTTATCAACTTCACTGATCTCCATTACTTCAGGGGAACCATAGGATTTATAAGTGGCTGCTTTCAAAAGTTTAACCTCCTAGTAATGATCGAATTGTTAGTTACTTATAAACATCGACAATTAACTTGAACCTGCCTGAAAGCAGAAGGATGGTCCTCAATGCCTCTTTACAATAATTCCTGGCTATCTCCTTTTTTATCAATTAACTATCCGCCTTAGTGGTAAGTACTATGCTTATAAAAGTACATTATGCTGTACGAATCACTCATGATTAAGTTTCACTTACGCCAATATTAAGTTCCATTTATGAAACCTGATTTCAGCTTGGGAAACAGCCGGAACCACCACTGTTAAGAAAACCTTGAAAGCATTTGGCAATCGGGGCTTGTTAGACTAATTTTTTCACTTCTTCAACCCATCAATCAAAGACATCATCAGGTAGATGTTCGCCATCATTTGAATGCTATAAAAAAATTAAAAAATCAAAAACATACATTTTAGGTTCATATCAATATATAAAAATTTCATCCGCTATATTCTCGACATACCAAATAGCCACGATATCTATTTGTAATACTTAAAAGTAATCCTCAATACCTTCACTTACTAATATCCATCGTATATGGTCCTCCATTTCTGTATTATTTCCCCCTATTCTCACTTACATCAGTTTATCCTCTTCTCTTTTTCTCAGCATGATTAACTCCAGCTCCCTTTTAGAATCAGGATGCAAAACGAGCTTATCGGTAAGATCTAATTTTGATTGTTTCACCTTTCTCCCCCACTTCCTGGAGAATGAACGCCAATCACATACCATTTCAATTAAGTATTTTCTAGGCATCGGCAAGGCAGTTTTATTTTGAGGATCTACAACCCAGTACTCTGCATGATGCTTATTTTTATTTTGGTGGTGTAGCCAAGCGTATTTCCATATCATTTCATCTTCAGCACTCAGTTCTCCATCCGAGAAGAATTTTTTAGCATAAGGAAAAAATTCTTTAGGGGAAAATTTCGATATATCATGAGTTATCCCTTGGATGTATAACCCTTCCTTCCAACATTCTACTAAAACATTCAATTTGTGATTAAGGATATAAAGGAAATTCCTCCAACATGCTTTCAACATAAACATTCTCCCCCTTCATTGTTTGGTTTCTTTATACAAATAAAAAAATCCCACCCCCAAGACATTAAATGTCTTGGGGACGAGATTATTTATCGTGGTGCCACCCCAGTTTGTTAATATGTCACCATATTAACCTCTTCAGGTACAGTTACTTATACCCTAGCTCTAAAACAGGAGCTCCTGTCACAATATCCCTTCAATTAAGTTCCATTGTGCTGCTTAGAGGCTTGGTTCAATAAAACATACTTACTCCTTTTCAGCATCCGGAGCTCTCTGTAAAGAATTAATTTTATCTACTCTTCTCTTCATCGCAATTATAATTTTTAGTTTTTTATATAGTATCAATGTAGAGATTTGTTGTAAAGGCATAATTTTCTGTATTCTTAGCTATTCATTATGGTCCGAAAAATAAGCTCTGAACCTTGTTACAGGATTGCGCCCGTTAGTTAAATACTTAAATATATCAATTAATAGTTTCCATTTGATTTACTATTTTATCCACTATTCTCTCTATCAGTACACTTAACTCTTCTTCTGTATTAAGAATAAACCAATCCTGTCTTCTTGCAGCTTTCTCAAACCTTTTAGTAGATTCTATCTGATCTTGAATATTACTAATTACGAGACTTCTTAATCCATCTGCTCTAGTTATTGCACGGTTTAATGAAACTTCAGGATTACAAACAGTAGCAACAATTATGTCTGGCTGAATAACATTGTTCTCTAAATTTATTAATAGACATTCTTCGAAATTATGAAAAATACGAAAAACTGCATCGGATGGGAACCATCGATCAATAAGAATGATATCTGCACAACTTTCTTTTACATATTTATTTCCGATTTCCTGACGTCCTCTGGCTAGTAATTCTAATAAATTTGCTTCAACCTTTTTATTCATACTATTTTTATTTAACCTGAGTAACTCTTTACTTTTCTCACGAAAGGGATCAAGTTCTTTTTCCACCAACACTTCAATAGAAAATTCCTTACCAAGCTTGTCAGTTACACCATTAATTAAAGAAGATTTCCCAGTCCCTTTTGGACCATCAAACGAAATAAACAAGGGCTTTTTCATCAATTCATTACCTCTATAGGTTGAGATAGTAATGATTTGTCTCTATATATCATAAAGCCGAGAAGACCTTTTTTATAAGCTAAGTTTATCCAACTTTCAATATCCTCTACAGTGGTTGAAAAGGAACAATTTATTGTCTTGCTAATACCTCCATCAATATGTTTTTGAAATGCTGCTTGAACTTCAATGTGTTCTTCGGGCTTAATTTCTAGAGCTTTAGGGAAAAGCTCCGCAATTTCATATCCAAAGATATCGTAGAGTTCTTTCCCATTTATCAAATCATTCTTTACTTTCTCAGGATCTAATTCTTTCATTACTGCATAATGAGCAATTACTGGATCTAGTATAAACATCTCATCATTCATGATGTTTTGTTTAGTAACATAGCCATTTATCGGCTCAATCCCGCTGCTAGTATGCACGAGTAATGAAAGGGTGGAAGTTTGAGCAATCGCAACTAATAAAGCGTTCCTCTTTTTATATGAATCCTTAGGATGGAGAGCTGGATAACTTCCTCGTTTCTCTGAAAGTCTTGAGGACTCTTCGTTAGCCGCATCCATCAGCAACTTACTAATCTTCTCTGCAATTTGTACAGACTCCATTGATCCATACCGAATCCCTAATAGAGCAAGCAAATGCGCATAGCCCATTAACCCTATACCTATTTTTCTAGTTGAAAGAGTATTCCTTTGCAATTGGGGAGAGGCATGGTCATGTATATCGTGCATACCGTCAAGGAAACGGACTCCTGTTTTCACGACACACGCAAATTTCTCCTCGTCAAAACTATAGCCATTTCTTGTTTGCTTTAGGAATTTCACCAAATTAATCGATCCTAATAACCCTGATTCATCTGCAGCAAGGGGGGACTCCCCACAAACATTAGCAGCAAAGGGTGTATCCTCCTCAAGCGATACATTTGGAATTTTATCAACAAAAAGAATAGCCGGTTGACCAGTTTTATGAACCGATTCCGCAACCATTCTTAATCTCTCTAAAGCCCAAGGGTCCTTTGAGTTGTATTTCTCCATAAAAGTTTCAGAGATACCAATATTTAAATTTGTAACTTTTGTATGTCCTGCTTCATCTAAAATCGCCTTCATACCAGGATTTTCTATTGAAATGGTTACAGCATTTGAAGCCGGTCTTGGTCTTCCAGCTTGATGATTAACTGTATCCTCATCAAACACTTTAATAAAATTTTGAATCTTAGAGGACTCTTTGATGTGTTCTAATGAATAGCCTATGCCACCCATCCCATCATGTACTTGCCTTGCGACTTGTAAAAAATCATCTATAGGCTTTCGAGCATCTAGAGAATAACATGCGAAGATTTTTCGTTTTTTTTCTGATATATTCACCATCAATGGGCTATTAGGTAGAAATTCAGAAGCCTCCAGAACTTGACGAATTTCTATCAGATATGCTTCTTTATCTTTTTCACTGTATAATTCTTCGGCTTGATTGGCTGCATCTACGATTCTATTAATAAGACCTTTCCAACCTTCGGTTAGGTGACGATGCAATATCCTTTCACTTAATTTCGGAAAAAAAGGACTATTTTCTGGTGTTGCAAGTGAGTCTATAGAATTCATGATTTTGTTCCTCCGATTAATCTTTTACCATACTATTTAGTAATTCTTTATCTGGATAACCTGAAATGGTAATGACCCCGTCTTCGTCTATTTCGACTTCACAATAATTTGCATCGTCGAGCTGATAGTGTGCATATCTGTCCGTGTTAAAAATAACCTTTTGATTACTGGAACCGCGCCATTGCAGGTGGGTATTACGTAATTGGATGTCATATCTACCACATACAATGATATCTGCTAAATCCAGCAGTTCCTTTTCTTCTTGTTTTTTCAGTTCATCCAATTCAAATCCTGTATACAAAAAGATGGAAAGTCCCATAGCCTTTACTGTCTTACAAAGTCTCAGTAGATCCATAGCTTGGTGCATAGGCTCTCCGCCTAACAGGGTGATACCCTCTATATCTGCAGTCGATTGAATATCGTTCAACAAAAAATCGACGGAGATCATGCTTTTTTCTTCTGCGGACCACATATTGGTATTCCAACAACCAACACAACCTAATGTACACCCTTGTACCCATATTACATAACGATTTCCCGGTCCGTAAATAGTGCTTGTTCTTTCCACATCATGGATATTTAACATCGTATTAAATCGTTCCTTTTAATAAATTCTTTTGACAAGTTCAAGTTTCAGTTTTCCATTTACCTGTTTTTCTTTTACCTTATAACCCATTGCTTTTGCCTTATCATATACCTTTTTTTTCTGAGATTCTACATACTGACGTTTTTCTTCATCAATTCTTGATCGCCTTGCCTGTTCTTGAGAAACCATTTCCACATCAAGATGAACCTGCTCCACTGAATCAACAACTGGTTGATTTTTCTCAACTTGCTCTTGATACCGCTTGCGGATTTCCTCTTGTTCACTACGGATGCGATTTTTCAATTCCTGCTTTTGTTCTTTCTCTTCTTGCTCAGCTTGTAAACGTAATTGATTTATTTTCTTCTGAAGGACTTTTTTCTTGTGAGATTCATTTACTGTTCTATATGCTTCTGTTAACCGATTTTGATACCCTATTGTTATTTCATCACTATCACCAATTAAAACGTACCGTCCACCACCTATACGAATCAACTTTGCATCATAGAAGGAGTTTGATTTTGATAGTATGTGAATGATGTGCCCTTCTTCTTTTATTGTTTCACCCATTCTTTGCAAGGCTTCCAATACCAATTCTTTGCTTATTAAAGGGAGGACCGTTTTTACCCTAGCGCTCATTTACTTCACCTTCTGTTACTAATTTTTGTCGTGCGATTATTTGAACTTGTCTGATAATATTCACCAGTTTTATCAACAGATTCAATTTCGGCAAGATCCTTCAACAATAGTTCAAGCTCGGTGAGACACGCCTCTCCTTTTATTCCATGTGTTTCTGCTACTATTTCCCCATCTTCAGAAAATTCGATTACAACCTTTACTTCCCTCAATTCGTCACACCCTTTCTGCAACTAGTTCCGCATTTAATCGAAGAGCTTCACTTTCCCCTTTTTCAAGTTCTCCCCAGTTCCGGATAGCTAACTGTCGTTGTCCCGATGCGAGATACAATGTCCCTACGGATGGTAATATTTCATTTGGCGCTTTGGAGTGATAAGCTTTCAAAGTTACTATTGCCTCTTTCTCAGTGGTTTTACTTTTCTTCTTTTTATTTCCTAAAACAGACTTGAGGCTTTCATCCCCTTTGTTCCCAGAAGATGGTGGCTGATATTTAAACGTGCTGCCAAGCTTCACAATTTCTTCTTGTACCTTTTTCTTATCTCGGATTAACTCTTCAATTTTTTTATCTTGCTTTTTCAACTTATCTGTAATGGAATGATGTATAAGGTTTAACTCAAGGGTTAACTTGTTGATAACCAATTCACTCTCTTCAATTGTTGTTGACTGTTCTAAATATTTCTCCTCTACACTCTTGTCGATTTTCTTGTCATAGGTAAATAAGGGATTTTTCACTAGTTGAATCTTTATGTAAGTGAGTAAGTCTTTCTTTTCTTTAATCTTCGTACTATTTAGGATATCTTGTAATGTTTGGGTAGCATTAAACTCTTCTTTCAGTGCCTTTTCCAATTTAGAAATGATTACATTATATACTCTATCGATTTTATTTTTTTTCGTGCCAGTCAATTCCTTTATACCATCATCCAATATGGAAAATAGTTTTAAAACTTTATTTTTAGTCCTTAGAGATTTTAATTGTACCTGGTTTTCTATTTCAAACTCTTCAAGAACGGATATTAATTCCTTATTTCTTGCTTCGGCTTGTATCAATTCTTGCTCTCTTTCTATGAAAGAATCCGTATTATCCGAGCTGATGTTGGATTTTTCTACCTCTAGTTTAGTAAGTGATTTTTCTATTTCCTCTATCTGTTTTTCAAGATTAGCTTTCTTGTCGTTCCATTTCATTTCTTGTTCATTTTCTTCAATCCTTAGGTCAATTTCATCTTTTGTAACAGTTAACTCTTCTACCCATGTATTCGCTTTATCTACACTTCTCTTCCAAGCTTCTAATGTAAGTAAATCAGTTTTTTCTAGCTCTTCTGTTAATCGATCTATCTCCATAATTAAGTTCTTTACTTTCTGGTTCTTGCCCAGGAAAAAGCGTGTGAGTTTAAACGATGATAGACCAGTTAATGATTTCTGTTTTTCTTCTGAATATTTTGCTAGTGACTTTAATTCTGCTAAGTGTTTTACAAACGAATTTCTTTCGCTTTCCCAGTTGCTATAAAGCGAATCAATTTGAGCTTTGGAGCTTCTTATTTTCGGAATAACAGTCCAGGTATATTTTGCAGATTTGATATAGCCCTCTGACTTTAAATCAGGTCTAACATTTTGATCCTTTAAATCCCTTAGAGAAGGTGCCGTCCACTCACCTAGATTCACTTCACTATAATCCTTAACATCGAGCACTTTATCTTCTGAATAATCCACACTTGTACCTAGCAACACCAAAGGAGACTCTATTTCCCCTAATTTCTTTTCACTGAAGTATTCCCAATGGCTCATCTTTTGGTACGATTGCAGAACAGAGAATATCATCTCTACGTCATGATTGCTTAACCTTAACCCTTGGAATTTATTATTGTATATTTCCCCTTTGTATATCGGGGAATTTAGTAATATCCCTTGTTCTCTATCTACAAGGACTATATCGTTCCCCACTACGTCATAGCCGAAAATGAAAGCACCGTGTTCAGCAAGAGATTGAACAAACGGGTGATTTTTTCTTTCCAATTTGATATATAAACTAACTTTTAGTCCGAAACGCATCTTTTCAATTAGGATAGGTAACCATTCGGGGAAATCATTGACTCCGCTAAGCAAGAGTGTTATTTCATGAGTTGCACCTTCAATGTAACCTTGGACAACTTCACCTATGGAAGGGTGTGTATCACGTCCATATACCAATGATGTATTTTCAACTAGAGGATAAACATCAAAAGGCGGCTCCATTATTTTGGTAGGGTTGTCGATTTGTTCACTAGTCATATATTCATGATCGGCACTCTTCCAGAAATTCCATATGAAATATTGATATGCCTCTTTCAATTGGACTGATGAAAGTTGTATGAATACTTTTAACGGATCATCTGTTGTTAAAGCGGAGGCACTCGCTACAAATCCACTATCACGTCCTGACACTCCCGGATCAAACAAAAAGATATTACCACTTATTGCATTTCCTGAACGAATAAGTGCTTTCCCAACGATTGTATCTTTATATATGGGATAGAGCTGGTCACATAATAAATAAACCCGTACACCCCTTCTTGTGGCAGATTGTAAGGCTTGCAATAGCTCAACAGGTAGTTCCTCAGCACTCATTATGCAAATAACCTGAGAAGTATAAGTTATTTTTTCTAATAAGTCCTGGTTGTTCGATTGAAATTCTGTTGTCGTCTTTTTCTTTTCCCATATGTGATGAACGGTTTGATCTATATAAGAAACCTCTTCGGTTAGCGTTATAGGATTGATATTTGTTTGCGTCACTGATACACACCTCTATTTAGTTATCATTTGTTCTTGAGTGAATTCTCTTAGCTTCAATGGGAAAATCTCTGGTAATATCTGAATGAAAGAGATATCCTTCCAATAACCTACAGTATTAATAGTTAAATTATTTGCAGAAATAGTACGGTCGAACACACACTGATCCAATTCGGCGGTCATTTTAAAGAAATGCCATTTCCTATTCGTTTCAAACGCAAAGTACCGATCATGTGGCCATTCTTTCCTATCTCCATACACATCTTCATACATATCAATCCTTATTGACTTATCTGGCAGGTCAACATATTCCGTTGTAACAAATTGAATATCTTGTACACCAAAGGATTTAAACGCTTCCGTAAATAAGTTAAACTTCTTAATTTGATAAAAATTTTGAACATGCTTGCTGGAGAAAATTAACCTCTCCGGTCTTTCATCTCCTACTATCATTCTTACAACTTCACGCATGGAATAGCGGTTACCAAATGCTATATGCTTTGTTTCTATAATGTTTGCTTTGTCCTCATAAGGTTTTAAATCTAGAGGTGCCTGTAAGTGCCAATAAGGTGCTTTGTCTTTTTCTGTCCTGAATGTTTGGAGAAAAGTAGATTCGTCCAAATGATATAAAGAAGATTGATATGGAACCAATTCTCTTCTTTCTTTCAGTGTTTGCAAATGGTGTTGGAGTTCCACTTGACTCACATATTGGGTTGCTACACTGTCTTTAATAATAGCGTCTACCCAAAGCTTCGCATCATCTGAAGAAGCAGGCATAATGGGTACTTCACGAATAGCAGTATCTTCAAACAAACCATAATCTGTTTCCACATCAAGGATGGCCAAAATAGTTGTGAATGCTTTCAGTTCTTCTATATTGTCAATCTCTTTAAACTTTATTTCAAAAGCCTTGGTGCTGAAGTTCCAATTCACATCTTTTCTATTTTTCGAGATGAGCTCCACTAGGAAGTTGGTATAATCAATTTCCAAATCTGAATTCATGGAGATTTGGGAGAAGCGCTTCACAGCTTGTGGCCGATCTTTTATTTCTCCATTTATAATAATGGTGGAGGGCTCCTCACGCTCTGTATCTATTTCCCAGTGGATCTTATATTCCGTGTTAATGTTAGGGAAATCCACACAATAGACTTCTGCCCCCCGGTTATAATCAAATTTATTGATCTGAAATTGTCTTTTCTCATCCATATTTAGCACACTATGAAAAGTCTTCCCTTCCAGTTCAGTTGCGTGAATGAACGGAGTCAGTTTCATCGTTCTTTCCTTGCTGTTCTCCCTTTGATAATGTAATAGCTGTCTCCCTAATAACGGATGGTCAATCATCCAGAATTTAAACTTTCCTCTTTCGAGAGCTGGATACTGCTTGGATTGGAGAAACCAATGCCCAGCGCTAGTAATGGTATGATGTTCATCTATAAGACCGTTTTGCTTTAAATAATTTACAATACCTTTTGCAATAGTTTCCGCTGCAGGAACCCGTAGCATCTCTTGGATTACCTGATAATCCACACCATGCTCATAAATCACCTGCATGATAGTAAGTAGATCTTCTCTGGCATTTTCAAATACAACCATCGTCGTTATAGCATCAAACACTTTAATTTTATCTGATTGTTTAAATGTCACTTTCATTGTTCGTCACCTTCAATCTATTTTATAACTGTCTCTTGCTAAGAAGCTCAATTGCTCAGAACGGGATCTATTTAAGAAGTAGTCATGTTTCCCTACTACCACACGCTGAAAACGAGCCCTTGTTACTGCAACATTTAGACGATTGGGATTATCCAAAAATCCATCTTTAAACGTTTGAACCATTGATAAAAAGGTGACATCAGCTTCGCGACCTTGGAATTTATCCACGGTATAAAGAACAATTTCCACCCCGGACTTAGAAAATTGACTATGTTTTTTATCAAGTCCTGTATACTCTCGTAGTAATTCTTTTATTTTCGTTTCTTGGCCCCGATAAAATGTTAGACATGCAACTGTCCATGCGGTTCCATCCTTCTTAGGGTTTCTTACAGCCCAGTCGATGAAATATTTCAACTCTTCCACTAGTCTTTTTGCCTCGTCAACGTTGTAATTTCGGTTCGTATTACCGTTTACATTCACCCAGATATTTCTCCTTGGATAGCGATCGTAACTCCATTCTCTCTCTAAGCGTACTGAGTCTTTTAATGCAGAATTATCATAGAACTGGGTTCGAGGGAAAGAAGATATTTCTGGATGCATCCTATGTTGATAATCCAACTGTTCATAACGGTATTGAAGATCCTCTGGGCTAAATCCTGAATTCAAAACGGTTGCTGGTGTGTTACTACTTCTAGAACCAACTCCATCCTGAAGTGACTCAAGAATCGACGGAAGCGCAATATCTTTTACTACTTGATATTTAGCCTCCACAATCTCCTGGCTGGAAGCTGGCGTTAAGTTTTCAATATCTTTAGTGAATCCAGTTGTATTTTTATTAGAGTCACGTAATTCGTATACTCGCTCCATTCTCCATACTAATTCTTCAGCCCATGTTTTGGTCCGTAAGAATTCGTTATTCACATCAATAATACTTCTTGGGTCTGTTAACGCTTTTGCATTAAATCTTTCCCGATAGAATAAACTGTTTGAGGGTCGATTATAAAAGGCCTGCATTTGAAACTGCTGACTTTCATTTTCCCAATCCGTACGATTGATAACAATCATGTTTGCCGGAATATATTTCTTCAATTCAAGTAACTCGGATTGTTTAACAAAAAGGATATCTGCAGCAGGTACTGACCAAGATATAGGCATTCCGTAAACACAATCTTTTTTCGTTACGCTGGTGTAAATGCTTGATGCTTCCTCACCATTCGAAGATATTTCTAGAAAAGTCACGTGGGTATCGATTTTCTTCTCAGGGTGTTTGTCTACTTTCTCAACAAGCTCTCTTTTGACTGCTTCAATTACTTCATCTGCTTCAACGATACAAAATTTAGTTTTTTCCCGTTGTTGAAGATAGACATACCGGAATAATAGTAGAACCGCTTTTTGTTCGTGTCTATCAAACACATTTTTCCCATTCCCGTTAACAAAACTGTTGAAATTGGAAACGAGATGCTCTCGATCCGTATAAGGCGACAATTGCTTGACATCCCCTACTAATATCCAACGTTTTGCGTACAAGGCAGGAATTAAAAACTCTTGAAAAGTAGTCTTACTTGACTCATCTATGATTAAATAATCATAGATGGGAACGCTTGGTTCGCCTGGCCCTTTTTGCCTTTTGAAAATAGGATGTTGCAATATCCCAATGGTCGTCCCGCAAACAAGATTAGCAGCCTCTATTGCTAAGTCTTTAAATGGTGAGCGATTCAGTTCATTAATTGAGAATTCTTTTACAGAATCCGCCATATTACTGTCGTCCCCAATTCGAAGTGGTTGAATTCCATCCATTAGGTTATCTTTCTTTAAGCGTTCTAACACATTGTCAATCGCGACATGAGTTGAAGCTGACAAAAGAATACGTTTTCCTTTATTGATTAGCTGTAATATTAACTCTATGATGGCAGTCGTTTTTCCAGATCCAGGGGGGCCTTCCAATAAGACAAAATCAGTTGTTGCCAATGCTTTTTTCACAAATGACCTCTGTTTCTCCGTACCTTCTCTAGTCAGATCTTTCAATACCTTCCATTGGTGAACTTCTTCTGGAGCAAAACGCTCCCAAGGGCTTTTGTAAAGATCCTGTCTCTCTGCTAATGCAAGCAATTTTTTATGCTCCAATAAAGGTCTAGTTCTTAGCATTTCTATGGCTTCTTTTTGCTTGTCCAACTGGTATGTGTTGACCGCTATATAAAGTTGGTCTGGTAGGTTATCCACCGTAAGCTCCCGTCGATATTCTTTTGAAGCAATCTGAATTTTCCTTTCTTCCCGATAACGCTTTTTGATGCTGAATCGTTGTCTTTGTCTTATGGGCAATCTGGGATTATCCTCTAGCTCAGTCACGCCGTCTTCAAAAAAATAATCAAGCTTTGAAAAAGCAGAGAAGCTTCCGTCAGTTTCGTCATCCTCTTCATCTACTAATTCAATCCAAAGAGTAAAAGGATCCTTTTTCCCAGAATGGAGTTGGACTGAATAAGTTAAGACCGGATTACTTGCATCCATTACTGTTATTTCTGTCGGTGCATGTTCAGGAAGGTCATATACCTTGTACCCTTTTTCTTCTTGATAGACATGAATAGTCATACCTTTATAAATAAACCTATCAGGGGTATCGGTTGGAAGTGTATTATATTTCACTTCTACTCCATTTCGTTTTAAGCTGTTGGCAGGATAGCGCCCGTTTAAGTAAACCCGGTTACCATCTTGAGCTAAAATCTCAACGTGGTTATTTTGGGCATCCGTTATTACTACATGATCAGAGTTGAAAAGCTGCCAATCCAGCAGTTCAAAACCATTTAAATAAATTGGTAAATTGGATAGCAAAGAGCCGGAAAAAATCGCAACATGAGAGAGCGTGATTTTATCATATTTAATGCTATCCACCCGTATCTCTTTACCGGCTTGTATTAGGGACATTCCTTCTTCTTCTATTTCTACTGGTTTTAAAGTGGTTGTAGCGCTTCCCCAGAAGACTGTTTCATTCGGCTGAGGGGTAAAATCTATTTGAATAAATAGGTTGCCAGACTCAGATACCTTAATTGTGATATCTTGAGGCGGGATAAATCTTTGTGATTGTGTGAAGATTAGCTGCTGACTCGTATCAACATTCACCGTTTTAATGACTTCAAACCAATTTTCTGGCATCTTAAATTGAATAGATTGTTTCATTTCCAACTCAATTATGGAGTATTTTGGAGTGAATCTAACAGATTTCCCGTTATTTACTGGCTTCCATCGAGCGGACACCATCTTTTCTTTTTGCGAATCAATGGCAAGTTCCAGGTATTGCTCAAACAGCTTGAAATTATCTTGAGAAGCATGCATTAATGCTTGTGCGATATTGGGCTTCCCATAAATGGACTGATAATATAAAAATGACATTAATGGTACCTCCAGTGGTTAGTTCAAAAAGGGATTACTTATTTCTTGCTTTAATTTTGGCACTTTCTCTTCGCTCTGTAAAAACTCTTCACCTGCTCTGGAACTTGCTAATCTCGCCCGTGCCGAAGCCCATTTTCTAAGACCCGTAATTGTTTCTGACATTGTTTTAGAAAGCGGGCATATTTGACCAATAGAATAAAGTATATCTTCTGTCGTGACGTCACGACCTTGATTAAACGCACGGAATAGGGATTCGTTAAGAACCTCTTCAATCTCTGCACCAGAAAATCCAAAAGATTTCGTTGCTATTTGCTCTAAATCGAATTCTCGTGGATTTCTTCCTTTATTGTTAATATGAATCTCATAAATGTTCATACGCTCTTCTACTGTAGGTAAATCGACAAAGAAAATCTCATCAAATCTACCCTTACGTAATAGCTCGGGGGGCATGAGGCCAATATTGTTCGCTGTCGCAATAACAAATACCGGTTCCTTCTTTTCTTGCATCCATGTAAGGAAAGTTCCAAAGACTCTCGAGGTTGTTCCCCCATCTGATGATCCTGAACTTTGAACACCTGAAAGTCCTTTTTCAATCTCATCAATCCATAAGATACAAGGAGAAATGGCTTTTGCAACGTCAAGTGCCTCTCTTATGTTACGTTCCGATTCTCCGACCAGCCCACCAAATACCTTTCCTAGGTCAAAACGTAACAGTGGGAAATTCCAACTTCTTGAAATGGCTTTTGCAGTTAGGCTTTTTCCACAACCAGGAACTCCGAGAAGCAGAACACCTTTTGGCAAATTCAATCCATACTCTCTAGCTTCTTGGGAATAGGCATTTCCTCTTTCTTCTATCCAATCCTTCAAGTTATCTAAGCCCCCTATGTTGGAAAGTGACTCATTGGGATGATAATACTCGAGCATTCCATTCATTTTTATAATACTTTCTTTTTCTTGGATGATTTCCTGAATCTCCATTTCCGTTAAACGACCTTTGTTAATAGCAGCTTTTCTAAATGCGCGCTCGGCTTCCATTACCGTTAGACCAAGAGCAGACTCCAGTAGTTTCTCTGTCATCTCAAAGTCTTCAATTTCTAAATCTTCAATTACATTCCCAATTACTGTACGAATTGTTTCTTTATTTGGTAGTCCTAGCTCTAATACAACTAATTCTTTAGAGAGATCATCTGGAACAACTTTTAATGGTTGTGCCAATACTAATGTTTTGTTTGCAGAAGATCTTGCAATTTCTCTTAGATGACGAATTACTTGTGGCACATCAAAATAATGATGAAAATCCTCTAAAATTAATATGATATTTTCTTCTTTATCCCGAAAATCTTCCAATACATCTATAGGGTCTGTTAGATCCTCATCCACCTTACTCCATTCTCCATTCTCATATTGCTCAAGCCCAGAAACTCTGCTCCAATTCATCCAGTTGACATTCATGGTTTTTGCTACAGTGTTTATGATTCCATGGACTCTTTGCCATTCATATGAAACTACCTGGATTAAGGAACTACCTGATTTAATGGCTAATTCTATTTTATCTATCACTTCATGACCCCCTATCTAGCAAATATAGAACTATTAATAACAAATAGATGTTTTTAAAAAGTTCCATTCCCTCAATCTCCAATATTTTATAAAAAATTACATCTTTCTACATAATTGTACATTAATATCAAATGATTTGTAAGCTTGACATAGGTAATGTTTACCTTTATTCAGTTAAGTTTTTACAACATTATCAATCTTTTACTTGAAAAAATATTTCTCACTTGAAAATTACATAGAAAATAGACAGGTTTATGGAGCTTGACCTGTCTATTTTGGAAAAATTTAAATATCTTCATTTTAATAGTAAAATTGTCACTTGGTAATAGGTAGTTTCATGATTGAAACTTCGTGTGGAAGATAGAAAAAAAGCAAAAGGAACGACCCCTAATTATTACATCTTTTTTTCCTCTTCCAACTCAACTCCTTCATCCAATGCATCCAACACAAGACCACTCAATAAATCCTTCAAAGTAGAATTTACATCCTCTAAATCCATTTCGGGCGTCAACGGTACCAAACTAATACTTTTATCATTCAAATGTTCAATTCCTTTATGTCCCCATTTATCGGGATACAGAACCAACACACGGTGAACAGGACGAATCCGTTCCCACCTTCTTTTGTTATAGATAAAAGGAGATCGGACATGGTCTGCGTAGCTGATTAACTGGTACTTGGAATCCATCAGAACTTCTTTTTTTCTGTATTTAGAATCTAATAGTATACTTCCGATAAAGGTTTCACGAATATATGCATCCACTCTTATATCGGGTGTATTATGGTCACTTGTAGTGTAGATTGGCTCTTTTTCTTTGCTGGTTCGAGATTGTGCCTTTGGAATTTCCCCATCGTATACTAGGTTAAGCCTTAGGTCATCCTTCTGAAGTTCAAAAATTGCCCCTTTAGGAATTGTAGGAATAACGATTAAACCTGCTTGTTCATGGCCATTGAAAAGCCAACTTGGAGCCTGGCTAATTGAAAATCCATTTTCTTTAATTAGATGGAGCACTTTAAAGAAACTCCAGATCTCATATAATTGGTCCGTACGCTTCCAATGGAACCTCCAGCCGGGATGCAAGGAAAGATCGAATTCCTCGGATGTCAGATACTGGTGTATTTTCAGTATTTTTCTGTATCTGATATCGATATACATTTCATTCGGGATAACCATCGGGCCAAGATCAGAAACTTTACGATACCATGGACTTACACTTAATTGATTGAAAGTTCCCTTCATTTGGGAAGCTCTTTGACGGTATCCCCCTAATTCCTCCACTAGGGTCTTTCTTCTGGCTATTGATGTATAAGAAGAAAAGTCTGCCCCATCTGCTTGAAGCTTTTCCAAATTATTATCAATCTGAAAAATGAAGTCGGCAAGAATCCCGTTCCATTTAATTACAATTTTCTTCAATAGCCTATTTTCAGGTAAGTCATAATTGATTTTGTTCTTCTTAGTCATAAGGTAATTTGTTGTTTCCGGGTGCTTTACACGGTACCGAATAGACACTGAATCCACATGTGAAGGCTTCTCCATTGGCTGGAGCAGATATTCTTTTTTCAGTGCAGATCGGACTCGTTTGGATAGATCTGCAATAATTGTGGAAATTTCGTTAAAATGATGATTCAATGTCTTATATTTCTGGAATATGGAATTATCAATTTGAATTTCCTCCGTATTTTGAAATACGGTCTGTTTCCTTACAACATCCAATGCCAGACCTTTTAACTGGCTTTCTACTTCATATCGCATGGAATCCAGCTGGTTGTCCGTTAAACGGTTCGAAATAACCTTGACGAGTGAATAGTACGTTACACCTTTAGATACTACAGAAATACAATAGATGCCTGGAATATAGGGATAGTATTCATTTCCGGAACGATGTTGGAATAAAAGGATTTTCCCTCTATTAATGAAAGGGACATTTCGCTCATCGTATTTCAATAATGAATCTTGCAAAATATCAAATCCATCCATCCTACAAGTGGCTTCACTATCGTTTGCATCAAAGGATAATTGCAAATTCACATTTTCTCTGATTACAGAATAAGTAAGGAGGCTTTCATCCCAGTCTTGAATATCATCCACGAAATGCAAAACTGCAATCTTTTTCTGTTCGCCATCCTTAAAGCTTTGTATAAACTCAAGAGAAAAATCCAGATCTTTAGAATGTATAACCATGCAGCTTCAGCTCTTTCGCTTTTTGTTGGATCACTTTCTTGCTTTTGGTGAAGGTGGATATCTGCTCATATTTCTCAAGAAGTAAAATCAACTCACTGTCAATCACTTCTCCTTCTCTTGTATAAGTACCAAGCAAGCCCTTCAACTGTTCTTCCGATCCTCTGACCTTGGTCAAGATTCTTTGAACGAATTGGATGTCAAGTGCCTCTTCCCTGGTTAAGTAAGTTTGTATCGGCAAGTTCTCCAGGTATTGGTCCACATGCTTTACAATCCTTGGACCAACTCCCACCTGGCGGTTCACTCGCTGTAATGCTTGATGCAAGTCCCACATCAATGCAAGCTCGTCATCCTGTAAAGCTACTACTCTATTTTCTTTCTTGAATGATTTATAGGTATCAAAATCTATTTCCTCTTTACGAGTCGTTAAATGCTTCTTCTTTTCCGGTAACGATTTCAAATGATTAAATGGCATCACCTCCAGCGTAATGACATTCGAACGATCTAAAACCTTATCCGAGAAATGATAGGTTGATTCATCCACATTGACTGTTCCTACAAAAAGTACGTTGTCCTGGATTAGGATTGTAGGCGGATATTGCGCAGAGTTGTAAAGTCTGTTTTCAAGATCGTCATTGTATAATCTTAATACTCTCTTCCCTTGTTCCATTTCCAGGATAGAAAGGAACTGGGAGAAATAGTGCTCCACTCTCGCTAAATTCATTTCGTCAAAACAGATTAAAAACAGCTTATCCGGCTGCCCCTCCGCTTTTTTCAATGCATTAATAAGACCGGAATCCCCAGGGCGATACACCATGTGCATCGTATCTGCATATCCGATTAAATCGGTATCTGAGGTCCAGGAAGGGCTCACAGGAATGACGGTTTGCTGCTCTCCTTTTAATCCCAAAGAGTGACTGTATAACTCAACCAGCTTACTTTTACCTGTTCCGCTCATACCGGAGAGGATGACAAGCGAAGAGGATTTCATGGAAGTATGAAAATTGATCAGATCCTCCATTTTATATGACAAACTGGAATCCTGGGTTTGAGAATAAAAAAGCTCCAGAAATTCCTGTTCCGCTTCATTAATCAATTGATTTTTCGATTGGGTTGCAGGACCTGTTTCCTGTACCGTAGCAGCAACTTCCTTTTCGGCTTGAACAAATACCTTTGTTTTTGTTTCCTCTTCTTTTAGGTACTGAGGAACCATCTGTTCTTCATTAGTTATTTGTGTATTTTTTGTTTCATTTTTTTCAATCAGCGAAATTTCACTTATAGACTTGGCGAGCTCCATTGCTTCCGTCATATCTTGATAGATTGAAAGTGGAATATATACCAAGTCTTCTACATCGTTACAGAAGTAGCATTCATCCATCCATTGTTCTTTGAAATCTATCGCTTTCAATTCACCCCTTAGACCGAAGCTAAAGCCTCCGTATGCATATTGATGGTGTTCAAATTCCCCAAACACTTTATATTGTTCTTCATCTTCTATCTCATCTCTCCAGAGTATCAAGGAAGGGGTGTCATTCGATTCATGTGATATGTTATCAATTCTTCCTACAAATTTTTTGTTTGAAAGTCGATATACAAATTCGTCAACATCAATACTATGGGATTCTCTACTGAAAATCGGAACCGGGATAAGTCTTAGTTCCTGGTTAAAGCTTGGATGCTTTGGCAGGACCCTAACATCCTTGGTATTGAATACTTCTTCATGGTTATATTTGACCCTTCGTTCCACCTTAAATACAAGCAGCCTGTCATCCAGCCACTCTCGAAGTCTATCTTTGCGGATGTAATCCGGCTGGTGGTAATCGTCTTCGAAACCCCATGGCTCAAGATCCGAATAAAAACATGTAACTGTTTTGACATTCGGAAAACTTTCCGGCGGCTGCGAGATGATCCTTACAATAAATTGAAGGCTGTCCTGTTTATTGATAAATATGGAATCTCTATAAGGCATATCATCATAACTCGGAATTTCAAGTACACCAATTAAATCATTTTCCCAAATCTTTGTGCTCATCTTATCTACTCCCTTTCTCCAGGTACGTTTTCACCGTAGTAAAATCCTTAAATGTTCTAACCTTTTCTTTATACTTTTTGGATATTCTTCTTTTGATTGTCGGAGATACTAAATATTCCATAATCCATATTTCATTACACTCCTGACATTCGATTTCTTCCAAGGCGTCATTTGGATCCAGAATCAAGAATAATGGACTTTCCGATTTTTCAATCAATTTATTTTTCGGATCTCCTATAACTAATACCCTGCTTGCACTTTGTATCAATTCCTCTGCTTTTTCTTCTTTTTTAACTGTTGCAGCCACTTCCTTTTGCGAGTTCAACAAACTGGCGTGTAAATGAGCAATTTCAGCTTTTAGAGCATCCATTTCGCTTTTCAACTTAGCGTTTTCATCAAGTAATGGTTCACACTGCTCCAGCTTCTTCTCCAATGCTGATTTCTCACATCCCAAATCCTGCTGAATTCGATTTTTTTCCTTGACCCATGACTGCTTTTCCGCTTTATACTCCTTCTTTAAGGTAGAATACTGCAGCTCCCAATCAGTCACTTGCTTTTGTAGCTTTTGATTTTTAAACTCCAGCTTTTCATACTTCTTTTCCAACTCACTAGTTGCGTCTTCGTTTTCAACCTGCTTCTCTTCCTGGGCACTTTCTTCATCTTCCCTCTCCAAAATCAAACCTTCCAAAGAATCCGCTTCATACTTACTGAAAAGCTCTTCTATAAATCTATCAGCCATTTCTTCATGTTCTTCCTTTTCACTGGAGTAAAGGCCACCGAGGATATAGTGCAGCTCTTCCCCATCTACATATTCCTTAAGTAACTCATCCATACTAAAGTCCCAAACACCTTTTTCCTCTTCGCCTTCCTTTTCAGCCCATATGTTATAAAACAATTTAATTATTTTTAAATTTTTGGCTTTTAGGCTTTCTGTTAAAATCAACTTTCTTGCCACTTTAATATTGTCCTTTGTCACATTTCGAAACCCATTGACATTCAAGCTCCAAGCCCTGACTAACTCAACCAAAGTCTCATCCGATATCGTCCTAAAAACCTTCCTCCAATTTTCCTTTTTCATCCTATATACACCTCTTCTGTCAAAATTACAAAATTTTATAAAAAATTACATCTTTCTACATAATTGTACATTAATATTAATTGATTTATAGGCTTGACATAGGAAGAATTACTTAAAATTGGCAACAAAAAATAAGAGACAGATATGTTTACTGCCTCTTGTGTGACTTTTGTTTTATTAGATTACGACCATTATACAACCTCCCCTGAACTAGTCAGAGGAGGTTGCCCCTATCAACAATCACCTATATGCACTTCCGCCACCCCAGAGTTCTCTTCCTTCAGTATGACCGGTGTTGTTGTGTATTAGCTGTCGACCAATTGAAGCTTCCCTGTACGGAACAAGGAAATATGCCCATGTGAATGGCCGGGAGTATGGATCCAGCGCCAACCGTTCATGCCTGTACCTGCAGGCAACGGATGTACATGGTCCCCGAGGTTCGACAAATAGAGCATCTGGAACGGCTCCCTATACTTTTTCATCATAGTTTAGGGAAATCTTACAAAGAATTTTGCTAGATACAAAATTAATAACTAACCTATACCTCTTTAGACTAATTTGCATGCTCATGAAGTTTTTTTATGGTGCTCGTTCGTGATCAATAATAGTCTAACAAAACTTTCCAGGCGCCCCGATTGTGAAATCTGATTTCAGCTCGGGATGTTGCTCGCCTCGTCTACTTCTTTTTTCAAATAATAAAGCCGATTATCTGCACCTGCAGGTAATCGGCTTATTGCACTGAGAATTATAAAACTTTTTTGTAGATCATTCGAATCTCCATCATTATTTAAGGTCAGCCTATTTACCCATCTATTATCAAAAATAAGCGTTATCCTCATTAACCAACAACTACCCGAAAATGACACAAATTTAAAACTTCTATCATTCATATCTTAAGGCATCGATTGGACTTAGCTTCGAGGCTTTGTTCGCAGGAAGAATTCCAAATATGACACCTATAAATGCTGAGAATCCCACACCTATTAACGCCACTAATGGACTAACCGACGCAGTGATAGGAGCAAAATTTGTGACAGTAATTGTTCCTACAGCAGCGAGACCGATTCCTATCATCCCGCCTAATGAAGTAAGGGGGGCTGACTCAATCAAGAATTGCAGAAGGATTTTGCCCCTTGTGGCCCCCAGTGCTTTTCGAAGGCCGATTTCTCTCGTTCTTTCCGTTACAGAGACGAGCATGATGTTCATTACTCCGATCCCACCAACTAAGAGAGAAATGCCGGCAATGCTTCATACTAATGTCATAATGGTGATAACCGTATTTACTTCTTGTTCATATTGAGATTGATCATAAATATTGTACATTCCATTTTCAAGCTTCTTTTTTCAGTAAGTGTTTCAGCAGCCAGATGCCCTGTTTCGGAGATCTTCTCCGGGTCGCTCGCTATAACGGATAAGCTTTCTATCTCCATGTTGCCAAACATCATCGAAATGACCGTCCGTGGCATAAGCATTTCTCCCATCCCCTCCTGACGATATTGCTCAGGAATGGATGATTCATACACCCCAACGACTTTGTATGGATTTCCGTTTATATCAACAATTTCACCGATAGCCGCTTCAGACGGCTGAAAGAATTTCTCTCTTGCAACTGTATCAATCATGACAACACGATTTAACCCGTCAACATCCCTTGCTAAAAAGGCACGTCCTTCCTCAATCTGGACATTTTTAGCTGAAAAATAGTCAGCACCCACGCCAGTGATTTGCATTTCCCCTTGCTGATCACCGTGGACCATCGTGCCCCAGCCATAATTGATCCCTAATACCGCTTTTACACCCGGCACCTCGGCAAGTATCTCCAGATCGTCCGAGTTTAGTTCAGGTGGCATCCAATACATGTCCGCATCTGTTTCTCCTTCAACAGGAATATGCTCATAATATAACTCAATTGCATCGGGATAGGCTCCCAATGCTTCTTTCTTATCAAAAGGCTCGCTGTATCATATTACAGTAATTACCACTTTGCCTTGAGCGTGCCCTTCCTGAAAATATTTGAATGCTTCAGCTACTTCACTTAACTTAAATCGTTTATCAATTATTGGTTTTATTTTTCCAGTCTCAAGTAGTTCTTTTACATTATTCAGGTCTTTTTGGTTTGCTCTCTGCAACAGGTTCCTTATTTTCTTGCTATCAGTCATTGTAATAAAAGGTCCAAGAAATAATGACTGAAAATATTGGGATTCGGAACCTCCTACGTGAACGAAATTCCCATTGGATTTTAGTGCACGCATATAAGCTGAAATGGAATTAGATCCGTTCACACCAAGAATCAAATCATATCGTTCCTCATTTTGGGAGAAATCCTCTTTTGTATAATCAATGATATGGTCTGCTCCTATTGAATCCAATATCTCTAAATTTCTTGTGCTACATACACCTGTTACTTCAGCTCCGAATGATTTGGCAATTTGTACGGCGAAAGTTCCGACACCACCAGATGCCCCATGAATTAATACCTTCTGTCCCGATTTAATCTTACCTTTATCACGCAGTCCCTGTAAGGCAGTCACACTTGCCATAGGGGTCGCAGCAGCTTCCTCGAAGGAAATATTGGTTGGTTTTAATGCTAAAACGTGTTCGGGGACCGTTACATATTCAGCAAAACCACCCCAGCCACAACCAGAGAGGTCACCAAATACTTCATCCCCTACTTGAAAGAGCTTAACCTCTTTACCAACAGCTTCAACTGTACCAGCTATGTCACCTCCTGGAACAGAGTATTTTGGTTTCGTTAGTCCGAAGGCAAAGCGAGCTAAGAAAGGTTTGCCTTTTAAAAGAACCAAATTACTGAAGTTCAAGGATGCAGCATGAACTCTTACCAATACTTGATTCTCGGTGGGTATAGGTTTGTTTATCTCTTTCAATTCAAGTACATCGGGTGAACCATATTTATTACAAACTATAGCTTTCATAAAAACTCCCCCAATTTTCATAAAATTAAAAGGCCTTTTTAATAAGATTTCCTTTTTTTAACTTTAATTAATAGTAACAAGTGAATTGAATCCATTCATTGACTTAAGTTAATTTCTAGAGACTTTAGAGATTTTTTTAGGCGTGATTACAATGTGGATGTTGCATAGAGGCGGAAAGATAACGAAATGTGGATGACACTGAACTGCTTTCTTACTGGATCATGCAAAAAAAACCAAGATCATCAAGTTTAAATGAATAAAAACTTGTATAATCTCGGTTTGCTTTTTTGGCTGCCTAAGTTGCAATTCCTCATCGCTAATTCGATAAGGCATATGTGGGTCACTGATCTTTATTTACCAACTTCCTAAGTTTACAAAATAAAAGTATAGCTACAAAAAGAACGGATAGACTTCCTACTAGATGAACTCCTTATTCATACGTTTCTTTATTCTGCTTAACGACTCAGGAGTCATTCCAAGAAAACTTGCCAATTGATGCTGAGGCACACGGTTAACAAGCTGAGGACGTTTCTTTATTATTGATCTGTACCGCTCTTCAGGAGTAGATTTTATAAATTCGGCGAATTCGTTTTGTACTTCACTAAAGTTAATCTCCATCATTTTGCGGGTCATAGTTTCCAATTGTGAGTATTTGTTATACATCACCTGTTCTGAATCAAGTTCACCAACCACCAATATGGAGTCTTCTAAGCAAACGAAAGAATAATTAGATAACTCTTCTTTTGCTAGATCATTGAAAACTGGAATTGCTTGCTCTTCAGTAAAGAAATTTGATGTAACCTCTTTCCCTGATTCATCTACAAAAAATTGCCGTACACATCCCTTTAATACAAAATAACATTTAATATCATGGTGATCTCCTTGTCTAAGAAGATATGCACCTTTTTGATACTCCCCGATTCGAACAGATTCAGAAACCGCTCTTTGTTCTTCTTCGTTGAGAGAGGTAAATTGAGTCATATACTTTAAAAGTATCTCCTTCATTTTACAATCCTTTCCATTTTTTACTTCTATTTTATCATTTTAATTCGTATGTATTCTTATTTAATTAAAATTTATCTAAGCCTTATATGTACGCAATCATAAAAAGGCAATTTAAAGAAGAGTCACCTTTTCTATGGGAGAGGTGACTCTTCTTTTCTTAATTTCACAATCTGTTTAGCTTTATTATTCGGAGACGGGTATGTTGTCTCGATATCAAGATAATATTAATGGCATAGCATGTCATAACAATCTTCTGTATTTTCTCCTGGTAGAGGAATAAGGTTATCGTATTTCTTAATATGTTTAGTTAACATAATGAAAATTTATAGGAAATAAGAAATAAGCCTGTTCAGAAACCTTGATATATATATAAGATTTCTGAACAGGCTTTTTAAATCTAAACTATTAACCTCCTTCAAAAGCACAGGCAGCTAGTCTAGTATTTTCATATACTATAAGTAAGTAATGATTCTAAACTTCTTCAAATTGTTTCATTCTGTTTATTAAATCTAAATCTTGTTGTTGTTTGTTTTTTGTTATAAATTTATATTCAAAATATTTTATTCTAGCCGTTGGACCAAATTCACTTTCATGCCAATCTGTATAATCAAAATGTACATTTAATTTCCCCGCATCATTAACTAATAATGTCACTGAAAACCAAGGTTCTTGGTCATTGTCAGTAAAAACTTTTTGGAGCTCAACTGTTAGACCAAATAACTTATGAAGCTCTTTATTGTAAGCCCTCTTGTCTACATTATATAATTTGGGAATATAATGAGAAAAAACATGTTTGACCTCATCTTTGGGCGTGAAAAAGAAGAAAACTCCTCCTTCTTCTCCCTTAATTTCGCCATTAAAATAGAAGTTATCCCATTCAATCGGAATCATATTATTAACCTGTTGAGCGATTTCATTGTATATCTTGTTTAACTCTATTTCAAAACTCATTACTATCAGCCTCCTGATCTATTTGCAATTTCACGAATCACTGGAAATTCACCTTCAATTTCATATTCAATTAAAAAGGAATCTGGTCGTATTGAATTATTAGAATAAATTGGTTCAATATTAACAGAAACTTTCTTGGGCGGTATCTCTTTCAATGCATTAGCCCACTCAGTCTCCATTTCGTACCAAACTCCACCCTTCCTATTTATCTGACTGTTCTGGGGTACAAGATTATCAATATCAGAAGGGCCATTAAATTGCGCTCCTATCAAATGTCCACCATCATCATCTGGTAATCTGTCTATTCCCCCTACGTTTGCTTGTGCATATTTATTTCTTTCAGCCTTTTTCATTATAAGTTCAGCAGCTTCCACATTTACAATACGCCGAAGTCCATCTGTTGTATATTTGTAATTATCATTAGTTATATACATAGTATTTGGTATTAGTTGTTTCTTACCATTTTCGCCCTTTATTATGTGCTTTCCAAAGTCAATTTCTTTAACTACGTTAACACTATTATCATTACCCTTACCTTCTATCTTATCACTACTTTCCCTACCAATCCTCACTGCCCCAATTTCATTTTGTAAAATCTCCGACCCTCTCAAAAGCTTTACACCCTTATCCACACCCTTCGTCCCGACAATTGCAAGTGCAACTTCCCCAAAGCCCCGACCAAACCATTCCGAGCGACTTTCGGCATCTCCGTTTACGACATCTTTTTTCCAGGAGTCGGAGATGGCTTTCCATATGGCTTTGCCGGTTTCTACAGGATGGGTGACGACGTGGATGGTACCTTTGATGGTTTCGACCGGGTGGGTGAAGGCGTGCCAGATTCCTTCGACTGTGGAGACCACTGCAGTACCGAGACCTTTGCCGAATCCTTTAATCGAATCTTTTACGGTGTCCCAGACTGACTTCTTTTCTACCTCATCCAGTTTCAGCGACTGCACTCTCTTTTCCGCTTTTACGTAAAGGTCCAAGGAGTGGTCGATACATTGATAAAGGTCCTGCAGCCTTTTTTCAGAAGCATTTATCCTCGTTACCACTTCGTTTAGCCGGGGTCCTATGCTCCTGCGATGTGCCACTTGGCTATCTATATGATTTCGGATCATTGATAGGGAAACCCTTGAAACGGTCAGGTTGGAGGATAGCTGCTTGATTTGTTTATTTACAGATTTCGTATGATTGATCTTTATTTCTATTTTTGACACGGCATTACCTCCATCTAGTCAAACATGGACCTGAGATCAATTAATGTTTCCCGGATATAAAACGGCCTGTTGTGTTGAACTATGGAGTTTGCCAGTGGGGCCATCTCATCCAGGACAATCAGTTCGATTTTTATAGGGAGCTGGAGCTGTTGATCTAAGACATCATATAGGGTCTGAACAAGCTCTGTAACCTCCTGATTATTCTCATCCAGCTCCAGCGCCAGCAGCGGGAAGGACTGCCCGGCGAAGGAAGGATGAAACAAATGGGTAAGATATGCTTTTTTGATAGCCTTGTATCCTCTTAGATTTTCACACAAAACCTCCATAGATTGCTCCGGAAGGTATATCATCTGTTCCGTCAGTAGGCTTTCTTTTTCTTTTTCAGGGAGCTGATCAAAGAAATAGTGTAAGATCCTGCCGTCCTTCAGTGTCTCCAGTTCTTCTTTAATCATTTTCTTGCTAGGTTCGAATCCCGGATTCAGCACCCATGGGATATCTGTTTCTACCATTTCCAGAAGCATGTTAGCCGGTATTTGTATGTAAGGGTAGTTTGACTTCAGTATGGCTTGAAACTTGTCAATGCTAGTAAATATAGGGAGAATGAGTTCCTCTTCCATTTCGATATATTTTAGATTCAGTGTCTCTTCATCATCGGAAACCGTCCCGATAACAACTACTTCCTGATCCAGCAAAGCTTTGTAAAAATGATAGCGGCTGGCTGGGTCATCGATGGCTTTTGCCATAATAGAATCAAAGGGGTCATGATATTCATTCTTTTTCATGGTTATCTACTTCACACCTCCTACACTTCCAACTCTTTTCCAATATTATAGAAGGTCCTGGAATAGAATATTGTCGTTTTGTGTCAAATTAGAGAAAAACTCACATTGATGCCCCATACTTTTATTGTGATTCTTAAAAAGTGGCTATAAACAGGAAGGAATCGGGAAGTAAAAGAGGGAGGGCAACGGTCTTACTTACCATTTTGACACCTATAAAATCATGTGAGGGAAATCTATGAAAATCATAAAATACCGCAAGTCTGTAGCCCTTGGGCGTTTTGCCATCGCTTTAGGTTTTGTGCTGGTGGCGGCATTTCTGATATATGAAGGAATCTACTCTGATGCCACGCTTCCTAGAAGGATATTCTATATAGCGACGGCCGTGATCGGGGTTTCCTATTTTGGAAGACTGCTAGTGGTATACGCCTATACCGTCATTAAAGATCCAACGATGTTCTCCTATGATGCCGAAAAGTTGCGCATCAACAGCGTGGAAATTCCACGGAAGAGCATCAATAAAGTACAGGTCGATACCAATATCCCAACAGGTATTCTGGGAATCAAAACACCAGCCTTCACTATTATCTATAACGGACAGGAAAAACAGCATGCCCTTACCTACTATGTTCTAACATCGAAACACCAAGATGAAATCTACCTACAGTTAAAGAAATACGTGAGCAATCATAAAAAGGCAATTTAAAGAAGAGTCACCTTTTCTATTGGAAGGGTGACTCTTCTTTTCTTATGTCACATACGGGGACGGGTACGTTGTCCCAGTTGTTTATTTAATGCGCCCTTTAATGGAATAACTAATTTAATGCCATAATGCTTAAATCACTGTACTACAATTATCGCTCCGCTTATAGAGGAAGATCGATGTATTGATTTTCCAATGAGAAAATGGTCAGTTTTCGAATAGTTTCCAGTCTGAATTATGTTCATTTATCGATTAGATTCAGTTTTTTGTTTTTTCTCTAACAAAGATTGAAAGCAAAGTTCCTAACAATATAAAAACCCCTGAACCGATTAAGACCTTTATTGACGATGTTGAAAAATGATGTGGAATCACTTTAATATCGTTGTCTTCTGTATGGGTTTCTCTTATATATTTTACAGTCCACCAATCATCAGGAGTAGAGTGATTAGATGCGAGATACAACCATAGTAAATAACTAAACAAAGTAAATAAAAAGACTCCCACTAACCTATTCATAATCCTTCCCCCCTACACAACCTGACCTATTACTTAATACCGTAATCACACAATATTTGGTTATAAGTAAACTATTCTATATTAAAGTAAGAAACCCTTTTGGGGGTGTAGACGTATAAAAGCATCAGGAACGGCTCCCGATGCTTTATCGAATTTATACAATATATACTCCAGACCCTTGAAGCAGCCGGAACCCTCCCTAACTTTTCGGAACAGTTGGTCCTTTTAGCAGTATGGCTCCAAATTGATTGATCTCTTCAAGAATCGCAGATAGCTCCATCCCTCTTTCCGTTAAGGAATATTCCACCTGTACAGGAATGGAAGGAATGACCGTCCGTATGATTAGTCCACTGTTCTCTAATTCTTTTAAATGCTGGCTTAACACTTTCTTGCTGATACCTGTCAGGATCCTTTGCAGCTGTCCGAATCGCTTTTTGCCAAATTTGAGATTCCAGATGATTAAAACCTTCCATTTTCCGCTAATTAGATCTACCACATAATCAACTGGACAAATATTCGTATTTTCCATATATCCTCCATAGGGAAAGAATAAAGAAATAATACCATATTTTTATAATTTTAACACGATGTTACATAGGTTGATCCTTTCGAAATTCATCAACAAGTTGACCATGCTGATAATGGGAAAGGGGATGGAACGGTATCGTTGGTTCTTCAAATATGTGGAGTAACCTTTTTTTATATTGTTCAAAGTAGGCATCTCTAATTTCCAATGGAGCTGAGGAAGGAAAGAGAAAAGGTTCTAATACATCCATGCCACTAAAATATAGTTTTTCATGCTGAATATTAAATAATCGTTCCTCTAATTTTCCCTTCAATCCATATTCCCCATAGTTGTTCATGTTGGGAGCACCATGCGTCACAGAGAGCATTGCCCTTTTCCCTCTTAGATTACCTTTGTCATAAGCACCGGGGCCATAGGCAAAGCCAAATGCGAAAACTCGATCAAACCAGCCCTTCAAGATGGCCGGTGCCTCTGTCCACCAAATCGGAAACTGGAAAATGACGAAGTCGGCCCACTCCAATTTTTCCTGTTCAAGCAGGATGTCTTCTGAAAACGACTTATTCTTGGAAGCATTCATCTGTTCCGATAAATAATTTAATTGGTCGGGATTTTTCCTCTCCCTAAAATCATTTCCGTCCGCTATGGCATTGAAATTCATTTCATATAAATCCGAAATCCGTACGTTATGTCCCTGAGATCTAAGTAGAGAGCAGGCAAATTCCTTCAGACTGCCATTTAAGGATGTTGGCTCTGGATGGGCATAGACTATCAAGATATTCATGTATTTTTCCCCCTGATCATTGATAGCTTAACGATAAATGATTAGGGAGATGCTGACAATTAGGCACTTTCAGGTTGCTGGGTTACTGATTGGTTACCACTGGTTTCCGGATGACTGCCACGAAGCAGGGGGACGGTTCTCCCGCTTCCTTTTCTAATATATCTTCGAAGATTGTTGAATAATCCCGAATCCCCAAAAACCCATCCATTACAATGTAAAATTTGAATTTAAACAAACATTTGTTTAAAAATAACTTTCTTAGAATAATCTGAGTCGCCATCATGCTGGGGCGAGGTACCTGATGCATAGTCCTTCCCCCTAGCGTTTAAAATACAGCGCAACCATCGTTAAAATAATCAACCCTGTAAAGAAAAACGGCCCGACACCCGAGCTATACACCACATAAATTCTCACGTGAAGAATGACATTAACGATCAGCATGACCACTAATAACATGGCCAAAAATACAATCAAATGTAGATGTTTATGCCTCCTCAAAACCAACCAGCCCCTTTATAGAAGCTTCCAACGCCAATTACGAGAAATCAAAAACCCTTTTTTACACAATATGTTAATTGAACCTTGTATTATTCGGGGACAGGTACGATGGCCCAGTTAAAGTAGTGGGACCTATTCACAAAATAAAAACCCCGACGACCCTTTTTAGAAGGGATTGTCGGGGTTTGATGAAACATTATTTTATTGGGCATTTACTTATCTAAGTAGTGTAGAATGGTATTCTTAGGTCATGGGTCCAAAATCAATGCAAAGTGAGGTCAGCATTACATGGAAAACATATCAAATGAAGTAAGATCGCAATCCATCAAAGCCTTCCAATCCACCATCCGCAAATGCGAAAACGCCTTAACTAAAATGTCGCTACAAGGCTCGAATACTACCTTGCTGACTAAACGACTCAAAGCGCTTCAAGTCGGCTTGGCTATGCTTGAGACCGCATGGAATCAAACACCTCATCCTTATACTGATGAAGAAATTGCAGAAGCCCGCCTTGTGTTGACTGGTTTATTCCCATCGCTTCACAACAGTTTTGACAAAGCAAAACCGGGCAGCCCGCAAAGAACACTTTTAGAAAGACGGATCAGAGCAATGGAGCTGGCTGATGAAGCGATGAATCAGCTTGATGGAAATTAACCCTGAACATCTCTGATATGTGTTTTCAGCTAGATGCATAATTCATCTACCATTATCTTTATTTGTTCATAGTTACTCGGCTGCGTTGTTTTATTCAGTGAAGATAAGGATATTGATTTTTGTTTAGGAAAATGTTGATCTAACTCTTTTGTAAGTACCACGTAAAACTCCCATTGAGTCATGTCTATTGGGTTAATCAACTTTACATCTTTCTCTTTTAATAAGCAAAAAACATATAGGTCAGCATGTCTTTTTGGCTCATCGCTGTAAGTGTATGTCTCATAATAGTATTCTTTTTTCTCACCTATATCGAATCTAACCTTAGAGAATCTATCGGTGTGCCAGGACTGAATATATGCAGATGACTTCACTTCAATTTTTTTACCCTTGTAAACTAAATCAAAAGCGTCCCATTCAATGCGCGATTGATTTACAACGCCGAGAGCTGAACCCACTATATATTCAGCAAAAATACCCCTTAGGTTATTGGTTAATATATTCGAAAATCCCCACTTCCAAAAATCCAGCATTGTCTTTTCGGTTCCCGCAATCTTGGTTTCTGCTTCTAGCATCATCTTGTTATTCAAATAGTGGTCCACACCCTTCCGTCCAAATATTTTTCAACATTCATCACAGCCTTTACGAGGTGTGTAGCAGACTAGGACATCTGTTTTTATGGAAACTAACTCCGAATTTTTTTGTGTTTATTAACATGCAACCTTATTCTATTTCAAACCCATCAAGCAAAGCCCGCACTTCATCCGTCGACTTTGTGGTCATGAGTTGATTTCGTAATTCAGCAGCTCCACGGAAACCTTTGACATAGATTTTGAAGAAGCGGTGAAGCCCTGATAAGGATCGCGGCACTTCTTCGGCATATTGATCTTGGAGATCAAGCTGCAGTCTTAGGAGGTCAAGGTATTCTTTGCTCGTATGCTCCCTTGGCTCTTTTTCAAAAGCGAATGGATTCTTGAAGATGCCTCGCCCAATCATGACGCCATCGATTCCATATTTTTCAGCAAGCTCTAGCCCAACTTGACGGTCTGGAATATCTCCATTGATGGTTATGAGTGTATCTGGTGCGATGCGGTCGCGTAGTTTTTTGATTTCCGGAATGAGCTCCCAATGTGCCGGTACTTCGCTCATTTCTTTTCTTGTACGCAAATGGATGGAAAGGTTCGCAATATCCTGTTTCAAAATATGCCCGAGCCACTCCTCCCACTCATCTACTTCCGTAAAGCCAAGTCGTGTTTTAACGCTGACAGGCAGACCGCCCGCTTTTGCCGCTTGAATGAGCTCTGCCGCTATGTCCGGACGCAGGATAAGTCCGCTCCCCTTTCCTCTTGTTGCGACGTTCGGTACAGGGCAGCCCATATTGATATCGATGCCTTTAAATCCAAGCTCCGCCATGCCAACGCTCATCTGACGGAAATACTCTGGGTTATCGCCCCAAATATGTGCCACAATCGGCTGTTCATCCTCTGTAAAAGTCAAACGGCCACGCACACTTTTGATTCCTTCTGGATGACAATAGCTATCCGAGTTTGTAAACTCTGTGAAAAATACATCCGGCCGTCCGGCTTCACTCACAACGTGACGGAACACTACATCTGTCACATCCTCCATCGGTGCCAGTACAAAAAACGGTCGCGGCAGGTCACGCCAAAAATTTCCTTTCATGTCAAACTCAATTCCTCTCTATTGGTACAACTCTAATTATTGGTCAAAAATTATTCTTTTACTTTTATATCATGCTTCGTTACTTATTATCAAACACAACTTGGACATTTATCATTTGTGCAAAAGGACAATGTTTATTTTAACGAAAATCGGTCCTGAATGGTATTTTTATCAACAAAAAAGAGATGGAAAATGATTCAATATAAAAAAACCTGCAATCGTTAATCTCTTAACTTTTACAGGAATCTATTTAGTAGTAAGGGCTGCCCATGAAAATGTACGCTCACGCCCTCCTCAACCTAAAATAATACATCCAGCTCCGCGCAATGAATGTCCCAAACATCATGATACACAAGAAAAACATAATCGTATTCTTATTAAGTACAGTCGACCCTTCCTCAATACTTAACATATAGCCTATGTTCATGCTGACAATAAAGAGATACAAAAGGACAAGAGGCAAAAATAGCATGGTATAGGAAAAGGCAACTTTCCTGGCATGTTTGAGCTTATGGGTTTTGTCGCTGTACATCGTTGGTGCTGTTTCACCTTCTTCGTATGGCTTGCTCCAGATGGTCCATTTTTGCAGGGCTGATCCCGAGCGGTACTCATCCATCCAGCCTGCCTGTCTATGAATCTCGAAATAGCTGTCGTTCGAGAGGTTTTGGTAGTCTGCACTGAACTTGATCTTTTGCGGTTCACCCTTTTGGAAGTAAAAGATAGTGCCTAGCTTGTGTACACGGTGGAGGCGGTTTCCTTCTGCTGCCATTCTCTCCAGCCATTGCTCGAGTTTATCCGGGGAGTACATCCATCCGAACTTATAGCGCTTGATGAGGAGGCCTTCGCGTTTTAGTTGTTTTTCTTCTGCTTTGGTAAGGTTTTTCTTTAGCGATGAATGATGCCCTGTAAAAGATGCTTGATTCTCGGCCGATAGGGCTTTATTTGTATTCATTATCTTCAGGACGGAATAGACCATGAAAATATAGAAGGCGGTTGCCAGTGCCGCGACGATATAGGTGATGATCCAGTAGGGGCTCTCCACGACTTTCACTTCGCCATCCGAGAAAAAGTCGGTGGAGAATACGGCCACATTCACGAGCGCTGCACATGTAAAGTAGATGAGTAGGGCAATGAATGTGTACATGATATAGTTATTTCGCTTGATGATGCCATCGCGACTGGTGCTTGCGGTCACTTCTGCCCGTGGTCTTTCGTTTGCGATCACATACCACTTGCCGCTTTGGGTGACTTTTTCCCAGCCCTCTTTGCGCAATGTTTGGGAAAGGGTTGTGGTCTGGATTTTATCATAGCCTATCCGGTATGTAACGTCCTTCGCTTCTCCCTTGATAAAAGTGAAACCCCGCTTGAATCGGTGCAACTCCTGAAGATGGTAGCCTGCCTTTGCCTGCTCGGTAAGCCATTGCTCTGTCTTCTGCACATCGTAGCTCCATAATGGTTTGATGTGAGTTTTCATAAAAATTCCCCCTCGTACTTCAATGCATTTCCGTGAAGCTCCTTCAGCCTCTCGATTTCTGAGGTAATCAAAGCCTTGCCGCTATCGGTGATCTCATACACCGTCTTCCGCTCCGCATCCGCAAACACCGTGATGACTCCATCCTTCTGCATTTTTGTGAGCGTTCCGTAGATCGTGCCCGAGCCCAAACGGATTCGGCCATTGGAGATCTCCTCCACATGCTTGATGATCCCATAGCCATGCCGAGGCTCCGTCAATGACAGCAAAATGTAGAATGCCGTTTCTGTCATGGGTATGTATTTTTTTATCACTTTTGAAAGATCCAATCCTGTCACCTCTTCTTTTCTAATACATCGCGGTAAGATATGTCATGATATGACTATATCACGACGCGACATATAAAAGCAACAAATTTTGGAAATGCCCTCTTGTCCTATATCTTTTCTAGCAAAGAAACAAGGGGACGGTTCTCCGCTAATTGAAGCAGAGAACCGTCCCCTTGTTTTTTATTCCCGTTGCTTAACGGGAATCCATATCTCGGTTTTCACAGATTGTGAGGTTAAGTCTTTCGTTTTGATGGAAAGGATCTCAGGTCCTTCCGCTATCTGATAGGTGGAGTATGGAAACCATTCTGCATAGATCCTGCCCCAAGTATCCTGCAGCTTACTAGGAAAAGGTCCTGTTGATTCAAATACCGCCCAGGTCAAGGCAGGCACCTCAAGCTTTGTAAAGCACTCAGGGCATTCCTGTGTTGTTGCCACTCCTATATACTGATCAAGCTCTCCCTTTTCTTCCATACGCCCTTCAGAAAAGTTTGTAGAAGCTTGAATCATCCCAAGTGGCTCCGCATTAGAGATTTTTTTCAGTCGGTCTATGCTGTCCATACTCAAGGATTTCCACATTGCTGTTATCTCCGGGTTGTCCCCTTCAAATATGATAGGCACCCTTTTCATGATGCCAACTATGTTGAATGCTTCTTTTTGTTCGATTCTGTAGTCCATTTCATCTCCCCCTCTAATCGATAATTGAAAGGTCATAGATGGATATGTCTTCAGCTGCTGTCCATTGTTTCTGGCTTCTGATGGGGTGACACCATGTAGATGGTAAAAAGCCCTGGTGAACGAATCGGGTGAGCTGTAGCCATATTTTATCGCCACATCGATTATCTTCATCCTGCTATTTGTAAGCTCCAATGCCGCCAAGCTGATTCGTCTACGGCGGATGTATTCTGATAATGTAATGCCTGCAAGGAAAGAAAACATTCTCTTAAAATGATACTCCGAACAATGAGCGATCCTTGCCACCTCTTTGAAGTCTATCTCTTCTGTAAGATTATCCTCGATATACCTCATGGCATCATTCATGCTTTTAAGCAAATCCATTTTATGACCTCCTTTCATCATTAGAATAACAGGGTCTGAGGATAACCTTCCGACTTAATGTGCACAAAATTGTCGGTTCCATCTGAACTCTTATCTATTAAAGCTTGCTTCCCAGATTTCGGTCAATTGTTTTTCCTTTCTGATGAAGCTTTTCCTTAATAAAAGTCACGCCAATCAAGCCAAAAATTGAGAAGATTACTGGAGTGAGGAAACCGTAGTAGTATCCATCACTTAAACTGCCTGAAGTTGACTGAAAATGATCCAATATATATCCAATAATGCTTGGCAGCAATACTGCACTTAAAAATCCACCCGTATTCGCAAACCCGGTAACAATGCCCGTTTCTGTTATAGGAAAAGATTGACGAACGGCTGCAAAGGTTAAGGAATTTGATCCAAAACCAAAACCGATGATAAAGAAAAGTATAATCAGTAAGTATAATGGTGGATGCTCATTAAATAAAAGAAAGATAGTCCAACTCAATAACACCGTGATATGAAAAACAATATATGGACGTTTAATGGTTCCTAAACAACTTGAAATCCATCCAATTAGAGGTGCCCCGATAAGTGCTCCAATAAGACTGATCATCATAAGCTGACTTGCTTCCAAGCGAGTCATTCCATACACATCCATTGCATATGGCACTGCCCACGAACCGATAAATCCGATATACCCTCCGACAATCCCAAAGTGACAAAAGAATAATGCCCATGCCTGCCGATTTGTAAGTGTTCTTCGTAGTATAACCGATGTTTTTTCATGTTGTATTTTATTTGTTACAAATGACGATTGTTTTGATTTCTTTACGAGTACAAAATAAAGGAAAATACTACATAAACATAACATCACTCCAGCACAGAGAAATGCTCCCCTCCAACCCAGTAGGATAATCAATACGGAAAAAGGAACTGTTGCCATAAGGAATCCTAGGCTTCCTGTCATTCCTGCAAAGTCGATCAATCGGGTAAATTCTTTTTTATTAAACCATTGGCTTAATATCAACACCATATTTACCCAGATAGTAGCATCCCCTATACCCGTCAGCATTCTGGCAAAAAATAGGACGAATTCATGTGTACCAAGACTATAAATGATTGTACCTATACCTGTAATGGCGGCACCTATAATGAGGAGAAAATTAGGCCCATATCGGTCAGCCAACATACCCATCGGAATTTGTAACCCGGTATAAATAAAGAATTGGATACTTGTCACCAACCCAACCGTTGCTGCTGTTACACTAAAATCCGCCATTAATTGGTCAGTAATCAATCCCGGAGCAGTTCGTTGGCTCGACATAATTAAATATGTAAACAATACAGAAGTAAATATAACCCACCTGAATTTACTATTTTGTTTGTCCAATAATATCTACTCCTGTTAGCTTTTACCCTATATATATGGGTTTAATGTAACAGTAGAAATAGTATTTAAAAAGAAGTAAAAGCAGGCAGACCGTAAATCCCTTCCCTGTGTTGTGTCCCACTAATGAAAAAAAATAAGAGAGATGAATCCAGGTAAACAACTTCCTGACTTTTCATCTCTCTTATTTTAAAAACCATCTGGTCCGCATCCTCAGATTCCGTTATTTTCCCCAAAAGACCTTCGCTTCCTCTTCTAACTTCTTTAATCTTTGATAGTAATCAGGAAACTCATTCAGATGTGCAAGTGCTATTTTCCCAGTAAGCAGTGGGTCATCACCTGTTACATTGGTTTGCGGAGATCTTTTTCCATGTTCAAGCTCTGTATTGACACCTCGCAAAAATTCATCAAGTGAAAATGGGCTAGTTGAAAAATCAATTCCCAGCAACAAGGCAATCGCTTTAGCCTCTTCCAAGCTGAAACTGCTTATCACTCTGCTGTTCGTTGACTGATAAGGTCTTACTGTGTATGGGGAATAATAATATCGATATGGATAGTACATCAGTTTCCCTCCAATTAAGCTAGTTAAAGGTACTATATGATGCTTTTTGGGCAGGTGTTCTAACCAAGAATGGACTTTTTTAATGTAAGTACTGCAAAACACACAACAACCGGACCATGACAAAGTAAAAATAGTAAAAAGCAGGTGTTAACCATAAGTCCCACCTGCGTTCCTTGTATGCTGTTAGTGTTCAAATTTCTCTAAAGTAACATCAATAATAATAAGGATACGGATACGGTGGATACGGTGGATAGTAGTATGGATACGGATATGGTCTTGGAGTCAATAATGCTCCTGCTGCCAATCCTGTTATAAATGGAAGACCAAATCCCACACCTCCAAACCCAAAGCCTGGACGGCCAAAGCCAAGACCCGGACGGAAACCAAAGCCTGAACCAAATCCCCCTAAACCAAAGCCTGGCCGACCTATTCCTATTCTACGCACCTGACGAAAATCACCATGATTTATATTCACTTTTGGATGCACCCCTTAACGTTTCTCCATATCATCCTATTCAATGGACATACGTCTATAAACTTGTACCCAGTAAGATGTGCGTTTGCCTAGTGATTTATCGCACCTTTGACCATGGCCCTCTTTTCATCCCTTATTTGTTTGGCATCATGTACAAGTCAAGAAAGTATATTTACAAAGTATTATAAAAATAGGGGAACTTCAAGAAATATTAGATGGCCAATTGGGTGATAAACAACGGATATAATGACAATCAACTATCTGATAATTGAAAAATAAAATAAAGAGGCCCTAAAAAGGGTCTCTATCCAATTATTTAACAATTTTCATTTTTATCTTTGTGTAGAGGCGGAGGTATAAGCCATCCTTTTTCTTTGTTTAACCTTAATACTTTGGCTCCAAGCTGTGCTTTCTGTAAATGGAATTGTCCGAACATCATTGCAATGTCTTCTCGGATACTTTGTCCCATATTTGTGCTGCACGCTACTAACCCAGAAGCGATATTTGCTGCAAGAGCTGCTGCGATTGCGTTATCTGCCATGCGGGCTCCTACTGGTATATCATCCAAGCAGGCATGTGGTGGTTCAGGAGGGGTTGGTGGTAACCCAATTCCATTTTCCTTTAGGAGACCCTCAATTTGCTTTATTTCAGCCTGTCCACCTTCGATACTTTCTACCAGAAGTTTTTTTAGATCTTCATCCCCTGCATGGTTAAGTTGTACTTGGTAACCACCGATGGTCCCTTTTGCTGTTAATAGATAGTTCCATGTTCCAAATACTTCACCATAATGCATTGGTTCATCTTGTGGATTGCCACTTAAAATACCCATAAATATCCTCCTTAAAGTCATATTGTGCCACCTTTCTAAATTGTACGCACAAAAATTAACATGCCCAAAACCACATAGATGTATTGTACTGGATGACTTTAATAATTACTGGAAAAATTTAGAGGGTCATTTGAAAGAGTCACATTAGGAATTAAATACAAATTGGAAAGCATTAGAACCATACAGGAAAATTTTTCTGGTATATTAAGCGGTCAGGAGATAATGTAGAAGAAAGCGATATATAATTTTACACCCTCATGTTAATTTTCATCAAAAAAGCAGGTGATTATCCTTATCGGTCACCTGCTTTTTTCCTATCCAGTTTGTTATCATCATATCTACTTCAAATGTATCTACTTAAAAAGGGGCAACTTTAATATATCCACTACCAAAAAATTAAGATTCAACAACCCTTGCCACTTCATGCCCGCACTTTTGGCACTTCCCTTTTAAAACGATTCCAAATTGATCGTCTTCAATCGTAAAGCTCTCAATCGTAACGGCATCTTTACAATGCCCGCAAAAAACATTTTTTGTTATCTTACCTCTAATCTCTTTAGGAATGGAGAGCCATTTTTTATTTGCATCCATGAAAAAACACCCCGCTTCATTCGATTTTCCATTAAGTATACAGAACCGGTTAAAGGGGTTCAAGCAAAGTTACTGCTTCGACTTCTTGAATGTGATCGCAAACAATTCTTTGATGTATTGGTGTTTATAAGTTTTATACATGGTGCTTATTCCAAAGGAGCTCTTTTTCTCTAGTTAAGTACAAAACTTCACAAATTTCCCCTTGAAACAAAAAAATGAGCCATGAAAACGACTCATTTTAAATCTTTCCAGATTAATTTTCATTTTATCAACTCATTCTAAGATAACCTACTTACTATACATCTACATTTTTTTGACCATTTTCATTCTTTTCAACTTTTAGAATAGCCAGGCTCATCCAAATGATGCCGGCTCCCCATGCAAGTGGAGATAAAAAGATTGGTGATGGAACAAAAAACAAAAGTGGAAACACCGCCACCAAAATCGAACTCGTAACGGGCAATACCTTGGCAATTATCGAGCTGATACCATAGTAAATCCAAGATAAAAATAGAATCATAATAGCAATCATCATCGTGGTATCCGCTTGAGCAGGGAGCGATTCAACAAAATCGGGTACATGGGATTTTAATATTGGTTCAAAAAATGCTTCAAACCATTTTAGGCATGCAAAAAGCAAAGTCCCTGTAAATGCAGCAATAAAGCTTACAATAGTATTTATGCTCGCCCTCTTTTGGTAGGAATAAATAAAAGTACCTACTAAACCCAACATAATTAATAGTGCAGAAAGAAACTCCAACCCTGCCGTTAAATCAATCTTAGTCATATCCTTTTGGTGGAAAAATTCATTCCAAACCATGGTCACGATTTGCAACAACCCACCTATCATGAAAGCGATCGCCAGCCATTTCAGCTCACTTTTTTTCATTGAAATCACCTCCTAGTTTATGAGTAACACATCCCTTATATATATGTTTTTAATTGTAAAAAATATAACTCAGCCTAAAAAAGATCAAGGGGACGGTTCTCTGCTTTCGAAACAGAGAACCGTCCCCTTGACTCAGTGTAGTATGCGGGTACATTTTCATAAGGCTTTTCGCTTTTGATTCATTAGAATAGTTGTGCCTTCCTACCAGGAAATCTCCTTTCGATCCCTAAAAAATAGGCCTGTTCGTCCAACTTCCCCAGTTGCCAGCCATACCGCTGTATCTGCTCCCTCTTCAACCGAACGGGGAGCACTTGATCCACCCATATCCGTGCGAACCCAGCCTGGACACATGGAATTTACCATTACTCCACTATCCCGTAATGCATCCGCTAATTGAATCGTTAAGACATTCAAAGCAGTTTTGGAGAGGGAATAAGCAGGATCCCACCCACCTAAATCCTCGATGGCCCCCATTCCACTGGATACGTTCACGATTCTGCCAGCCTCACTCTTTTTGAGTAATGGTGCCAAAAGCTGTGATAACCTAAGTGGACCATAAACATTTGTTTCCATCGTTTTTCGAACCGTATCTAAATCAATGTCAAGAATACTATTTTTATCATCCAAAAAGATTCCGGCATTATTGATGAGTATATTAAGCGCTCCAAACTGTTCCTTTACATCGCGGGGAAGCATTTGAATACTCTCTTCATTTGTCACGTCCAGAGCATGAAAATGTACATCCAGACCTTCCGTTTTTAATTGGCTGTAAGCCGCTTCCCCTTTTTCTTCATTTCGTGCCGTCATGATGACCTTTACTCCAAGCTGTCCGAGCTGCCTGGAGATCTCTAGACCAATTCCTCTATTCGCACCAGTTACAATAGCTGTTTTTGGGTTCAATATATTCTCAACCTCCACTGTTTAATCAATGAAAATAGTTTACTATGCCATGCATGGAGTACGGGCTTTGACCTTATTCAATAGATTGCGTTCAGGGGTCCGATAAATTTAGTGGTGTAATAACATCAGGGAGAAAACAGCTTCCACTGCCCTTCAGATACAACTTCGACCGCTCCATCGATCACCTTGATGGCGGTTTGATCATCCATCGCATACGCCGGCCCTTGCATCTCTTCTGCCCATTTCTCTGCAGCCGCCATCGTGTTATGCGGCAGCATCGGGTGCTCCAGATGCGGAAACATGGCAAAATCGACCAGACCCAGTGCTTTATCCTCGCCGCCCGGTGGAGTCCAGCCAACGAAAAACTCCCCGATTTCAGGTGCCATCACCATGCTGCCAGCACTCATTCCGACATAGACTGAGCTCAAGCCCGGCAAGAGGTCTGCCAATCCGGACTGCCGCATCCAGTGGGACAGGTAGAGTGCGTCGCCGCCCGCCACCAGCAGGACGTCCGTCTCCTGGACCAGCGGCACCCAGCGCTCCTTGTCGATGCTTGGCAACGCAGTGAGCTCAAGCACGCCGACTGACTTCCAGCCCAAGTCGACCATCGGATTCTCGGAATTGCCGCTGATGAACTCCCAGGCATTGACGCCGGGACCGACCCATGGGTGTCCGTACAACGCAGTCGGTATGCAAAGGGAGTTAGACTTGGAAATCGGTTTATCCAGCATGTCAACCAACGCGTCATGTATGCTTTTGTTATTCACGCCTGCAGATGTAAGCAGTAGTTTCATAGCCCTCAACTCCTCATCTGATTATTCACTCACTCAAACACTTGCCGCAGTTCGATCTGACCTTCCCCATATCCTTGCGGGTCTGGCATCCGCATGGCCCACTCAATCGCTTCTTCCTTCGATTTCACATCAATCAGAATGAAGCCGGCAATCAATTCGTTCGTGTTCGGGAATGGCCCTTCCGTAACCACTGGTTTTCCCCCTGGTTCCGGGAACGAAAGGCGCATCCCATTTGAAGTAGGATGAAGTCCTTTCGCCATGACCCTTACACCTGCTTGCACTAATTCCTGGTTATACTTCGTCATGGCATCCATGAGTTCAGGGTTTGGGAGGTTGTTGCCTTCCGAATTCTTTGAGGCTTTGACGATTAACATAAATAGCATGATAGGTTCCTCCTTCTTTTTTTAAAATAACTCTTTCACATTGAGCGAAAGAGACAATTATTCTCTCACCTCTGGCCAAGAGCCTTGCTGCTTACGAATCAATACAATTTGTCCTATATGATATGCATTGTGCAATATTTGACGAGCCAGACGCCCGGCAAGTTCCTCATCCAACTGGCTGTCTTTGACTTGAGCGAGTGATTTACGCAGATCTTCGCAAATCCGTCGAGTATCCAACATAAACGCTTCCCACTTTTCAGAATCTGCCGGGTCACCTGATTCTCCAAATGTATCCTCTGCCAAGATTTTATCCCATTTAGAATCTACCGGTTCCCCGATATCTCCAAAAGTAGGCTTATCGTTGGACGCCTCTTTTCCAGTGGTAGTGTCATAGATTTGTCTGACAAGCAGGGCGTTGTAATAGTTCAGATGCTTCACAGTTTGCCAGATTGTATTCCCGCCACCAGGGGGTTGCCAGCTTGCATCTGTGGAATTCAACCCATCAAGCGCCGATTCCAAAGGTGCAAACCAGGTCTCTGTATCCCAACAAAAGTCATATTCCATGCGAATTAAATCCATCAGTTTCAGGTTCATTGATTTCACTCCTGACTTTCAGTTTCGGGACGATTTTCGATGCTGACACTTTCTAACTAGTTATTGGCATTCGACAAAAGTACAATAATTCCTTTTAAGGTATATCAAAAAACGAAGAGGACCTTTCCAACTGGTTCAGAAAGGTCCTGTCTTCTTTATCTGGTTACAAATGAAAAAAATTAAATCATGTAGGGTTATAGATGCAATTTCTGTAGCAATCAAAGAGGAGTAATGTAGGTTTTGAGGGTTTTGGGTGCATCATTCTAATCATTTATTAGTACGGCTTGAAGATGCACCTCTAGTTATTACTTTTACTTTTTAGCATAAAAACTTCTTTTTCAAGTTTGTTTAACTTATTAACGATGAAGTTATCATTGTTGATCCTTGATTCGTTTGTCAATTCACACTGACCTCCAATACCATCAAGCACTGCTTCCACAGCATTAAAACGTTCATTCATTTCAGATTTCATGTTAGCCATGTCTGTTTTTATGACAACCATATCTGACTTCATCTCAGTCATGTCTGCCCTCATGACAACCATATCTGACTTCATCTCAGTCATGTCTGCCTTCATGACAACCATATCTGACTTCATCTCAGTCATGTCTGCCTTCATGACAACCAT